>NZ_JAVBIS010000001.1:0-1527009 GCF_030757775.1 Bacillus sp. MHSD_36
GGTAGCACCAGTAGCGCCCGTGTTACCTCGAGGTCCGGTAGCGCCAGTAGCGCCCGTGTTACCTCGAGGTCCAGTGGCACCGGTAGCGCCAGTAGCACCTGCTGGCCCAGTAGGTCCAGTAGGTCCTTGAATGAATGAAGCAGAATTAACTAGAGCAGTTTGTAATGCTGCTATTAATTTAAGAAGCTCTTGAAGTGTGCAAGGGTCGATTCGGAATAATTTTGTAATGTATAGTAAATAATTAATTAGATTTTGAAGCTCGATGAATACCGCGCTTGCTACGAAAGTTGGATTTTTTAATATAGTTATTAAGTTTTTAATAATAGCTAACCCTTGTGCTTTCAGGGAGGAAGTAGCGTCTAGTGAACAGATAAATTTACTTAGTAGGTTCAATGTATCAATTAGATCTTCAATATTTTGAGGAGATGGATTTGCGAAAAGTTTTGGAATGATTTTTGTTAAATCAATAATGATTGCACGGAATGTTCTAAGTTGTGCCTTAGTAACTGGGATTGATGGAGTGTTTGGGATTCGTCCAGCGCTACTTGGAAAGCATGGTTTGGAGAATTTGTTCTGACTGTCGTTAAAATGAGACATTAAATCTCTCCTTTCTCATGAGGATATGAACGAAACTCATCATAGTAGATGCAAAAATTAGTTAAATGGTCATAGTAAAATCGTTTGTTTAAAGAAAAAATAGAAAAAACGCCTTAGGATAAGGCGTTTTTTCTATTTTCTGCGTATTGATAATATCGTTTGAGTGAAACTTTGGATTTGAAACCAGCTAGTTTTATAATTTCTGACTCGGGGGTTTCTTTTTTTATTAAGTTTAAAATATAGGTGTTACGAAAATGTTGTCCTGAGATTCCTTTTCGTAAATTAGCTCTAGATACTTCAAGGCGAATCATTTTTTGGATAGCGATTTCTGTTAATCCCTTTGGTGCATCATTTTCGTATACCCATCTGTATGTTCCGCGATTAAAATCAAATGCAATAAATAATGGATCATTACTATGGTATTTTGGACGAACGGGCTCTGGGATGCTTTTGTAATAAGTATACAGTTGTTTTTTGTCTTCGTTAGTTAATGTAATTGTTCTTTCTACCCCTGCGGTTGCTGGGATAGATAATGTATTCGTTTCAAAGTGGACGTGATTCATAGTTAATGCTGTAAGTTCCTGTAAGGATAATCCGTAGTCAATTAGTAAATTTAAAATAGCGATATTACGATCCATCAATAAAGGGCGTACAGGACGTTGTTTTTCTGAAAGTCCTTCTAATGAAGTGACTATATGTTTTAATCTTTTTTCTTCATCAGATGAAATGAAATCTTCATTCCGGAGTGTGCGGTCTGGTTGAATAGAAATTTCCATGTTCTTTAATGGGTTAGGGATGTTTAGAAAGTGATGCATTCTATTTAATACAATAAATACACGGTGCATCGTTTTCTCTGAGTAATGTCGATTCTTTTTTAAGTCGGAAAAGTAATCTTCGTAGTCTTTTGTACAAAGTGTAGCCCATATATTACTGGAAGGGAGCTTTTTGTTTTTTTCTAACCAATGTCCGAAATCTTCAATGTCATAAACATAACGTTTAATGGTTGAAGGTTTTCGGCCTTTATTCAATAAAAAAATAGAAAAGGCTTGTATTGTATCATGGAATTCCGTTGTCTCCATAGTCCCACCACCTTCATTATTTCTTATATTATAGCAAACTTTTCTGAAAATAGTCATTTGCAAGGGAGACGAGAATAATAATATTTGGTGAGTGGATAAAATGAGGTGATTGTATGGAACAATCGATGCGAAAGAAAAATAATAATCAAATTAACATTGTGTTAAATCATCGAAAAAAAATTTCTTTACCGGCCGCAGAAAATAAAACAGAAATTTCAAGTGAAACTACTACGAAACATGAGATGCTGCAAAGAATTGAAGAAGAGATGGGAAAGCTCGTTGGGATGGATGATATAAAGAAGATAATAAAAGAAATATACGCTTGGATTTATGTGAATAAAAAAAGACAAGAAATAGGATTGAAGTCTGAGAAACAAGTACTTCATATGTTATTTAAAGGGAATCCAGGTACAGGGAAGACAACTGTTGCTAGAATGATAGGGAAACTGTTATTTGAGATGAATATTCTATCAAAAGGGCACTTAGTTGAAGCTGAACGTGCGGATCTTGTAGGAGAGTACATCGGTCATACAGCTCAAAAGACAAGAGATTTAATAAAAAAAGCGATGGGAGGGATTTTGTTTATTGATGAGGCATATTCATTAGCCCGAGGAGGAGAAAAAGATTTTGGAAAAGAAGCAATTGATACGCTCGTAAAACATATGGAAGATAAACAACACGGGTTTGTATTGATTTTAGCCGGTTATTCAAGAGAAATGAATCATTTTCTTTCATTGAATCCAGGACTGCAATCCCGTTTTCCATTTATAATTGAGTTTGCGGATTACTCAGTAAATCAACTGTTAGAAATAGGGAAGAGGATGTATGAAGAACGTGAATATCAGTTATCGAAAGAGGCTGAATGGAAATTTAGAGATCATCTACATGCTGTAAAGTATTCGTCGCAAATTACATCGTTTAGTAATGGACGATATGTCCGGAATATTGTTGAAAAATCGATTCGTACACAAGCCATGCGGTTGTTGCAAGAGGATGCGTACGATAAATATGATTTGATTGGAATATCAAGTAGTGATTTGATGCTTGAAGAGGAGACGCACAGTACGTAAACTGTGCGTCTGTTTTTTCTGTATAAGTGCTTTTATTATTTTTTTGCTTTTTCTTGATAAGATTTATGGAAACGTTCCATTTTAGCGCTTTTTTCGTGTGCAGAATTAGGATCATGTCCAATTTGACCTACTGAGCTTTTTTGAGCCCCTTTATTCACATGGTTTGTCATTTGTGTTCACCTCGCTTTGAGAATTAGTATAAACATTATGTAAAGAAAAACTCATTAGAAAAGAAAAACCTCTTTACAATCTGTAAAGAGGTTGGATTGCTATTTATGCATTGAACGTTCGTTTGTGTCGATGCGTCTATGCGGTAAATGCCATTTGTAATGAATAGAAATCATGCGGAAGCAAACAATTAAAATGAATAAGGTGTATAGAGCCCAATCGCTAACAATAATGTGAGCGCCAATTAAGAAACCTGCCAGAATCGTCCAAAAAGCATATACATCAGCTCGAAGAACGAGAGGTTTTCTACGGGCTAAAAGATCGCGGATAATACCGCCGCCAATACCAGTTAAAACGGCTGCTACGATTGTAGCGCTAATTGGTAAATTTAATTTTTGAGCGTATAATGCCCCTTGTACGGCAAATGCTGATAAGCCAATAGCATCAGTGATATTTTCCCACTTTTTCCAGTGTCTAATTAATTTATTTGGAAAAAGAAAAATAATTGTCATTGATAAAAGTGCGATTTGGAATAACATGTCTTGTTGCCAAAACGCGACAATCGGATAACCGATTAATAAATTACGAAGGGCACCTCCCCCAAATGCGGTTGCCATTCCTAAAATATATACCCCGAAAATATCATAATCCTCTTCCATTGCAACGATGGCTCCGCTTAATGCGAAAGCGATTGTGCCTATGATGCTAAAAATCTCCCATGCCATGAATTTTCTCCCCCGCTAACTAGATGAAATGTGCTTCCTCTGCTATTATATTAGAAGGTTTAAATTTCGAAAAGGATGAGTGAACATATTTGATGGAAGAAAAAGAAAAAGTCATATTAGTGGGCTGTCAATTGCCGCAAGATGATGATGAAAAGTTTATGCATTCCATGAAAGAGCTTGCATCACTAGCGAAGACTGCACGAGCAGAGTTGTTAGTGTCTACAACGCAAAAACGACCGAAGTTTCATCCAGCGACTTATATAGGTAAAGGTAAATTAGAAGAGCTTACAATGTTAACTGAAGAATTAGAACCGGATGTTATCGTATTTAATAACGAATTAACGCCGAGTCAAATTCGGAATTTATCCTCAGTGTTAGATGCGAGGGTAATTGATCGAACACAACTCATATTAGATATTTTTGCGCAACGTGCGAAGTCGAGAGAAGGGAAGCTTCAAGTAGAATTAGCTCAGTTGCAATATACAATGCCGCGTCTTATGGGGCAAGGATTGTCTTTATCACGTCTTGGTGGTGGTATTGGAACGAGAGGGCCGGGTGAAACGAAACTTGAGACGGATCGTCGTCATATTCGATCACGGATTGATGAAATAAAGAAACAACTTGCAGTTGTTGTGGAACATCGAAAAAGATATCGTGAGAGAAGAAAAGATAATAAAGTTTTTCAAGTTTCGTTAATAGGATATACAAATGCGGGAAAATCTACGCTGTTTAATAGATTAACGGAAGCTGATACCTTTGAAGAAAACTTGTTGTTTGCAACGCTAGACCCGACAACAAGGAAGATGCCGTTACCCTCTGGTTATACAGTATTACTAACTGATACAGTTGGTTTTATACAAGATTTACCTACGTCATTAATTGCTGCTTTTCGTTCGACATTAGAAGAAGCGGGTGAAGCGGATGTTATTTTACATGTTGTGGATGCTGCAGATCCTAATTATATAGGGCATGAGAAAACAGTAAAACAATTATTGTCAGAACTCGAAATCAATCATATTCCTATTATTACGTTATATAATAAAAAAGATGAATTGCATCAAAACTTTATTCCGTTTCCGAAAAATGACTTCTTAATGACTAGTGCTTTTGAAGAAAATGATCTATTACATATAAAAGAAGCGATAGAAACGAAAATGAAGGAAGAAATGAATCGGTATCAAGTGGAAATTCCTCCGAGTGAAGGTAAGTTATTAACTCTATTAAAGACGGAGACGCTATTAACAAAAATGGAGTTTTTGGAAGATAAATTTGTATATGATTGCGCGGGGTATATTTTTGCTCATTCATCGCTTAATGCACAATTAAAGAGATTTTTAGTGGAAGAAGGAGAAAATAAAAATGTTTGATCGTTTGAAAAATGGAGAAAAAATTGCTCCAATCGTAAAAGAAGTAGAGAGCCAAATTACAGAAGTACATAAACGTGCGGATGAAGTAATTGAAAGTAATCAGTTTCGTGTGTTAGAAAGTTTTCGTAAACATAAAATTAGCGATTCACATTTTATTCCGACGACAGGTTACGGTTATGACGATATTGGTCGTGATACGTTAGAGAAAGTGTATGCGGATGTATTTGGATCGGAAGCTGGTCTTGTTCGTCCGCAAATTATTTCAGGTACTCACGCAATTTCAACAGCGCTATTCGGTATTTTACGTCCAGGAGATGAGTTATTGTACATCACGGGTAAGCCGTATGATACGTTAGAGGAAATTGTTGGTGTACGCGGAAAAGGTGTAGGATCATTCAAAGAATATAATATTGGTTATAATGCAGTTCCGCTTACTGAAGAGGGGTTTGTTGATTTTGGAGCTGTTGCAGCTGCTATTCATAGTAATACGAAGATGATTGGTATTCAGCGCTCGAAAGGTTATGCTACTCGTCCATCATTTACTATTTCTCAAATTAAAGAGATGATAGAGTTTGTCAAAGAAATTAAACCGGATGTTGTTGTATTTGTAGATAACTGTTATGGCGAGTTTATTGAAGAGCAAGAGCCATGTCATGTTGGTGCAGATTTAATGGCAGGTTCGCTTATTAAAAATCCAGGTGGTGGAATTGTTAAAACAGGTGGTTACATTGTTGGTAAAGAACAGTATGTTGAGGCGTGTGCATATCGTTTGACATCTCCAGGAATTGGTGCGGAAGCAGGGGCATCTTTATACAGTCTACAAGAAATGTATCAAGGGTTCTTCTTAGCACCACATGTAGCGGGACAAGCGCTAAAGGGTGCGATTTTTACGGCTGCATTTTTAGAAAAGTTAGGAATGAATACATCACCAGCATGGAATGCGCCAAGAACAGATTTAATTCAGTCTGTTCAATTTGATGATAAAGATCGTATGATTGCATTCTGCCAAGCGATTCAATATGCATCTCCGATTAATTCTCACTTTACTCCATATGCCAACTATATGCCGGGGTATGAAGATGATGTAATTATGGCTGCGGGAACGTTTATTCAAGGTGCAAGTATTGAATTGTCAGCTGATGGTCCAATTCGTCCGCCTTATGTTGCTTACGTACAAGGTGGGCTAACTTATTCGCATGTGAAGATTGCGATTTGTTCTGCAATTGATGCATTAATTGAAAAAGAATTATTAACAATTTCTTAAGGGGAAGCTGTCGAGTTCGACAGCTTTTTTCGCATGGAAGTAATGATTTATTTCATTAGAAAAAAGAATGAAAAAATTTATAAAAAAATCATGTAAGAAAAGCTAACATCTATTGACACTAAACATAACATGGTATAAAATGAGAAGCAGTTAAGGCGAAGGAGGAACTGAAACAATGAAAGAAGATAGACGTTCTGCTCCGCTGTTTCCTATTAGTATTGTTATGGATTTAACACAATTATCTGCACGTCAAATTCGCTACTATGAAGAGCATAATCTTGTTTCTCCAACCCGTACAAAGGGGAATCGTAGGTTATTTTCATTTAACGATGTAGATAAGTTGTTAGAGATTAAAGATTTATTAGATCAAGGCTTGAATATGGCTGGTATTAAACAAGTGTTACTAATGAAAGAAAATCAAACAGAAGCAGTGAAAGTAAAAGAAGAAACGAAGGAAATTTCAAAAACTGAGCTTCGCAAAATACTTCGAGACGAACTACAACATACAGGTAGATTTAATCGAACTTCATTGCGACAAGGTGACATTTCAAGGTTTTTTCACTAAAGACAACTGATTCTGAAGGTGTTTAGAGGGACTAAGGAGGAATTTATAATGGCTAGATACACAAGAGAAGATATTTTCCGTTTGGCGAAAGAAGAGAATGTAAAGTATATCCGCTTACAATTTACGGATCTTTTAGGAGTAATTAAGAACGTAGAAATTCCAGTGAGCCAATTAACAAAGGCTCTTGATAACAAAATGATGTTTGATGGATCTTCTATTGAAGGTTTCGTACGTATTGAAGAATCTGATATGTACTTATATCCAGATTTAGATACTTGGGTTATCTTCCCTTGGACAGCTGAAAAAGGTAAAGTAGCTCGATTAATCTGTGATATTTACAATGCAGATGGCACTCCATTTGAAGGAGATCCACGTAACAACTTGAAACGTGTATTAAAAGAGATGGAAGCTTTAGGATTCTCAGATTTCAATCTTGGACCAGAGCCAGAATTCTTCCTATTCAAAGTAGATGAAAAAGGAAATCCGACATTAGAATTAAACGATAACGGTGGATACTTCGACCTTGCGCCGATGGATCTAGGGGAAAACTGTCGTCGTGATATCGTTCTTGAACTTGAAGAAATGGGCTTTGAAATTGAAGCGTCTCACCATGAGGTTGCTCCAGGGCAACACGAAATTGATTTCAAATATGCAAATGCAATTCGCTCATGTGATGACATTCAAACATTCAAACTTGTTGTAAAAACAATTGCTCGTAAACACGGTTTACATGCAACGTTTATGCCAAAACCATTATACGGTGTGAACGGATCAGGTATGCACTGTAACTTATCACTATTCAAAAATGGTGAGAACGTATTCTTCGATCAAAACGGTGATTTACAATTAAGTGATGATGCTCGTCACTTCATCGCAGGTATTTTAAAACACGCACCAGCATTTACAGCGGTAGCAAACCCAACTGTAAACTCTTACAAGCGTTTAGTACCTGGATATGAAGCTCCTTGTTACGTAGCATGGTCTGCACAAAACCGTAGCCCATTAGTACGTATCCCTGCATCTCGTGGTATTAGTACACGCGTAGAAGTACGTAGTGTTGACCCAGCTGCAAACCCATATTTAGTAATGGCTACATTATTAGCAGCAGGTCTTGATGGAATTAAAAACAAATTAACTCCACCAGCTGCAGTAGACCGTAACATCTACGTAATGACAAAAGAAGAGCGCGAAGAAGCAGGTATCGTTGATTTACCAGCAACATTAGCGCAAGCTTTAGTTACATTACAATCAAATGAAGTAGTATGTGGTGCACTAGGTGACCATTTACTTGAGCACTTCATCGAAGCGAAGGAAATTGAGTGGGATATCTTCCGTACACAAGTTCACCAATGGGAACGCGACCAATATATGTCTCTTTACTAAGAGGCTCAAACCCTTGACACACAACGTGTTGAGGGTTTTTTTATTTTGTGGGTAAAACACTTTTATTTGAAAGAAGAGTAATTCACCCACAAAACACCCACAAAAAAATTAAAGTTACCCCAATACATTATTCATATAAGCTTCAAACCCCGAAATAGAATCTTTATTAATTTTGTCGCTAATATGAGAGTAAACGTTAGAAGTAATTTCTATACTCTTATGACCTAGCCTATCTTGAATGTATTTCATACTGGCACCAGACTCTAATAAAAGAACCGCGTGGGTGTGTCGTAATGAATGTATTTCTAATCTAGGTAAATTTGCTTTCTTAAGTATGCGTGAGAATGCATTGAATAATGTTGACTTCGGTAAGAACTTTCCATCGACTCTTGAAAAGACTAAATCTAATTCATGCTCATACGCATCTTGTAAAACAAGCTTATTAGCATTTTGCCACTTTTTATGTGCCAGCAGTTCATCGACTAATGATTTAGGAATCATGATAGTACGTTTAGAAGTAAATGTTTTTGTATCCCCGAATAATTCTTCTTTTGTTTTAGCTGTAAAATCCAATGTTTTAGAAATAGTAATAGTATGTTCTTTTAAATTTATGTCTTTCCATTGTAAAGCAGCAGCTTCACCTTTACGCATACCTGTATTCAGAAGCGCTTTGAAAAAGATGTAATAAATATAGTTGTATTGATAAGAAGTCTTTAAGAAAAGGGGAATGTCTTCACTTCGCATATATTTTAGCCCTTCTCTTTCTTTATTGTTCTTATTTGAAATAACTACTTCTTCACAAGGATTGTTCTCGATTTTTTTTAAGCTAACAGCTTTTTTCATAGCGTTGTTCATTGTGCCATGGATAATTTGAACAGTTCGCTTACTGTAACCCTGATCAGTTAAGGAATTAATAAATTTTTGATACATCATTGGTTTGAGTTCTTTTATGTTCATGTTTTGAAAGTAGGGGATGATATGCTTTTCGATGTTACGTTCATGCAAGATAAAGGTGTTTTTTCTTACATTGTCTTGCTTAAATAATTTTAACCAGTCTCTAAGGTAATGTTTTAAAGAAGTAGGAGTAATCTCAACTTCTAAACCGTTTAATAATTTCTTTTCTTCTTCAGCAGCCGCAAGTTGTGCTTCTTTTTTTGTCTTGAATCCACGTTTTGATTTCTCTTTGTATTTTTGAGTATAAGGGTCTTTAAATCTTACTCGGAATTCCCAAACATCTCCGAATTTTCTGAAGCTAGCCATTATAACATTCCCTCTTTCCTTATAATTGTGAAGTGGCTAGATTACTCATCCAACCACTTCACAGGAGTCTCTTTATAACCAGAAACTTCATATATTATTTCACCATCAACAACATGGATTTTTTCAACGATAGGGACCTTTTTAAATTTTTCTTGTTTGATGGTGCGTTTCTTTCGTTTTTCTCGTTCAGCATTTAAATCAATAATCAAAATATCTTACCTCCTTTAGTAAGGCTTATAAAATTCTAACAGTTCAACTGGAATGTCATTTTTGTATGCTATACATGCTTTTGTATCACCAGGTTGAATGGTCTTTTTATCAATTAACAAAAGCGCAGCAAACGTATTTGCTTCTATCTCTAATTTATCAACTGAAAAGAATGTATTCTTACGCAGAAAAGGTGTGTTTGCATGAGTATGTAGGATTGCATGTCCTAATTCATGTGCACAAACAGTTCTTTGCATGGATGGAGACAAATGATTATTAATAACAATGAAACGATTTCTTTTTTCATATTTATAAAACCCGTTTATTTCTTCGTGTAAATCCCAAGTTAGTACATTTATTTTTAAGTAATCTGCAAGCTCATAGGGGTTTGTCGTGTTGTATTTTGTGCAAAGTTGTTGGACTAGATCTCTTATGACGAATTTCAATGTTTTCCCTCCTAAGCTCGCATCAGTTATCGTCAGTACTACGATATTTCTTAGGAACGTATTTTTTATTGATTACTTTAGTTTGTTTCACGATGTACTCCATTGCATCTAATAAAGATTCTACGGCTTCTTCGCTCATAGGCTCACCAGAGAACATTAATCCGTCTTCACCTTGAAGATCTCTTTTTATTTCTTCCATTCTTTTTTCGATATCTTTTTCATCTTTAGTGGTTAAATGCATTTGATTTGTTCTTCCAAGTAAGAAATCAGTAGTTACATTAAAGTGATCAGCTACTTTTTGGAGTCTATCGGCTGAGGGATATGCTTTATCCCATTTTCTTATGGTCCCATTGCCGAATTCTAAGTCCTTTTCTAATGCGGATATGGATGTATCATGGTTTTTACAAAGATTTTTAATTGTGTTCACTAAGCTCATTCTAATCACCTTCCGTACTTACAGACGAAACAAAATAGACTGTAGACTAAAAAACGATTGACAATTAGTTTGTAGACTATTATTATTAGGTTGTAAGCTAATTTGTTAGCTAAAAAGAGTATAAAAATTGATTTGAGTTTTAAAAACTAATACTGAGGAAACTGTTTAGTTTTGTATTTGTATACCTTTTTATAATTATAATTTAGCACACAGACTAATTACGGTCAATAAATCAGCGAAAATATTCGCATTTTGAAAGGTGTGAACATCTAGATGAAGTATTCGAGTTTTGGAATTGAGGTTAGAAAAGTATTGTTAGAAAGAGATTTAACACTAACTGTATTAGCTTCTGAGCTAAAAATATCAGTTTCATATTTATCCGACATTTTAAAAGGGTCTAGAAAAGGGAAAAAACAAAAGAAAGCGATTGTTGAATTATTAGGACTAGACATGTGTGAGGAGGATTTAAAGTGATAGAACAAATAATGGTAGTAGATGAAAAAGAAGAATCGTTTGTAAAAGGTGATCAAGAAAGTCTGGTTTTTATTAAAGATAATAAAGTCGTTACAGATAGCTTAACCGTAGCTGAAGTGTTAAAAAAACAACATAAACATGTCTTAAGAGACATTAAGGTTCAGATGGAAAAGTTGGAAAGTGCAGGAGAAGGGGAATTTACTGAGTCCAACTTTGGGCTTAGCTTTTATAAAGATGTTACAGGACGAACTTTACAAAAAATCGACATGACAGAAGATGCTTTCACAATATTAATGTTTTCTTATAACACGATTGAAACGATGAAAATTAAAGTGAGGTTTATTGAAGAATTTAAAAGAATGAGAGCATTCATTGAGAATCAGTCAATTCTCCCTACTGATACATTTAGTCAAATCGAACTACTAGCTACAGGAACTAGTAACTTAAATAAAAGAGTTTCTTCTTTAGAGCAGGTAGTTGAAAAGCAATTAACTGTAGACTACGGACAACAAAGAGTAATTGAAAAAACGAAAGCAAAACGAATCTATTTTTTATGGGAGAACGGTCATGTAGATAGTGAAGTACATGATTCTACTCGCAAGCTATTCGGATTACTAGGGCGTAATTTGAAAGATGCATTCAATGTGAATAGTTACCGCGACATTTTGAAGAAGGATTTTGAGGAAGCATTGAATTTTATAAATGGTTGGAGGCCGATGATTTAAAAGCTTTTAGAAAACGCAAAATTGCGTTCTCAGGATTTCTTTGTAGAAAATAATTGCACTTTATAAACGTCTCAGAATCAATGGTTAAAAAATAAGGAGGGAATAATTATGTTTAATGTTCAAGTTGATGAAAATGTTGTGAAGGAATTATGTGTGGAAGAAATTCAAAAGAAGGTTAAAGAATACGATGCTGAGTTAGCCTTTTGGGATACTAAGGAGCTAAAAAAACGTGTATGTATGTCATGGAATACAATTCAGGATCAGTTCTTCTTTGACCCACGGTTCCCAAAATTTAAAGTGGGTAAGAAATGGTATTTCCCAGCAAAACAAGTACAAGCATTTTTAGTGGAATGGGCAGAGGAAAGGATGGATTAATGATGTTTACAATTGATTACAACAATGTAAAAGTATCTGATTATCTTAGACTACTAGCACAATATAAATTGCCAAATAAAAAGCAGCGTCGATTAATAGAGAATAGGTTTGTATGTCTAAATGCTCTTTTTAAAAAGGCTGGTGAATCTAGTGGGAATTGAAAATTTAGTGTTACCAGAGGATGCGGAGTTAGCGAAATCTTTACGTAATAAGAAGGAGAACTACATAAAGAATCAATTTTTGTTAACTCGTATTGCAAGTAAGAAAAACGTAGAGGGTAAAACGAAAGAATTCTATGAGGCTTGTAAAGAGTATGAGGCATGTGGAGAAAAGGCAAAAGAGTGTGATAAGCAATTAAAGGAATTGATATTTAAAAAGAAAGAAAATGATAGAGTTCAGCACGTTGTAGAGCGTATGCGAGAGGTTGGCATTAAAGAGGATGTTATTCAAAAGGTTTTGTATAAATAAAAAGAAACCCATGGCAGTGGGTTCCATTAAAAAACAAATCCAAAGTCAGTATATCACATGGGGTGATTACGTGGAAGAGACAATAGAAAATCAATTACTACAAAAGCAGGTTGAAAAAGCTGTAAGTAGCTTGAAACTTATATCCGCAAAGGAAGCAGATATCTGTAGAAAGTTAGATATAGATTATGTGATTACCGTATTAACGAATAAACCGTATGGCAGTATGCCATTTTAGGAGGCTATAAAACTATGAAACTCTACGAATTAACAAGTAACTTCAATCAATTACAGCAAATGATTGAAGACGGGGTAGATCCAGAGGTAATTAACGATACACTTCAATCAATCAGTGAAGCAATTGAAGATAAAGTACAAGGTGCAGCGTTATTGATTCGTAATATAGAAGCACAAGTTGAAGTAATTAAAGGAGAAGAAAATCGCTTGGCTGAACGTCGTAAGTCTTTTGAGAACAGCTGTAAAAATATTAAGGATTATTTATATCATCAGATGATTGCTGTGGATAAAAGACGTATTAAAGGTGCATTGATAACAGTAGGTATTCAAAAGAATCCAGCAAGTTTAGATATTGCAGAGGATGCAATTATTCCACCAGAATACATGATTCCGCAGAATCCGAAGGTAGATAAAAAAGCGCTATTATTAGCGATTAAGAATGGTATGAAGTGGGATGGTATTTCATTAAAACAAGGTGAGAGTGTGAGAATTCGATGAATGAGACTAAAAATTACTTTGCAGAATTAGCAGTTATTGACGTCAGTAAACATGTTGAGAAGAAGGGACGTTTTAGTTATCTAAGTTGGTCATGGGCTGTAGATCAACTTCTAAAGAAGTATCCTGATGCCACATGGCAAGTTGTTAGATTTGATGGATTACCTTATATGAAAACAGAAGTTGGGTACTTTGTAGAAGTTGAAGTAACGGTAAATAACATCACACGTTCGCAAATTCATCCTGTATTGGATAACTATAATAAACCAATCGCAAAACCTACATCATTCCAAATAAACACCTCGATTCAAAGGTGTCTAGCAAAAGCCATTGCACTACACGGATTAGGTTTATATATCTATTCGGGTGAAGATATTCCACAAGATGATGAACCAAAACAAGCAGCTAAGCAATTAGATAACGTTCCATTACAGGAGAAAGCTGGACAATCAGAAGTTGCAAATGAACAAAGAATAAAAGCTATTCATGTGCAAATTAGGGAGTTATCAGAAGTGTATAACATGCCATTTGAAGAAACAAAAAATACTGTAAAACAGTCATTAGGAATTCAATCTTTCAAAGGAATGACAGTGCAACAAGCATCTCAGTTACAAAAAACAATAACATCGTGGTTAAACGAAGCGAAAGAAAAGCAACAGCAAGCACAATAGGTGGGTGACCGAAATGAAAACGATAGTAAGAGATGGTTCAATGCCAATAGCTCTAAATAGGAGTTTAGGTACTCGGTATTTACGTGATAAAAGGTTATCTGAATTACTTAAGCGCTGTCGTCGTTTAGAGAATGAAGGGTTTGATTATTTATTTCCTATTCGAAAGGTATTAGAAACAATTAAACATAGAAATGATGAAAATCCTCACCTGTTTAAAGGATGCTTGGTTATGGATCGTGACCGTGGATTTTACTATGAGGTTGTTATGAGGAAGGTGAAGAGATGAGTAATTTATTAATTCATGAGGAACCATTACTTGTTCTTCCAGGACTAGCAAGCAGAATTGGTTTAAATGAGGCGATTTTTCTACAACAGATACATTATTGGCTAAATAGATCTAAGCATTTTTATGATGAAAGAAACTGGGTATATAACAGTGTGGCAGAATGGGTTAAACAATTTCCGTTTTGGAGTGAGAATACCATTAGACGTATTGTAAAGAATTTAGAAGATGAACAGCTTCTTGTTATAGGTAATTATAATCGAGCTAAGTTTGATAAGACGAAATGGTATTCCATTAATTATGAAAAACTCCGTTTGTTAGAATCCACAAACGATGTACCCAACTTGGGTAGACGGTCTACCCAAAATGGGCAAATGGATGTACCCAATTTGGGTAAACCAATACCAGAGACTAACACAGAGACTACATCAGAGATTAAAGAATATATAGTCGAGATAGTAAACTATCTCAACGACGTGTGTGGTAGTAGTTACCGTTTAACATCTAAGAAAACACAAACATTGATTAAAACTAGATTAGTAGAAGGATTCACTGTGGATAACTTCAAAACTGTGATTGATACAAAAGCTAAAGAATGGCTAAGAACTGAACAAGCAAAGTATCTAAGACCAGAAACGTTATTTGGTACAAAGTTTGAAGGCTATTTACAACAAGGAAAGGTGGAAGGAAAACATGGCTCTAGTAAAGGTAACAGATATAGCAAAGACCCTTTCGAAGAAGATGATCTTCCTTTCTGATACATGTGAGGTTTGCAAAAAAGAACGTAAACGTACTGTTCGATTCATGAAGATAAATGATGAAGTGGTTTGCCCAGTATGTAAGTTGGCAGAAGATAATCAAAAGCTAGAAGCTGAAATGAATGTATTCCGAGATGAGAAGGAACAGAGAAAACGTAAAAGTATGTTTTACGATAAGAGCTTGATTAAAGATGAAACAATTAAACTTGCTAGGTTCTCAACTTTTAAATCTGATTGTGAAGAGGATGAGAAAAATTTCACTCTAGCAAAACGAGCATTTGAGGATTATTTAAATGATGTGAGGTTTAATTTAATTCTAGTTGGAAAAGTAGGTGCAGGTAAAAGTCATCTTGCCTATTCAATTGCTCATGAAATGAATGAGAATAGCGCAGGAACTGTTCTTTATGTTTCTGTATCAGAACTATTTGACTATATACGTTCTACGTTCAGTGGGCAATCTGAGGAATCTGAGCATAGCATTGTTAATTTATTAATTAGTGCAGATTTATTGGTTATCGATGACTTAGGTGCGGAACTAGGAGATATGGATGCTGCTGATCCAAAGGCAACTGCATTCGTGAATCGTGTACTGTTTAAAGTCTTTGATGGAAGACAAGGAAAGAAAACAATCATTACAACAAATCTAACAGGTGAAGCTGTGATGAAAGCTTACGATGAGCGTATTACATCTCGTATGTTCAACACATACAGACATATTGAGTTTAAGTATACAAGAGATAAGCGAAAAAGAAAGTTACCTTTTTAAAGGGGAGACAGATTGATATGACTATTACTGTAATTCGTCCTGATGTCCATATTTCAAGCGTTAGTAGTTGGGGAGTGGTATTTACACCATCTCCGACAAACAGCGCTGAATGGTCATGTGAAGACTATAAAAATACTACGGGAAAACGGATTGAAGAAATGCTAAAGAAAGCGAAGGAGAAAGAATGAAAACATATACAGGATTTGAAGCGATTGAAAGAATGAAAACGAATTGGATTAAAGAAAAGAATGATTATTTTGCACACACATTAAAAAAGGGTAAACATGAGGTTTTGGGAATTAGTAGTCAGCGTATTGTACCATCTGCGATCGGTATGAATTTCTTTTTTGAAAACGAGTTTGTAGATTATGAAAAGCCATTGAATTTAGAGTGCGGTGAAATGTTTGTAATGGAAAGCTTAAATGGGAAATGGTATGGGGTCTTAAGAGAGGAGACTAAGGACAAATATTACTTAATTATGGGATTAAAAGTTGGTGAGTATCGTTTCTATGAAGATGGATGCTCCTTTAAAAAATATCAGGGACGTACATTCCGAAAGGCAACAGATAAAGAGTTAGAAGAATTTGAGCGCTTCATAATGTTTTATAAGAAGGACCGTAAAATGGACGAGTTTAAATTAGGTGACATTTGTGAACGAGAAGATGTCCTATATAAAGTAGTTGTTCAGACTGAGGATAACAAATTTGAGGGTGTTTTAGGTTGTGTAGCAATTAATGAAAAAGATACTCCAGTAAAATACTTTCCAGTGAAAAGTATGGAATTACAATTTTGTGTCGAGGACATGGTGGGGTAGTTTTGCATCAACACATCATAGATCAACTGATTGATAGAGGTATTTATAAATCCAAGGACGGGCTTCGAGATTTGTTCGAATGCTCGTTTGAGGAGTTAGTGGAAATGTTGGAGGGAGAAGAGTGAGTTTTAAAAAGGAAATGGCAATCATTTTAGTCAGCTGGCTTTTAATCGGTGTGACTATATTCTTACTAAAATACAAACTTGGAGTGAACTTATAATGATTCAGTTACACACAATTACATCTGAAGAGAAGAAACAAAACTTTGATATTACGGAACTATTTGAAATGCAAAAAGAACTGGATAAACGAATTGGATATAAAGGAAATGACAAAATGGATATGTTGTTTCGTGCATTACTGGTGGAAATCGGCGAAGCATGGAATGAAACCCGAGCGTTTAAGATGTGGAGTACAGGATTTGGAGTTCCTAAGAATGGACTATTAGAAGAGTTAATTGATGGTCTCCACTTTCTCATGAACATTGTCATTGAACTAGATAAATGTACATGGAGACATGAACTTATTCCATCATTCAGCATGCAATCCATTATGAGAAAAGATACAAGCAATGTGAATATGCTGTTTGAATGGTATATGCAAGATGTGTTGACTGCAAAAAGGGCATGGTGTCAGTACAGAGATTTAACCACAGCAATGGGACATTTAAGACGAGCGTTTGGCATCTTCTTTCGTATTTGCTATTTGTACGGATTTACTTATGAGGATGTTATTAATTCGTATAAGGAGAAGAATGCGGAAAACTTTGAGAGACAGGATAACGGATATTAATCAAATTTGAATTTTGTAGAAAAAGAGCAGCTAGCAAAAGCTAACTGCTCGGAAGACCAAACGTAGAGATTTTAATATTTACACTCTCATAATGAGATATTGACTCTTATTTCTAATTAAACTGGATCAGGCGGGTATCTTACAGCAGAAAAACCACGATTTCCGATTTGAACTGATGTTACAGTTTCACTAAATCCACCTATATTCGCAACAATACGATAGGGAACCGGATTTACTGGTAATATCGGGTCTCCAGGGGCGTCTACCCAAGTAAATGTGGAGTTAAATGGATATAGAAAATCACCAGTACTGCCGGATTCATAGTTGCCGGATACAAATGCCTCTGTTAACAACATATTATCGCGGAATAACTGATAGGTAATGGTATCTAAGTTAAAGAAACTATCTTGATCTCCCCCAATAGAAACATTAATATTTGTACCGATTGTTGCATTTAACAGGACCCTATCACCAGTATTTTCTATGGGGACAAAGACCTCCATGATTAGAAAGTTATTTGTATTTGCCGGTAATTCTATAAATTCAGGTTCTGGTGCAAGGGGAGTGAAAGAGAGGCTTGGTCCGGTCGGCCCTGTAGGCCCTGTAGGTCCTGTAGGCCCAGTTATGCCGGTGGGTCCTGTAATACCAGTGGGTCCGGTGTTGCCAGGAGGTCCAGTGAATCCAGTCGGCCCTGTATTCCCGGTGGGACCAGTTACACCAGTAAATCCTGTTGAACCAGTGAATCCAGTACTTCCAGTAGGTCCTGTAGGTCCTGTAGGCCCTGTTGCTCCGGTGAGACCAGTACTTCCGGTAGGTCCGGTGTTACCCGTAGCCCCAGTTGAACCAGTGGGACCTGTAGGGAAATGAAAAGGTTGCATAGGTGGAAGTGTCGGTCCAATTGAATCCGGATTTAATGCAGCGGAGGATAAAAACTCGTCCAATATAAATCACCTCTGAAAAATTCGTATTACTAATAGTAAATGCAATGATAGAGCAAAGTGAAATGGACAAGCGGTTGTATTTTATAAATTAAACAAAAACGCTATTTTAAAACAAAGGGGAATAGGATATGAAAATTCTAGATCTATGTTCTGGAATTGCAGGAATAAGCATGGCAGCGGATTGGGCTGGAATTGAAACAGCAGCCTTTTGCGAAATAGAAGAGTTCAATCAAAAAGTACTCAGAAAGAACTATCCTAACATTCCTATTTTCCCGGATTTATATAAACTTACGAAACAATTATTAATAGATGGAGGTGTAGACGTTGATTCAATTGGAGTTGTTTCAGCAGGATATCCCTGTCAGGGGGAAAGTCTTGTTGGGAAGCGAAGAGGTGCAGAAGACGAAAGATGGTTATGGCCAGAAGTCTTCCGACTCATTAGAGAACTCGGACCCACTTGGTTTGTTGGAGAAAATGTTGCTGGACACATCACAATGGGTTTGGACACCGTGCTCTCCGACTTGGAAGAAGAAAACTACTCGACAAGGACGTTCGTATTTCCGGCTGTCAGTGTCGGCGCGCCACATCAAAGATACCGGACATTTATTGTTGGCCACTCCAACAACAAGTCAAAATTACAAACCGATCCGAGAGTTGTGCCCTTCAGAAGCAAATGGGAAACATGGGAAAACACTACCGGGATCAATCGGAGAACACTTTCCAGAACATATTGGGAAGAAAATAAACCCGCAGTTTGTGGAATGGATGATGGGACTGCCACAAGATTGGACGAAGATAGATTGAGATTCCTGGGTAATGCAGTGGTCCCGCAACAGATCTATCCTATATTTGAGGCGATAGCTAAAATTGAAGGTTTATTATGAAAAACTTGTCTAACAAGGTTACAAATTCATTAAGAAATGGAGAATTTAAATATGGATGTAAAGCTACTAGCACATACGCAATTATCTGAGAAGTTTGTAAACTATTTGTCCCTTGTATCTGGTATTGGAGAGAAAGGCTTTGATCCTACCCATGGGCAAGTGGTAGCTTTATCGGCAATCCGTACGTGCTACTCGCCCAATAAACCTAGTAGGATCGTAGATTTAGAGGGAGAGAAGTATTTCAAGGGAAAAGCAACTGATGGAAAAGGTGGAAAAGAAGTAGATCGGCTCATTAGACATATTGTGGGTTCGGGGCATACTTCCACACTGGAGCATCTAACATATACTTTCGCAGTAGAAGGAGTTAGTAGAGCATTACTTACACAGTTAACACGTCACCGTGTAGGATTCAGTTACTCAGTCCAGTCTCAAAGATATGTACGTATGGGAAGTGATGATAAGATAGGTGGGTTTGATTATATAGTGCCTGAAACTGTTAAAGCTAAAGGAGAACAAGTAGTTAAAGCTTACAATCAGATGATGTACAAACTACAAAGTGATTATGATCTGCTTAGAACATTAGGAATTCCTGCTGAGGATGCTCGTAGCGTACTTCCAAACGCAGCTACAACTAATCTAGTATTAACAGTCAATTTACGGGGGCTTTTAGATTTCTACAATAAGCGTCGAAAAGGGAAAGGTGCTCAAGCTGAAATCGCAGAGTTGGCAGAGCAATTAAGGCAAGAAGTTGTAAAAGTTGAAAAGTGGGTAGACGAGTTTTTCGGAAGTGGAAAGTAACAGAAGTCTAGAAAGATTACAAATAAAAGAGCAGCTAGCAAAAGCTAACTGCTCATCTCCAGGGGAATTGGAGACTGGTGTATCTATAGTATTGACGGAATATTTATTTTAAATCCAATTTATTTAAACTAAATATTCCAACAGCTACAATGGCTGCACCTACTGCAGAACCTAGCCAGTCTCTCCAGCCTAATGTATTTAAAGGTGTATCTGTTAGATCCATAATTAAGAAGATAGCAAACATTAATCCACCGAATGCTAAGCATCCCCAAAATGTTTGTAAAGATTTAATTATCTTCTTTCTGAACTTGTTCATATAAAATCACCCTTACCAATACTTTGTATTTTTATAAATAAATTATTGCATGTATGAAAATTGAAAGTACAGAATATGCAATATTGCATATTGGAACTTAATGAAATAATCCTTTTAAAGAAATGGAGATTTATAAATGGGAAAAAGTCAAAGAGATAAAGGAATGAGACGAGAAAGAGAATTTGCTAGTTTGATAGGCGGTGCTCGTGTACCGCTCTCTGGTGCGATGGACGGGTATTCAAATGATGTGAAGGGTTTAGGTCTTGAATGGGAAGTAAAAGCGAGGAAAGAAGGATTCAAGACGTTATATAACTGGTTGGAGGATGAACGTGAACAACCAGATGCATTAGCAATAAAAGCGGATAGAAAACCGTGGTTAGTAGTTATACCGCTGGATACATTTTTGAAAATGGTGAAGGAGTGAGAGTATGTTGGATATTGCCCTACCTGTTCTTAACAAAGAGCAGACAAAAAAGAATGTGCTTCAAGCTTTGAAAAAGTATCATCTATTTTTATCAAGTATAGATGAAAGAGATATAGAGCGTGTACAAGATGGTAAGGTGATCGGCATGAGTAAAACAGTTTTAGAACGAATTAACTATATTCAAGAAATAAGAAAAGGCGTAGAGAGGCTAGATGAACGGGAAAAACAACTTATTGAGTTAGCTTATCTAGGGAAAGAGAAGCCTAGTTGGGTAAAGATGTGTAGGGTGTTGAATATGTCGCAGCCAGATTATTATAGGAAGAGAAATAAGGCTTTGTTTGAGCTTGCTTATAAGCTGGGAATAGAGGTAGAAGGATGAGAACCGCTTGTTGTAGCGGTTTCTTTATTTAGAATAGAATTATCCAGTATTTTCATTTTGTTGTATAATTGAATGATAAAAGCTATGAGAAGATATGAAAAATAGGGTGGTGTGGTAAGGGCTTTAAAATAGTAGTTGGAGCCTGTGTGAATATAGATAAATATGAAGTTAGTGAAAAATAAAAGGTTCGGGACTTGCACCAATGTTAGGCATTTAAATCTAGAGAATAATTCTAATAATTTTATAGAAACTAAAGGAGAATTAAATATTATATATGGAAAACAAGTTTAATAAATTGCTAATTGTATTGGGAATTATATTATTATCAATGGGGATATGGGTACTTACTAGTGCTCCGTATAGTGATTTAAATTTATATAATGTTATTATGATTTGTGTAGGAGGAGGCTTTTTGTGTCCTTTTGGGGCAATATTAATTATTCAATCATTTTTGCATATTAAGATTTTGAATTATATTTTTAAGGCTTTAACCTTACCATTAATGTTATTTATATATATATCATATTTTTACCAATTGTTGTTTATAGTACTAGGTTGTATTTTTGTATTTTTATTACTTCCTACTATGTGTATTGATTTGTTTTATACAATAGGTAGTATTTCAAAAGATACAAAAATGGCTCTTATTTACTTATCTCTAGTGATAGGATTTTCTTTGTTTGCATATGTAGGACAAAGTATAATAAGTAAGTTGCTTGATAAATTGTTAAATGCAAAAGTAGGGCATAATATTATTTTGAAAGCTTTTCAACCTTATATAATGAGAGTTATTGCATATATTTTATTAATTTGTGTATACATTTTAGTGAATTTTGAAGCATTTATGAAAGTGGGTATAGTGAATTGGGGCATATGGAATGATTTAAAGGTGATATTTAAAGAAGTATTACTGACTTTTGTTTCAATTGATACTTTGGCGCAATTAATTATTTCTAGAAATAAAAAATGATAAAGTGGGAAGGAAAAAGAAGTAGAAGGATTGCGTGAGAAATTTCAACCCTATAATCAATCAGGGTAAGCCATCTATATAGATAGTTGGCTTCTTTTTTGTATAGTAACTGAAGGAATAGTTTTAAGGAGAGAATGAAATGATGGAACAAGTTGTTAGGGAATATTTTTCAGCAAGTAAACTATACAAAGTAGAAATAATAAAACGAAAAGATGGTTTGTATACAACGGAAGTTTATAGGTGGATGGAGGATTGTGGATATGAGTTTTGGAGTTCTATGTCTAGAGGAGTGTCTTTAATTGATAGTGAGAAACATGCACAAGGGATAGCTATTGAGCAATTGAGGGCGTATTCGGGTGAGTCGGTTTTTACAATCACATAGATACCACTTTTGATAGAATAATTTATGCAATTAAAGCTATATAGAATTTTAAATAAAGGGAGGCTAGAGTTAGAGAACTTGTATGAGATGCGGTGCTATTTATTTTGTGATATTATTTTTTATAGGAAAAAATGTATATATATGTTTTATATTTCTAGTTAAGGAAGGTAAAATGAAATGGGCGAAAGAAATTGGACGGATAAAGATTGGAAATGGCTAATGGGTATCTTAATAGGCATTATTATCCTTATACTTTCATTATGGTTTGCTGATTACAAAGGAATCGAAGCGAATTTTTCAATTATGTCTAGTGCAGTCTCAATAGCACTGGGTTTAGTAGCTATTTATATTGCTCTGAAACAAGATAGTGATGCTCAAAGGTTGAATCAACAAATGAAGGATACTCTTAATATAATGGAGAATAAGATTGATAAGGTAGATCAAAAAGTTAACAAGTTAGATACATTAGATATTGAAAAAACTGTTGAAGAAAATATGGAGTTGTTTGTTGAACAGATTGCGGCAACGGTAGAGAAAAAATCTTCGGAAATATCAAAGAAAGATATTCAGCAAGTGTTTGAGGATGCGGCTCCATATGTTGCAAGGAATATTAGTAAACAATTAAATAGTGAAATAGACTATTCGATAAAACATTCGGATGCAATTCAAATTTCTGAAAAACATATGGAGAGAATAAAAGAAGTAGCTGATTTAATATTCAAGGAATATGGGGGTACTTATAGTGCGTTGGATTTAAATCAAGTCTATCAAAATATTTTGTATAAATACTCCATACATTCTCCTGAACTGATAAAAAGTGCACTAGAATATCTTTGTGAAGAAGATAAGGCTATACGTATTATGAAACAAGGTAAGGTTATATACCGCATTAATTAAACCGAAAAATAGTACACAAGTGTAATTTAATGAGTTGAAATAGAGTTCAAACCATCTATGTAAATAGATGGTTTTCATTTTGATAAAAAATAGATAAAAAATATTATGAATATCCCTGTATTATAAAAGTGTCATAAGAACTGCCACGGAAATGGTACTGTATGTTGTTTCTTGATTTATCTAAATTTCTCGGGCTAGGGCAATTAATTATAGTTTACTCACGAATAAACGTAAGTAAGGGTCCGACCAACGGGGGAGAGGGTTACACCTCTCTTTGAGCCGAGGATGTTCCTTCCGAATGTCCAATTGCTAACCATACTTTCCTCGGTTCAAAGAGGCGTGGGGCACCTCAACACTTTATTTCTCTCTTGAACTTTACCAAACAATTTAGAAGCATCAGCTACACTTACTGATTTGTGTCTATGAGGAACGGTTTTCCGTTTCTCTGACTGTATAAGTGGAAGACACTTGTGTAGTGAGAGAAGCGTAGAAATTAAATATGAAAGTAATAAAAGAACACTGTTATGTAGAGAAGTACAGTCTATATACGGTGTTCTTTTTGTTTATAAGGAGGGGATATATTATGCAGGATTTAATTAAGCAATATAACACGACTTTAAGACAATTGAGAGAAGTACAAAAGGAAGCTAAAGAGGAAGATGTAAAGATTCTAACGGATATGATTAGCGACATTACTTTTTCCTTAGAATGGATGAAAAAGGCGAGGAGACCGGGAAATCGTAGAGGGGTTGAAAGGTTGGCTGCATATCAAAGAGAAAGAGCATGTGATCCGTTACTGATGCAAAGATATTTCCGTAGCATGGATGATAACTTATATGAGTGGGACGGTCATCAGCAAGAACATGCAATTGGTGAATGGGATAAAATTAGATTGGAAGATGCATTATCATTGTTAACGGATCGGGAGAAAGAGGTGTACTTAATGTCTCGAGGATATTGTTTAACGTATAGAGAGATTGCTAGATACCTAGACATTACATGTAGTACGGTGCAATCTATGATAGAACGTGCTGAAAAGAAAATAGCAAGGCAGGTAAATGAGAGCCTCTTCTGCAATTGCGGATGAGGCTTTTAAATTAGAAGCATGAAGTTTAATTAAAGCATTATATAATAAATAAACAGTAAGATAGAGCCTTACTGTTTATTTATGCTTTTCTTTTAAATGTGCTATACCGTTATTTAGTGCTGATTGAAAAGTTGATTCCTCTTGAGGGTATTTATTAATAAATGTTTTGCAAATGTTTTCTATATATTCAATCGCATTTTGGAAACAATGAAATTGAATACATCCTATTTGTTTTTGGGAGTACTCAATATTATTATTAAGTTCTTTTATAATTTCTTCAATTTCTTGAACTTGATAATTATAATTAGTAAATAAATTTTGTATGAAAATTCCACGTTCGAGTACTAAGGTAGCTATTTCATAGCAATAACAACACCATGCTAAGTCATGAAGTTTACATATCATTAAGTTCATGTCAATTAATCTTTTAACATCTGGTGTTAATACTTCTAACTTATTACTAATTTGTAAATAATCTAATAAAAATTCTTCGCATAGTTTAATACGCTCTGAAATATAATAATCTTTCATCTCATGCGAATCCAATTTGAAATCAACATGTCTGAAATTTTCATATTTCATTACAAATCTTGGTGCAGCGTATTTTATATTTAATCCAAGGTGATCTATAATTTCTTTAAAAAGCTTATCTGGCTTTTCTTTAAATCCTCTTACATTTTCAGCTTGTATATATTTAATAACTTTAAAAACGATTGGAGAGAATAAAGTTTGATAGCATTCCTTTTGATATTTCTTTTCTTCTCTGATTTTTGTAAGATAATGAGATGCTAATTGTACTATAACTCCTGATATAGCGGTGACAAAAAAGCCAACAACTATGGCCCAGTCTGTTCCTGTAATCATATTTTAATACCTCGTTTATAAATATTAAAATGTAAGCCTAGTGCGAATAAAGTCCAGGCTTCACTATTATATTTTTCAAGATCTTTACGGGAATTAAAATTCGATATACAGGGATAAAGTGTAGGGTCAATTTCTTTAGGCTTAGGCTTAGTGGTCAATTTAATTCTCCTCCATTTAAAATTACTAATTGTAATCATTAATTATAATATAATGGTGTATATTTCCAAAGTAAATAACTTTCGTATCAGTTCTGATATTCTTATATAAAAAGATTAATTAGTAAATGGAATAGGAGGAGTCTGTAAAATGCAACCTTTTTTCTATAAGAAAACTTATCAATGGGATTTAATAAAGTCATTTAATAATAGGTATAATTCATCTGTACTTAGCCATGGTTTACGTCTATGCAACATTCTGTGACAATTAGAACAAACCATTATAATATCCTCAATTTTGGTCTTTTCTCCTTCTTTTAGTTGAGATACAGGGATTGTATGATGTCCCTCGATAAAATCTTTTCCTAATTCACCATATGTTTTATGAAAGTCAAAACCACAAATTTCACAGAAGAGTTTCCCACCATGCTGTTGCTTAAAACGTTCTTTTGCTCGTCTAATTACTTTATTATTACGTTCATAGGATAAATGAGTTTTAAGTATTTGTTTCCCTTCAGAAAATTCCTCCTCAGGATCGATGAAATCCCAATCATTATTGATATCGAAGTTTCTTAATCCCCAACATCCATTTCCTTTACCATTTACAGCATAAAATAAGTCCCGCTCCCCTTTATAAATATCGCATTCACTAGAATGATAATAGATGGTCTTTCTAATTTGTGCACCTATTGATTGTTCATGCTGATATTTACTTAGGTCTATTCTATTACGTTCCATAACTTTGGTTTTAATTTGACTTAGTGTTCCAGCTCCACCTAACTCCGTTAATATTTCTATGATTTCATTTAACCAAGGGTTTTTATTTGCCATAGGTATTCCTCCGAGAAAACTATATTTATTGTTAGTCTATCTTTTTAAAATTAGTATATCTAAATTTTTGCAATGGAAGCAATTGGTTTTATATAATTGTAGAAGGATTTACCAATGGATAATAGCGGGAGGATTCAAAAATGAATCAAAATACAATAAAGGAAATTCTTAAGTTTCGAGACGATAGAGACTGGAAGCAATTTCATAACTCGAAGGATTTGGCAATTTCTCTTTCTTTAGAGGCTAGCGAGTTATTGGAGAATTTTCAGTGGAAAAGTAGTGAAGATGCAATAGAACAAAATCTTGAAAATATCAAGGATGAACTAGCTGATGTATTAATTTATTCAATTTTATTGGCTGACCAAATGAATTTGGATATAGAAGAAGTAGTTAAAAATAAGCTAGAAAAAAATCAGAAAAAATATCCAGTTGAAAAGTCATTTGGATCGAATAAAAAATATAACGAACTATAGAAAACTATAGAAAACTAAATAAAACAGAAGAGGTGTAAGTGTATGTACAACGTAATACTACAACCTACAGGGAATAAAGTAGCTAAATTTAATTTTCAATCCACAATGCGTAATGGCATTGAATTTGAGAAAATTAAGCCTTTCTTACAACAAGAGGATGCTGATAAGTTATCCGAAATTTATAAAGGAAACTTAATCCGAGTTTGGGGGATAACTCCAAGTCCACAGAAAATAAAGCAATGGGAAAAGATTCAAAGAGGAGATATAACTCTCTTTTCAGCGAATAAGCAAATTTTTGCATCTGCTACCATCGCATATAAGGTACATAATTTAGAATTAGCAAAGCATCTGTGGGGAGAAACAGATAGTGGTGAAAGCTGGGAGTATATTTACTTCTTAGATGAAATAAAGCATCAAGCCATCAGTTTAAGTGTCTTTAATAGATTATTAGATTATGAAGAGGGTAATCTAATACAAGGTTTTAGAGTATTAGACCAAGAGAAAAGTAACATAATAATGAGTGCTTTTGATTTGTATAGTTCTTCTTATGCTCCAATTAGTACAAAGGAAGAAACAAAGAAAAATATCAAAGACATTATAGGTGATTTAGAACAAAGTGCTTCATTAGATAGTGAAATAAAAGGTAAGGCGAGAAAAGAGCAAGGGATATTACGTGGCTATCTGTTTAATGATAAGAAAACGTGTAACTGTGGAATTTGTGGGAAAGAGTATCCTATAGATTTACTTGTAGCTGCACATATTAAGAAAAGAGCATTTTGTAGCATAGAAGAAAGATTGGATATTGAAAATATAGCCATACCTATGTGTAAATTTGGTTGTGATGATTTATTTGAGAAAGGGTATATTACTGTCTTGAATGGAGAAATTATTAGCTTGGTTAATACAGATAATTTACCAGAGTCAGTAAGGGATTATATTGAGAGTCTCCAAGGAAAAGAGTGCTTGACATGGAATAATGACAATGCTGAGTATTTTGAATGGCATCTAAATTACCATAAAAAATAAGGATATTATATAGTGTATTCTATTGAACAAAAGGCATCCGGATTGGGTGCTTTTTGTTTTGATTTTTGGTAGTAGATAAGCAAGATATCAAAAGAGAAACGCATATTTGATTAGAAATAAAATTGTTAAAAACATTAAAAAAACAATCAGAAAATGCATGATATCTGTTTACCTAGGTAAACAGATATGGTATAATAAATATAGAAAGAACGAAAGGGGGGAAACAAATTGGCAAAGTTAGCACTGATACTAGGAATGATACTTACAGCACTAACAATCATTGAAAAAGTCCTAGTCATCCACGAAAAAGTAAAAAAGCTCAAAACCAAACGAAAACGCCCAGCCAGACGTAAACGCAAATGATTTTGAGCGGAAGAGAGAAGCCCACCTTCTCTCTTCTATACACATTATAACAACTTGCCAATTTGTAAACAATATGAAGAAAACAAGTAATTCATCGAACATCTTAATTATCTTCGTTACACTGTTTTACTTTGCTTATTTTCGAGATTCGATCGAAGCGAGTATTTTTAAAACTGTTTTGGATATCGTGTTAATTATTCTTTTAGTTCTTTATATTATAAATACGTCATTACGACTTTATGGGATTTTTAAAGAAAAAAGAGGTGAATAAAGTGTACAAGTTTGAAAATAAAGAGAAACTGCTTTCTTTTTTACATGATGAGGTATTAACGACACCAGAGGTAATGGATGTTTTAGGGATTAGTAAAGCGAGAATTAGTAAACTGATTAAAGATGGTAAACTTGTACCATTTAAAAAAATGGAACGAGTGAGCTTATTTCTACGTGAAGATATTGAAGAGAAGAAGAAGGAATTGGAGATATTGCGGGAGAAATACCAGCCTTATAATAAATGAGAGTAAATCATCTGTATAAGTAGATAATTTGGGTGTAATTTGATAACTAAAAAGCATTTTCGTGAATAGTATGGTTATAAAAGGTGTCAATGAGATAAATTAATACCTTGTTTTAAAGAAGTTGTACTGTTTATAGAGTAGGATATGTTTAAACGGATTAATCAGTATTGTTGTTTTTGGGAGATACCATTTTTAAACAAATAAGTTTTAATTAATAAGATTATTTAAAAACAAATGAATGAGTGTGGGTGTTCATTGTACGTAATAAAAGTATATTACATTAATCGTAGGACAGACTAAGTAAAGATAATCAGAATTCTAATCATGCCATTAAAGTTTTTGTGTTATAATAATTTTATTAATTATATTTTAAAAGGAATATTGATATTGTTGTCGAATAACGTAATATAGGGGGGATAAATATGGCAAAGGCATTAGAGGTTGCTAAGTATCTCGTAAGTAAAAGTGTACCAGGAACAGAAGAAAGTATTACTAATTTAAAATTGCAAAAATTATTGTATTATGCTCAAGGATTCCATTTAGCAATTCAAGACAGCCCTTTATTTATGGAAAGAATTGAAGCATGGGTACATGGTCCAGTGGTTCCAGAAGTTTATTCTGAATATAAGCATTTTGCTTATAATGAGATAGATACACATTATGATATTGGAATGATTGATTTAACAGAGGAAGAAAAAAAACTATTAAATGATGTGTGGAGTATTTTCAAAAGTTACAGTGGAAAAGTATTAGAAGAAATGACTCACAATGAAGAGCCTTGGGTAAACGCAAGGAAGGGACTAGGCACATTTGATTATAGTAATGAACGTATTAAGAAAAAAGATATAAAACAATACTTTGCAAAAGAATATATAGTTCAGGCAATTTAAGTAGGGTGAATATTCACTCTGCTTTTTTATAGGGGGAACGTAGTTTTGGAGTTTTTTGTAGAATATTCTATTAACTTTATTAATTTTATGAATGGCATAATAAAGACTTTAATTCCATTAAGCTTTACTATTTTTATATTTGCGTATCGCGAACAAAAAGAGGTAGCATATTCGCTATTTAAAAGAAAAAAAGCATTACCCATAAAACTTTTTTTAGGTATAACGCTTTTATTGGTAATTTTTAATATGTTTTTAATACCTGATGTAACTGCGACTGGGAAATTATCCGATTTTGTAATAGTATGTTTAGCAATAATTTCTTTTGCCTGGATTGTAATTGCATATTTTGCTTATAAAAGTATATTAAGAAACATTAATGTTATAAGTGAGTTCGAATACAATATTAACCAAATTAAAAAGGGTTTTGAGAATATTGAAAAGGAGTTCGACTCTAAAGAAGAGTGGACTAAAAATAATCATGCATTTGTTGCAAAATTACAAAAAGAGTTAAAAGAAATTAATATAGCTGCTGAAATTTGTTTTCAAATTCTAACCGCTAAAGATAAATATAAATTAAGTAATGATTTTACACACTCTTATAAAAGTATAGATGAAGTATTAATAAAAAAGATCATTGATATTAATTTGAATGAAGAAAAATTCAGTAAAATCGTTCCGTTTTCGGGCACTTTATATTTTGATTTGTATATTAGTACTTTGAAATGTATGAATGATTTATTGGGTATTACGTTTAAAGGTGGAAAAGACACAGAAATAAATAGTATAATTGATAATTTGGGGAAAATCCAACCTTTGTCGTTTGTTTTACATAAGGATTTAAAGCGAGAATGGAAAGTATACAGACAGAAAAAAAGGTATTCCAATCATAAAGATTTAGAATCTCTTTTTAAAGATTTTTATGATGAGTATTATTGTATAATTTGTCAAGTCATCTTAACACTGTATCAGAATAATGATAACAGGACTTCTAGAATTTTTCGATCTTTGATTTTAAGGGAAAGCGAAAGACAAAATACAAATAAAAACGATTTCTTAACTTTAATAACATCCTTGTTTATAAAGGCGTTACACCAAAATAACATTAAATTATTAACTGATGTAACTAATACGTTTTTAGATTTATTAAACGAATTTAAATCTCCAAAAAATCCAACAAGTATGTCTATTATAGGGAATAGGATTAAGATGAAAAGGTTTGAAAGAAATTTAAAGAAACATTATGATGTGCAAGAAAAAATTTCAAGGGTTATGTTTTTAGGAATTGTAAAATCAATTGAACTAGGGCATTATCAATGTGCAGGTTTCTTAATTAAGAATTTTGTTAAAAATTTCAATTATAATGATATTACCTATCTAATAGAAGAAACATATAGAAATATTGAAAATAAACATCCTAATTTAGGATTAAGTAAAAATTTAACGGAATTACTTTCTACTAAAATAACTTTCAGCGCGACGTCATATAAATACTGTTTCCTTAAAGCAACATTATTGGTTTCAATTCAACAATATTATACGTGTGCGATAAAAAAAGTAAGGGTCGAACCAAACAAACTTGCATTTATAAGTTTGGATTATTTTTTCAAGGATGAAGACTATGAATATCTTAGCTATCTAAAGTCTAAAATTGAAGGATTAAATTCTTTATATGGACTGCTAGCTTTAGAAGAAAAAAACCTTAAGAAATTCTACAAAGCGAATGATTTATAAAATAAATATCACGTGTGTACGTTGTTAATATCTAGATAATAAACATAAAGAGCATCTGTAAAGATGCTCTTTATGTTTATCTTACATGTTCTTATGTTCATTAACACCTAAATGCTTTTTTAGTGCATCTTGTAACACTTGAGAGTAGTTTACATTATTAGCTTTTCCCATTTTATCAAGCCAATGAGGAATAGTTAATGTTTTCTTAACTGCTTTATTTTCAATTTCACTACGTAATGGTGGCATCCATACTTCCATTAAGCCAATAACTTGATTGTCTTTAGTTTGGATAGAAGTTGGATTAGATGCGGGCGGAATAGCACCTTTATTTTCTTCTATTTCATATAAATGAGTTGCTAATGTCTTTTTAGCTATTTCAAAAGCATCCTCATAGTTATTGCCATTAGCATGACAATCTGCTAAGTCAGGAAATGTAACAGTAACCTGCTCATTAGAAAAATCAAAAATAGATGGGTAGATGTAGCGATCTTGATAAGTGCTCATTAGCTTTTCCTCCTGTTAAATATAGCGTCATGGATTTACTTCTTAAATTTCTTGATAATCGAAATGGTAAAGACCAGAATCCATAAAATAATAACTATTAGGTAGATAGTGTCTAACATTTGTAAATTAGAAAAGTCGGTAACAATAAAGAAACGAATTGTTAAAAACAAACAAATAGTATTTAAAATCAATGAAGTTTTTGACATATAGATATGGGAGATGATAATATTTTTTTGAGAAACCCAACCAGTTGGTTGAGTTTCCCAATGGGTTACTTGCGTTTTCTTCGCTTAGGTTTTCTGCTTGGTCGGCTTGAACCTTTGCGTTGAGGACGCTTATTTTTTTCTTCTTTGCTTTCTTTGAGAAGTATGTATATCGCTAAGATGAAAGAAGAAATCCCGCTTACTTTGTCTAAAATATCTAGAATGTCCATCTCCCTTATTCCCTCCTTTCTATACTCTTATTATAACACGTATTATAATACGTGTAAAGGAAATTCAATTAATTAATCTTTATTTTTTTATAAAATAATATATGGATATTAAATATTGAAAGGGAAGTTGTTGAGAGTATTTGCATTCAATATAAGTCTGTCCAATGAGAGATAAAAGCTTTATTTTTGTCGTACAAAAGCCACCTAATAGTAGATAGGGATTAATAACAATTATGTTATATAAAACTTCATTTACCGTATTGGGTTTCGTATAACTTTATATAAAGGATAACCGTTCAACATTGAGCGGTTATTTGTTTTGAGGTGGATGCATGGCAAAGGAATATGCAAAGAGGTTTTATAAATCCACAGCATGGAAGAAGTGTAGGGATTCATATTTTAAATTTAGATATGGATTGTGTGAGCGATGTAAGGGGAGTGGGAAAATTGTTCACCACAAGGATTACATAACACCAGAGAATATAAATAACCCAGAGATTACATTGAGCTTTCATAACTTAGAACTTTTATGTCAGGATTGCCACAACCGTGAACATCATGAGAAGAATAGTCCAGTTGTTGAAGGAGTAATGTTTGATGAGAACGGGGATTTAATACAAAAAGAATAAAAATCAAAATAAAAAGTGAACGCTGATATTTCCAAAGAAATAAAAGCCCCCCCATTTCAAAATCTTTTTCGAGTTCTCGAAGGACCGATGAGGTACCTTCAAGTAATACACAGGTCATTTCGCGTGACCCCCCTACCCAAAATGCAGAAGAGATGAGGTGTTATTTATGGCGATAAAGAAAGAATTAACAAAAGAAGAACGGGTTAACAAAGAAATAAACAGACTTAAACGTATATATAAAGAAATGCCAAAAGATACCCTCTTGGTAGTAGAGGGGCTAATTGTTGAAGCGGCAGATTTACGTGTTCGACTAGAAGATGTACGTAAAGATCTTGATGAAAATGGTTACGATGAAATGTTCTCGCAATCAGAGAATCAAGAGCCTTATGAAAGAGAAAGACCAGCGGCAAGAAGATATATAGCTATGAATAAAAGTTATCAAACGATAATGAAGCAGTTGGGTGATTACATACCTAAAAAACCAGTTGAAAGTAAGGAGAAGGATGATGGGTTTGATGACTTTGTGATGAATAAATGAGGATACAATATCCTTTGTCTTATAACCCAATCATTGAATATTATAGCCTTATTGAATCGGGAAAAGAAATTGTTAGTGAAAAAGTTCGTAGAATATATAAGAAATTAGTAAGTGATATTGATGATAAAGAAAGTATATATGAATACGACTCAAAGAAAGCGAACCATGCCATTGAGTTCATCGAAAACTTTTGTAAGCACTCAAAGGGAAAATGGGGCGGAAAACCAATTGTTTTAGAAGTATGGCAAAAGGCATTTATTGCAGCAGCATTTGGGTTTGTACATGGAATAGATGGCACAAGAAAATACAGAGAAGTATTACTTGTAGTTGCTCGTAAAAACGGAAAATCTACTGTTGGTTCAGGTATTGGATTGTATTTGCAAATAGCAGATGGGGAACCAGGTTCAGAAGTTTATGCGGTAGCAACTAAGAAAGACCAGGCGAAATTAGTTTGGCTAGAATCAAAGCGAATGGTAAAGAAGTCACCAGCACTATTAAAGCGTATTAAACCTTTAGTATCTGAAATGGTCTCTGAATGGAACGACAGTACCTTTAAACCACTTGGCTCTGATAGTGAAACTTTAGATGGACTTAACGTACATGGTGCTATGATGGATGAAATCCATGCTTGGAAAGATAAAAACTTATATGACGTTATTGTAGATGGTACGTCTTCACGAGAACAGCCAATGATATTTATGATTACAACAGCCGGAACTGTCCGAGAGTCAGTGTATGATATGAAGTATGAAGAAGCAGAAATGTTGTTAAATGGTCTTGATGACCCGGATGGATATAAAGACGATCGTTTTTTACCTATAATCTATGAGTTGGATAAACGAGAAGAGTGGACAGACCCTTCAAAATGGGCAAAGGCAAATCCAGGGCTAGGAACGATAAAAAAGGTAGACCAACTTGAAACAAAGGTAAATAAGGCAAAAGCAAATTCTTTGCTAGTAAAAAACTTACTAACAAAAGATTTTAATATAAGAGAAACATCAACAGAGGCATGGCTGACTTTTGAACAACTAAATAATCCTGATACTTTCGATATAGAAAAGTTAAAGCCTTCCTATGGAATTGGTGGTTGCGATTTATCTTCAACTACTGATTTAACAGCAGCGAAGGTTATTTTTATGGTTCCAGAAGACCCGCATATTTATGTGAAGCAGATGTATTGGCTTCCGGAAGATTTATTGGAGCAGCGAAGTAAAGAAGATAAAATCCCATATAATTTATGGCACGAGCAAGGAATATTAAGAACAACACCGGGAAATTCCGTTCATTATAAATTTGTTACGAAATGGTTCTTAGAAATACGAGATGCATGTGGTATTTATCTACCTTGGATTGGCTATGATAGATGGTCAGCTAAGTATTGGGTTGAGGAGATGGAAGGATATTTTGGCAAAGAATCTATGATTCCTATCGCACAAGGTAAACAGACTCTTTCTAGCCCGATGAGACTTTTAGGAGCTGACTTGGAATCTAAGTTAGTCAACTATAACAACAACGCAATTGATAAGTGGTGTCTTTCCAACACAGCCATAGACGTTGATAAAAATTTAAATATACAACCAAATAAAACTAAGAACCAACGACGTCGTATTGATGGCACAGCAGCGCTTTTAAATGCATATGTAGTTCTTCAAGAAAAACGAAATGACTACCTCAATATGATTTAAGAAGGAGGTGAGAATTTGGGGTTATTTGATAAGATATTTGGAAAGAAACAGGCTCCTACTACAACTCGTTTTGAAATGATAAATGATAATGGTGGAGGTTTTTTTGCGTGGAATGGGGACATCTATCAAAGTGATATTATACGAGCTTGTATACGTCCTAAAGCAAAAGCAGTCGGTAAGCTGATAGCCAAGCATATACGAGATAACTCTACTGAATTTAAGGTGAATCCAGATTCCTATATGAGATTTTTACTGGAAGAGCCTAATCCATTGATGACAGGACAAATGTTTCAAGAGAAAATGGCTGTTCAATTAGAGTTGAATCATAATGCATTCGCTTATATTAAGCGTGATGATTTTGGTTATCCAACTGAGGTTTATCCTATTCCATGTACAACAGTTGAAGTTGTAGAAGGTGCACAGGGAGACATCTTTTTAAAGTTTTATTTTAAAAATGGTAAGCAGATGACGATTCCGTATACAGATATCATTCATTTGCGTAAAGACTTTAATGATAATGACTTTTTCGGAGAACATCCTGGTAATGCATTAGCTCAGTTAATGGAGATTGTTACAACTACTGATCAAGGTATTGTTAAAGCTATTAAAAATAGTGCAGTAGTAAAGTGGATTCTTAAGTTTAAGTCAGTATTAAAACAAGAAGATATTGATAGTCAGGTTAAAAACTTTGTGAATAACTATTTGAATATCTCAAATGATGGTGGAGCAGCTTCTTCTGATCCGAGGTATGATTTAGAACAAGTGAAACCTGAAGCGTTTGTACCGGATTCCAAGCAGATGCAAGAAACAGTACAACGTATTTATAATTTCTTTAATACAAACGAAAAGATTATCCAAAGTAAATACAACGAGGATGAATGGACAGCTTATTATGAATCAGAAATTGAGCCATTTGCAATGCAGCTTGCTGGAGAATATACCAGGAAGCTTTTTTCACGTCGGGAAAGGGGATTTGGTAACAAGATTATCTTTGAATCCTCTTCACTTCAATACGCTTCTTTAAGTACAAAGATGGACTTAGTTCAAATGGTTGATAGAGGAGCTATGACACCAAATGAATGGCGTTCAATTCTTTCACTTGGACCAATTGAAGGTGGATCTAAGCCGATTAGAAGATTAGATACAGCTTTAGTTAAAGAAGGAAATGTCACTGATGAAGGAGGTGATGACAATGAACAAGACGGAAAAGAGGGAATTACTGAGTAGTGCTCTTGAAATTAGGGAATTAGAAAATGGCCTTCGAACAATTTCTGGTTATGCAGTTAAATGGGAAATGAAATCTGTAACAATGGGCTATTGGCAACGATTTAAAGAGCAGTTTAAAAAAGGAGCTTTCACAGAGTCCTTGACTCAAGATGATCAATTAGCTTTATGGAGCCACGACACATCACAAGTGTTAGGAAGAACTAAGAATGGTACTCTTCGTTTATTTGAAGATGAGATTGGACTAAGGTTTGAACTAGACTTAGCCAATACAACACTCGGAAATGACACATACGAGACGATTAAACGCGGTGATGTAGACGGTGTTTCCTTTGGGTTCCAAATGGTCAAAGAAGAATGGGATGAATCAGATCCGGACAATGTAGTTCGTAGTGTAACACAAGCTAAGTTACTAGAGATTAGTCCAGTAGCTTTCCCGGCTTATCCTGATTCGCAAGTTTCAGCTAGAAGTCATGACCCATATAAGCAATTTGTGAAGGAACGCAATCAAAAAGAATTACGTAAAAAACTAATTTTAAAAACATATTTATAGGGGAGAGATTCATTTGAAAACATTACAAGAAATTTTAACTAGGAAGTCAGAAATTCGCTCAATGTTACAAAGCGATAAGGAAGTAGACTTAACAGCATTAGAAACAGAATTACGAGATCTGGAAGAAACACAAAAACAAGTTGAAACACGACAAAGATTATTAAAAGAAGCAGAGGAGATTAATAATAATCAAATGCCTGAAATGCGTACAGTTGAAACATTTAACAATGAACCTCAAAAACAAGACGTAGAATTAGAGACTTCTGAAAAGCGTGGACAGGCTCTAATGGAAAACCGTGCTGTTACAGTTGGAAGCGGTAATGTGGTTTTACCTAAACATAGTGCAACGGATATTCGTCCAACTTTCAATGAAGTGTCTACACTGATTGATCGTGTTTCTTCTAAAACGTTAAAAGGTGGAGAGAGTTACCAACAGCCGTATATTAAAAGTTATGGGGAAGGTGATTACACAACTGAAGGTAATGACTACAATACATCAGAAACAACGTTTGGATATGCAGATATCACAAAAGCCAAAGTCACAGCTTATTCAGAAGACACAGAAGAGCTTCAAAAATTACCAGCAGCTGATTACGATGCTGAAGTAATGAAGGGGATTACGGTAGCTACTCGTAAAAAGTTAACTCGTGAAATTTTAATTGGTACAGGTGCGACGAATCGACTTGCTGGTATTTTCTCGGCAGCAGCTACGGCAATTGATTCAGCAACAGATTTAGAAATTTCAGCAATTGATGCATCTACATTGGATGAAATTATTTATAGCTATGGTGGAGATGAAGACGTAGAAGATGCAGCGGTATTGATTTTAAATAAACTAGACTTAAAAGCATTTGCTAAGCTTCGTACATCTGATGGTAAAAAAGTATATAACGTAGTATCACAAGGTAATTCAGGAACAATTGATGGGGTACCATTCATTATTAATAGTGCTTGTAAGGCTGTTTCTGATGCTAAAACGACAGCAGGACAATACAACATGGCATATGGTCCTTTATCAAACTATCAACTTACTATTTTCTCAGATATGGATGTTCAACGATCTACAGACTTTAAATTCAAGCAAGGTATGATTGCTCATAGAGGTTCTGTTTTTGCAGGTGGTAACGTAATTTCTAAAAATGGATTCTTACGAGTGAAGAAAGCGGCTACTGTATAATAGTCGCTTTTCTTTATGGTATAAGGAGGTTTAACTGTGAGTGGGAAACCGTTGAATAAATATGTTGTAAAAAGAGCTTTTCGAGATAAATTCACTTTCATTCATTATAGTGTTGCAGATTCATATGAATCAAATGATGCAGAACGTGTAATGTATCTACAAGATGAAGGTTTCTTGAATAAGGAACTCATTATAGATAAACGAGAAGATTTAAAAGGACCGGTTCATGTTGGAGGAGGGTATTACGAACTTCCAAATGGTGAAAAGATTAAGGGCAAAGATGCCGCTCTGAAAGCTTTAAAACAGCTAGAGCAAGTTGGTGAATGAATATGATGATTGATGTTGTGAAGAAAGCGGTACGCATCTCACATAATGCTCTTGATGATGAACTTGAAGATTTAATTGCAGCATCTCGATATGATTTGAATTTATCGGGTGTTTCTCATCTCAAGGCAAATGATGACACTGATCCTCTAATTAAAAGAGCAATTATTACGTATGTAAAAGCTAATTTTATTTCAGACGCAAAAGAGGCAGAACGTTTTTTAGCATCTTATAACATGCTTAAGAATCATCTAACTTTAGCGGGTGACTATAAATGAATGATATTTTACTATTCCCAGTAATAACAATTACTAAAGATGAACTAGGACAAGTTGAGGAAGATGAAGTATTTAGTAGACAGGTATTTTGCAAGAGAAAATCAGTTCCTCAATCAGAATTCTTTCAAGCTGGACAAAGTAATATCAAGGCTAGTCATATATTAATTGTTCATGTCTGGGATTACCAAGATGAACGAAAAGTGAAGTATCGAGATAAAGAATATAGCATTTACCGCACGTATGAAAGAGACGATGAAAAGATCGAACTTTATTGTGAGGTGAAAGCCGGTGTCTAATATTGATACTCTTGCAAGTGATATTGCTAGGGAATTGCAAAGATACGCTAACCTAGTAGAAGAAGATATAGAAGATGCTAAAGAAAAGGTTGCGACCAATCTTGTGAATGAATTGAAACAAAAAAGTCCTAAGAAAACAGGGAAGTATGGTAAAGGCTGGCGGAAAAAAAAGGATGGCAGTGCAATTATTGTTTATAATGCATTGAAACCACAACTTACACATTTATTGGAAAAGGGACATGCTAAAGCAAATGGTGGCCGTGTAGCAGCTAAGGTTCACATTGCTCCGGCAGAAGAAAAAGCAATAAATGAACTAATTGAACGTGTCGAAAGGGCGATTCAACAATGACATTAGGTGAATTAAAGAAAATCCTTGATGCTACAGGTTATCCTGTGGCTTATTCACATTTCACAGCAACGCCAACCAATCCAGTTCCAGCGCCACCTTATATTTGTTTTCTGGTGGACGGATCAGCGAATTTAATGGCTGATAACAAGGTATATCACAAGATAAATAATTTAAGTATCGAGCTTTATACAAATAAAAAAGATTTAATTGCTGAAGAAAATCTTGAAAAACTCCTAGACAATTATGAGATTCCTTATGAGTCCTATGAGGTTTTTATTGAAACTGAAAATCTATTTCAAAAAAATTATGAAACGAGGTTGATATAAATGAGTGAGAACAAAGTAAGTTTTGGATTGAAAAATGTACATTATGCAACATATGAAACAAAAGATGGGATAGTTACATTTGGAACACCAATTCCATTGCCTGGTGCGGTTGAATTAACAAATGAACCACGTGGTGATTTAATTGAATTCTATGCCGATGACATGCTTTATTACTCAGCAGATAATAACCAAGGTTATGAAGGAACGTTAAATATTGCACTCCTTCCGGAGCAATTTGCAATTGATGCATTAGGTGAACAATTAGATGAAACAGATGGTGTATTAAATGAGTTAGCTGATGCAAAAGGGAAACCATTCGCGCTGTTATTTGAGTTTGATGGTGATGTGAAAGCAACCCGTCATGTTATGTATAACTGTTCAGCGAGTCGCCCTAATATTTCATCAAAATCAAAAACGAATTCAGCTGAACCGAATACAAACGAGCTTAAATTCGTCGCAAGCCCAATTATTCTAGCAACTGGTGGTAGACCGATGGTTAAGACAAAGACAACTTCTAAAACTACACCGGCAATCCATGATAATTGGTACAAAAAGGTCTATGTGAAAACACCAACAGCACCAAAAGGAGCGTAATTAGATGGAAAAAACAATTGTAATAGATGGTAAGCAAGTTCGACTGAAAAGTACAGCAGCAACTGTTAAGCGTTACAAAGCGCAATTCAGACGTGATTTGTTTGCTGATATGATGGCTTTAGGGGCTATTGGTACATTTACACCACAAGATGGTTCTCAGCCTTCTATTGACCTCTCAAATGTAGATTTAAAGAAAATAGATTTTGAAGTTATTTATGATTTAGTTTGGTTATATGCTAAAACCGCTGATCAAAATCTTCCGGATCCAATTACATGGTTAGACGGATTTGAAGAATTTCCTATTTATGAAATCATTCCAGAGATTAACGATATGATTCAAAGTACAATGGGAGCAAAAAAAAACTAAAGAAAAGTAATGGAGAGCAAGGGACTTTCAGTGACGGAGAATTCACCACTGATTTGTTCCTTGCTCTTTGTTATAAAGCGAAATTAACGAGTTGGGATTTAGAAGTAATGACAATCGGTGATTGCTTTGATTATATTGCTGAATTTGCAGAAATGGAGAACCCAGACAAAGAGAAAACCCGTAAAGCAAATCAAAAAGACTTCGATTCGTTCTAAGAAAGGGGTGAGATGATGGCAGGAGGAAGAATTAAAGGGATTACGATTGAAATTGGTGGTGAAACCACTGGACTTCAAAATGCGTTAAAAGATGTTAACAAGCGTAGTAATGATTTAACCAAAGAGCTTAAAGATGTTGAGCGATTATTAAAATTTGATCCAGGTAATATTGAAGCTTTAGCTCAAAAGCAACAGTTACTGACTCAGCAAATTGAAAACACCACACAAAAGTTAGATAAATTAAAGGCAGCTGAGCAACAAGTCCAAGCGCAATTTCAAAACGGAAAAATTTCCGAAGAACAATACCGCGCATTTAGGCGTGAAATTGAATTTACAGAAGGATCGCTTAATGGCCTAAAGAATAAGCTTGGGAACATGAAGGCTGAGCAAGATAGTGTAGCAAGTTCAACAAGACAATTAGAAACATTGTTTAGTGCTACTGGGAAAAGTGTTGATGATTTTGCGGGAGCATTAGGAAATCGTCTTGTGAATGCAATTAAAAGTGGTACGGCTACAAGTCGACAATTGGAACAAGCAATAGGAATTATCGGCCGGGAAGCATTAGGAGCAGAAACAGATATAGAGAAATTACAACGAGCTCTTCGATCGGTGGATGCTGGAAACTCAATACAACAAGTGCGAAATGAATTAAGAGATTTACAGCAAGAAGCCGGAAGAACGGAGAAGAAGTTTGAAGGGCTAAAGATAGGATTAGAAAACGTCATAGGTGGTATGGCGGCAGGTGGCGGTATTGCTAGTGCGGTTGAAAAAGCAATGGATATGTCAAAGTTGCAAACGAAAATTGATATAACTTTTGATGTTCCAGAATCCTCGAAGCAATCAGTAGAGGCGGCTGTAAGAGGGGTAACCGCTTATGGTGTGGATGCGGAGGCATCATTAGAAGGTGTACGTAGGCAGTGGGCTTTAAATAAGAATGTAAGTGATGAAGCGAATGCAGCTGTTGTTAAAGGAGCAGCGACAATCGCGCAATCCTATGAAGGAATAGATTTTACGGAATTAATTCAAGAAACGAATGAAATTGGAAACGAATTAGGGATTTCGCAAGATGGTGCACTTGGTTTAACAAACGCTTTGCTAAAAATGGGATTTCCACCTGAACAATTAGACATTATCGCTGAGTATGGAGGACAGTTAACAAGAGCTGGATATAGCGCTGAAGAAGTACAGGCCATTATGGAGGCTGGTGTTGAAACAGGTACTTGGAATATCGATAATTTATTGGATAAAGTATTGTCCCTATGAGTGGTGACATTCATAGAAAACTCCTTTAAAACGGTGGAACTCTCTGTTATAGAGACAATACCGTGCCAAGCATTTAATAAATCAAAGATGTTATTTACTTAGTATATTTAGACAGACATCCTTTTACAGATGATTTAACTATTTTAAATTGATGATTCATTTTTACTGTTGATACTACTTTTAATTATTCAAAAATCCTCTCTATTGCTGTAAGATATTGTATTAGGAGTGAGGGTATGGAAAGAAGATTTTATATTTACGAATGGATAAGGCTTGATACTAACGAGCCTTTTTATGTAGGAAAAGGTAGTGGTAATCGAGCGTATCAAATTGATAAAAGTAGAAATAGGTATTTTAAAAATATTTTAAACAAAACTGAGGTAGCTGTAGCTATCATATCTAATAATTTAACCGAAAAAGAGGCTTATGATGCTGAAGTTTGGTTTATTTATGAATATAAGCATGTTTTAAACTACAAACTTGTGAATTTAGATGATGGAGGGCTTGGTGCGGTAGAAGGAAAGTTTAACCACATGTACGGTCGGAAAGGATCGTTACATCCAAATTATGGCGTGGTTGTGTCAGAAGAAACTCGCAGAAAGCAAAGTCTAGCTCGTTCTGGAAAAAGAAATGGAATGTACGGCAAACGTGGGGATTCAAGTCCGATATACGGACGTAAGAAAACTGAACAAGAGCGTTTGAATATAAGCCAAGCGTTAAAAGGAAAAAAGAAATCAGAAGAACACAAAAGAAACTTAAAAATAGCTAGAGAGAAAATAGACGTAGGTGGAGCTAATAACCCGAACTACGGAAACGGCCAAGCTATTGCAGGAGGTAAAAATCCCGCCGCTGTAAAAGTTAAAGTTACTGACAATCTAGGTAATTTTACAATCTATGAAACGAAAGAAATAACAAGTAAACAGTTTAAAATAAGTTTATATTTATTAACAAAGTTATTAGGTAAGAAAATTTCTGTAGAAGATGATTTTAATAGGCAAAAAAGTAAATATCGTCATTTAGAAGGGTACAAATTTGATTTGTTAGATGAAGGTGTAACGACTAGTCGAGAGACGTACACTATAAGCGAATGATAGTGGAAATGGGGAGCATCTAGGATCTGTTTTGCTTAGATGATGATATAGTCTGGTCTTACTGGCGACAGTGAGCGGTCCTTTGGGGACGGGTAAAGTGTTGCGTACTTTACTGAACATAACGGGTTTAAAAGAAGGACGTATTAAAGCGGCTGAGTTCGGTCAAGGTGTCGATAAAGCGATGAAAGAAGCTCTTGAAGGCACTAATATTTCAGCGGAACAAGTTCAAAAATGGGGTCAAGCTGTAGCTAATGGCGGTAAAGAAGGTTCAGCGGCTATGACCGAGATTGCACAAGCCTTATCACAAGTTGATGATGAAACAAAGCGTAATGAATTAGGTGTTAAATTTTTCGGTAGATGATGAATTGTGCCGAAGTAAAATCGTTCAAAAACGGTGAAAGCTCAGCATGTAAAGATGGTGCTAACACCGTGGTAAAGCACATTCTAAAAGATGTGGCTCACCGTAACGCATAGGAGTTGAACCTGTATTACAGAATAAAATACTCCCACGAGTGAACGACAACCTAATAGGTTGAAAATATATGCTGAACCGAGGATGAGTTAACGTCCTATAATGCGGAGAAATCCCCGGAAGTAGAGGATAAAAAGCCTTTACGATAACAAAATGACAATGTATGAAGATCAAGGGCAAAATATTATTAATACTTTGCTGGGTGCGAAAGAAAAAACAGTTGATTTCCAAAAGAACCAAGAACAATTGAATGGTTCCATTAAAAAAATGGATGCAAATCCAGCAGTTAAATTTCAAAAAGCAATGCAAGATTTACAAATGGCCCTCAAACCCGTTCTTGGAGTTATAGCTGATGTTGTTGCTAAAATAGCCGATTGGATTTCTAATAATCCAAAACTAGCAGCCACTTTGGCAGCTATCGCAGTAGCTATTGGCGTAATTGCAGGAGCATTTATGGCTTTAGCACCAATAGTTGTCGTCATATCGGGTGTAGGGGCTGCAATGATGGGGTGGGTAGCGTTAATCGCTGTGGTTGTAGCCGCTGTAGTTGCCTTAGGCGTACTAATTTACCAAAATTGGGATTCTATAAAACAATGGACCATTGATGCTTGGAATGCAATTGGAGAGTTCTTAGTAGGAATATGGGATGGGATTGTGCAATGGGCAAGTGAAGCGTGGAATAGCATTAGTGAATCTACATCAGCAATTTGGAACTCAATTAAGGAATTTTTAATAGGTATATGGAATGGCATTGTAGAGTTTGTTGTAACCTGGGGAACCGCTATTCTAGAAACGTACGTTGGTATTTGGACATCCATTTTTAATTTCTGTATGGAAATTTGGAATGGGATAGTTGAATATTTAACTTCAGTTTTGCAGGGAATAGCGACTTTCTTTACAGAAATATGGACTTCTATTTCTACATTCTTTCAAGAGACTTGGAATGGATTAGTAGCTTTTATAACTCCTGTTTTACAAGGGATTGCTGATTTCTTCTCTATGATTTGGAATGGTATTTCTACAGTGATCCAAACTGTATGGAATTTCATTACTCAATACTTACAAGCAATTTGGACGGCTATTTTATACTTTGCTACTCCACTATTTGAAAGTATCAAGAATTTCATTTCTGAATGTTGGAATAAAATTAGTTCTACTACAAGCCTAGTATGGGAAACAATTAAGAATTTCTTGGTTTCTTGCTGGAATGGACTTGTGTCATTTGTAACGCCAATCTTTGAAAAAATCAAATCTTGGATTATTAGTGTGTGGGATACAATCAGTTCAGCCACGATGGCTGTCTGGAATGCGGTTAAGAATTTCTTGCAAGCATGCTGGAATGGATTAGTATCTATTGTAACACCAATTTTTGATGCAATAAAAAACTGGATTGTGAATGTCTGGAATACTATTAGTTCCACTACGAGTGCTGTATGGAACGCGATTAAAAGCTATCTTTCTAGCTTATGGAATTCAATTGTTTCCACAGCAAGCTCAATTTTTAATAGCATTAAATTAGCTATTTCAACTGTTTGGAATATGATTAGTAGTGCAAGTAGTAGCGTATGGAATGGTATTAAGTCTACACTTTCAAGTATCTGGAATGGTATTAAATCTACAGCATCTTCAGTGTGGAATGGTTTGAAAGATGCCATTATGACTCCTGTTCGTTGGGTAACAAGTGCTGTTAGTGGGGCATTTAATGGAATGAAATCAGCAGTATTAGGCGTGTGGGATGGAATTAAGAGTGGTATTCGTACAGCTATCAACGGAATCATACGTATTATTAATAAGTTCATAGATGGCTTTAATACACCGGCAGAATTGTTAAATAATATACCAGGAGTAAGTGCGCCAACTATTCCGCATGTACCAATGCTTGCTAAAGGTGGAAAGCCTGTAGGTGATGGTTCATTTATAACAGGAGAAGCCGGACCAGAGTTATTTACGAAGAAGGGTAATTCAATTACAGTTACACCTTTATCATCGAGAGAAAAATCACTTGGTATTACTGGGACTATGAATCAATTAATGGGTGATATGAGTCGGATGATGGCTAGTTCTATGAGTCAATTAGCAGAATTAAAGTCTGTTATGAGTGGTGTGTATGGAAGTATGTCAAATAGTAGACAAGCCATGGCTGGTAATATCGCAAATCAAATATTCAATTATTCATCAGGGCAAACTGGTGGTAATGAAGTAATTTCAGCACAAGGTGGCGATTTAGTAATTGAAGTACCAGTTATTTTAGATGGTAGAGACTTAGCACGCGGTACTTATCGATATACAAAAGAATACCAAGAAAGAGAAGAGCAAAGAAACTCAGCCTTTTAGGTTTGAGTTTCTTTTATTTTATAGGGAAATGGGGTGTCAAAATGAGCTCTTTTACATTTAACAACGAACGTAAAGAATTTGTCCAAATTGCAAAAGGCTTGAAAAGACCTACTTGGGCACCATTGAAAAGAAATTTATTAAGTATTCCGGGGTATCCTGGTGCAAGACTATTAAACACACAAACTGAAATTCGGGTTCTTTCTATTCCTGTGGGAATTATAGTTCCTGATGGATCTGATTTAGAAACGCTGAAAGAAGAAATTGCAGGGTGGTTAATAACAGATCAACCAGCAGAACTTATTTTTGATATAGAACCACATAGAACATATTTAGCAATTGTAGATGATAGCTTTGATCCAGATGAATTTGTAGCCCTTGGTACAGGAACAATTAAATTTATTTGTCCAATGCCTTATAAGTTAGGAGCTGTACAAGAGAAAATACTGGCTATTGAGAAGGGAGACTTAAAAGCTTCATTACGTAACAATGGTTCTGTAGAGTCTAATCCCATTATTGATATAACTGTGGGAGCACAGAGCCCTTTTCTTGATATCTGGAATGGTGACGAATACTTTAGGTTAGGTTATCCCACAGGGGTTAAAACTCGTGTTGTGAAACAAAATGAGCGGCTCATATGGGATGAAATGAAGAGTTTAACAACTTGGAATGCTGTAACTGGTCAAATAGGAATTTACAAAAGTTCAGGGGCTATGAAGGTTTGGCAAGGGTACGCCTTTACACCTGACTCATACGGAACGGGAACAGATACCGAGTGGCATGGTCCTTTTATGAAGAGAACTATTCCTAATACAGGCGGTGTTATCCAAGATTTTAGACTTGATGTGCAAATGAGTTTTCAGTCTGAACACTGGAACAGAATGGGGAAAACTGTAGTTATGCTCTTAGATGCTAATGATAACATAGTAGTGGAACTAGCGATGGCTGATGATTATATGAGCCATGAAATGACAACAGCACAAGCAATTATTGATTCAGGAGGGTCTAGAAAGTGGATCTCTGACGAAATGGGAATGTATTCTGATACATTTAACGACTTCAGAGGACATGTTGCAGTAGCTCGCAGGGGCAAAGAATGGAGTTTCTATTTTGCTAAATATCGAAAGAATACGGAGATAGATGATGCTAGTTTTGTCCGTACATGGAGAGATGAGTCTGACAGTAATCCTATGACAGCTAGACCAGTAGCCAAGATAGCTGTAGGATGTATTGTTTATGGTTCTAATCCACCAGTTGATATTGCATTTATTGAAGATGTTAAGTTTTGGAAGATAAATACCTTAACTATAGATGAGACTCCTTATATTTTTGATATAGGAGACAAAATACAAATAGATACAGAAAGATCATTAGTAACAATTAACGGAAAAAATGTAATTGGATTGAAAGACATATTCAGTTCGTTTCCTATTGTAAAAAGAGGACTGAATGAAATTATAGTACGTCCAGCCAATATAGGAATAGCAAAATTAAGTTATAGGGAGCGATTTAGATGAGAACACCAAGTGGAATCTTACATATTGTTGATTTTAAAACTAATCAAATCGTTTCAGCTATACAACCAAAAGATTATTGGGATGATAAACGCCATTGGGAAATCAAGAATAATATAGATACATTAGAGTTTAGGGTGTTTGATAATACAGAACATGCAACAACGCTTTTACAACAAAATTTAGTGTTAAAAGAAGTGCGTGATGGTCGAATTGTTCCATATGTAATTACTGAAGCGGAAAAAGACTCTAAAGATAGATCAGTGGTTGCTTATGCATCTGGTGAATGGATTCAGCTTGCTAAAGCAGGGATTATTAATCCGCAAAAAATTGAAGGTAAAACGTTGAATGAATGCATGAGAAGAGCTCTCGCAGGTACGAAGTGGAAAATAGGTAAAACGGAGCATAATGGATCACACTCTATGACGATTGATGAATTTACTGATCCACTGACATTTCTTAAACAGATTGCTTCTTCATTTGAATTAGAAATTCAATATCGTGCTGAAGTTGTAGGATCTCAAATCGTTGGCCGATATGTGGATATGGTTAAGAAGCGAGGACGAGATACAAAAAAAGAAGTAACTCTTGGTAAAGATTTAATGGGAATTAAGCGTATTGAGAACTCTCAAAATATTTGTACAGCCTTATTGGGCTTCGTTAAAAAAGAAGGCGGAGAATTTATTACTATTGCGGAAATAAATAACGGCATACCTTACCTTGTGGATGACGGTGCATTTCAGCGCTGGAATGAAAAAGGACAACATAAATTCGGCTTCTATAGCCCAGAGACAGAGAATCAAGATATGACTCCGGAACGACTTAAAACTCTTATGAAAACAGAAATAGAAAAACGTGTAAATACTTCTGTTTCTTACGAAGTTCAAGCACAAAGTATAGGGCAAGTATTTGGATTAGCACATGAATTAATTAATGAAGGCGATACAATCAGAATTATAGATAGAGGGTTCAAACCTAAGTTGTACCTTGAAGCACGTGCTATCGCTGGTGATGAATCTTTTAAAGACCCTACACAAGATAAATATGTGTTTGGTGATTATCGTGAAATTATTGACTCGAATGAAGAGTTACGCAGAATGTACCAAAAAATTTTAGCATCATTACAAGATAAAGTACCCCAAGGGTGGTTTGATGCTTTAAAGGACAAAGTAAAAGATCAAGGTCTAGACATTCAAGATGCTATCAACAAGTCAAAACAAGCTCAACAGGAAAGTAAAACGGCTAAAGACTTAGCAGAAGCAACCCAAGATTACATGGAGAAAAATCTTGTAGATATTATAGAAAGTGTTAAACCACCTACTACTGATCTCAAAGCAAATAAAACACTCTGGCGTGATATTAGTAATGGTAAGCCTGGTATTTTAAAAATATGGACAGGTACAGCATGGGAATCAGTTGTTCCAGATACGGCTCCATTACAACAAAGTATTAAGGATGTTAAGAAAGATATTGAAACAGCTAAAACGGAATTAAATCAAAAGGTTCTAAGTGTGGAAGGTAAAGCTCAAGAAATAGCTGGACAAATAGTCGGGGTTCAAAAGCAGGTTAATGACAAAGTTGATCAAACGTGGATTAATAATCAACTAAGAGATAAGGCTGATAAATCCGGCGTTTATACGAAAGATGAAATTAAAGATGGTTTTATAGGAAAACAAATCTATGAAACTGATAAGAATGGTAACGTTAAGAAGTTCCAAGATATTAATACATCTATTAGTCAAACAAATGAAGCTCTTAAACAAAAAGCAGAGAAGTCGGAGTTAACGAAAATTAATGATGGTTTGTCCCAGCTTGAAAGTAAAACGAACGAGATTATATCAACGGCAGATGGAACGAAGCAGACAATTTCTAATCTGAAAACTCAAGTTGATAATATTCAAGTTGGTGGGCGAAATTTATTACTAGAAACAGCTACTAAATCACATTCAGTGAAGACTGGGGAAAATAAGCAGCATACCTACTTTGATTTAGCAAAGGATGCAGCTAGTTTAATGCAGGGTAAGAATCTTGCTATGAGTTTCCTGTTTACAGGTAAAGTTACTGCATGGGGAACAACGAATAAATGGGCTGGTTTCGAAGTGAAGATTACTTTCACAGACAATACATTTCATTATCCGAGTTGTCGCGTAGAAAACCGCCTAACACTAGGTAAACAGTATAACCAGGAAAGGTTCACAGCGAGTGCTGTAGTAATGGATAAACCTATTAAAGAGATTTCAGTTTACGCTTTAGCACGTGACTTCACGGGGGACGTGTTAATTGAAAAGCTTAAATTAGAAATTGGCACAATATCAACTGCATGGACACCAGCACCAGAAGATCAAGTATCCACAACTGATTTCACTAAAAAAACAGTAGAAATTGAGACTACTATTAAAGGAATAAATACTTCTGTATCAAATGTACAAAACGAACAAGGAAAGCTTACAGAACGAGTTACTAAATCAGAACAAACTGCAGATAGGTTTAAACAATCCATTGAATCGTTAACAAAAAAAGATAGTGAAATTAGTAATAAATTAAATACGGTTGAATCAACTCTGGAGGGCACGAAAAAGACGATTTCGGATATACAATCTGATACAAAGTCACTCAAAAAAACGACAACTGAAATTAGAGAGGAAGCAGGTAAGATTACCGAAAAACTCTCTAATATAGAAAAACGAGAAGTAAGTGTTCGAAACTATGTAATTAACTCAGATTTTTCTAATGAAAAAAATTTATGGAATGGTATTACTAATTCAACAACTTTTAAATTTATTGACGTTAATATATCAGATGCATCAGGTATTAAGAAAGGATTACAAATAACAAGCAATGCAGCTTATATCTACCAAAACTTAAGCCCAGATCAGTTTATAAAGAAAAAGGGGATAGCATCCTGTTATGTTGATGTAAAGGCTGTAACATCAACAACAGAATATCCGCGCCTATATATGAGATTCACGTATGATCAGAACGGGAAAGATCAACATTATTATGCTATTATTCAGCAAAAAGTAGTAACAAATGGTTGGAATCGAATTTCTATTCCTTTCGATACAACGAATTACACAGGTAATTTAAAAGAAGTACGTGTAAATATCGCTACTGGTAATACAACTACTGTAGATGCAACATTTACAGGGATAATGGTTACCTTAGGAGACTTACTTGAATCTTGGAATCTTGCTCCTGAAGATGGAGTAACACAAGGAGCTTTTCAATCGAAAACAAACGAGATTGAAAAAAGTGTGGATGGTGTGAAAAGTACTATTACAGCTATCGAGGGTAAGGGCATAGTAGGGACAAATTTAGTTTACAACTCAAGCTTTCTACAAAGAGATACAGGATTACCTGTAGGTTGGGAATTTCCTCATCCTGATGTGACGAGCTTTCAAATGCCATGGGATGACGATAAGCGAGCAGGAGTAATTCGCTTCAATCGTACTAACCTAGTGGAAACAGCCCCTAATAGCATCATAAGTGGGTTCTCAACAAAATTTTCTGTAACATTAAACCAAGAGTATACGTTCAGTGCCTATATGAAAGTTCCTAACGTAGCTACTTTTAAGTTTAAATATGCTTACATCATAGAGTTTTTCAACGAGGCAGGTGTGCGAGTACAATTCCAAGATGTACAGCTTACAAATGCAGAGTTAGCAGACATCACAACCGGTAAGTGGACTCGTATAATCAGAACTATCAAGCCGAAGATAGCAGGTATCGTCTCAGGTGGATTCCGTTTAGCTTTATTCCATAATGGGGACATATACTATAGAATGCCTCAGGTGGAATTAGGAGACCGTGTTACAGGGTGGAACTTATCTACCAGTGACTTCTCTACTCAGCATGGACTTAATGATCTGACAGTGAAAACTAACGCGATTAAACAAACTGTGGATAGCAATCAAGCCACAATTGCTTCTCTTAGTACAACGCAAGGAAAGCATACTACACAAATTCAAAAGAATACGAGTGAGATTACGCAATTGAACAATCAGATCAGCTCTAAAGTCTCTGATACCCAAATGCAAGATTATGTAGGGGGGCTGGGAAGTACAAACTTATATATAAATTCCGCTTTTGAAGATAGGACAATCAACCCTAGCTCTGGTATTATTACTTCCAGAACCCCGAGTCTTAGCAAATGGAAAGTAGTAGCTACTGTAGCAGGATCAGCCGTTACGCCTACAACAGCAAGGCAACATGATGGATATAATTCGGCTCAGATTCAAGCAACGGGGCTAACTGTAAATGCTTGGACAGGTATTAGTCAATTATTCCCTGTTACATCTAGCTCAGGAAAACTAGTATTATCTGCATGGTTTTTTACATATAACAAGGACGGTTTAGATCAAGGTGGAGCTTTGGAGATTAAGTTCCTAAATGGTTCAACTACAGTTACAACTAGTAGTGTAGACCTAAAAGATAAGTTGAATAACGGTGCATGGACACTTGTTTCTGTTACTGCTGAGGTTCCTTCAAAAGCTGTTACTCATGTAGAGGCTTATATATGGATACGTAGAAACGGACTTATCTGGGTATCTCAACCACAATTCCAACAAGGTGCTACACCTTCGGCATTTATGGAAAACCCGAAAGACTATGCTAACTATGATCAACTTGTAGGAGAAATTGCTAAGAAAGTAGCTACCACAGACTTTAACTCTAAGGTATCAACCCTTGAGACAAGCATAAATCAGCAATCCAGCCGAATTGACTTAAAGGCAGAAAAAAAAGAGGTTTACTCAAAAACAGATTCCGATGGACGCTTTGGAAGTAAAACTATTGTAGATTCGCATACTTCTCAGTTATCTGTAATGAGTAATGAGATTAACTTGCGAGTCAAAAAAGGTGATCTTGCATCAACAATTAACCAAACAGCTCAATCCGTATTGATTCAAGCTAGTAAGATTATGCTTGACGGATACATTGAAGCGAAGCACTTGAAAGCTCAAGAACTAGTTGGAGTTACTATTAAAACTGCCCCTAACAGTGAACAGCGTTTCGTTAAACTCAATAAACAGTTCTTAGAGCTTTATGATAAAAATATTTCTAGAGCTGAATTGAAATTCTTTAACAGTCAAGATGGAACAGCTATAACGCCTGCTCTTGTGATGGGGCGTTCTAAATCAGGTGGTATTGAAGGGGCAACAGCGCTCTACCATAGAACTCCCATTGATGGGAATGGAAACGATAACTTTCGAGAATCTTATTCAACTCTAGGAGTAGTAGAATCCTATAATAGTAATTCCAATTTATTCCTATATGGTTCAGGATTAGAACAGACTTGGGGAGGGAAAGTCCATTTATATGGTAAGGACACTGTAACTATCTCAGCTTCTCGTCAAGGTGATATAGTAATCAAGACTGATACGGTAGCTCAAAATACTTCTATTAAAATTCAGCCGTCGCTAGATTTTGAAGTTATAGCAGGTAATAACATTTACCTGCAAGGTAACGGATACCACCTATCAACTGTAAGGACAAATCATACTTTTAGAAATGGGAATGGTAACTTCTACTTTGAAAATAAGAACAAAACTTCAGGTAACAATATGCTTTTACAAGATGACAACAACAATGCTGATCTACGCCTAGCATATATACGTATCAGAGGCTCGCACGTTTCAGGATACCAGAGCGCATTACAGCTTATCCCAGTAGGTGAAAATACACCAACAGCAGGATTACAAGCAGGGAATATAAGTTACACAAGTCTTACAAACCGTTCATCTCGTAAGATTAAGTCCAATATTCGTGATTTAGAGATTAATGCCTTAGAAAAAATTATGAGCTTGAAAGTAAAGCAATATAATTTCAAAAGTGATGTAGAGAAACTCTACAAAATGAGACAGGAAGCTGAGGGAACAGGAAAGCTACACACTACAAGAGATATTCCTCTACAGTATGGTCTTATCCTAGAGGATACAGATGAAACTTTCCATGCTGATTTGGGGGATGGAATCAACCTGTACACTCTTGTAACCCTCCATTTAGATGCTACTCAAAAGATTAAGTTTATACAAGATGTTCATGAGAAAGAACTAAGTAATCTTAAATCGAAAGTTGCTAGTCAGGATAATGAAATTGAATATCTAAAATCACAAGTAGCCAGTCAAGAGGACAGAATTGCACGTCTAGAAGAATTATTACTTCAACAATTAATTGATAAGAAACCAGAGCAGCCATAAGCTGGTCTTTTTTTATTGTCTAAAAAGGGGTGATCAAAGTGGAAGGATTACAAGAAGTAAGAAGTGATGTTCAAGAAATAAAGCAAGATATTAAGGACATTCGCTTAGAGATTAAAAGTTTAGAAATGCGGACAACAGGTAACGAGAAAGACATTATCAATATCAATAAGCAATTAGATAAGATTAGCGCTAATACAACTTGGATCTTACGCCTTATTGTTGGTGGGCTTATTGGAGCGGCTCTGACCTTCTTTTTGAAAGGAGGTGGTATGTAATGTTTGAAATTACGGTAATGATTGGTGTTGTTGTAGGATTATCACAAATTGCAAAAACAGTTGGGATGCAAACAAAATATGTTCCGTTACTAAATTTAACGCTTGGCATAATGCTAGGCGTTTTATTTTTGTCTCAAGATATCAAAATAAATATATTTCAAGGAATCATTATTGGGTTGTCAGCAAGTGGATTATTTGACCATACAAAAATTATAAAAAAGGATGCCGATGTAAAATGAAAAAGAAGTGGAAACATATTTCATCTATAGTTGTCGCTATGATTTTAGTATTATCAATTGGAACAAACGTATTTGCTGATAGGGTCTTGATTATTACTGATTTACCAAAACAACCATACCGTAATGGTGTTGGCGCTTATGAAGGTGTTGTAGCACATTCTACAGCTACCCCAGAAGCTCCAGCTATTAATATTCAAAAATATGAGTCTCGTACATGGCGTTCGGCATTTGTTCACTACGCAGTTGACTGGGATGAAAAGATTCAAATTGCATCTACTAAATATCGTGCATGGGGTGCAGGTCCAGCAGCTAATGCTAGATTTGTTCACGTTGAATTGTGTGAAACAAGTGATCCGATGAAGTTCAAACGTTCTTACGAACGATATGTAGAGTTGATAGGGGAAATCTTACGGGAACGAAATATTCATCCTTCTAAAGGATTATGGACACATAAGGATATTACTTATAAATTAGGTGGTACAGATCATGAAGACCCACTTGATTATCTTCGTAGTCATGGTGTATCAGAGGCTAAATTCCGAGCAGACGTGTTAAAGGCTTATAACGGGAACTCTGTTACGGTAGATGCAAAACCACAGAAACCAAATGAAATACCTGGCACAGTACAGGTGAATGGTGTTGCGTATATTGAGGGATACAATGTAAATCTTCGTTCTGGACCATCAACAGATAATAGTGTTATTCGTAAACTACAAAAAGGAGAGGCTTATAAAGTATGGGGTAAATTAGGAAACTGGTTAAACCTTGGTGGTAACCAATGGATTTATTGTGACTCCTCATATATCCGTTACAATGGGACAGATGCTTCTACCATGACTGGTAAAAGGGTCATTTCTAAAGTGGACAATTTACGTTTCTATGAATCTCCATCTTGGCAGGATAAAGATGTCGTAGGTACCGTTGATGCAGGATTAGGATTTACAATTATTGATAAAGTATCAGTGGATGGTTCACCGCAATATAAAGTGAAAAACTCAAAAAGCAGTGTCTTCTATATTACAGCTAGTTCAACATATGTAGAAGTATCATAGAATCAAAAAGCCGATTCCAATTAAGGATTCGGCTTTTTTTATTGTTAAGATATTTAAAATTTACTTTTAGATAATGCCTTTAATATTGGATTTATGATTTTACTTAATAAACGAAACCCTCTAAATATAGATTGAACAACCTTCAAACTATCTCCCTCCTTTAAATTAAGCTAATTATACCAAATTCTATTACTGCAAATTCAAATAATGTAGACGTATTAAAAAGTAAGTAATAAAAAAGTCCTTCTCGAATGAGAGGACTGTGCTATTTTATAGGATAAAATTAGATTTATAGGAAAAATATTATTTAGTTAAGTTGACTTAAGTCAACGTTTGGTGTATAATAAGAGTATAAAGAACAGGAGGTGAACAAAGTGGATTGGATAATAATCTTAGGTGCTATAGCTACAACAGCAACGGTTTTCTCTCAAGTAACCGCAGGTGTTAAAAACATCGTAGATACATACTACAAGGTGAAAGAAGAAAAACAAAAGAGTCGCCCCGACCAAGGAAACGACTCAGAATAAGCACACAGGGGAGGGAAACCTCTCCTGCATTTAAGATTATATCACATTCCATATTATTATGAAAAAATTTATCTGGACGAATCTACCTGTAGTCATTGTTTTAGGGTTTATTTTATCAATCCTTGATTATGATAATTTAAACACTTGGGGTTATATCTGTATCGTTGGTACAATACTAGCGATAATCCTAATGGTAATCAACATGGTTATTTTGTATATAAAGGAGAAGAAAAATGTATAACTTTGAATCTAAGGAAGAACTAATAAAATTCGTAAATGATGAAATTGTGAATACTTCAGAGGCATTGGAGATTTTGGAATGCTCGAGGCAGAATTTAAATAAGTTGGTGAAGTCGGGGACGTTAGCGCCGATTAAAGAGATGGTTCGAGATCGTTTGTTTTTTAAAGAGGATATCTTAAGAAGAAAAGAGCAAATGAAAAAATAGTCTATTTATAATAGCAATCTCAATTATAAAAAAGCTCAGTTGTTTGACTGAGCTTTTTTATGTAAGTACTGATTCTAATTCATCTAATTTTATTTCATTTTCTAAACATAACTCTTTAACTACTTCTAATGCCCATTGTTTCCTTTGGTCAGCTTCAACAACTGTATTCCATACCCCGCCTCGTTCTGCATTATATAATGCTTTTAAACCAGGGAATAGATATGTATAGATAACGAGAATAACATGTTGTAAGTTTTGAGACACAATTTCCATTTGATTATTTTTAGTAATACTTGACCTTGCGGTATCTATAGTGAAGGAGCCATCAGAACCTATCTCCATAAACAGGCTAAAGTTATTTTCTTTTAAGAAATAGAAGCCACCGTTATAAACACTTTGATTACTACCTAATCCAGATAATGCTTGTACTGAACCCAAAACATTTGCTCCTTGACTTGTACTGTCATAAGCTTTTCTTTCTGCATGTTGTGAAACTGCCGAAACATCTACAATTTGAATGGTCTCGTTTGGAGAACCGTGTAAAGATACTGTTTGCCCTCGTTTGCTAAAAATCCAATAGAAAAATCTACTATCTAAGGCAAATGTATCTATATCTTTAAAGTACACTTTTCCCCACTCTTCTTTAGGATTTTTATTACCTTGTCCAAATAATGCAGAGCGTACTTTGCCTTCTTGGCTTGCGCTTACTTCTAAAGCGCAGAAAACTCTACCTAAATATTGGAAGAAAACAGCGTTTACAGAATGATTAAATACCCTTGATTCTCGTGGAAGGGGATTATTATTGATGACACCTTTCGAGGCACCTGATTGAGTTTCATATTGCCCTATAGCAGCGATATATTCAAATGTCTGGCCGGCGATATCCATTCTCTCAATAATAAAATCGGCCCTACCTGGAATTGGTAACCACTTATTCTGTAAGGTTTTCTCGTAATCTGTTAATTGATTATAAGTAGCGAGATACTCTATTTCTTGTAAATAATTTAATTGTAATAAATCGATAATATAATCTAAGTCAAAACGTGGCTCCATAGCCCAAATCACAATCTTACTGTTATTCCTCGCCATACTTGCTCCTCCTTCATTATCTCCGGAAAAATCTAACTTTTTGTTCTTTAATGTCCAATTGAAGAAAAAGTTTAAGCCATTTCGCACTTTTACCATTAACTGTGAAAGTGGGACTTATACTGGCTGATAGATTATCTGGGATTTCTATATCTGTATGATTGGTTATGTAATAGGGATAAACCTTCGTTACTGTTATGCTTTTTTTACCTGTTTGTAAAGTTCCAATTTCATTTATCATTTCATTCAAACGTATTTTAAAACCAGTTTGAGTGTCCACTACAATTTCTTTGTTTTGGAAGGGGTCTTTTGCCTGAATCATTAGCTGTCTAGGAGTGGGCTCAATTTCTAAGAAAAGTTCTTTGTTTTTTATTAATCTTAGTAAAATACGCCACCATATGCTCCCTTTTCTTGTAATTTCTAAATCTAATTTAACAGTTCTTTGGAGTTCACTAGACAGCCGGTTATTCTCTTGTGTTATTAAAGTGAAGTCTATATTGTTACCTAAAGCATTGTTTTGGGTGACAGTTATACTTAAAGGGCGAAATAAAAAAGAGAACCAACTTATTAATAGGAAGCATAAATAAATTCCTATCAATAATAGCGAGTCTCGCAATTTATTTTCCAGCCATTTTTCTTCACCCCAAAACTGGTTAAACAAGAACAGTAATAATATATACTGTATAGTTTGAGTAAAGAAATTTTTTCTATCTAGATTTAGCATGTGTCACATCCTCTCCACTGGAATATTTTTTACCCCAGTTGCTAATTCTATAGGTAATGAAAAAGCAAGCGAGGGTAACTCATTTATTTCTGCTGGAATTTCAGCTACGGCAAACTTGGTAATGCGCAGGTTTCGTCCGTTTTGAATGTAAGAAACAGCAAGAATATCATGTCCATTACTTAAAATAATATTAAGAACTTCAATAATATTATTTATGTTCTGAGTAAGAAGTGCTTCATCTAATTCGTCTTGTAAATCTGAATCGATTTCCTCAGTAAATTCAATAACCAATATTTTTATATTTAAATAATCGGCATTTTTAATTAATGAAAATAATCTGTCCTGCTGCAGTTCAAATGGTCGTAATTTTGCTCGTAATTGTTCATTAGTATTTCTAATGGCTTTATCAACGGAGGCAACCAGTGGAGAAGACTGGGTGAGAATATCTGCACTTTTTAAATCATCATTATTTAAACATTGGATTTGTTGATAAAAATAAAGTACATGTGTACGCATAATTGCTACACCTCCATTCTTATAGTATATATTATTACACAAAATAAGAAAAAAATGTTAAGTTGTAAATAAAAATTTTACTGATATTTAATCATAGAATAGATGGGATATATTTTGATGTATTATTTATAAAATATCATGTATTACATTATATTTATTTCCATAATTAAAGTGAATAATAAAATTGATTATGATTTAGTGTTTTGATTTTTAGATGGATAAATTCTTTGTTAAAAAAATAACCTATTTTAATAAGCATCCACCCACAAACCCACCCACAATTCACCCACAAAAATAAAAAAAGTGATGAATCACTATGAAACATCACTTTTATAAAACCTTGATAAATCAACGTTTTTGGCGCAATTTAAAACTTGATGAATTCAGAGGATATATTCCGTACGCAAGTACACCAATGGGAACGCGATCAATACATGTCTCTATACTAAGAGACTTAAACCCTTGACACATAACGTGTTGAGGGGTTTTTTTATCCTTTTCGGCAAGAAGACTCCATCTGATTTGTGTTATGGGTGAAACCCAACAATTCAGGTGGAGATGAATTGCTGTCAGAAGGTAGACTGAACACTTTTGTTTCGTTCATAACAACTTTTTGAGGGCGAATTAAATAGGTTAAAAATTTTTGCTGAAATACATTTCATTACAAAGAAAAACACCCTGATATTGCAGTTGAAGTGAGCCCGAATAGTGGTACATGAAAAAAACACCTATCCCCTAAAGAATTTAGGGAACAAGTGGTTTAGGTGTTTTGATAGGTGTCCCGTTTTCGGGGTTCACTTCAGCTTTTATTCGTGCGTTTTTTTGTTTAGGAGTAAATATAAATGAGTACCTTGCAATAAATAATACTAGGTAGTATATTATGGATATAACTGGTAACGCGCATTGAACAGTACTGAAATGAGAAAGGGGGATTGTACTTGAACGTTCAGTTTAAAAAAGGTGTGTTAGAACTGTGTGTATTGGCACTTGTGAAACGTAAGGATTGTTACGGTTATGAACTTGTTCAGCAAATCTCAAATAAATTTTTAATATCAGAAGGGTCAGTATATCCTTTATTACGCCGTTTAACGAAAGAAGGATATTTTCAAACGTATTTAAAAGAATCTACGGAAGGGCCACCTCGTAAATATTATCAATTAACAGAGCAAGGGGAAACGCAACTGAATTTGTTAGTAACAGAGTGGCGTGATTTTGCGAAAGGCGTACAAGAAATTATTGAAGGGGTGGAATGGGATGAGTAAAGAACAGTTTCTTAAGGAATTATCAAGTCACCTTAGAAAGTTACCGGACGAAGAGAGGAAAGATATTTTATTTGATTATGAAGAGCATTTTCAGTTTGGGATAGAAGAGGGGAAAACTGAATCGGAAATAATAAAGGGTCTTGGCTCTCCGAAAGTAATTGCAAAAGAATTGCTTGCGATGTATCGCTTCGATGAAATGAAAAAAGACCCATCTACTTCAAATGTGACAAGAGCTGTCATGGCGGCGATTGGACTTAGTTTATTTAATTTTATTATTGTGTTAGGCCCGTTAGTTGCAATTATTGCTTTTATATTTTCTTTTTGGGTCGGTGGGATTGCTAGTGTAGTGACACCATTTTTCGTAATTGGAAAAGTATTTATAGGTACTTTTATATGGTTGGATCTATTCGTTAGTATAACGTTTGTTGGAGTGGGTTTGTTGTTATGTATGATCGCTTATTATAGTACGAAGTGGTTTAAAAGGCTGTGCGTACGTTATGTCATATGGAACTTCAAAATGATAAAAGGGGAGTAGATGATGAAAAAAATATTGTTAGTAGCAATCGCTTGTATCATTATTGGAGTAATTGGGATTTCACAAACATATGAAAAAGCAGTGCAAACTGCAGAAGAAGGAAACAAAGAAGATATAATTAAAAACGAAACACTAAAAAATATAGAAGTTAAGTTAGATGTCGGGGATATTATCGTCAAAAAATCTCCTGACGCTTCTTTTTATGTAAAGCAATCAGGAGATGCGAGTAAACAAGAGATTCGTATTACTGAAGATGGTGACACATTAAAAATCATTGGGGAAAGAGAAAAAGGTGCTTCATTTGATTTTTCTTTTTACGATTTTAGGTTTCAAACGTCTAAATTGACCCTCCTTGTGCCCGAACGCTCTTACCAAGATGTAAAAGTAAATTCATCTGCTGGACAAATCGAAATGAGTGATGTGAAAAGTGATAGCGTAAGTGTTAGAACACTTGCTGGAGAAGTAGAGTTGAAACAAGTAACGGCTAAGAATGTGGAAGGATCTACAAAAGCTGGTGAGGTGAACTTTAAGAAGGTAATAGGGAAAGCGACCGCAAAAACAACAAGTGGGGAAATAAATATTCAAGATCATGATTCTAAGTATAATCTAGAAGCAAGCTCAACTGCCGGAGATATAAATATTACTTTATCGGAAAAACCACAAGATGCGGTAATTACTGGGCAAAGTGCTGCCGGGGATGTAACAATTTTTAATGAAGAAAATAAAGACGTAACGATTGGTAATGGGAGTAAAAAGATTAGCGGTAAAACAGCTGCGGGCGATGTGACGATTGAAACGCGTTCATAAGAAATAGAATGTATGAAAATCTATCAAAATACAAAAAAGAAGATAATTACCGTATATCAATACGGTAATTATCTTCTTTTATATTCTTAATGTAAATCACGATATACGCCAATTACTTTACCGATAACTGACACTTGCTTTAAAATGATAGGTTCTAATGAAGAGTTTTCCGGTTGTAGACGGAAATGGTCTTTTTCTTTATAGAAACGTTTAACAGTTGCTTCATTATCCTCTGTTAAAGCGACTACAATTTCACCATTATATGCAGACTGTTGTTGGCGAACAACAACTAAATCTCCATCGAAAATACCAGCTTCAATCATACTATCTCCAGAAATACGTAACATAAACACTTGATCTGCTCCTGCGACAATGCTAGCTGGAAGAGGGAAGTGTTCCTCAACGCTTTCGACTGCTGTAATTGGTAATCCAGCAGTAACTTTCCCGACAATTGGAACTTGAATAACAGATTGTGTTTCTGTATCCATTCGATCGTCACCTAAAATTTCAATTGCACGTGGTTTCGTTGGATCGCGTCGAATGTATCCTTTTTCTTCTAATCTTGATAAATGTCCGTGCACTGTAGAACTAGAAGCGAGGCCGACTGCTTGACCGATTTCACGTACGGAAGGTGGATAGCCTTTTTCTTGTACTTTTAGCTTAATAAAGTCGAGAATGTCTTGCTGGCGTTTCGTTAACTTTTCCATGTTTTCTAACACCTCGTTTTCTTTCATTTTTCTTATTAATAAGTATAACATGCGAAAAAACATTCTACAAACATAAGTTCGAACAAAAGGCGAATTTATGTTACACTGGAGGGAAATAATAGTGAGAAAGAGGGGTTCATAATGAATGCAATTATTTATGCGCGTGTGAGTACAACAAAAGAAGCACAAGAAACGTCATTATTACGTCAAAAAGATGAATTATTGCATTTAGCAGAGCGCTATCAAATGAACGTTACTAAGGTGATTGAAGAGCAGGCTAGTGGCTATACAATTGAACGTGATGGCATATTAGAAGTGTTAGATACAATTCGAGATGAACAAATTGATGTGCTACTCATACAAGATGAAACACGCCTTGGTAGGGGAAATGCAAAGATTGCATTAATGCACTGTTTACATAAAGAGGGAATAAAAGTATACACGCATACGCATAATGGAGAATTACAATTGTCGGATTCTGATTCGATGGTATTAGATATTATTGGTATCGTCGAAGAGTATCAAAGAAAGATTCATAACTTGAAAATTAAACGTGGTATGCAACGAGCAGTAGAAAAAGGCTATCGTCCAGAAAATAATTTAAAGAACCGTCATTTAAGTGTAGGACGAGAGAAGAAAGAAGTGCCGATTGAGGAAATTGTACGTTTGCGCAAGAGTGAACTTACTTTCGAAGAAATTGCAGCAACGCTTCGCGGCTTTGGTCATAATGTTTCAAAAGCGACTGTACATCGTAGATATGTAGAGTATACAAAGCAATTGCTTGATAAAGAAGAGTAACTATTGTATGATAATAATCAGTTTTGATTAGAAGGGGGATTCGAGATGCTTAGTCACGAACTCGTTGAACGCATTAACTTCTTAGCGAAAAAAGCAAAAGCTGAAGGTTTAACTGAAGAAGAACAACGTGAGCGTCAATCGCTACGTGAACAATATTTAAAAGGATTTCGTCAAAATATGTTAAACGAACTTAAAGGAATTAAAGTCGTTAATGAACAAGGTACTGACGTTACACCGGCGAAATTAAAAGCTTTAAAAAAGCAAGATAATGCAAAATTAAACTAAAAGATGGGCGAAGCCCATCTTTTTTATTTATTATATTTGTTATTTAATAACTTTCCAGTTGTTATTAACCGTTGCCTCTATATTTTTATTTTTCAAAATATAATTAGCGATCAGTTCAGACATATCTGTTGGTATGTCTTTTATTACGGGCTTATTTTGAAACATAAAGAAGTTTCCTCCACCGCTTGCGCGATAATTATTCATAACGACGTCATATTCTTCATCCATATTAAGAGGAGCGCCTTTGTATTGTAAAGATTTGACCCTTTCGCCAATAGGTTTGGAAATGTTTAATACGTACGAAATCCCTTCCCACATATCGTAATTATAGTGTTGCGGCTTTGGTTCTAGGAAGGTAGGGTTTACGATGATGGATCCATCTGCATGTAATGTGAAATAAGAAGCTGAGAGTTCGAGAGCATCTTTTATATCTGCTCCAGTTATTCTAATTACTTGTAATGTATTTGGATAAATATAATTAGAAACGATGTCACGCATTGTTACATATTTCGGGAAACCTGGAGATGTATTATGGAACAAACTTGTACAAGAAATTGATACATTAGCTATATCCATCTGTATTTTATTTATGAATTCAATAAAAGGATGGTCTTGCAAACGAGTTTGCATAGCGTCTGAAATTTGCATGTCCCCATAGATGAATCCAATAGGTTGATCGAGCCAATTTTGTGTTTTCTCTTCATAATCGGCAACTAAGGAAAGAATATGTTGGTCCGCCGCAATTCCTTGCACGGGCAATAATTGTGAATAACTCTCTTTTTTCACCCATTTTTGTTCTGTTTTTTCAAATGTTACTGTTATTTTCCCGACGGAGTGTCCATTGCATCCGGTCTGTAAAATTGTTACACCGTTTATTACGGTGTCAGCGATTTCTCGGTGTTGGTGGCCTGTTAGCAAAATATCTATTCCTTCAATTTCATGGCACATTGCATATCCTTGGTTTTCACCTGTTAAAACTTCATTCGGTATCCCGGTTTGTAAATCGCGTTCAAATCCTCCATGATACGCTACGACTAATAAATCTGGTTTCTCGTGTTCGTGAATGTAAGAAACCCACTTTTTTGTTGATTCTAATGCATCTTCAAATTGTAAATCTTGAATGTGATGGGGTTGTTCCCAATTAGGAATGTAATGCGTTGTCATCCCTAAAATAGCAATTTTTATATTTGATTCAATATGTTTTATTATATATGGTTTCCCAAAATAAGGTTCTTTTCTGCTTTTGTCTAAAATATTTGCTGATAGATACGGGAAGTTGGCAGTAGAAATAGCATTGTTTAATACATCCATTCCATAATTAAATTCATGATTCCCAATCACTGCAGCATCATAACGTAAATAGTTCGCTAATACAGACATGGGATTTTTCTTATTATTTTCATATGTAGCGTAATGATAAGTAAAGGGTGTTCCTTGTATGAAGTCACCATTATCAATTAATAGGACGTTTCTATTTTGGGAACGTTCTTTTTTTATAAGAGTAGAAATTTTAGCTAAACCAATTTCAGCTTTGGAGTTATCTTGATAGTGAATTGGATAAACAGTACCATGTATATCACTTGTTAATAAGATGTTTAAAGTTATAATTTGATTTTGATTCAATATCATTCACCTTTTCTATTATTATCTACTAGTTAAGCATATCAAATATATGAAGAGAATTTTAATGAGAATGTATAGAATGTGTAAAGATTCTGTAAATAAGCAATTATTAATAAAAATGTGTGATATATTTCTTCATGTTTACGGAAGGTAATTTATAACAACAAAAATGGAGGCTTTAATATGTTGAAAAAAGTTTTTGCAATGAGCACGACAGTTGTACTGGCGGCGGGATTATTAAGTGGCTGTGGAACGAAGGAATCTAGTGCAAGTACAACTGAAGACACGAAAAAAGGTTATGTACCGAAGACGTTAAATGTTCAATTTGTTCCTTCTCAAAATGCAGATACGTTAGAGGCGAAGGCAAAACCACTTGAGAAGCTATTAAGTGATAAGTTAAACATTCCAGTAAAAGTTAGTATTTCGACGAATTACAATACAATTGTAGAAGCGATGGCATCTAAGCAAGTAGATGTTGGCTTTTTACCTCCAACAGCGTATGTGCTAGCACATGAGAAAAAGGCTGCAAACGTAATTTTACAAGCACAACGTTTTGGAGTAGATGATGAAACGGGAGCTCCTACAAAGGATTTAGTAGACTTTTATAAGTCTGAATTTGTTGTTAAGAAAGATTCAAATATTAATAGTGTAAAAGATTTAAAAGGTAAAAAAATTGGTTATCAAGATGTAACGTCATCAGCGGGGTATGTGTGGCCTGCGGCTGTACTATTAAAAGAGGGCGTTGATCCGTTGAAAGATGTGAAACCTGTTACATTAAAAGGTCACGATCAGTCGCTTATTGCTCTTTTAAATGGTGATGTAGACGCAGCTGTTGTATTCCAAGATGCTCGTAATATTGTAAAAAAAGATTATCCGAATATATTCGATCAAACGAAAATAGTGAAATTTACGGAGAAAATTCCAAACGATACAATTTCGGTACGTTCTGATTTAGATGAAGAGTGGAGCAAGAAATTACAGGATGCTTTCATTGAAATTGGAAAGAATGAGGAAGGTCACAAAATCATTAAAGAAGTATATTCGCATGAAGGGTATGTTAAATCTGATGATAGTAAATTTGATATCGTTCGTGAATATGGGAAGGAAGTAAAAACGCAATAATACATATGGAAATGGCAGCTAGCTGAAAGGGAATGTTTTCAGTTAGTTTGCCGTTTTGAATACATAGAAGGTAGGTAAGATGTGTGATAGAGTTTCGAAATGTTTCCAAAGTGTATCCAAATGGTACAAAAGGATTGAATCATATAAACTTGAAAATTCAAAAAGGTGAGTTTGTTGTAATGGTAGGGCTGTCCGGAGCTGGAAAGTCTACACTTTTAAGATCGGTAAATCGTCTTCATGAGATTACAGAAGGCGAAATCATGATTGAAGGTGAGTCAATTACTGCTGCAAAAGGAAAAGGATTACGCCGCATGCGCCGGGATATTGGTATGATTTTTCAAAGTTTTAATCTTGTAAAGCGATCAACAGTATTAAAGAACGTATTAGCTGGCCGTGTTGGGTATCATTCGACATTGCGTACAACGTTAGGTCTATTTCCGAAAGAAGATTTGGAGCTTGCCTTTCAATCGTTAAAAAGAGTAAATATTTTAGAAAAAGCATATGCGCGGGCTGATGAATTATCGGGAGGACAACAACAACGTGTATCGATTGCTAGAGCGTTGGCGCAAGAAGCGAAAATCATATTGGCAGATGAACCTGTTGCGTCGTTAGATCCACTAACAACAAAGCAAGTATTAGATGATTTGAAAAAAATTAATGAAGATTTTGGGATTACAACAATTGTAAACTTACATTCTATTGATTTAGCTAGGCAATATGCGACACGCATTATTGGATTACATGCAGGTGAAATTGTTTTTGATGGCTCAGTAGAAGAAGCAACGGATGAAAAATTTGCTGAAATTTATGGAGACGTAGCGCAGAAAAGTGAATTATTAGAGGTGGCAGTTAAATGAATGACGTGACGATATATTCGAAATCGATACCGAAGCCGCCGAGTAAGTTGAAACATATGTTAACGGCTATTCTAGTCATTTTGCTGTTGTGGGGAAGTAGTGTACAGGTCGACGCATCATTTTCAAAACTAGTAGTTGGTTTTCCTAATATGATTGATTTGTTAAAAGAGATGGTGCCGCCTGATTGGAGTTATTTTCAAGTTATTACAACAGCGATGTTAGATACAATACGTATGGCGATTATTGGGACGACTTTAGGAGCGATTTTAGCTATTCCACTGGCACTATTTGCGGCAAGTAATGTGTTTACTAGTACATTTTTGTACGGTCCAGCTCGATTGGTTTTAAATTTTATCCGAACGATACCAGATTTATTATTAGCGGCAATTTTCGTAGCTATTTTTGGAATAGGACCACTTCCAGGTATTTTGGCTCTTACTTTTTTCTCAATTGGGCTCGTGGCGAAATTGTTGTATGAGTCAATTGAATCGATTGATTCAGGTCCATTAGAAGCGATGACAGCAGTAGGAGCGAATAAAGTGCAATGGATTGTGTATGGGGTAATTCCGCAAGTGAAAGCACATTTTGTCTCCTATGTTCTTTATACATTTGAGGTAAACGTACGTGCAGCAGCTGTTTTAGGTTTAGTAGGGGCAGGCGGTATTGGATTATATTATGACCGTACACTTGGGTTTTTACAATATCAACAAACTGCATCTATTATTATCTATACCCTTGTTGTTGTATTATTAATTGATTATGTAAGTACATTGTTGCGGGAGAAATTATAATGAGTAAGACGACGTTAATCGTACCAAAACCGAAGAAACCGAGTATGTATCGCTGGTTGATTTTTATAGCACTTACATTTGTTTATGTATGGGCTTTTTCAGGAGTCCCGTTAGAGGGAATAAAGGATACGGCAGGAGAAATTACAAAAGCAATTATGACAGGTGTATTGAATCCAGATTGGTCGTATGTATCTTTGCCAGATGGTGAAGATTTATTACATGGTTTAATTGATACATTAGCAATTGCGATATTGGGTACATTTATTTCTGCCTTTTTATCTGTTCCATTCGCTTTTTGGGCGGCAACGAATATGAGCAGTGGAAAATTAACTTCAGGAACTGGGAAGTTTGTACTTAGTTTTGTTCGTACATTTCCGGAGTTAGTTATGGCACTCTTATTTATAAAAGCTGTTGGACCAGGCTCTTTTGCCGGAGTTCTAGCTTTAGGGTTACACTCTATTGGAATGTTAGGGAAATTATATTCAGAAGGAATTGAAAATATAGATAAAGGACCGACGGAAGCGTTAATAGCAACAGGTGCGAATCGCTTTCAAATACTTTGGTATGCAGTATTGCCACAAGTATTACCAGATTTTCTATCGTATACGTTATACAGGTTCGAAATTAATGTGCGATCCGCTGCCATTTTAGGTGTTATTGGAGCAGGTGGAATTGGCACACCTCTAATTTTTGCACTGAGTTCACGCAATTGGTCTCGTGTAGGAATTATTTTATTAGGTATCATTTTAATGGTTATTATCATTGATTTTATTTCAAGTTCGATTCGGAAACGGATTGTTTAACTGATTTGAAAAGCATCGAATGTAGATGCTTTTTTTGTATTTTTAAAGGTGGGCTAAAAAAGTTAGTATAGAAGAATTTTGTATATCTGTATAAATATACAGATAATTCTCTTTCTTTTTAAAATAAAAATAATGAAAAAGTATGTCATATTGAATGCCCATACATTCCCGGAAACATTGATTTTTTTATAAAAAATCAAAAAAACATCAACATATTTGTCGATACATGTTGTATAATCTTGCGTGGGAAGCTATCATATAAATGTATAAAACGTTTACTAATATAAGCGAAGGGAAGAATAGCATGTCACATTCAATCGAACAACTTTCTATCAACACGATTCGCACATTATCCATCGATGCGATTGAAAAAGCAAACTCTGGTCACCCAGGAATGCCAATGGGTGCAGCACCAATGGCTTATACATTATGGACTCAATTTATGAAACACAATCCAAATAACCCAACGTGGTTTAACCGTGATCGTTTCGTATTATCTGCAGGTCATGGTTCAATGTTATTATACAGCCTACTTCACCTATCTGGTTATGATGTAACAATGGATGACTTAAAGAACTTCCGTCAATGGGGAAGCAAAACTCCAGGACATCCTGAGTACGGTCATACACCTGGTGTAGACGCAACTACTGGTCCACTTGGACAAGGTATTTCAACTGCTGTAGGTATGGCAATGGCTGAAAGACATTTAGCTGCTAAATATAACCGTGATGCGTATAATGTAGTAGATCATTATACATACGCTATTTGTGGTGATGGAGATTTAATGGAAGGCGTTTCTGCTGAAGCATCTTCATTAGCTGCTCATTTACAATTAGGTCGTCTTGTTGTGCTTTACGATTCAAATGATATTTCATTAGATGGCGATTTAAATCGTTCATTCTCTGAAAGTGTAGAAGATCGTTACAAAGCATACGGATGGCAAGTAATCCGTGTTGAGGATGGAAACGATATTGAAGCTATCGCGAAAGCAATCGAAGAAGCGAAAGCTGACCAAAAACGCCCAACGCTAATTGAAGTAAGAACGACAATTGGTTTCGGTTCTCCAAACAAATCAGGAAAATCAGCTTCACATGGTTCTCCACTTGGTGTAGAAGAAACAAAGTTAACGAAAGAAGCATACGCTTGGACTGCTGAGCAAGATTTCCATGTAGCAGAAGAAGTATATGACAACTTCCGTAAAACAGTACAAGATGTTGGTGAAACTGCACAAGCAGAGTGGAACACTATGCTAGGTGAATATGCACAAGCATACCCAGAATTAGCAAACGAACTACAAGCTGCAATGAATGGCCAACTTCCAGAAGGTTGGGAGCAAAACTTACCAACTTATGAATTAGGTTCAAAAGCAGCAACTCGTAATTCTTCAGGTGCTGTAATTAATGCGATTGCAGAGTCTGTACCATCATTCTTCGGTGGATCTGCTGACCTTGCTGGTTCTAACAAAACATACATGAATAACGAAAAAGACTTTACGAGAGATGATTACAGCGGTAAAAACATTTGGTACGGTGTTCGTGAGTTCGCGATGGGTGCAGCAATGAACGGTATTGCACTACATGGCGGTTTAAAAACTTACGGTGGTACGTTCTTCGTATTCTCTGACTACTTACGTCCAGCAATTCGTCTTGCAGCATTAATGCAATTGCCAGTAACGTATGTATTCACACATGACAGTATCGCTGTTGGTGAAGATGGTCCAACACATGAACCAATCGAACAATTAGCAGCGCTACGTGCAATGCCAAATGTATCTGTTATTCGTCCAGCTGACGGTAACGAATCTGTTGCAGCTTGGAGACTAGCTCTAGAATCTACAAACAAACCAACTGCTTTAGTATTAACTCGTCAAGACCTTCCAACATTAGAAGGTGCAAAAGACGATACGTATGAAAAAGTAGCAAAAGGTGCATATGTAGTTTCTGCAAGCAAGAAAGAAACAGCTGATGTAATCTTACTTGCAACTGGATCTGAAGTAAGTCTAGCTATTGAAGCACAAAAAGCTCTAGCAGCAGACGGCGTTGACGCATCTGTTGTCAGCATGCCATCTATGGATCGCTTTGAAGCTCAAACTGCTGAATACAAAGAGTCTGTATTACCAAAAGCAGTAACAAAACGTTTCGCAATTGAAATGGGTGCTACATTCGGATGGCACCGTTACGTAGGTCTTGAAGGAGATGTGTTAGGTATCGATACATTCGGTGCTTCTGCTCCTGGTGAGAAGATTATGGAAGAGTATGGATTTACTGTAGAGAACGTTGTTCGTAAAGTAAAAGAAATGCTTTAATGATTTTAGAAAAATCTCTCCGGCATGGAGAGGTTTTTCTATGTAAATGAGTTTTTTCGACAGAAAAAGTTTTTTATCTCTCCGCAGTCAGACAATCATTGCAAATTTTCTTCTATATAATGAAGAGAAAAGGTTGTCCAGATTGGGAGGCGAAAGATGAAAACGTATGAATTGTATTTAATTCAAGAGGATATTGCGAAAGCTTACTTTGGTCGTGAATATTTATTTTTTGATTTATTTGCTCGATTTTCAGAATCTGGGTCCCTTTCGGAGAAAAAAGTGTTATATAAACAAATGATGTATATAACGATGCCATTACAAGTAATGAAAATTCATCATAAATTAGAACAAGCTTTGCGCGTTCTTGGTAAATATGATCGAACACATCATACACATACACTTTATACAGGAGCAGAATATGGCGAAATAATGGTGAAACCACACTATATCCGCATGAATACCTCTGGAAATGTCTCTATGGAAACGACTTTCTTTGAGGTGCTAAGGAAGTGTGAATTAACATTTTTAGCTATGGATTATGAAAATACAAAGTACGGATGGTTGAATCCTCTAAAACAAGTACGAACATATGTGTAAAAAATGTCGAATTGTATCTTGTCTTATTGAAAAGGTTTTAGTACACTGTAAGGTAGACAACATGAAGGAGGAAAATATATGCCAATTTGGTTAGGTATTCTAGTGGGCGTAGTAGCACTAGTAGCAGGCGTGGCGTTAGGATTTTTCATTGCCCGCAAATACATGATGAATTACTTACAAAAAAATCCACCAATTAACGAACAAATGTTAAAAATGATGATGATGCAAATGGGACAAAAACCTTCCCAAAAGAAAATCAATCAAATGATGAGCGCGATGAACAAGCAACAAATGAAATAAGCGCTAAAAGACACTCGCTAAGAGTGTCTTTTCTTTTTGTTAGTTATAGAGTTTAAAGCTTTTAAAAATTCTGTATTTTTGGTAAACTGAAAACATCGCTCATTTTAAGGAAGGGGGAAAGCTATGAAAGTGTTTATGAATTTAGCTTGGTTTTTTAAACAAGAAAAACGAGCGTACATAACCGGAATTATTTTATTATTTGGCGTTGCACTTTTAGAGCTTGTCGCACCAAAGGTGATTGGGATTGTTGTAGATGAAATTAATGATGGAACATTAACGACTGATAAGTTAATAAAATGGGTTGTACTCTTAGTAGTCGTAGGTATTACGATGTACATATTACGTTACGTGTGGCGTATTATGATTTTCGGATCTTCATTAAAGTTAGCTCGCCAATTACGTAAAAATTTGTATGAACATTTTACAAAGATGAGTCCATCTTTCTATCAGTCAAATCGCACAGGTGATTTAATGGCACACGCGACCAATGATATTCAAGCAATTCAACAAACTGCTGGAGCGGGCGTTTTAACACTTGTTGATTCATTAGCTGTTGGGGGATGTGTACTCGTAGCGATGGGCTTTACAATTAGTTGGAAGTTAACGTTGTTAAGCTTAATTCCTATGCCGATTGTAGCGATGTCGACAAATTATTACGGAACTTTATTACATAAAAGGTTTCATAAAGCACAGCAATCGTTTTCGGAAATCAATGATAAAGTGCAAGAGAGTATGAGTGGGATGAAGGTAATTCGATCGCTTGGACAAGAGAAAGAAGATTTACATGCATTCCGAAAAAAGTCAGAAGATGTCGTACATAAAAATATGTTAGTAGCACGTATTGATTCGTTGTTTGATCCGACAATCTCTCTTATCGTTGGATTTTCTTTTTTAATTGCAGTATGTTACGGATCCGTATTAGTTGTGAGAGGTGAATTAACTGTAGGTGACCTTGTTACATTTACAACGTATTTAGGTACACTAGTTTGGCCAATGTTAGCGTTTGGATGGCTGTTTAATATTATGGAGCGTGGACGTGCTTCGTATGATCGTGTAGAGAAAATTCTCTCTCAAAAATCAGATGTAGTAAATAGAGAAAATGCTGTGCATACAATAGCGAGCGGTGATGTTTCATTTGCGGTGGATACCTTTTCGTATAAGAAAAATGAACTATTACATTTAACGGATATTCACTTTGATTTGAAGAAAGGGGAAACGTTAGGGATTGTAGGGCGTACAGGTGCAGGAAAAACGACTTTATTAAAATGTTTAATCCGTGAGTATGATCATTTTAATGGTGAATTAAAAGTTGGAGAGCGAGATATTCGCGATGTAACACTTTACGGTGTCCGTTCTGCCATTTCATATGTACCGCAAGATCATTTTTTATTTTCAGCAAGTATTGGGGAGAATATCGCCTTTGGAAAGGCGGATGCTACATATAATGAAATTACCCGTGCTGCAGAGATTGCTTGTATTCATAATGACATCCTTCAATTTTCAGAAGGATATGAAACAGTAGTAGGAGAAAGAGGCGTTTCGTTATCTGGAGGCCAAAAACAGAGGATTTCTATTGCGCGTGCTTTATTAACGGATGCTGAAATTTTAATTTTGGATGATTGTTTATCAGCGGTAGATGCAAAAACAGAAGAAACGATTTTAAATGCATTAAAGAGGGAAAGAGCAGGGAAAACAACGATTATTACTGCTCATCGCTTAAGTGCAATTCAACATGCCAATCTTATTCTTGTTGTGGATGAGGGCAGAATTGTGCAACGAGGTACACATGAACAACTAATGAAAGAACATGGTTGGTATAAAGAAATGTATGAGAGCCAGCAGTTAGAAGCATTAGTCGAGAAAGGAGGCGTATGATGGCTGAGAAAAAACAGGGCGATTTAAGAAGATTGCTTTCTTATATGAGGCCATATAAAGGACTGTTAGCATTAGCATTTTTATTTCTAGTTGGTGCAACTGTAACGGAAATGATGGGTCCTTTTTTAATTAAACAATTTCTTGATGAACACTTAGTACCACGTAACTTTGATCAATCAGCACTTGTTACTCTATTTGTAGTGTATATTGTTGCTCACTTATTAAAAGTATTATTTACTTATTTAGACTTGTTATATTTTCAAAATATCGCTTTTAAAATTGTTCAAGATATGCGTGTTGAAGTATATGAGCATGTTCAAAAGTTGTCATTAAGTTTCTTTGATCGTACGCCGATTGGTACGCTCGTATCGCGCATAACGAATGATACAGAAGCAATTAAAGATTTTTATGTCAGTGTATTATCAACATTTGTTAAAAATATCGTATTTTTAGTAGGCATTTTAGTAGCGATGTTTTTATTAAATGTAAAATTAGCACTATTTTCTCTCGTATTAATTCCGATAATGTTTGCGATTATGGTATTATATCGCCGGAAAAGTGCAGCTTTTTATTTAGAAGTCCGTAATCAACTAAGCGTGTTAAATGCAAAGTTGAACGAGTCCATACAAGGAATGAATATTGTTCAAGTGTTCAGACAAGAAAAGCGCATGAGAAAAGAATTTGAAGAAGTGAATACTAAACATTATAGTGCAGGGCGACGTACATTAAAGTTAGATGCATTGCTTTTACGTCCAGCAACTGATTTAGTTCATATTGTAGCTATTGCGTTAGTACTTGGTTTATTTGGAATTGATGCTTTGAAGAGTCCTGTTGAAGTAGGTGTTTTATATGCTTTTGTTAACTATATACATCGTTTCTTCCAACCTGTAAATGAGATGATGATGAAATTGTCCTTTTTCCAACAGGCACTTGTTTCATCATCACGTGTATTTCATTTAATGGACGAGAAAGATTTAGCACCGGTTCAAAAAGGCAATGAGAATCCTCAAGTAATGGATGGGGATATTGAATTTAAAAATGTTACTTTTTCGTATGATGGAAAGCGTGATGTTTTAAAAAATGTATCATTTCACGTGAAACAAGGGCAAACGGTTGCTTTTGTTGGGCATACTGGTAGTGGGAAAAGTACGATTATGAATTTGTTAATGAGATTTTATAATATTAAGTCGGGAAATATTGTAATAGACGGTGTAGATTTAGAAAAGTTTGAAGAACGAGAAATTAGAAAGAAAATAGGACTCGTATTGCAAGATGCATTTTTATTTGCTGGAAATGTAAAGCAAAATATTCGTATGTATAATGAAGAAGTTACGGATGAAGAAGTAAAAGAAGCTGCTCGATTTGTTCAAGCGAATACGTTTATTGAAAAGTTACCAGAGCAGTATGAAACAGAAGTAGTAGAAAGAGGAGCTGCATTTTCTAGTGGACAACGACAATTAATTGCTTTTGCTAGAACGATAGCAACGAATCCGAAAGTATTAGTATTAGATGAAGCAACAGCTAATATCGATACAGAAACTGAAGATGCGATCCAAACAGCGTTACAGAAAATGCGAAAAGGACGGACGACGATAGCAATCGCACACAGATTATCTACCATACAAGATGCAGATCAAATCTTTGTTATGCATGATGGAGAGATAGTAGAAAGAGGGACACATCAAGAATTACTGAGTGAACAAGGGTTGTATTATAATATGTATTTACTACAAAATAAAGGAAGTTTACAAAAGGCCTTGTAATTACAAGGCTTTTTTACTTTGTTTATAAAATATGTTTGCTCTTTATTTCTATAGTATAAATGTCGTGACCCTTTATTAAAGTTGTACATATTTTATATATACGAAATGAAAAAAATTGATAGGAGCTTTTATATGCAAGATAGATCTAGTTCAAATATTACGTTTATCGATGTGTCTCATTGGGAAGGGAATATTGATTGGAATGCAGTGAAGGGGTCCGGTATTTCAGCGGCGTATGCAAAAGCGACAGAAGGTGTAAATTACATTGATCCTACTTTTACTAAGAATGTACAAGCAGCACGAAATGCGAATGTATTAATTGGTGCATACCATTTTGCACGCCCAGAACAAAATGATGCAATTTCAGAGGCGAAATATTTTGTGAGTATATTACAAAGTAACCACACAGACTTAATGCCAGTTCTGGATTTAGAATCACCAACAGATCCGAGCAACAGTAATTTAACTGGTAGCGCTATATCGAATTGGGCAAGAAGCTTCATAAATTATGTGAAACAGGCTACTGGAAAAGATGTAATGTTATATACAGGAGTTTGGTATATTAATGAGTTCGGAATTAGCGGATTAAGCGATATTCCGCTTTGGATTGCTAGATACTCGAGTACACCACCTGCTGATGCTGGTGGATGGACAGAGTGGACAGCATGGCAGTACACAGATTCTGGACAAATTTCAGGCGTAGGAAATTGTGATGTATCAGCTGCAGTTTCATTAGAAGCTTTACAAGGGAATGGAGCAAGTGGTGGAGGGAATGTTTCCCCGCCTAATAATGCAACTCCAGTGTACGGAGTTGCTATAATTAATGGAGATAATGTGAATTTGAGAAGTGGACCATCTTTACAGTCTAGTGTAATTCGCCAATTGAATCGTGGCGAAGCATATGAAGTTTGGGGAGAACAGGGTGGTTGGCTTTGTTTAGGGACAAATCAGTGGGTATATAATGATTCGAGTTATATTCAGTATAAACATTATGTGGCGATTATTACTGGTGATAATGTAAATTTACGTGATGCTCCATCATTAAATGGAAATGTTATAAGACAGTTACATCATGGTGAATCGTATCGAGTATGGAGTAAGCAAGATGGATGGCTTTGCTTAGGGACAAATCAATGGGTATACTACGATTCAAGTTATATTCAGTATGGTGTACAATAGAGTGGAAATAAAAGGTATCTCTTCAGAGGTACCTTTTATTAAAAATATACAACTTTTACAAAGTCTATATCGAAACCATAGTATACTATAATAGATATATTTATAAAAAATAATCGAAAATGAAATAAAGGAGTAAAAATATGAATTATGTGCTAATAGGTGCGATTTTAATATTATCAGCTGTAGCATTTGTGCTGTTTTATAAAAATAGACAGTTAGAATCAGAGAGTCAGCAAGTAGAATTTGAAAAGAAACAAGCAATTGAAACATATGAAAACGAAATTGCAGCTACGGTGATAGAGCATAAAGAACAACAAAATATATTGAAAAATATGGAACAGAAGAAATACAATGCTTTACAAATAAGTGCAGCTAGAGAACTTGAAAATATGCGTATGATGAAAAATCAATTAGCTGTGCAACATAGTAAAGAACGTAGTGAAATGCAAGAAAAACATAGTAATGAAATACATATGTTTCAAAAGTTAATTGCAGATTTGCGAGAGTATACGAAAAATGGAGCTGAAGTGAGTACACACGAAACATTACAATATATGAAGCGTGGTTTCGTAGAGCAAGGCATAATACAAGATCATGAATTTCATATTATGCCGAATGTTTTTATTAGAAATCAGCATGGAGGAAATGACCTTCGAATTCATCATCTCGTCTTAACTAAAACGGGTATGTATCTACTTGAGACGAAAGAATGGACAGGGAAGTTAATTCATGGCTTAACGAAAGAAAATGCTAGTATATATTCGTTTATGATTGATGAAATTGGTAAGTATCAACAAGAGATGGAGAAAGAAGAGACGCTTGAATATATTACAGGTGAAGATTCATTAACGATACAAGTAAAAAATGAAGGGAACCCAGTATATAGAGCGAAGAAACTATCTCATATTCTATACAATTGTTTGAAAGAAATGCAAGTTGATATTGTAAAGGAAAACGTAAAACCGATTGTATATTTTTATAATGAAAGTGGGAAAGAAGTGCTAGATCTTTCTGAAGAAAAAACGCCGAGATTAAGAGATAGAGAGCAAATTGTAACGTTCTTCAGAAATGAAATCTTAACAGGGAAAGTAATATATACAGAGCAAGAGTTAGAAAAACTTCGAGAAATCATTAACCGAATGAATTATATAATGAATTAAAAAGAGGTGGGATTTCTGAGTGCTATATTAAGGGGTATTTTGTATGTTTATATTTGTTTGTATATACTCATGTATCTTGCTTTTATGTTTATTATTGGTATGGCTCATACGTCATTAAGTGTAACGAGCGTTTTTATAATAGTCATGCCATTTGTTTTATTAGTTATGATTCAAAAGTCGATCTTATATGTTGCTAAAAATCGTAATGAAGAAAAGAAGCAAATGTCGGGAGTGTTAATAGTAGCACTTGTTCCGTTAGTAGTATGTACTGCACAATTAAGTATGAATACATACACTTCAATGTTTAACCAAGATCGGTGGTTACATGCTGAAGATAAACGGGTATATATGGTAGATGATCTAATACAAAAATATAAATTAACAGGAAAATCAAATGAAGAAATTACACAATTATTAGGAACGCCTACTGAAACGAGAAATGGAGAAAGCGGGGTTATCACTTCGTACTATCTGGGAACTGAACGTGGCTTTATTCCTATAGATAGTGAACATCTTGTTTTACAATTTGATAAAGATGGTAGAGTTTTGAAATATAAGGTACAGAGAGATTAAATAAATTTAGAAGCTATATGTTATAGCTTCTTTTTTATTTTTCAATATGTTACGGAAGGGAGAGAAGAGTTTTGAGTGGAATAAGGAATGAAAGCGGAGGTGATGCATATATATAGATGCATTGGGTTGTTTTTTATCGTGCATAAACGGGCATCCCGATTATAATCGGTGCGGAGTGGACCAAATCCCTAAGGATTAAAGTTTCACTGTATCATATTGTATAAATGAAAAGGAGGTAAGACGGTGAAAGCTATACCGACTGAAGTCCTGAGTAAAGAATTAATGGAAAGAGAAGGAGTTATATCTATTACAGTAAAGGAATTCGAAAAGATAGAAGTAGCTGGAGTAGTAGTCGCTGGCCCTGCGGTAATTTTGATTAATCAAGATTAAGTACATAGTATTGAAATAAAAAGTATCCTAGACGGATGCTTTTTATTTATATGTTTTTGAAGTTTTCAATGGTTATGACACCAGTTTTCGCTGGATGTATGTTATTAATGGAATAAAAATAATATAGCAAACTAATATGTTTTACGAATGAATTATGTAAGTAACTCATATTTCCCATATAAAAGGATTTGCTTTAATATAATGAGTGTAAAGTTCGAGTATTCGAAGTACTACTTGAATTATATCCCTATCCCTTTTCTAAAAATGCGAACAAGTTTTGCCCTATTCTATTCAATAATTAATTGCATAGAAATATATTGTTCGATGACCATTATGGAACGTACATAATGGGAAAATCCCGATCCTTAAAGAGGATGCCCCTAATCTTCGTGTGAAAATATGATCGGAGAAGAAAGCTGACCAATTCATGGTCGGCTTTCTTTTTGTTCAAAAGTTATTTCTTCTTTAATTTCTGTTTGCAATAATAAAGCTTTTCCAAAACGACGTTTACATTCCGCACGCACTTTTTCAATGGCTAGTAGCTGAGTAGTGGCGGGAACTGTTACGATAGCTTGGCGAGGTTTCCGATTTTCTTCACAAAAGACACATTCCACAACATATTTAGAAATCATCTTTTCATCCTTCCGTTTTTCATTTCTAAGAAGGGATTGTCTATGAAGTTGATGTAATCTTTCGTCAATGTTTTACTATTTTCCTCTTTTTTCAAGGAGAAAATAAAAAGGGAAACGAATAGTAGTAGGGGAGGGATGTATATGGAAAGATGGATAGGTTGTGCAGCAGTATGTGTAAACGAAAAAAATGAAATCCTAATGGTGTTACAAGGACCAAAAGGGGAAGAAAAAAGGTGGTCTGTCCCAAGTGGCGGGCTTGAAAAGGGAGAAACACTAGAAGAATGTTGTATTCGAGAAGTTTGGGAAGAAACAGGTTTCGATGTGGAAGTTGTAAATAAAATATATGAAAAAGAAGGTATTACATACGGGGTTCCTGTATACGTTCATTATTATGTCGTTAAAAAAATAGGCGGTAGTATGAAAATCCAAGATCCTGATGAGTTAATACATGAAATTGCTTGGAAGAGGATAGATGAAATGAAGGAATTAACGCTATCTTTCCCGGAGGATTATGAGATTTTAAATAAATATATAAATAAAAAAGCGAGTGTTTAAACACTTGCTTTTTAATGTATCCACGATAAGAAAAGCGGAACGATAACTAAACTAGCTCCCGCTGTTAAAAGCATAGATAAACTTGCAATCGTTCCTTCTACAGGGCCGATTTCGAATGCTTTTGATGTACCAGTTCCATTCGCGCTTGTGCCTAACATAATACCTTTAGCAATTGCTGTTTTAATACGGCATATACGTATGAGAGAAGGTCCGAGTAACGCTCCTGTCAACGCGGTTAAAACAACGAATACGGCTGTTAATTGCGACATACCACCAATCATTTCTGAAATAGCCATTGCGATTGGTGTCGTTACAATATGAGGCGCTAAACTATGTTCTAACGATGAATCAATTTGAAAATAATTCGCTAGTAGTGCGGAAGTAATAACTGATAAAAAAGAACCGACAATGACATTAAGTAAAATAGCCATTCCGTGTTTCTTGAGTAAATCAAAGTATTTATAGATTGGCCATGCAAAAGCAACTGTTGCAGGTTTTAATAGTTCTGTTAACCATTGACCACCTGTTTCGTATGTTTCATAAGGTGTGTCTAGTCCGAGCAATAAAGCAATTAAAATAATAGGGCAGACGAGAAGAGGAGAAAGTAAGCTCCAATTCCAGCGTTTATACATTTTCTTCGATATCCAATATGTGAATAGTGTTAATAATAAACAAAGAAAGCCGATCATTGCACGGATCCTTTCCGCTTTAGTAGCAATTCTGTTAAAAGTCCTGTAACGAGAGTGACACAAAGTGTACTAATCATAATAATTAAAATGAGATCGATTCCATATTGTGATAGTGTATCTTTGTAGCGTATGACAGCGACTGCAGAAGGAATAAAAAATAAAATAAGTTCTTTTAATAAAAAGTCTGCTCCGTCCTGTATCCACTCTTTTTTCACTAGGTTAAATTTTAATGAAATTAATAATAAAAAAATACCGATTATACTTCCTGGAACTGGGAGGTGTGCCTGTTTTGCAATCCATTCACCTGTCCAAGCGAAACAAAATAATAATAAGATTTGTCCGCTTAATTTCCACCATTTCATACAGTAATCACCTCTGTCTTTTTTTACATAAAAATTGTAAAAAAGAATTAACAATTTCTACTATACGTTCATTCGAAAAATTTGTCTAATATATAAATTATATGTTATTAATATATTAGATGTATTAATCGAAAGTGAAAAGGGTGTCCAAAATGGAATTACGGCATTTGCAATATTTTGTTGTAGTGGCAGAGGAGTTACACTTTGGACGAGCAGCTGCTCGTTTGCAAATGACACAACCGCCGCTTAGTCAACAAATTCAGCAATTAGAAAAAGAAATGGGAGTTATGTTATTTTCAAGAACGAAGAGAAAGGTTGAATTAACAGAAGCAGGAGAGATGTTTTTAAAAGAAGTAAAAAAAGCGTTTGAACAAATTGAAAAAGCAGTAGAGATTGCACAAAGTGCCCAAAGGGGAGAAGTGGGTTCGCTTTCAATTGGTTTTGTAGGTGCGGCGATATATGATATTTTACCATCTATCGTCAGGGAGTATAGAAAGAAATTTCCGAGAGTGTCTGTTGCACTACATGAACTGTCAACACCAGATCAAGTGCATGCGCTTCATGATAACCGTATTGATATTGGTTTTTTACGTCCACCAATTCCAACGCAATTACTAGAATTAGAACCAATTCAAAAGCTTTCTTGTACGTTATGTTTACCGAAGGCACATCCACTTGCTGAAAAGGAAGAAATACATATTGAAGATTTAAGAGATGAACCGTTTGTATTTATTACGAGACCAGTATGGCCAGCATTATATGATACAATTTTATCACTTTGTCGTGAAGTTGGGTTTAGTCCACGTATCGTACAAGAAGCAACAGAATATCAAACAGTCATGGGGCTTGTAGCGGCAGGAATCGGAATTACGGTAATACCTGTATCAGCAAATAAATTGTATAAAACAGAAGTCGTATATAAAGAATTATGTGATTCTAATTTTGTTGCAGAAATGTCAGTAGCTTACAAGAAAATGAATACTAACCCAGAGCTTTTAGAGTTTTTGAAAATTGCAAGAGAGAAGAAAAGAATTGAAGTAGAGGATGAGATTAATTAAGTTATTAAAAAGTACACCTCGTTAAACACTAAAGCGGAAATGCAATACTATTGCATTTCCGCTTTAGTGTTCTTTTTTAGTTCTATGCTAAAGAGGTAAACATGTTCGTTTTCTTGTAATAGTTGATCAATAGAGTTTTTTTTCGCAAACATTAGCACTCTTACGGTTTCATTATTCGTTTTTATTTTCTAGGACTAAAGACTTAGAACGAATTCAGATTGTGGTGCGATGTTTAAAATGTCATATTTTTATACACTAGTAGTATAGAATGAGTTTGTTATGAAGTAAGGTAGGGGAAGAACATATGTCTTTATGTCAGTTAGTGAGAAAAAATATAAGAACATTTGCTGCCAAAAGGATGAAGCAATTTATGTGGATTGCTATGAGTACTATGGTTTTGTTTTTTATGATATCGCTCCAGTTAAATAAAGGAGCTATTGGGGAATTAGGGACTATATTTTTATTTCAAATGTGCTTTTACACACTGTTTATTGTATTCATTTTTATATGTATTTTTACTACATATAAAATAACGCTTTCTCTTCTGCACGTGAGGAAAGAGGAAATAAAATCTTATGTAGCAGAGAATAGGAAGAGAAATGATGTACTATGTGTATTATGTCAGGAGCAATTCTTTATTTATGGAGCAGCGTTTGTTTTTGGATTAGTTAATGGGATGTTATTTTTAAAATTATTTACGATTATCTTTATAAGAATAGCAGGAATACAAGGGATAAATAGTGCACCGATTACAATATATGCAATAGTAGTAGTGAGTATAATTATGATTGTTATTCTCTTATTATCGATGGTGCAATGTTTTCGATTTGTTCAAAGTTTACAAGATAAAAATTCGTTGCATTTCAAGAAAAAGGCATGAGAAATCATGCCTTTTCTTATTTTACACATAAAAATAATCATGTTACAGTGTAAAGACCTGACAAAGAATGGGAAGGAAAGGTTGTATAGCATGACAAATGAACAATCGATTGTAAAGGTTGAGCGGTTAACGAAGCGAATCGGTTCAAAGACACTTGTAGAAAATATTAGTTTCGAAGTTAAAAAGGGTGAAGTAGTTGGTTTGCTCGGACCAAATGGTGCTGGAAAAACGACTTTAATGAGAATGATGGTCGGCATGATTCGTATGACAGAGGGCGAAGTTTGGATTGATGGTCAATCTGTAAAACAGCAATTTGAAAGTACTGCTTCGAAAATTGGAGCAGTAATTGAGACGCCAGAATTTTATCCTTTCTTGAGTGGCTATGAAAATTTAACATATTTCGGACGAATGAATGGCAATGTGACAGAAGAACGTATCGATGAAGTAGTGAAATTGCTAGGGATGGGACAAGTAATTGACCGTAAAGTAAAAGCATATTCACTCGGCATGAGACAACGTTTAGGTATAGCTCAAGCGCTTATTCACGATCCAGATGTATTAATATTAGATGAACCAACGAATGGATTAGATCCTAGTGGAATACATGAGATGAGAATGTACATAAAGAAAATTGCGCATGAACAAGGAAAAGCGGTACTTGTATCTAGTCACTTACTTTCAGAAGTTGAATTAATGTGTGATAGAGTTATCATTATTCAGCATGGAGAATATGTCGCGACGCAAAATATTCAGCATAATCAAAGTGAAGAGATGGAGACAATCCGTATACGTGTAGATGATGCAAATAAAGCGGCAGAAATGTTAGAACAAGATGTTTTAATAAAAGGTAATGATCTACTTATTCATGTAAAAGATGAAGAAATCCCAAATGTTATTCGTACATTGCTTGAGAAAAACATTCAAGTGTATCGTGTATATGAAGAAAGAAAAACGTTAGAAGAGCAATTTTTAGAATTAACAGGGGGAAAAGATATTGTTTAATTTAGTCTATAACGAACTGTATAAAATATTTAAGCGAAAGCGAACGATTATTCCATTTGCGGTTATTGCAGTATTAATAATCGGATTAGGATGGGTTACAGTAAAGTATTTGGAACCGGAAACAAAAGGTTGGAAAGCGGATTATACAGAACGAACTGTAGAAATTGAGAAAAAGCTAGGCATGAAAAAAGAAGCTATTTTAGCAGAACGATCTGGGGACGAGCTTGTTAAGGAATATCAGCTCAAGATGAAGCATTTAGATACAGGTACAGCACCGGCAAGTAGTTCTCCACTTTCTTTCATGAGAGATACAGGTTTTATCGTATTTCCAATATTACTTCCGTTTATCCTTGTGTATGCAAGTACAATTTTTGCGAATGAATATAGCTGGGGAACATATAAATTTTTAACGATACGACCAGCGAGTCGCTTTAAAATTTTGACAGCTAAATTTTTAGCAATTGTGATATTTGCAGCGTTATTGTTTATATTTAATATGATTCTTTCCATTTTATGTGGGCTTGTTATTTATAAATTCCAACAGCCTGCATGGAGCGAGTTTATATTCCAAGATGGAAATATTATAAAACAAAATATTTTTGTAGAAGCTAGTAAGTATTATATTTTATCGTGGTTGCCGACGATTGTGTACGCAGCGTTTGCATTTATGATTTCTGTGCTAACAAGATCTAGCGGAGGTGCGATTGGTATTTCACTATTTCTTGCTTTATCAGGAAATATTGCATTGCTAGCAGCAACTAGATATGATTGGGCGAAATATTTATTACCAGCAAACACAGATTTATACAGTATTTCAAAGAATGGAAGTTTTATTGATGGAGTAACGTTCCCGTTTGCATCATGTATGTTATTACTGTATTTATTTGTATTTTTAATCATTTCCTATACAGTATTTTTAAAACGTGATTTAACTTAAAAAAAGGAGCCGTTAAGCATTTCTTAACGGCTCCTTTTTTAGGAAAAGTGTTTAAGTGCTTTTTCGGCTAACAAAGCGAAGTATTCTGCACTTATAGGTAACGCTCGCTCATCTACTGTAAAAGCGGGATGATGCCATTCATGTGTACCACTCGTTCCCATAAAGACGAATGAACCAGGTATTTCTTGTTGATAAAAAGAAAAATCTTCTCCGGCCATTGAAGGGGTAGGGGAGATGATATTTAAATTCATTGTTTCTGCAACTTGAGTCGATAAGTTTGTTAGAGAGGTATCGTTATGAACAGCAGGAGGACCTGAATAAAAACGAAATTCTGTTTTTACACCTAATGCATCAGAAACTCCTTGAATAATACGTTTCATGAGTGCAGGAATCTTTTCACGTGTTTCCGTTTGGAAGGTACGTACAGTTCCTTCCAGCGTTGCTTTTTCAGGAATAACATTCCACGTATTTCCTGAATGTATGTTTGTGACGCTAACGACGGCATTATGTGAAGAACTTATATTTCGGCTTACAATTGTTTGTAGTGCCATCACAATTTGAGAAGACGCGACAATAGGGTCTACCCCAGCATCTGGTACAGCTGCATGTGTACCAACTCCGTGAATTTCAATTTCGAATCGATCAACCCCAGCCATAAGTGGACCATCTTTAATACCGATTGTACCTACTGGTAAATCAGGTTTATTATGCATACCGAAAATAGCTTGAACGCCATGTAAATGTCCGGCTTCAATGACTTTGCAAGCACCATTACTACTCTCTTCAGCTGGCTGGAATATTAAGCGTACCGTTCCGCTAAGAGAAGATTCCTTTTCCTTTAATAAATAAGCGGCACCTATAATAGCAGCTGTATGAAAATCATGTCCACAAGCATGCATCCTGCCGTGAATTTTTGAAGCGTACGGCAAATTTGTTTCTTCTTGAATAGGAAGGGCATCAATATCAGCACGGATTGCTATAAGTGGTCCGCTATGATTCCCTGAAATTTCAGCAATAACGCCTGTTTCTAAATTAGAATTTATAATCGTAATATTTTTTTCTTCTAACCAATTTTTTATAGCTTTCGTCGTTTCAAATTCTTCGTATGATAATTCTGGATGCTCATGTAAATTTCGACGAATAGAAATTAGCGTCTCGGTTAATTGCTCTCGATTTGCTGCCACTTATAATGCCCTCTTTCTTAAATGAAGTATTTACATTAAGTATACAATAAGAAAGGAGAGGATTCTCAAATGAAAATCCTCTCCCGTTTTATGCTGCTAATTTTTTGTGTGTATGATGTTTACGATAACGTCCACGCATTGCATAGGCAATTTGCGGGATAGCAATACCGATTAAAATAAGTGATACACCGAACCATTGTGAAGATAGCACAGCTTCTTTTAAAACGAAGACAGACATAATTGTTGTAACTGGTAATTCTGCGGCACCAAGAATAGTTGCTAAGCCAGAACCAATCTTTGGAATGCCAATTGTAAAGGCGATAGAAGGAATAACGATACTAAATGTTCCTAATCCTAAACCGTATTTCCAAAGTCCTTCTGAAATTGCACCGTTAAAAATAAATGTTGGCGGGAATACGATCATTACTAAAGTTAAAGCGCCTGCCATTAAGAGAACACCGCGCGGTAAGGAAGGTACTTCAACAGCAACTTTTCCGCTCACAAAAATGTATGTTGCAAATGTAACAGCAGACAATAAACCTAATATGATTCCAGTTGTATCAAAATCACCTGCTGATTTTTCTAGTAAACCACTTGATAAAAATGTACCTGCAAGTAAGAAAATAACGGAAATCACCTTTTCTCTTGAAGGTATTGTTTTTGTTGCCACTGCTTCAATAATAATTCCGACCCAAACGAATTGGAATAAAAGTATGATTGCAATAGATGCTGGTACAGTTTTTAATGAAGCATAATAAAAAATTCCAGTGAAACTTGCAGATGTACCTGCAACGAATAAAATTAACGCTTGTTTTAATGGAACACGATGTCTAGAAAATAGAAGTGTAATAGCAAGCAAAATAATCCAACCGAACAAATACTGGCTGCCAATTACCTCTCCAAGTGAAAATCCTTCTGCATATGCAAGCTTAACGAAAATAGCTAAAATCCCATAACTACACGCTCCTAATAAAACTAAAAGAGAATAACGAAGCATGAAAAATTCCTCCCATCTATATGAAATTGTTCCTAACGGACATATATAACTAGAGGGAAGTATACAAAATTAAAAATAAAGGGTCAAATAAAAGAAAAGTGTGACATTTTATAGAATAATAATAAAAGTATGATATTTATGCATAATCTTGAAATTAATAATAGTAGAAGTATTATAAAATTAGCTATGTGCTGTATAAAGACAGCATTTGAAAAAAATATTTTTTGGGGAGATAAAAGGGTAGTCCATTATAGTGTGCTAATCATTTGAGAAACTATGTTACCTTTGTTATGTTAATAACAATTAGAGAAGTTTCGTGGTTCAATTGAGATTTTTCTATATAATAGAAGGAAATGAAAACGTTTTTTTAGAAACTGTGTGAAAGAGTAGTTTCTCTTATTATTACGTTGGAAAAGTGATTTCACGAATTGTTCACAGTATTTTTATATGATTTTGCTACAATATGTAAGGAGAGGAGTGGAATAATGCAAGATATTAGTATTTTTTTAGCGTTTGGCGCCGGGTTTTTATCATTTATTTCCCCATGTTGCTTACCGCTTTATCCGGCATTTTTATCGTACATAACAGGTATGTCGGTTTCTGAGTTGAAAGAAGAAAATGCAATGCTTCGCAAGAGAAGTATGATACATACAGCGTTTTTCTTACTTGGATTTTCAATTATATTTATTGCAATTGGATTTGGTACAAGCTTTATCGGAGGTATCTTTACAGATTATAAAGATTTAATTAGACAGTTAGGTGGTATATTTATCATCGTGTTCGGTCTTATTATTGTCGGTGTGTTTAAACCGAAATTTTTAATGCAGGATCGTAAATTCACGTTTAAAAATCGTCCGAGTGGCTATTTGGGATCTGTTTTAATTGGATTGGCATTTGCTGCAGGATGGACACCTTGTACAGGACCTATTTTAGTATCTGTCATTGGATTAGCAGCAACGAACCCAGAATCAGCGATGATTTATATGATTGCATACATACTTGGATTTGCTATCCCATTTTTCGTGCTATCATTCTTTATTACAAAAATGTCTTGGATTAAAAGAAATAGTATGAAATTCATGAAAATCGGTGGATACGTTATGATTGTCATGGGTATCTTCCTATACTTTAACTGGATGACGAAAATTATCGTATATTTCTCAAGTTTATTTGGTGGTTTTACCGGTTTTTAGTATTATTCTGTGAAAATGTTGGAAATACTAACGGAAAAGCATATAATGAAAGTATATTTTGCATATAGCCACAAAAAAGGATGAGAAAATATGAACATAGTTGTTTTATCCAGTATCGTTGCTGTTTGTATGGCTGTCGGTGCGATGTTTATTCGTTTAAAAGCAGCTAAGAAACCTGCAACATTGAAAAAAATTATACTTCCGCCATTTTTTATGAGTACGGGAGCATTGATGTATGTTTTTCCTGAATTTCGATTAACTCCAGCAGAAATGTTAGAAGCAATTGGTGTCGGTTTGATTTTCTCTATTTTTCTTATTAAAACATCTAAATTTGAAATTAGAGGACAAGAGATTTATTTGAAGCGTTCAAAAGCCTTTGTTTTTATATTAATTGGATTACTTGTCGTGCGAATTGTATTTAAAACATACTTAAGTCAATCTCTTGATTTAGGACAACTTAGTGGCATGTTCTTCTTACTGGCGTTCGCGATGATTGTGTCATGGAGAATTGCTATGTACCGTTCCTTTACGAAATTACAAAAGGAACTGGAAAAAGAAGATGGTTTTTATAATGAAAAAGATATGAAATTAACTTAAAAACTGTATATGTATAAAATAAAAAGACAGCGTTTTTTGACGCTGTCTTTTTATTTATATTGTTAACATCTTCTGTCCCAGCCGCGTCGTATAAAACGTTCCCCATTAAAGAAGCAATTTAAATTTGGTGATACAAACGGACCGATAAACGGAATGATATTTGGTTCTGTAGTCTCATCAACAGGAATCGGTGGTTTAGTAGGATCAGGTCTAAGTGTATAGCGAACGCGGGCAGTATTTCGAATGAGACCGTTTCGTGGCTCTGCTGTTACTTGAACGATAAAACGGACAACAACGGATTCACCTGGATTAACCGTTCCAATAAGAATACCAATAGTTGGATTACTTCCAGGACGTGAAACGCCGTTTACTGTTACTGAATTTGGATAGAAAGTAACTTCGGGAGGAAGTGGATCGGTAATGAGTACATTATTTGCAGGAATAGCGCCATTGTTAGTAAAGGTAAGTGTATATGTGATGAAGTCACCGAGCGAGGCGCTATTTACATCTGCGGTCTTAATAAATGTGTTTGGTTCATTAGGGTGTATTTCTATCATAATTGGTGGTGTTGTTGTCGTTGTTGTGACAGGTGGTCTAGTAGGGTCAGGTTGAGAAGTATACGTAATGGACGCAATATTTGTAATCATTCTATTAGCTGGAAGTGTAATAACCTGCACTTGGAATGAAATAGTTACTGATTCTGCTGGATTAAGAGTCCCGACTGAAATTCCTGTAGCTGGATTTGCGTTTGGAACGGGAATGTTATTAATTGTGACACTATTTGGAATGAATGACGTGCCGACAGGAAGTGAGTCTATAACAGAAATGTCAGTGATAGGAATCGTACCTTCATTTTGGAAAGTGATAGTAAATGTAATCGTATCACCTACTGAAACGATGGATTTATCAGCAGTTTTTATCGGATTAATAGTCCCGACGTTTACAGGAGTAGTTGTGGTAGGTGTAGGCGTAGTAACGGATACAGGTGGTTTAGTAGGGTCTGGTTGGTATTGGAATGAAACGTTACCTTGGTTTTGAATTTTCCCGCTTGGTGGAATTGAAGTAACTAGAACGCGGAAAGAAATCGTTGCGGATTCAGAAGGAGCAAGTGTTGAAATTGGAATACCTGCTACTGGATTTGCGGTTGGTTGTGGCACATTGTTAATAGTAACACTATCTTCAATGAACGAAGTACCGACAGGAATTGTATCAGTTACAACAATATTATTAGCCGGAATGGTGCCTGTATTTTGGAGTGAAATCGTATACGTAATAATATCACCTAGTGTAACTGTTTCCGGCGTAGCTGTTTTTTGTGGATTTAATATGGCTGTATTTACATTCGTTGTGTTAATTGGAGTAGGGTCTGTAATGGTAATAGGAGGTTCACCAGGAATTGGTTCATATGTGAAAGTAACAGTTGCTTGATTTCGAATGATACCACCAGGTGGTACGCTTATTACTCTCGCTTGGAATTGAACAGTAATTGTATCGCTTGGATTGACTGTGCCTACAGGTATACCCACTACAGGATTTGCTCCAAGATCTGGAGTACCATTTATCACAACGGTACCTGGAACAAATGTTAACCCATTTGCTAACGGATCAGTAATGATAACGGAAGTTGCAGGGACCGATCCACGATTTTGGAACGTTACTGTATAAGTGATGAGTTCATTCAAATCTACAATTTGTTTATCAGCTAGTTTATTTGGATTAGGGGTAGGTGTAATAACGGACACTTCAACAGTTGGAGTAGGGTCTGTAATGGTAATAGGAGGTTCACTAGGATTTGGTTGGAATGTGTAAGTGACAGTTGCTGTGTTTTTAATAATACCGTCTGGCGGGAGTGCAGTTACAGTAACTTGATAAGTTAACGTAATAATTTGTCCTGGAGTAACAGTTCCGACATTGACACCATTATTTGGATTTGCTCCAGGCGAAGAGACGCCATTAATCGTAACGCTATTTGGAATGAAAGTAGTCCCTGCAGGAATAGGGTCTGTAATAATAACATCTGTCGCATTAATATTCCCGACATTTTGGAATGTAATTGTATATGTGACAGTATCACCAAGATTAATAACTTGAGGGCTAGCTTGTTTGTTAGGATTAGTGGTAACTTCACTTACTTGCGTCTTTGTAGTAGGTGTAGGCGTAGTAACAGATACAGGTGGTCTAGTAGGATCTGGTTGATATTGGAATGAAACGGTCCCTTCATTTTCAATAAAACCTGTCGGCGGTATCGAAGTTACTTGAACTTGGAAAGTCACGACGGCTGAAGTACTAGGTGCTAATGTACCGATAAGAATGCCAGAACTAGGAATGATACCTGGTTGTGAAACACCATTAATCGTAACGCTATTTGGAATGAAAGTAGTACCAGTTGGAATAGGGTCGGTTACAAGTGCATTTGTTGCAGGGACAGTTCCTGTATTTTGCAAGGAGATTGTATAGGTGATTGTGTCACCTAATAAAGCAAATACTTTATCAGCAGATTTTGTAGGATTCGTTGTTGCGGTGTTGACATTTGTAGTAGTAGGTGGCGTTGGAGTAGTTACTGTTACTGGAGGTTCTCCAGGATTAGGTTGGAATGTGTAGGTGATAGTAGCTTCATTTACAATAATTCCATTAGGTGGTATGGAAACAACACGAACTTGGAAAGTTACAATGACCGATTCACTAGGGTTTAATGTGCCAAGAGGTATGCCAAGAGCTGGATCTACATTACTAGTTGGAGTGCCGTTAATTGTAACGCTATTTGGAATGAAAGTAGTCCCTGTTGGGATTAGGTCTGTAAAAACGATGTCTGTCAGTTGTACTGTTTGTAAGTTTTGGAATGTAACAGTGTACGTAATGATATCACCTATATCAACATTATTTCGATCAGCTGTTTTCGATGGATTAATAATACTATTAATGATTTCAGTATTAACTGGTGGTGTTGTCTCTGTTTCTGTAATAGGAGGTTCATTTGGATTGGGCTGCGAGGTAAAGTTGATTGAACCAACATTTGTAACAACCCCGTTAGGCGGTATATTTGTAATCGTTACTTGGAATGTGATGGTTACTATTTGATTCGGTTGTATTGTACCAATAGGTATTCCGATACTTGGATCAATACCTGGTGGTGAAATGCCATTTACTGTAACGGAATCCACAATAAATTGTGTACCTACTGGTGGTGGATCAATGACAGATACATTTGTCATAGGAATATTTCCGATGTTTTCAAGAATGATTGTATACGTGAGTGCATCTCCAATGTTAGCAACTGATAAATCAACTGTTTTAGTTGACTCTAACTCTGCATTTTGTACAATTGTTTCTGCGATTGGAGTAGGTGTGGTTGTTGTAATAGGCGGAAGAGTAGGGTCTGGTTGAGATGTGTAAGTGACATTTGCTTCATTTGAGATAATGCCATTTGGTGGTAGAGTAGTTACTTGTACTTCTAAAGTAACAGTCACTATTTGTCTAGGGTTTAATGTGCCAACTGGAATTCCTGTTTCTGGGGTCAAATTAGGTTGTGGAATGCCATTAATTGTAACGCTACCAGGAATAAATGTAGTTCCGGTAGGGATAGAATCTGTAATAATGACATCAGTTGCAGGTATATTACCAGAATTTTGAAGGGTGATTGTATAAGTGAGTGTATCACCAATACTTGCAAACTCACGGTCTACTGTTTTTTGTGGGTTCGGGTTAGCGGTACGAACAGGTAAAGTTACGGTAGGAGTCGTTTCTGTTGTTGTAATAGGAGGTTCGCTTGGATTAGGCTGAGAAGTGTAGGTAACACTTGCTGTATTTTCTATTTTTCCATTAGGAGGAATAGCGTTTATTTGAATTTGGAATGTAACAGTAACTGTCTCGCCGGGATTAACTGTTCCAACAGGAATTCCAGTGACTGGACTTACGCCGGGTTGAGCGACATTGTTTACAGTAACACTATTCGTAATAAAAGTTGTACCCGGTGGCAAAGAATCTGTAATGGTTACACCATTAGCAGGTATAGTTCCTTGGTTTGTAAATGTGACAGTATAAGTTACAATATCGCCAATTTCTGCAAACGTAAGGTTTGCCGTTTTTGTTGGACTTATGACTACAGTTTGGATAGGAGTCGTTGTTTCAGGAGTTGTTTCTGTTTTTGTGACTGGAGGTAAATTTGGATCCGGTTGATAATTAAATGTTGCACTTCCTTGATTGCGTATTTTGCCGCTAGCAGGGATGTTTATTACTCGTACTTGGAAAGTAATCGTTGCGCGTTCGGATGGCGCTAAAGTTCCAAGTGAAATTCCTGATGATGGATTTGTTCCTGCTTGAGGAATGCCATTAATCGTAACACTATCTGGAATAAATACAGTACCGGCAGGGATAGAATCTATTACTGTTATATTCGTAGCAGGAATAGTACCGGTGTTTTGAAATGAGAGAGTATAGGTAATAACATCATTTAATGCAACGAAGGAGCGATCTGCTGTTTTTTGTGGATTTAGTGTAGCGGTATTAACTGATGTTTCTGTTTCAGGAGTTGTAATAGTTGTCGTAACGGGAGGTTCATTTGGATTTGGCTCGTATGTGAATGTAATATTTGCTTGATTTCTAATAACTCCTCCGGGCGGGATACTATTTACTACACCTTGGAACGTAACTGTAATACTTTGACCAGGATTTACAGTGCCGACGGGTATACCAATTTCAGGGTTTTCTCCAAGTTGTGATGTGCCATTTACGACAACGCTACCTGGAACGAAAGAAACACCAGATGGGAGTGTATCTTTCACAATAACATTTGTAGCGGGGACGGTTCCTCTATTTTGAAATGTTACGGTAAAAGTAATCGTATCTCCTATATCAGCAATTTGTCGATCGGCAGATTTTGTAGTCGTCGGATTTGGATTGTTAATTGGGATCTTCACACTTGGTGTGGTAGTAGTTGTTGTAACGGGAGGCTCACTTGGATTCGGTTGATATTGATAAGTGAAGGATGCTTGGTTTCTAATTATCCCGTCAGGTGGTAAATTTGTAACGACAACTTGGTAGGTGATTGTTTTTGTTTCCCCCACAGAAATAGTACCAAGTTGTATTCCGAGTTCTGGATCGGAACCAGGATTCGAAACGCTATCAATCGTAACGCTATTTGGAACGAAAATAGTCCCGTTAGGTGTAGGGTCTGTAACGACTACATTTGTAGCTGGAACTGTCCCATTATTTGTAAAAGTGACCGTATAGGTAATTGTATCTCCTATATCAGCAACTTGTTTGTCTGCAGATTTTGTAGGTGCAGTAACAACAGTCTCAACTTGAGTTTCTGTTTTCGGAGTTGGGGTTGTCTTTATAACAGGAGGTTCATTTGGATTAACAATATGATTAAATGATACAATACCCTGATTTTCTATAAGCCCATTTGGTGGCACACTTGTAACTTGAACTTGGAATGTAATTGTTTTTGCTTGATTTGGATTTAAAGTACCGATTGATATACCGTTTTCAGGATTACTGTTAGGTTGTGAGACACCATCAATCGTAACGCTATTTGGAATAAATGTTGTACCGTTTGGAATAGGATCGGTTAGTACAATATTCGTTGAGGCAACAGTGCCGTTATTTTGTAAACTAATTGTATACGTAATAATATCACCAATGTCAACGAAAGTACGATTAGCAGATTTTGTAGGATTAACCGTAGCGGTATTAACAGCGACTGTAGTAGGTGCTGTCGGTTCAGTTGTTGTAACAGGAGGCCTTGTTGGATCTGGCTGATACGTATATGTCGTTGAAGCTTCGTTTGTAATAACACCGCCAGCAGGTACTTGTGTAACAAGAACTTGGAATGAGAGTGTTTTCGTTTCACCAGGATTAATTGTTCCAACTGGAATTCCGAGTGCTGGATTTGAATTTGGAACGGGAACATTATTTAAGACTACGCTATTCGGAATGAATGTTGTCCCAGCAGGAATTGTATCGTTAAAAACTACATTCGTAGCAGGGATTGTACCATCATTAGTAAATGTAATCGTATACGTAATAACATCACCGATATCAACAGCAGTTTTATCCACTGTTTTAACAGGATTTGTAATAGCGGTATTAACAGGAGTAGTAGTAGGTGGTGTAGGGTTTGTTGTTGTAATAGGTGGTTTTGTTGGATCGGGTTGATACGTAAATGTTGTGGTTCCGATATTTCGGATTAAGCCATTCTCTGGGAGAGAGGTAACTTGAACTTGGAATGTAACTATAGCATTTGCACCAGCAGCGATTGTACCGATTTGTATACCGCCAGCAGGATTTACACCTGGTTGTGAAGTGCCGTTAATTGTGACGCTATTCGGAATAAATGTAGTACCACTTGGAATTGGATCCGTTACAATAACGTTCGTCGCTTCGATGTTTCCTGTATTTGGTACAGTAATTGTATACGTAATAATATCACCAATATCAGCAATTTGTGGACTAGCAGTTTTTGTCGGATTTACAATTGCAGTTCGTACAGAAGTAGTTGTTGGAGGTGGTGTTGTCGTAGTTGTCGTTGGGGGTTCAGATGGATTTGGTTGAAATGTAAATGTTATATTTGCTTCATTAGTAATCGTTCCATTGGTCGGAAGAGAAGTGACTTGAACTTGAAATGTGACAGTTGTAGTTTGGCCAGCAGGAATCGTACCTAGCGGAATATTTGTTGGTGTTACGCCAGATTGTGTCGCTCCATTAACTGTAACACTGTTTGGAATGAAAGTAGTGCCGGTAGGGATAGGATCGGTGATAGAAACATTTGTTGCTGAAATATTACCATTATTCGGTACAGTGATCGTATACGTAATGATGTCACCAATATTCACAATTTGTTGGTTTGCACTTTTAGTCGGATTAATGATAGTAGCATTAATTTGTGTTTCAACTATATTACTTGTAGAGTTTCTGTTAATTGGTGGTTGGTTTGGTGGGTTATATTGAAAGCTTGAAGTTGCACTATTTGGAATAGGGTTTGGTGTAGGGAGAGTATTAACCCGAACTTGAAACGTAATTGTAGCATTTCCGTTTGCAGCAATCGTTCCTACATTTATTCCAGTAGCAGGATTATCTGTAGTAGAAGTACCATTCACTGTAACGCTACCCGGTACGAACGAAGTGCCAGCAGGAGGTGTATCTGTAATGATAACATTATTAGCAGCTAATGGGGCTTGATTTGTAGCGGTAATTGTATACGTAATCGTATCACCGATGGTAGCAATTGTTTTATCTACTGCTTTTGTTAATGCGACATTAGCTGTGAAAATATCTGTATCAACTATATTGCTTGTTGCTGTCCGATTAATAGTGGGTGCGTTAGGAGCTGGTTGAAATGTGTATCCAAATGCTGCTACGTTACTGGCGACAGGTGGGGTAGGAATACTTGTTACATCTACTTGAAAAGTAATTGTAGCAGAACCGCCAGCAGGGATGTTATTAATAGGAATTCCAGTTGAAGGATCGCCAGCTGTTGGAGTACCGTTAACAGTTACACTGTTTGGAACGAAAGTGGTACCAGCTGGTATAGGGTCTGTAAATGTAACGTTTTGGGCAGGGAGTGTTCCGGTATTTTGGACAACGATTGTATAGGTTAAACGATTTTCTATTGTTGCTATTGCCATTAGATTCGTCCTTTCTGTATAAATTTAAATCCGGTCAAGGCATGGAATATTTATAAACAGCATTATTTAATAATCTAGAAATAATACTATGTGTAAATGTTAGTATGAAATGAGCCCGTCATTGCATCTTATTCAAATATAAATGAATAGGAATAGGCAAAGGCTTTTTTTTGCCTAAATGAGCTCGTACGTATATAAATGGAACTTTTTCTTTTTACGCGCATTAAATGAAATAGCGAATAAATATTTATTTTCATAGAAAGGAAGTGAGGTTGTTGGCCTTTGTACAAACATATACAAAAACGGATTCGCTTTTTATGGTGCATACAGGAAATACGTTAGGGATGCGCGGTATTACGACAGCTACTGCATATCAATATAACGCATTAATTTCCACAAATACAAATTTGAGTTTTGCTGGGGTGCCGTCTTCCACAGATGCGGATACCTTTGCAGGAACGACGAATGATTGGACATTAAATGGTTCCTGGGCAAGGTTAAATCCTTCACTAACAGACGTACCAGCAACAGCAACTGTAGATTTTGCGATGTTAGTTTGGCAAGGAACATTGGGAGGTACTGTTACAGAAGCGGTAGTAAATGCAAATATTCCAACATTCAGAACTCCGGATGATGTGACTCACACTATTACAAGTACGCCTGCGTGGGGAGAAACAAGGTCGAGTGGGACATTTCAAGGTACGATTTATACACGTGTAGCTAATGTGACGAGTATTCTTCAAGGACTTCCTAATCGTGCTGTAGGTGATTATTTTGTAGAACGTGTTCCAACGGCAAATCCACCTTTGCAAGGAACGGGAGTAGGGTGGGCATTAGTTGTTATATATCGGGATAATTCATATCCGGTTAGGAATGTTAGTTTATATACTGGTTTACTCATTTCTACATTGGGTGAGACAGCCACGATTTCCAATTTTATCACGCCAGCAATAGCGCCAGTTAACGCTCGTGTATTTACAATGGCGCTAAATGGTGATACGGATGCGACAGCGGATACATTTGTTTTAAATGGTACAGCGCTTTCGGGTCCTAATAATGCCAATCCTAATTTTTTCGCTTCGCAAGTCAATAATTATGTAGGCAACTTGGATACAATTGGTAGCTTTGCAGATCGAAATATGCCAATTGGAACTGCGGCAACGAATCGGCGTGCTGAATTTGATGTGACGAATGTCCCAGCGAACGGTGTATTAACAGCTGGATCAACTTCTGCATCAGTTAATATTCCGAATACATTTGATTATCTTTATGCTGGTGCTGTAGGTTTGCAAATAGAGTTAGGAGAGGCGCGTCTTTCTGCTACAAAATCGGTAACTGTAAGTTAAAGTAATTGAAATATTATTGGAAAATCCCTTTAAATAATAGGAGTGAGTTTTATTGGCTTTCGTTCAAGCTTACGGAAAAAATGATAATTTATTTATGATGCATACAGGTAATACGATGGGAATGCGCGGTACTGCAAATACAAACTTTGCTTACAATGCACTTATTACATTAAATACTGACACTACTTTTGGAGGAGTTCCTTCATCAACAGATCCAAATACATTTGGAGGTACGACGAATGATTGGACGCTAGATGGTTCATGGGCTGAATTAAATCCATCAACTACGATTGTTCCAACTACAGCGGTTGTAGATTTTGCATTACTTGTTTGGTCAGGTGGGTTGGATACGGCTGTTACAACCGCTGTTGTTGACGCGAATCCACCAAATTTAGTTACGCCTGATGGAACGAGTACACAAGTGACAATAAATTCAGCATGGTCATCAGGAGGGACGAATTTACCTTTCATAGGCAATGTTTATAATCGAGCAGCAGACGTTACATCTTTACTACAAGGGTTACCGAATCGAGCAGCAGGAAGATACAGCGTAACGAGATTACCTACGCGTCAACCAGTTGGTTATGGTGCAGGGTGGTCGTTGATTGTTGTATATCGTGATTCCTCATATCCGATGAGAAATGTGAGTTTATTTCCAGGTTTTTTATTATCGGGTACACCGCAAACCCTTTCAGGTTTTTTTACACCGGCTACAGGGACGGTGACAGCAAGAGCTTTTGTAATGGCGGTGAATGGTGATCCGAACTTTACGGGTGATAATTTTCAATTGAACTCTGTGACATTAACGGGGCCAAATAATCCAATAGGAAACTTTTTTAGAGGGCAAGTAAATGATATTAATGGAAATTTAAATACACTTGGTAGCTTTGCAGATCGTAATTTTTCTGGAACAACTACAAATGCAAATGCGAGAGCTGAGTTTGATATTACAAATGTAAATGCAACAGGTTCTATTGCACCAAATACGACATCCACACAAGTAAATATTACAGGCACAGGTGATACGATTTATATAAGTGCAGTCGGATTACAAATAGACTTGGCAGAGGCTAGATTAACAGCCGTAAAATCTGTAACTGTAAGTTAAAAAAGATTGCTATCATCTAGCAATCTTTTTTTATGAGGTGGATTTTGTTAGTAAAGATTGATAATGAGAATAATCAATTTCTTTTTCTTGTAGTTTTTTTACTAAAAATTTATGATCACGCTTCGGTGTAGCGATAATATACCCTTTAATAATTAAATCTTGTGTAATTTGAGAGGCTTTTTCTTGTAATGCTAGTTCACCGATTTTGCCAGCAATTTTTGATTTAGCAACATCGCGAAATAGTTCTGGAACAGGACTTACGAGCTCTTCTAACAATTGTTTTTGTTCGTCATCCCATAAATGCCTAGTTTTATTAATATAGTGCTCTTCCCAATCTAGAATAGACATACCATCTTCTTTTGGTAGTCGTTTTAAAAATTTTCTGAACATAAAGTATCCACCGATAGACATAAGTCCTAATAAAATAACAGTCCATAGCACAATAAACCAACTGAACCATCCTTCGAGCAAGCGTATCCCCCCTTAATGATTGCGGTTTTCTTTTATTCATATTATAAACAGTGAGATTCATAGAAAGCAAGAACGCTTGGTCATTTTGACCAAGCGTTATCATTTAAACAAAGTATAGTTGTTCAACACATAAATTATTATTATCATCTTCTACATATTCGATGATTAATGTGCCAACTTTACGATCTTTATCTTCAGTTGTGAAAATAGAGTAAGAAGTAAAACGTGCTGTTGATAGGCCGCTTATATGTGTAGGTAAAGAAATGTAGTCGTTATCGCGGAAGAATTCCATCAGTTCAATATCCTCAAATTCTTTTCGGTCAACTTGTTTATTTGTATAGCGGCGTTGAAGTTGTTTTAAAGACTCATTCCAAGAAATTGCTTTTGTATCGTATACCATTGTTCTATCTCCTTACTGTATGTAATCATTAAGAACATACGTTCTAAACTAGTATACTCTTTTTATTAGAAAAGGGAAAGCAAAAAATAATGTAAGCTTGGGTTTCCAAGCTTACATTATCGATGCGTCCGTCATAATCTCTATTTTTATTATAAATTAGATAAGAATAAGAAACAAGATGATATATATTTTGTTGATGGTTTTCAAAATTCTGTATATTATAGTTGTACGAAAGTGCAAAGGACTGAGAGGGATGGCGTATGTAATTTCACTACAAGGACCGATGGCAAGTGGGAAAACAACATTAGCTAAGAGGTTAGAACGATTTGGGCTATCGGTGATATTTGAAAATCCATATCCAATTGTAGAAAAGCGAAAGCAATTAAAGTTAGATATGAATTCAAAAGAAGGATTTATTATAAATCAAAAAATGTTTATAGAAGCAAAAATAAAGGAGTTTCAAAATGTGAAAGATTCAGTTGTAATTTTTGATCGTGGACCAGAAGATATTGAGTTTTACACACTTTTTTATCCAATGATTATAGGAAAAGAGTGGAATATAGAAACAGAATTGAAAGATGAATTATATAAATTAAGAGAATGTCGCTCAGATGCTATTTTTTATTTAGATGTGACGGAAAAGAATGTATATGATAGAAAAAATAACGATAGGACAAGAAAACGAAGTACATTTGAGGAGCAATTTAAATTAGTAGAAATGGAAAAAGACTGGTATAAACAATTTCCTGTAACTTATGTGGACACGAATAAATTAACAGCAGAAGATTTAGAGGTATATTTTATGAGGTGGATAAAGCAGAAAGGTCAATATGACGATGGAGAAACTTTTACTTGAGAATGTAAAAAAGCTAGCTAATGCTAGCTTTTTTCTTTTTGACATCGGTAAATGGCTAACGTTTTCGGATCGCGCCATATACCGTTATGAAGTGACAATTCATTTTCTACTTCTTCTTTTAGCCATTCCTTCATTTCGGCGTGAAGATGTGTATTATCAGGTATATTTAGCGATGGAAACATGCTAGAAATATAGTTTACAATTGGAGTAGCATGATGAAAAACGAGAGCATTATGAATAACTGCTTCTTCAACAGTTGGAAAAACAGACTGTAATATCTCTTTACCATTTTCCAAACAAAATGGCGTGACTGAAGATGTTGTTTTCGGTAAATCAAATGCGTCTAACATGCGGTTACACATTTCAACTATACGAGATAATGTAACGTCAGAATTTGTTGTAGCTAAAAGTGAGCCTCCAGGACGTATTACTTTATGGAACCCTTGGACTGTTTTTTCAACATCTTTCATGTGGTATAACATATGTCTTGCGACGATCCAGTCGTAGCAATTAGCTTCGAAAGGAAGTTTACCGGCGTCACCTAGCCTCCATTCAATTATGCTATTCTTTTTTGTAGCTTCAGAAAGCATCGTTTTCGATTGATCCAAACCTGTTAAATGTCCTGTATGACCGTTAGTTTGTAAAAGGGAAAGAAAATTTCCGTTAGCGCACCCAACCTCTAATATTTTTTCGTCTCCTTGAAGTTGTAAATGATCTATGACGACTTCATCTAAATTCACATGTTTTTCTTCATAATGTTTATGTGTATCGATACGTGTCTGTAAATGGTTACTTACGTTATATTGGCGTTTTACATCATTCATCTTTTCGTATTCCACTTTCGTACAAAATTGCTGAATCGCGTGCGTTAATACGTCAGTTTTCTTTAAACCTTCGTAAAGAAGTGCAGATTCAAACCTTTCAAGTAATTTTTCTTCAATTCGAAAATGAATATCTTTTCGCTTCGTCATTGAAATATCGCCCCTTTGCATCTGTTAGTGAGACTATAGCACGCCTGAAAAATTTGTGTAAATCATTTGTGTACACAAATAGAGAAGATGAAAAAAATGTTTGAATGTGAGTTTAAACTATTGACGATTTAACCGTTTTCATATATTCTTAAATTAAGAAATATTCAAATAATTAAAAGAAATGAGAGAGTCACATGCTTCTTCAAGGAACACATCGAATTGGTCGTATGGCCATGTTGTTGGCACTTGCGGATGAGAATGAAAGCCCTGTATTATCTATTCCAAAAGGTTGGAAGTATTGTACGGGGAAAGTGGGTTCGATGAATTCGCAAAAAGTTGTAGCAGCAATGGAAACAGCGGCTAAGAGCACCAAAGTTATTGAAACAGACGTTTACAGAGAAACACATGCACTTTATCATGCAATTATGGAAGCTTTGTACGGAGTGACGAGAGGTCAAATTCAGTTAGCAGACGTTCTTCGTACAGTAGGACTTCGCTTTGCGATTGTGCGCGGTACACCATACGACGGAAAAAAAGAAGGCGAATGGGTTGCTGTTGCATTATATGGAACGATTGGTGCACCTGTAAAAGGATCTGAGCATGAGGCGATTGGTTTAGGAATTAATCACATATGATTTGCCCATAGTCTATTAGTTAGAAGGGGGCCTTACTTTTTTAGGACAGAAGTCTGTCTTAAAAAAGATAAGGTCCCCTTTTGCCTTTTTAAGGAGGAAAAAAGAATGATTACGTTAACAGGACACACATTGACAATTGAAGAAATGAAGAGGTTATTACTTGAAGGAGAAGGTGTAACAGCTTGTCCAAATAGTATGCAAAAGGTGGCGGAGTGCCGCGAAGTAGTTGAGAAAATTGTAGAAGACGGAAAAGTCGTTTACGGTATTACAACTGGATTTGGAAAGTTCAGTGACGTGCTTATTCAAAAAGATGATGTAAAGGCACTTCAACACAATTTAATTCAGTCACATGCATGTGGGATAGGCGATCCGTTCCCTGAAGAAGTATCACGCGGCATGTTAATTTTACGAGCTAACACGATGCTTAAAGGCGTATCTGGCGTTAGACCGCTTGTTGTAAATATGCTTCTTGAGTTTGTAAATCGTAAAATTCACCCAGTCGTTCCGCAGCAAGGTTCACTTGGTGCGAGTGGCGATTTAGCGCCTTTATCTCATCTTGCGCTCGTATTATTAGGCGAAGGTGAAGTGTTCTATAAAGGAAAACGCGTTCATGCGATGGTGGCTCTTACAGAAGAAGGTCTTGAGCCGATTGAACTTGAAGCGAAAGAAGGGCTTGCATTAATCAATGGTACGCAGGCGATGACAGCGCAAGGGGTTCTTTCTTATATAGAAGCGGAGGCAACGGCATATCAAGCTGAATTCATTGCTTCGATGACAATTGAGGGGTTACAAGGCATTATTGATGCATTTGATGAAAATGTTCATAAAGCACGTGGCTATAAAGAGCAAGTGGAAGTAGCGAGCAGAATTCGTGACATCCTTCATGATAGTAAATTAACAACAAAACAAGGAGAACTACGTGTACAGGATGCATATTCACTTCGCTGTATTCCGCAAGTACACGGTGCTTCTTGGCAAGTTTTAAATTATGTGAAAGAAAAATTAGAAATTGAAATGAATGCAGCAACAGATAATCCACTAATCTTTGATGGCGGAGAAAAAGTAATTTCGGGTGGGAATTTCCATGGTCAACCGATTGCGTTTGCGATGGATTTCTTAAAAGTAGGAATGGCGGAACTTGCAAATATTTCAGAGCGTCGTATTGAACGTTTAGTAAATCCGCAATTAAATGATTTACCGCCGTTTTTAAGTCCAGAACCAGGACTTCAGTCTGGTGCGATGATTATGCAATATGCAGCAGCGTCATTAGTTTCTGAAAATAAAACGTTAGCACATCCGGCGAGTGTTGATTCAATCCCGTCATCAGCTAACCAAGAAGATCACGTAAGTATGGGAACAATCGCCTCACGCCATGCACATCAAATTATTCAAAATGTAAGACGTGTTCTTTCAATTGAAATGATTTGTGCGATGCAAGCGGCAGAATATCGCGGTATTGAAAACATGAGTACAGTGACGAAGAGCTTCTACCATCAAGGTCGTGAGCAAGTACCTTCGATTACAAATGACCGCATATTCTCAACGGATATTGAAAATATTGCGTATTGGTTAAAAACAAATTATTCGATAAAAGAAAGATTAGATGTAAACGCAGCACTATAAAATGAGAAAAGGGAGAGATTGAAATGGAAAAAGTAAAACAAACAATTCGCGCGCCAAGAGGTACTGAGTTACAAACGAAAGGGTGGGTACAAGAAGCTGCACTTCGTATGTTAATGAACAATTTAGATCCTGAAGTTGCTGAAAAACCAGAAGAATTAGTTGTATATGGCGGAATTGGCCGTGCAGCTCGTAACTGGGAAAGCTATCAGGCGATTGTAGATTCATTAAAAACGTTAGAAAGCGATGAAACATTACTTGTTCAATCAGGGAAACCAGTTGCTATTTTTAAATCACATGAAGATGCGCCACGCGTTTTGTTAGCAAACTCAAACTTAGTACCGAAGTGGGCGAACTGGGATCACTTCCGTGAACTAGAGAAAAAAGGTCTTATGATGTACGGACAAATGACGGCAGGTAGCTGGATTTACATCGGAACACAAGGTATTTTACAAGGAACATATGAAACATTTGGTGAAGCTGCACGTCAACATTTCGGTGGTTCATTAAAAGGTACATTAACACTTACTGCTGGTTTAGGTGGTATGGGTGGTGCACAACCTCTTGCTGTAACGATGAACGGCGGTGTTGTCATTGCTATTGATGTTGATAAGCGCAGCATTGATCGTCGTATTGAAAAGAGATACTGTGATATGTATACAGAATCGTTAGAAGAAGCGTTAACGGTTGCGAACGAGTATAAAGAGAAGGAAGAACCGATTTCTATTGGTTTATTAGGAAATGCGGCAGAAATTTTACCAGAGCTAGTGAAGCGTAATATTACGCCAGATTTAGTTACAGATCAAACATCTGCTCATGATCCATTAAACGGTTATATTCCAGTAGGTTACACGTTAGAAGAAGCAGCAAAACTTCGTGAAGAAGATCCAGAGCGCTACGTACAATTATCAAAAGAGAGCATGACAAAACATGTGGAAGCAATGCTTGCTATGCAAACAAAAGGTGCAATTACATTTGATTATGGAAATAACATTCGCCAAGTTGCTTTCGATGAAGGTTTGAAAAATGCATTCGATTTCCCAGGATTCGTTCCAGCATTTATCCGTCCATTATTCTGTGAAGGAAAAGGACCATTCCGCTGGGTAGCACTTTCTGGTGATCCAGAAGATATTTATAAAACAGACGAAGTAATTTTACGTGAGTTTGCTGACAATGAACATTTGTGTAACTGGATTCGTATGGCACGTCAGCAAGTTGAGTTCCAAGGTCTTCCGTCACGTATTTGTTGGCTTGGTTACGGTGAGCGTGCGAAATTTGGTCGTATCATTAATGAAATGGTTGCAAATGGTGAATTATCAGCACCGATCGTTATCGGTCGTGACCATTTAGATTGCGGATCAGTAGCATCTCCAAACCGTGAAACAGAAGCGATGAAAGACGGTAGTGATGCAGTAGCAGATTGGCCAATTTTAAATGCATTAATTAACAGTGTGAACGGTGCAAGCTGGGTATCTGTTCACCACGGTGGCGGCGTTGGTATGGGATACTCACTTCACGCTGGAATGGTTATCGTTGCAGATGGAACGGAAGCAGCAGCAAAACGTATTGAGCGCGTATTAACTTCTGACCCTGGTATGGGTGTTGTTCGTCACGTGGATGCAGGATATGACTTAGCTGTGGAAACTGCGAAAGAAAAAGGCGTTAACATTCCAATGATGAAATAAGGAGGAGAAAACATGCTGGACACTTTACTAATAAATATCGGTCAATTACTAACAATGGATCAAGAAGATGGCTTGTTAAGACGAGAAGCGATGAACACGCTTCCTGTTATCGAAAACGGTGTAGTTGGAATTGAAAATGGTGTAATTACTTTCGTTGGAACAGCAGAAGAAGCGAAAGGATTACAAGCGAAAGAAGTTATTGATTGCGGCGGAAAAATGGTTTCTCCTGGTCTTGTTGACCCGCATACTCACCTTGTATTTGGTGGATCTCGTGAAAATGAAATCGCACTAAAACTACAAGGAGTTCCGTACTTAGAAATTTTAGAACAAGGCGGAGGCATTCTTTCAACTGTAAATGCAACGAAACAGGCGTCGAAAGAAGAACTTGTTCAAAAAGCGAAATTCCATTTAGACCGTATGCTATCTTTCGGAGTTACAACTGTAGAAGCGAAGAGTGGTTACGGATTAGATGACGAGACAGAATGGAAACAATTAGAGGCAACTGCACAATTACAAAAAGAGCATCCAATCGATTTAGTTTCTACATTTTTAGGTGCTCATGCAGTTCCGAAAGAGTATAAAGGTAGATCGAAAGAATTTTTACAATGGATGTTAGACCTACTACCAGAAATGAAGGAGAAGCAATTAGCTGAATTCGTTGATATTTTCTGCGAAACAGGCGTGTTCTCTGTTGAAGAGTCGAAAGAGTTTTTATTAAAAGCAAAAGAGCTTGGCTTTGACGTGAAAATTCATGCAGATGAAATTGATCCTCTTGGTGGTGCGGAAGCAGCGGCTGAAATTGGTGCAGCATCAGCCGACCATTTAGTTGGTGCTTCTGATAAAGGAATTGAAATGCTTGCAAACTCTAATACAGTAGCCACTTTATTACCAGGAACAACTTTCTATTTAAATAAAGAAAGCTTTGCCCGCGGTCGTAAAATGATCGATGAAGGTGTTGCAGTTGCGTTAGCTACAGACTTTAACCCAGGTAGCTGTCCAACTGAAAACATTCAGCTTATTATGAGCATCGCAATGTTAAAGCTGAAAATGACACCAGAAGAAGTTTGGAACGCGGTAACAGTTAACTCTTCTTATGCTATTAATCGAGGCGATGTAGCTGGGAAAATTAGAGTTGGTCGTAAGGCAGATTTAGTTTTATGGGATGCGTACAATTATGCTTACGTACCGTATCATTACGGCGTAAGTCATGTAAATACAGTATGGAAGAATGGTAATATCGCATATACAAGAGGTGAACAATCGTGGAGCACGGCCACTATTTAAAGAAAAATGCAAAGTTTATTGATCGTGAAGTGACGAAATGGAGTGAGATGATTAAAGATTGGGAGGAAGGTGTAGAAATATTCGGTGCAGCCTTAATTGGAGCACCACTTTCTAAACCATCTATTAGTCATTCAGGAGCAAGTTTTGCTCCAAAAACAATTCGTGCGATGTTAGATGCATATAGCACGTACGCAATTACAGAAGAACATGATATGAAAGAAAGTGTCTTATATGATTGCGGCGATATTACGATGCATGTAACGGATATAAAAGAGAGTCATAACCGAATTGCGAAAACAGTTGGTCATGTAACGAAAGTAAATCCGAACATGATACCAATCGTCCTTGGCGGTGATCATTCCATTAGTTTTCCGAGTATAACAGGATTTGCAAACAGTAAAGGGAAGGTCGGTATTATTCAATTTGATGCCCATCATGATTTACGTAATTTAGATGATGGTGGTCCGTCAAATGGTACACCGTTCCGTAGTTTACTAGAAAATGGTGTCATTACAGGAAAACAGCTTGTTCAAATCGGTATTCGTAATTTTTCAAATGCACGAGCGTACCATGAATATGCAAAAGAACATGGTGTGACAGTGTATACAATGAAAGATGTACGAGAACGAGAAATAAAAGATATTATGACGGAAAGTATTGAAGTTTTAAGAAAGCAAGGCGTGACTTCAATTTACATTTCTCTTGATATGGACGTATTAGATCAAGTGTTCGCACCAGGTTGTCCAGCAATTGGCCCTGGCGGAATGGACAGTATGACTTTACTTGAGGCGATTGAATTCCTTGGTAAAGAACCGCTTGTGCAAGGTATGGATATTGTAGAAATCGATCCAACCCTTGATTTTAGGGATATGACTAGCCGAGTAGCTGCGCAAGTGATTATGAGTTTTCTTTTAGCGAGAGAAACAGTCCGGAAGCAGGTTAGTATATAGGCGTGAAGTTAATAGAGAATTTTTACCGATTTCGTATAAAAAAACACATTACTACTCATAGGTAGTAATGTGTTTTTATGTGAAAAGAGAAAGCGAAATTAGAGTGTATATATGTGCGGGAAAGTTAAGAAGATTGTGGGTTTTAAGTGATATTTTCCGAGTTTATTTTTTGAGTTTGAAAGGATTGACACTAAAAATAATTTTATGATAAAATAAAAATTTTGCTAAAAAAACGAATGTATGTTAAGATTGAGAAGGTTACCATATATGGAGGTGGATTATTTGTTTCAAATTGGCGATAACATTGTTTATCCAATGCAAGGAGCAGGTATAATTAAAGCCATAGAAGAGAAGGAAATCGCAGGGGAAAAACAACAATATTATGTTATAAAAATGTCGGCTAGTAATATGGAAATAATGATTCCTGAAGGGAAAATATTGAGTTCAAATATACGACCAGTAACGGATATCACGGCATTAATACACATAATAGATATTTTTCAACATGGAGAATCAGATAGATTACTTACGTGGAAACAAAGGTATAAATTGAACACTGATAAAATAAAAACGGGTAAAATGCAAGAAGGTGCTGAAGTTGTGCGTGATTTAATGCGTATACAGAAAGAAAAAGCACTTAATGCAAGCGAAAAGAAAATGTTAGATAACGCACATGAATTTTTGATTAGTGAACTAGGATTAATTGAAGGTATCACAGAAAATCAAATAAAAAGCTTTTGTTAAGGTTTATTACAAATAATGTATTGCATCCCAAAAAAGATTTTGAATTTTTTGGGAACAAAATTATAGACAATCAATCATTTCAAAGACATTCAACTCTTTTAAACCACTTTTTGAGCATTAACCTCTTTTGTTATTACTACAATCAAATCCATTTTTATTTTTTAATTCTTTTACGAATGTTCGAAGTTTAATTAAACACTTCGATAGAATAGTTACTTGATTTTTGCAATCCTGATTCACACTGGCACGGACGAGGAGCCGTAAGGATGAAAGAGAGGTAGGGCTTTCATTGTTTTAGGTTTATAAGTTATTATTTTTAGAAGAATACTGAACCATTTCCACTTCTATTGATAAGGAATTTTTTATATGTGAAGAGATAATAATTCTTTATATAAAAGAGATAAAGAAATTGATACCCATATATGGTCAACTAAAAAAGGTTTCCTACTAAGGAAACCTTTTTTAGTGTATTTATCCCGCTATTTGCCGGGCAGTAAGACCCCACCTCAAAATTCAGCGGAAGCAAAGAAGTTAGGTGGGGGTCGGGCTGCCCGTAAAAGCCCGATTGGTGAGGGCTGATTAAAGTTTCACTTTATAGCATTCTATTTGTTTGATATTCGAATGTTTTGTGTTTAAAGCGTATAAATTGACGTTACTATTTAAAAGTAAGTATGATGCGATTATAGTAAGAATATTTTTAGGGGGGAAGAAAAATGACAAGTTCAAATAATAAAGCAGCAAGTATTTATGAAGGAACAAATATAAACGCTTGGGGATCTTTTGAAAACATTGAAGAAACGAAGTTGTTTAATCCGATTCAAATTGGATCCTGGTCTCTTCGTAATCGTATAGCAATGGCACCGATGACGAGATGTTTCGCGAATCATGAAACGGGAGTCGTTGGTACTGATGTAGTTGAGTATTATAGAAAGCGTGCAGCTGATGGAGTTGGATTCATTATTACAGAGGGAATCGTTATTAGCCCAAGAGCAAAAGGAAATCCGGGAGTACCAGGAATTTATACACAAGAACAAATTGATTCGTGGAAGCCTGTTACAGAGGCAGTACATAAAGAAGGCGGAACGATTATTGCTCAAATATGGCATGTTGGACGTATGAGTCATCACGAAATAATTGGTGGGCAAATGCCGCAAGCACCATCTGCTATTGCTGCAGAAGGAAATGTTCCACGTTTTCGTAAACCGTTTGATACGCCAGAAGCAATGACGTTAGAAGAAATACAAGAAGTGATCGGTCAATACGCACAAGCTGCGAAGAATGCGATCGAAGCTGGATTTGATGGAGTAGAAATTCACGGTGCACACGGATATTTAATTGATCAATTTACTTATGAGTTTGCAAATAAGCGTACTGATAAATACGGCGGTAACTTAAAGGAAAGATTAACGTTTATGAAAGAAGTAACTGAGGCTGTAATAGAAGCCGTTGGAGCTGATAAAACACTTCTTCGCTTCTCTGCTTTCAAAGGTGATAATCCTACTTATATGTGGGAAAATCCTGAATTTGCAATTGAAACCTTTGTAAATATGTTCAAAGAAGTTGGATTAACGATGATTCATCCTTCAACGATGGATTATACGGCAGTTATTGCTGACGGAAAGAATTTTCATCAATTAGTAAGAAAATATTGGGATGGTACGATTGTGGGAGTAGGGAATTTAAATCCGAAAGAAGCTGAAGAAGCGTTGCAAGAAGGAACAATTGATGTAGCGGCATTCGGAAGACCGTTAATTGCTAATCCAGATTTTGTTCATCGAATTAAAAATGCTGAAAGTTTAGTTGAATATGATGCGAAAGAGCATCTTGCTACATTAATTTGAATAAAGATAAAAGGAGAACACATCAGGTGTTCTCCTTTTATTATGGATTTCATAGGAGGAAGCGGGATGAGTGAAACGCTACTCGTTATTATTAGTATATTGCTCTTATTGATGCTGCTATTAATCATTTTTTTTATTATTACATTTTTCATAAAAAAACGGACGCATCATTCTATATTAAAGCTGCATCCATACTTAGGGAGAATGCGCTATTTACTTGAAAAGATAGGGCCGGAATTTAGGCAATATTGGTTTGATCATGATACGGACGGAAAACCTTTTTCACGCTATGATTTTCAAAGTGTAATGTTTCTAGCAAAGTACCGTTCTGAAATACTCGGTTTTGGATCAAAGCGAGATTTTGATGCATCTGGCTATTATATAGCTAATACATTATTTCCAATATTAACAGATGAATTAAGTGTGAATGTAACGCAAGAACGTGAAGGGAAAAAGTATGTGATTCATAAAGAAGGGCTATTTTCACGAAGAGAAAAATTGACAGCGGATACAACGAATCTTTGGTTATATGAAGAAGACGATGCAATTATCGTCGGTGAAAATTGTAAATATCCATGGAAACTGTATGGTATGTTTGGCGCATCAGCAACGTCTTACGGTGCGATTGGAGAAAATTATATTTTAGCGAGTGGGTTTGGGGCGAAGATGGCTGGCGGTTCATGGATTAATACGGGAGAAGGTGGTGTAATACCTGAACATTTACATACAGGTGCAAATATCGTTGCGCAAATTGGTCCAGGATTATTTGGATACCGTGATGAGGATGGTAAGTTTTCAATGGAGAAATTTATGGAGAAAGCGAAAGAAAGTAATATTAAAGCATTCGAATTGAAGTTTGGGCAAGGTGCGAAAATACGTGGTGGTCATCTAGAAGGACAAAAAGTAAATGAAAAGATTGCTTCTGTCCGGAACGTACGAGAAGGCGAGACAATTAATTCACCGAATCGATTTTCATTTTTAAATAATGCAGCAGATACACTTTATTTTATTCAGCGTTTGCAAGAAAACGGCGGTAAACCAGTCGGTATGAAAATTGTAATTGGGCAGCAGGAGCCGTTGGAAGATCTATTCAAAACGATGCAAGAGTTAAACATCTATCCAGATTTCATTACAATTGATGGTTCAGAAGGTGGATCAGGAGCAACGTATAAATCAATGGCAGATAGTATGGGGATGCCGCTTATCCCAGCATTGCTAACTTGTATTGATACAGCGAATCATTATGGTGTTCGGGACAAATTCAAAGTGTTTGCTTCGGGGAAATTAATTACACCAGATAAAGTGGCGATTGCTTTAGCAATTGGAGCAGATGCCGTAAATTCAGCACGCGGATTTATGATGGCAAGTGGCTGTATAATGGCGCTTCAATGTAATTCCGGACAATGTCCATCTGGGGTTGCCACGACGAACCCGCACTATCAAAAAGCGCTAGATCCGTATGAGAAGAAATGGCGCGTAATGAATTACGTTGTTAGCATGAGATATAGTTTGTTTTCACTTGCATCGGCAGCGGGAGTAAAGAGTCCGCGACATTTAACTAGAGAACATATTGTGTTTAAGGATGAGATGGGGCGGGTAGTTTCTCTTTCGGAATTGTTTCCAACAATAAATCAAAACTAAAAAAATATTTTAGATGTAAGTTTTTGAAGGGATAATCATATTATTTAGAAAATATTAAGAGTATAATGGAAAAGGTTTTTAAAAATGACTATTTTTAGGGAGAGATTCGCTTGGATCAAGGTTCGTACAGTATTACAATTTTTTTACTCGTCATAGGGCTCGTTATATTTGGACGTATGCGTTCTATGAATCGACCAATTAAAAATAAAGGAAGACGACTATTATTTCCATTATTCTTTTTATTGCCAGGTTTTTCTTTATATGCGGCACCGATACAACTTGCTAGTTGGCAAATTGGGATAGCTGCTGGGATTGGACTGTTATTATCAATTCCACTTATTATTTTAACTGGATATGAAGTGAGAGAAGATGGTCAAATTTATGCAAGAAAAAGTATTGCTTTTATTGCTACATTTTTAATTATTGTACTTTTACGTGCGTATTTTAGAAGACATTTACAAGGTTTAGATCCAAAGTCAATCGGCATTCTTTTCTATACTCTTGCCGTTTGTTATATAGTACCTTGGCGTATTGGGTGCTATATGAAATTTCGTAAAGTATATGTAGAGAAAGAGCAATCTGCGATGCCAATAAGTTAAAAGTCATACATTCGTATGGCTTTTTTCTTTTAAAATTTTTCGGATGAAAAATAAAAATAAGATGTGAAAAAACACACTGTTTTATTTTCTGAATATTTTTACTTTAATTTCTTTTGAAACCCGGGTAATCCACTGGGATAAAGGCGTTTATAAAGGTTTTTACATGTAGTAAAAAGTGCTTGTTCACTTGAAAGAACAAAAAATGTTTGGTAAGGTAGGGAACCATAAGCGAAAACAAGAAAATAGAAAAAGTCATTTTTCGAAATTTTGAATGGCTTATGTAACTAAGGGAGAGATTTGGTGAAGATTGAGATTATGGTTTCGCTTGCTATTTATATGGCAGGTATGTTGTACATCGGTTATTGGTCTTATAAGAAGACATCCGATTTATCAGATTATATGTTAGGCGGAAGGGGACTCGGTCCAGCAGTTACAGCTTTATCAGCTGGTGCTTCTGACATGAGTGGTTGGATGCTAATGGGATTACCTGGTGCGATGTATGCGACAGGGTTATCAAGTGTATGGATTGCGATAGGTTTATTAATAGGTGCGTATGCAAACTATTTAATTCTTGCCCCGCGTTTGCGAACGTATACAGAAGTGGCTAATGATTCAATTACGATTCCAGACTTTTTAGAGAATCGATTTAAAGATCGTACGAAAATACTTCGTTTTGTCTCCGCTATCGTCATTTTAGTATTTTTCACATTTTATGCGTCGGCTGGTTTAGTATCAGGTGGACGTTTGTTTGAAAATTCTTTCAACCTTGATTATAAGATTGGTTTATTTGTAACTGTCGGTGTCGTAGTTGCTTATACACTATTCGGTGGTTTTTTAGCAGTAAGTTGGACCGACTTTGTGCAAGGGTGTATTATGTTTATTGCTCTTGTATTAGTACCAATTGTTGCTTTTACAGATGTAGGCGGTGTAACAGAAACATTCAATACAATTAAGCAAGTTGATGCATCGCGTTTAGATATGTTTAAAGGGACTACAATTCTTGGTATTATTTCATTTTTAGCATGGGGTCTTGGGTATTTTGGTCAACCGCATATTATTGTCCGCTTTATGGCAATTACCTCTATTAAAGATTTAAAAACTTCTCGTAGAATCGGTATCGGTTGGATGACGATTTCAATTATAGGCGCAATGCTTACTGGTTTAATTGGTATTGCTTATTACACTAAAAATAATGCGACATTACAAGACCCAGAAATGGTCTTTGTAACATTCTCAAATATTCTATTCCATCCGTACATCACTGGGTTTTTACTATCAGCTATTTTGGCTTCGATTATGAGTAGTATTTCCTCGCAATTACTCGTTATTTCAAGTGCTGTAACGGAAGATTTCTATAAAACATTTTTCCGTCGTAACGCAAGTGATAAAGAACTTGTATTTATCGGTAGACTGTCAGTATTAGTAGTAGCTATAATTGCAGTTGTTTTAGCGTATCATCCAAGTGATACAATTTTAACACTTGTCGGTTATGCTTGGGCAGGATTTGGTTCAGCATTCGGACCAGCAATTTTATTAAGTTTATATTGGAAGAGAACGAACAAATGGGGCGTTCTTGCTGGGATGATTGTAGGTGCAGTAGTTGTAATTACTTGGGTACAAATACCAAGTTTAAAAGCGACTATGTATGAAATGGTACCTGGATTCTTCTGTAGCTTATTAGCTGTTATTGTTGTAAGTTTAGTAACGAAAGAACCTGTGAAAGCAATTCATCGTGAATTTACTGAGATGGAAGCAGTGCTGGAAGAGGAAACGAAATAATTAGCGAAGAGAGTAAACGCCAGTTTACTCTCTTTTTATCCCTCTTTAATGGGCAGTAAGATCCCCACCTCAAAATTCAGCGAAAGTAAAGAACTTAGGTGGGGATAGGGCTGCCCATTAAAGTCCGATTGGTGAGGACTGATTAAAGTTTCACTTTATTTAAAATGAAAATAAGGAACTTGTTGACAACTAAAAGTAAGTAACTTATAATAAATTTAAGTTCAAGATAATTTGTACTTTGAATAAAGATTTCAAATGGAGTAAATATTTTTTAAGTATTATCTCGAATTTGAGATAATTTTGATAAACTAGATATTTATGTGTGATTTTATAACCAATATCTCGAATTCGAGATAAAATTATCATGACGGATTTTACTTTGCAGTATGGACAAAATGAATAATGAATTTTAATGTATAAAAATTTTTATAAGGAACTAAAAAGGAGTGAACGAAATGGAAAAGAAAACAATGGGGATCCATCATATTACAGCAATCGTAGGACACCCACAAGAAAATGTAGATTTTTATGCTGGTGTATTAGGGTTACGTTTAGTGAAACAAACTGTGAATTTTGATGATCCGGGCACGTACCATCTTTATTTTGGGAATGAAGGAGGAAAACCTGGAACAATTATTACGTTTTTCCCATGGGCTGGTGCTCGTCAAGGCGTTATTGGAGATGGGCAAGTAGGCATTACGTCTTATGTCGTACCAAAAGGTGCAATGGAGTTTTGGGAACATAGATTAGAAAAATTTGATGTTGCATATACAAAAATGACTCGATTTGGAGAGCAGTATTTAGAATTTGATGATCCACATGGTTTGCATATAGAATTAGTAGAAAGAGAAGAGGGCGAATTAAATAATTGGACTTTTGGAGAAGTTACGCCAGAAGTAGCAATTAAAGGATTTGGCGGTGCTGTTCTTTTATCGGCACAACCTCAAAAAACTGCTGAATTGTTAGAGCATGTTATGGGTCTGGAGAAAATTGGAGAAGAAGGTGAATTCGTTCGATTCCGTTCTTCTGCTGATATTGGAAATATTATCGACTTGAGGTTGTCAACAATTGGGCGTGGCCAAATGGGCGTTGGTACAGTCCATCATATTGCTTGGAGAGCGAGTGATGATGATGATCAACTAGACTGGAAAGAGCATGTGTCTCGTTTTGGATATCACGTAACGCCTGTACAAGATCGAAATTATTTTAACGCAATTTATTTTAGAGAACACGGGGAAATCTTATTTGAAATTGCAACAGACCCTCCTGGTTTCGCTCATGACGAATCTTTGGAGACGATGGGCAAGGAATTAAAGTTACCGGAGCAATATGAATCACATAGAAAACAAATTGAACAAACACTTCTACCATTTGAAGTGAGAAATTTAGATTAAAGTGATTGAAAGGGGAAAAGGATTATGATGAAACATGTTTTTCAAAAAGGAAAAGATACGTCAAAACCACTGTTGTTATTACTTCATGGTACAGGAGGTAATGAATTAGATTTATTACCACTTGCAGAAATAGTTGACCCAGAAGCATCTGTATTAAGTGTTAGGGGAAATGTATTAGAAAATGGCATGCCGCGTTTCTTCCGTAGATTGGCAGAAGGCATTTTTGATGAAGAGGATTTAATTTTCCGTACGAAGGAATTAAATGAGTTTTTAGATGAAGCTGCAAAAACATATGAATTTGATAGAAATAACATTGTAGCTATCGGTTATTCAAATGGAGCAAACATTGCTGCAAGCTTATTATTCCAATACGATAATGCATTAAAAGGTGCTGTGCTTCATCACCCAATGGTGCCTAGAAGAGGAACACAATTGCCTAATTTAGTAGGGAAATCCGTGTTTATTGCTGCTGGGACAAATGATCCGATTTGTTCATCAGCAGAATCAGAGGAATTACAGGTACTATTAGAAAATGCAAACGCTAATGTAACAATGCATTGGGAAAATAGAGGGCATCAATTAACAATGAGTGAAGTAGAAAAAGCAAAAGAATGGTATGACAAAGCATTTTAAAAAAGAAGCATCTGCTAACAATTAGCAGATGCTTCTTTTATTATTTACGACTGAATTGCAAGATGAGACGAAGAAAGCGGTAATTGAATGTCAACAATTGTACCTTTATTTAATTCGCTTGCAATGTGTAATTTACCATGATGTTCCTCAATTATTTTGTAACACATCATTAATCCTAGTCCCGTTCCTTTTTCTTTTAAACTGTAAAATGGTTCGCCTAGACGAGAGACACGATCTTCTGGGATACCGCAACCTTCATCGATAATCCGTATTAAAATAAAGGTATCATCTAATGGTTTTGTTTGGATGTAAATATTTCCGCCATTTGGCATCGCTTCTATCGCGTTTTTTAATATATTTATAAAAACTTGTTTTAGTTGGTTACCATCACATTGAATATCATGTTTGTAATCAAAATGATCCATAATAATATGAACACTATGCATAATAGCAGTTGGTAAAATAAATGTAACAACCTCTTCAATTAAAGCTTGTATGTTACAAGTTTGGATAGATAATACTTGTGGTTTAGACATCGCCATGAATTGACTAGTGATAGATTCCATCTGTGAAATCTCACTTAACATAACATCGATATACCATTTTTGCTCCTCATTTATTTCAGGGAGTAGCAATGTTAGAAAACCTTTTAGAGAAGTGAGTGGATTTCGAATTTCATGGGCGATTCCAGCTGTCAGTTGTCCGACTACTGCGAGCTTTTCTGATTTTCGTAATAACTTTTCCGTTTCTTTTAGCTCGGTAACGTCTCTTCCCATTACGATAAGACCTTTTCGCGAGCCGTCAGGATGATAAAGTGGAACTTTCGATATACTTAAGATTAGGTCGGAATCATCTCTATGAATAATGAATTCCTCACCATGAAGAATTTGTCTTTGTTGCCATGCTAGTTCGTCGACTTCTTCACAATGTAAAAAAGCTTCTCGGTAGGCTTCGTTATATTGAATGAGTTCACTATCTTTTTTTCCGTGATAAGGTACATGGTGGAAATTGAAACAAGAAAGTGCATAGTCATTTGCTTCAAGCCAGCGTCCTTCATGATCCTTAAATATAACAAACGCAGGCATGGAGTCCACTAATGTACGTAATCTCTTCTCACTTTCTTTTAGCATATTCTCAATTCTTTCTGATTTTTCAAGAGGTTTCATAATGGCATATACGCCAGTTAGACGACTTTGGACAAAAATAGGAACTAGTTTTGTTACGACGTCTAATAAGAATCCATTTTTATGATAAATAGATAAAATATACTCTTGTTGATTATCCGCTTCCGTATTCTTTATATTTTGTAATACTTGTTCAGAAATATGGGCTTCTAAAATAGAGGTAATATTTTTCTGTTCTAATTCTAAGGAACTGTAACCTAATGTTTTTTCGGCAGAAGGATTTATATGTAAAATAATGCCCTCCAAATTTAATGAAATAATACTATCAGGATTATGCTTGAACAGAGATGCGTACATTTCTGTTAATGAACGATCTTGTATATGGTTTCGCAAACGTCTAGAAATGTTCGGATGACGTTTTCTTTGAGTTGATGAATATTTTTTACGACTCATAATAGTTCCTCCGTACAAATAGCATCTAAAAAGATTTGTCTATTCATAACTATAATATAGATGTAATGTGTATTTCTATAAAAAATAGAAGTTATATAATAAATTTTGTTTTCTTTATTTTTTGCAAAGTGAGTGCCAGGTGGTAATAAGGGGAGCTTATGTTGTTTTATAAACCTTTTGTAAGTTACAAAAGTGGGTTTTCTGTATAACATTAGGGTAGAGGAGGGGGAGAGAAAATGAGAAATTATATTCAAGGTATCGATCATGTACAAGTAGCTGCGCCTGTAGGGTGTGAAGAAGAAGCACGAGCGTTTTATGGTGAAACAATAGGTATGGAGGAAATCCCGAAGCCAGAGGAATTAAAGAAGCGTGGTGGATGTTGGTTTAAGTGTGGAAATCAAGAGATTCATATTGGAGTTGAGCAAAACTTCAATCCAGCTAAAAAGGCGCATCCAGCTTTTTATGTTTTAAAAATAGATGAATTTAGACAAGAGTTAATAAAGAAAGGTATTGAAGTAATAGATGATCATGCACGACCAGATGTAATTAGATTTTATGTGTCAGACCCGTTCGGAAATCGAATTGAATTTATGGAAAATAAAAACTAGGTGGAAATCCACCTAGTTTTTTTAAGCTTTTCTAAATAATCCTAATACTTCAACCGTTTCTGTAATGTTAACGAATGCATGAGGATCAATTTCAGAAATTGTTAATTTCATACTTGCTAATTCTTCACGAGAAACAACTGTCATAAGTACACGTTTCTTTTCGCTAGAATAAGCACCTTCGCCATCAAGTAATGTAATTCCACGTACAACAGTTGAAAGAAGTTGTTTTTTCATTTTTTCTGCTTCATTTGTTACAATCATAAGTGTAACCTTCCGATGTTTCGTATGAATAGCATCAATAACTTTACCAGTTACATAAATCGAAAGTAAGCTTGTAAGAGCGACATCCCAAGTGAAGAAGAATCCTGCAATGATTACAACGACTGCATTTAAAACAATAAGGAATCCGCCAAGTTTAATGTCTCGTTTGCGAGATAACAACATACCGATAATATCAAATCCACCAGTTGATCCATTACAGTTAAAAACAAGACCGATACCAGCTCCGGCAATGACACCACCAAAGATAGATGATAAAAGCGGATCTGTTGCGACGACTTTCACTGGAACATAGTATAATGCAACAGATAATACAATAACAGAGATAATCGTGTTAAAAATTACTTTTTTTCCAAGACCTATGTATCCTAAAATAAGGATAGGTAAGTTTAATACAAAGTTAATAATACCTGTGTTTACAGGAGTTACAATCCCTAAAATAATAGCAATTCCGCCAATTCCACTACTTAAAATTTTATGGGGGATAAGGAAAAGATTAAAGGCAATCGCAATAATAATAGAACCAATAATAACACCAAGAAATCTGACCATCTCTTTCCCGTCCTTCACTAGAAAATTCATATTATTTCAAGATTATATATGATATTGAAAGTTTTGGGTAAAAACAGTTTATTTCGGGAAATTAGATTAATCAAAAGAATTTGAGTATTTTATTATTTGAAAGGGGATACAGTTGTGGAGATAAAAACATATCAACAGAAAAGCCCATTGAAGCAAGAATGTGAGGATTCTTATTTTTGTAATGAAGAAAAAAAGATGTATGGTGTATGTGACGGTGCAACACCGCTTGTCCCGTTTTGTGATGAAAAGGGACATAATGGAGCATACATCGCTTCACATTTATTTGCAAGTTATTTTGCTTCATTACGTGAAAATCATAGTTTACCAGTTACAGTTGCAAAAGCAAATGAAGCATTGCAAAGAAAAATGTTAGAATATGAAGTAGACACGAGAAAAAAAGAGCATTTGTGGTGCACATGTATCGCGGCAGTCCAAATAGTTGGTGAGAAAATTGAATATGCACAATTAGGGGACTGTATGATTGTTGCAATACTTCAAAATGGAACGATACAAGTATTAACGAAAGACACGGTTGAAGGAATTAGTCAACGGGCAAAAAAGAAAAGAGAAGAAGATCGTAAAAAGGGATTATCTGTACCGGAAGAACATGTTTTTCAAGATGTGCGAGAACAGTTAAAATATAATCGTTATCTTGCAAATGTGCAGGATGGGTATTCCGTTGCGAATGGAATGAAAGAAGCGATTCATTATTTGCAGCATGGGGAATTACATATAGATGAAGTGAGTGGGATTTTTATTTGTTCAGACGGATTATTCCACCCAGATTGGCCACTCGAACAAACTGTTGCATATATAAGAAAGAATAGTATAAATGAATATGTAGCAATTATTGAAGATCTAGAAGGGGAAAAGAGAATACGACCAGATGATAAAACAATTATGATGATTGATTTTTAAGGGGGATGTTCAAATGGAAATTAAATGTGTTAATTTAACATTTCAAGATGAATTAGTTCCTTTAGAAAAAGTAAATAAACTGATTATCCACCATACATCCGAAGATGGATGGGATGTGTATAAAACACATGAATTTCATCAAAAAGTAAGAGGGTGGAGCGGTATCGGTTATAATTATTTTATTGAAGAAGATGGAACTGTAGTCGAAGGACGTGGTTTACATATTGGAGCACATGCGAAAGATAATAATAGAGATACAATTGGAATATGTATGACGGGTAATTTTGATAAATATGATCCAACGACCGCACAAATGAATACATTATATTCTTTATGTAAAATGTTTATGAAGCAGTTTGCTATAAAGAAAGAAAATATACTCGGTCATAGGGAGCTAGAAGGCGTTACAAAAAGTTGTCCTGGAAAGCGTTTTTCTATGGTAGAGTTAAGAAACGTACTATCTTACATATAGAGGAGTAATAAATAATGATGAATATAAAAATACCAAATGATAAAAAAGAAGAGCTAGTAGCACAAATTCAGCAATTTTTCGTTGAAGAAGATTTAGATGAAATTGGGCGCTTCCAAGCAGAGCGTTTAATAGAAGAAATGATTAAATTAGTAGGACCATTTGCATACAATCAAGCAATTGGAGATGCTAGAAAGCTTGTAACAGAGAAATTATCTAATATTGAAGAAGATTTATATGTGTTAGAGAAGAATGAAGGGAAGTAAAAAAAGAGCCGATGGGCTCTTTTTTTATTTGATTGATAACAAAAAAACATGGAGAAAACACGGAAAGGACATTGAAAATACATCTTTTATTTTTAGAATATTCTTAGTTTTAAAATACTTCAGAAAGGAAGAGTGTAATGAGATTAACGCCAAGAGAAATTGATAAACTGCTAGTAGTTGTTGCGGCTGATTTAGCTTATCGACGAAAGGAGAGAGGACTTAAGTTAAACTATCCAGAAAGTATCGCTATTATTACGTATGAAATTTTGGAAGGAGCGAGAGATGGTAAAAATGTAGCAGAATTAATGGAGCTTGGAAAAACCATTTTAAGTGCTGAAGATGTTATGGATGGTATTGCAGACATGATATCAGATATTCAAGTTGAGGCAACTTTTCCTGATGGAACAAAATTAGTAACTATTCATCAACCAATTCATTAAAGGAAGTGAATGTTGTGATTCCAGGGCAATATATCCTTGCGAAAGAAGACATAGTATGTAATGGAAATAAAAAAGCAATGAAAGTCAAAGTGATAAATCAGGGAGATAGACCCATTCAAATTGGATCTCATTACCACTTTTATGAAGTGAATGAGGCGTTAAAATTCAATCGCAGTGTAGCAATTGGACAACATTTAGATATTCCAGCAGGTACAGCGGTAAGATTTGAGCCTGGAGATGAAAAAACGATTGAATTAGTTCCATATTCAGGAGAACAAGAAGTATATGGATTTAAAAATAAAGTGGATGGCGATATTCAATCTTACACAAAAAGAGGGAGATAGCATGAGTTTTAAGATGTCACGTAAACAATATGCTGATTTATATGGTCCAACTACAGGAGATTCTATTCGTTTAGCGGATACACAATTATTCGCACATGTTGATCGAAATGCCACTGTATATGGTGATGAAGCTGTCTTTGGTGGAGGAAAATCAATTAGGGATGGTATGGGACAAAATTCACAACTTACAAGAGAACAAGGGGTTGTGGATGTTGTTATTACGAATGCAATTATTATTGATTATACGGGAGTATATAAAGCGGATATTGGTATAAAAGATGGGAAGATTTCAGCAATTGGTAAGAGTGGTAATCCTTCAGTTATGGATAATATTGATATCATCATTGGAACATCAACGGAAGTAATTTCTGGTGAGCGGAAAATCGTTACAGCTGGAGGTATTGATACACATGTGCATTTCATATCCCCACAACAAATTGATACAGCATTGGCTTCAGGTATAACAACTTTAATTGGTGGGGGAACAGGACCGGCAGAGGGGACTAAAGCAACTACAATAACACCTGGATCTTGGAATTTAAGAAAAATGCTAGAAGCAGCAGAAGCTTTTCCTATAAATCTTGGATTTTTAGGAAAAGGAAATAGTTCAAGTTTACCTGCCCTGGAAGAACAAATATTTGCAGGGGCTATCGGATTGAAAATCCATGAAGATTGGGGAGCAACTTCGTCAGCAATTAATCACTCGTTACAGATTGCTGATAAATATGATATTCAAGTCGCTATTCATACGGATACGTTAAACGAATGTGGTTTTGTGGAAGAAACGATAAAAGCTATTGATAATCGTGTTATTCATACGTACCACACTGAAGGAGCTGGAGGTGGGCATGCACCAGATATTATAAAGATTGCTGCGCTGAATAATATTTTACCATCATCAACGAACCCGACCTTGCCATATACAGTGAATACGCTGGATGAACATTTAGATATGCTCATGGTATGTCATCATTTAAAAGCGAATATTCCAGAAGATGTAATGTTTGCAGATTCAAGGATTCGAAAAGAAACAATCGCGGCAGAGGATATTTTGCAAGATTTAGGGGTTTTCAGCATGATTAGCTCTGACTCACAGGCGATGGGAAGGGTTGGAGAGGTTATTATTCGCAATTGGCAAACCGCCGATAAAATGAAAAAGCAGATTGGTAGTTTAGAGGGAGATAAAGAATATAACGATAATAATAGAATTCAACGTTATATAGCTAAGTATACAATTAATCCAGCTATTACACATGGAATTTCAGAATACGTGGGCTCTATTGAAGTAGGAAAGTATGCAGATCTTGTAATATGGGATCCACAATTTTTCGGTGTTAAGCCAGATATGGTTTTAAAAAACGGGATGGTAGTGATGGCATTAATGGGAGACGAGAATGCTTCAATTCCTACCCCACAACCATATTATGAAAAAAAGATGTTTGGTGCATATGGAAAAGCAGTACAGTCAAGTTCAATTACATTTGTATCGAAAGTAGCTTATGAGAATAATATTAAAGAAAAATTAGGTTTAAATAAAGTTGTATTACCTGTTAAAAATACGAGAGAGATTTCGAAGCAAGATATGAAGCTAAATAATGCAACACCAGAAATTGAAGTAGATGCGCAGACATATGAGGTTAAAGTTGATGGACAACTAATCACGTGTGAAGCCGTAGATGTACTACCTATGGCTCAAAGATATTTTTTATTTTGATATAACGGGGGAGATAAAATGATTATTGAAAAAATTAATAACAACGTATGCAATATGAATGATTTCTCAAACACAAAAAAGTATCTTGATAAGATATTAATTTCTAGTGAGCTTTTACTGAAGAGAGTTCAGAAATTATATTCAGAATCTGGTTTTGAAATTGGAGTGTCTTTAGATAATGGAGAAACATTAAAGAACGGTGATATTTTATATGAAGATGAAAATCGAATTGTATATATTGAAGTATTACCAGAAGAGGTAATTGTAATTACTCCAACATCAATAAAAGAAATGGGAATTATTGCTCATAACTTAGGGAATAGACATTTACCAGCACAATTCGATGAAGGGTGCATGATTTTGGCGAACGACTATTTAGTAGAAGATTTACTTAAAAAGGAAGGTGTTCCTTATCAAAAAGAAAATAGAGTATTACCAAAACCATTCAAGCATGCTTCGCACAAACATATTTAACCTACTTAACCTACTCCAAATTAGTGATTCGAACTTCCCAACAGGAAGTTTTAGTCACTCTTTTGGATTAGAAACGTTTATTCAAGAGGGACAAGTTACAAATAAAGCTGGATTTTTCAAATGGGTTAATCGATATGTAAAAGTCCAATTAACATACACAGACGGATTAATTTGCAAATACACTTACGAAGCCATTAAGAATAATGAGGGAGAACAAATTACGTTTTTAGATGATTTAATAACAGCCCAAACATTGCCTTTTGAATGTAGAAAAGCAAATAGAATGATTAGTAAAAGTACTTCTAAATTATTGTGTGAATTGTTCTCATTTGTAAATTTAAATATATATAAAGAAAATATTATGGGTAATAAATTACAAGGTCATCCGAGTATCGTATACGGAATATTAGGGGCGGAATTGAAAATGACAATAGAAGAAACGCTCTTAGTTTTCTTATACTCAAGTGTTGGAAGTATAATTCAAAACGGTGTGAGAGCCATTCCTCTTGGACAAACAGATGGTCAAAAACTATTACAAGAATGCCATGAATTGATCTGCGAATCTATTGATAGAATTCAAATACTTTCATTAGAGGATTTTGGATTGAATGATCCTGAATTCGAAATAAATCAAATGCAACATGAAGATGTAAATGTAAGGGTCTTCATGTCATAGGGAGGAACAATAAAATGATAAAGCCTATTAAAATTGGTATCGGTGGTCCGGTAGGTGCCGGGAAAACCATGTTAGTTGAAAAGTTAACAAAACATCTAAATACAGATTATGAAATTGCAGCAATTACAAACGATATTTATACGAAAGAAGATGCAAAGATTTTATTGAAAACAGGTGTTTTACCAGAAGATAGAATTATTGGTGTAGAGACGGGGGGGTGCCCGCATACAGCAATTCGAGAGGACGCTTCTATGAATTTTGAAGCAATTGAAGAACTCATGATTAGACATAATAATTTAGATATTATTTTTATTGAAAGTGGGGGTGATAATTTAGCTGCCACATTTAGTCCGGAGCTAGTGGATTTTTCAATTTATATTATTGATGTGGCACAGGGAGAAAAGATTCCGCGTAAAGGTGGACAAGGAATGATCAAATCTGATGTATTTGTAATTAATAAAACGGATTTGGCACCTTATGTAGGAGCTGATCTTGGAGTTATGGAGCAGGATACGAAAAATTACCGACATAATAAACCATACTTTTTTACAAATTTGAAGGATGAGGAAGGCTTACAAGAATTAATAAATTGGATGAGACAAAACATTATGTTAGAAGGACTGAAAAAATGAAATCCCCTACAGGTGTCTTAAACATTGATATGATGGAAAAGAGACATAAAACCGTACCTATTAAGGTTTATCATAAAGATGCCTTAAAAGTAACGCAGCCAATATATTTGGATGAGTATGGTAGAGCATATTACTATATTATGAATTCTGGTGGAGGCTATTTAAAAGGAGATTTCTATTCTATAAATATAAATGTTGGTAAAGATGCGAAAACATATATAACAAGCCAATCAGCAACGAAAGTTTACAAGACTCCAAATAGTTATGCTTTGCAAGAATTGAATTTTTATATTGGTGAGAATGCTGTTATGGAGTATTTACCAGACCCGTTAATTATGTACAAGGATGCAGCATATAAGCAAAAAACAAATATATATCTGCAAAATAATTCTACATTGATTTTATGCGATTCAGTTACGCCTGGTTGGTCACCAAATATGGAGAAGTTCACATACCAATATTTTGATTCGTTAACAAAAATATATATGGAAAATAAAATTGTAGTATACGATCATCTATTGCTAAACCCTTTCAAAGAGTCGTTAGATCAAATGGGAATATTAAATCAATATTCCCATTATGGTACTTTCATAGTTATTAATGAAAACATTACAAATGACTTAATTGCAGCATTGAAAACATCACTTTCTAACACTAACAATATAAAAATTGGAGTATCTTCTACACCATGTAAAGGCTTTGTCATACGCATACTTAGTCATAATACTGAGGACATGGAGTCTATATTTTTTCAGTGTCATCGTTTTGTTAGAGAGAATTGTCTACAGGAAGAATTAACATCCTATCGAAAATATTAAGTAGGAGAAGGGGATACTATGACTAATGTGGGATTATTGTTTGTCGGTGCAGTTCTATTTATGAATTCACTAGCAGCTTTTAAACTCATTGATAGCAAAAGTGTAGGATACTTTAATTTATTTGTAGGGGCATTACAAACTTTGACACCATTATATTTATTATTTACAGGAAGTCAATCCGACGAGTGGACTATCCTATCTAATGGAACTATTTTTTTATTTGGTTTTACTTATTTATATGTTGGTCTTACGAATATATTAAAACTTGATTCTTCAGGTGTAGGTTACTATTCTCTTTGGGTTGCTATCATTGCAACGGTTATGGGAATTGTGAATCAATTACATGGGAGTGGTAGCCTACAAAGTACAATAATTTGGTTCTTTTGGGCATTCCTTTGGTTTTTATTTTTTCTACAAGATGGGTTGAAAAAGAAGATTCATATTTATGTAGGTATTGTTTGCTTCGTTGAATCTTGGATTACTGCAACAGTACCAGCTCTGTTAATACTTACAAATCATACTGAAGTGTTAAATGATTTTGTAATTATTTTAGTGACTATTATAACGATTGTAGTTTTTATTATGGCACTTTTCTTTTTCAAGATTATTCAATTTAAAGTAGAAAGGGTTAGTAACTATGTGGAAAAGTGAACTGAAAAAGGCAACTAACTTTTTTATTATTATTATATTTCTTCATGTGCTTGGAATTCTCTTATTATTACCGGCACTGTATAAAGGTAATAGCATAATCGGAATGGCTATTATTGCATATTCTTTAGGATTGCGTCATGCGTTTGATAGTGATCATATAGTCGCAATTGATAATACTGTTCGGAAATTAATTGAAAAAGGTAAAAACTCACAGGGGGTGGGGTTTTACTTCTCATTAGGACACTCTACGGTAGTATTTGTGATGATTGTATTAATTGCTTTAATTGGAAAAACGGCAAAACATGGAATGGAGAGCTTTTCAACTATAGGCGGTATTATCGGTACAATCGTTTCTAGTACATTCCTTATCATTATCGGTCTTACCAATCTGTTGTACCTTATTAAAGTGTTGCGAAGCCAAGAGGACAAACAGCCAGAAAATTTAGGGTTTATATACCGTTTCACACAGCGTTTATTTACGTTTATTGATAGTCAGAAGCAATTGTATATGATTGGTTTTTTATTTGGACTTGGTTTTGATACAGCGAGTGAAATTGGATTAATTGCTCTTTCTACAGTAACTGCAACAAGCCAATCTATTCCACTTGTAAGTATATTTGCTTTTCCCATTTTGTTTGCTGCAGGAATGTCATTGATGGATACATTAGATAGTACATTCATGAATACGAATTATAAGTGGGCACTGGAAAATAGTCGAATAAGAAATTCATATAATGTATTAATTACCTCAATATCTGTTATAACAGCTTTTTTAATAGGGGGGTATCAACTATTATCTATGCTTATTGAAAGCTATAATTTACAGGGACCGTTTTGGAATCTCATACAGGTAGTTAATTTTGATTATTTGGGTATCTGTCTTGTTATATTCTTTATTATTTCTCTTATTGTTTTTGCTGTGTGGAATAGAAATGTTTTTAAGGAACCACTTACAAAGAGTATAGAGAAATAGAAATATATCGTATATTATTTGGTAGTTTATGTATATAAAGTAAAATAAAAAACACGTTAGATGCAAATGCATCTAACGTGTTTTTTATTATTTATGTTCCTTATATTCATGTACTCTTTCTTTCACATTACCAACTGTATCTTTAGCGGTGCCTTTCACCTTATCCCATTTTCCTTCAGCTTGTAATTTCTTATTGTCAGTTACTTTCCCAACAACTTCTTTTACTTCGCCTTTTACTTTATCGATAGCACCTTCTACTTTTTCTTTTAAACCATGATCATGTTTAGTCATACATTTCTCCTCCTTGTAGTTTGATTAGAAATCTCTTTTCATATTGCAAGTTGAATGATGTATCTAGTAATAGCGTAACAAATTTAGTTTGAATATTCAAATGATTAATGGTATAGAAAAAGAATTGTCATAGAATGTATAAGATTGTAATGCAAGGAGAAGGAATGTTAATTATATGTCTTTTGCAGTCCATATGGATTTTGTATAAGCAATTTTCATATGGGCACGTTCCATATTATTTTGACTGCCGCTACCGAATCTTGCTTGTCCAACTATTAAATTACAATTGGATTCAATAGCTGTCTCAATTCGTTTTTGAATTAATGCAGTATGACAGCCTTTACGCTGAAATTCTGGCAAAGTAGCAGAAGCAGCTAATGAAGCAATCCCATTATTTATGTACAGGACACCAATGCCTGCAGGAGTATTTTGAACTTCGGCTATGAAAAAATGCCATCCTGGTTTATCGTAAAGAATTTCGTTATTTTGGCGCACGCCATCTTTTGTAAAGGATGGCATGTTAAATCCGCGTACATATATGTCTGCAAAAATATGAAATTCATTTTCTTTTAGTTGGCGTACTGAAATGTTAGAAGGAAGAAGGGATGGATCTTTTCTCGGTATACTATATAAAGCGGTATGGAAGCCCGATTGGTAAAAACCTTTTTGAGATAAGTATTGAAATAATTCAGCTGTACCTTGAGCGGGTGTAATTTCAAAACGACAAGGGATTTGTAGCGATTGATAATAAGAGATGATTTCATCTATCTCATCTGTATTTGTAAATGTAATACCTTTTACGGTATTAAAAGCAGGACCAGCAATTATTTTTGATGAAAAGGCAGTGGCGTTCCCGAATTTTTTCAGTTGTATTTGCATTGGATTTTTAGCTAACGCTTGTAATGCTTTTAGTCTAGAAGAGAGCATATGTATTTCTGCGTTTTCAACTTCTTGAGCTGTATGGACTTTCATAATTGTACCCATAGGTTCCTCCGTCAATAAATATATTTTATAGTACATATACGATGTTTGTTCTAAGATTCCTGTTGAAATGTAACAGAATAAGAGGTTTTTTGGAAGGGAAATGGAAGTGAACTGTCGAAGGGAGTAGAAACAGATTAAAGGTGGTGCTTTCATGAAACAGAAAGACGTGCAGACATGCTCTAATTGTGGTTCTCAAAATATAGGAGAAGGTGAGTTTGTCGGTTATGCACAAATACGGAAAAAGGAGACGATGTTCACATCTTCACCAGTAGATGCTTATATTTGTACAGATTGCGGAAATGTCCTTTTATTAAAAGTACGACATTATGAAAAGTTTAAGCAGAAGCCGTTATGATTATTGAAAAGTGGTTTTATTAGAGAAGTTAATAGGAGTAATATTTTACATATATATGAATACGCCTTATATAAAGAGATGACAACATATACTGTGTGGGATGCTTATTAATCGTTGCGCAACATACAAAAATGTATAGAAGAAATTGTGAATTAATATGAGAAAGAAAATTAGCCCTTGTGCCGTTTAATCGCTACGTTCATTATCTTATTTGCTGCGATTCCTGCACTTGAAGTTATTAAATATGAGAGTAAGTCAGGGTATGAAAAATATGTACTTACTTTACCGCTTACTAGAACTAACATTGTACAAAGTCACTATCTTTTCTATTTTTTAGTTGTAATTATTGGTACTTTACTATCGTACGGCATATTTTATATACATGGTTTCGTTTCAGATACATCAATTGATGATGGTATATTTAAGAGTGTTTCTTTAGGGACGTTCATCATTCTTAATGCCGGAGCAATAGCCTATCCACTCCTCTATGTTTTTGGAGCAGAAAAATCTGATGCTATTACAATTGGAGGCGCATGCGGAGGACTTGTTATTTGTTTTGGATTACAAAGTGTTATTGGCTATCTAATAGAACAATTTCCAATATCAAATTTAAATTCATCTGTATACGTTTCAATTCTATATACAATATTTGGTGTTATCATATATATCTTTTCTTTTGTTATTTCGGTATTTATATATCATAAGAAGGAATTTTAGTATATTTTCTCTTAGTATTTTCTGAATTATTTCCAAAGGAATAATTCGGAAAATACAGAAAAATGTCGTAATCATTTGTAGAAGTCTGTTATAATAAACAAAAAATGAAAACGCTTTAAAGGGGGATATAACCAATATGATGATGAATGTACCGTTAACAATTAGTTCTATGATGGAAAGAGCAGAAAAACTGTTTTCAAAGAAAGAAATTGTTTCACGGACACATGATACAATTACGACGTTAACGTATAAGCAGTTAGGTGAAAGGACGAGAAGGCTTTCCAGTGCGTTAAAAAAATTAGGAATTAAAGAAGGCGAGCGTATAGGAACGTTAGCGTGGAATCATCATCGACATGTGGAAGCATATTTTGCTATTCCTGGCATTGCTTCCGTTTTACACACAATTAATATTCGTTTATCTCCTCAACATATTTCATACATTATTCAACATGCAGAAGATCGAATTCTACTTATTGATGAAGATCTCGTACCACTCGTTGAAAATATTCAATCACAATTATCAACAGTACAAGCCTACATTATTATGACTGATAAAGATGTACTTCCAAATACTACGCTAGAACCCGTATATCATTATGAAAAGCTATTAGAAGAAGGCGATCCAAATTTCCAATTTGTAAAAGATATTGATGAAAATACACCTGCTGGTATGTGTTATACGTCAGCGACTACAGGAAATCCAAAAGGTGTTGTATATACGCATCGTAGTACTGTACTGCATTGCATGGCACTCGGTTTAGCGGATACAGCTGCTTTATCGGAAAGTGATGCGGCAATGGCAATTGTACCGATGTTCCATGTGAATGCTTGGGGACTTCCTTTCGCTGCTACTTGGTTTGGATCAAAACAAGTTCTTCCAGGACCGATGTTTACGCCAAAAATTTTATTAGAAATGATCCAATCTGAAAAAGTGACGTTAGCTGCCGGTGTGCCGACAATTTGGCTTGGTGTATTACAAGAGTTAGAAAATAATAGTTACGATTTATCTAGTATGACGAGAATACTATGCGGTGGTGCAGCTGCACCGAAAAGTGTTATTAAAGCATTTGAACAGAAACACAATGTTCCGTTCATCCATGCATATGGTATGACGGAAACAAGCCCACTTGTAACACTTGCACGTTTAAAAAGTTATGAAACAGAAATATCATATGAAGAGCAATTAGAAATTAGATCAAAACAAGGGTATCTTGTCCCTGGTGTAGAGATGAAAGTAGTTGGTACAAATGGTGAAGTGAAGTGGGATGGTACGGAAATGGGGGAACTATGTTTACGAGCGCCGTGGATCGCTGAAAGCTATTATAACGATGAACGTACTGTTGAAGGGTTTCGCGATGGATGGTTATATACTGGTGATGTTGTCACAGTGGACGAGGAAGGCTGCGTGAAAATTGTTGACCGTACGAAAGATGTCATTAAAAGCGGAGGCGAGTGGATTTCTTCAGTTGACCTTGAAAATGCTTTAATGGCACATGATGCTATATTTGAAGCAGCTGTCGTTGCCGTTCCTCATCCGCAATGGCAAGAGCGACCAGTTGCATGCGTCGTTCAAAAGAAAAATAGTACAGTAACAAAAGAAGAAATATATGAATTTTTAAAACCACAGTTTGCGAAGTGGTGGTTACCAGACGATATTGTATTTATGGAAGAAATACCGAAAACATCTGTTGGGAAGTTTTTAAAACAAGCACTTCGGAAAGAACTTGAGCATTTGCATAAAGAGAAATAATGGAATTTATATTTGTAAACTTATAATTAAAACAAGTTGACAAATACTAGATAGAAAGATAATATAACTCCTATGATATGTTATCTAAAAGTCATTTTAAGTTTACAAATAGGAGAAGCAAATATGAATACAAAAAACTTAGTTTTCGTCGCTTTATTTAGTTCTATTATGGGAGTGTTAGGATTAATACCTCCGATTGCTCTTGCTATTACACCAGTTCCAATTACATTACAATCACTCGGTGTTATGCTTGCTGGTGGATTGTTAGGGTCACGTCTCGGTGCGTTAAGTCAGCTTATTTTCTTACTTGTTGTAGGAGTCGGAGCACCATTGCTTGCTGGTGGGCGCGGTGGTCCAGGTGTATTTGTTGGACCAAGTGCAGGATATTTACTTGGTTATATCGTTGGAGCGTTTGTCATTGGTTATTTAATTGAGCGCTTACGTGAAGTTTCTATAATAAAGGTATTATGTATTAATATAATTGGTGGTATTGTTGTAGTTTATGTATTTGGCATTACTGTACAAGCGTTCTTGATGGGTGTTTCCGTATGGGAAACGTTGAAAGTGAGTGCTGTGTTTTTACCAGGTGATTGCATAAAAGCGATTATAGCAGCGACTCTCGTAACGAAATTACATCGTTCATTGAAACATATAATTACGCCTGCTCTAAAGAGCGGGAAATATACAAATGCGGGATAAGAAAGAAAAGAAACACGTTCATTGCGTGTTTCTTTTTATTATTTTGTAGAGAAAGGGACAAATCATATGGGAATTACAAAAGAATATAAAAAACATGCCTTTTTACAACCGAATAAAATAGCGATAAAGGAAAATAATCGAGTTTTAACATATAAAGAGTGGTTTGAGTCAGTGTGTAAAGTAGCAAATTGGTTGAATGGAAAAGGATCGAAGAATAAAACGATAGCAATTGTATTAGAAAATCATATAGAGTTTTTACAACTATTTGCTGGTGCTGCTATGGCCGGATGGGTTTGTGTGCCATTAGATATAAAGTGGAAACAGGATGAGCTCAAAGAAAGAATTGCAATCAGTAATCCGGATGTGATTGTGACAGAGCGATATAAGGTAAATGATCTACCTGGTGAAGAAGGAAGAGTAATAGAAATTGATGAGTGGAAAAGAATGATAGAGCACTATCTTCCTACATATCAGCCTGTAGAAAATGTACAACATGCCCCGTTTTATATGGGATTTACATCAGGATCGACTGGGAAGGCGAAAGCATTTTTACGTGCACAACAATCGTGGGTTCATAGTTTCGATTGCAATATACATGACTTTCATATGAAAAAAGAAGATTCTATTTTAATAGCTGGGATGCTCGTTCATTCTCTTTTTTTATACGGTGTAATAAGTGCATTACATATAGGACAAACGGTGCATATTATGAGAAAGTTTATTTCAGATCAAGTGCTGGATAGGTTAGAAATAGAACATATTTCGGTCATGTATGTAGTTCCGACAATGCTTGAATCTTTATATAAAGAAAATAGAGCAATAGGGAATGGAATAAAAATTATTTCGTCAGGAGCGAAATGGGAAGCTGAAGCGAAAGAGAAAATAAAAAGTATATTTCCTTATGCGCAAAAATATGAATTTTACGGTGCATCGGAACTAAGTTTTGTAACAGCACTAGTTGATGAAGAGAGCGATAAAAGGCCCAATTCTGTAGGGAAGCCTTGTCATAATGTGCAAGTTCGAATATGTAATGAAGCAGGAGAAGAAGTACAGAAAGGTGAGATAGGAACTGTTTATGTGAAAAGTGATCAGTTTTTTATGGGATACATATTAAATGGGATTTTAGTTCCAGAGATGAGTACGGATGGCTGGATGACGGTACGGGATGTAGGGTATGAAGATGAAGAAGGGTTTATTTATATTGTTGGTAGAGAGAAGAATATGATTTTATTTGGAGGAATTAATATTTTCCCAGAAGAAGTAGAAAGTGTGTTACATGAACATCCAGCTGTAGATGAAATAGTTGTAGTTGGTGTGAAAGATAGTTATTGGGGTGAAAAACCTGTCGCCATTGTAAAAGGAAGTGCTACGAAACAACAATTAAAAAGTTTTTGCTTACAACGATTATCCTCATTTAAAATACCGAAAGAATGGCATTTTGTAGATGAAATACCGTATACAGACAGCGGGAAAATCGCTCGTATTGCAGCAAAAAATATGATTGAAAACAGGGAGAAGATATATGAATAGAGCGGTTATTGTAGAAGCGAAAAGGACACCTATTGGTAAGAAAAATGGGATGTTGAAAGATTATGAAGTTCAGCAATTAGTAACGCCGCTTCTTACATTTTTAAGTAAAGGAATTGAGAGAGAAATAGACGATGTCATATTAGGGAATGTTGTTGGACCAGGAGGGAATGTTGCGAGATTATCTGCTTTAGAGGCAGGACTTGGCTATCATATTCCTGGTGTAACGATTGATCGGCAATGTGGTGCGGGTTTGGAAGCGATTCGCACCGCATGTCATTTCATTCAAGGCGGGGCGGGTAATTGTTATATTGCAGGAGGAGTAGAGAGTACAAGTACATCACCATTTCAAAATAGAGCGCGATTTTCACCAGAAACAATTGGAGATCCTAATATGGGAGTAGCGGCTGAATATGTTGCAAAGCGCTATAATATAACACGAGAAATGCAAGACGAATACGCTTGTCTTAGTTATAAAAGGACATTGCAAGCATTAGAAAATGGTTATTTACAAAATGAAATACTTTCGTTTAATGGCTCTTTTGACGAAGCTATAAAACGAGAAATGAATTATGAAAGAATGATTAAAAGAACAAAGCCTGCATTTTTACAAAACGGTACAGTAACGGCAGGTAATTCGTGCGGTGTAAATGATGGAGCATGTGCCGTTCTTGTAATAGAAGAGGGGCAAGCCCGAAAATTAGGATACAAGCCTGTACTTCGTTTCGTTCGTAGTGCTGTAGTCGGAGTGAATCCAAATCTTCCGGGGACTGGTCCGATATTTGCAGTGAACAAATTATTAAATGAAATGAATATGAAAGTAGAGAACATCGATTATTTTGAAATAAATGAAGCATTTGCTTCAAAGGTTGTTGCTTGTGCAAAGGAGTTACAAATTCCGTATGAAAAATTAAATATAAATGGTGGGGCAATTGCGCTCGGGCATCCGTACGGTGCATCTGGGGCTATGCTTGTAACACGTTTGTTTTATCAGGCACAAAGAGGGCATATGAAATATGGAATTGCGACGTTAGGAATTGGTGGTGGAATAGGGCTTGCTTTATTATTTGAGAAAGTAGAAGACTAGAAAGGAACTAGTTTTCTACTTTTTGAGGAACGTAAGCATTGCTACCAGGTTTTGCTTTTATTTCATTCCAAGCAGCGATAGCATCAGCTTTTGATTTCCCTTTGTTATTTGGATCTTCGAAAAAGTCGCGAGTAAAACGATTGTATTCAAACTGCGCGCTGATAGTTGTTTTGTATGTAGGATCTTTTTTTCGTTCGTTTTCTTCATACCAAAACGTTATCGCGTCTTCATATGTTTTTCCAACATTCTCTTTAAAAAACTTTTGAAGAGCTACTGTAAAGCGGAAGTTTGTTCCGATTTTTTCTTTGAAAAAAGCACGAACATCTTCGCTACAGCGGTGATTGTTAGTAATAATCGTTTGAAGAGAAAGGTCTTTATAAGAGAGGGAAGTTTTACTCGCTTTTGGACCAGAACTGTTTTTCAATATTTTTCCAGTAGTTAAATAATGTGAGATACGCTCGGTTATTTCGGTTTTAGAGCCACTGGCTGGTAAACCATGCTCACGACAAAATGTTTGCAGTTCTGCTTTTAACCAATAATAATTTTGGAAATCTGCAAGTAATATAGATTTTGTTAAAGGTGGACGCATGAATGTAACAACTTCTTTCTTCCATAATTTTCTTTAATTATAAAACGTACGTTCTTTTTATGGAAGGATTAATTTGTAAATATGATGGGAAGAGGAGATTGCATATGGAAAATGTAATGCAAGTTCGTGTTACAGGAATTTTAATTGAAGATGAAAAGGTATTGCTAGTAAAGCAAAAAGTGGCTAATCGAAATTGGTCTTTACCTGGAGGAAGAGCAGAGAATGGCGAAACGTTAGAAGCAGCAATGATTCGAGAAATGAGAGAAGAGACAGGGTTAGAAGTTAACATTCAGAAGCTACTCTATGTTTGTGATAAACCAGATGCTCGCCCGTCTTTATTACATATAACGTTTTTGCTTAAAAGGATTGAAGGTGAAATTATGCTACCTTCTAACGAGTTTGATCATAATCCGATTCACGATGTGCAAATGGTACCAATTAAAGATTTAAGTCATTATGGTTTTTCGGAAACTTTTATCAATCTTATAAGTGAAGGTTTTGTAAATGCAGGGAGTTATCAAGGTTTGAAACAAAATATAGGTCTATAAATATAGTGGAAGGATAGCTGTTCGCTATCCTTCATAACATGTTTTACACTGCTGACTGTAAAGAAGAAACAAGTTGATTTAAAAACTCATCCCCAGTCATAATCGCTTTCCCGCCGCCACGAGCACTTTTTTTATTTCCGCCACCTTTTCCTTCAATTGCAGGAAGTGCATCTTTTAAAAGAGCATTCATATCGAGAGTGACTGATTTTCCGCAAGCGAGGATGCATTGTAGTTTGTCCTCATTTTGAATAACGAAATATGTAATGGCATGTTCTTGTTGTTCTGTAATAATAGCAGAAAGTTTTGCGATTTCTTGCATAGAACGATTTGTAAATACTTGAGAAATAAGTATGCTAGCATGTATTTCGGCAGACTGTTGCAGTAGTTCATTTGCCTCTACATATAATAGTTTTTCATTCATTGTTTGTATTGCTTTTTCGTTTTCTTTTTGAGAAGTAAGCAGTTGTGCTACTTTTGATGGAATATCACTCTCGCTACTATTTAATTGTTTAGAAACATCTTTCATAATTTGTTGTTGTTGCTCCATTAATTTAAGTGTGCGCCAGCCAGCGATAAACGTTAATCGTATGCCGCCTTTATTACGCTCCCATCCTAGTACTTGAATAGGACCTACTTCACCTGTACGTTTCGGGTGTGTTCCGCCACAGCCGTTGTAGTCATAATTTTCGATCATAACAACGCGTATATTTTCTGTCATATTCAGTTCTTTACGAAGAGGTAATGTTTTCGCTTCTTCTAAGTTCATCCACTCTATACGGATTGGATGATTTTCAAAAACTATATTGTTTGCAATTTGTACTGCTTTTTCAACTGTTTCGGCATGCAGATTTTCTGTTTCTAAATCTATTGTTACCGTTTCTTTTCCAAGGTGGAATCCAATCGTAGGCATGTTAAAATGGTCCCAAAAAGCAGCGGATAAAATGTGCTGAGCTGCATGTTGCTGCATATGATCAAAACGGCGCTCCCAATTGATTTTACCTTCTACTTTTTCTGTATGTAATTGTTCGGTAATGAAGTGGCGGATTTCGTCATTGACTTCTTCAACATCGAGTACAGCAATGCCATTTAAAGTTCCAGTATCATGGGGCTGCCCGCCACCTGTCGGATAAAATGCGGTTTCATTTAAAACAACGTATAAGTTACCGTTTGTATCATAATCTTGCTTTATGACTTTCGTAGTAAAGTCTTTTTTATAAGCGTCAGTGTAATATAATTTTTGCTCCAATTTTCTTTCTCCTTTCGTGTTTACTAGTTTTATTGTAAAGCAATCGAAATTAGTTTCCTAATATTTCAGAAGAAAGAAGTTTTTTTTAGAATTTTCTTGCTATAATAAGAAAAAGAAAATGCGGGGGTGGAATGAATATGTTATATGAAAACGGCGTAGATAAACTGCTTAGTTTAAGCAAAAATATTTCTGAATTGTATCGAGAATTAAATGAAATGACCCGGATTTTAACGGACTGTAATCGAGAAAGTGTGAAGTTTGATCGGTTATATGTAAAAGAGGTACTGTGGAAGAAAGAAGATGTAATAGAGAAATATGACCAGTTGCTTGTACAACTTTGTATAAATGAATGCTTTGATCTAAAAAGTGTCATTACAGGGGAATATAAGTATACATATGAAGAAGTAGAAAACATCGTTTTACAATTTAATGAGAGGTATAATGTCACAATTTTAATTAAAGATGTTTGTAAAGAACTACAGTTTACATATGGCATAGATATGGATATAACGAGAACAGCGCGGGTATCAACAGCGCAAGTATAAAAAGGGAAAAGAAAGCAGATCCTTTGCTTTCTTTTTTCATGTAAGAACAGGGAGAGTAGGTTTTTTAGATGAAGGGGAAGTTACAAAATATTCATCCGTTAGGAATGACAATTATAATAGGGACTTTATTTGCGAGGTTTGCCACGTCAATGAGTATTCCTTTTTTAGCAATTTATTTAACGACTGTGAAAGGCGTATCAGCTGGAATGACGGGTGCTATTATCGGAACGAGTGCACTTGTTGGAGTGTTTTCTAGTTTTATCGGAGGGAATTTATCGGATCGATTCGGGCGAAATATAATTATAATATGGTCCATGATCGTTTGGGTCTTTGTATTCATAGGTTTTTCACTTGCAGATCATGTTTTAAGTTTCTTTTTATTAAATGCTTTGAATGGATTATGTAGGTCCTTTTTTGAACCGACGTCAAGAGCATTATTGTCAGATTTAACAAAACCAGAGTATCGTTTACTCGTATATAATTTGCGTTACGGTGCAATCAATGTTGGAGTGGCGATTGGCCCACTTGTCGGGTTACAGATTGGAAGCGCGAAATCTACAATTCCTTTTTTAGTAGCAGCTGGAGTATACATTCTATATACAGCTATATTAGCGTTCCAATTTAAGAAGTATCCGATTGAAAAAAAGAAAGTAACTACAGAAAAGCCTGTCACGATGTTAAATGCAATTCGCATTTTGCAAAAGGATGTCGTTTTTTTAGTTGCGTTGGTTGGTATTATTTTGAGTAATTGTGGTTTTTCTCATTTAACGACGACAGTATCTCAATATTTTGCAAATGCACATATATTTCAGGATGGAGTGAAATTATTTTCATATATGCTAGCTTTAAATGCGATTGTTGTAGTCGTAATTCAATACCCTGTTATTCAAATTTGTAAAAAGTATACACCGTTAGTATCCATTATGGTTGGAACTTTATTTGTGAGCGGAGGATTGTTTGGATTTGGAATAGTAGAATCTATGCTAGGTGCTGCTATGTGCACAATTATTTTTACAATTGGAGAAGTTCTCATGTTTTCAATGACGGACGTATTTATAGATGATATAGCTGTTTCGCATTTAAAAGGCACATATTTTGGAGCGATGGGATTTTCAGGAATTGGAGCAGTAATTGGTCCATGGTTTGGGGGAGTACTTCTCGATTACTACGGGTACCAAAATGGATTTATTGTCTTTTTAGCGCTAGCTATATTTTCAACTGTAGCATTTCCTGTGCTTTTAGTTACAAAAGGTTTATTGAAAAAAAGGGATGATAGAAATTGTAATTTAGAACTACATGCGAAATAAAGTGAAACTTTAATCAGTGGGGGTTTTGTTCATCACCCACTGATTATCATCCCTCACCAATCGGACGTTAACGGACAGTCCGACTCCCACTTAACTTCTTTGCTCCAACTGAATTTTGAGGTGGGAGTTTTACTGTCCGTTAACGCGGGGTAAAATAAGCCCCAGCAGACGGCTGGGGCTTATTTTTGTATTTATGAAAAGACCTAGCGTTCTAACTCAAGCCCCCACTGAAACGCTTCATCTCAGTGGGGAAGTTGACTTTAATTCTCAATTTGAAAAAGAACTTTTTCTTCATGTTTATTAGCAACTTCATTTTTGGAGATATGAATGGCTAAATATCCATTCTCTAAGCAGGCTAGCATCTTCTTATAAATAATAGTAGCAGGTAAAGGAATGATCCGCTGTAAAGAACTATTATTATGAAGTATGCAAATATTTAGGCCTGTCTTCATCTTTTCAATGACTACATTTTGTTCGGATACATTTGGTACATCTGTTTCCAAAATGTATTCCTGTTCAGTTTCGCAAAGGTCAATATGAATTTGATTTGGGAAACTAAAGTTACTACAAGAATCAGAACAAAATTGATCCATCCATTCTTCGAAACCATCAACATGAAAAAGACAATCCTTCTTTTTCTTGCCCATGTAAGACACCCTCCGTAAAATCTCAATTCATACTATGTTATGCATGAATGAAGTAGGGGTGAAGAATAAATGGAAAAATATAAACAGTGTATGTGGTAAAGGCAGCTAGTGTGAACCTTTTGTTTTACATATCATGATGTGCATGATGTTTTTGGCGTGAATGGTTACGGTTTTTTACTTTATGAGATCCGCTTAATGGTTCAGGTTGTCCCTTTTTTTCTTTTGCTTCACGATTGTTTTTGCTCATTGTATGTGACACCTCCTCTTTCTCTTTAGAATGAGAGAAGTTTGCAAATTTATACGAGAATGTTTTTAGAAAAAAAGGTAAAGATAATTGGGACTAACTATTATGGAAAGGGGATTATATAATGCCATATCATAAAGATAAACAGCAAGCTTTTCAAGCAGCGCAGCAAGGCGTTACACAAGCAGAACATGCATATAACAACATTGTGAAAAATGATCCAAACTACGGTCATGATTTAAAAGAGTTACGCCAAGAGGTTCAGGAGGCGTATGAACAGATTCAAAATGCGTTAGAAGTAGCTTCGGAAACACAACGCCCGCAACTTGAGCAATATGAAAATAATCTCCAAAATATTATGCAACATGTAGATCAATTAGAAAAGTAAATGAGGTTGTTGTGTATGCGACAATCTCTTACTTTAATGAACATTATGCAAAAACACAAAATTTTTCTATTCGTTTTTTCTTTATTATGCGCAGTACATATATTTCAAGTTGAAAAAGTGGAAGCGAAAATGTTGCTCAGAAAAGAGCTAGAACCAACTGGCTATGTAACGTGGGAAGTACCTAATAATGAAAAGATTATTGCCATTACATTTGATGATGGCCCAGATCCAACTTATACACCGCAAGTTTTACATTTGTTACGTCAATATAAAGCAGAAGCGACATTTTTTATGATTGGATTTCGAGTTCAGCGTAATCCATATTTAGTGAAACAAGTGTTAAAAGAGGGGCATGAAATTGGAAATCATACGATGAATCATTTATATGCGAATAGTTCATCAGATGAAAAATTAAAAAAAGATATTTTAGATGGAAAGAAATTTTTCGAAAAATGGGTGAAAGAGCCTTTGCTATTCCGTCCTCCTGGCGGTTATATTAACGATGCTGTATTTAAAACAGCGAAAGAAGCAGGTTATCAAACTGTTCTATGGTCGTGGCATCAAGACCCACGTGATTGGGCAAATCCAGGGGTAGAATCTATCGTAAATCATGTAGTGAAACATGCTAAAAGTGGCGATATCGTATTGTTACATGATGGAGGAAATGATCGTAGTCAAACAGTAGCAGCACTAGCAAAAATTTTACCTGAACTGAAAAAGCAGGGCTATCGATTTGTAACGGTTTCGGAATTGTTACGTTATAAACATTAGAAAAAATCCCAAAAGGTGAATATTCCTTTTGGGATTTTTCATTACTGGTTCTTCTTACGTTTCTTATTATTTTGTCGTTCTGCAGCAGTTAAGTTTTCATTTGCAAACTCTTCGTTATAACCAGCACCTTGTCCTTGGGCAGATGCCGCATTCATTCCTGAAATAGTATGATTTGCTTTTCTTTTACCCATTTTATTTCACCTCTATAACTTTTTTTGTAAGTTGCATGATGAGCAGTTCATAGTATGTATGAACTGTAAAGAAAGCGCTAATAGAGCACTTTACTTTATGGTAATAGTATTCATAAGGAACATGAACACTATTCAAATTTAGAAACATAAAGAAAACTTATGATAATCTATAAGTTTCTTATTATTTACTTATTTAGAAAGTTGTAATAAGATATTATCGTAAGGTATTGAAAAGTTTGTCTACATTTTATATTCAGACAACTCAGTCACGTTTAACAGGGGGGAAACATAATGGTCAAACATAATCCATTTCAATCACGCGCAACTTTTGAAGTAGATGGAAAAACGTATCATTATTATGATTTGAAAGCGCTTGAAAATGCAGGGGTTGGCAACGTATCTCAATTACCATATTCCGTGAAAGTTTTACTTGAATCAGTACTTCGTCAAGTAGACGGACGTGTAATCACAGAAGAGCATGTTACAAATTTAGCGAAATGGGGAACGAAAGATGTGCAAGATATCGATGTTCCATTTAAACCATCTCGTGTAATTTTACAAGATTTCACTGGTGTTCCAGCTGTTGTTGATTTGGCTTCGCTTCGTAAAGCAATGGCAGACATGGGTGGGGATCCTGATAAAATTAATCCGGAAATTACTGTAGACCTTGTAATTGATCACTCTGTACAGGTTGATAGAGCGGGTACGGCAGACGCGCTTGCATTCAACATGGACTTAGAGTTTAAACGTAATGAAGAACGTTATAAATTTTTAAGCTGGGCACAAAAATCATTTGATAACTATCGTGCAGTTCCACCAGCTACAGGTATTGTACACCAAGTAAACCTTGAATATTTAGCACCAGTTGTTCATGCTGTGAAAAATGCTGAAGGTGAATTAGTTGCATACCCAGATTCATTAGTTGGAACAGACTCACATACAACAATGATTAATGGTATCGGTGTTCTTGGATGGGGCGTTGGCGGTATTGAAGCAGAAGCAGGAATGCTTGGACAGCCTTCATACTTCCCAGTACCTGAAGTAATCGGTGTGAAATTAACTGGTACACTTCCAAGTGGTACTACAGCAACTGACGTTGCATTAAAAGTAACGCAAGTATTACGTCAAAAGGGTGTAGTTGGTAAATTCGTTGAGTTCTTCGGTAATGGACTAAAGAGCATGCCTTTAGCTGACCGTGCAACAATTTCAAACATGGCACCAGAATACGGCGCAACTTGTGGATTCTTCCCAATCGATGATATTTCATTAGAATACTTACGTTTAACAGGTAGAGATGAAGAGCAAATTCGCGTTGTTGAAGAATACTGTAAAGCAAACGGTTTATTCTATACAGCAGACAGCAAAGATCCAATTTACACTGATCTTGTTGAAATTGATTTAAATACAATTGAATCTAACCTTTCTGGACCGAAACGCCCACAAGATTTAATTCCACTTTCAGATATGAAAGATGCGTTCCACAAAGCTGTTGTAGCACCAGTTGGAACACAAGGACTTGGATTTAATGAGCAAGAGTTCGATAAAGAAGTGAAGGTTACATTAGAAGATAAAGAAGTAACGATGAAAACAGGTGCAATTGCAATTGCTGCAATTACAAGCTGTACAAATACATCAAACCCATACGTATTAATTGGGGCAGGTTTAGTTGCGAAGAAAGCAATTGAAAAAGGACTTAAAGTACCTGAATACGTAAAAACATCATTAGCACCAGGATCTAAAGTTGTTACTGAGTACTTAGATAAATCAGGTTTAACAACATATTTAGATCAATTAGGTTTCCAAACAGTTGGTTACGGCTGTACGACTTGTATCGGTAACTCTGGCCCATTAGCGCCAGAATTAGAAGAAGCAATCGCAGCAAACGACTTACTAGTAACATCTGTTTTATCTGGTAACCGTAACTTTGAAGGTCGTATTCATCCGCTTGTAAAGGCAAACTACTTAGCATCACCACCACTTGTTGTGGCATATGCACTTGCAGGTACTGTTGATATTGACCTGAAAAATGATGAAATCGGTAAAGATGCAAATGGCAATGCCGTTTACTTCAACGATATTTGGCCATCAGCTAAAGAAATTGAAGATGTAGTTCAAAGCGTTGTTACATCTGAACTGTTCAAGAAAGAATATGCACAAGTATTTAATAGCAATGAGCGTTGGAATGAAATTCAAACTTCAAATGAAGCTTTATATACTTGGGATAATGATTCAACATACATTCAAAACCCACCATTCTTTGAAGGATTATCTAAAGAACCAGGTGAAGTTGAAACGTTATCGGGCTTACGTGTAGTTGGTAAATTTGGTGACTCTGTAACAACAGACCACATTTCACCAGCAGGTTCAATCGGTAAGCACACACCAGCTGGACGCTACTTATTAGAAAACGGCGTACAACCAGTTGACTTCAACTCTTACGGTTCTCGTCGTGGTAACCATGAAGTTATGATGCGTGGTACATTCGCGAACATCCGTATTAAAAACCAAATCGCACCAGGAACAGAAGGCGGATATACAACATATTGGCCAACTGGTGAAGTAACGTCTATCTATGATGCTGCTATGAAATATAAAGAAGATGGCACAGGCCTTCTAGTTGTTGCTGGTAAAGATTACGGTATGGGAAGTTCTCGTGACTGGGCTGCGAAAGGTACAAACTTATTAGGTATTAAAGCAGTAATTGCAGAAAGTTTCGAGCGTATTCACCGTAGTAACTTAGTGTTAATGGGTGTGTTACCACTTCAATTTAAAGATGGCGAAAGTGCTGAAACGTTAGGTCTTGTTGGTAACGAGTCATTTGAAATTCAAATTGACAAAACAGTTAGACCACGCGATCTTGTAAAAGTAGTTGCAACTGATGCAGATGGCAACGAAAAGCAATTTGAAGTAGTAGCTCGTTTCGATAGTGAAGTTGAAATTGACTACTACCGTCACGGTGGTATCTTACAAATGGTTCTTCGTGAGAAAATTGAAGAATCTAAGGTGTCGAACTAAATAATTGAAATGAACGAGAAGGAAGCTAACAACTGTTAGCTTCCTTATTTTATCCGACTTTAATGGGCAGTAAGACCCCCACCTCAAAATGCAGCGAAAGCAAAGAAGTTAGGTGGGGGATCAACTGCCCATAAAAGTCCGATTGGTTCAACTAATAATCAGTGGGGGATGAAGAAAACCCCCACTGATTAAAGTTTCACTTTATGGAAAGGGATGAAACCATTTGGTTTCATCCCTTTCTTTTTACTATAAAAATGGAGGGAACATCATGAAAGAATATAAAAGAATATTGTTACCGTTACAGAAAGAAAAATTATTAGTAATAGCAGCTATATGCAGCGGGATCTTTGCAGCTATTTTAAATTTATCACGTCCACTATTCATGGGGCTAATTGTAGATAACCTTATTCAACGAGAGCTAAAGGGAGCGTATCTTTACATTGCTTTGTTTGCAGGTAGTCGCTTGTTGATGTGGATAAACAATCTTTCATTTGATTATGTGAGCTCCAAAGCAAGTCAACGAATATTGCGAAAGAAGCGTATAGATGTGTTGCATCATTTTTTCTCATTATCGTTTGAAGAGAGTGAGAAGATTAAGCAAGGAGAGTTAGAGACGCTAGTTGTGTCTGATATTCCGAATTGGGGCAGATTATATGGTTCTATATTAATAGAATATATACATGCCATTGCACAATTTATAGGTGCGTTTATAGCGCTACAACATATAGATATAAAGTTCATATTGTGGGTAACGCCGTTTTTATTTTTAAGTGTAGTTGTTCCAATGATTATGGGAAAAAAGGTAAGGAATATTGCAAGTATTGCTCAAAACAATCAATCAAGTGTTGTAGAGAGGGTGTCACAGTTTGTAAAAGGAGCGCAAGATTTACGTAGTTTGCAAAAAGAAAAATGGGCCATTCGCTTATTTAAAGGAGTTACAGCACAATCTTATAAAACAGAAGTAAAGAAGACGATGATGCAACATTGCATTGGAGTAGTTGGAACAGTGATTGAAACCGGAGCATATATCGTTGTTCTCATTATAGGTGCACAAAAAATAATGAGGGGAGAAATAGAAGTTGGTTCACTCGTTGCAGTGTTAGCCACAATTGAAATGCTCTTTTTTCCAGTTCGTTACGTTGGCGATTTATTAATGATGACACAAGTTGCAGTCGCTTCGGCAAATAGAGTTTTTTCTTTTTTAGATAAACGAGGGGCAGAAAGTAAGGTAGAAAGAGCGATGGGAATGGTGATAACAAATGTTTCATTTCAGGAAAGTGATGGAGAGAAATGCAGAATTCATAATATTGATTTGCAAATTAATCCAGGTGAACTCGTTATGATTGTAGGAGAAAGTGGTGCAGGGAAAACAACGCTTTTAAAATTAATGACAGGTTTGTATAAACCATCTAACGGTAGCGTTGTTTATTATGGTAATGAGGCTCGTATGACTACAGTGTGGCAAGAACCCCGTTTCTTTCGGACGACAGTAATAGAGAATATGTATTTCGGGGAAGAGTATTTAGAAAACCAGTTAGAAAAAAATATTGAACTCGTTAATGTGGAGCCGATTATTAGAGATTTACCTGAAGGGATTCAAACTGTATTACATAAAAGTGGTGAAGAGTTTTCAGGAGGAGAAAGGAAACGTCTTGCAATATTGCGAGCAATGGGTTCAAATCCGAATCTTATTATTTTAGATGAACCGACTGCAGGATTAGATCCGAGTAATCAAGAAACTGTTTGGGATATGATAGAAGGATTAGGAAGCAAGGTCACGAGAATTGTGGCAACGCATGATGTGGAGAAAGCAATACTAGCAGATCGTGTTCTCATAATGAAAGAAGGTAGTATTGTTGCATGTGGAAGTCCTGAAAAATTAATATATAGTCATTCATTTTTTAAGAAATGTGAATAAGGATAAGAGCACTGCTCTTATCCTTATTCAGCATCATTAATTTGATACTCGATAGATTCTGAATGATTCAGATCAACGTTAAAGGTAGCAGTCGTAAGGAAAGTGGCAATTCCAAGAATTAAGAAAAGGACGAATGAGACTAGAGAGACGTAGAGACAAATACGCCCTACTTTCTTTTTTTCAAGATCTTTACTAAAGAGTGAAATGATCCATGTAATAATACCGACTGGGTATAAAAGAAAACTAAGAATATATAATGTTGTTTTTTCGAATGAATTCATAAACAATCCCCCCTTTTGTTGTAGGTTTATAACTACGAGAGTAAAAAGATGAATGGGTCCATAAGAAGATAAGCAACACTTCATTTGTTCTTCTAATTATATGATAAAAAGGGAAATATTCCATCTTAATTACGAATATTTAGATTATTTAGACTGTGAATATTTCCAAGCTTGTCCGTATAAGCTAAAATAAGGTATATAGTATTTGAGTGATTAAGTTACAAGAAGATAAACACGTTAGGGTGATATAAAATGTGGCGGAAGCTTACGATTATTGTAGTGTTACTTTGTTTAGCGGGATATGCAGCTTATGAACAGTTTGGTAAAAATGATCAGGCTGTACAAGGAAAGCAAGAAAAAAGTGAAGCTGCTATGAAAGAGATGATTGCAAGTAATGGTATTGAAATAGGGAAGAGTGCGCCAGACTTTACATTAACGAAGTTAGATGGAACGAATGTAAAGTTATCAGATTTAAAAGGAAAGAAAGTGATTGTAAACTTTTGGGCAACGTGGTGTGGGCCTTGCCAGCAAGAAATGCCGGATATGGAAGCTTTCTATAAAGAACATAAAGAGAACGTAGAAATTTTAGCAATAAATTATACGCCTTCAGAAAAAGGTGGGGGAGTAGAAAAGGTAAGCAATTTTGCTAAGGAGAAAGGAATTACTTTTCCTATTTTATTGGACAAGAACATTGATGTGACAACAGCGTATAAAGTCATTACGATCCCAACTTCGTATTTTATAGATACGAAAGGTGTCATTCAAGATAAGTTTATTGGACCGATGACGCAAAAAGAAATGGAGAAACGGATTGCTAAATTAAAATAACGGTAAAAAGGTAGAGGTGGAAAGTTACCATTTCTGCCTTTTCTTTTTCACGTAGTGATAGCAGCATGTTATGATAAAAGAAATATAAACGTTTAGAGGTAAAGGAGTGTTTGGCGTGGGGAATATATCCTTACCGTTAGATTATGTTGTAATTGATTTTGAAACAACAGGATTTAACCCTTATAATGATAAAATTATTCAAGTCGCAGCAGTGAAATATCGTAATCATGAACTAGTAGATCAATTTGTTTCCTATGTGAATCCGGAGCGTTCAATCCCGGACCGAATAACGAGTTTAACAGGTATTACAAATTATCGTGTTTCGGATGCACCGACGATTGAAGAAGTGTTACCATTATTTTTAGCATTTTTACATACAAATGTAATTGTCGCTCATAATGCATCTTTTGATATGCGCTTTTTGAAAAGTAATGTGAATATGCTCGGATTACCAGAACCTCAAAATAAAGTGATTGATACTGTGTTTTTAGCGAAGAAATATATGAAGCACGCGCCTAATCATAAACTTGAAACGTTAAAGAGAATGCTCGGAATTCGTTTAAGTTCTCATAATGCATTTGATGATTGTATTACGTGTGCAGCTGTTTATCAAAAATGTGCCTCTATTGAAGAAGAAACAAACAGAAAATCGGATACGGAAGTACTTGATGAAACAGCAGTATATGAAGCAGTAAAAGAGATACTTGTACGAAATAAACGTGATATCGAATGGGTTCGTTGTATGAATGTAGGAAGCTATTTAGATATAAAAGCTTTTTATCCAGTTATGAGGCTAAAAGTAAAAGGGCGAAAGAAATACATATTAACAGAGATATTAGAAGATGATGTGAAAGAAATATGTACGAGTTTAAAATGTGAACCGGCGTTAAAAAGTGAAGTTGGTAATACGAGAATTATGCTTACTAGCTTAGAGGACGTCCTGAAATTAGAAAGTTATATTTTAGAACAGTATGATTTTGTACTGCAAGCGCTGCATGATTATAAACAAAGTGAAATGAATGCAGATGAAAAGTTAAAAGAGTATTTGGATATTATGGTATAAAAAACTCCGTGTACGTTTTATTGTACACGGAGTTTTTTTATGAGTACTAAAACATGAAATTTTCTTGCAAATCTGATTAAAGAGTTTTTCATTTGCTCATACTATGTATAGTAAGAATGCGAAGGAGAGAGGGTGAACAGCATGAGAAGAAGTCGCCGTAAATCATTTGAAGAGCTTGTGAAAGAAAATAAACAACAATTATTAAGCGATCGCGATGCAATCGATCGTATTGAAGAGCGTATTGAAAAACGTTATGAAATGAAACTTTTTAAGCAAGCTGAATAATTCTTAACACTAGTACGATACTAGTGTTAAGGAGGCGATAGTAATGGGTAATCCGAAAAAGAATTCAAAAGATTTTGCACCGAATCATATTGGAACACAATCAAAAAAGGCTGGTGGCAATAAAGGAAAGCAAATGCAAGACCAAACGGGCAAACAACCGATTGTTGATAACGGTTAAAGAAAAGGAGAATATTACATTCTCCTTTTTTATGTATAAATTTGAGGGAAGATAGGTAATTTAAGATGGTGTGTATATACAATATTAGGAGGGAAGTACATGCCAAATCCAGATAATCGAAGTGACAACGCTGAAAAGTTACAAGAAATGGTACAAAATACAGTTGATAACTTTAATGAAGCAAAAGAAACAGCGGAACTTTCTAATGAAAAAGATCGTGCTGCTATTGAAGCAAAAAATCAAAGACGTTTAGAAAGTATTGACTCATTAAAAAGTGAAATCAAAGATGAGTCTTAACAGAATGTACAAAAAGGGCTGACTTTTGTCAGCCCTTTTTCGTAATTGTAAAGTTTTCAACGAGTAAACGCCAATTTTGTGGAAATGGCAAGCCAATCTTCCAATAACTAATACCGCCAATGCCTTGTTCCTTCATTAAATTGAATTTACTTTGAATAGATCTCGCATCTTCAAACCAAACTTCGTGTTGTACACCGTTTTCGTCAAAGTAATTGAAATGTGGAGCTTGAGCTGTGAAATCATAACGGATAGGAACATTGTATTTACGAGCAAGTGCAACAGCTGCAACAGAGCTAACTGCTTTTGCAGGTGGGTTTCCTGGTTTGAACGGAAGTTTCCAATCGAATCCATATAAATTTTGCCCCATCATAATTTTTTGGGGAGGCATTTGAGATTTTGCGTATTGAAGTACTTCTTTTACAGGACCAATAGGAGAGATTGCCATCGGTGGTCCGCCTTGCCATCCCCAGTCATATGTCATAATGACGACGAAATCAACAATTTGTCCTTGTGCTTTATAATCGTGAGCTTCGAAAAATTTTCCCTTTTGATTAGAACTTGTTTTCGGTACAAGCGTTGTACTTAATGTGTATCCGTTAGGTAAGCGTGTTTTTACATTTCGTAAAAAACGATTATACGCTTCGCGATCTTCGGGTGCAACACTCTCGAAATCAAAATGAATATCTCGCATACCGTACTTCTCAGCAGTTTGCAAAATGTTTGTAATAAATTTGTTTTGGATTGTTGCGTCCCGTAAAATAACTGATGTCAGATCGGCACTGAAATTTCCATTTTCAATATTTGTAATAACGAGCATAGGGATGGTGTTACCCTGTGTTGCAATATTAGCGATTTTAGCTGTTTCAGTTGGTTCTTTTAATGTACCATCTCTTTTTGCCTCAAAACTGAAATAAGCTAAATATGTTAAAAATGGATTAATGGCACGTGTAGCATTAACTAAACTTTCTTTAATGGGTATAGTGGAAGGTTGTAAATAAGCGATGGATTCTACTGCTCGTTTCGTCCCTTTCGGTATATATAATTGCTGCCCAACGTGGAGAATGGATTTTAAAGATAAGTTATTCACTTTAGCTAAGCTAGCAAGAGGAACGTTATATGTTTGAGAGATTCGATATAAGCTATCGCCAGGCTGAACATAATAATTATTCCCTTTCGTATTCACGATCAGCGCCTGACCAACGACGAGTGTTTCAGCTGGATTTAGTCCATTGTCCTTTACTATTTCGTCAGGTGTTGATCCGTATTTTGATGCCAAGCTATATACGCTATCACCGCTACGAACCGTTACAATTTGAATCATATGCTTGCTCCTTTCGGTAAAAGATTCACTGTTTTTATTTTATTTTTGATTCTGCTGTATTATGATTAAATGTATGCAAGGTAGCAGAAGTGAAAGAAGGCGAGTACATATGTTTGTAGCAGAATATGAAGTTGAAATCCGTTATGCGGAAACAGATCAAATGGGTGTTGTTTACCATTCAAACTATTTAGTGTGGCTTGAATTAGGCCGTACGAAACTTATACAAGATTTAGGGTTTTCCTATGTTGAAATGGAGAAAGAGGGCATTATTTCTCCTGTATTAGACTTGCAAATTTCATACCGTAAAGCGATGCGTTATGGTGAAAAAGCAATTGTGAAAACGTGGGTGGACACTGTGAGCCCACTTCGCGTTGTATATGGATATGAAATTTATAATGGTGAAGGTGATCTTTGTATTACTGCAAGTACGACAAATATTTGCGCGAAAAAAGAAGGGTTTAGGCCTGTATCGTTTAAAAAGTTCTATCCTGAATGGTATGCGAAATATGAGGAAATTAAGAAAAAATAAAAAAGCGTGGCATCTGCCACGCTTTTTTATTTTTCATAATTAAATTGCGGGAAATCATCACCGTCGTTAAATGTAACAGATAAATTATGTCCATCGAAGAACCACTCATCATCGCCTTCAATAAAGAAGTTAATACCTTCTTCTTGAGTTTGAACAGCAGGATGTGCAGGATCATCTTTACGAATACCTAAAGAAAGTCCTTTTTGTACAGTACTGCAACCGCCATATTGTACGAAAAGGCGCAGTGTTTCACCCGATTGTAAGTTTAATTCGTTTTTATACCATTGTGCTGCTTCTTTTGTTACGGAAAGATTCATGTATAGTTCCTCCAAATTATGTTGCTTTTTCTTTAGTATAAAAAATAACGCAAAAAGACGCTATTAATATGCTTCACGTTTTCTTTTTGCGTTATGTGGGTTACGATCTTATTTTTGCTTTTTTGAAAAGTTTGCTTTCGGTTCAGTTTTATTTATAATTCGTCCAATATTTGCACGGTGTTTATAAATAACCATACCTGCTAATAAACACATCGCAATAATGAAGATTTTATCCCCGCTAACAATTGATGCGATAACGGCAACGACAGCTGTTACCATAGAAGAAAGTGATACGTATCTTGTTGTAAATAAAAGGCTGAAAAAGACAACAGCTAAAATTGCAAAAACAACTGGTGAGTAGCATAATAGCACGCCAGCAGAAGTTGCAACTGCTTTACCACCACGGAATTTTGCGAAAATCGGATACACATGTCCAAGAACAGCTGCTAATCCGAACCATAGTGGATGAATGTCTAACCCGAAAATAATCGGTAGACTTGTTGCTAATGTACCTTTTAAAATGTCAGCAATTGTAACGATAAAACCTGCTTTTTTCCCTAGTGTGCGGAATGTATTTGTTCCGCCTAGATTACCGCTTCCGTGCTCACGAATGTCAATTCCATAACCAATCTTTCCAACGACTAGTGCAAATGGAATCGAACCAAGTAAGTAGGCAACGATAAATAAAAGATATGTAGTAACCATAAGTTCAGTCTCCTTTATTCAAATGTGTTGATAAAGGGTAAAAAGAGTTTTTCCCGTATATTGTACCATACATTTGTAAAGAGCACATTTCTTTTTTGTAAATGCAAAATTCATTATTTCGTGAAAAAAATTTCACAGGAATGTTACATTTCTCACAGAAACAATCAGACTATATGTAGTAATATTTTAATCAAAAGACAACAACATATTGGTGGAGGGTTATAAATGTTACAAAAAAATACACGTGGAGAAGAATTAATGAGAGTGTTTGAGACAATTGTCCACGGCAATGAACAAGATTTAATGCAAGAAAATGCAAATGTAGATGGCCGCTCTCCGATGGGAGTAATGGGAACGTTCGCATCTGAGAGCGCGAAATATTACGCTGTTGAAAATTTATTGTCAGATCAAGTGAAAAAAGCGATAAATCAAAATATATTATATCCACATGACTTAGACTTTTATGCGACGGGAACGACGACTTGTTCGCAAATTCCGTTAGCGCAAATGCTTGCTAACGGTTTTCATACCGGACATGGACATATGAGACAACCGCAAGACATTAAAAGTGCATTGGCCCTTTCATCTATTATTTTTCAAGCAAATCAAAATATGCAGCACGGTGGTCAATCGTTTGCACTCTTTGATATGGATTTAGCCCCGTATGTGAGAAAAACAGTAGAGAGACATAAAAAGCGATTGCAGTCATATCCGCTTACGGCAGAACAAATAGAAGAATTTGCGTGGAAAGAAACAGAAAATGATACGTATCAGGCTTGTGAAGCTTTCATTCATAATTCAAATAGTATGCATAGTAGAGGCGGAGGACAAGTACCGTTTATTTCTATTAATTATGGGACAGACACAACAAAAGAGGGACGGTTATTAGTTAGACAGCTTTTAAAAGCGACGCAAGCTGGTCTTGGTAAAGGGGAAACACCAATTTTTCCTATTCAAATTTTTAAAATGAAAAAAGGTGTGAACTTTGAAGAAAGTGATCCGAACTATGATTTATTTGAATTAGCGTTAGAGACAACGGCGGAACGATTATTCCCTAATTTTTCATTTTTAGATGCCCCATTTAATGCAGTACATTATGATGGACGACCGGAAAGTGAAGTATGTTACATGGGGTGTCGTACCCGTGTTATGTCTAACGTACATGGAGAAGAAACAGCGATTGGAAGAGGTAATTTATCATTTACGTCTATTAACTTAGTGAAATTAGCGCTCATTAGTGGTTCAAAAGAAGCGTTTTTTGAAGCGTTAAATTATTACTTAGATTTAGGAATTCAGCAATTATTAGAGAGATTTGAGTATCAATGTACGAAGCGGGCAAGAGATTTTCGATTTTTATATTCACAAGGTGTGTGGCGCGGTGGAGAAAAGTTACAGCCTGAAGATTCTGTAGCATCCATTTTAAAGCAAGGGACGTTAAGTCTTGGTTTTATCGGTCTTGCGGAGTGTTTAGTAGCTTTAACAGGAAAGCATCACGGAGAAGATGAAGAATCATGGAAACTCGGGTATGAAATCATTTCCTTTATGAGAGATAGAATGGATAAAGCGACAGACGAACATAAACTGAATTTCTCAGTCATTGCAACTCCTGCAGAAGGGTTATCAGGGAAGTTTGTGAAAAGGGATAGGGAAGAATTTGGCGTGATTAGCGGTATAACGAACCATAATTATTATACGAATTCATTCCATATCCCAGTTTACTATAACATGCAAGCGATAAATAAAATTCGTTTAGAAGGACCTTTCCATGCCTTATGTAACGGGGGACATATTACGTATATTGAACTAGACGGAGCAGCTATGCATAACAAACAAGCGTTAAAACAAATTGTACAAGCGATGGCAGATCATGGCGTTGGGTACGGTTCAATTAATCATCCAGTTGACCGTTGTAAGTGCTGTAGTTACCACGGAGTTATTGGAAATGAATGTCCAAGCTGCGGAAATGAAGATGAGGCCAATATAGAAAGAATTCGCCGTATAACAGGTTATCTTGTAGGAGATATGTCAAAGTGGAATAGTGCAAAACGTAGTGAAGAGATGGATCGGGTGAAACATAAATGAAAGTGATGAATATCATTCATGATAGTGTAGTAGACGGAGAAGGGGTGCGGACAGTCGTGTTTTTTGCGGGCTGTCCGCATCGTTGTTTCGGTTGCCATAATCCGAAATCGTGGAATATTTGTAATGGAACTGAAATGGCAGTAGAAGAAATTGTGAAAGAGATTGCAAGTAATCCATTAACTGATGTAACATTTTCAGGTGGAGATCCATTTTTTCAAGCTACTGAAGTGAAAAAAGTAGCAAAAGCAGTGAAAGATTTGAAAAAAAATCTATGGATGTATACAGGTTATACGTTAGAAGAGATACAGAGTTCTCAAAATAATGATATGATAGAGTTGTTACATTATGGGGATGTTTTAGTCGATGGAAGATTTGAAATCGAGAAAAAAGATTTAACACTTCCATTTCGCGGAAGCTCCAATCAACGTATTATTCGATTGAAAGAGTAAAAAGGCGGGATAGATGATATGAATAAAACAGTATTACTTGTTGAAGATGAAAGAAGATTACGTGAAATTGTTAGTGATTATTTTCGCAATGAAGGCTTTGAAGTAATCGAAGCAGAAGACGGAAAAAAAGCGTTAGAATTATTTGCAGAGCATGAAATTGATTTAATTATGTTAGATATTATGTTACCAGAAATAGATGGATGGTCTGTTTGTAGACGAATTAGAAAAGAATCAGCAGTACCTATCATTATGTTAACGGCACGTTCAGATGAAGATGATACATTACTAGGTTTCGAATTAGGTGCAGATGAGTATGTAACGAAACCTTTCAGCCCGAAAGTGTTAGTAGCTCGCGCGAAGACGTTATTAAAACGTGCGGATGGCGTGGTAGGAGTAGCCGAAGAAAATGCTATGTCTCTAGCTGGAATAGAAGTGAATCGTCTATCTAGAACCGTTTTAGTAGATGGAGAAGAAATTATATTGACACATAAAGAATTTGAACTTCTTGTTTATTTAATGGAGAACAAAGGAATTGTGTTGTCACGTCAACATTTATTAGATCAGTTGTGGGGATATGACTATTACGGTGATGACCGAACGGTTGATACTCATATTAAAAAACTACGAAATAAGCTAGGAGATAAAGCGAAGCATATTGGTACTGTTATTCGAGTTGGTTATAAGTTTGAAGAATAATTGTAACGGATTGTGTACTTTAGCCTAGGGAAATGTCGATTTTATATCCTCTTTGGCAGGTAGAATGTACAAAAAATACATTTCTTGTCTACAATGTTAGATAAGAGTATTTTTTTAATTGGATTTCACGATGAGTTCACAAGAAGGACACAAAACGTGACTATACTGAAAATACGAATTCACCAGAGAGGGGAAGTAAACATGGGATATTACGACGGACCAAATTTAAATGAAGAGCATAGTGAAACGAGAGAAGTGAGAAAATCAGGCAGTAAAAAAGGTTATTTTTTCACAGGTTTAGTCGGAGCTGTAGTTGGGGCTGTCACAATTAGTTTTGCGGCACCATATATGCCATGGGCTCAAAATAATGGAGCGGCTGTATCATCATTCAGTTCGGATTCAAAAGTTGAAGGTACTGTAGTTCCTGTTGTCAATAAAGCAAAAAATGAAACGGATTTACCTGGTATGATTGAAGGTGCGAAAGATGTTGTTGTAGGTGTTATTAATATGCAACAAAGTATTGATCCATTTGCAATGCAACCGACAGGCCAAGAACAGCAAGCTGGTTCAGGATCAGGTGTTATTTATAAAAAAGCAGGAAATAAAGCGTATATTGTAACAAACAACCATGTAGTAGATGGAGCAAATAAACTTGCTGTAAAATTAAGTGATGGTAAAAAAGTAGATGCAAAACTTGTAGGGAAAGATCCTTGGTTAGATTTAGCTGTTGTAGAAATTGATGGATCTAACGTAAATAAAGTTGCCACTTTAGGTGATTCAAGTAAAATCCGTGCGGGTGAAAAAGCAATTGCAATCGGTAATCCACTAGGGTTTGATGGAAGTGTAACGGAAGGTATTATTAGTAGTAAAGAACGTGAAATTCCAGTAGATATCGATGGCGATAAACGCGCGGATTGGAATGCTCAAGTTATTCAAACAGATGCAGCAATTAACCCAGGTAATAGTGGGGGTGCATTATTTAACCAAAATGGTGAAATAATTGGGATTAATTCAAGTAAAATTGCACAACAAGAAGTTGAAGGAATTGGATTTGCTATTCCAATTAATATCGCAAAGCCAGTTATTGAATCACTTGAAAAAGACGGCGTAGTGAAACGTCCAGCTCTTGGAGTAGGTGTCGTTTCATTAGAAGATGTGCAAGCTTATGCAGTAAATCAATTAAAAGTGCCAAAAGAAGTAACAAATGGCGTTGTATTAGGTAAAATTTACCCAATATCACCGGCAGAAAAAGCTGGTTTAGAGCAATATGATATTGTAGTAGCATTAGATAATCAAAAAGTAGAAAACTCACTTCAATTCCGTAAATATTTATATGAAAAGAAAAAAGTAGGTGAGAAAGTAGAAGTTACATTCTATCGTAACGGTCAAAAAATGACGAAAACAGCTACTTTAGCAGATAACTCAGCTACAAAGAATCAATAATCGGAATAAAAGAAAGTCTCTTTCATGTTGAAAGAGACTTTCTTTATCGGCTATACTAAAGGAATAGGAGGGATTAATTATGATGATTGAAAACCCAACTCGTACGGAAATTGGTGAAGTATTAAAGAAAAGCAAAACGATTGCAGTTGTTGGATTATCGGATAAGCCAGAACGTACATCGTATATGGTGTCAAAAGCAATGCAAGATGCTGGGTATCGTATTATTCCAGTAAACCCAACAGTAGATGAAGTGCTTGGAGAAAAAGCAGTTGCTTCACTAAAGGATATTAAAGAACATGTTGACATTGTAAATGTATTTCGTCGCTCAGAGTTTTTAATGGATGTTGCAAAAGAGTTTGTTGAGATTGATGCAGATGTTTTTTGGGCACAATTAGGAGTACAAGATGAAGATACATATAAACTTTTAAAAGAAAAAGACTATACTGTTATTATGGATCGTTGTATAAAAGTAGAACATGCAATGACAAAATAGCATGGATTGTAAAGGTAGAAAGATTGCTTCAGCCCTCGTTATAGATAAGTAGGGCCGATGAACGAGGTGTTCATCATGAGATTTTTTAAAGGCTGTTTTTGGGGATTGTTACTTGTAATCCCGTTTTGGATCTTGATCATTTGGATCATAATAAAGGTTTGGAATGTGTAATCTTGGAATACATATCCATTTCTCGTTGACAAACGATTATTTTTCTGAAATAGTAGCCTAGAGGAATCCTTGTGAAAAAACAAGGATTTTTCTATTGAAAATGGTATATAAAAGAGATAAGATAACTTGCCAAAACTATAGTCGAGGCGTTATTCTATAATAGAAACATATGTTCTGATTTTGGATTAGGAAAGGGGCAAGGAGTTTGGCAAAGCATCAGTTCCAATATAATGAAGATGCGATTCAAGTGTTAGAAGGACTTGAAGCCGTTCGAAAACGCCCGGGTATGTATATCGGGAGCACGGACAGCCGTGGATTGCATCATTTAGTATACGAAATAGTAGATAACTCCGTTGACGAAGCGTTAGCGGGATTTGGCGACGAAATTTCTGTCGTAATACATAAAGATAATAGTATTAGCGTTATAGATAAAGGGCGAGGAATGCCTACGGGAATGCATAAACTTGGGAAACCTACACCTGAAGTTATTTTAACTGTACTTCATGCCGGTGGTAAATTTGGTCAAGGTGGTTACAAAACGAGTGGTGGTTTACACGGTGTTGGGGCATCAGTTGTAAATGCTTTATCAGAATGGTTAGTCGTAACGATTAAGCGTGACGGAAATATTTATGAACAACGTTTTGAAAATGGTGGTGTTCCTGTAACGACGCTTGAGAAAATCGGAAAGACGAAAGAATCTGGTACGACAATGCATTTCAAACCAGATACAACGATTTTCAGCACAACAAATTATAACTATGAAACATTATGTGAAAGATTACGTGAATCTGCATTCTTGTTAAAAGGGATGAAAATCTCAATAAAAGATGAGAGAAATGATTTAGAAGATGTCTTTCATTATGAAACAGGAATTGAAGCTTTCGTTTCATACTTAAACGAAGAAAAAGATTCAATCCATCCGGTTGTATATTTCACTGGTGAACAAAATGGAATTGAAGCAGAGCTAGCATTCCAATTTAACGATGGCTACTCAGAAAATATTTTGTCGTTCGTAAATAATGTACGTACAAAAGATGGTGGAACACATGAAGCTGGATTTAAAACAGCAATGACTCGTGTGTTTAATGAGTATGCTCGTAAAGTTTCACTATTAAAAGAAAAAGATAAAAACTTAGAAGGTACAGATATTCGTGAAGGTGTAGCAGCTATCGTTTCTGTACGTGTACCAGAAGAAGTACTTCAGTTTGAAGGACAAACGAAGGGGAAACTAGGTACAAGTGAAGCGCGCTCTTCAATTGATGCCATTGTATCAGAGCATTTAGCTTACTTTTTAGAAGAAAATCCGGACGTAGCTACACTTCTTGTGAGAAAAGCAATTAAAGCAGCGCAAGCGCGTGAAGCTGCTCGTAAAGCGAGAGAGGAAGCACGTACTGGTAAAAAGAAAAAGAAGTCAGAAGGTACATTAAGTGGTAAGTTAACACCTGCACAGTCACGTAACCCGCAGAAAAATGAACTATATCTAGTAGAGGGTGACTCTGCCGGTGGTTCTGCGAAACAAGGTCGAGACCGACGTTTCCAAGCGGTATTACCGTTACGTGGTAAAGTAATTAATACAGAAAAAGCAAAGCTTGCTGATATATTTAAAAATGAAGAGATTAATACAATCATTTATGCTATCGGTGGCGGCGTAGGAAATGAATTTGATGTGGAAGATATTAATTACGATAAAATTGTAATTATGACCGATGCCGATACAGACGGAGCACATATCCAAGTATTGTTATTAACGTTCTTCTACAGATATATGAAACCACTTATCGAAGCTGGTAAAGTGTTTATCGCACTTCCTCCTTTATACAAAGTAAGTAAAGGAAAAGGTAAGAGTGAAGTAATTGAATATGCTTGGTCAGATGAAGAATTAGATGGTGTAACGAAGAAGGTCGGAAAAGGCTATATGTTACAGCGTTATAAAGGGCTTGGTGAAATGAATGCAGATCAATTATGGGAAACAACGATGAATCCTGAAACGCGTACGTTAATTCGCGTGAAAATTGATGATGCAGCAAGAGCAGAGCGCCGCGTAACAACATTAATGGGCGATAAAGTAGAACCGCGCCGTAAATGGATTGAGCGTAATGTACAGTTTGGTATGCAAGAAGAAGGAAATATTTTAGAAAATGAAATGATTATGGAGACGGAGGTGGAATAACATGCAAGCAGAGAAGTTTCATGACCTCCCGCTTGAAGACGTGTTAGGTGACCGCTTTGCACGTTATAGTAAATATATTATTCAAGATCGCGCGCTTCCAGATGCGCGTGACGGCTTAAAACCAGTACAAAGACGTATTTTATATTCCATGTACGTAGAAGGAAACGTACATGATAAAGCGTTCCGTAAGTCAGCTAAAACAGTCGGTAACGTTATTGGTAACTATCATCCGCACGGTGATTCCTCTGTATATGAAGCGATGGTACGTTTAAGTCAAACTTGGAAAGTGCGTAATGTTTTAGTTGAGATGCACGGTAATAACGGTAGCGTTGATGGTGATCCAGCTGCGGCAATGCGTTACACAGAAGCCCGTTTATCACCGATTGCATCTGAGTTATTACGTGATCTTGATAAAGAAACAGTGGAATTTGTATCAAACTTCGATGATACGAGTGAAGAGCCTGTTGTATTACCAGCAATGTTCCCGAACTTATTAGTGAACGGATCTACAGGGATTTCAGCTGGTTATGCGACGGAAATTCCGCCTCATCATCTAGGTGAAGTAATCGATGCAACGATGATGCGTATTGATAAACCAAATAGTACGGTAGATGATTTATTAACAGTTATTAAAGGACCTGATTTCCCAACTGGTGGTATTATTCAAGGGATTGATGGTATTAAAAAGGCGTATGAAACAGGTAAAGGTAAAATTATTATTCGCGGAAAAGCAGAAGTTGAAACAATTCGTGGTGGAAAACAACAAATCATAATTACTGAAATTCCTTACGAAGTGAATAAAGCGAACCTTGTTAAGAAAATGGATGAACTACGTATAGATAAAAAATTAGACGGTATTGCTGAAGTACGTGATGAGACTGACCGTACAGGGCTTCGTATTGTCGTAGAATTAAAAAAAGAAGCAAATTCTGAAGGTATTTTAAATTATTTATATAAAAATACAGATTTACAAATTCCATATAACTTCAATATGGTTGCGATAAATAATCGTCGTCCTACACTTATGACATTACCAAAAATTTTGGATGCATATATTGGGCATCAAAAAGAAGTTGTAACAAGGCGTTCTCAGTATGAGTTGAGAAAAGCAGAAAATCGTCAACATATCGTTGAAGGTTTAATGAAAGCATTATCAATTTTAGATCAAGTAATCGAAACAATTAGAGCTTCTAAAGATAAGCGTAATGCGAAAGATAATTTGAGTGCAAAATTTGGCTTTACAGAAGCACAATCAGAAGCGATCGTTTCGTTGCAATTATATCGTTTAACAAATACAGATATTACGGCATTAGAAAAAGAAGCAGATGAATTGAATGAAAAAATTGTGGAGTTACAGGCAATTTTACAGAGTGAAAAAAGATTACTTCAAGTAATTAAAACAGATTTAAAGAGAGTTAAGAAAACATATAGTGATGATCGACGTGCGATTATTGAAGACCAAATCGAAGAAATTAAAATAGATGTGGAAGTAATGATCCCGCAAGAAGATGTCATCGTTACTGTAACGAAAGAAGGATATGTGAAACGTACTGGATGGCGCTCGCATAATGCCTCAAATGGCAAAGACTTCGGTATGAAAGAGGGTGACATCTTACTTGAACGATTTGATACGAATACAACAGAGACAGTCCTCTTATTTACGAATAAAGGAAACTATATATATCTGCCAGTATACGAAATGCCAGATATTCGTTGGAAAGATTTAGGTCAGCACGTTGCTAATATCGTTTCACTCGACCGGGATGAAACAATTATTTGGGCAACTGTCGTACCGAATTTTGAGGAAGAAAAGCGATTTATTGTATTTGTAACAAAGAATGGTATGATTAAGAAGACAGAATTAAATCTATATAAAGTACAGCGCTATTCGAGGGCGTTTGTTGCTGTAAACTTGAAAAAAGATGATGAAGTTGTTGATATATTTGCGACAGATGGAACGAGTGATATCGTTCTTGCAACGCATGGTGCGTATGCACTTATTTTCCATGAAGATGAAGTAAGTCCAGTCGGTGTAAGAGCCGCTGGTGTGAAAGCAATTAATTTAAAAGAAGATGATTATGTCGCTTCTGGTAAACCGTTAAATGGTGACAAAGATCAACTTATTCTCGTAACGCAGCGCGGTGCTGTGAAGCGTCTAAAAGCATCAGAAATTGAGAAATCAACGAGGGCGAAGCGAGGACTTGTTATTTTCAAAGAGTTAAAACGTAATCCATACCGTATTGTCGGTATTGAAATCGTTCGAGATGATGAACTAGTTTATATGAAGACAGAGAAACATATCGTAGAAGAAATTGATCCAAAAGCGTATCGAAATAAAGACCGGTATAGTAACGGAAGTTTAGTACTAGATGTTAACGATACTGGTGAAGTTATTGAAACGTGGACGAAAAAACGACCGGAATAAAAAAAGCATCTTGCTGTGAATAATGGCAAGATGCTTTTTTCTAGGCAAATTATTATGTACATAGTAATAATCTTGTTATAATAACTGAATGAAATCGTTCTCATGAAGTGAAACTTTAATCAGTGGGGATTTTTTTATTCCTGCTAATTATTAGTTGAACCAATCTGACTTTAACGAGTAGTTGATTCCTTACTTAATTTCTTTGCTTACGCTGAATTTTGAGGTAGGAATCTTACTGCCCGTTAAAGCGGGGGGACAGATGGAGGGGCAACATGAAAAAAATAGGTGTAGGAATTGTAGGGTTTGGATTTTCTAGTACAACATTTCATATCCCATTATTACAAACGATAGAGGAATACGATATTCGTGCCGTATTATCTTCAAAAGAAGAGGTAGTAAAAGAAGCATTACCAAATGCTAACGTTGTTAGTACAATTGATGAATTGGTGAAGCGAGCTGATATTGACTTAGTGGTCATTACTTCACCGAATACAACTCATTTTCCATATGTAAAAGAAGCGATATTAAACGGTAAGCATGTTGTTGTAGAAAAACCATTTGTTGTTTCAATTGAAGAAGGAAAAGAGCTTATTTCATTAGCAGAGCAACATAATGTAGTATTAAGTGTATATCATAATCGTCGTTTTGATAATGATTTCTTAACGATAAAGAAATTGTTAGAAGAAAATAGAATAGGGAATGTATATGCATATGAAGCGCATTTTGATCGTTTCCGTCCACATGTACGCGACCGCTGGAGAGAAAAGAACTTACCAGGATCAGGAATATTATATGATTTAGGCTCGCATTTAATTGATCAAGCATTATCAGTATTTGGGAAACCAGAAGCGATAAGTGCAGATGTAATCAAACAACGACCAGGTGCAGAAATTGATGATTACTTCCATGTTATACTTCACTACGGTGTGAAACGTGTCACTTTACATAGTAGCAGTTACGTAAAGCAAGCGGGTCCACACTTTACACTGCATGGAGATAACGGTTCTATCGTGAAATACGGTATGGATTCACAGGAAGAACAATTAAAAAATGGAATGAAGCCAGGCGATAACGGTTATGGAGTAGACGTTGAAGAGAATTTTGCTACTCTAGAAACAGAAGAAGAGTTAGTACGTATTCCAACAGAAGCCGGCTGTTATGACATGTATTATAAAGGTGTAAGAGATAGTATTGTAAATGGTGAGAAACCACCTGTGACAGCAGAAGAAGGATTAGAAGTTATTAGGCTTATTCAATTAGCAATTGAAAGTAGTGAGACGGGTAGAGTTATCACTGTAAAGTAAAAAAGACACGAATTTCGTGTCTTTTTTACTAGGGATATGTGACTATGGCTAATTATTTAGCTTAATCGTTTGTCATACATTAACTGGATTTGTATGCCGTAAGGGTCTTCAATAATACCATATGCTTCACTAAATATATTTTTTTCTAGCGGAGAGATTATTTTCACATGCTTATCGGAAATTAAATTATTATAAAACCTTTGTATCTCTTCTAAATTAGCGCTTTGAATGCAAAGTGACATGTTATTTCCAACGTTATAACGTTCATTAGGATTCATTGTATCTTCTGCTATCATTAGCTTTGTATTCCCAATTTGTAAAACAGAGTGAGCGATATGTTCTTTATTTTCACTTGTAATTTTAAAAGAACGATCTCTTTTCGCCAGTTCTTCATACGTAACAACCATTAATTTTTTGGCTTCTAAATTACGTGTATAAAAGCTAATTGCCTCCTTTGCTTGCCCGTTCATTGAGAGAAAAATAGCTATTTCTAATGTCATAAATTCACAACTCCTTTATTAGTTAATAATTATAATATAGACTAAAAAGGTTTCAATACATGACACCTTTCGGGAGGGGAATATGAAAAAAACGGAACGAATAAATGATATGCTTATTTTCTTAAATAATAAAAGATATTTTAATTTAAAAGATTTAATGGTTAGATATGATATTTCTAAAAGTACAGCTTTACGAGATATTCAATCATTGGAAGAAATAGGTGTACCAATATATTCTGAACTAGGTAGAAATGGAAGTTATAAAATTATAGAAAATAGTGTGTTATCTCCAATTTATTTTAGTGTGGATGAAATGTATGCGTTATACTTTTCAATTCTTACACTAAATGGATACAAGACAAAACCATTTAATATAGAAAGTATTGCGCTTGAAAATAAATTTAAACATGTACTACCTGATAATGTGAGTAAAAACATTTCGATTATGGAACGAACGCTTTCCTTTGAAGTAACAAATCATAGTAATTTTAGTCCATTCTTAAAAGAAATTTTACAGGGGATTTTTGCTGAGCGAGTTTATCATTTAACATATTTAAAAAAAGATGAGGAGAAAGTATTGGTCGCCCAATTTATTCGAATCGAATCTAAATTTGGCCAGTGGTATGCTAAAATCTTTAATTTTGAGACAAATGATGTTCAAATAATTAGATGTGATAAAATTCTTTCTATTGAGGAAACAAGCAATACGAATTCAAAAAATCTTGAAGAACTATTAAGTTATCTTACAAACTTTCACAGAAAACCTGATGCAATTGATTTTAGTGTCATTGTTAATCAAAAAGGAAAAGATATTTTTGATAAAGAGAATTATCCTTCCATGAGGATACAAAAAGAAAGTGAAAATTATAGTATAACAGGCTATTTTAACAAGCAAGAAGTTGAGTTTATTTCAAGTTATTTTCTAAATTTCGGTGAAACGATTATTTCAATTCAGCCTGTGATGCTAAAAGAGTTAATCTATAATAAGGTATTATCTTTAAAGCAGCATTTAACTTCTTTAAGATAAAGTTAGTTTTAGTTGTTTTTAACATGAAAAAGCCCTTGAGATTTAAAATATCCAAAGGGCTTTTTTTGTGATGTTATTTTTTCTTTAGAAACATTATTTTTCTGGGACGGATAGTCCATAAAAGAACATCGTAACGATATCTTGTATATGTTTTTCGCGATCTCCTTCAAGAAGCTTGGCTCCGAAATCATCGCCTAATTTAGTAAACATTTGAATGTATAGCAACATCATTTCTTTAGTAAGATGAGGATTGATTTCATTTTTTTGCTGTGCTTGTTCTAATATTTCTAAATACCAAGGCAGGATTTTTTCGTTTTGATAACTATAAATAAACTCTCGGAGCTCTTCATCTCTTTGCATCATTTGCAGTAACATATCGGGCTGAAATAACCCACCAGTATTCATTTTTCTTACAATCATTTTTTGCATCATATCATGAAAAGGTAATTTTTCCTCTGCAAGATCTTTATAATATTGAAATTCAGATATGATAAATTCTTGTATAAGCTCTCTAAATAACGCATCTTTACTTCCAAAATGATTATAAATTGTAACTTGAGAAACGTTTGCTTTTTTTGCAATATGTTCTATTTTTACTTCATTAAATCCACGTTCTGAAAATAATAAGAAGGCTGCCTCTTTTATGGCACGTTTTTTCTTTTCTTTCACTTTTTCAAAGCCGTTCAATGCAATCACCTCAATTAAAATATACAAGAAAAAATAATGGAAAACAATATTTTTGAAATATGTACATGTAAATATTTCAAAAAGTTGTTGCGAATATGAAAGATGAGGAGTACAATAATTTTGAAATATCACACATTAAATATTTCAAAAAAACGAGGTGGAATTATGATTTCAGTTCAAAATGTCACAAAACAGTTTTCAAATGGAAAAGGTTTGTTTCATATTACATTTGATGTAAAAGAAGGAGAAGTATTCGGTTACTTAGGACCAAATGGTGCCGGGAAATCCACAACGATTCGTAATTTAATGGGATTTATAAAACCGACGGATGGTAAAGCGACAATTTTTGGATTAGATTGCTGGGATGAAGCAGCGAAAATTCAAAGAGAAGTTGGCTATTTACCAGGGGAAATTTCTTTTATTGAAGGAATGAACGGATTAGAGTTTTTAAAGTTAATGCAAGGAATGCGCGGGTTAAAGGATACGAAAAGAAGAGATGAATTAATAGAACGTCTGCAATTTGATGTGAAAACACCGATTCGAAAAATGTCTAAAGGAATGAAGCAAAAAGTAGGAATTGTTGCTGCTTTTATGCATGATCCAGAAGTGTTAATTTTAGATGAACCGACTTCAGGACTCGATCCACTTATGCAGCAAGTATTTATAGATTTAATATTGGAGGAAAAGCAAAGAGGGAAAACAATTCTTATGTCATCGCACATTTTTACTGAGATTGAGAGAACTTGTGACAGGGTGGCTATAATTAAAGATGGACGCCTTGTAACAGTTGAAAATATTCATGATTTACAAAGCATGAGACGACAGGTAATAGATGTAACCGTATCGTCGCAAGAAGAAATTGAATCTCTTACACAATGTAATTTACAATTTGAAGCGGTGAAAGGTAGAGAAGCATCGATTATCGTACAAGGAAACTATCAAACTGTTTTACAAATACTTTCAAACTATAATGTAACGGCACTTCAAACGAGAGCAATGGATTTAGAACATTTATTTATGCATTATTACGATAAGAAAGAAGGGGTAAAGCATGAATAAGCAATTGTTTTTAGCTAGTTTGAAAGAAACACAAAAAAGTATTTTGAGTTATGCTACGGGTGCAGCTCTTTATTTATGGTTGTTAATTTGGATATTCCCTTCCATGGTATCAGCGAAAGGGTTAAATGAATTAATAAGTGCTATGCCTGATAGCGTGAAAAAAATTGTTGGTATGGAAAGTCCGATTCAAAATGTAATAGATTTTTTAGCTGGCGAATATTATAGTCTATTGTTTATTATCATATTAACGATTTTTTGCGTAACAGTTGCAACGCATTTAATTGCTCGTCATGTTGATAAAGGAGCAATGGCATACTTGCTAGCAACACCTGTATCTAGAGTGCAAATTGCTATTACACAAGCGTCTATTCTCATATTGGGACTACTGATCATTGTAGTTGTTACGTATGTAGCTGGTTTATTAGGTGCAGAATGGTTTTTAAGTGATAATAACTTAAATAAAGAATTATTCCTAAAGATAAATATAGTCGGAGGGCTCATATTTTTAGTCGTTAGTGCTTATTCATTTTTCTTTTCTTGTATATGTAACGATGAAAGAAAGGCACTTAGTTATTCAGCAAGTTTAACAATTTTATTTTTCGTAGCGGATATGGTAGGTAAATTAAGTGATAAGTTAGAGTGGATGAAAAATATATCATTATTTACACTATTTCGTCCGAAAGAAATTGCTGAGGGAACGTATAATATATGGCCAGTGAGTATAGGTTTAACTGTCGGAGCACTTTGTATTTTCATAGTAGCAATTGCAGTGTTTAAGAAGAGGGATTTACCGTTGTAAAGTAGAAAGTCCACTGATAGAGTGGGCTTTTTTGATGAGAAAATAATTGTTTTAAAGTTGTCGATCCAAATGGATATGTCCTCAGAGTTACGTATAAAAAAAGGTGAACATTAAGAATGTTTACTTTTTTATGAAAATATTCAAAAAAATGAACCTTTTTCTAGGCTCATCCGTCTAATACATGTAAAGTTAAATTTGAAGTGAGGATGAAACAGGAGGAGCAATTGTGAAAGTAATCCCTTTATATAAAATGATTGTAAAAGAAGAAACTGATGTTTCTTTAGCGAAAAAAGGTGATCATGAAGCGTTTATGGCGCTTATACATACAGAAAAAGTGAAGATGTATCGCATTGCAAAGGCTATGTTACGCGATGAGACAAATATAGAGGATGCGATACAGGCAACAATTTTAAAAGCCTATGAAAATATAAAAAAATTAAAGAAAGAAGAGTTTTTTCAAACTTGGTTAATTCGAATTTTGATAAATGAGTGTAACAACATTATTAGATCATACAAAAAGATAATGGTAATAGAAGAAAATGATTACAATATGAGTGCTTATGATCAGTATGAAGATATAGATTTGTGTAATGCGATTCAATCATTACATGAAGAGTTAAGAGCTGTTACGGTACTTTATTATTATGAAGATATGGATCAAGAGAGTATAGCGAAGCTTTTAGAAGTGCCAAAAGGAACAGTGAAATCGAGATTGGCACGTGCGAGGGAACAACTGCAAAAACGATTAAAGATGGAATAGGGGGTGTATAGGATGGATAATGAAAAATTATTTGATGAGAAATTAAAAAAGAGAATAAACGAAGAGAATGTTATAGTACCGCCAGAGTTAAATGAAAAAATTAATCGTACACTACATAATCTTCCGGTAAAAAAGAAAGGTTACAGAGGTTACAGAGTTTATATGCTGGCTATAAGTACTGCTGTTCTAGCACTTTCCATTGTGTCTATGTCGGAGTTTTCTGATCAAATTTTTGCTCAAAATGGTGGGGTATTTGAATATGTAAAGAAAAAGGCTTTTTCTGATTATGAAAATGAAGAAGAAATAAAATCGAACGTAAATTATCCAGATAAAGAAAAGATCCATGAAAAGATGCTGGATTCCATTGATCATTTTAAAAATATTTCAGGACAATTTGAGGAATATTCTAGTTCGTCAAGAATTGCTACAACATACAAATATGTGATTGATACGGAGCAACAAAGTGGTATCTCTTCGAAAGAAGATAAGCTAACGAAAAAACGAACAATTATATATAACGAGGGCAAGAAAAAAGAATTTGATGATGAGAAGTATACATATAAAGAGACGAAATGGAGCCCGAAAGAAAGAAACTATGAACTATTAAAATTAAATCCTACGGAAAGATTATTGAGAAAATCAGGCGAGAAAAAAAGATATGATGATGAATATATAGGATTCGCGAAGTATAGTATTCAATCAGAATTTGCTGATTTATTAATCCGATATAAAGATTGGAACTATAAAGAAATGAAGTACCTTGGACTGGATTGCTACAAAATAGAAGGGACAATAAATATAGAAATGCCTGTAAGTACATCTGAAGATTTAAGAGGGAAATTTGAAATGGTTGTAGAGAAAAATACAGGGATTATGCTAAAGTTCCTTAGTTTCCACGAAGGCATGATCCAATATTCGATTACGACTGAATGGATCCAAATAAATAAAGGATTGAAAGAGAATGTATTTCAAAAGGATAGCGCTAAGTATGAAAAATTGAAAAACATATTAGATGAATAGAAAACGGAGGGAAATATATGGAGAATACCTCTTCTTCAAGAGAAAAGAAAAATAAAAGAAAATATAAGAAGACAATGATAATAAGTGTATTGTTAGTAGTATTACTATTCGGCGGAGTGGGATATGGTGCTTATGTGTATATGAAAACTTCTAATCTCGTACAAAAATCTAGTTTAAATTTAGCACGCGGTGAAAAATCAAATTTACGTGAGAAAGCTGTAAAGCCGATTACAAATAATGTTTCACTTTTAATTATGGGTATTGATGAAAATCAAGAACGACAAAAGGAGTATAATGGTGCATTTCATACAGATGCGCTACTGTTAGCTACTTTTAATAAAGATGATAAGACAGTGAAATTAACGAGTATACCACGTGATACATACACATATGTTCCAGTTGAAAAGAAAAAAGATAAAATAACGCATGCATATGGAAGTGGTTTCGTTAAAAATGGTAAAGATGGAGGGCCGCAAGCTTCAATGGAAGCGGTAGAAAAATTGTTACAAGTGCCTGTTGATTATTTTGTGAAGTTTAATTTTAATGCATTTACTAAAATTGTTGATGGATTAGATGGGATTGAAGTAGATGTCCCAGTTGAATTTACGGAGCAAAATAGTAAAGATGAACCTGACGCGATTCATTTGAAAAAAGGACTACAAAAATTAACAGGGGAAGAAGCGCTTGCGCTGGCAAGAACGCGTCATATTGATAGTGATGCAATGAGAGGTCAGCGCCAACAACTTGTTATTGAAGCGATGTTAAGCAAATTAAAAAGTGTAGGCTCGATTACGAAGCTAGAAAAAATAGTTGAGGCGGTTGACGGCGATTTTAAAACAAATTTAGTAATGGATGATATTTTATCATTTTATAAATACGGTTTAAACGGTTCAGTTGAAAAAATACAATTAGCTGGTGATGATTTATATTTACCTAACGGTCCAAATGGGAAGCGTGTATATTATTATAATCCTAATAAAAAAGATCTACAGAGTTTGAGTAATACTCTTAGAATACATCTAGGATTAAGTGAAAAGCAGATTGAGGAGAATTGAAGCAGGCGTAATGTCTGCTTTTTATTGCGTTTAATAGTATAACGTTTAAATTTTAATGTTATATACTATTTATAAAAAGTATAAAATAGTGTAACATAATGGTGTGGTTTAAGTTAAATAACAAGGGGGCTATCACATAGCATACATTTCATTAATTAAAATAGTTTGGGAGAAATGAAAAACAGGGGAGTATTAAAAATGAGAATTGTAAAAAATTTAACATTCCAAGTTATTTTGGCAATTATTTGTGGTATTGCAGTAGGGGCAATTTGGCCTAGTGTTGGACAAGAGATGAAGCCAATTGGTGAAACGTTTATCAATATGATTAAAATGGTTATTGCACCAATAATCTTTTTAACGATTGTGCTTGGTATTGCAAGTATGGGAAGTATGAAAAGGGTAGGTCGTGTTGGTGGTAAGGCACTATTATATTTTGAAATTGTTACAACAGTGGCTTTAATTATTGGTATCATCATAGCGAATGTTGTACGTCCCGGAGATGGATTAGATCCCTCAAAACTAAAGGGTGGAGATGTTTCGCAATATGTACAAAGCGGGCAAGAAATGAAGTGGATGGATTTCTTTTTACATATTGTACCGTCTAACATGTTTGAAGCATTTGCAAAAGGTGATATTTTACAAGTTCTGTTTTTCTCCATTTTATTCGGTGCAGGGTTAACGATGCTCGGGAAAAATGGACAACCTGTTATCGACTTTTTTGAAAGATTATCAAAAGTATTTTTTAATATTTTATCTATTGTTATGAAGTTAGCGCCGGTTGGAGCATTTGGCGGGATGGCGTTTACAATAGGGAAGTATGGCTTAAGCACGCTCATACCACTGGGTAAATTAATGATTTGTGTATATGCAACAATGGCGTTATTTGTTTTTATTGTTTTAAATTTTATTTGTAAACTGTACAAATTTAGTTTGTGGAAATATTTAGCTCACATTAAAGAAGAATTACTCATTGTTCTCGGGACATCATCATCAGAATCAGTATTGCCGCGAATGATGACAAAGATGGAAGACTTCGGATGTTCGAAGCCAGTAGTAGGTTTAGTCATTCCAACAGGATACTCTTTTAATTTAGATGGAACGACAATTTATTTATCGATGGCTACTATATTTTTAGCTCAAGTCTTTCACGTCGATCTTTCACTAGGTCAACAATTAACTATAATAGCTATTTTGTTAGTTACATCTAAAGGAGCAGCGGCAGTAACAGGCGGGGGATTTATTGTATTAGCCTCTACTTTGTCAGCAATGAATGTTATTCCATTAGAAGGGTTAGCACTATTACTTGGGGTAGATCGTTTCATGTCAGAGGCACGTGCTATTGTTAATTCAATTGGTAATGGTATTGCGACTGTAGTTGTTGCAAAAAGTGAAAATGAATTTGATGAAGAGAAGTATACGAGAGTAATAGAGGAAATGAAAAAAGAGAAAATGGTCGGATAAAAAAGTCAGCAAAGCTGACTTTTTTATTTTTGTAGAAAAGAGGTTTGTTACGATATACATTATTTATTAACAATAATTTACAGGTGTTTTATAGTGGAGGGATATAAAGACTATTAAATCAATACATAGAATTCAATGAGATATAGTGTTTCGAAAGATTATGGAATTTTTATGAATATTACTGTAAAAAAATAATTTTTTAAAAATTTTCAATAATAACACTTTACAAAACTCGAAAAATTAGTAGAATAATAGTTAATAAGAATCTTCTGATAAATATATAAAGAAAAACGGAATTATCAGAAAATTTCTTAAATGAGAGCGTTTAGAATTAGGGAGGGTACAGAAAGTGAAAAAGAAAAAAATGAAAAAACTAACAGCAGTTGTAGCACCAGTTTTAGCAATGAGTATGGCATTGACAGCATGTTCTACATCAGGTGGAGATAAGAAGACAAGCACAAATTCTAGCTCTGGCGGAGATAGCAAATCAGAAGAAAAATTAGCAGCGAAACAAGTGTTCAATAAAACAGAAAATCAGGAAATTCCAACAATGGATACGTCGAAGAGTACAGATACTTTGGGCTCTCAAATTTTAGGGAACACAATGGAAGGCTTATACCGTTTAGATAAAGAGAATAAACCAATCCCAGCTGCGGCAGAATCAAGCACGAAGAGTGAGGATGGTAAAAAATATACATTTAAATTACGTAAAGATGCAAAATGGTCAAATGGTGATCCTGTAACAGCGAAAGATTTCGTATTTGCATGGCAACGTTTATTAGATCCAAAAACAGCTGCTGAGTATGCATTCATTGCATTCCCAATAAAAAATGCAGAAGCGGTTAATAAAGGTGAAAAACCTGTAACAGAACTAGGAGTTAAAGCAGTAGATGACCTTACTTTAGAAGTTGAATTAGAACAAGCAGTACCATACTTCTTAAACCTAGTAGCATTCCCATCATACTATCCATTAAATGAGAAATTCGTAAAAGAAAAAGGGGATAAATACGGTTTAGAATCTGATACAACTGTATATAACGGACCGTTCGTTCTTACTGATTGGAAGCATGAGCAAGGTTGGAAACTGAAGAAGAATGATCAATATTGGGATAAAAAGACTGTAAAATTAGATGAAATTAACTATAGTGTTGTAAAAGAGCCAGCAACTAATGTGAATTTATATGATAGTGGTCAAATTGATTTCTCCTTATTAACAGGTGAATTTGTTGACAAATATAGAAATAATAAAGAGGAATACGGGGTGTATAACGAACCAAGTACGTTCTTTATACGTTTAAACCAGAAACGTGGTGGACAAGATACACCATTAAAGAGCAAGAAATTACGTGAAGCAATTGCGCTATCAATTGATAAAAAGAATTTAACAAATGTTATTTTAAATGATGGGTCAAAACCTGCAGATTATTTAGTGCCGAAAGGCTTAGCAGCTGGACCTGATGGGAAAGACTTCCAAGAAACGTTTAAAAACGGTGTTAAACCAGATGCGAAAAAAGCAGCTGCTGCATGGGAAGAAGCGAAAAAAGAACTTGGAAAAGATCAAGTTACAATTGAGTTTTTAAACTATGATACTGGTAATGCGAAAAAAGTTGGGGAATATGTAAAAGATCAAATTGAGAAAAATTTAAAAGGTGTAACAGTTAATATTAAACTTCAGCCGTTCAAGCAAAAACTGAAATTAGAAACAGAGCAAGATTATGATATTTCATATGGTGGATGGAGCCCAGATTATGCGGATCCGATGACATATTTAGATATGTTTGAAAGTAAGCACTCTCATAACCAAATGAGTTTCTCTGATCAGAAATATGATGAAATAATTAAAAAAGCTGGTGGGGAATTAATGAGTGATGCGAAGAAACGCTGGGAGGAACTAGGAAAAGCAGAGAAACTACTTCTTCAAGAAGATGTAGCTCTTGTACCTTTATATCAAAGTGCTAGATCTTATGTTATGAAACCGTATGTAAAAGGTGTTGTTAAACATAATATTAGCCCAGAATACAGCTATAAGTGGGCATATGTTACTGAAAAATAATAGAGTTGAAAAAGTACTTCAAAGCAGTCTACATGCCTTGAAGTACTTTTTTTATTGTACAATTGAACGTGAAAATGAAAGAGTAGAGAAGAAATGAAATGTAGTAGATGGAGGATACGTGTAGTATGGTCATAGAAAATAGAATGTTACTATTTTCAAGTAAAATAAATTTTCTAAATATTTTAAAAATAACTTTACAAAAATAGAAAAGTTAGTAGAATATTAATTAATGAGAATTTTCTGATAACTAGTTATTAGAAAATCTCTCAAAATTAGTTTCGTACATAAATTGGGGAGGGTACAAAAATGAAGAAAAAGATGAAAAAGTTCACGGCGGTTGTAGCGCCAGTTTTAGCGATGAGTATGGCGTTGACAGCGTGTTCTGGATCAAGTGGGGAGAAGAAAACAACTACGACGTCTAATGGTGGTGGGAAAGAGAACAAATCCGAAATTAAATACGCAGCAAAACAAGTATTAAATCGTACAGAGAATCAAGAAATTCCGACAATGGATACGTCTAAATCTACTGATACGTTAGGGTCACAAATTTTAGGGAACACGATGGAAGGATTATATCGTCTTGATAAAGATAATAAGCCGATCCCAGCTGCTGCAGAATCTAGTACGAAAAGCGAGGATGGCAAAAAATATACATTTAAATTACGTAAAGATGCAAAATGGTCGAATGGTGATCCTGTAACAGCGAAAGATTTCGTATTCGCATGGCAGCGCTTACTTGATAAAAACACAGCGTCAGAATACGCATTTATTGCTTACTATATTAAAAACGCAGAAGCAATTAATAAGGGTGAAAAACCTCTAACAGATTTGGGGGCAAAAGCAGTAGATGATTATACACTAGAAGTAGAATTAGAAAAGCCAGTACCATATTTCTTGAATTTACTAGCATTCCCGTCATACTATCCGTTAAATGAAAAATTCGTAAAAGAAAAAGGAGATAAGTACGGTTTAGAAGCTGATACAACGGTGTATAACGGACCGTTCGTGATGTCTTCATGGAAACATGAACAAGGATGGCAGCTAAAGAAAAATGATAAGTATTGGGATAAGAAGACTGTGAAATTAGAAGAAATTAACTATAGTGTAGTAAAAGAAGTTGCGACGAAAGTAAACTTATATGATACAGGATCAATTGATTTCACACTACTATCAGGAGAGTTTGTAGATAAATATAAATCGAACAAAGATGAGTACGGTGAGTATTCAGAAGCAAGTACATTCTTCTTACGTTTAAATCAAAAGCGTAACGGACAAGATACGCCGTTAAAGAGCAAAAAACTTCGTGAAGCAATCGCATTATCAGTTGATAAAAAAGGTTTAGCAAATGTTATTTTAAATAACGGTTCAAAAGCAACAGATCAATTAGTACCAAAAGGACTTGCGACAGGACCAGACGGTAAAGATTACCAAGATACATTTAAAAATGGCCTGAAATATGATCCGAAAAAAGGTGCAGCAGCTTGGGAAGCAGCGAAAAAAGAACTTGGAAAAGATCAAGTTACAATTGAATTACTAAGCTATGATGATGGAACTGCTAAAAAGATTGCTGATTATGTTAAAGACCAAATTGAGAAAAATTTAAAAGGTGTAACAATTAATACAAAAATTCAGCCGTTTAAACAAAAATTAAAATTAGAGACTGCACAAGATTATGAAATTTCTTATGCAGGTTGGAGTCCAGACTATGCGGATCCAATGACATTTATTGATATGTTTGAATCGAAGAGCCCATATAATCAAATGAGTTATTCAAATGCAAAATACGACGAAATGGTACAAAAAGCAGGTAATGAATTAATGGGTGATGCGAAGAAGCGTTGGGAAACGTTAGGGAAAGCAGAAAAATTATTCCTTGAAGAAGATGCAGGATTAGTTCCTTTATATCAAACAGGAAGAGCATATGTAATGAAACCGAATGTAAAAGGAATTGTGAAACATAACATCAGTCCTGAATATAGCTTTAAGTGGGCGTATGTAACGGAAGAGAAATAAGAAAAAAGGGCGTTTGAAAAATATATTATTTATTTTTTAAAACGCTCTTTTACTATTCAATTAAATTTAAATAGATAGAGAAGAATAAGAAAAGTGGTACTTACATATAGTAGATGGGGGAGAATTCGTATAGTAGTAATAGATTGTTATTGAATTAAACAAATTAATTATTATGAATATTTTTAAAAATGCTTTACAAATCAAGAAAAATTAGTAGAATAATAATTAGTAATAATTTTCTGATAATTTAAATTAGAAATCTCTCAAAGTTAGTTTCGTACATATAAATTGGGGAGGGTACAAGAATGAAGAAAAAGATGAAAAAGTTTACGGCGGTTGTAGCACCAGTTTTAGCGATGAGTATGGCGTTAACAGCTTGTTCTGGATCTTCTGGTGGGGAGAAGAAAACGACAACGACATCTAATAATGGTGGAGAAGAGAAGAAATCTGATATTAAATATGCGGCAAAGCAAGTGCTAAATCGTACAGAAACGAATGAAATTCCGACGATGGATACTTCAAAAAATACAGATACACTTGGCTCACAAATTTTAGGGAATACAATGGAAGGTTTATATCGCCTTGATAAAGATAATAAGCCAATCCCAGCTGTAGCGGAATCTAGCACAAAAAGCGAGGATGGCAAAAAATATACATTTAAATTACGGAAAGATGCAAAATGGTCAAACGGTGATCCTGTAACAGCGAAAGATTTCGTATTTGCATGGCAACGTCTAGTAGATCCAAAAACAGCTGCTGAGTATGCATTTATTGCTTACTATCTTAAAAATGCAGAAGCGATTAATCAAGGAAAAGGAGAGGTTTCTACATTAGGTGTAAAAGCGGTAGATGATTATACGCTTGAAGTAGAACTAGAAAGACCTGTACCATATTTCTTGAACTTAATGGCATTTGCGTCATACTATCCATTAAATGAAAAGTTCGTAAAAGAAAAAGGAAATAAATTCGGTTTAGAGTCTGATACAACACTGTATAATGGTCCATTTGTGCTTACAGACTGGAAACATGAGCAAGGCTGGAAATTAAAGAAAAATGATCAGTATTGGGATAAAAAGACTGTAAAACTAGAGGAAATCAACTATAGTGTAGTAAAAGAACCAGCTACTAGAGTAAATTTATATGATACAGGTGCAATTGATTTCGCGCTATTATCAGGTGAATTCGTGGATAAGTATAGAAACAATAAAGAAGAGTTTGGGGCCTATTCGGAAACAAGTACGTTTTACTTACGTCTAAATCAAAAACGTGGTGGGCAAGATACACCTCTAAAGAGTAAAAAATTACGTGAAGCAATTGCATTATCAATTGATAAGAAGGCTTTAACGAATGTCATTTTAAATGATGGTTCAAAACCAGTGGATTACTTAGTACCAAAAGGTTTAGCAAGTGGACCAGACGGTAAAGATTTCGCAGAAACGTTTAAGAATGGTTTAAAGCAAGACTCCAAAAAGGCAGCAGCAGCATGGGAAGAAGCGAAAAAAGAACTTGGAAAAGATCAAGTAACAATTGAACTGTTAAATTATGATACTGGTAATGCGAAAAAAGTTGGGGAGTATGTAAAAGATCAAGTTGAAAAGAATTTGAAAGGCGTGACAGTAAATATTAAACTGCAACCATTTAAGCAAAAACTAAAATTAGAATCAGACCAAGATTATGATTTTTCATATGGTGGCTGGAATCCAGATTATGCGGATCCAATGACGTACCTTGATATGTTTGAAACGACAAATTCTCAAAACCAGATGAGCTATTCAAATTCAAAATATGATGACATTATTACTAAAAGTAAGACAGAATGGATGGCTGATGCAAAAAAACGTTGGACAGAGCTAGGGAAGGCAGAGAAATTATTACTTGAGGAAGATGTAGCGCTCGTACCTTTATATCAAAGTGCTAAATCATATGTTATGAAACCGAATGTAAAGGGAATTGTAAAACATAATATTAGTCCGGAATATAGTTTTAAATGGGCGTATGTAGAAGAGAAATAAAAAAACATAAGAGCATTTTCAAGTGCGGTATAGCACTTGGAAATGCTTTTTTACGTGCACGATTTATTGATGGGTGAATATATGTATTATAGAAAATTTAAAGGAGAATTCTATGAAACGAAATACTTATATCGATTTCCTAGCTTATTACGGAATAGGGAGTGCTCATCCTGGTGGTTTTACGTTAACAAAACAATTGTTAGCACAATTGCCTTTTAGATATGGAGCAAATGTCCTTGAACTCGGCTGCGGTACGGGGAAAACAGCGGCGTATATGACAAAAGAATGTGGTTATAAAGTAACGGCGATTGAAAAGAATGAGATTATGATTCAAAAGGCGAAAGATAGATGGTCGTTTGAAGGATTAAACATTCAATTAATTGAAGGGAATGTAGAGCAATTACCTTGTTTGCATGAATCATTTGAGTTCGTACTCGGAGAATCTATACTCGCTTTTACAGAAAAAGAAAAGGTTATTTCGGAGTGCTATCGTGTATTACAGAGGGATGGTAAGCTTGTTGTCATTGAAATGATTATTGATAGGCACATTGGTAAGGGTGAAGAAGAAAAAATCGCTCAATTATACGGGATGCAAGAACTATTAACTGAGAGCGAGTGGGTACAATTATTTCAGAAAGCAAATTTTAAGCGGGTTACTATTGCTGGCGGTGGTACAATTGCAGAAACAATCTCTGCTTATATAGAAGAGCCAGAATGGAATGTATCACAATTTATTCCGAATGAGTTATATGAGGCATGGATGCAGCATGAAAATGTACGGCTTATGTACCAACATATTTTGGGCCACCGTATTTTTATATGTGAAAAATAACGGAAAAGAGTTGGCTAAAGGTAGTCAACTCTTTACTATGTTAAATGAAAAATAATGCAGCTAATGTAATTCCGAAGATGAAACCAAATCCGAGTTCAACACCCCATCCACAACCGCCGCCTCCCCAGCCGCCATCGCAACTACTGCAACCACGACCGCCACATCCACAGCCACTGAATCCACCACCACAACCAAATCCGCAACTATCACATCTGCTAAGGCCGCCGCAAAGATCACAACCACCGTTTGCATATGCGTCATAGTATCCGAATCCAGTATCAAAAGATGAGCGCTGTTGCACTGGCTCAATCCATACAGAGCTGTTTGTCACATCAATTATTTTACCTAAATGAATGCGACCATCAACATCTTCAATTCGAACGACTTTACCGAAATAACGTCGGCACGTATCGTAACATTTTTGTCTATGCATATTCATTTCTCCTTCCGCATTACAGTAATACGATATGTAAGGGGGACAAGTGCGGCTTGTACGAATGCCTATCTATCATAATTGTTATAGGAAAGGGGAAATATAGGAAGATGATATATAAGGAGGAAAGAGCATGAAATCGACAGATCAGTTTCAGACATATGAAGTACCGTGGGAAGAATTTATTGAAGCATTACGAGAGGAAATGAAGAGGCAAGTAGGAGCAGATATTATCGATACAGTAGTTTGTAATTTAGAAGATGGTTTTGAAGTGTATACATATGTGCAGGGGGATTTGGATTTTGAATATAAGGAAGCCCTTGAAAGGAAATACGGGAGCGATGCAAAAACTCCTAATGTATTAACGATTATGTTATTAGCTAGCATTTATAGTACAAGTGAAGAGAATATACGCTTACATGCGGATCATAAAGATGATCCAATTGTTGAAGTGTATGTGAAGCAATAAAACACGCTGTGAAGGCGTGTTTTTTATTTGTATGATAAAATATGTTAGAAAATTGAGAAAGAAGGTGGCGGTTTGAAAATTAAACATCTTAATTTAACAGTTTCAGATGTAGCAGCTACTAGAGAGTTTTTAGAAAAATATTTTGGTTTAACTTGTAGCGGGGCAAGGGGAAATGGCTTTGCGGTTATGCGTGATAATGATGGGTTTACATTAACGTTAATGAAAGGAAAAGACGTACATTATCCAAAAACATTTCATGTAGGATTTCCACAAGAAAATAATGAACAAGTAGATAAGATAAATGAAAGATTGAAGGAAGATGGATTTTTGGTTGAGGATCCTAAACGTGCACATGCGTATACATTTTACGTGGAAGCACCTGGTGGATTTACAATAGAAGTGATGTGTTAATTCAAAATCAAACTTTTTGTTATTTGTTTTCAATATGAAAAGTAGGAAAAGTCTGTTTGAAGTGTAGAGCTTAAACAGGCTTTTTTTACTTATAGTATCGGATAGAAAATGCTAGAAGGGATCATATTCAGTATGTATAACTGTTTACATAATAAAGTTATGCTGAGTTAGTTGTCCTAAAATACAAGTCATATATCTTGTATCCTCTCATAAATTTAAACATAGGAATTTGTCTACAAAGGTGGCGAAGCCTCATCATGAAAATTCGAATTTGTGCCACATTCATGTTGTTTCTATTTATATGGTTACATCCTTTTTGGACTTTTGCAAAAGGAGAGGAGGCAAAGGAAAGGGTCGTTTCACTTGTATATGATGATTCGGGCAGCATGAGAAATAACGATCGCTGGAAATATGCCAATTACGCTTTGCAAAGTTTAGTTGCGCTATTAGATGAAAAAGATAAATTTTCTTATGTTCCAATGAGCAAGCCGAATGATTCATTAAACATTTCGTTAACAAAGGATAAGAGACAAACAGAAATTGAGGGAATTGGAGCATGGAAAACGTATTTAAATACTCCGTTTAGCGCAGTAGAAACGGCGATGCAATCTATAAAAAAGGAAGCAGATATAGATGGGAAACGTGAATTTTGGCTTATTGTCTTAACTGACGGGGCATTTAATGATTTAGAGAAAGATAAGGTTGGCGGAAAAGAACAAATTTTGCAGAAGTTAGCACAGTTTAAGAAGGATATGGATGCAAAAAAGATATCGTTACATCCAATTTTAATTACGATGGAAGAGGATTTAGGACAGCAAGAAAAGGTACAACTAAATACGTTTAAAGAAATATGGAAGAAAGAGATAAATGGAGTTACGATGCCGTCTAGTGGAGAGGATGGTATTGTAAAAAGCGTCAATCAAGTGGCAGCATTAGTTGCAAATCGTGATCCGTTCTCTTCAGTTGAATCGATTGTAAAAACGAAAGTAGTAGGGAAGAAAGTAGAGATTACAACACCATTTCCGTTAAAGCGTATGACGCTTGTACGACAATCGCCTTCTTTGTCTAATTACCAAGTCACACAAATCTCTAAACCGTTACAATTACAATCTTCTTATTCCATACATGCACCAGGAGAAGCGAAATTATTCGGAAATATAGTTCATATCAGTACGGAAAATCAGGAAGTTATTAAACCAGGAACGTATACGATAGAGGTGGATCGAGATATTGAGAAAGAAGGATTACAGGTACTAGTTGAACCGGCACTTAACTATACCGTTTCTACTTATGACAAAGAGGATAGTAGTCAAAAAAATGTGGAAGAAATGTACGAAGGTGTTACTGCTGTTATTGAAGCGAAGCCTACGGAATTACCAATTCAATCTTCATATTTTCAGGCAGAAGTAGAAATAGACGGAGAACAGTACCCGATGAAGTGGGACGATAAAAAACATGTATTTTACTACGAAATGAAGGTTGATAAAGGACTAGTGCGTGGGAAAGTTCATATGAACATAAAGGGTTTTTATAGACAGACGAAAGAATTTAAAATCGAAGTAACGGAAAAACCAAAATTATCACTACAAACGATTACGAAAGATTATGAAGAAAAAGTAACAAATTTAGAGAATAGTAAACCGTTTATTATACAACCACAGTTAGATGGTAAGCCGATGACAGAAGAGGCTGTAAAGAAACTATTAAAATCTACTGGTGTCACATCTAAACAATCAATCAACTATGAAATAAAACAACATGGTAATCAAATTTATATTTATCCGCGCCCTCATTACTCCGACACATTCAATTTCACAGATACCGGCACCGTAGAAGCTACCATCGTAGTACAAGATTCAAAATTACAAGAAGTAAAGAAAAAAATATCACTTCATATTCAAAATGCACCGTTTTATGAAAAATATGCGCTTATTTTTAAGTTTGTTATTCCTATCACTTTATTACTGTTAATAGTAGGGATAATCGTTTTAGGATGGATTGTCCGTCCAAGATTTCATCGGAAAGCATTATTATATTACGAATGGGATCAAGAAGTAGCGAAAGATTGGTTATATCAATCTGAGCCAGAATTACTTAAAAATAAATGGTGGAAACATTATTTTGGCATTCCGTTTAGAGCGGAAAGGAAGACAGTACAATCTGTTACGTTTATAGCAAAGAAAGGATCGAAATCGATATTTGTAGCGAAAGAGTCACAAGTAGTAGGAATGATTATTGATGGGATGTTTATAACAGAGGATGAGGTTGGAATGGAACATAAGACGCTGTATCCAAATGAACTTTTAGTAATTGATAGAGGATACGGTAAAGAAATTTATCGGTACGAGTGTGAATAGTAGATAGGGTGAAGAGGGAGGATTTTTGCTTTCTCTCCCTCCTTTTTTCAAACAAGCAAGAATAGGAAGGTGGTTCACATGACGTTACAAGTTCCAACAATATTAATTGGTTTAGGTGGAATCGGTAGTACTGTGACACATCAAATATATGAAAGGCTGCCTGAGGAACGTCGAAAAAAGGTAGCAATGCATGTATTTGATACAGATGTGAATACATTGAGTAAATTTGATCATATTCGAAAGTTTAAGACGCAAACGAGTTCGAGTAAAACGCCAAGAGAGTATATTGCGGGAGATCCAACGATTCCAGAGTGGTTTCCAATGGACCCGACTATACTTGATAAACCACTGACAGAAGGGGCAGGACAGTTACGTGTTATTTCCCGTTTAGCGTTACGTGCTGCGATGAAAGAAGATAAATTGACGTCCTTTTGGCAAGAAATTGAGAAAATTTTTCCGGTTACAAGCGATCAAACGGAATATGGAGTGCGTGTCATTATCGTAACATCACTAGCGGGCGGAACAGGTTCAGGGATGTTTCTACAAATTGCACTATATTTACGTGAAATGCTTCGGAAAAAACTGCAACATCACAACATTTTAATACGTGGTGCGTTTCTAATGCCGGACGTGTTAGTGAAGACTAGAACCGTTAGTGCGAAAGAGTTTGAAACGGTGCAAGCAAACGGCTATGCCTCGTTAAAAGAATTGCATGCCATTACACTCGGCTCTACTGGAGAATTATCAAAGCGCGGTGGCGTGACGATTGAATTAGAATATCGTCCTGATCAAGTAGATGAAGATGGAAGAACGAATCATACGATTAAACAACATCATTTACCATACAATTATTGTTTTTTATACGATTACGAAAACCTACACGGACACCATCTGCACAATTTATCAGATTATATGGAGCAAATGGCAAATACAATTTATTTACAGTTATTTAGTCCGATGTCTGCAAACCATTTTGCACAGGAAGATAATCAAATTCAGCAATTAGCAGAATCGAGCGGGAAAGGGCGGTATTGCGGGGCAGGAACGGCAAAAATTATTTATCCGTATGAGCACGTGTTAAAATATTGTGCTTTAAAATGGGCTGTGCAAGGTTTAGATGAATCGTGGCTTCATTTAGATCAACTGTTTCAAGAGAAGAAACAAAGATACGATCAAGATGTAAAACGTGGTATGCAGCGTGAAAAGCCAGAGCGCGGGAAAAGTTATTTAGAAGACTTAGAACATCTTGCTACTCGCCCAGAGCAGGCTCATATTTTCTATAGACAAATGTACAATGAGACGCGTGAAGGAGCAGAAGGCGGTAAGGTTGGCGTTGCGAAATCTAAACTGTTTTTAGAGGCTGTAGAAAGCTATGTACAGCGTACGGTGCAAAAAGATGAGGAATTAAATCGTCTACAGCATGAGTGTAAAATTTCAGCTGCGAAATTGAAAATGATGGAACAAATGAAAGGTGAAGTAGCAAGGGTGGATCATGCGGTTCGTTTATATGCGTATGCGATTCCGAGCCGTGTACATGAACATGTAACGACACTTTTATATGACATGATTGAATCAGACCGTTTTTCACCAAGTGGCTCTGAGGGACAGTCCTATCAATTAAATACATGGTTTTTAAAGAAAACAGATCCTGTTCATCCAGTATCAGCTCGTTTTATGTTGTATGAAATTCGAAAGCAGTTAGTCGAGAAAATGAATCGACTACATGAAAATAATGAACAAAAACGCAATTTAATTCAAAACTACGATAAGAAATTTAATGTGAGTAATATTGATGGAACGGTAACAGCTGTGCGCCGAGTAGAAATCGCGCAGCAACAAGGCTGGTTTGGAAAAATGATTAATAATCAGCAGCGTTTGTTTAAAAAAGAATTTGAAGATATTGTAACGCAGTACGTACACAAATTAAACGAGTATCGTAAAGAAATGCTATTAGAACTCGTTTATCAATCGCTATATCAAGCGGTTAATAAAATGATTCAATATTGGGAAAGATTTTTTGATAATTTACACGAAACACGTGAAAATTTATTGTTTGAAATTCAAAAACGAAGCAAGGAATTTGAAGGGAAAACAAACCCAACGAATGTATACGTATTAGCGGAAGAGAAGTTGCAAGAAAAGATATGGCAAGATATGCAGCAACATTTAAATTTAGGGGTATTACCGAAAGATATATCTGCAGAAATTTATATGAGTTTATACGGGGAATATTGCCGGGATGCGAAAACGGAGGAGATTCAATCCAAAAAGGTAGAAGACTTTTATCGTGAGCACATACTAAGTTATTGCTACGATGAATTACAAATACGCTATCGCGATAAATTAGAGTTGAATATCGTTGAAGCACTAAGAAAAGAAGCGGATTATAAGAAGCGTGATCGTGATGAATATGTCCGTGAAAAAATTGAAGACTTGTTCCATTTAGCAAGTCCATTCGTGCCGAAAGTTTCACATCATAGGGAATTACAATATTGGGGTATACATCCATCTTTAAAGAAAGAACTGCAAGAGGAATTAATTCAAGAAATGTTTAAAGAAAAGGATACAGTACATGAAGCTTTCTCGCCATTTGAAGTCATTTGCTATCGTGCACATTACGGTTTATCGTTGCAAGACTTTCCTAAGCTTTCGTCTGGACATATTGCAAATGGATTTATGAATGATAAAGGTGATTATTTTCAGTCGTACTATCGCCGTGTAAACAAGTTGAATAGTAAAAAATCTAGTTTAACGCCGCATTTAGATAAGTATTGGCACTTACCAGCATTTATGCCAGACTTAAATGCAACGCAAACGAAGTTAGATTATGATAAATGTAATCGTGCTCTACTATACGCGTATATGTATCGATGGATTAGTTTAGTTGCTGTTGATGGCCAGTTTGTATATCAATATAACGGCGTTGGACGTAGCTTTTTAATTCAATCAATGGGGAAAAATATTTCAAGTGAAAGTTATAAATTACACAGAGCGTTGCTTCATAATCCGTTTATTTATGAAAACATCTTGTCCAGATTTGAAGAAGAACAAGAAAAGGCGATGATACAAGGTGGACATTTATATACACATCCGTTTGTATTAGGCGCTCAAGATATTAGATGGCTTCGTAAAGAGCATGTCCATAATATATTAGATATGATTTTAATGTATGACCGTGAAGCGAAATATGACCCAACATTAGAAGAAACTTCTGATGAATTACTAAGGCTATTCCTTGATGAAATTGAGTTATATTTCCAAAATTATTACGGTACAGGTGCCGATATGGTTGCAAAGAAAGAGAAAGAGATGTTTATTAAACAATTGTGGGATCGTTCGTACGCGAAAGGATATGTAGATCCAAATAGTGCTCCTTATAAAAAGTGGCAAAATTTATTAAGCGTTCATGATGAAGAGGAAACGTCAAAAACGAATGTATAATGAATGAATAGGGAATCCTTAAAAGTGGCAATACAACTTTAGAAAAGAGGGATTCCGATGCCATTTTTAGGAAGTGTGTATCAAATATTTGGATTGTATCCAGAAATTTATTATGGAATGATTTCAGCTGAACTTGCAGAGCAGCAAAGATTGGAAGAAGTGGAAAACGAAGAACAAGAGACAGAAGTGTAACTGTATAAGAAGCTTCAAAATAAAAATGATAACACGCTATTTACTCTTTAAACGTATAAGAGTCAGTAGCGTGTTTTTTACTATTTAATAATCCCGTTTTCTAAAATTTTAATAGTAGGAGTTATTTTCACATTAGCTTTTGAAAAGGCGCTCGGCCAATCATCTTCAACTGTTTTCCATCTCTTATATTGAAACGCTCTTGCATAATCACCAAATCCGAATGGATCAAGTTGTTGTTTTTGAATTTTATGGATTAAATCGTTCAGGTCTTTGTTTAGTTGTTTTGTAATAAGAGAAGTTAATTTCTTTCTATCTTTGTCTATATCCATGTTGAATGTAAGTTCAGATACAGCAATTTTTAAATCCATTTTAACATTAAATTTGAAGTGGTTATTGCTATAGTGTGTATGGATATCACGATTTATGCTCAGAACATTGATTGTTACGAAATCGCCGCCATCGGTATCTTTTAAATCACTATTACTTTCAACTGAAGTAGAAGGGATTTTCAATGTAAGCGAAACTGGTATATTTGCTTTCTTTTGTAACATAAGAAGAAGAGCACTTTCATATCGATTTAAAGACATTTTATAAATTCCGCGAGAAGTTAATAGTGCAGAGCCAGTAACAATCACATCTTTTTTTCCTTTTTTTATTTCTGAGATAGCAGGTGTTATACCTTTATTAAACGTTTGCCTATGAAATTCATGGAATGTCGTAAACGCGGTTCGATTGTATAGTTTGTTCGTATTAATTAAATCTGTTAAATACTCGGGAAGGGCAGGCTTATCTTTAAAGTTATTATATATAACGGAAGAAATTGGACCATCAACTGCAACCATACGCATATTTCCTGTGTTTTTAGGGTCGCGATACCAAACATCAAGGTAAGGCATAGCTCCTTCTTGTTTTAAAAACTTCGTGCTAAATAAAATGAGTTGTAACTTTTCTGTAGATACTAAACCGCTACTTGAGCTATTAAACGTTGCTTTTGCTTCTCGAGGTGTATGTACTATTGCTTCATGAGTTTCGAACTTTTTTTCTACATCTTCATTAAAAATAGGGTTTACGTGGTACACCATTAATTTTCCTTTTGCTTTTGCATCAAAACCATAAATTAATGAAATAGATTGTTTTTCTAAGTCGAGTCGATCTCCACAGCCTGTTAAAAATGTTATGAGAAAGCAAAATATAATGAAAGGAATAAAGCGTCTCATTTAAATTTTTCTCCTTTTCCAATGCTGATAAAGTGTCATGTATAACAGAAATATGACCGGGAATAGAAAAACGATAAAATAACTTGCAGTTCCCCAAAATTCTCGCAACGCACTTATTTGATAAGAGGAAGGGATATAAAAGAATAGAATGAAAGTACACCCGAATACTAAAAACCAAATAGGTAATGAACTCCCTTTTTTGTTAAGTAATTGATTGATTCCATCTGAAGCAGTAAAAATATAAGGAATGCAAGAATCAAAAATGATAAAGAGATAAAATGACAAAAAGATAATTTCAAATCGTTCCAGAAAAGAAAAGTGAAATGGTGTAACGAGAGAAAGGGTAGGCCATAAAAACTTAGTTATACCATCTGGGCTAAAATAAAGGAAAGAAACGAACGTCACTTGCAGGTAAACGAATAAAGTAATCATATTTGCAATAACGATCCCTTTTTTTGCAGATGATTTATTACTGAGATAAGGATAAAGGACGAATGCAAACTCAAATCCGAGAAAGGCAATAATAGTTGTTTTTACTGTGTTGAAAACTGGTGTCCATCCCTCTTTAAGGAGAGGAAGAAGATAGACCCAATGCCCATCTTTAAGTGGGATAAATAATAGTAATGGCATCCAGAGTGTAAATAAGACAGTAAAAACAGCATAGCGGCTAATAATAAGAACACCTTTACATGCGAGCATAACCATTGGAATAGATAGTAACATCATAATTAAAAACATCGGGGATCTAGGTAAAATCCATATGTGAATAACGTATAAGAGGGAAAAAATTAAGGAAACAGTTGCAAGAACAGCATATAAAATCCAAAAAATCATTCCTACTCTTCCTAACCATTTCCCAAGATAACGAGTTAGCACATCGAGTAAATGATAACCGGGATGTTTTTCCATGATTTTTACAATACATAGACTGACTAAAGTAGTGATAGCGCATCCTATAATAATAGATATCCAGCCATCTGTATTCGCCCCTTGTGCTACTTCACGTGGCAGTGTAAGTACACCGAATCCTACTTGAACACCACTAATCGTTAAAATGTATTGAAATAAACTAATCTCCCTCTTTGCACGCTTTGTCACTCATCTTCCTCCTTTTCTTCTATATCCGGTTGTCGATTTTCTTGTTTTAAGTTAAGGGATAGTGGTCGTTTCTTCATCAGTTTCCATGGTAAACGTACAAGAATGTCTTTTAAATCCGACGCAAATGACGGAGAAAAAGGACTACCGTAAGGAACACCAAGTGATTCCATAGAAAGAATATGGATGATGATGACTGCCATCCCAACCATAATTCCAATGACTCCAAATAAAGAAGCGATTATCATCATTGGAAAGCGAAGAATCCGAACTCCTGCTGACATTTCTAGGTTGGGGATAATAAAAGAAGCGACTGCGGTAATAGATACGACAATAACCATAACATTACTTACGATTCCTGCTTGAACTGCAGCTTGTCCAATGACAATCCCTCCTACGACGCCAATTGTTTGTCCGACGGGACCGGGAAGTCGAACTGCAGCTTCGCGTAGCATTTCAAGTACTAATTCCATCAAAAGTGCTTCTAATATAGGCGGGAAAGGAATTTTTGCTCGAGATTCTCCAATTGTTAACAATAATTTAAGTGGAATCACTTCATAATGGAAGGAAATCATAGCAATATAAAGAGCTGGAGCAAATATTGCAATAAATAATCCGGTGAAACGAAGTAATCGTATGAAAGATGGAATGATTGGTCTAAAGCTGTAATCATCTATTGTTTGAAAAAAAGATGAAAAGGTCATAGGTCCAATTAATACGCCTGGTGAGCGATCCACAACAATAGCGATTCGCCCGTTCAAAATGTGATGGGCCGTTGTGTCAGGGCGTTCGGTGATAGATAATTGCGGAAAGAGAGTATAGGAATTATCTTCAACAAACCCTTCTAATTCTCCAGTAGTAAGAATGGCATCTACTTTGATTGATTTGATGCGGCATGCCATTTCTTGTACGACATCTTCGTTTGCAATGTCTGCTAAATAAAGCAAAAAAACTTTTGAAGTAGCTCGTTCACCAACAGTGAATTCCTTCACCTTCAATTCGCGATTTGGGATATATCTACGAATAAGTGCAAGACTGTCACTCGCGACCTCATTAAATCCTTCGTGAGAGCTTTTTATGGAAGTTTCTGTTGTAGGCTCTTCAATACTTCGTTTTGGCGCCGCTTGTGTATCAAGTTCTAACGCTGTAAGCTGTCCGTTTATAAATAAAATGCTTTTACCATGTAAAAGGGACTGTTCAATGTCTGACCATTGCTGAACTTTTTTTACATTTCCGATTGTAACGGAAGATTCCCAAAAATTATCTTCATTCCACTCTTTAAATAGGAGTGGGCGAAGAATATCGATGTTAATAACGGTTTTGTCTACAAGTCCTTCCATATATATAAGGGCAGCTTCCTTTCCGTTTTTTAACGGAAAGGTTCGTGTAATTAATTCTGGAATACCACTAAACAGCTTGGACAAGTGCTTTAGATTGAGGGAAAGAGAAGAAGAGATAGATTTATTTAATAGGTGATCAGCTTGCTCTTGTGCAGAAAAAGATTTTTCACCACGTATCCATTTATTAAAAGACCCCATTTGTTCGCTTACTCCTTGCTATGTATTATCCCACTTTAATGGGCAGTAAGACCCCCATCTCAAAATACAGCGAAAGCAAAGAATTTAGGTGGGGGATCAACTGCCCATAAAAGTCCGATTGGTGAGGGCTGATAATCAGTGGGGGATGAAGAAAACCCCCACTGATTAAAGTTTCACTTTATATGGGTTATTATGGATGGTTCTATGCGGACATATGCGTAGTTTAAATTTTATATTGTATATTTTTAACTTTAACGCTATAATTATAGTGTTAAAGATGGAATCGTGATATGACCTGTTATGAATCTATCGTTTTATTTATGAATAAATGGATTGGTATTTTAGCAAGATGTGCTAATAAACTACTCCACCATGATAATAACGTGCCGAAATGTGGTGCGTATATTTTCGTGGTGGAGTTTTTTTATTCTCAAAAAGGGGGAAAGACCATGAATAACAACATGGTTCATATTACAATTGACGGAAAAAAGTATACAGCAGAGCCCGGTTCAACGATATTGGGTGTGATTAATGAGAACGGGATTGAACATCCGCAAATTTGTTACGTGCCAGAAGTAGATCCTATTCAAACATGTGACACTTGTATTGTAGAAGTTGACGGAAAGTTAATGCGCTCTTGTTCGGCAGTAGTGACAGAAGGTATGAATATTGAACGTAATTCTGTCCGTGCAAAAGAAGCACAAACAGAGGCGATGGATCGGTTATTAGAAAATCATTTACTATACTGTACAGTATGTGACAACAACAATGGGAACTGTAAATTGCATAATACAGCAGAATTAATGGAAATCGAACATCAAAAATATCCTTATGAACCGAAAGTAGATGTAAGTGAAGTGGATATGACGCATCCGTTTTATCGCTATGACCCTAATCAATGTATTGCATGTGGTCAATGCGTCGAGGTGTGTCAAAACTTACAAGTAAATGAAACGTTATCAATAGACTGGGAAGCAGAACGCCCACGAGTTATTTGGGATGAAGGAGTAAATATTAATGATTCTTCCTGCGTGAGCTGTGGTCAATGTGTAACGATTTGCCCTTGTAACGCTTTAATGGAAAAAACGATGCTCGGTGAAGCTGGATTTATGACAGGGTTAAAACCAGATATTCTTGAACCGATGGTAGATTTAATTAAAGAGGTTGAGCCTGGATATAGCGGTATTTTTGCGGTATCAGAAGTGGAAGCGGCCATGCGTGACACTCGTACGAAGAAAACGAAAACAGTATGTACATTTTGTGGTGTAGGTTGTTCATTTGAAGTGTGGACGAAAGGGCGTAAAATTCTTAAAGTACAACCTTCTTCTGATGCGCCGGTTAATGCAATTTCTACTTGTGTAAAAGGGAAATTCGGTTGGGACTTCGTAAATTCTAAAGAACGAATTACGAAACCTTTAATTCGTAAAAATGGAACGTTTGTTGAATCTACATGGGAAGAAGCATTGAATGTAGTTGCAAGTAAATTAGGAGCGATTAAAGAAGAGTACGGTAAAGATGCTATCGGTTTTATTTCTTCATCTAAAATTACGAATGAAGATAATTATGTGATTCAAAAATTAGCTCGACAAGTATTTGAAACGAATAATATTGATAACTGCTCACGTTATTGTCAATCACCAGCGACAGACGGATTATTCCGTACAATTGGTATGGGCGGAGATGCTGGAACGATTAAAGATATTGCACAATCTGGTCTTGTTATTATTGTAGGTTGTAATCCGACAGAAGGTCATCCTGTTTTAGCTACACGTATTAAACGTGCACATAAATTACACGGACAAAAATTAATTGTGGCTGATCTTCGTAAAACAGAAATGGCAGAGCGTTCAGATGTCTTTATTAGTCCAAAACAAGGAACAGATCAAGTATGGTTAATGGCTGTTACGAAATATATGATTGATCAAGGCTGGCACGATCAACGATTTATTGATGAGAATGTAAATTTCTTTGAAGATTTCAAAGAGAGCCTTACAGCATATACACTTGAATATGCAGAAGAAATGACTGGTATTTCAAAAGAAACACTGATTCAAATGGCTGAAATGATTCGTGATGCAGATGGTACATGTATCCTTTGGGGAATGGGGGTAACGCAAAATACAGGTGGATCTGATACTTCCGCTGCGATTTCAAACTTACTACTTGCAACAGGTAATTATCGCCGTCCAGGTGCTGGTGCATATCCGCTTCGAGGTCATAATAACGTACAAGGTGCTTGTGATATGGGTACTTTACCAGGATGGCTTCCTGGATATCAGCATGTTACGAACGATATGGAACGTGCGAAATTTGAAATGGCTTACGGAGTGAAAATTAATAGTGAACCAGGTCTTAATAACATTGAAATGCTTCACGCAATTGACGAAGGGAAGATGAAAGCTATGTATCTTGTTGGAGAGGATATGGCTCTTGTAGACTCTAATGCGAACCATGTACATGAAGTGTTATCAAGCCTTGATTTCTTCGTTGTGCAAGATATTTTCCTTTCTAAAACTGCTCAATATGCAGATGTTGTATTACCAGCAGCGCCGTCTCTTGAGAAAGAAGGTACGTTCACAAATACAGAGCGTCGTGTTCAAAGATTGTATCAAGTTCTTCCTACGCTTGGAGATGCGAAGCCAGACTGGTGGATCGTGCAGGAAGTTGCGAATAAATTAGGTGCAAACTGGAATTATAGTCATCCAAGTGAAATTTTTGCTGAAATGGCACGTTTATCACCACTATTCTCGCAAGCAAACTATGAAGTACTTGAAGGATGGAATAGTTTCCATTGGGGAAGTTTTGATGGTACGAATACACCACTACTTTTCCAAGATGGATTTAACTTCCCAGATAAAAAAGCTCGTTTTGCGATTGCTGACTGGGTACGTCCAGCTAAATTCCCGGCCGAGTTCGATCTTCACATTAATAACGGTCGAATGCTTGAGCATTTCCATGAAGGGAATATGACAAATAAATCAACAGGTATTCAAACGAAAGTGCCTGGCGTTTTCGTTGAAGTTTCTCCAGTACTTGCAAAAGAACGTGGAGTAAAAACTGGTTCATTAGTCCGTCTCGTCTCTCCGTTTGGAGCGTTAAAATTACGTGCACTTGTAACAGATCGTGTAAAAGCGAATGAGTTATATTTACCGATGAACTCTACAGATAATGAAACAGCAATTAATTTCTTAACAGGTCCTGCCGTTGATACGCGTACGAACACACCTGCTTATAAACAGACGAAAGTGCGTATGGAAGTGCTGGAAGTTGAGGGTGAAAATCCGATGCCAAAAGCGAATCCGCGTAATAAAAAACGTCATCCTCAATCTGGCATTGAGGTACATCGTAAGTGGGCACGTCCAGGGTATGTGCATTTAACGGATAAGTAGGAGGAGAAAAATATGGCTGCACCTATAAAAATGATTCAAAAACAAGAATTAACTGAGGAAGAAATAAAACAGAAAAAATTAGATGATTTAAAAGAGCTTCTAGCTAATAATGAAGACGCTCTAAATCAAATGTTTAACATAGTAGGGGAATTGAATGATATTGGCGTGTTAGAAGCAGCTAATTCTATGCTAAAGGCGAAAGAGCCAATCGCAAAAATTGTTCTTGGCCAAGTGACTCGTGAGCCTGTTACAAATTTAATTAATAATATGATGGGGGCTGCAGGTGCTTTAACAGAACTTGATCCGGAACTTACGAAAAAGCTTATAGGTAGCTTATTAGTAGGGTTAGAAGAAGGTAATGAACATCTAGAGAGTAATAAAAAAGTAGGGGTATTCGATCTTATGAAAGTATTGAAAGATCCAGACATTAACCGTGCTATCGGATTTGGGCTTCATTTCTTAAAAGGTATGGGTAAAGGGTTAAAAGACGAGTAACCTTCACGAAGTGAATCCTTTCGCCCAAATGTTTGTACGAAATAGTTTGGGCGGAAGGCTCATTTTGGTAAAATATATAATAAAGTAAAATGAGGTTTTTTGGGAGGTATAATTGTATGTCAAAAAAAGTACATGAATTTAATGATATGATTCGAAAACTTCGAAAGGAACTTTTCGGAAAAGGGCCAGAACGAATTCATACTGTTTTTGCTGAAAATATGGCGATTGCGACTCTTTACGGAAACTTAACACCTACTGAGAAATTCATTTCAAGTACGATGGACGGTTCGGAAATGGTTCATATGGCTAGAACGAAAATGATTCAAGAAGTATATGCTGCAAATTCTCGTGAACATTTGGAGGAACTTGTTGGAGCGAAATTAGTGAATTTGTTTTCAGATATGAAAGTAGAAGAAGATATTGCAGTTTCGGTATTTGTTTTTGATAAAAATATAACGTGAGAGAAGGATACTGATCGTGAAGCCGATACAGGTAGAAAGAGAAATCTTTCGTTATGAACAAGGGGCGTTTAAGCGTATAGAGGACAGCATTGTAACAGAGTTTCCAGTCACGATTAAAATGAACGGACAGGAGTTTGTTACAATGGTTAGTACTCCAGAATATATAGAAGATATGGTAATAGGCTTCTTAGCATCTGAAGGAATCATTCGAAAATATGAAGATATTGATGACATATGGGTACAAGAGAAAGAAGGGTTTGTACATGTCACGACGACAAAAGTGAATCCGTATTACGAACAAATGCAGAATAAACGTTATATTACTTCATGCTGTGGCATGAGTAGACAAGGGTTTGTTTTTGCAAATGATGCATTAAGTGCGAAAAAAATGAATGGTGTACATGTACAGGTTGCTGCCAAAGACTGTTTTCGATTAATGAAAGAAATGCAGCAATCTGCAGAGACATTTCATCATACAGGTGGTGTTCATAATGCATCTTTGTGTGATGTGAATGGCGTTATTTTAAGCCGAATGGATATCGGTAGACATAATGCGTTAGATAAAATTTACGGTTATTGCTTAAAAAATAATATTTCTATAAGCGATAAGATCATTGTTTTTAGTGGTCGTATTTCTTCGGAAATATTATTGAAAGTTGCAAAGATTGGTTGTGAAATTATACTTTCAAAATCAGCTCCAACTGAGTTGGCTTTGCAGCTAGCAGAAGAATTAGGTATTACTACGATAGGATTTATTCGGAATGAATCCTTAAATGTATATACGCATCCAGAGCGTATTTTAAATATAAAATAAGTAAAAGCGAGGCAATAAATATGAAATCTGTCACATTAGACAAACTACAACGTCCTTTAAAGGATTTACGTATTTCTGTTACTGATCGCTGTAATTTTCGCTGCCGTTATTGTATGCCGGAAGAAATATTTGGTCCTGATTATTCGTTTTTGTCTAATGATAAAATTTTATCTTTTGATGAGATTGAAAGGATAACACGTATTTTTGTTTCTTTAGGTGTAAGAAAGTTACGAATTACGGGCGGAGAACCGTTACTGCGAAGAGGTCTTCCGCAGCTTATTGAGCGCCTGAATAAAATTGATGGTGTGGAGGATATCGGCTTAACAACCAATGGATCGTTACTGAAAAAGTTTGCTCCTGATTTATATAAGGCGGGTTTACCACGTGTGACAGTTAGTTTAGATTCCTTAGAAGAAGAGCGTTTTTTCTATTTAAACGGCAATAGAAGCAAGGTACAAAGGGTACTAGAAGGAATACAGGCTGCAGCTGAAGTTGGTATGAAAATTAAAATAAACATGGTCGTTCAAAAGGGGGAAAATGAACAGGACATCTTACAGATGGCGCGATACTTTAAGGGAAATAAACATATTCTTCGATTTATTGAGTATATGGACGTTGGAAATTATAACGGTTGGGAGTTAAAAGAGGTCGTATCTAAACAAGAAATAGTAGATGCCATTCATCAAGTTATGCCATTAGAACGGATAGAAGCGAATTATGCAGGTGAGGTTGCAACTCGCTATCGTTATATTGGAAGTGAAGAGGAAATAGGTATTATTTCATCGGTAACCGATTCTTTCTGTTCCTCATGTACGAGAGGTCGTATTTCTGCAGAAGGAAAATTATATACTTGTTTGTTCGCTTCTAAAGGAAATGATTTGAGAGAACTGCTTCGATCTGGATACACTGATGAGGAAATAACAGATATTGTACGTGATATATGGAACAACCGAGAAGATCGTTATTCAGATGAACGTTTAAGTAATACAAGTAAGGAAAGAGCACCTAAAATTGAAATGTCACATATTGGTGGCTGATATATATATAAGTGACGCTATGATGAAGTATATACAAAATGGAAAATGTGCAACGTTTGTAGATTTTCTATTTTATAGTAAAAGTGATGATTGATATCTTTGTAAAAGATGTGCAGAGAAATTAAGCAGCATTCAAAAACCTTTATTTTGAGGAGGCTTTTTGAAGCTGCTTTTTTATTTGGAGAAAATGGAGGAATTAGTAATGGCATTTCATAAACCGGAACAAATTGCTGAGCTTGTAATTGAGGCCGGTGTTCAAAAAGTAAGTCAGACCTTGCCAGCAATGCTTATTCTCGGTTTTTTAGGAGGAGCGTTTATTTCGCTTGGTTTTTTGCTTAACATTCGCGTTTTAGGTAATTTACCTGAACGCTGGGGGAGTTTAGTGAATGTTTTAGGAGGAGCGGTTTTTCCTGTTGGACTCATGCTTGTCGTATTAGCAGGAGGAGAGTTAATTACTGGAAATATGATGTCCCTGTCTATGGCGCTATATGCAAAGAAAATTACATTGGTAAGTGTATTAAATAATTGGGTTTGGATTACTTTCATGAATTTTGTAGGAGCTATTTTCGTAGCGTATTGTTTCGGTCATCTCGGCGGATTAACAGAGGGAGATTATTTAAATAAAACGGTAGCGATAGCAGAAGGGAAATTACATGAATCGTTTGGGAGAACTTTAATTTTAGCGATTGGATGTAATTGGCTCGTTTGTCTGGCGCTTTGGCTGGCTTATGGAACGAGTGATTTTGTCGGGAAAATAATCGGAATCTGGATTCCAATTATGGCATTTGTAGTGATTGGATTTCAACAAGTAGTAGCAAATATGTTTGTCATCTCAGCAGTTATTTTTGCAGGTCATTTGACATGGATGGATCTTGCTAAAAATTTTGTTCCTGTCTTTATCGGAAATGTAATTGGCGGAGCTGGTTTTGTTGGATTTGCGTACTTTGCTTGTTATCAAAAACAACATTCTAATATGAAATAGAGTTCGTGAGAGGAAGGGTATGGAATGGCTGAGCGGTATTCACGACAACATTTGTTTAAACCAATTGGGAGTAGAGGGCAAGAAAAAATTCGAAATAAACATGTGTTAATTGTAGGAGTAGGCGCATTAGGAAGTGCAAGTGCCGAAAGTTTCGTACGTGCAGGTATTGGCAAGTTGACGATCATAGATCGTGATTACGTTGAATGGAGTAATTTACAAAGGCAACAATTGTACTCTGAACAAGATGCAAGAGAGAAATTGCCAAAAGCAATCGCTGCTAAAAATCGGCTAGAAAAACTTAATTCGGAAGTACAAATACATGCTTTCGTAATGGATGCGTGTGTAGAAAACTTGGAAGGGCTATTAGAAAATGTCGATGTAATCATTGATGCAACAGATAATTTCGATATCCGATTTATAATAAATGACTTATCACAAAAGCATAATATCCCGTGGGTATATGGTTCTTGCGTTGGCTCGTACGGTATGAGTTGTACAATTATTCCGCAAGAGACACCGTGTTTACATTGTGTGCTGAAGAACGTTCCAGTTACAGGTGTGACGTGTGATACAGCTGGAATTATTAGCCCGACTGTACAAATCGTCGCAGCATATCAAGTGGCGGAAGCACTCAAAATTTTAGTGGAAGATTTTGCAGCAATTAGAAAAACATTTTTCATGTTTGATATATGGAGTAATCAAAACCATTTTATAAAACTAGGGAAAATCAAGACAGACAATTGCTCTTCATGCGGTTTGAATCGCATTTATCCTTATTTATTATACGAAAATCAAACGAAGGTAGCTGCTTTATGCGGAAGAAATACAGTTCAAATTAGACCAGTAGACAATAGAAAATACAATTTTGATGATATAGAAAAAGTATTAAAAAAAGTGGGGGAAGTAGATCGGAATCCGTATTTACTATCTTGCCAATTAGATGAGTACCGCATCGTTGTTTTTCGGGATGGTCGTGTTTTTATTCATGGCACAAATGATATTTCGAAAGCGAAACAACTATATTATCGCGTATTCGGCTAATAGAAAGGGTTGTCAACAATGGAAAGAAGAGTACCAATCACAGTTGAAGAGGCTGTTCGTAAAGTGATGGGATTTGCTCATAACGGCTTAAAGGAGCTACTACCTATTGAATTAGCTTATGGACGTATATTAGCAAAGGATTTAGTAGCTGACCATGATGTGCCGTCATTTAATCGTTCGCCGTATGACGGATTTGCTATTAGAGCAAAAGATACGGATTTAGCAAGTTATGAAACTCCAATTGTATTTGAAGTAGTGGGTGAAATCGGTGCAGGATCGCTATTCGATGAGAAAGTAGGTCCATTTCAAGCAGTTCGAATTATGACAGGAGCGCAAATTCCGAATGGGTGTGATGCGGTTGTTATGTTAGAGCTAACTCGTCAATATGAGGAGGATGGCAACAAATATATGGAAGTGAAGCGATCATTCAAAACGGGCGACAATATTTCTTTTCAAGGTGAAGATGCTCGTAAAGGCACGGTTCTTGCAAAGAAAGGGTCATACATTCATCCAGGTATTTCAGCTCTTCTTGCTACGTTTGGGTATAGCGAGGTACCGGTGGCTAGAAAGCCTGTAATTGGACTATTAGCGACTGGAAGTGAATTACTGGACGTAAACGATTCATTACAGCCAGGGAAAATCCGAAACAGTAATACGTATATGATATTGTCTCAAATTCGAAGAGCGGGCGGAAGAGTAAAATATTTTGGGAAGTTTAGCGATGATTTTCATACATGTTTCAAAGCTGTAAAAGAAGCGCTTGGCCAAGTAGATATGCTCATTACAACAGGCGGTGTATCAGTAGGGGATTACGATTATTTACCAGCTATATATGAAGAGTTAGGTGCATCTGTTCTTTTCAATAAAGTTGCAATGAGGCCAGGAAGTGTTACGACTGTAGCACAATTAAATGGCAAGTTATTATTTGGTTTATCAGGAAATCCATCTGCTTGTTACGTAGGGTTTGAATTATTTGTAAGACCTTGTATTCGGACGTATATGTTTAGTGAAAAAGCACATGTAAAGAGAGAAAAAGCGTTATTAGGAGAAGACTTTCTAAAGCCAAATCCATTTACAAGATTTGTACGAGCGAAACTGACATATAACGAAGGTCAGTTAATTGCTTGTCCTTCAGGATTTGATAAATCTAGCTCGGTCTCTTCATTAGCAGAATCGAATGTTTTTATCGTATTACCAGGTGGGACAAGAGGATATAAAAAAGATATGTTTGTGGATGTTCTTTTATTGGAAGATAACGAAGGTAGTGAATGGCCTTGGACATTTCGCAAAGTGAGAGGTGGTTCCAATGGGACAAGTGCTATTTGAGATTGTTGATATACCGATTGTAGTTGAAGAAGTAACGAATAAAGTTGCAAGAAGAGAGGCAGGTGCGATTACAACTTTTATTGGTACAGTGAGAGAATTAACAAAAGGAAAACGAACGCTACATTTAGAGTATGAAGCATATAAACCGATGGCAATAAAACAACTTACAAGAATTGGTGAAGAAATAAATGAAAAGTGGCCGGACGCAAAAGTAGCAATTACGCACCGAGTAGGCCGGCTAGAAATAATGGATATTGCGGTAGTCATTGCAGTTTCATCACCGCATCGCAAAGTAGCTTATGAAGCGAATGAATACGCAATTGAACGTATAAAGCGAATCGTCCCAATATGGAAAAAAGAATTTTGGGAAGATGGGACGATGTGGATTGGCGATCAACTTGAAAATACACCCTATCCAGCAGGAAAACCGAAGAAGGAAGAATGAGAAAATGATTACAATTTTACTGTTTGCAAATTTGCGTGAGGAAGTCGGATTGGATGAATTAGTCATTTTAGAAAAACAAGAAATGACAGTAGTGCAATTAAAAGAATGGTTGAAAGAAAGCTATCATTTGCAGTCGTTAGATACTGTAATGGTAGCAGTCAATGAAGAGTTTGTAACGAATGAAGAGATGATAAAAGCTGGAGATATAGTCGCATTCATTCCGCCTGTTAGCGGAGGGTAATAAGCTTTTTCACGAGATGACGAGCCAAGAAGATGCTGTATATAAATTCGAATACGAGAAGGGACGAGTTCAATGATTACTCAAGAACAAATAATGAACGCGTTAAAACATGTAGAGGATCCGGAGCTACACAAAAGTATTGTAGAGTTAAACATGGTTAGAAATATACAAATGAATGGAACAGAGGTTAAACTTGAAGTAGTGCTAACGATTCAAGGTTGTCCGTTAAAAGCAAAAATTCAACAAGATGTGGAAGAGTCTCTGCATGCAATAGGTGCATCTAAAGTAGATTTGACGTTTGGTTCTATGACACAAGAAGAACGAGCTGCGCTAACAGAAAAGTTAAAGAAAAATAGTAGAACAGAAACTGGTATGCCGAGCATGCTTCGTCCTGATTCAGGAGTACGATTTATTACTGTAACGAGCGGAAAAGGTGGAGTCGGAAAATCAACTGTAACAATTAATCTTGCAACAGCTTTAGCTCGTATGGGCAAAAAAGTGGGGATATTAGATGCAGATATATATGGTTTTAGCATTCCAGCTATGATGGAAACGAATCAAAAACCAACGATGATTGATCAAACAGCAATTCCAGTTATTAGTTACGGTGTTAAAATCATGTCGATGGGATTTTTTACAGAAGGAAATAATCCGGTTATGTGGCGCGGACCGATGTTAAATAAATGGATTCAAAATTTCCTTGCGAATACGCACTGGGGAGAATTAGATTATTTACTTCTTGATTTACCACCTGGTACAGGAGATGTTGCTATTGATGTTGCAGCAATGATTCCGCAGGCGAAAGAAATTATTGTTACAACACCACATAATGTAGCTTCATTCGTAGCATCTAGGGTAGGCGTAATGGCAAAATATACGAAACACGAGATTTTAGGTATTGTGGAAAACATGGCTTATTATGAAGAACAAGATGGATCGAAAAATTATCTGTTTGGAAAAGGCGGCGGCGAAATGTTAGCAGAACAATTGCAAACAGAAGTAATCGCACAAGTACCTTTTGCAAAACGTGAAGAAAATAGCGGTTCATCTGTATATGATGAAGATTCTCTTGTTGGAGAAGTGTTTACATCGTTAGCAGAAGATATTATTTATAAAGGATAGAGGAGGAATTTTTTATGGCGTGTAATATCGATCATTCTATTGAAGATGTAATGAATAAACTTGAAAGTCAAAAGATTTTTTTATCTGAAGATATTTTTAAAGGGTTAAAAAAATTTTTGCAAGGTAATCACTCACAAGAAATGTTAAATGATGTATTTCACCTTTTAAAAAAGTATGACTTAGTAAGTGAAGAAGAAAGAGAGGCGAGAAATACTCAATTATTGCTGATTATAAAATAAATACACTTTGGCTTTTGTTTTGCAATAGGAGGGGTAAATGTAATGGATATGAAAAAGATGATTGAAATGATAGAAGCAACAAAAGTGACTAAAGAAGAATTATCGATTTCTACTTTACATCAAGAGCTTGTGAAGTTATATAGTGAAAAAAATGTTGCTCATTATACGGAGCTATTAAAGTATATTTTATCATTATCCGTGCAGCTAAACCTACATCTTGTATTGAAATATTTTGGCGTGCGACCGATTATTGCTGTAGACGAGCGTATGCAATTTCAAGAGATATTTAAATGTTTAGCTAAGAAAGATGATAATGAGGAATGGTTTCTAAATTTCGTTTCTTTATATGTGGGGCTAATCGTAGTTCTTCATTTTGATGAAAAAGAGATTGAGAGAAGTTTTTTCGATGCTATGGTAGTAGGTGAAGGGAATGAAATATAAGATCTTGCCCATAACATCTTTCTGTTTAATTGGCTATGTAAATATGAAGGTAACTAATCAATAAAAAGCGTTCTTCAGTTGTTTCTATCGTTTTTTCATGTTACCATTAAGCGGATTTTTCATAGGGAGAGAAAGCGATGAAATGGATTTATTTTCTTATTATTAACGTTATAGCTTTTAGCCTTATGGGGCTTGATAAACGAAAAGCGAAGAAGAAACAGTGGAGAACGCCAGAAAGTACGTTGTTTTTATCAGCAGCAGCTGGGGGAGCAGTTGGAGCTTGGATTGGTATGTATATGTTTCATCATAAAACTCATAAAAAGAAATTTGTTTTCGGCATACCGTTACTTGTTGTAATAACGGTATGTTTATTATTCGTTGTATGAGAAATGTCGAAAGAAATGCAGATTGATTATTGGTAAAGTGAGCATGTGGGAACGTATAATGGAGAAAAAATGAGAAGAGGAGAAAAAGGAAGATGGGGAATCAATCAGCAGAGCAAAAAAAAGGGATTATATATGCGGCTGGTGCGTATACGATGTGGGGAATACTACCAATCTATTGGAAATGGGTTGAGGAAGTCCCAGCAGATGAAATATTAGCACACCGCATCGTTTGGGCGTTCGTGTTTATGTTAATCGTATTAGGTGTTACGAAGAGATTTCGTCAGTTTATTGGAGAGTTCATGAATCTTTTTAAACGACCTAAATTATTAATGTCATTAACAATAGCTTCAGTCTTGATTAGCGGAAACTGGTTTGTCTACATATGGGCCGTTAATCATAATCATGTCATTGAAGCAAGTCTTGGCTATTATATTAATCCGCTTATTAGTATTTTACTTGGTACAGTCGTTTTAAAGGAAAAGTTAAACTTTTGGCAATACGTTGCAGTTGGTTTAGCTGGAGTAGGAGTTATCATTTTAACAGTACGTTTCGGGGCTATTCCATGGGTTTCTTTATCACTTGCCCTTTCATTTGGATTATATGGATTAACAAAAAAATTGTTAAACTATGATGCGACAATTGGACTTACGATGGAAACGATGTTAGTGACACCGTTTGCGATTATTTATCTAGTAATGACAGGAGTACATGGTTTCGGCTCATTTGGCTCTATCTCAATGTTATCGACATTACTATTAATAGGAGCGGGCATTGTTACAGCATTGCCACTTTTTTATTTTGCAAAAGGAGCCCAACTTATTCCACTTTATATGGTAGGTTTTTTACAATATATTGCGCCAACAATTAGTTTAATTTTAGGTGTATTCGTATTTGGTGAACATTTCACATCTACCCATATGATTGCATTTTTCTGTATATGGGTTGCATTAGTTGTATTCTCGGTAGCGAAAACAAAGTTCTTAGTGCAGAAACAACCGAAATTTATAAAAAATAAATCAGCAAAAGTATCGTAATGCGTAGTATTTTCTACGCATTTTTCTTTATACTGATACTATAGGATTTCCATTATAGCTAGTAGGGAGCTGAGAACGTGGAAACAATTTTACATAACGATCCGCTTATGGCCGCTGTAATTTCATGGTTTTTAGCACAATTAACGAAAGTAGTCTTTAAATTATTCAAAACGGGTGAATTTGATTTTGCAAAGTTTTTCGCTTCAGGTGGGATGCCAAGTTCTCATGCTTCAACTGTTACAGCACTGGCGACAGGTGTTGGCGTTGTGGAAGGTGTGGAAAGTACTTTATTTGCAGTTGCTGCTATTTTTGCCATTATAGTTATGTATGACGCTTCAGGAGTAAGGCTGGCAGTAAGTAAACAGGCGAAAATATTGAATGAGTTTTTTCACGGTAGACAAACAGAATATAAGAAGTTAAATGAGCTTGTCGGGCATACGCCGTATGAAGTAGTAGTTGGTGCTTTATTAGGGATTATTGTCGGAGTAGGATATTGTTTATGAGCAGAGCATCTTATATGTTCTGCTTTTCTTTGTATTCATACATATTCAGCTACCTTCTTGAATATCGTTATACGGATTTCGAAAGGGTGGGTGAGTAACTTGTTATTATATGAAAAAGCGCATGAAGAAATAGCGAGAAGAGCAACTGCACTTCAAACGATGCAACGGCAAGATGGTACGTGGCGATTTTGTTTTGAAGGAGCTCCATTAACAGATTGCCATATGATTTTTTTATTAAAATTATTAGGTAGAGATAAAGAGATAGAACCGTTTGTAAAAAGGTTAGCATCACTTCAAACAAATGAAGGAACGTGGAAATTGTATGAAGATGAAGTAGGAGGTAATTTATCAGCTACCATTCAATCTTATGCGGCCTTACTTGCTTCGCAAAAATATACAAAAGAAGATGCGAATATGAAGCGAGCGGAAAATTTTATTAAGGAACGCGGAGGTGTGGCGCGTGCTCATTTTATGACAAAGTTTTTATTAGCAATTCATGGAGAATATGAATATCCTTCACTCTTTCATTTACCAACACCAATCATGTTTCTACAGAATGATTCCCCCCTCAGTATATTTGAATTGAGTAGCTCAGCACGTATCCATTTAATTCCGATGATGGTGTGTTTAAATAAAAGATTTCGAGTAGGGAAAAAGTTATTGCCAAATGTAAATCACATTGCAGGCGGGGGCGGAGAATGGTTTCGGGAGGATCGGTCTCCGTTGTTTCAAACGTTATTAAGTGATGTAAAACAAATTATCTCGTATCCACTCTCGTTACATCATAAAGGATATGAGGAAGTCGAACGTTTCATGAAAGAGCGTATTGATGAAAATGGAACGTTATATAGTTACGCAACTGCCTCGTTTTATATGATTTATGCTTTACTTGCGTTAGGGCATTCTCTTCAATCATCACTGATTCAAAAGGCTATAGCTGGGATAACATCTTATATATGGAAGATGGAAAGAGGGAGTCACTTGCAAAACTCTCCTTCAACCGTATGGGATACAGCTTTACTCAGCTATGCGTTACAAGAGGCCCACGTTCCGAAAGATAATAAAATGCTTCAAAATGCAACAGCATATTTATTAAAAAAACAACATACAAAAAAAGCTGATTGGAGCATGCATGCCCCGGCGCTTACTCCAGGTGGTTGGGGTTTTTCAGATGTAAATACGACAGTTCCAGATGTTGATGATACAACCGCTGTACTAAGAGTGTTGGCAAGAAGTAGAGAGGATGAAAAGGTAAATAATGCTTGGCAGAAAGGGATTGATTGGGTTAAAGGATTACAAAATAATGATGGGGGCTGGGGAGCGTTTGAAAAAGGTGTGACGAGCAAGTTATTAGCAAATTTACCAATCGAAAATGCAAGTGATATGATTACAGATCCTTCCACACCAGATATTACAGGAAGAGTGTTAGAGCTTTTCGGGACATATACGCAAAATGAATTACCTGAGAAACAAAAACAAAGTGCGATAAATTGGTTAATGAATGTACAAGAGAAAAATGGATCCTGGTATGGGAAATGGGGGATTTGTTATATATATGGTACGTGGGCTGTTATGACTGGTTTACGGTCACTCGGAATTCCATCTAACAATCCATCATTGAAACGAGCAGCTTTATGGCTTGAACATATACAGCATGAAGATGGTGGATGGGGAGAATCATGCCAAAGTAGTGTGGAGAAAAGATTTGTTACTTTACCATTTAGTACACCATCTCAAACAGCATGGGCGTTAGATGCTCTCATTTCTTACTATGATATAGAGACGCCAGTTATTCGAAAAGGCATTTCATATTTGCTTGCGAATCCTTATGTGAATGAAAAATATCCTACTGGAACAGGTTTACCAGGTGGGTTTTATATTCGTTATCATAGCTATGCCCAAATTTATCCGCTACTTACTTTGGCACATTATACAAAAAAATATGAAAAATAAACCGAGAGATGTTTCTCGGTTTATTTTGTTGGGTAGTAGGTCCCTGTTGAAAAGAATAAGGTTGTGCTTTCCTTATTTTTCTGTTGACTGGCGTTTTTGACGTGCATCAGCGGCATTTGCACGTGCGTTTGCTTCTAAGTCATCGTGATCAGCGAGTTCACGAGAGAACTCAACATCAATGCCATCAGTAGCTTTGTTTTGTTTGAAATTTTTTTTGTTCATTCGACACAATCTCCTTACACTTTATGCGGCGTTGCAAAGTTAGTTTGACACAAATAGACTTTTTTATACAAAGAGGAATTGGAAAGTAAAAAGCCGAAATATACAGTATAAGTAATAGAAATGGGGGATAGGGATGGAGTTTTTAAATGGGAAAACAGCTGTTGTAACAGGAGCTGCACAGGGAATTGGAAAAGAGATTGCAAAGGTTTATGCAAAACTAGGAGCGAAAGTATTAATTAGTGATGTAAATGAAGAGAAGCTACAAAAAACGACACGTGAGTTATCGGATGAAGGATATGAAGTGAGCTTATATCGATGTGATGTGAGTAATCAAAATGAAGCGAAGTCGTTAATTGAATATGCGGTTCAAAAATTCGGAACATTACATATTTTAGTGAATAACGCTGGGATTACAAGGGATGCAATGCTGCATAAAATGGAGAAGTCTGCTTGGGAACAAGTAATGCAAGTAAACTTAACGGGTGTTTTTTATTGTATGCAACCAGCGCTGCTTTACATGAGACAACAAGGGTATGGACGCATTATTAATATATCTTCAATTAGTAGAGAAGGAAACATAGGTCAAGCAAACTATGCAGCTACGAAGGCAGGCGTTGTGGGTTTAACGAAAACGGCAGCGAAAGAAGTTGGAAGTTTCGGTATTACGTGTAATGCGATTTGTCCAGGATTTATGGATACGGATATGACAAAAACGATACCAGATAAAGTGAAAGAAAAGATGGTCGGCGCAATTCCAGTTGGTAGAATTGGAACGCCAGAAGATATTGCGAATGCAGCTGCCTTTTTAGCATCAGAATACGCATCCTATATTACAGGAGAAGTATTGAATGTGAGCGGGGGACTGCAAGTTTAAAGGCATACATAATGAAAAGAACCTGACCTATCAGGTCAGGTTCTTTTTCTGTTAGTTTAAGTTGAGCCAAACGCTCTTCACTTCTGTATAGTTATTTAATGCGTAAGATCCCATTTCACGGCCAAGACCGGATTGTTTAAATCCTCCAAATGGAGATGCTGCATCAAAGACGTTATAACAGTTTACCCATACAGTACCAGCACGTACTTTACTTGCAACATAGTGAGCTGTTTTAACATTTTCTGTCCACACACCAGCCGCTAAGCCGAATTGTGATTTATTTGCACGTTCAATTACTTCATCAATATCGTTAAAAGGTATTGCAGAAATAACTGGACCGAAAATTTCTTCTTTTGCGATCGTCATTTCATCATTAACGTCAGCGAATACAGTAGGGGAAACGAAGTAGCCTTGATCGAATGGGTTACTTCCTCCGCAAAGTACTTCAGCACCTTCTTCAATGCCTTTTTCAATGTAGCCCATTACACGTTTTTGTTGTTCTTCAGAAACGAGAGGACCAATTGTAGTTTCTGGACTTAAGCCAGCACCTTGATTTAATTTTTTAGAGTAAAGGACAAGGTCAGCCATGACATTATCATACATTTTCTTCGGAACAAATAAGCGTGATCCAGCAGAGCATACTTGTCCTTGGTTAAACATAACACCAGAAAGGGCACCAGGAATCGCACGAGATAAATCGGCGTCTGGCAAGATGATATTTGGTGATTTTCCACCTAACTCAAGTGTAACGCGTTTTAATGATTCAGACGCTTGTCGCATAATTTGTTTACCGACAGGAGTAGAACCAGTAAATGCAATTTTATCAACGAGTGGATGATTAACGAGAGCTTGTCCAGCTGATTCACCGAATCCAGGTACGATATTAATAACACCTTTCGGGAATCCAGCTTCTTCAATTAATTCAGCTAAGTATAGAGCAGATAATGGAGTTTGTTCTGCAGGTTTTAAAATGATTGTACATCCTGTAGCAAGCGCTGCTCCCATTTTCCACATTGCCATAAGAAGCGGGAAGTTCCAAGGGATAATTTGACCAACGACACCAACAGCTTCATGGCGTGTATAGTTAAAATAATCACCAGAAACAGGAATTGTTTGACCAACGATTTTCGTAGCCCAGCCGGCATAATAGCGCATATGTTCAATTGCGAGTGGTATGTCTGCTGCCATTGTTTCACGGATTGGCTTTCCGTTATCTAACGTCTCAAGCTGTGCAAGCTCTTCTTTATGTTCTTCCATTAAATCAGCTAACTTGTACATAAGACGGCTTCGCTCAGCGGTGCTCATGCGAGACCAAGGACCTTCGTCAAAAGCCATGCGAGCTGCAACTACAGCTTTATGAATATCTTCGCGACCGGCTTCAGACACGACGGCAAGTGTTTCGCCAGTTGCTGGGTTAGGTGTTTTAAATGTTTTACCGGAAGCGCTTTCAATGAAAGATCCATTCACATATAACTTTTTTGTACCTTGAAGAAACTTTTCTACTTTTTCATGAAGATTTACAGCTAGTTGACTCATTGTATAACCCCCTTGAAAATATAATGTAAACGCAGTACGAGACGGCGTTTATTCCGAAGTCAAGGATGTGGGAACTAGATGGAAAGCCTCTAATTTAAATCATAATTAACAAATACTGAAAATTCAAATTTCATTTGTGTTACAATTGTAAAAAATATGTAATGTAAGAGAATCTTCTATATAATTATAAAAAATCCTGCTTGTTTTTGCTTTCTAGTAGGAAAAACTAGAAGAACAATGGTACAATAATACCTCGTGAGAGGAGGGAGAAAATGAAGAATTATCATGATGATCCACGCTTTCGAATTGCCCATAGAGAAGCGTTAATTGGTCTTGGACTTGCTATTATTAATTTTATAATATGGTACGGATTTGCTTATGGGCTTGGTAGTAAAAATCCAAGTGAATATACATATGTATTTGGTTTTCCAGCATGGTTTTTTTATAGCTGTATCGTTGGATTTATCGTTATGGTTATTTTACTTAGTTTAGTTGTTCGTTTTGTATTTCAAGATATTTCACTCGATGAGGAAGAAAAAAGTGAGGAATAATAGATGAATTGGTATGTAATCATTCCAATGATAATTTCGTTTATCGTTGTATTTTTAATTGGTGTATATGCTTCACGACGCGTGCAAGCAACTGCTCATAATAAATTTTTGCAAGAATATTTTCTTGGTGGGCGTGAGCTTGGCGGTTTATTATTAGCTATGACAATGATCGCTACGTATGGTAGTGCAAGCAGCTTTATTGGTGGTCCTGGTATTGCATACAATATGGGTCTTGGATGGGTACTACTATCTGCGATTCAAGTTGTAACAGGGTACATCGTTTTAACGGTTATCGGTAAAAAGTTTGCAATTATCGCTAGGAAGATGGAAGCCATTACTCTTATCGATTATTTAAAGGGAAGATATAATAATAAAGCAGTTGTTATACTTTCTGCATTATGTATTATTATTTTCTTATTTTCAGCAACAGTAGCTCAGTGGGTCGGCGGTGGTCGATTAATTGAGTCGTTAACGGGTCTTTCTTATACAACAGCACTATTTTTATTTACTTTTTCTGTACTTGTGTACGTATTAATTGGTGGATTCCGTGCCGTTGCTTTATCAGATACGTTATTGGGTATTATTATGTTAGTTGGAACGACAATCATTTTAATTGCTACTGTCATTGCCGGTGGTGGAATTGAAAAGATTATGCAGGAACTTGTTCAAATCAATCCGAATTTAATTACACCATTCGGAGCGGATGGTAGTTTAACGAAGTCATATGTGACATCATTTTGGATTTTAATTGGAATTGGCGTTGTCGGTTTACCACAAATTAGTGTGCGTGCCATGTCTTATAAAAATTCAAAAGCGATGCACCAAGCGCTAATAATTGGGACGATTGTTGTAGGTACAATTATGATTGGTATGCATTTAACGGGTGTGTTCGCAAGAGTCGTACTTCCAGGTATAACGGTACCAGATAAAGTAATGCCGCTACTCGCGATGGAAGTATTGCCACCTTGGTTAGCTGGAGTTTTCTTAGCTGCACCAATGGCAGCAATTATGTCTACAGTAAACTCGTTATTGTTACTTGTAAGTTCATCAATTATTAAAGACATCTACGTAAATTACATAAATAAAGATGCGGCAGACAGTACGATTAGAAAAGGAAGTTTATGGATTACTGCTATTGTAGGATTGCTTGTTTATGCAGCAGCAATTAAACCACCTGATTTTTTAATATGGTTAAATTTATTTTCTTTCGGTGGATTAGAAGCAGCATTCATTTGGCCGATTGTACTAGGGTTATATTGGAGGAAAGGAAATGCAACAGGAGCGCTTGCTTCCATTTTAGTTGGGGTAGGCTCATATATGTGTATTCACCTTTTCTATCCAAATCCGTTCGGTATACATACAGTTGTCTTTCCGATTTGCTTAGCGTTTATCGCTTATATTATTGGAAGTATGAGTGCTATGAAAAAAACAGTATAGGTTATATGAAGAACGTAGTCCTTATAGGACTGCGTTTTTTCGTATGAATTTGTTCTTTTTTATTCTGTATATCAATGATTATTCATAAATTAATAACAATTGAGGGGGATGGAGTTGAGGTCGATGAAAAAAGTATTATTTTTAGGAGACCCGGGAATTGATGACTCTTTAGCAATTATGTATGGATTGTTGCATCCTGATATTGATATTGTCGGCGTAGTAACGGGATATGGAAATGTAACACAAGAAAAGGCGACGAGTAATGCAGCATATTTATTACAGTTAGCAGGAAGGGAAGATATACCGGTTATTAATGGTGCGAAGATTCCTTTATCTGGAGATATTACAACATACTATCCGGAAATTCACGGGGCAGAAGGTTTAGGACCAATTCGTCCCCCGAAAAATCTTTCTCCGAATATAAAACCTTTTTGTGCTTTTTTTGATATTCTTGAAAAGTATAAAGGAGAATTAATTATAGTTGATGCAGGTAGGTCAACGACGCTAGCGACAGCATTTATTTTAGAAAAGCCGATGATGAAGTATGTGAAAGAATATTATATAATGGGCGGCGCGTTCTTAATGCCTGGTAATGTTACACCGGTAGCAGAAGCAAATTTTCATGGTGATCCTATTGCGTCACAATTAGTGATGCAGAATGCTAAGAATGTGACATTGGTGCCACTGAACGTTACATCTGAAGCTATTATTACACCGGAGATGGTAAAATATATTACGAAACACTCTAAAACGAGTTTTAATAAGTTAATCGAGCCGATATTTACGTATTATTATAAAGCTTATAAAAAGTTAAATCCGAAAATAACAGGTAGTCCAGTACATGACGTAGTTACAATGATGGTTGCGGCAAATCCCTCCCTGTTAGATTATGTATATCGCCGTGTCGATGTAGATACAGTTGGAATTGCAAAGGGTGAAAGTATTGCTGATTTCCGTCCTCAACCTGACTCGAAAGCTTTAAAGAATTGGGTGCGAATCGGTTGGTCATTACATTATAAAAAATTTCTCGAAGACTTCGTGAAAATTATGACGTAGACATAATGGGAGAATACAAGTTAAAATAATGGAGATGATTATTTTAGTAATCGTCTCCATTATTTTGTTTGTAAGAGATAGATAGAGAAAAGTTACACAATAGGAGAGGAATTTTACTTGAAAAAAACTATAGTATGCGCAGTAATTGTGGGTATTTTCGTTTTGCTAATATCGGGTAACTTTTTAGTGAAAAAAGTATGGAGTTCAAATAATGATGATGCGCAGTATATCGCAACCTTTATTGAGGAACATAAAGATGAAAAAAATAGTGCGCTCCTAGTAAAGAGAAATGACAAAATTGTTTATTCTGTAAATCCAAATGTTGTATTACCAGTTGCTAGTACGATGAAACTAATTGTGGCCCTTGAATATACGAAACAAGTTACAGAAGGGAAAATTGATTCGTCTAGTTTCGTTTCCATTAATGATGTGAATCGGTATTATGTGCCGAATACAGATGGTGGTGCGCAAGATAGATGGCAAAAGTATTTGGAGAAAACAGGAAAGATAACTGAAGGAGCGGTTTCTTTAGAAGAAGTGGCAAAAGGAATGGTTAAGTTTAGTTCGAATGCAAATGCTGAATATTTAATGGAAATGTTAGGATTAGATAACATTAATCGAAATTTACAAAGTTTATCGCTTCCTGCACATCAACCACTATTTCCGATTGTTTCATCTTTATACATTCCAGGATATTTGCATAAAGAATTACATGTTCCGAAATATAAAATAGAGAAAAAGTTAAAAGAAATGTCTCAAGAGCAATATCGTGAATATGCGATGATTATTCATGAACGCTTAAAAAAGAAGGGACCATTATTACAGAAGGAAATTCCTCTTTATTTAGAGGAACGTTACGATAAAATTTGGTCAGATCGATTACCAGCAGCTTCTGCAAACGATTATATGGTACTGCTTCAAAAAGCAAATCATAAAGGTGGCCTAACAGAAGCGGAAGAAAAAGTGTGGGCGAACATCGTTGAAACAGATATGAGTGCTAAAAAATATCGTAAGACATTTAGACATGCAGGGCAAAAAAATGGTTATACGCCATGGACAGTTACAAAAGCAGTTTATGCAATGGATAAACGCGGGAACTGTACAGAAATAGTGTTTTTAGCAAATAATTTAAGTGAAGACGACAGTGCAGAAATACGTAAACATTTAGCAAACTTACATTTCCAAGTGTTGCAAAGTGATAAGTATAATGCGACTTTTATTAAATAAACTCGGTGCAGAGAGCACCGAGTTTTTTATATACAAGCACTTTTTTTCTATCTCTGGGTATGATGGGTAGTAATACTTAGGTGAGAGGGGAAAAGGTGATGAAACAAAGTAAAGAAGAGTTTATAAAGAGTGAAGGCGCTGATTTCCCTGGGAAAACATATGTGGATTGTGTATTACAACATGTATTTCATTTTCAACGAAATTACTTATTAAAAGATATGTTTCAAGTTCATAAAGCGCATATTACAATGCTGACGGAAGAAAATTTAATGAAAAAGGAAGAAGCTAAAGTTATATTACACGCACTCAAAAAGATAGAGGGAATTCCGAAAGATCAATTGCTATATACAAAGCAGCATGAAGATCTCTTTTTTTTAGTTGAACATTTAATTTCTCAAGAAGCGAAATGCGATTATATAAGCAATATGCATATTGGTAGAAGTAGAAATGATATGGGTGTAACGATGTATCGCATGAGTTTAAGGCGATATGTACTACGATTAATGGAGCATCATTTGTTACTGCAAGAAAGTATGTTACAACTTGCCGATGTGCATAAGGAAACGATTATGCCAGCTTATACACATACACAACCAGCACAGCCAACAACATTCGGTCATTATACGTTAGCGATTTATGATACGATGCAAAGAGATTTAGAAAGGATGAAAAAAACGTACAAACTTTTAAATCAATCTCCAATGGGGGCTGCAGCTCTTTCCACAACTAGTTTTCCAATTAAACGGGAGCGAGTTGCCTATTTACTTGGATTTACAAATGTAATTGAGAATTCATATGATGCTGTTGCTGGCGCGGATTATTTATTAGAAGTTAGCTCGTTACTTATGGTAATGATGACGAATACGAGTAGATGGATTCATGACTTCTTACTATTAGCGACGAAAGAATATGATGGTATTACTGTTGCAAAGCCGTATGTACAAATTAGTAGCATTATGCCGCAAAAGCGAAATCCAGTTTCTATTGAGCATGCCCGTGCGATGACGAGTAGTGCTTTAGGAGAAGCATTTACAGTATTTCAAATGATTCATAATACACCATTTGGTGATATTGTCGATACAGAAGATGATTTGCAGCCGTATTTATATAAAGGAATTGAAAAGACTATTCGTGTTTTTTCTATTATGAATGCAGTTATTCGAACGATGAAAGTAGAGGAAGAAACGTTGAAAAATCGTTCCTATAAACATGCAATTACGATAACTGATTTCGCAGATGCTTTAACAAAAAACTATGAAATTCCATTTCGGCATGCTCATCATGCAGCAAGTACTATTGCAAATATGTTATTGGAGCAGAAAAAGGAGCTTCATGAATTAAATTTGAAAGATGTGAATATGTACTTACAAGAAAAATTTAATATAACTTTATTAGGAAAAGAGTGGAAAGAAATTATATCGCCAGAAGCTTTTATACAAAAAAGAAATGTATACGGTGGGCCGAGTAAAAAAGAAATGGAGCGCATGATTAACAATCGAAAAGAGTCATTTCGACAAGAAGAAGAGGTATTTGAAAAGGAAAAACAGAGAATTTTACAAGCTGAAAATAATTTGAATACGTTAGCTTCAAATATTATTGAATCGTAAAAGAGGAATTTAGTGAATTAATCGCCAATACCTTAATAAAACTATAAATAGAGGGAAGAGATTGTCGATGATTCAATTGCATGTATATGAAGAGATTGTTAATTTTAAAGAAGAGGTTACACCATTTCTAGAAAAGAATGAACAGGAAAATAATCTTATATTAGGCGTATTACAAATGGTCCAGCAACCGATATTTATGGGGATAGCGAAACAAGGAGAAGAAATTGCGGTTGTATTTCTTCAAACAGAAGAGAAGAAACAAATCATTGTTGCAACTTCTGAAATTTCGGGAGTAGCTATCAAGGAGCTTGCAAAAGAGTTAACGAAAATATATCCGGATATTCCTGGATTAATTGGTGATAAGAAAGTTGTACAGCACTTAGCAGAAGAAATCGCGGTGTTAGAAAATAAGAAAACGAATGTTGTAATGGAGCAAGGGGTATATGAGTTGAAAGAAGTGAAGAAGAAACCAGGCAAGGATGGATTTTTTCGAGAAGTAAGTAGTGATGAACTAACATTAATAGAAGAGTGGATATATCAATTTTGCAAAGATGTGAATCTTCCTACTACAAAAGAAGAAGCAGAACAAACCGCACGTACATTAATTACTAATCATCGTTTATTTGGTCTAGAAGTAGGCGGGAAACTTGTTTCTGTAGCTGCAAAAACACGTCCAACTAAAAATAATATAACAGTTAATTTCGTGTATACGCCGACGGAAGCAAGGAAAAAGGGATATGCATCTAATTGTGTAGCGGCACTTAGTCAACGTATGTTAGATGAAGGTTACAAGACAACTACGTTATATACTGATCTAGCGAATCCGACATCGAATAAAATTTATCAAGAAATTGGTTATGAGCAAATTGCGGAGTCTGTGCTTATATTTTTAGAGAAGTAGAACAAAAAGGCGCGCTAAAATAGCACGCCTTTTTGTTATTCATCAATTCTAATAACCTCACCTTGAGGGAAGTCTTCGGTTTCTAATAAATTACGAATAGCTTTCGCAACATATTCGGGTGATAATAGCTTTCCTTCTTCTTTTAATGCGATGAATCGATCTAAATTTGTGAAGTCTTCTTTATTTGTTTCGCGAATTTGTGCTTGCATATTTGTATCAACAACGCCAGGTGCAAAAGCGACGATTTTTATTGGATATTCTTTTTCAACTTCTTCGGTTGCTACGCACTGTGTAAACATATTTACGCCAGCTTTTGTTGTACAATAAGCGCCCCATCCGAAGTAAGGATTTTTTCCTGCACCAGATGAAATGTTTATAACACGTTTATCTATTTTCCATTCTTTCGTATGTTTCATGAAAGTAGATGTAAGAATCATAGGTGCAAGTAAATTAATGTGAACGTTCGTAATGAATTGTTCACTTTCTGCTTTTTCAATTGGCTTCATAGGAGCAACTGTACCCGCATTATTAATTAAATGAATAGAGGATACAGTGTCTTCTTGAATAGATGAAATGATTTTGTTAAAGTTCGTTTCTAAATTATGTACATCTTGAAGATCTAAGGAGTGGAAAACATAATTGCTATTATATTGTTCTGCGAGTTTCGTAAGCTCTTTATTTTCTCTTCTAGAAATAGAGACAACAGTTGTATTTTTTTCTAACAATTGCGTGGCGATAGCCTCACCTAAACCTTGTGAAGTTCCTGTTATGATAACGTAGCGCATAGTTTTATAAACCCCTCTCATATGTGCGGAATTTTGTTGGACAACGTACATTATATAGTTTGTCTACATTTTATAGTATAGAGCACTTTTTACTATAATTGAAATGAGATGATTGTGTGTCTTTTATAAATCGTTTTACGACAACAGTACCTGGTGCCGTCACGTTTACAGGTAATACGCTGGGACTTAGCCCTACATCACCTGCACCAGGTAATATTTTTGGTACACTTGCTGTGTTTACGACAGTAAATACAGCGTTGCAAGTACCAGGATTCCCGGCAGGGACAACAGATGAATGGCAATTGAATTCTTCAAGTGCAATTTTAAATCTTCCGGCGGGGAGTAGTGTACTATATGCAGAGTTAGTTTGGGCTGGTACTTTTCGGACTGACACGGAAGATGTTTTACCGTTTTTAAATGATGACATTACATTTACAACGCCAGCAGGGACGTTTTCTGTTACGCCAGATCCTGCTACCGCGCAGCAAGGTTCAGTAGGAAACCAGTTTTATTATGCTCGCTCTGCCAATGTGACGAACCTTGTTAGTGCAGGTGGGGCAGGCACATATACAACAGGTGCTGTGCCAGCTGCAAGAACTTCAGCCGACCCAACAATTAGCCGTTCAGCTGGCTGGACGCTTGAGGTTGTGTATCAAAATGCAAGTTTACCACTTCGAAATTTGTCAGTGTATGCAGGTCAAGAAATTATCGATGCTTCATCACCACCGGTTGATGCTACTATTTCAGGATTTGCTACTCCAGCTACAGGAGCTGTTACAGGAAGAGTGCTCGTAACTGTTCAAGAGGGAGATTCTAACATTTCTGGAGATCAACTTCGATTTGGACCAAACCCAAATGCTACAGTTGCATTATTCGGACCGAGAAATCCGGCAAATAATTTTTTTCAATCTCAAATTTGTAATGACTTTGGGGAATTAGATACAACCGGAACGTTTGGAGATTTGAATCAGCCATTAGGGATAGCTTTGGCTGTTCGAAGACAAGGATGGGATATTACAAACGTAGATGCTTCATCATCATTAGTAAATAATCAAACGTCAGCAACCGTTCGGTTCGTTACAAATGGTGATGGTTATGCAGCGGCTGGTTTTGGTGTTCAAATTGATGCGACGGGACCAATTATAAATCCTGTTAAATCGGTCAATAGAACAGTTGCAGGAGTTGGAGATATTCTTACCTACACAATTACAGTTCCTAATACAGGTACGGGAAGTGCAGAAAATGTTATATTACAAGACAGTATTCCGAATGGAACGACGTTTGTTGCAGGTAGTGTAACGGTAGGGGGAGTAACACAGCCGAATGCAAACCCTGCTAATGGAATTAATTTAGGAACAATCCCAAATAACACGCAAAGAGTTGTTACATTTCAAGTACGAATAACATCGTTTCCGAACCCAAACCCTATTCCAAATCGTGCAATGGTGTCATATCAATTCCGTCCTTTTGTTGGTAGTTCTCCTATTACAAGTACATCTTCTTCAAATACAGTACAAACGACAGTGAATCAAGCAACTATAAGTATGCAAAAATCTGTAGATTTACAGACTGCGACACTTAATGATGTATTAACGTACACAGTTAATGTCACAAATAATGGGAATGTTGCTGCAAACAATGTGATTTTTGTTGATAGTATTCCTGCAGGAACAACATTTGTCGCAAACAGCGTTACGGTAAATGGTGTAGCACGACCAGGAGCAAATCCAGCAAGTAGTATTAATCTAGGAAGTATTAATGCTTCGCAAACGACTGTAGTACGCTTTCAAGTTCGAGTGACATCTAATCCTCTTGTCAACCCAATTCCGAACCGTGCGAGTGCAACATTTACCTTTACCCCAGTGCCTGGTCAACAACCAGTTTCAGGGCAAGCGACAAGTAATACTGTCGTTACTACTATTAATATAGCTGATATAAGAACGAGAAAAACAGTGGATAAAGCTTTTGCGACAGTGAATGACGTTCTTACGTACACTATTACAATTGAGAATATCGGAAATGTACTTGCGACAAATGTTATTTTTCAAGATCCGATTCCAGTTGGAACGACTTTTATCGCAAATAGTGTGACTGTGGACGGGGTTTCACAACCTGGGGCAAATCCAGCGACTGGGTTTACAGTAGCTAATATATCTCCTGGCGGAAGTAGGACTGTTACATTTCAAGTGCGAGTTACATCTACACCATCGGGAGGTACGATTGCGAATCGGGGGAGTGTATCTGCTAATTTTGTTGTTAATCCGAATCAGCCGCCAGTTACAATTAATAGAATGACGAATACAGTGGTAACACAAATTAATACAGGCGGTTTAAATGTAATAAAAGAAGTGAACACAACGCAAGCAGCAGTAGGAGATACTTTAACATATACGATTGCTGTTCAAAATACAGGAAACGTTCCGTTAACAAATGTGTTTTTCCAAGACGCTATTTCTTCCGCTGTCTCGTTTGTTGCAAATTCTGTAACAATTAATGGAGTATCGCAAAGTGGATTGAATCCGAATACAGGATTTTCTCTTCCTAATATTCCTGCGGCTCAAACAGTCGTAGTTACATTTGATGTATTAATTGTACAGGATCCAGAAAATGAAGATATTTTAAATCAGGCGAATGTAACAGCAAGTTTTCAAGTGAATCCGAGTGAACCCCCCGTAACGATCAATGTTCCGAGTAATGTTGTGAATACAACAGTACAAACAGGGAACTTTGAAGTTGTGAAATCAGTGAATACGGATGTTGCAACGGTAGGGGATGTTTTAGTATATACAATTGAAATTATAAACGCTGGTAGTGTACCAGCTACAAATGTATTTTTCCAAGATTCAATTCCACAAGGGACATTATTTATCGAAAATAGTGTAGTTGTTAATGGTGTTTTACAAGAAGGCGCAGATCCAGAACTTGGATTCCCATTAAATAATTTGCCTACTGGCGCCAGTACAATTGTTACGTTTGAAGTATTAATTGATGAAATTCCCCAAGGAAATAATGTTGTAAATAATGCGAATGTAACTGGAGATTTTCTTGTAAATCCAACAGAGCCACCAATTACTGTGACGGTTCCAAGTAATACTGTTATGACAGTTGTGAATTCCTCAGGACTAAATGTAACGAAGAGTGTAAGCGCTACTGAAGCAGGTGTAGGAGATACACTAACATATACAGTTGCTATACAAAATAGTGGAACGGTAGTAGCGACAAATGTATCATTCCTTGATCCGATTCCATCTGGAACAACGTTTGTAGCAAATAGTGTAATAATAAATGGAACGCCTCAACCAGGTTTAAACCCAACAACTGGATTCCCACTTGCTAATATTCCAGTAGGAGGTATGGTGACGGTTACTTTTCAAGTGACAATCACGAGCGTACCACCAAATAGGGTGCTTCCGAATAATGCAAATGTTACTGCCGATTTTCAAGTAAGCCCGTTGCAGCCACCAATTACAATTGTAACAATTAGTAATACCGTTGTGACACGAGTGAATGTAGGATCAATTAATGTAATAAAAAGTGTAAATACACCACAAGCAGGTGTAGGAGATACGTTAACGTATACGATTCTTATTCAAAATACAGGAACTGTTCCCGCAACAAATATTATTTTTCAAGATCCAATCCCATCTGGAGCTACATTTTTAGCGAATAGTGTAACGATTAATGGAGTCGTTCAGCAAGGTGCGAATCCTATAGCAGGTTTTCCTGTTACCAATATTCCAGTTGGGCAAACTGCTACAATTACGTTTCAAGTTACAGTGACGAGTGTTCCGAGTGGTGGGAATATAAGAAATCAATCGAATGTTACTGCCAGTTTCCTTATAAATCCAACTGGTCCTCCTATAACGACTACTACAAATAGTAATTTTGTAGTGACACAAGTAAATACAGCTCGATTAAATATACAAAAATCTTCATCTGTACAACAAGCAACACTTGGAGAAACTTACACGTATTCTGTTGTTATTCGAAACAACGGAACAGTGACAGCAACGAATGTCTCTTTTATTGATCCGATTGCGCCAGAAACAACATTTGTAGCAAATAGTGTAACGATAAATGGAACGCCTCAACCTGGATTTGATCCAAATGTAGGTTTCCCGCTTCCTAATATTGCAGCGGGCACATCATTGACAGTAACGTTCCAAGTGATAGTTGTTGCACCATCAACGCTTGGGGCAGTTCTAAACACAGCGTCTGCTACAGCTACCTTCTTATTGAACCCTTTACAACCACCTGTAACAACAACGAACTCAAGTAATACAACGGTAGTTACAATACCGTTACCTCCTCCTGGCGAAGTGACAGCAACAAAAACAGTAAATGTTGCAACTGGGGCTGTTGGGGATGTATTAACGTATACAGTGCTAATAACGAATGTAGGAATTATCCCTGTTACAGATGTACTCTTCCAAGATGTCATTCCAGAAGGGACGACGTTTGTTGACAACAGTGTAACGATAGGTGGAATACAACAACCTGGTTTGAATCCAGAAATAGGTTTTACAGTTAGCCCATTATTAAATGCTGGTGGAAGTATTACGGTAACATTCCAAGTGACGATTACAGAGGTTCCAGATAATGAAGTCATCTTAAATGACGCAGATGTTACATTTACTTCACAACCAAACCCACAGGAACCACCGATTACGGAAACGATATTAACGAATTTAGTCGTTACGACAATTAATATTGCTTCAATTTTCCCAGTGAAAATAGTAGATAAAGAGGCAGCGACGGTTGGGGAAATATTAACCTACGATGTACTAATTTTTAACTTTGGAACAGTGCCGGCAACGAATGTTCAATTTCTTGATTCTAGTACGAGTGGTGTAGCATTTGTTCCAGGAAGTGTGAGTATAAACGGAGTGCCAGAACCAGGATTAGATCCGTTCATAGGCTTTACAGTTCCAGATATACCTATAGGTGATTTTGTACTTGTCACCTACCAAGAGATGGTAACGAGCATACCTCAAGGTGGAACAGTTGTTAACTTTGTGGATGTTACGGCGACATTTGCTGTAAGTGAAACGGAGCCGCCTATTACTGAGACAACGACAAGTAACACGACATTAACAGAAATAAATGAATCTGGTTTGAATGTTTTAAAATCAGTAAGTCAGCCGGTTGTTGCAGTAGGTGATACAATCACATATACAACAGTAGTTCAAAATACAGGTACAGTGGTAGCGACGAATGTTCAATATAGTGATGTATTACCATCCTCTATAACATTCGTACCGAATAGTGTAACGATAAACGGTGTGTTACAGCCTGGATTAGACCCTAATACTGGCTTCTCACTTCCGGATATAACTCCAGGTGAAAGTGTAGAAGTCACATTCCAAGTAACAGTTGTTAGCGTTCCGTCAAACGGAACAATTGCCAATACGGCAAATGCTACTGGAAGCTTTATTTTAGTACCAGGAGAGCCACCAGTTATAGTAAATCAGCCAAGTAATACAACACTCACAACTGTAAATAGAGGACGCTTTAATGTTATTAAACAAGTAAATAGAGCCGCTACTCTAGTGGGAGATATATTAACGTATACAGTACAAATAACGAATACAGGAACAGTAACAGCAAATAATGTTCAGTTTATTGATACCATTTCAGCAGGAGCGTCATTTGTACCAAATAGTGTAACGATAAATGGAGCCCTGCAACCAAACTTAAATCCAATTACTGGATTTGGAGTTGGAGATATACCAGCTGGTGAAACGGTTATAGTGACGTTTCAAGCGACAGTCACAAACATCCCGTCATCAGGAACAATTACGAACGTTGCAAATATAACAGGAAGCTTTGTATTAGTACCAGGAGAGCCACCGGTTGTAGTAACAGAGCCGAGTAATACGACAGTAACAAGGATAAATAGAGGAAGATTCAACGTTATAAAATCTGTAAATAAAGAAGCAACACGTTTAGGAGATACGTTAACGTATAGTGTGCAAGTTACAAATACGGGAACGGTAATAGCGACGAACGTTCAGTTTAGCGATGTTCCGTCACCTGGTTTAGAATTCGTTCCTGGAAGTGTACGAATAAATAGAATTTCGCAAGTAGGTTTAGATCCATTTGTAGGCTTTTCATTACCAGATCTTGCAGTAGGGGATAGCGTATTAATTACATTTGAAGTAAATGTAATCGCGGTTCCGCCTTCTAGTAGCATTATGAATACAGCAAGAGTAACGGGTGATTTCGAATTAATTCCAGGAGAACCTCCGTTTACAATTACGAATTCAAGTAATACGACAGTCACACCAGTAAATAGAGGCAGTTTAGATATGCAAAAAGAAGTAGATCATTCAATTGTTGGAGTAGGAGAAACGGTAACGTATACGGTTCGTATATTAAATACTGGTACTGCTGATGCAATGAATGTTCAATTTATAGATGTGCTATCTCCAGAAGCCGATTTCGTTCCAAATAGTGTAACGATAAATGGAGTTCCGCAGCCGGGGTTAAATCCGCAGGTCGGATTTACGATACCAGATATTCCAGTCGGTGAGACGGCACTTGTAACATATGAAGCAACGATTACAAGTTTTCCAGATGGTGGTACAGTAGTGAACGTTGCTGGGGCGTTAGCAGAATATATTTTAGTACCAGGGGAGCCGCCAGTTACAGTGATGGATACGAGCAATACAGTTATAGTAACGGTAAATACTGCAATCTTATTTGTTGCAAAAGGAGCAAACTTTGAAGTAGCGATGGTAGGAGATGTTGTCACTTACGGAATTGCTGTTATAAATGACAGTACAGTTCCTGTGACGAATATTGTTTTAACAGATATCATTGATCCGAATACGTTATTTATAAATGGCACAGTAACAGTAAATGATGTATCTCTTCCATTTGCCAATCCGAATACTGGTATCCCGTTAGGCGATTTTCAGCCAAATGATGCAGCTATTATTAATTTCCAAGTTGTAATAACAGGAGGACAAATAAATAATTTAGTTACAAATACTGCTATAGCAAATGGGCTTGCAATTGTAAACCCGAATGAGCCGCCAGTAGTAGTTGAAGGTGATAGCAATACAGTTGTTATCCCGTTTATTCCTCAAAATGTCTCAACGACAGTCGTAAAAACGGCAGATTTACAGGCAGCAACGATTGGAGATGTCATTACGTTTACGACAGTTATTACAAATACGGGTGATACAGTGATGCAAAATATCCGTTTTCAAGATATGTTAGATAGTAGTGTACGATTTGTCCTTGGAAGTGTAACGGTTGATAATACGCCAGTGCCAAATGTAAATCCATTATCAGGATTTCTTATAGGAAGTTTAAATCCAGGTGAAGCGCGAACCGTTTCGTTCCAAGTAGTAGTTCAGAGCGCACCAAGTGGTTCAGGAAATTATATTAATCAAGCGAGTATTCGTTTCGAACATCAAGTAGGTACAGTATTGCCACCTGTTACACAAATAGTAGAAAGTAATATGGTCGTCATTCCGTTCGTTCCAACAATTGAACAAATTTGTGAAACAAACTTTAATTGCTTAGATAAAATTCCATTTCAATGTTCTCCGTGTCATCAGTTGCACGGACATAAAAAATAAATACAAAAAGAGCATCTTGAAGAACCGGATGCTCTTTTTGTATTAGTCATTTAGATTCATTTTCGGAAGAGGTAAAAAAATCGTTGATTTTGTCGGAGAGTAGTAATGGAATAGCTCCTTTTATAACAGAAATGTCCCAATCCCACCATGCAAGATTCTCTAGTTTGTCAATTGTTTCTTGCGGGAAACGATATCGAATAAATTTTGCAGGATTACCGGCTACAATTGCATATGGCGGTACATCCTTTGTAACAACACTCTTTGCGCCAATAATGGCACCGTTACCAATTGTAACACCAGATAAAATGCAGGATTGATAACCAATCCATACATCATTGCCGACTACGATATCACCTTTTGAAGAGGGATGACCAGTAATATGGGCTCCTTCGCTGAAAAGAGCGTTAAATGGATAAGTCGTTATCCAGTCCGCGCGATGTTCTCCGCCAAGTATGAAAACAACGTCTTCTCCTAATGAACAAAACTTACCTATTTTTAATTTCGTTTCATCATTCCAAGAAAAAATAGTTGGACCTACTTTACTATAAGTATAATCACCGATATCATACTTACTATATTCAGATTTTTGATTTAAATATAACATGATTCTTCAACCTTCTTTCTCAATCAAGAAATAAGCGTGGAATATTATATGCAAGGTGTAGTAAGGTGACCAGTGTTAATAGGTAAAATGAATAAGTGGGAGTGGAATGTATGAGATATGAAATGGGATTATATAATAAACCCTTTCAGTCAATTCAATTAGGAAAAAAAGTGTATGAAGTGCGCTTATACGATAAAAAACGTCAACTCATAAAACAAGGCGATCATATTGTATTTACGAACCTTACGACAGAGGAAACGATCACTGTAAAAGTAACGGAAATAAAACGATACGAAAACTTTCAAGAAATGTACGAACAAATTGATAAAAAATTATTGGATTGTGAAAATGATAGTTTAGAGGAAATGTTAGAAAGTACATACAAAATATATACGAAAGAACAAGAAGAAAAGTGGGGAACAGTTGCGATTCGTATTGAGGTAATAAAATGATAAGAAATCGCGGCGCGGCTATCATTGTACAGGAAGGGAAAATCGCACTTATAAAACGTATCAGAGAAGGGGAAACATATTATGTTTTTCCAGGAGGAGGAATTGAAGAAGGAGAAACACCCGAAGAAGCAGCGAAGCGAGAGGCTTATGTGCATATAGAAGTGGAGCATTTAATTACAAAGGTTGAGTATAAGGGTACGGAGTATTATTTTAATGCCGATATTATAGGTGGAGTTTTCGGAAGTGGTAAAGCTGCAGAATTCGAATTGAAAGATAGAGGGATATATCTTCCGTTATGGTTGCCGATACACGAGTTGAAAAAAGTGAATATAAAACCGTATGAAGTGGTCGGAAGTATATTCAATCACTATAAAATTAAGGTCTGACAACATACAAAAAAAACCATTGACATAGCCTTCTGATTTAAGTATTGTATTCGAGTATGTTTATAATCAGGAGGTTTATATGAGCAATCAAACAACTACACATCATGTGAAAATGACAACAGCAGATCCATCTGGAATTGGTCTATTTGGATTAGCGATGGTAACACTTGTAGCATCATCTCAAAAGTTAGGTTTAACAGATGGCGTTTCTCTTGTATTACCGTGGGCAATCTTTTTAGGAGGATTTGCACAAATCTTTGCGTGTATTCACGATGCAAAGCATAACAATACGTTCGGTACAACAGCATTCGGTGCGTATGGCCTATTTTGGTTAGGTGTTGGAATGACTTGGTTAATTCAACTTGGAGTATTTGGCGAAAAATTAGCACAAGCTGCAGATTCAAAACAGCTTGGGGTAGCCTTTATCGGATATTTGATTTTCACAATCTTTATGACAATTGGTGCAATGGAAACACATAAAGTATTATTTATGATTTTCGTTCTTATTGATTTCTTATTTATTGGTCTTTCATTAAGTACTTTAGGTGTTATGCCGCATGCAATGCATAATTTAGCAGCATATTCTGAACTTCTTATTTCATTATTATCTTTCTATGGTTCAGCAGCAGCAGTGTTAAATACACACTGTGGAAAAGTTGTTTTACCAGTCGGAAAGCCGTTCGGTATTTTTAAAAAGTAATAAAAAGCACAGATGATTGTATAGTCATCTGTGCTTTTTTTGTGGGATAAAAAGAAATAATAAAAAATATAATTGAAATTGATTCTCATTATTAATATAATGAGAATGAGAATCATTTATTGTAAGAGGGGGATGCCGAAGTGGCGAAAATTTTAATAGCTTATGCAAGTATGTCAGGAAATACAGAGAGTATTGCTGATTTAATTAAAGTTAGTTTAGATGCTTTTGATCATGAAGTAGTATTGCAAGAAATGGAAGGTATGGATGCTGAAGAATTATTGGCTTATGATGGAATCATTTTAGGGTCTTATACGTGGGGCGATGGTGAACTACCATTTGAAGCGGAAGATTTCCATGATGACTTAGAAAATATAGATTTATCAGGGAAAAAAGTAGCGGTATTCGGATCAGGAGATACGGCGTATGAACTGTTTTGTGAAGCGGTAACGATATTTGAAGAGAAACTTGTAGAACGCGGTGCAGAGCTTGTACAAGAAGGACTGAAAATTGAACTAGCTCCAGAAGATGAAGAGGATGTTGAAAAATGCAGTAATTTTGCAATTGCATTTGCTGAGAAGTTCTAAGAATGGGAGTGTCAACGTGGAGACAATGTTAAGTGCGACCGCTATTGCAAAGTTAAGAGATGGGAAGCTTATTTTAGCTACTACATATAATGGTTTATTTATTGAACAAGACGGAGAATGGAAACAAATTTTAAATGGTTTTCAAAAACGAATTAGGGATTTACATAGCGAAGGTAATATAGTATATGGTGTAGGTGACGAAGGAATTTTTATTCGTAGTATGAATGGTGGAGAGAACTGGACGGTTCAGCGTTTTCCAACAAAAGCAACGAGTTGGAATGTGTGTAATAATGAAAAAGGAACTGTCATTGCTCATGGAGATAAAACGTTGTATCATTCTAATGATTTTGGTTCGACATGGGAAACCATTCATCCATTTCTTGAGTATGGTAGCGGAGCACCATCTATTCGATCGTTATTTTTATACAAACATTACTTATTTATCGGTACGAAAATACATGCTAAATATGGTGGTGTTTGGCTTTTTAATTTGGAGACACGTAAATTAAAGAGGATTAAAATCGTAATGAATCAGATGATCTCAGCGTTGACTTTACACAATTCTTATTTAGTAGCAGCAAGTGGATCGTGCAAGGGAATTAGCGGGAATATTTCTTTTTGTAAAATAGATGAAAGTATTGCGTGTGAAAAAACATATTGGCATACATGTCAAAGCGAGAAAAGAGCAAGTAGCTATTTAGACTTAAGTGTAGATCAGCATGTGCTATATACAACGTCAACGCAAAATAAGGCGGGGATTAGTAATGTCTGCCGTGTACTTCTAGAAGAAGGAATTGTTACAGTATGTGACTCAGTTAAAGGACATGGCTGGCGCATCGTGAACGAAAAAGAAGGCTATGTTGTAGCTGGATCAGGTGAATCAAAAGCGATGCAGTGGAAGAAAAAAATCATATAGCAAAAAAAACTTTGCTTTTATTATATTGATATGATATATTATATTTAAACCATTTTACTTTTAATAATATAGAGATTTAAATGAGCTGTAACTTCCGAGGAGGATAGCAATGTTAAATCTCCTCAGAGTTGCAGTTTTTTTAATGTCTGACTTATTTTTGTAAAGTGGTTGAAAATGAATATGTACATATAGGTACATTGTAGGAGGATTTTTTACATGCAAAACGGTAAAGTAAAATGGTTTAACTCAGAAAAAGGTTTCGGATTCATCGAAGTTGAAGGCGGAGAAGACGTATTCGTACATTTCTCAGCTATCCAAGGCGAAGGCTTCAAAACTTTAGAAGAAGGTCAAGAAGTTACTTTCGAAGTAGAACAAGGTAACCGTGGACCTCAAGCTACTAACGTTAACAAGAAGTAATTGTGGAAAAAAGAAGGGCTTGCCCTTCTTTTTTTTTGCATTTTTTATTGAGTAACCTCCTGTGTACATAGCATAATGAGATCGAATTTTCGTTTTTTTGTTGAAGTATTACATGCATAAAGTGTATGAATAAATAGATACTGAAAATAAAGTATGTGTGTGAAAAGGAATGTAGAAAGAGGTAAAAAAATTGGAAAATGCTACACATTTTATTGTGTTTGATATAGAGAGAAATTTCAGGCCGTATAAATCAGACGACCCGTCAGAGATAGTTGATATCGGGGCTGTAAAAATAGAAGCGAGTACAATGAAGGTAATTGGAGAATTTTCGGAGTTAGTAAAACCAGGCGCACGACTTACTCGCCATACGACAAAATTAACAGGAATTACAAAGAAAGATTTAATGGGTATAGAGAAATTTCCGCAAATTATAGAGAAATTTATTCAGTTTATCGGAGAAGAGTCTATATTTGTTTCATGGGGAAGAGAAGATTATCGCTTTCTATCTCATGATTGTACGTTACACGGTGTAGAATGCCCAACTATGGAAAAAGAGAGCAAATTTGATTTGCAGAAATTTGTTTTCCAAGCGTATGAAGAATTATTTGAGCATACACCAAGTTTACAATTTGCAGTAGAACAGCTCGGTTTAACATGGGAAGGAAAGCAACACAGAGCTTTGGCAGACGCTGAGAATACAGCAAACATATTTTTGAAAGTATATAGCGAGAGAGATATTCATAAACGGTACAAAAGACATGGTGAACTTGAACTAGTAGAGAACGGAAAACTAACAGAAAAAGCGAAAAAAAAGATGCGAAAATGGGTATTTAAAGAAATGAGAAAAAATACTGAGCGTCCTTTCGTTTGGAGTACGTTTGAAAGTAGTGACACGTGGGAAAGTATTACGGAAAGATATTATATAAGTGAGCCTACAGTAGAACTTCTGAAAAAGCATTTTCGTACGGCGGTTAGAAAAGCGGAAAGGCAGATTAAGTATTTGGCTGAGATGGAGAAGAATGCAGAGGTTAAATGACATTCTTCTTTATTTCTAGCTACATAAATGTAACGTCATTGTTTTTATAGGTGAATAAAATATTTATATTAAATAGCAATTGATTTGTTGTGATTGGGTCATTATAATTACTTTGAAAATTAAGGTGTATTAATGATTAAAATCAAAGAGTAAGATAAGAGTTTTATATAGGGAGGTGTGATAGTGATAGACTTAGATATTAAAGACGTCAACGTACAGATGGAATTAAACGGAGTCTTTTGGAATGAGGATGGAATGGCTGAAATGACGGTGACTACAAAAGAAGAGCATTCTCTTCTTCTTCGTCTAGTAGTTGACTTAGAAAGTAAAACGATTAGGGCGACGAGTACCGAAATAGTGAATGGGTTTTGCCCTCTGTGCAAACAGAAAAGGGATGAATGTAGTGAACTTAATGATGTACAAAACAAAATGGATATTTTAGAAGAAGCTTACGATTGGGTGAGAGAGCATCCAGAATATCGTTTTCAATTATCTTTTTACGAGTACAATAAGTTTGAGGTAGTAAAGTGAAATTTTCATTTTACCAATATACATAGTGACTACTCTAATGGAAATACACTTGTACAACAAAAAACGAATCTACTGGATCCTGTGACAAATGTCCTTTTGGATTAAAAATAAGCATATTTTGTTATAAAGCAGAAAAACCGATTCTTAGTAGAATCGGTTTTTAATATAAACATTAACTAAGTTCAAAATAAAAGAGCGCTTATTAAAAGCGCTCAGTAAAAATAGGAATATATAAAGATTTATTCAATCCCGTTCGAATCATAAGAATACTGCTGCTTATTCTCAATCCGCTCAATTACGTCTTGCAATTCGTCTGGCTTCAGAAACTCAATTGGAGAGAAGCCTTTCTCAAATGTAAGTGTATCAGCCTCAATCATTAATACGTATCGGTCATTTACCTTTGCGATATGTATTTGATCCCCGAAATCAGCAAGCAGGGCCTTTACAGAGATATGGTCTGCTTTTAGTTTTAATTCCACTTCAGGAGCATGCTCGACGATTTGAGCGGTAGCTTCCATTACTTCTTCTGTTGAAAATTGTTCCATAATTTCGCGTTTCGGACTGGCAGCCCATACTTCCATCGCTTGGTCGAATTGTTCACGTTCTTCTGTACCTTCTTCAAATACATCTTCAATTTGGTCATATACCATGTCCATTACTTGTGTTTTCATAATTTCAGGCATAGAGCGTTCATACTCGACGAATTTTAAGAAGTCTTCAAAATAACGGGCGTGTGATGCTTGGTGAATTTTTAGTTCGCCGACTTCGACCATACCTTCTTCAGGCATGTACGGATATTGGATAGACTTCATGTTTTTTGTTGTGATGGCCATTTCAACATTACGAATTAATGTGGATTCATCTGAAATAGAAGCAACTTTCGGTTCAAAGTCACATTTCATAACGAAAACGAATGGATCATCAAAGTATTTGCGTAGTTTTGCTTGCGCAATTAAAAATACACCACCGCGTACAGCACTTGTGTCAAGATATGTATAAACGAGAGGTTCACTCATATCTTTGAAGTTTTCCTTCGTTTCTGCAAAGCGGATGCGATTAAATAAGTTGTAATGAGGGTTTGAATCAAGTTCGTGCCCTTCTTCTACAATGAAGCGACCGATTTTTGTCGGAGCTTGTTCTGTTTTCGCATGACGTTCTACTTTTCGCTTTGAAATTTTTAATAATTCACCATTCAAAAATTCTTTCAAGGAGCTATCTTCATACTCTTCAGCGCCTAATGTTTGAAAATGTTTGTAGCGTTTATCAACAGCTTCACCTTTTCCTTCTACTTGTACAACATAAAAGGAAAGATAATTTATTTCGAAATCCATATTTATCACCTTGTTTCATTTCATTAACTCTTATCAGTATAGAGATGGAAAAAACTTTCGTCAATTTATATAAGGAAGGGGGAGCCCCTTCCTTCACATATTTTTTATCTTCAAAATTAAAATCCGTCTTCTAATGCTGAAAATGGAATATTCAGTCTGTTTTCTACTGTACGTAAACGTTGGTTTAAGCGGTTTAATCTACGTGTATGACGCTCAACCGTGTTTTCTAATTGACGTACTCTTTGTTCAAGCTCATTTACTCGTCTTTCTAATTGACGGTTTCCAGCACCAGGAAAAGAGATTGGAAGTTGGAATTGTCGGGTTTGATCATATGGATTAACTTGTTCTACTGGATCTATATATTGTTGGTATTGTGCTTGTAAATCATATTGAGGTTGATAACCAGTTTGGTTATATGGATCGTATGGATTGTAGGGGTACATAAAAACATCCTCCATTTCTTTAAAATAGGTTAATTCACCATAATGTATGTGTAAAAGCGGAGTGTGGCACGGCAAATACCTATTTATGTTCACAGGATGTTTCTTTATTATGTAGTTTTACATTTGTATTCCGTTCGTTTTATGGTATATACTGGATAATGGGGAGAGGTTACATAAAAGTTATAATGCTATCAAACTCAAACTTTTATGTAAATATGTATAGACATTTGGAAAAGAAAAGAGTAATTTATATAGAGTAAAAAATAACTTGTAACAATTTATAAATATATTGTAAAATGATTGTAACAAAACATACATAAAAATGAAATAATACATAAAAGTAGTATTGGGGAAAAGGGGAGAGTATATTGTTCCGTAAGGTAAAGGGTATATTAGTTGGGGTTTTATGTGTAGCTGTAGTGAGTGGCTGTGGTACAAAAGTAAGTGATGTTGCATTAGTAAGTGATATTGGTGGCCACACGGTAGAGGCTAAAGCAGAAGTACAGGATTCTATTAGTTTAGTAGATGGTCGTACAGGTACGGAAGTGAAAAAGCTAGATTTGTCGAGTCTAGGTTATTTTGAAGATGAAGCGAAATTTAAAAAATCAGTTGAGAAGGTTGCTAGGGAAGTTGGGAAAAATGTTGACAAAAAGATGGTCCCTTCACGTCTAGGACCTGATGGAAGTTGGCAAGAAGGAAAACCTTCTTATGAATTAATGGAAAAAGAATTAGTAAATAAATTATTAAACGTAGGTATGTGGGATTCTTCCTATCAATTACCTATTGTTGAGAAAAAACCTACCGCTACATTAAGTGATGCACAAGGAAGTGGCACGGTAATTGGTAGATATGAAACGAATTTAGGTGGCTCAACAGGTGGACGTATTGAAAATATTCGTTTGTCAGCAGCGAGCATAAATGGAGTAGTATTAGCAAAAGGGGACAGTTTCTCTTTTAATGCATTAATTGGTGATACAACGCCGGATAAAGGATATCAATTAGGAAAAGAAATTGTAGATGGTAAGTTAGTAGATGGATATGGCGGTGGTGTTTGTCAAACATCATCAACATTATACAATGCAGCAGATCAAGCTGGTTTGAAAATGATAGAAAGAACAACACATTCTAAAACGGTAGGTTACGTTCCACAAGGAAGAGATGCTACAATTGCGTATCCATACTTAGACTTAGTGTTTGAAAACACGAATGATGCACCTGTGAAACTTTATATGGGCATTCAGGGCGGGAAGTTAGTTGCTGAAGTACATAAAATGAGATAAGAGCTATAAAGTCACCTTTTCTAAAAGCTAGAAGAGGTGACTTTTTTATTACGAAAATAAAAATGTGTATAAATTCTGACTTTTCGTATTTACATAGGTTGATTTTAGTTGTATTCTTCATAGTAACGGTTATATGAAATAGGAAAATATCAGGATAAGGAGATGGAGTTATTCATGGTACAAATTCATCCGAAAACACGTATTGGTCATGTTGAATTTAAAGTGAAAGATTTAGAGCGGCAAATTGCTTTTTATGAGAATGTAGTAGGGTTAGAAGTAATTAAGCAAGAGGAGAATAAAGTATATTTATCAGGAAAAGGTGGAAAGAGCACGTTACTTGTTCTTGAAAAGTTAGAGGACGGAGTGTTGCAAGAGCCACGTACGACTGGTATATATCATGTAGCTTTTTTAGTTCCGACTCGTGAAGTCTTTGCTTCGGCATTATTTGGTGTGATTCGTAATAAGAATGTAATTAATAGTCCGGCTGAGCAAGAAGGACGTTATACATATTCAAATGAAATTTTACCAATTTCAAGGTTTAATAGCGCAAGCGATCATACGTATAGCGAAGCATTTTATTTACAAGACTTAGAGGGAAATGGTATTGAAATTTATGCGGATCGTCCGCGAGATCAATGGGGAGAAGGGCCAGGAGGAAGTACGTCACTTAATTTGAAAGAACTGGCAACACTTGTTGATTATGAGTTTGATGGATTGCCTGTTAATACTGTTGTCGGGCACGTACATTTACGAATAGCTGATGTAGAGAAGTCACACGAGTTTTACGTAGAGACAGTAGGATTTGAAGTGCAACAACGCGAAGATGACTGCTTATTTATTTCTGCAGGAGGATATCATCATCATATCGGTGCAAATACGTGGAATGGTATACATAATCCGCATCCACCAGCACATGCAACTGGACTTAAAGTATATACAATTGTATTACCGCATAAAGAAGCGTTAGAGGAAGTGAAAGAAAGATTAATAGAAAAACAACATGAAATAAATGAGATTTTAAATGGATTTACTGTAGTAGACCCAAGCGGTATTACAGTACAGTTTGAAATAGAAACAGCATAAAAGAAGTCGGAAGGTGTATAATTACCTTCCGACTTCTTTTTGATACGTAATCCAAGTAGCACAAGGATTGAAAGGAAAGGATTTTAATATTTCCATTGCATATGTACTCGTTGAATTGAATTCACCTTGTATAAATTAATAATTCGTTGTACTTCTAGCTCATTACTTCTACTATATTTCTGTATAACAAGATTGTTTTCATTGGATGGCTTCTTCATAACTCAATCCAAAACCGCCTTACTACATTCCCATCTTCTTCAGTGAAATCATCATCACGAAGCCCACCGTTATGTAAAATCGTTTTTTCAGAAGCTGTATTCACTTCGTCACAAACGACAAGTACTTTCTCGATGTTTAATTCCTTCGTTTTTTCTAGCGATAATTCTAATAACTTTGTAGCATAACCTTTTCTTCTTTCGGAAGGGCGAATGCCATAACCGATATGACCGCCAGCGTTAAATAAATGTTCGGTTAAACTATGACGTATATTAACAGCTCCTACAATTCTATTATTATCTGTAACGAGCCAATACGTAGAGTCTGGTACCCATGATTCGGGAATGTTTATTCCGTTATGCGCATCGTGAAGTTCTTGAATCATTGCCGTGAAATTAGAGGGGTCTTTGGAGATAACCCACGGAATCATCGTTTCGCCGCTCTCTTTCCATTCGTTATAAAAATTTAAGTATTCTTCTTGTAAATCGGTAGTAGGTGTAAGTAAAGAGACGTTCATTGTTGGTAATCTCCTTTATTTATGTCGTATTTTAAAAAAAATTACGATACAAAATGAAAGCGTTTTCTAGGCTTTCTCAACCTCATTTTATGCAATCCATATCTCGTTTTTAAATGGAAAGTACAGTTTATGGTTTTTCGTATAAAAAGTAGGTTGAATTTTATTTATGTTAATATTAAAAATATTAACATAAATCACCTAGGATATTAAGTATATTTTAATGAAAAGCTTTTATATCGATAAATCGATGTGTGTGATAATTTTTGTTTTATCTATCTATAATGAAAGAAAGGGGGAAGGGCTCGTGAGTGTAAATATTGATTTAATTATACGAATCGGTGTTGCGGGTTTGTTAGGAGCAATAATCGGTATTGAAAGGGAAATTCGATCAAAAGAGGCGGGATTAAAAACACATTTCCTAGTAGCGGTAGGGAGTGCATTAATAATGGTCGTTTCGAAATATGCTTTTTCAGATATTATGAATGAAGAACATATGGCTCTTGATCCGAGCCGAATTGCAGCGCAAGTTGTTAGTGGAGTAGGGTTTTTAGGTGCAGGTACAATTATTATTCAAAAGCAGGCGGTGAAAGGGTTAACGACAGCGGCTGGTTTATGGGCTACAGCAGGAATTGGATTAGCAATTGGGGCTGGCATGTATGTAGTAGGAATTGGAGCGACGATTCTCGTTTTAATTGGGTTAGAGATTGTGAGTCGTATTTTTAAGGTGCAATTTTTATTTCCGCAAAATATAACGGTGCAAATGTGTATAAATAAACACGAAGCGGTACAACAAATTGTAGAAACACTACAAGTGAAAGGCATTCCAATACTTTCATATGAAGTGGAAGCTTTACAGAAAGGTACAGAAATAGTTTATAAGGTAGGGATGCAGCTGAAAAATATATCGCCAGAAGAAAAGAATGCGTTTATTCAGCATATGCAAACATTACCAGAAGTTACGTTTATAAAGTTAAAATCATAGCGTTAAAAACGAGGATAGATGTAGCAGGAAACTAGCTATTATCTATCCTTTTTGATATAAAATGCACATAAAGTCAAGTGTTAATTTTGCAAAGCATGGATACGTGTGTGAACGTTCCCTTATTTTTTCTCAATACAGAATAAAAAGTAAGAATAGTAAAATAATGGTGCGGGACACTAAAAAATGTAAGGTAGGGGAGAGCATGAAAGGCTATTCGAAAAAAGTGTTAGTAGGGGTAAGTTTTGCTAGTTTCATGTTAGGGAGTTTTCAAGGGAGCGCATGGGCAGAAGATACAAAGGGAGAGCAAGTTTCTTATCGGAACGTTCTTAAAATGGAACCAGTTGGTGTACAACTACCAGTGCAAGAATTAGCCCATTCATCAAAATTGCTAGAAAATAAGTCTTTTGAGAAAAGGCTACAATTTGCTGATTTGTCTCAAAGACCGCCTGAAGTGAAAAAAGAAAGTAAGCAATTAGCTGCAGTGAAAACTTATACAATTGCTGAATTAAATCAACTAAGCAATCAGCAGTTAGTAGATTTACTTGTAACAATTGATTGGGAGCAAATTACGGGGCTATTTCAGTTTAATAAGGATAGTCTTGCATTCTATCAAAATGATAGTAGAATGCAGGCAATTATTGATAAATTGAAGCAGCAAGGACAAGCTTATACGAAAGATGATTCAAAAGGGATTGAGACTTTAGTAGAGGTATTACGATCAGGATTTTATTTAGGATTTTATAATTCAGAATTAAGTAAACTAAATGATAGAAGCTATCATGATAAATGCTTACCTGCATTAAAAATGATTGCGAATAACCCGAATTTCAAACTCGGTACGATAGAACAAAATAGAGTTGTATCATCATACGGAAAATTAATAGGAAATGCTTCGAGTGATGTGGAAACGATAACATCAGCTGCAAAGATCTTTAAACAATATAACGATAATTTCTCTACGTGGGTAGACAATCTATCAGCTGGAAATGCAATTTACGATATTATGCAAGGTGTTGATTACGACATTCAATCATATTTGTACGATACGAGAAAAACACCGAAAGATACAGTATGGTACCAAAAAATTGATAGCTATATTAATGAATTAAGTCGTTTTGCCTTAATTGGAACGGTGACAGAGAAGAATGGATGGTTAATTAACAATGGTATTTATTATACAGGTAGACTTGGTACATTCCATAGTACAGGGACGAAAGGATTGCAAGTTGTAACGGACGCAATGAAAATGTATCCGTATTTAGGAGAGCAATATTTTGTAGCTGCTGAGCAAATTGCGACGAATTATGGCGGGAAAGATGCAAATGGAAATGTTGTGAATTTAGATCAAATACGAGAAGATGGAAAGAAAAAATATTTGCCGAAAACGTATACGTTTGATGATGGGGCAATTGTTTTAAAAGCTGGAGATAAGGTGACAGAAGAAAAAGTAAAACGTCTATATTGGGCGGCAAAAGAAGTGAAGGCACAATTCCATCGTACGGTTGAAAGTGATCAGCCTTTAGAAAAAGGAAATCCTGACGATGTATTAACAATGGTTATTTATAATAGTCCAGCTGAATATCAATTTAACCGTCAATTGTACGGGTATGAAACGAATAATGGCGGTCTTTATATAGAAGGAACAGGTACGTTCTTTACTTATGAACGTACGCCAGAAGAAAGTATTTATAGTTTAGAAGAATTGTTCCGACATGAGTTCACACATTACTTACAAGGTAGATATGAAGTACCGGGACTTTGGGGACAAGGGAAGATGTATGAGAATGAGAGATTATCTTGGTTTGAAGAAGGAAATGCAGAGTTTTTTGCAGGTGCAACGAGAACAGATAATGTTGTACCGAGAAAGAGCATTATAGGAGGAATATCTTCAAATCCGGCAGAACGTTATACAGCAGAGAGAACGTTAAACGCAAAGTATGGAACGTGGGATTTCTATAATTATTCCTTCGCTTTACAATCGTACATGTACATGAAAAGATATGATATGTTTGACAAAATTCATGATCTTATTAGGAAAAATGATGTAACAGCATATGATGCATACCGCTCTGCATTAAGTAAAGATGCGAATTTAAATAAAGAGTATCAAGATTATATGCAAATGTTAGTCGATAACCGTGAGAAATATAATGTTCCATTAGTATCGGATGATTATTTAGCAACGCACGCAGCAAAACCAGTTTCAGATATTGCTGCAGAAATTACAGCGGAAGCAAAATTAAGTAATGTATCGGTTAAGAAAAATAAATCACAGTTCTTTAATACATTTACGTTGCAAGGAACGTATACAGGTACTACTGCAAAAGGGGAATATGAAGACTGGAAAACAATTACACAAAACGTGAATGATACGTTAAAACGTTTAAGTGGGAAAGAATGGACAGGCTATAAAACAGTAACAGCGTACTTTGTAAATTATCGTGTGAATGCATCAGGACAATTTGAATATGATGTTGTATTCCATGGAATTAATACGGAAGAAGGTACTGTGAATAAAGCGCCAGTTGCGGTTATAAATGGACCATATAGCGGAAATGTAAATGAAGCAATTTCGTTTAAAAGCGATGGATCAAAAGATGAAGATGGGAAAATTGTTTCTTATAAATGGGAGTTTGGTGACGGTACTGTAAGTAATGAACAAAATCCGACTCACGTGTATACAAAAGAAGGAACATATACAGCGAAATTAACAGTAACAGATGATAAAGGATTAACGAATACTGTTACAACGAATGTAACGGTTCAAAAGATAGAGGATAACAGTGTAGAAAAAGAGCCAAATAATTCATTCCAAACAGCAAATAAACTGCAATTAAATCAAGTTTTACGCGCAAGTTTAGGAAATGGTGATACGAGTGATTTCTTTGAAATTAATATAGAAACAGCAAAAAACCTTCAAATTAATGTAACGAAGGAAAATAATATCGGAGTAAACTGGGTTCTTTATTCTGAAGCGGATTTAAATAATTATGTTACGTATGCTCAGCAAGAAGGGAATAAGTTAGTAGGAAGTTACTACACGTACCCAGGGAAATATTATTTACATGTATATCAGTATGGTGGGGGAACAGGGAATTATACGGTAGAAGTAAAGTAGAAATTTATGACTGGAAATCAATTTTAGCTTATATTTAGTAATGCAGGTAATAATATCAGTTATAAAGATAAATACTTGAGTATCGTTATGAATATCAAAAAAATTACACTTTAACTGAAAAAATAACTGTAAGTAATGTATCTAATGATAGTAAGAAATCAAGTATCACGAGATTTTATCTTGAAGTTAAGTAGACCTAATTAGTAAATGGGATACAATAGTTGATGAATTATGATTTCATAGAGAAGTGAGTAAAGTAATAAGGACTAGAGTTTATCGGCAAAAACGGATATACTCTGGTCCTTATTACTTTTAATTTATTTAAGAAATGAAGATAATTAATGAATTAAGTAGTGGCATTTTTGAAATTTATTTAATAAGTTAAGTGGAAAGAATTTATCATTCTAATAATCCCGTCATATTAGCAGGGGATACTAATAGAAAAGCGTGTCCCCTTACCTAATTCACTCTCTATCTCTATATCACCATTCAACTCTTTAATAACACTATAAGCAATCATGGTACCAAGGCCAGTCCCTTTTTCTGTTGTTGAATAGAATGGCAAAGCAATCCGCTTTATTTGCTGAGAAGACATTCCAATCCCTGAATCAATAATATCGATTATAATATTCCCTTTTATTTTCTGTATATTTATTTGTAATACTCCACCATTTATCATGGCTTCAATTCCGTTTTGTATGATGTTGTTTAGACAGAGTCTGAATTTTTCGGGGTCACCATTTATATAAAAGGAATCTGTACTATTTTGTTTTATTTCAACTTTGTATGATAGAGCTAGTGGTGAAATAGTGTCTTTCACTTGATTTAAAATATGATTAATATCTATTTTCTCTTTTAGGATGTTCTGTGGTTTTGTTAAAGATAAATAGTTATTAATAGTAGATTGTATTTGCTGCATTTCAATTAACATGATTTCTAAGTACTGATCCTGAGGTAGCTTAGAGGCATGTTTTTCATTTAACAATTGAGTGAATCCATGTACTGTAGTTAGTGGATTGTGGATTTCGTGTGCAATGGACGCCGCTAGTTCGCTAGCTATATAAAATTTTTCAGCCCGTTGCAGTTTTTCTTTCATTTTATATTTCTCAATCATGCCCTCTATTAAATATACTGATAATAATATTGTGAAAATATTAATGATTATATAATTTAATAAAAATTCTATGAGAGTAGAGTCTATTTTACTACCTGTATGTATTTGAGTTACAATACCGCAGATAGAAAGTGAAGTTGTACATACTAAAATAAGGAGCAAGCTCAATAATATCTTTTTTTCTTTAACATATAGAGGTAATAAGTAATGGAAGAGCATTGTTATAACAGCAATGATAGTAAAGATAATAAATGATGGAAGAACGCCATTTCCACCTAAGTAAAATCGATAAGAAAGATATAAAATTCCTATAAAAATAATATTTTTTGTATTTCCATATAGAAAAACTAATATGATAGGAATAAAACGTAAATCATAAATAAATCCAGCATGTAACTGAAAAGGAAAAGTCATACAAAAAATAGTAGCAATAGAGGAAAGGATAGAAATCAATATATTATTACATGTTTTTTTCTCTTTAAATTCTAGCCAAAATACGTGGTAGCTAAGGATACAAATTATTATTATAAAGGTATTTAATAAAAGAGTAGATATTCCCATAGGTTTGCATCTCCGATAGTTTGTATATTGGATTATGTATGAGTTGAACTTAGATGTTAAATTAGCAGTAGACTTTCTATTTAAAAAAGGAAGAGCGCTTGAAAAAGTACTATAATATTACTTTTATCCCGCATTAACGGGCAGTAAGCCCCCCATCTCAAAATTCAGTGGAAGCAAAGAAGTTAGGTGGGGGATGAACAAAATCCCACTGATTAAAATTTCACTTTATTAGAATTGATAAGGAAGTTAGGAAAAATAATAGATAAAAAATCTACTTGGATATTTATAGATATGAAACTAGAAATTGACTTTTGTATAAGTAAAATTGGGATTGAGTTACTAATAAAATAATAGGATTTTAAGTATGAATATGCTATAAAAAATATATTTTATGGATTCTATTTGTAGCCTTCGTTATATTAACACGGAATATACCAAATTATAAAGTGGAAATTTCGAAATTTTTCATTAGTATATTTTATTTAAAATGGAAACGCTATTTATTTGAGTGTGTTGGTACTTAATTGTATGAATTCTCGTTAAAAAATTTTGAAATTTACATGTTTTCTTATGAATCATAATACTCTAGCTTTATCAATGTGAGTGTTTCAGTAACTGTTAAGGTATAAATTTAAAATATATAGGTTTAAAGATATGAATTATTACATAAAAACGTACTTGAAAAAGAATGTATGATGGTAATAGATTACAAACATCAAGGGGGAGCTTAAAATGAAGTTAAATAAACTAGTGCTTAGTTGTGGAGTAATTTCAGCATTAACACTTGGTGTGTTAGGAAATAATACTTATGCTGAAGAAATACACAAAACGAATGATACTATTCATATAGTTGAACATGTTCCTGCAGACTTATTATTAACTCAAACAATGGATTATAGTGGAGAGGCTGTAACTTCTTTTGTATATAATGGGGGTGAAAATTTAAGCTTCTTTATGAAAAATAATGGTCAAAATACAATGGGATATAGTGTGAAAGGTCCAAATATGGAGCTAATTGTTGGTAGTTATATAAAACCTGGAGAACAACAAATTAATGTTACAAATGTACAGAATGCTTTATCTCCATTACCGAGAGGAACATATAAAATTTACGTTTCAAATGATGATGGTTCTAAGGGGCAATTCCAAGTGTCAGTAAGATCTAAGAATTAAATTTAAAACGCTTTGTTTTAAGTTGATTTAATCTTTCCTTATGGTAAAGAAACTAAATTGAATTAAGAATTACCGATCAAAATGAAAACGAGCACCTTATCTAATTTGAGAGGATGCTCGTTTTTGCTATTAAACAAAAAAACAATTACTTCCAAACGCTTATCAATACATTTTGATATTTCCATCGCTAATCTACTAGTTTGTGTCAACGAGAGAATGTCTACTATAAAATAACTTTTTTAAAACAAAATATAGTTTAGCTAAAAATTAGAGGACACCAATTCTATGAACAGTAAAAACTGTTCATAGAATTGGTGTCTTTTTTGATTAAGAACGAGAATACATTTTCTCAACAGGATAAATGGTAAATATATATAAGTACTACTTATAAGGATAATTGGAAAATAGAAATTAAAAATAAAGGGGAATGCGAAATGACAATATTAATATCTAATAGAGATCTAGCTAACATCCGAGAGGAAGATGTAGATGTATTAAAAGTAATGGCACATCCCGTTCGATTGAAGATTGTAAATGAATTAATGCACCATAAATTGTGTAATGTTACACAGTTGACAGAAATATTAGGACTTCCGCAATCTACTGTTTCACAGCATCTATCAAAATTGAGGGGAACCGTGCTCCGTGCAGAAAGACGAGGGTTAGAGATGTATTATTATATCGATAATATTAAGGCTCGCCAGATTGTAGGAATTCTAGGCTTGTAGCTAAAAAGAGCACTTTTCAAAAGTGCTCTTTTTAAGATGTGCATTAGGACTTGATGAAGGAGGCACCAATGCTAATTTCTCAATGGATTGTAGAGAAATTAGGCCTTTTTGGATACTTCATTCAAATACTTTATAGACTAATGGCTTGATTTATCCCACTTTAATGGGCAGTAAGACTCCACCTCAAAATTCAGCGAAAGCAAAGAATTTAGGTGGGGGTCGGGCTGCCCATTAAAGTCCGATTGGTGAGGGCTGATAATTAGTGGGGGATGAAGGAAACCCCCACTAATTAAAGTTTCACTTTATTAATGATTTGAGTGGAGTTACATAGATATAGTTTTCGTTGCAACGGTTTGTTGAAATGCCTTATCATGCTCAACAATAATCATTGTGGGATTAAATTGTTGAATTAGCTCTTCAATTTGCATGCGTGAATAAATATCTATAAAGTTTAATGGTTCATCCCATATATACATATGGGCTTTTTCACATAAACTTTTAGCGATAAGCAGTTTTTTCTTTTGTCCACCAGAATAATGAAATATATCTTTTTCAAATTGAATTCGGTCAAAATCCATCTTTCGTAGGATGGATTTAAATAATGTCTCATCAATCTTGTGCTCTTCAATAAAATTTGATAGCGATCCCTTCAAATGAGAAGTATCTTGTTGGACATAGGAAATGGTGAGTCCTGTACCTAATGTAATTAAACCTGTATGCTGTATCGGATACCCTAGAATTAGTTTTAGGATACTGCTTTTCCCGCTCCCATTCTTGCCATCAAGCACAATTCGGTCACCTTGTTCAACTACGAAGTTAATTGGCTCATTCACGACTTGGTCATCGTACGTAACAGACACGTCAGCCAAAGTAACGAATTCATTTGACTTGAACTTTAATGCTTCTAATTTTAATGACTCAGTTTTCTCCACATTTTTTAGTAATTTTGACTTTTCTTCAATAGCTTTTTGTTGCCTTGATTCTAGATTTTTTGCCCTTTTCATCATCTTGGCTGCTTTATGTCCTACAAATCCCTTATCCAACTTAGAACCTGAATTCCTTGTTCCATTTTTTGAAGCTTCTACATCATGAGACCAACTTGCTGAACGCTTGGAAGACTGTTTTAATCTTCCTATGTCTTTTTGTAGACGATCATTTGTAGCCTCTTCATGCTCTTGCTGTCTATCGAAATTTAATTTCCAAGAAGAATAGTTCCCGCTTTGAACTTCAATATTTGCTCTATTTATAGATAAGATATGGTCAACGCATCCATCTAAAAAGATTCTGTCATGTGAAATTAAAATAAACCCTTTCTTCTTCCTTAGATAATCAGAGACTATTTTTCGTGCATCCGTGTCTAGGTGGTTTGTTGGTTCGTCAATTAATAGAAATTGGCCCTCATTTAAAAACAGTGCAGCAAGCAACACCTTTGTTTGTTCTCCATTTGATAAAGTTTTAAACGGTCTGTACATGACCTCGGCATCAACATTTAAATAGGATATTTCACGTAGAAATTCCCAATCTTCTGCTTGGGGACAAATTTCTTCAAGGATTTCATGAGTGAATTTGTTCTTATCTGCAACAGGATAGGGGAAGTAATTGAATTCTACAGAAGCAAGGATTTTTCCGCTATACTCGTAATTTCCTAATAATAAATTAAAGAATGTCGATTTACCTCGTCCGTTTCTACCGATAAATCCTAGTTTCCAATCTGTATCTATTTGAAAGTTTACACCTTCAAAAATATTATCAAAGCTACCTGGGTATGAAAAAGTTAAGTCTTGAACTTTTATCATTGACATAATAATTCCTCCTTTATATATCGAAACGTTTCATATAAAGTCGGAACATCCATCCATTTTTTAATTCCTCTATATAAGTTTGATGGATATTAACGACTTATATAGAGCATTACATGTGTAACAATAGTATCTGAATTAGCCATTTTTTTCGCTCCTTTATTTGTTAAGTAAATTTAGCGATTAATAAATTTTAACTTACATAAAAGGGAATAAAAAAATCCCCCAATTTTTAATCGGAAGGAGTAGTCTGTCGCTTATACTTAAGTAAGTACTTATTAATCATTTGAATTATGACAAATAAAGTATGAAATGAATTATAAAAATGGATAGACTAACCCTATATTTTGTAGTTTGAAGTTATAAAATTCAACTTAAAATATAAATTAGTTAATCATTATTCATCCATCATTCCTTTCATCATTCTATTTTTAGAGTAACATTCTTTTTTGGGAGATGCAATATCAGAATCTCCTTTACTTAATCCTAGATTATTTATAATTTTTTGAGTAAGAAAATAAAGTTGAAATGAATTTTAATGTGTATAAGCAAGTGATAAGTAAATTAAATAAACAAAGGCCCTGTAAAAAATACAGGGCCGGATACAGGGTTAAGGGAACGCATAGTTTCTTATTAATATGTTAGCATAAACTTTTCATGTAGCTACATAAGAGTTTTGACAACTTTAAGAATAAAATAGAGTGTTTTTAAGAATAAATACAGTACTGAAAATCAGAATTGTGATTTAATTAGTGTGGTTATAATGTTAAAAAACAGATGAGTATTTTAATCATAATAACTTTTAGGAATGTATATGTAAGCAATATTTTTTGATTAGATTAAAAGGGAACTCTGACAATTTATTATATGTTATACCCAAATAACTTTAAATTTTCTCCAGAGTCTGAAATTATCTTTTCAAACTGAAATCCTATTTTTTCTAAAAGCTTTCCTGAATTGATGTTATCAATAGTAGTAATTGCTACAATTCGTTTTAGTCCTAGTTTTTGTACTCCGTATTCGATTACAGCAGAAGCGGATTCAAAGCCATATCCCTTTGAACGGAACTTCTCTAAAAAGGCAAAGCCGATATCAACATCTTCTAATGAATCTCTTTTAATAAGACCGCACATACCAAGTGGAGTGAGATCTTCTTTTCGCTCTACTAAGTAAAGACCAAAGCCCAATTTATTATACATATCAACGGGTCCGTTTAAGATGTATTTTTTTGCATCGTCCAAGTTTTTAATCCTTTTATTACCAATAAACTGAATCCATGCAGGATCGTTTACTAATTCTAGAATAAATGGAGCGTATTTTATATCAAGCCAGCGAAGAACGAGTCGTTCAGTTTCAAGAACTATCAATCTAGTGCACCACCTTTAACATTTATTCCGCGTTAACGGACAGTCAAACTCCCACCTCAAAATTCAGTTGGGGCAAAGAAGTTAGGAAGGAGTCGGGCTATCCGTAAACGTCCGATTGGTGAGAGCTGATAATCAGTGGGAGATGAACAAAACCCCCACTGATTAAAGTTTCACTTTATAATAATTAGTATGGATTGCGTAATACGAAATCGCAACATATTTTAAAAGAATTTTGCTTGTTCACATAAAGTTCGTTTGTTTTGTATAAAGGGATATTTTATAATTAGAATTGATTGTAAAGAGTGAGATGCTTATACAATGACTCCTAGGTAACTAGGAGTTTTTACTATATAACTATCATTATTACTAAATATGACACACTACACATTCTACTCAAGGAGGTACATAATGAAAAAATTATATAATGCATCGTTTACGTATTTGATTATCGGTTTATTATCAGGAATTTTCGCTAGGGAGTATGGAAAGTATAAGGGGATTTTAGGATCTACTTTGTTAAATCTTCTGCATACACATACACTTGTACTAGGATTTTTCTTCTTTTTAATTGCTTTAGGATTAGCAAAAGTATTCGCGTTTCATGAAGCGAAAAGTTTTAATAAGTGGTTTGTTGTACATAATATCGCATTAACTTTAATGTTAGGTTCGCTAGCAGCGAGAGGGCTTCTTCAGCTAAATGGAGCGGACTTTAAAGGGTTAACTTATATTGTAGGGTTTTCCCATTCGTTAATGGCAGTTACTTTAATTTGGTTTATGTTGTTAATAAAGAAGTCATTTAAAATATAGTTTTATAGAAAAGAACTTGCAGCAATTGTTGCAAGTTCTTTTTGTTTATTCGACAGTATGAAACGAGTTTCATATGTATAAAACTTGAATTATTTAATTTTTCGGATTATTATGTATAAAATAGTTAACATATTTTGTAATTCGAATTTATAGTAGGTAGGAGAGTGTATGATGGAAATAACGGTAGAGCGTTTAGTAAATGAATTGAAGGGGGTACTTCCCGAAGATCGAGTAGTTGTAAATACGACAGTAAGAGAGTTACATAGTAAAGATGAATCTTATCATACTAGTAGTTTACCTGATGTAGTAGTTTTTCCGAAAACGACTGAAGAGGTTAGTAAATTAATGAAAGTAGCGAGTGAGCATAAAAAACCTGTCGTTCCTTTTGGGGTAGGTTCTAGTTTAGAAGGTCACGTTATTCCATATGAAAAAGGAATTACAGTGGACTTTTCGCTTATGAATAAAATACTCGAAATAAGAGAGAAAGACTTTCTTGTGAGAGTACAGCCGGGAGTGACTCGCTCTCAGCTTAATAAAGAATTGAAAAAGTATGGATTGTTTTTTAGTGTAGACCCAGGTGCAGATGCGACGTTAGGTGGAATGGCTGCCACAAATGCGAGCGGAACGACAGCGGTTAAGTATGGGGTAATGCGTGATCAAGTTCGTGATTTAGAAGTCGTTCTTGCTGATGGGAAAGTCATACATACTGGAAATTTAGCCGCGAAGTCGTCATCAGGTTACCATTTAAATGGTGTTTTCGTAGGATCAGAAGGTACGCTTGGATGCTTTACAGAGTTAACATTAAAAGTATACGGCATACCAGAACATGTTATGGCTGCTAGAGTATCGTTTCCAACTATAAATGATGCAGTAGAAGCTGTTATTCATATACTGCAAGCGGGTATCCCAATTGCGAGAATTGAACTTGTAGATGAATTATCTATGAAACAAGTAAATCATTATAATGAAACAAGTTATAGAGAAGAGCCTACACTGTTTTTAGAGTTTCACGGTAATGAAGCAGGTCTTAAGCAAGATATTGAATTTACGAAGGAAATTGTTCTTGATCATAAATGTAAAGAAGTTGCTTTTGAAACAGAAACTGCGGCCAGAAATAAATTATGGGATGCACGGCATAATCTAGCATATTCTTACGTTCATAGCTATCCTGGTAAAAAGCTTATGAGTACAGACGTATGTGTACCAATTTCAGAATTAGCTGGCGCAATCCAACATGCGAAAGAGACGTTGGATAAGATTGGACTTGTCGGCGGTATTCTTGGCCATGTAGGAGACGGAAATTTCCATGTGCTTTTAATGGTTGATCCAAACGATAAAGAAGAAGTGGAAAAGGCGGACGAAATAAATGAAAGTATCGTTTTATATGCTCTTAAACGAGGTGGAACGTGTACGGGAGAACATGGCGTTGGAATCGGAAAACGGAAGTATCAAGAAGAAGAACATGGGGCGGCATTACTCGTAATGGAAAAAATAAAGAAAGCTCTTGACCCGCAAAATATTTTGAATCCGAATAAAGTTTTTCAGTTGAAGGATAGGGGATGATGGGGTGAAAGTACTAGAAGCGATAAGTAATATAGCTGGAAAGTATTTTGCATTTTGGGTTATTTGTATTGCAGCAATTTCATATTTCATTCCCGGACCATTTCTCGGGTTAACTAGTTACATCACAATTTTACTTGGAGTTGTAATGTTTGGGATGGGATTAACATTAAAGGCTGTTGATTTTAAGATCATTGCTACAAAACCATTGCCAGTTATTATCGGTGTATGTGCTCAGTTTATTATTATGCCACTTGTCGCATACGTACTAGCCTACGTTATGAATCTGCCAGCTGAATTAGCAGCAGGATTAGTGTTGCTCGGTTCAGTACCGGGTGGCACTGCATCAAATGTTATGGTTTATTTAGCAAAAGGGAACTTAGCATTGTCTATTGCAATGACGTCATTATCAACGTTACTAGCACCGATTGCTACACCTCTTATTTTATTATTACTCGCGGGACAATGGATGCCAGTGAATGCTATGTCTATGTTTCTTTCTATCGTACAAGTTATTATCATACCTATTATTTTAGGATTAGTAGTGAAGAAGTTTTTCCCTACAACTGTTACGAAAGGGATGACTGTTATTCCGTTAATATCAGTTTTAGCAATTATCATTATTGTTTCAGCAGTTGTTTCAGCGAATGTAAGTAGCATTACTTCTTCAGGCCTGCTTATCTTTATTGCAGTGATGCTTCATAATGCATTTGGCTTTTTACTTGGATATATAACAGCGTTCGTACTTAGACTAGACGAAGGGACAAGAAGAGCTATTTCAATAGAAGTAGGAATGCAAAACTCAGGATTAGGTGTTGCGCTGGCAACAGCACATTTTGGACCAGCAGCTGCACTTCCAAGTGTATTAGCAGCAGTATGGCATAACATTGCGGGACCGATTTTAGCAACTATCTGGTCAAAAAATGCAAAGGATACTTTTGGTAATGAAAAATTATCGGTAAATATAGAAAAATAGGAATGATGAAAAATGCAAAAAAGCATTGTACATTTTGAAGGGTTAGTTGTATTCTTGGCCGCGATTTATACGTATTCATTATATGAATTTAGTTGGATTATCTTTTGGGTATTCTTATTAGCGCCGGATTTATCAATGTTAGCTTATGGGATAAATAATCAAGTTGGTGCTAACATTTATAATTTATTTCACACATATATTATATCGATATTAATTGTTATCATAGGTGTTTATTTTAAGATAGATTTCGTTATTATTATTGGTTTAATATGGACAGCACATATTGGAATGGATCGAATGTTTGGATATGGATTGAAATATGAGACAGATTTTAAGGATACTCATATTCAGAGGTTATAATTGCTTTTGAGGAGAGGGATACTTTGAAACAGAGAATAAGAGTATAACATCAAATGGGAAAGCGAATTTAATAAGCTACACACTTTCATTAACGATGTAATGGAAGACCGCATTTTAGCCATTGAACATGTTGGGAGTACATCTATTAAAGGACTTGCAGCAAAACCAATATTAGATATTGATATCGTAATACAAGATTATGAAATCTTTCCTGAAGTAGTAACAAAGCTTGAAGCGATAGGATACTATCATCAGGCAGAATGGAGTTACAAAGGGAGAGAGGCGTTTGGCAGAAAGGACGCTTTCGTTCCATGGGACGGACAAAGTACAGATTGGATGGAACATCATTTGTATGTGTGTGATAAAGAAAGTGAAGAGTTAAGAAGACATATAGCGTTTCGTGATTACCTTCGTGAACATGACGGTGTTGCTGTTGAATATGGACATTTAAAGGAAGAGTTAGCAAGAGAGTCAAAAAGTAGAACGAGCTATAGTGAAGGTAAGACGAAATTTATTACAAATATATTAGAAGAAATAAACTAAGGCGGCATGGAATACATGCTGCCTATTCTTTTGAAATAGAACGCTGCCATTATAAAACAAATATAAACTGGCTCTGTTGAATGCTACGAGACTTAATATAATGAGAAATAAAAGACCGGAAAAGAGGGAGCGTATGTACATACCAAAATATTTCACAATACATGATGAAGAAATGAAGTACAAAATAATTGAACAAAATAGCTTTGCAACGTTATTTTCTCAACATAACGGGGAACCATATGCAACGCATTTACCGTTGTTATTAAATAGGGAGGCCCTTACTTTACATGGTCACTTTGCACGTCCGAATGAACAGTGGAAAGATGGCGGGAATCAGCAAGTACTAGCTATATTTCAAGGGCCACATAGTTACATTTCGCCGTCATGGTATGAAACAAACAATGCAGTGCCAACATGGAATTATGTTGCAGTACATGTATACGGTGAATTAGAAATTGTTGAGGAGGAACAGGAATTAATAGACTCTCTTCAAGATTTAGTACATACATATGAAAATCCACAGAGTACCTATTCACTTAATGATGTAGATCCGAATTATATGGAAGGATTAAGTAAAGGGATAGTTGGTTTTAAAATTAAGATAAATAAAATAGAAGGAAAAGCGAAGTTAAGTCAAAATCATTCTGTGGAAAGAAGAAAATTAGTTGTGGAGGAACTTGAGAAAGTTGGTAGTGAGGGGAGTAGGGGGATTGCAGGGTTGATGAGAAAATAGAGTTTACTTGAAAGGGAAACATACTAAATAAGCGTATTTAAAAAGACCTTCTTAATGGAAGGTCTTCCGTTTTTTAAAGTGCTTTTTCAGTTGTTGTTGAGTTGTAGTCTTTACTTACGTCAACGGATTGAACAAGGTCAGGTCTTTGTGGTGCAGGAAGATCAGCATGACCCGCTTGGTATGTAAATGAACTATGAATGCCAGTAGCCAAAATACCGAAAACAGATAGTCCTAAAAAAACAGAGCTAATTTTTTTAATCATTTCAATGCCCCTTTCTCAAACGTTTTTTCTTTTGCTTGTAACGCTTTATGAAAATATTCACTTGCCTTAATGTGATTATTTTCACTATAAAATTTAACAGCTAATTTTTCTGAGTATTCTTGAGTGTAGTTATATAATAATTCTTTGTCGAAAAACGTAATTCCTTTAAGGATAATTGTTTCTAATTCTTCAGAACCAACATTATTATTTAGTTCGTTTAGAATTTTAAAATGATATATATATTCTTCATTATTTAATTCCGTACAAATTTTTAACCCTTTTTGGATTAATCCTTCAGCGATACTTGTTTCATCTAGTTTAGAGTGTTCTCTTGCTTGCAAGAAGAGAGCCTTGAAATGTGTAGGTTTCTTTTCGGTCACTTCTGATAGGTGACGGATTGCAAGTGTGGAGAGGTTTTGACTGGCATACAACCAACCCAAATTATTACGTACACTTAAAATTAATTCTTTTTCATCAGATTTCTGTAAAAGGTGTATTGCTGAATTATATTGCTCTTCCGCTTGTTCATATTGTTTTAAATAGACAAATGAGGCACCTAATGTATTTTTACATAATCCAACTTTAACTTCAAAGCCAGTTTGTTTATCGAAAATCTCTTTAGCCTTAGTTGCATATTCAATAGATTCAATTGGTTGGTAAAAGTGATAATGGAAAATCGCCATTCGATAATAAAATTCAGCATGCTCTAGATTATCAGTGTTATTTACTAATAATAACTTAGCCTGTTCATAATGTTCGCTAGCTAAGTTATAGTCTGTGGTTAAAGTTGCATAAATGCCTTTAAAGAAATGATAGTAGTAAGACAGTGGATGATTGGATGAGATTACGTAAGAATCTATTTTATCAAAGCTATCTTTTGAAATACTTAAACTATCTGTCAAAACTTTATGTCGAAACTCTAGTAAGGAATGATATAATGCTAAATTTTCATCTTCCTCGAAGTTTAGTTCCTTTTCCTCAATTTCATGCTTTAAGTTTGTCGCTTGGGACACATCTTGTTTTAGCATAGCCAAATACCAGTCATTAAATAATTTTGTAATTTGTTCATTACCTTGTAGTTGAACGTTCATGAAATCCCCTCACTTTTTTGAATATTCTTATAAAATATAGTATCAAAAATAAAAATATTTAGAAATGATGTTTTATATTTCTCAATATTTGTTTAACAAGATTTTCAGTAAACCGATTGAAATAGTGTTAATTTTGTTTTGGAGTAAAGAAAGGGAATCGGGGGGCATTTTAAAGTTCTAGTTTAGAGGGGAGAATATAAAAAGGGTGTGTTCACACAATTTGTATGAACACACCCTTTTTACATATTAAACAATCAAGTCCCACAAAAAGTACGATAAGGACGATTCGTCGGTGCAGGTGGAACGCAGTATTCTTCTTGATCTGTAGCATACGCATAAGGATTTGATAGAGCTTCAAGAAGTTTTTCCATTACGCTATAGTCACTATTTTCCACAGCTGCTTCTAGTGCTTCTTCTACGCGATGGTTTCTTGGGATGATCGATGGGTTATTATTTTTCATCATCTCGTAGGCATTGTCTTTCGATTCTTCTTGTCTTTCTAATCGAGATTGCCATAGTTTGTACCATTCTTTAAATTCAGGACTTTCAAATAGAGCTGTATTTTCGATCGTATTAAGAGTTAATGAACGGAATGTATTTGTGTAATCTGCTTTATGTTTTTCCATCATTTTTAAAAGTTGCTCAATAAGTGATTGATCTTGTTCTTCGTTGCTAAATAGTCCTAATTTCTTTTTCATTCCAATGAACCACTGGTTTTCATATTGTATGCTAAATTTTGAAATTTCGTCTTGAGCAATTTTTAATGCCTCTTCTTCATCTTCGTGCAGAATCGGTATTAAAGATTCTGCTAGTCGCGCGAGGTCCCATGCGGCCATATATGGTTGATTTCCATATGCGTAGCGACCTTGTGTATCAATAGAGCTAAATACGGTTCCTTGGTCGTAATTGTCCATAAATGCACAAGGGCCGTAATCAATCGTTTCTCCACTAATCGTTATATTGTCAGTGTTCATTACGCCATGGATAAATCCAATAAGTTGCCATTTAGCGATGAGGCTTGCTTGTTTTTTGATGACTTCTTGTAGTAATGCAGTATATCGGTTTTCATGAGCTTCAATTTCTGGATAATGCCTTTTTATCGTATAGTCAGCTAGTGATTGAAGATCCTCGATAGAACCACGAGCTGCAGCATATTGAAATGTGCCAACACGTATATGACTGCTAGCGACTCTAGTTAAGATTGCTCCAGGTAACTTTGTTTCACGATATGTTGGTTCACCAGTTGTGACAACTGCTAAACTGCGAGTAGTCGGAATATCAAGTGCATACATTGCTTCACTAATAATATACTCACGTAGCATCGGACCGAGTGCAGCGCGACCATCACCGCGGCGTGAATATGGGGTAGGGCCAGAACCTTTCAGTTGAATGTCAAAACGTTTACCTGAAGGGGTAATTTGTTCGCCTATTAAAAGCGCACGACCGTCGCCTAACATATTAAAATGTCCGAATTGATGACCAGCATATGCTTGTGCTAATGGACGAGCTCCTTCTGGGAGTGCATTACCAGCAAAAACAGCAATTTCAACTTCTTTTTTCAATTCTTCAGGATTAAAGCCAAGAGATATTGCTAATGAATGGTTTAGTTTAACTAACTCCGGTGAACTTACGGGAGTAGGGGGGATTTCTGTATAAAATGATTGTGGCAAAGTAGCATAACTATGATCTAAATTCCAACCTGCTTCATTATTTTTCGTCATTTTATCTCCTCCTTGTTTATTTTTTTATTATGTATTTGTACGTATGTATTCTTTGTAAAATTAGCTAAAAGTATAATATGATATTTCCCCTTGCAATCTATTGTAAGGACTTCACTGCACTATGTCTATTTAACAGTAATAATAAAAACTCCATTTTTAAAAATGGAGTTTTTATTATTACTTAATTTTTACGATTATTTTTCCTTTTGCCCTTCCAGCTTCTGAATATTCCATTGCTTTTTGTGCATCTTCAAAAGGGAAAACTCGATCGATTACCGGTTTGATTTCACCATCTTCAATATAGTTTGCGATAGTACGTAATTGATCTCCGCTTGGCTTCATAAATAAAAATGAATATTGCGCATTATGCTTCTTCTCAAGTGCAGTAAGATTTCTACTTGCTAATGAAAATAAGAATGTTTTAAAAAATCCGGAACCAAATTCTTTACCAAAACGAGCATTTGGCATTCCTGAAACGGAAACAATGTTGCCGCCGCTTTTTATAATATCGAATGATTTTTCAAGTGTTGTACCACCGATTGTATCAAATACTGCATCATAATCTTTTAGTATTTCTTCAAATTTTTCTGTTTTGTAATTAATAATTTCATCTGCGCCAAGAGACTTTACTAAATCAGAACCGGCTTCACTAGCAGTTGTTGTAACGATAGCGCCCATTATTTTTGCTAACTGAATTGCGAAAGTGCCAACCCCGCCAGATCCAGCGTGAATTAAAATCTTTTGTCCTTTTTGTAAATGCATAATGTCATGTAGTGCTTGATATGATGTTAAGCCAACGAGTGGAATCGATGCCGCTTCCTCAAAACTTAAATTTTTAGGTTTTAAAGCTATATCATCCTCATGAATGGCTATATATTCGGCGAAAGTACCTATCTTATTCTTTCTTGGACGAGCATATATTTCATCACCGACTTTAAAACGAGTTACTTTTGATCCAACCTTTACGATAACACCGGAAAAGTCATTACCAAGGATTAGGGGCATTTCATATTTAAGTAACATCTTTACTTTTCCATCGCGTATTTTAAAGTCAATAGGGTTAATACTAGCTGCATGAATTTCTGCGAGCACTTCATGCTCATTTATTTCAGGAGTAGGTACCTCTGCCATTCGCATTGGGACTTTCCCATATTTATCAATTATCATCGCTTTCATTTCTTATACCTCCAAATTTTAATAAAAGTTGTGCAGTAGCTTTTCAATATCTAATACAAGGTTTTTTAATAAACTTAATTTTGTACGTATATCAATATAATAAAAGTTTTTTGTACCTTCTTTTCGCATTAAAATAATACCGGCTTCTCGTAAAATTCTAAGGTGATGTGATACGGCTGGTCGAGAAAGGTGTGTTTGCTTCGTAATTTCTCCTACACGTAATCCTGTTTGACATTCCGTTTCCATGAGAACTAACAAAATAGCTTGACGTGTTTCATCGCCAATTGCCAATAATACTTTTTGAGAATCAATAAAATCTTTTTTTATAACATTTAATTGTTCTTGTTTATTCATTCCAATCACTTTACCTCCTGCTAATTAGTCGAAAGGTTTAAGATGATGAACCATTACATCGATATGGTAATGCTACATGATTGTTGAATGAGCTGCAATATTGGGAAAGAAAATCGAGACGAATGAAATTTTATGAGTTGAAAATGGTAGGGGATAGAAAAGGCTTTAATGATATGTTGTTTACAGATGAGAAAGGATAAGGATTTAAAAAAATAAGCGGTCGTACCCTGAATAACTTATAGGGTTACGACCGCTTATCATGTTTTTATTATGTTAGTGTCTACTAAAGTGAAATGTTTCGTTTTACTCTTTCATACCCGCATAATTCAAGCAGATTATAGATGTATGAGAAAGTAAAATTAATTTGGGGCGTAATCTATCTATATAATAATTCAAAATGAAATATAAGTCTATATCTTTGTTGTTTTTTTGATTATATTTATATCACTGAGCTCAGAATAGTGATGGGAGGGTAAATATATGAAATCGAATTACGTACGAGTTTTAATTATTGGAGGAGGATTATCAGGGTTAGCATCTGCGCTATTCCTTGCAAAACATAACGTTGATTATTTATTGGTTGAAAGGCACCCGTCTACTGCAATTCATCCAAAAGCAGGTGGAATCACTTTTCGTACGATGGAGTTATTTCGAGAATTGGGTTTAGAACAAAGAATTAGATCAGCGGGTAAAGCGTTAGAAAATTGCCGCGGAAGAATAGCAGTTCATACAATAGCTGAGGCGAATAAGGAAGAATTGGCAAAAATGCGGGCGACTCAGTATGGAAACGATGAGAAGTTACTTCGAAAAATAGAAGAGATTAGTCCATCAAAACAAACGGCTTGTTATCAAATTATTTTAGAAGAGATCATGTTACAAGAAGCGAGAACATTAGGCGGAGAATTATCTTTTTATCATGAATTAGTTTCTTATAAACAAAATGAGCAAGGAGTAATCGCAACGATTTGGAATCGCGAAACGGAAGAAGAAAGTATTATTCATTGTGATTATGTAATTGCAGCAGATGGAGCGAAAAGTAAAATACGTAAGCAGCTAGGGATAGGTACTGAGGGACGAGGTACAATCGGTGGCTATTATATGAATATTTATTTTGAAGCGGATTTAAGTGAGTTTATGCAAGGAGATGCATTTGGTTTTACTATGGTACTTCATCCGGAAGTTCTTGGTGCGCTTATTCCAGTTGATAACGAAAGAAGATGGATTTACCATGTATCCTACGATCCATTAAAAGGAGAGCGACCAGAGGATTTCACTATAGAACGTTGTAAACAAATCATTCAAACAGCAATTGGAAGCACAAATGTTAAGTCGGAAATAGTAAGTGTTTTACCGTGGGAAGCGACTGAAAGTACTGCTACAAAATTTCAAGATAATCGCGTTTTTTTAGTTGGCGATTCTGCACATATTATGCCGCCAACTGGAGGATTTGGTTCGAATACAGGAATACAAGATGCGCATAACTTAGCCTGGAAATTAGCGGCTGTTATAAAAGGAAAAGCAAACCCGAAATTGTTAGAAACATATCATGAAGAGAGACACTCTGTTGCAAAATTAACGACAGCTTATGCAAGTAGTTTACTGTTTCGTGCTGCAAATAGAGAGGAAGGCAGTTTGAATAATATGGATGGTTTAGCTGTAACTGTTGGGTATCAGTATAGTTCAGATGCAATAATAGATGACTCAGCCACCCCGCATAGAATGGATATAGTACAGTTGAACGGAAGACCTGGAACGCGAGCACCACATTTTATTGGAATGTATGAGGGGAAAGAAGTCTCTGTCCTTGATTTATTAGGTAACGATTTTGTTTTATTTACTGGTGCAGAAAATGATTCTTGGGCTGAATCAGCACATACTGTTTCAGCTAAATTAGGAGTAAATATAAAAGTATATCGCGTTGGTCTAAGTGGAGATTTTATTGCTCAAGAAAATGTTTTTAGCGAATTATATGGTTTAGATGATGGAGGAGCTGTATTAATTAGACCAGATGGCTTTATAGGATGGCGTTCTGCAAAAGCAGTGGTAAATCCAGATGTAATGCTGGAAGAGATGATGAGAAATGTATTATGTGATTTTTAAGTAACTACGGAAATACTTTCTTAAATGTCTCACTTTACTGAAAAATAATATTCACAAATATTAATAGGTTTGGTATGATTAATTTCGACAAGTTAATCGAGGCCGGAGATATTTGAGATAAGCCATAAATTTATTTAGGGATACAGAAGTGTCCTCTAAATAATTTATGGCTTTTTTTATTGAATGAACTGTAAACAATAGGCAGTTATATGTGAATAGGAGGGATATGGAAAATAAATAGTATAGTAATAACATAGGGGAATTGTATGTATAAGATTGGAATTTTCATATAAGCTTATAAAAATAATGAAAGTGTATCTTCTATTTCGTGTAAATCTCATTAACTTGTTGAAATTTGCAACGTAGGAAGGGTTAGAAGGATGAGAAAAATTATTAGCGTGTTAGTTATTTTCTTTATGACGGGGAGTATCTTTGCTGGGGGAGCTGTTCATGCGAAAGCAGAGGGGCAGCATGAATGGAATACGAATAAGTTTTTAAATATTGCACATCGCGGAGCAAGTGGACATGCACCTGAGCATACTTTTGCTTCTTATGATTTAGTGAAAAAAATGAAAGCGGATTATTTGGAGTTAGATATTCAATTAACTAAGGATGGTCAATTAATTGCAATGCATGATACAGCAGTTGACCGCACTACAAATGGAACAGGTGAAGTACGAGATAAAACATTAAGTGAAATAAAAAGCTTAGATGCAGGATCTTGGTTCAATAAAGCTTATCCAGAAAAAGCTAAGCAAGAGTATGTTGGGCAAAAAGTTCCGACTCTTGAAGAAATCTTCCAAAAGTACGGAAGAAGCATGAAGTACTACATTGAAACAAAATCACCAGATGTGTATCCAGGAATGGAAGAGAAATTATTAGCTTTATTAAAAAAATATAATTTAGTAGGTCAAAACATGTCTTCTAGCCGTGTTATGATTCAATCATTTAGTAAAGATAGTTTAACAAAGATTCATAGTATGAATAAAAATATTCCGTTAGTTCAACTGCTTTGGTATTATCCAAATGAAAATAATGAGATTGTTGAATGGTCTAGTATTACACATGAACCGAAAAGTGTAACGAATGATGATTTTCAAGAAATTAAAAAGTATGCAGTTGGTATTGGACCGAACTTACGTAATGATAACGGAGAACTAATTATTGATGAGTTATATATGAAAATGGCTAGAAATAATGGGCTGTTAATTCACCCTTATACAATTAATGAGAAACCAGATATGAGATTGTTAATTAAATGGGGTGCTACAGGAATGTTTACAAATTATCCTGATCGATTACATAGTGTACTAAAAGAAAAGTAAGTGAGATAGGATAAAAGGTATACCGACGTTTTGGTATACCTTTTCCTATTATGCTAGATGATAGTAGTAGGATACATATTCTTCTAAGCCTTGAATTTCTTTTTCAGGTGGCTCAATACCGCCTTTTTTACCGTAGCAAATATTTCTCAAGTATTCTCCGAAAATCATAGAGCGACTCTTCTCATTTTCCATCCAATTATATCTATTAATGATAAACTCATCATCGAAACTTGTATCAAATGTATATGGAATACAAGTAACAGTGTTAGGTAGATGTTTTTTTAATACTCTATATTGTCGACCAGCTCCTAAACTTTTGCAAACAAAGAGTAACCGATTAATCTTTGTGAAATCAAAAATCTTTTTTGCTTCCATTATATTAGCGATAGAATGAAGGGAGTTTGTCTCGAATATGATAGCGTCTCTTGGTATGCCATTTTCAATTAATTTATGTACAATTACTTCTGCTTCTGATAAATCCCCGTAATTCCAGCTCGGATGTTTCATGCCATGCAAACTAGTACCGCCTGTAACGATAATTTGGCTTCCTAAACCTTGTTGATAAGCTTTTAGAGGAGCTTGCCAATTGCCAGGATGGGAACCGCCAAACACGAAAATTGCATCACATTTTTGTGGTGTAATGTTTTTTAGAAAAGTGATTTCTGTAATTTGAACAATTTGTTTTTTCATAAGAGTAGGAACATCAGGATATTTAGGGATTACCATGTAAAAACCTCCTATATAGTAAAATGACAAATTCATTATATAGCGATTTTATTAAGTGAAAAAAGGGAAGATTTTCATTTGAAAGTACCCCTTTTAAGTTAATTCTCCAACAAACCAAATTTCTTTTTCATAGCATTCACCTTCATCATAAATGACTTCTTGGAAGTGTAACATTTGGGCAATAGGCCAAATTGAAATTCCCCAGGTTTTCCAAAAATCAGATTCATTTGCAAGAGGAATCCACTTTTGGAGTTCACTATTTCTATTAAAGAAATTATGAAAGTACCCCTCATTTTTAAATATAATGATTTGCGAATCCCACAATCTTTCTATAGAAATGAAAACAACAACTCGATATGTATGTGTATCGCTCGGTTTTATTTTTATTAAATGCTGCGCTTGATTTAATAAGGTTTGTATACACAATCGTTTTACTTTTCTAGGTGTTTTATGAGACTCGATAAAAGCTTGTGAAACTGGTAAAGGCATATACCAATATTCATCGTTATAGAAAGTAGAAGGGAACGTTTTTGTATGTTCTTCAATTCGCTTTATCATCGTGTTTGTTTTACGCTTCACCCCACGTATTTTCTTTTCACGCATTGTCAAATCATCTCCATAAATTTTTGTAGTGCAGCTGAGCGATATATATCTTTTCTAGTAATAAAAGTAGTAGGAACTTTTTTAAATCTATTAGGTAAAGGATTGAATGATAAATTATGTTCATGCCCCTTTAAAATTGATTTCATCATAATCGCTACGCCCATACTTGATTTTACACATGCAAGTATCGCTTCGATTGTCCCGAATTCCAAAACTCGTTTAGGTGAGATGTCTTCTTCTTGAAGCCAGTCTTCTAATAAATTTCTATAATAGCAACCGTGACTAAAGGCGAGTAAATTCATATCTCCTATGTCTTTAATAGAGGATAAAGTTTTTTTACTAATGAGAACTAATTCCTCTTCACGAAATACATTTGTATGAAGTTCAGTATGCTGAGTAGATCCTGCTATGAACGCTCCGTCTAGTTTTCGTTCTAACACAAGCCTAATTAGTTGTTCGGTCGTATTTGTTTCTAAAATCAATTCGACTTCTCGGTATTTTTCATAATAGGCCGTTAATATAGATGGCAACCTTACCGCGGTTGTAGATTCTGTACATCCGATTTTTAAAGTGCCTTTTGGTTCGGTTCCATTACTTTGAACAGCTTTTATAGATTGATCCATTAAGTGGATAATTTGTTTGGCGTATGCTAATAAAATCTCACCGTTAGAAGTTAAAGTTACCCCTTTTCCGTTACGATAAAATAAAGGCACGCCTAATTCATTTTCTAGTTGTTTCATACGCATTGTTACGCCTGATTGTACATAGTTCAAATTTTTCGCCGCATGAGAAATATTACTTTCCTTTGCCACTTCGTAAAATATAGTTAAATCTTTTATGTCCACGTATCATCCCTCCGAAAAGGTATCAATTTTTTTGATGGGTTATATGATGAATCTTTATTTTATATGATATCAGAACTTTCATACAATGGAAGAGGATGGGGGGATTATTGTGTTAATGGAAGAAAGGATGAATCGTACTTATAAGTGGGTTATGTTATTGTTTGCGACGATTACTCAAACAACAGCGACACTTATAACATATGGTGTTGGAGCTTTCGCTTTATTTTGGAAAGAAGAATATGCGCTTACGAATATGGAAAGTGGATTGTTAGTAAGTGTTGTAAATGTTGGACCATTATTTTGCATGCTTTTTGTCGGCCGGTTACTGGATCAATATAATGAAAAATTATTAATTTCTATCAGTTCATTTTTATTAGGAGGTTCGTTTTTACTAACTAATATAGTAAGTGGATTGAATGGTCTGTTATTTGTACTTTTATTCGTAGGGATGTTTTATAGTGTTTCCCAGCCAGGAGGAAGTAAAGTGATTTTGAAATGGTTTTCAAAAGAAAATCGTGGATTAGCGATGGGAATAAGGCAAGCTGGTATACCGATTGGCGGCGCATTAGCGGGAGTGCTAATCCCATTTCTTACGATACAATATAATGTGACTTACGCGATAAATAGTATGGCATGCATTTGTATAATTGGAGGATTATTATTTTTTATGTTTTATAAAGAACCATATGTTCAAGTGGATGCAAGGAAAGGATATATTAAAATTTCTTTTTGGACGCAGCTAAAAGTAGTGATACGTAAAAAAGAGTTGTATCCAATATATATAACGGGTATTTGCATGATTTCATTACAAATGGTGTTAGTTGGACACTTCATGAAATTTTTAGTAAGAGAACAATCTATTACATCTATTGTAGCTGGAACAGTATTTTCAGTGATGTTCTTTTCTGGAATGATTGGCCGTGTTGTATTAGCAGCTAGTAGTGATTTGTTTTATAAGGGAAATCGGCGCACGCCATTATTTATAGCTGTCTGTGCTTCTATCGGCTTGATTCTATTGTTAGTCATGGGCATACATACAGTAACGACTGGTGTATTGTATGGTGTAAGTGCATTGTTAGGGTTCTTTTCGATTGGATGGTTTAGTCTTTTTATCGTCGAAGTTGCTGAATTGGCGAGTGAAGATTCTGTTGGGATAACAGTTAGTTTGGCACTTACATTCAATCAAATTGCTATTATTGTTGCACCTGTTTTATTTGGTTATATTGTAGATGAGAAAGGGTATACGTATGCGTGGTTGTGTATAGTGGTATTATTATGTATCTCAGCAGTGAGTTTATATAGTAAAAACAAAAAATAAAAGAAAGTTAGCAATGTAAATTTTTTATGAAAAAGTCTAAAGAAATGCCGAATGAGCGACATTTCTTTTTTTATATGTTGTATAATCAAAATGTAAATGAGATTCGTTTTCAATCGGATTCATTGCTTCTCTTGAAATTTCCTGTTACTTTAGCTATAATGAGTCTTTTTCTATATCGTTATGTGCATGATTTATTTTGTTTGAAAATTTTTCAGTATTATTTTAATTTAATATTATAATCTATATTACGTAATATTAAATTAAAACTATGTTTTTTATTATTCTGCAATAGAACATCATATCTTCTAATCGATTGCGTCTATCAGTATTTTCATGTTTATAACTACTTTTTGACAATGTGTAACAAATGTTACATAAGTCATTGAAATTGTAGTAGGGTGTATCCGATTGTAAGGTGGAAATTTTGCAAGAAAGAAATACAATAGAGAGTAGTCAAAAACTGAATGTGAGAAAAGGGAATCTAGTTCATTTAGGTGAATAATAGGTAGTATTATAAAATGTTTGAAAATTAAAAGATATAGAATAGGATGGATGTACGTTAAGTGAAACTAGATAAAAGAGGGTTCCTATTATGTTAAAGAAATGGTTAATTGTTTTCTTTATTTTTGCTATTTTTTGTGGGAGTGTTGTTGCACTACTGCATGAAAATAAAGGTAAGAAATATGATATAAAGGCATTTTCTAATATAAATAGTAAACAAAAGGATGATATGCAAGAAATTGATGCAAATGAGAAAAAGCGCTATGAAGTTGTTGCTGGAAAACTAGATCAATATTTAAAAGATAAAGGATTTAATGGGAGCGTTCTTGTAGCCAGTAAAGACCATGTGATTCTACGAAAAGGTTATGGGTATGCGAATGTGGAAGATAAAGTAGCGACAACACCAAGAACGAAATATCGTATTGGCTCTATTACGAAAACAGTCGTTGCAATATCTATTATGCAGCTAAAGGAAAAAGGGAAATTAAATATTGAAGACAATGTAAATAAGTATATTCCATCGTTTCCAGCAGATAAAAACATTACGTTACGAAATTTGTTAACACACACGTCCGGGTTACCAGATCAAGGACAAGGTAGGGTGAATGCAGCGTCACGATTAAAGTTAGTAACGTGGATTGGAGCGCAAAAATTGCAATTTCCTGCAGGGACAGGATGGAAATATACAGACTATAATTATATGGTACTTGCGTATATTGTAGAAAAGATAGCAAATAAACCGCTCGCTGAATATGTGAAAGAAAATATTTTTACTCCTGTTGAAATGCATGAATCTGGAATGGGTGCAACTCTCCCTGAAGATATTTTTTTAGCAGAAGGTTATACGAGAAAAGATAATGAGTTAATAGCTACACCCCGTTTGAAAATGAACTGGTTGTATGGGTGTGGTGAAATGTATACGACTGTTGAAGATATGAAAAGGTTAGATGAGGCTATTATGGATGGAAAACTGCTCTCTAAACAAAGTGTATTAGATATGTTTACTGCATCACCTGCAAGAAAATATGGATTTAGTTTCTATACGTATCCAGATTATTATCATAACCACGGCGTATTAGCAGGTTGGAATACATTTAATAATTTTAACTGGGATAAAAAAACGTTTGTCATATTATTTTCTAACGTCCAAAATGGTATGAACGACTCATTTAATCAAGAGTTTAGGAAAATGGCGAATGATTTAATAGAAGGAAACGGAACATGAAAGAGAAAGAGCCTCTAGCGAGAGGCTTTTCTTTTTTATAGAGCTGAAAACTCTTCAATAAGTGAGCTAAAACGATTTAATGCACTTTCAATTGGTTCTGGCGTAGTTAAATCAACACCAGCTTTTTTCAGTAAGTTTAATGGATAGTCAGAACTTCCGCCTTTAAGGAATTCAATATAATGTTTTTGAGCATTTGGATCACCGCTCAATAACTTATCTGCAATTTGGATTGCAGAAGCGAATCCAGTTGCGTATTTGTATACGTAAAATGGACGATAGAAATGCGGTATTCTAGCCCAGCCGTATTTTACTTCTTCGTCAAATACAAGAGAGTCGCCATTATACTCTCTAAACAAGTTTTCATAAACCTCGCTAAAGACTTGGGCATTTAATGGTTTACCTTGCTGCGCCATTTCATGTGTGATTTTTTCAAACTCAGCGAACATGATTTGTGTAAAGAAAGTGCCTTTAAATTTATCGATGAAGTGATTTACTAAATGATTACGTACATTAGCATCTTTTGCTTCTTTTAATAAATGATGAATTAATAGCACTTCATTCACTGTAGAAGCGACTTCTGCGACAAAAATAGTATAGTGTGCAGAAATTCTTGGTTGGTATCCGTGTGAGTAATGCGTATGCATACCGTGTCCACATTCATGAGTTAGAGTGAAAAGGCTATTTAAATCATCGTGATGATTTAAAAGAATGAAAGGATGAACACCGTATACACCAAAGTTATAAGCGCCAGAACGTTTTCCAGGCGTTTCTCTCACGTCAATATAGCGTTTATCTTTAAAGCTTTTTAATGTTTCGATATATTCTTCACCTAATGGAGCGAGTGATTCGATCATGATGTCAAACGCTTTATCATATGGAATGTCTTGTTTTACACCAGTTACTAAATCAACGCTCAAATCGTACTGGCGTAGTTCATCTGCATGTAATTTTTCTTTTCGAAGTTCATTATAAGTATGTAGTGATTGAATATTTTTTTTCGTAGTCTCAATTAAATTTTCATATACTTTTTTCGGAACCATGTCGCCAAATAATGATTTTTCTAAAGCTGATGGATAGTTTCTTAGCTTTGAAATAGTAACATTATTTTTAATAGCAGCAGATAAAGTAGAAGCGATAGAATTTTTTAATTGAACGTATGGTTTGTAATAAGCTTTATAGGCTTCTTTACGTTTCTCGCGATTCTCATCTTCTATTAACTTTGCATACATGCCGCGCGTTAAAGTAACTTTTTCTCCTTCATCAGTTGTCACTTCACCAAATAGTATATCTGCATTATTTAACATGCCGTATGTATGCTGAGGAGAGGAAAGTGCTTCGCCCATTTGGGATAAAATCTCTTCTTGGTCTTTATTTAATACGTGTTTTTTATAACGGTATAATTCAAATAAGTCTTCTTTATAATATTGTAAGCCTTCTGCTTCTTCTATGTATGAATGTAATGTGTCTTCATCTATGCTAAGTAAGAATGGAGAAAAGAAAGATTTAGCCGCACTTACTTTTACGTGTAATTGTGACACTTTATCGACAAGTGATTGGGCGTCAGTATCGCGTGTATCAAGATCAGATTGTAATCGTGCATAAGCAAACATTAAAGATATTATGCTAGATATTTCTTCGCTCTTTGTTAAATAAGCTAATAAGCTATTACCGTTGTGAATATTGCCATTAAATTCGTGTAATTCTTTCGTTAACATTTCAATTTTATGAAAATCGCTTTCCCAATCTTCAATCGTATGGTATATATCCGTTAAATCCCATTTTTCTTTCTCATCTACTTGTAGTCGCTCTTTAAGTTCAGTCATAATCGTTTCCTTTCTAAATATGTAGTTATATTCCTATATAACTATGAAATACAACAAATTGCAAAAAATCCCTGCTGAAAATTGAAAAGCCTTGCTAAAATGGCAAGGCTTGAAAAATTATAATGTAATTCCGAATTTTGAATGTAAAAGATTTTTATATTGCACATTTGTAACGTTTTCTTTCGTTTTTTTACCGTTTTTCGCTATTGTGAGACTTTCCTTTGTTAAAGATGCATGCCCATCTTCAGTTAGTTTTACAATAAGAGGTACTTTATTAAATGGTGAGTCTTCATGTTCAACGATAATTTTTTGTGCTGCATTTGCTTTTTCTTCAGTGACTTCTTCTAAATAAAATGCATAGCCTAACGTCCAATTATCAGCAGAGGATTGATCCAAAAACTCATTATTTTTACGCATCTCTAACATGTAGTTTCCCTTTTGGGTCATTTCTTTACGAATACGATAATCTCCTGTAACGGAGTGAATGACTTCACCTGAGAAAGGGACAGGTGCAAGAGGTAAGTATGATCCGAATCCTACTTCAATTAAATAAAGTTCATTACGATGTGTTAAAACAGTTGCGATATGTCCAGAATCAACAGCCCATATAGAATTTGCTGCATTGTACACTGTTCCTGAAACGAGATGAACATCAAATCCGGCGTCTTTAAGGAAGTAGTACATAGTAGGATTGAGTTCATAACAAAGACCGCCACGGTTGTTTACTAAAATTTTTTCTTTTAGGTTTTCTTTTGATATTTCTGTAAAGTTGTTTTCGAGAATATTTAAGTTTTCAAAAGGGACAGTTTGTGCCATCGCGTACATAATGTTAGGTAAATCTTCAAATGAAACTTTGTTTTTTTCTTCTATATGTAATCGCGCAAAAAATTGTTTTTGAAAGTCTGTCATAGAAATCCCTCCGTTAAACGATTTGTATATATATTGTATCTAATATTGAATGGGAAAACATCCGCAAATGTGCGTACGACTAAAGCATGACACCTTTACTTATTGCTACACATATAGTATGATGATTCCAGTGAATTAGATTTCAATGACTATAATATAAATTAATGAGAGGTGCTTTTTGTGAGTGCGGTAGGTACTAAATAGGAAAAATTTAATGAAATAAATCGGATAAGAACAGGGGATTTTTATGTATACCATACCCCTAATTTTGTCATGGATTTATTTCGATACCTATGAAGATACCTACAATACTTTATAAAGCGTGTAATAAGGGGATTGCCATCTGTTTTTTATGGCTTATTTCCTCATATGTTATTACACATGCCTTGTAAATGTAAAAGCTGCGGTATCCCCGCAGCTTTTTTGTATATATTTTTAATGTATAAAAATGGTAATCGAATAATGTAGAGCTCATTGGAATCTAATGAGTAGGTATCTTCATTTATGATATAAATTAATCATAGTGAGGAGAAACAAAATGAATACAATGACTTTTGAAAAGTTACAATATAACGAATTAAAGGATATAGTGAAATCTTATTGTGTAAGTGGATTAGGAAAAGAATTAATAAATAAATTAGAGCCGAGTACAAGTATAAAAGTAGTAAGGAATCGATTAAATGAAACAACCGAAGCGCGAGCTATATTAGATGCAGAAGGGCATGTTCCTTTTTTCGGTATTTCAAATATCGCAAGTACGATTCAAAAATTAGAAAAAGGGATGATTTTAGATCCTGAAGAGTTAGTAAGTGTTTCAGATTTTTTACGTGGCTGTAGGAAGATTAAAAAGTTTATGTTAGATAAAGAATTTTTTGCGCCAGTATTAGCTTCTTATGCAAATTCAATGACTGAATTTAAAAGTATTGAAGAAGAAATTAATTTTTCAATAAAAGGAAATAGCATTGATTCTGCCGCTAGTAAAGAGTTAAAACGAATTCGAAATAATATCGATTCTGTAGACGGAAAAATAAAAGAGCGTTTAACGAAGTTTTTAAATAGTAGTGCAAATAAGAAGTATATTCAAGAATTCTTTATTAGTAAGAAGGATGATAGGTATACGATTCCAATTAAATCTTCTTATAAAAATCAAGTTGCGGGGAGTATAATTGAAGCATCTGCTAAAGGTTCTACTGTATTTATAGAACCACACACGGTTACAAAGTTAAATATGGAACTCGCAAGTTTGAAAGCAGAAGAAGCGATGGAAGAGTATCAAATTTTAGCGACTTTAGCAGGAATGGTGTTAGAAAACATTTATAGTATAAAGATTAACATGGAGTTAATTAGTCAATATGATATGGTATTTGCGAAAGCGAAGTTTAGTAAATCAATCGATGGAATAGAGCCGAAATTAAATGATCACGGCTACATGCATTTAGTAAATTGTAAGCATCCGCTTTTAAGTGGAAAAGTAGTACCGTTACACTTTGAAATCGGTCAAAATTACCGTAGTTTAATTATTACAGGACCAAATGCAGGCGGGAAGACAATCGTTTTAAAAACAATTGGTTTGTTAACATTAGCGACAATGTCAGGCTTGCACATTGCCGGAGATAAAGAAACAGAAATTGCTATTTTCGAAAATGTATTTGTAGATATTGGTGATAATCAAAGTATCGAAAATGCACTCAGTACATTTTCATCTCATATGAAAAATCTATCTGAAATTATGAGGATGTCAAACAATAATACGCTGTTATTATTTGATGAAATAGGAAGTGGGACCGAGCCGAACGAAGGGGCAGCACTTGCAATCTCTATTTTAGAGGAGTTTTATCTGGCGGGATGTATTACAGTGGCGAGTACGCATTACGGTGAAATTAAACGATTCTCAGAAATGCACGATGATTTTATGAATGCAGCGATGCAATTTAATAGTGAGACACTAGAACCACTTTATAAATTAGTAATCGGTAAATCAGGTGAAAGTAATGCACTTTGGATTGCGAATAAAATGAACGTACGAGAGCGTGTACTGCAAAGAGCGAAGGCCTATATGGAAAATAAAGAGTACACTCTAGAAAAAGTGAATGAAAGTAAAATTAGAAAACCGAAATTTGTGCAAGAAAAAAGAGAAAACCATTACGAGTACAAAATCGGCGATCGTGTAAACTTATTGGATTATGATGATTTTGGTATTATCTATAAGGAAATAGATAATTTCTATAACGTCGTTGTATATTATAACGGTGAATTTGTTGAAGTAAATATAAAACGTATTACGTTAGAGGTAGCAGCAAAGGAATTATACCCAGAGGGATACGATTTAAATACACTATTTGTCGATTATAAAGAAAGAAAAATGCAGCATGATATTGAGCGCGGATCGAAAAAAGCGCTTCGTAAAATCCAAAAAGAAATAAGAAGGAATAGAGGATAAGTTAAAATGATAGTGATTAGACAAGAGCAACAAAACGATTATAGAAAAACAGAAGAAGTGGTACAGCAAGCATTTTTACATGAAGAATGTAGCGATAAAACAGAACATGAACTTGTGAATCGTATTAGAAAATGTGAAGCATTTATTCCTGAATTATCAATCGTTGCAGTAGATGAGGAAATCGTTGGTCACATTATGTTATCCAAAATTACGATAGAACAGGATGGAACTTCTGTAGAATCATTAGCACTTGCACCGGTTTCAGTTGTTAGGGAGCATCAGAAAAAAGGAATTGGTGGAAAACTTATTGTAGCTGCTTTAGAAAAAGCGAAAGAACTCGGATACGGATCAGTTGTAGTATTAGGACATCCAGAATACTATCCGAAATTCGGTTTTAAAAAAGCAAGTGAGTGGAATATAAAAGCACCATTTGAAGTGCCAGATGAAACATTTATGGTGGTTGAGTTAAGTGAGAACGCTCTGCAAGGTATAGAAGGAGTTGTGCAATATTCGAGTGCTTTTGCTGAGTAAGAGTATCGGTTGAAAAATATAATCATAAAAGATGCTATCTTTTTGTAGGGGATATACAGAAAGATAGCTTTTTTATTAAACAAATGTACTTACGTATATTTTGCTCAATGAATAATTAAGGTGGTAAAATTGATATAGAAATGTAAAGGGAGAGAATTGAATGAAGAAGCGAGAAACAGATAGCAATGAGAATATAGTTACGTTATATGTTACAAGACACGGTAAAACAATATTAAATACGAATCATCGTGCGCAAGGTTGGGCAGACTCTCCGTTAGTAGAAAAAGGTGTGGAAGTTGCCTCTAATTTAGGAACAGGATTAAAAGATGTTCATTTTGCGAAGGCGTATAGTAGTGATAGCGGCCGAGCGATTGAAACTGCTAATTTAGTATTAAAATATAGTGAGCAATCAAAATTGAAACTAGAGCAAAGAAAAAAATTACGAGAATTAAATTTTGGTATTTTTGAAGGTGAAAAACTTGAAAATATGTGGGATGTGGTTGGAAAAGCTGCGGGCGTTGCATCACCAGAAGAACTTATGAAGTTTTCTATTCAAGAAGTGATTAATCTTATTAGAGCAGCGGACCCTACAAAACAGGCGGAAGATTGGGAATTATTTTCTACTCGTATAAAAGCAGAGATTGATAAAATTAGTGAAGAATCTGCTGCAAATGGAGGCGGTAATGTTTTAGTTGTCGTTCATGGGCTTTTGATTACTGCATTAATTGAAATGCTAGACAGTAGCAAAACAAAACTTGGAGTAGAAAATGCTAGTGTGACGAAGATTGTATATCAAGATGGAACATATACAGTCGAGTCGGTTGGGGATATGAGTTACGTTGCAAAAGGGAAAGAAAGTGTTGAAATATAATACTATCTTAAATAGATATAAGAAAAGGAAGTTAGTAAAATCTAGCTTCCTTTTTATTTTTTAGTGCATCATTTATAAGGTTATATTGGGATATTATAATGAAACTTTCTATTGTGTAGAACGTTTCTTTGTTCAACAATCAGGTCATTTAATTGAATAAGGGCGTATTTTTTTGAATAGGACCACTTTGTTAAAAAGGATACATCCAATTTTTAGCGAATACAGGGTTATAAATAAGAAAAAGTGGTGAGATAAATAGGAAAAGAATGTAATTCCTTTTTGGACAATAAAACGGAAAAATGTATCATTAACAGGCTTCAGAGCGCGGGGTGTGTTTTCGCAGAAGATGAAACCCGGTTACTTATGTCAGAGGCACAAACACCAGAGGATCTAAAGGAAATGGTGGAAATGCGGGCCCATGGTTTGCCACTTGAATATGTGGTTGGTTACGCAGCATTCTGTGGATTGCGGATAGAAGTGGACCGAGGGGTTTTCGTGCCTCGTCAACGTACAGAGTTTCTTGTTCACCAGGCAACAGCTTTGACATGTTTTGATGATATCGTCGTTGATTTATGTTGCGGGTCAGGCGCTGTGGGTGTAGCTTTGGTGAAAGCTTTAGGACGAGTTGAATTGTATTCTGTTGATATTGACCCTGTCGCAGTACGATGTGCAAGCCGCAACGTAACAAATTTTGGTGGACATGTTTTTGAAGGTGACTTGTATAAAGTCCTGCCTCATTCACTTAAAGGTCGTGTGAACACCTTAGTTGCAAACGTACCATATGTTCCTACCAAGGCAATAAAGCTGCTCCCACAGGAAGCGCGTCTACATGAACCAAAGAGAGCGCTTGACGGGGGAGAGGATGGACTTCACATTCAGCGAAGAGTAGCAAATGAAGCATCTCTCTGGTTAGCACCAGGAGGACACCTTTTAATAGAGACGAGCGAAATGCAGGCAACGCATACCTTTGAAATTTTTGCTGATGCTGGGCTTAATCCGAAAGTGGCTAGAGACGAGGAAATAGACGCTACTGTTGTTATAGGAGTGAATTCTCGTTTTTAGCATAAATTAGTACGTAGTCTTATTTACAAATAAAAAATTAATATTCACTTAAAGAGCGTTTTAATTGAGCAATGAGCACAAATTTATTCCAAATTTACACGGGCTCGTTATTTGAAGAAGAAAGGACATAACATATGTTATGTCCTTTCATTTATTAACTGTTTCAATTTAGGTCTTGATAAAATCGAATCTAGCTTCTTTTTTTAATAGGAACGATTAAGGAATTAATAAAATCTTCCCTGCACTTTTTCGGCTCTCTAATAATTCATGAGCACGGGCACCGTCTTGTAAAGAGAATGTAGTAGGACTTGCAATCTTTAATTTTTCGGTCGCAATCCATTGGAATAATTGAGAGGAGCGTTCTTTTCTCTCTTCATAAGATGTAAGCACGTTCCAAAGGTCTCCGCCAGTTAAAGTTTTCGAAGTATCCATAAGCATACGCGGATCAACAGGCGCAGGATTACCACCGGCCATTCCGTAAAATGCGACAGTGCCACCAGTTTTAGTAACGCTAAAACTTTCCTCTAATGTAGAACCTACTGATTCATATACAACATTTACTCCATCACCGTTTGTTATTTCAAGTACTTTCGCAGGCCATGCTTCCGTATATAAAGATACGTGATCAGCACCAGCTAATGTAGCTATTTGTGCTTTTTCTTTTGATGACGTGAGACCGATTACTTTTCCGCCTAGTAGTTTAATTATTTGAACGAGAAGTTGCCCAACCCCACCAGCTGCGGCATGTACTAAAGCTATATCACCTTGTTTTATTTCATAGCTATCTTTCGTTAAATAATGTGCTGTTAGGCCTTGCAATAAGACAGAAGCGGCTGTTTCAAAAGAAATCGAATCTGGAAGTATAATTGCTTTCTCGGATGGAACGGCAACTAGTTCTGCATTTGCAAATGGTACGTCAGCAAATGCGATACGGTCTCCAGGATTAATATTCGTAACGTCAGCTCCTACTTGTTCAACAATGCCAGCTCCTTCATAGCCTAATATATACGGTGGGTTGCCAGCAAGATGATAATCGCCGCGGCGTCTATAAATATCAGCAAAGTTTAGTCCGATTGCTTTCGTACGGATAAGAATTTCATTTGGATTTATGATTGGATCATTTAGTTCTTTATATTGTAGTACATCCGGATTTCCAAACTGTTCGAAACAAAGTGCTTTCATATGGAATCCCTCCATCTTTATTGTTTGTCGATGCTCTTTATCATACAATACAAATATCGATAGACGAAGAGGATTATTTCGATGAAAACAATCGGAAATATCGATTGAAAAGAGGGATGATAAATGGAGATAAAACAATTAATTACATTTAAAGTAGCGGCGGATACTTTGAATTTTACGCAAACTGCGAAGAAATTAAACTTTGCTCAATCGAGCGTAACAGCGCAAATTAAAACGTTAGAAGCTGAGCTAGGTACGCCGTTATTTGAAAGATTAGGAAAACGCCTTTTCTTAACTGAAGCAGGCAGGAAGTTTCAACTATATGCCGACAAGATGATCGCACTCAGCAACGAAGCGAAAATGGCTGTGAAAGATGATGAAGAAATATCAGGTACGTTAATAATTGGTGCACAGGAAAGTCAATGTACATATAGACTGCCTTCTATATTAAAGAGGTTTAAAGCACAATTTCCTCAAATAAAGCTTATATTTAAACCGGCGCATTCCAATAAAGATGCGAAGGAACAATTGATGGAGGGAAAAGTTGATCTTGCTTTTATTTTGGATGAATGTAAAACAGAAGATGCTTTACATGTGGAGCCGCTTATGAAAGAAGAATTAAAAATAGTAGCTGCTTCAGGACATCATTTACTCGAGCAAACTTCTGTTTCTATAAAAGATTTAGAAAGTGAGACACTGTTGCTAACAGAGCTAGGGTGCTCGTACCGAACTTTATTTGAAGAGCTATTTCGTACAGAAGATGTGTATCCAGCAAATAAAATTGAGTTCGTTAGTGTAGAGGCAATTAAACAATGTGTTATTGCAGATTTAGGTATAGCGGTTTTACCAGCTATAGTAGTAGAAAAAGATATCCGAGAGGGGACGATAAAAGAGTTACATCTAGAAAAAACTATCAATCCAATTTTTACACAAATTGCTTGGCATAAAGATAAATGGATGACAGCGCCACTACAGCAATTTATTGATGTAACGAGGGAGTTTTTTACAACGGATTAAGTGGAGAAATATTTATTTTATATAATAGTAAAAATGGCAATTTTGTATAAAGAACCGATACTTGCATGAAACGAGTATCGGTTCTTTTATGTTTTAAATAAAGAATGCTATAAAATGTGTATTTCTCAACTTTTTTTCTTAGACGGATACGTAAATTTCTTCGTATATTCCAATAATCATAAGGGAATTTACAACATTTATTCGTTTCTGTAAGATGCTCTAGGAAGCATGAAAGGAGGAGCATACATAGGGGATAGATTGTCTTAATTATAAGTACTTATTTTGAGGGAGGGAATTGAAAATGTTTAAAAAGCTAATGAAAGTATGTGTGTTAAGTGTAGCTAGTGTAGGTGTATTATTTAGTTTTCAAGAAAGTACATTTGCAGCTACTGATTTAAGTAGTTATTATGACGGAAAAAATCCAGCAACAACAAAGGTATACGGGGGAAGTACAACGTGTGATGCTGATGGATTTAATGCAAAGACTACAGCGGTGTACGAAGGTAGTAAAAAAGTAGGAACAGTCTATTTACGTTACAGTAATAAATGTCATGCAGCATGGTCTAAGCTTGTTTTAGATCAACCAGCACCTTCTGTTTCTGGAGGAGTATATGCTTACGCTGTTATTAATAAATATAAAAACGGTGTATTTCAAAAATCAGTAGATTCTAATAGTGGTAATGGAGCAATAAAAACAGGTCAAACGAGTACGTATACAGGAATGGTATTTGATTTAACTGCTGATTTTGGTTATACGGCTGATGCCGAAGCGGTGACGATTAATAATGGTTACGGGAAAACTGGACGTTATTAATAAGGGAGCGGAGTGCTATGAAACTTTTAAAAAAGCTGAGCGCATGTTTTTTTCTATCTTTGCTCGTTTTAACTACTATGTTTAGTACGACCGATAATGATAAAGCATATGCAGAAGACCATTCGTATGATGGGAAAAGTCCGTATTACAATAGTTGTGATCAATCAGCAGTAACGAAAGAAAAGAAGTGGATTGATTCAAATTCTTATGTGGAATTAAAATTTAGCACGACGTGTAAGACAGCATGGGCAAAAGTTACTGTAACTCGCCCAGCAGTTTATAATAATGAAGCTGATGCAAGAATTGTAAGAAAAACAGATGGAAAGGCATATACTTGCGGGAGTGCTGGAGGAAATGGTGTTGTGAATAAAGGGCAAACATCATGCTATACGCCAATGGTATATGATTTAGATCCAAGAAAGGCGCAAGCGCAGGGGAAACATGCCATTCCAAATAGTGATGCATATAATTATGCGGAGACTATTTGGTATTGATGAGGATATGGAGATTGTAAGGTAGAATATTTTAAGAGCATGTTTTGATTGGTTTTCAAAACATGCTCGATTTTTTGGGAGTTTAGAAAAATCGAATTAACTAAGATCTGTATCAGGAGGATTGTACCCAAGGTGACGAGTCATTGATACAATTTGTCCTTTATGGTGAAACTCATGAGTCTCCGTATGAGTTAAAAGCCATAGCGGTGTTGTGCTCCAAGGTTCTTTTTGCCATTTTACTTCATTTGCTATATTTTCGAGCCAGCGGTCATTGTATTCATCTAAAAAACGTTGTACAGTCTCATCTACTAACTTAAATCTAGCACGGACTTTCTCTACATCTGCATGCTCAATTTCATCATCACTAGCAAATGAAAAATCTGCTCGCTTTTGCTTAAATGCAAATGATCCAAGCCAGTATCGATAGCAATCGGCTACATGAATATGTGTCTTTATAATGCTACCGCTCCCGAAATTTGGAACAGTGCTATGTAATTTTTCTAATGGGATTTCTTCCAAAAACGAAAATAGAGTTTCTCTTGTAGAGCTAATAAGATTATATTGTTGTTTTAAAACATGTAACATGTAATTGACACTCCTCTATTATTTACTAAACTAACTGTGTAGTAAGTAATTCTATATTTATTAGGGGTGAACCTTTTAAATGTTTTTACAAAGCATATTAGATGTATTTCTTCATTGTTTCTGATAGATTAAACAAGGTGAAACTTTAATAAGTTGAACATTCTTAGTTCATAATAAATGGTACATGAAGAAGGAGAGCGATCAAATGAATAGATTAGTTGGTTTAAAACAATTTGAAATAACGCGCGGGGAATTGCTTAAATTTATGGATACGCTAGACGATAAAACTGTAGATACACAGCCAGAGGGTTTTAACAATACAATTCGCTGGCATATCGGTCATGTGTTAACGGCAGCAGAAGTTTTCATGTTTGGAAAAGAATTTAAACAATTACCAACTGAATATCCAGGTATGTTTGGGTATGGATCAAAACCATCTAAATGGAAAACAGAGGGGCCGTCATTGGAAGTGTTAGCGGCTCAATTAAAAGAACAAGCAAAACGTATTAACGAAATTCCAGCAGAAGCATTTGAAAATAAACTGCCAGAGCCATTCTTAGGACTAGAAACATTAGGAGAGCTTTACGGTATGATGCTTTATCATGAAGCTGATCATATTGGGCAAATGAAGGCGATGGAACGTATTATTAAAGCTCTTTAGTCTTAATTGCATATAACAAGCAATACAGGTGTAATGTTAAATAATATATACAAAAAAGGTAGATAAATTATTATCTACCTTTTTTGTATAACTTCTTGAAGGATTAGGGATTAGCATCGTGATGCTGATGAAAAAAGGTAAGAAAACAATATATAGAGATAAGAGAATTTTATAATTTTTTATGTTGTGATTATTAATTATAGTATTCCTAAATATGGAATATACGTATAATAATAGAGAAGAACTAGAAATAGGGGTGAATACTATGATTACATTAGAACAAAAGCTGGAGCGATATATACATACATATTCACAGTTAAAGGGAGAACTAAAATGGAAAACGAGTGATTCTCGCACAGGTATGATGATTGCTGCTATGTATGCAGGTAGTGATACATTATTTGATCTCGGACGTTTTTTAGAAATTAGTAGTTATATTAAAAATCAGGTAGGGATGTTTTCGTACTTAAAGTCTTATCATCGCTTTGTGGTGGCCGCAACATTACATATTCACTTTACAGATTACAAGGAAGCTTTTCGGAGGTTTTTAGATTTATATGAACAACTGGTTGCTGGTGGTTTTAGCCGGAGTATATTTACGTATCTCGCTGCAACTGTGCTTTTAACAGAAGAAAATGAACAGCATGGCGCGCACATTCAGCGTTCGATGCAAGTATATAAACGAATGAAAGAGGATCATCTTTTTCTTACAGGTACAAATGATTATCCGCTCGCGGTTTTACTAGCAGGACAAGCAGAGAATGTAGAAACACTTATGGACCGAGTGGAACGTCTTTATCAGAAACTAGCGAAAGCTGGCTTACGTAAAGGGAATGATCTTCAATTTTTAAGTCATATTCTTTCATTAAAGAAGGATGTCCGTGAAGAAATATTAGTTGCAACATGCACAAACATATGGAATTTATTAAAGCAAGAAAAGGTAAAAGTGAAACAGATGCATTACCCAGCTATCGGGCTACTAGCATTACTTGAGGATGGAGAAAAAGAGATTCATTCTATTAAAGCGTTCATTGAAAAATTGCAGGGAGAGAAATTGTTCCGTTGGCATACAGAGACGAACATTCTTATTGCTATTCAACTGTTCGTAAGTCAGAAAGGTGAAGAAAGTAAAGCTACCAACACAGGCTTACAAACAATGATAGAAGTCCTCATACAAGCACAACAGGCAGCTATGATGGCAACGATTGCCGCTTCATCTGCAGCAACCTCTTCTGCTAGTAGTAGTTCATAATGTGCAAATGCTTATGCTCTTGTAAATTATGATGAATTTATAACGAACGGTTTAAAAAATATTAATAAAAAAGCCCATTACCCTCTAATGAGTGATGGGCTATCTGTTTTTACATAATCAGCGTTATTTTTTCGACGCCTTCAAATGTTTAAGTTGTGTAACAATCATAATGCTAATAACAACGAGTAAAAACCATGAGCTAATTTTGCTTAAGTGAACGAGATTCCATACTTCTCGTTGATTTGGATATTGCCATGCTCCGAAAAATGTTGCGATGTTTTCGGCAATCCAAATAAAGAATCCGATAAGGAAAAAGGAGAGAACGAGTGGCATTTTATATGTAACGCCTCGTAATGAAAATTCCACAAATGTCCGAAAGAAAACGATGAATAAAAGGACAGTTAATACCCATCTAAAGTCATATAGAAAATGATGTGTGAAAAAATTAAAGTAAATCATTGCTCCTAGCGGTATGGCAAAAATAGCCCTCGGCCAATGATGCATTTGCAAATGCAACCTTCTCCAAGCTTGGCATATGTAACTTGCAACACTTGCATACATAAAACCACTGTATAGCGGAACTCCAAAAACCTTCGCATATGCCTCTTCAGGATAACTCCATGAACCGAAATGTACTTTATATATTTCTAGTAGCAGCCCGATAAAGTGAAAAACAGTAATTACTTTTAGTTCGTCTTTCGTCTCAAGTCCAGTCTTGTACATAATCAACTGCATAAGAAGACATACGATAAGTATGAAATCATAGCGGTATACCCCTGGGATAGAAATGATTTTTGATAGGGCTAGTGTTAAGAAAATAACGACAGGGAATAAACAGGATAATGCTTGCTCATAAGTGAAGTGTAGTAGTTGTTTTATATAGAACATTGTGTCACCTTCGATGTTTTTGTTAGAAAACTTAAAATAATGACTAAGTATACTACAATTTTAAAAATAATCCAGTAGTCTATTTTGCATGTATTTGTAAGTTTTAGAAAGGAATTGTAATAAGCATTTTAATATTTAAAGAAGTAAAAAAATAGTTTGCTATTTAAAAAAAGTGGGGATATAATATCTAAATGAAAATGATAATTATTATCAATAATAATTATAAATTAAAAATAATTATAAAAATCAACTGAATATAAAGGATGAAATGAAACATGTTACATAAGTTTGCTGTACATGCTGGCAATAATCGTTGGATACATATTAAGTTCATATGTTTCATGAGCTTAACAATGTTATGTTTAATCGGATCTATATTTTTAGCTATTGCATTCGGTGCAAAGGATATCCATTTGCAAACTGTATGGACAGCGGTTTTTGATTACAATCCAAAATTAACGCAGCATCAAATCATTTACGAATTAAGGCTCCCAAGGGTAATTGGCGCAGCAGTTGTAGGAGCGGCTTTTGCGGTCGCTGGGGCTGTTATGCAAGGAGTAACACGAAATCCTTTAGCTGATGCAGGTGTGCTTGGCATAAATGCAGGTGCAATGTTTGTAGTAGCACTTAGTTTTGCCTTTTTTCCGCATATGCCATATTCCTATTTAATGATTGTCTCTTTTATTGGAGCGGTTTTAAGTACAGTACTCATTTTTATTATCGGATCGGCCACATCAGGCGGATTAACACCGATGAGATTAACGATTGCAGGGGCAGTTATGGCCGCGTTATTGCATTCGTTGAGTTCAGGTATCGCGATTTATTATGACTTAAGTCAAGATTTAGCGTTTTGGTACGCTGGTGGTGTTGCAGGGGTTAAGTGGGAACATTTGAAGTTTTTAGTTCCTATTATTCTTATAACGATTCTTTTTGCGATAGTGATAGGGCGATCTATTTCACTCATATCAATGGGGGATGACGTCGCTACGAATTTAGGAGTAAAAACGAACCGAACGAGAATACTAGGGATGATTATAGTAGTCATTCTTGCAGGTGTATCTGTTTCAGCTGTTGGTTCTATCGGATTTGTAGGACTCGTTATCCCGCATATTGCTAGAAAAATAGTTGGTGTGAATTATCGACTCATTATTCCTATGTCAGCATTATTAGGTGCTATGTTATTAGTTTTAGCGGACCTAGGGGCAAGAACAGTAAACCCTCCTAAAGAACTCGCGATAGGAATTATGGTGGCTCTTGTTGGAGTTCCATTCTTCCTCTATATAGCACGTAAAGTTGGGAGGGAGCTATAAGTGAAGGATCTTTTGAACACAGATAAAAAGAGAGCTATTACTGTAACTACAATTTTGGGTTGTATTAGTATCGCTGTCATTTTAATTAGTTTAAATACAGGGACACTGAGCATAGCGCCACTTAAAGTAATTCAAACACTTTTCGGTTATGGTGATTTTGAGAGCGCAACAGTGCTATACGATTATCGTATGCCAAGAATTATAATCACCATGTTAGCTGGTATTGGCCTTGGGATTTCCGGTGCGATTTTGCAAGGATTATCACGTAATGCACTTGCGGACCCTGGTATTTTAGGATTACATGCAGGTGCATCTTTCGGGCTAATTATATTCGTTACTTTCTTTCATTCTATTAATGAAAATGCATCGATTTTAATACCGTTATTTACATTTTGCGGGGGAATACTAGCTGCATTTTTAATTATTATACTTGCGAATGATCGGTCACAAGGTCTACTTCCTATTAGACTTATTCTCGTTGGTATTGCTATTTCAGCTGGATTTAGTGCGATTTCGTTATTTTTCTCTCTCAAGTTAAATGATGAGACATATACATTCGCTTCCAGATGGTTAGTTGGTAACGTGTGGGGAAGGGATTGGATTCATGTCCTTGCATTATTACCTTGGATTTTCATACTAACTCCGTATGCATGGCTAAAATCTAAAACGTTAAATGCATTGTCACTAGGTGATAGTGTGGCAGCAGGACTTGGTGTTTCTGTTCAAAAAGAACGGTTACTCCTTTTAGCTACAGCGGTAGGATTATCTTGCGCGAGTGTATCAATGGCAGGAGGGATTGGTTTTATCGGTTTAGTTGCTCCGCATATTGCAAGAAAGTTAGTAGGTACTACCTATCAACATTTCCTTCCACTAGCTGGCATTATCGGAATGATTATTTTAGTACTAGCAGATACGATAGGTCGTTCTATATTCGAGCCAAATTCTATTCCAGCTGGTGTAGTAGTGGCAGCTTTAGGAGCACCGTATTTTCTTTATTTACTTACAAAAACAAAATAAATACTTCAAAGAGGAGAACATATGAAAAAGAAACTTACTATTTTATTTAGCATGATGTGTATTTTAGTATTAGCAGCATGTGGTCAAACGAATTCTAATGAAGAGGCAACGAAAAAAACTGAAAAAAGTAATGATCCGAAAATCGCTTCTATGTCCATTCACTTAACGAATAATTTACTGGCATTAGGAATTACACCTGTAGGCTCTGTTATTGGTGGAGATTTAAAAGATTTCTTACCACATGCAAAAGAGCAGTTGAAAGATACGAAGAAACTTGGTGTTGTAACGGATCCGAATATGGAAGCATTACTTCAATTGAAGCCAACTGACATTTATGTGGATGAAAAATACGCGGGCAAAGATTTAGCGAAATACGAAAAAATTGCAAAAACACATTCTTTCAATTTAGATGAGGGTACGTGGAGAGACCATTTAAAACAAGTTAGTAAACTTGTAAACCGTCAGGAAGAGGCGGATACATATATTCAAGATTACGAAGAGCAATCAAAACGAGTAAAAAGTTTAATAGATAAAGAATTAGGTAATAACGAAAAAGTAATGGCAATTCGTGTTACTGCAAAAGAATTACGTGTATTTAGTACGAAAAGACCGATGGGACCAATTTTATTCCAAGATTTAGGATTACAACCTGCAAATGGTGTAGAGAAAATTGATGGAAACCGTCCTTTCGAAGTCGTTTCACAAGAAGTATTACCTGACTTTGATGCAGATGCTATTTTCGTTGTTGTAAATAGAGACGATAAGGCAAAAGCTGCATTTAAACAACTTCAAGAAACACCAATTTGGAAAGACTTAAAAGCTGTTAAAGGCAAGCACGTATACATTATTAATGACCAACCATGGCTTGACTATTCTGCTTTAGGTAACAAAATGGCAATGGATGAAGCGGAGAAAATGTTTACGAAATAAGAAGGATTCGAGAAAGCCCCACTCTAACGTTAGAGTGGGGCTTTCTGATAGAAATGTTTATAAGAGAAGCAGTTCAAAGGGACGGGAAGTGTTTCAATCGCATCATTATGGGATATTGCGGGATGAATGGATAGAGCTGCAAGGTTAGAAATTACATTCAAAATTATATATGTAGTATGCAGGAGATATAATGATAATTGGCGAATTTTTACAATGTACTGATTGAACTTATAAGGAGTCATGAAAAATGAATTTAGAAAAAAGTAAACCAGTAAATGAAGAGGTCGCTGAATTAAAGGAACTAATTAAAGAATTACACGGAAGTGTACATCAACTGCAAAGTGAAGTGCAGCAATTAAGGCACGAAAGACCGGTTGTTGAAGTGAGAAAAGGTGTTCAATTATCGCCAGCAATCGTTGGACAAATTGGTGGTATGATATTAGGTGGACTAGCAATTATCGGTATATTTTGGTGATGAAAAAAAGGTTTGCAGCATAGTGCTGCAAACCTTTTGTATTTGACGATATAATTTCATGCAATATAACTTTTACATTAAATAACGTAAATATATGTAAGCATGTGATAATAGTAATGCAATGATTGTTAACGGTAAACCAATCTTTAAGAAGTCCATATACGAGAAAGCATGTCCTTCACGTTTTGCAATACCAGCAACGACTACGTTTGCGGATGCTCCAATTAATGTTCCGTTTCCTCCTAAGCAAGCTCCAAGTGATAACGCCCACCATAGTACTTCGATTTGTGGAGAGTCTACAGATAGTCCGAGTCCTGTAGCTAAATCTTGAATAAGCGGAATCATCGTTGCGACAAAGGGGATATTATCAATTGTCGCAGATGCGATGCCTGATACCCATAATATAAGTACGGCAGCGAAACCGATATCACCGTTTGTTACGTCGAGTACTTCTTTTGCGAGTGAAGAAATAAGGCCGATATCAATTAATCCGCCAACAAGAACGAATAGTCCAGCGAAGAAGAAAATAGTTACCCATTCAACGTGGGCAAATACATCTTCAATATCATGTTCTTTCACGCCGATTAGCATAAGAAGTGTAGCGCCTGTCATCGCGATAACGGCAGCGTCTACATGAATAATCGAATGAAGTACAAAGCCTAAAATAGTTAGTCCCAAAATCGTGATCGATTTTAAAAGGAGGCTTTGATCTTTAATATAATCTTTTTCGTTCAATGCCATTAATATTTTAATTTGCTCAGTTGTTGTTTTTAGTTTGTTGCGATACATGAAGTAAATAATGCCAAGTGTAACGATAGAAATAATAATTACGATTGGAGCTAAGTTTAGTAAAAAGGCATTAAAATCTAAATGCTTGTTTGCTGATCCAATCATAATGTTCGGTGGGTCACCGATTAATGTTGCTGTTCCGCCTATATTTGAAAATAGCACTTCTGAAATCAAATAAGGGACAGGGTTTACTTTTAAAATACGTGTAATGGACAGTGTAACAGGTACGATTAATAAAACGGTTGTTACGTTGTCCAAAAATGCTGATCCGACAGCAGTTAATAGGGATAGCAATAATAAAATGCGGATTGGTTTTCCGCCAGCTGCTTTTGCCGCTTTAATGGCTACAAATTCAAATACGCCTGATTGACTCGTAATATGTACGAGAATCATCATCCCAATTAAAAGGGTGATCGTTTCCCATTGAATATGTGATGTGAAAGCGGTATGTAAATCTACAATTCCAAAAATAATCATAATAGCAGCACCGAATAGTGCGATTACAGCACGATTCAATTTCTCGGAAATAATAAATCCGTACGTGATTAAAAATACGGCAATTGCAAAATAATATTGCCAATTTGCTACTTCATGTGCTGACTGTTCCAATCGTGTCACCTTCTTTAAAGTATGTATTCAATTGTCAAAATGTATCTCGCTGTATTCATACGGGATAAAATATATTGTAGCAAATTCAAAAAAGAAAGAAAACTATTTAACAAAGTGAAGGAAAAAATGATGATTTTACATATGATATAAAGTGAAACTTTAATCAGTGGGGTTTTTGTTCATCCCCACTGATTATCAGCCCTCACCAATCGGGCATTTAGGGATAGTTAATTTCCCACATAGCTGACGTGCATTTGCTGGATTTTAAGGTGGAAATCTTACTATCCGTTAATGTGGGGTGAAAAAATAAAGAAACACAGTGCAAATTATTAGGAAAAGTGGGCGCTGTCCTCTAATATAGAGATAGCAATTTACATTATTTTTGCGTAAAATGGTTTAAAGAGGTGAATTCCGATGGAAATAGTAAAAGATAGTTCTCTTATTCAAAATGAAATTGAACGTTTTGTAAATAAAGATGTATATATTCATTTAGAAACAACGAACGGAGCGTATGCGTCACACTTTAACGAAAAGATGATGACGGTTGGTGCATTCATTCGAAATGCAATTATTCGCTTTGAGCGCGGGAAGATTACTGGAACGAATCCATACCGAGTTGGTTTGAAAATGGATCACGGCTGGGTATATGCAGAAGGTATTACGCACTGGGAAGTAGACGATAAAGAGCGTTTATTACTTGCAGGGCACGATAATCAAGGCCGCTTAGCAGTTGCGCTTGAGTTAAGCTTAACGCCATTTAAGTAAGAAGGAGGGAAACTTATGGAGAGACATGTACTTGTTGTATTTCCGCATCCAGATGATGAAGCATTTGCTGCGGGAGGAACAATTCGCTTATTAACAGATCAAGGAGTACCTGTAACGTATGCATGTGGTACTTTAGGACAAATGGGACGTAACATGGGGAAAAACGTATTTGCTAACCGTGAAACGATTCCAAATATACGTGAAAAAGAATTAAAAGATGCATGTGAAGCGATGGGAATTCAAGATTTAAGAATGCTTGGTTTCCATGATAAAACGTTAGAATTTGAAGATGTTGATTTCGTTGCAGATAAAATTGAAGCAATCATTCAAGAAGTAAATCCATCTCGAATTATTACATTTTATCCAGAGCACGGCGTACATCCAGATCATGATGCATTTGGTCGCGCTGTCGTTCGCGCTGTATCACGTATGCCAAAAGAAGAACGTCCAGTCATTCATGCAGTTGCAATTACGAAAAATCGCGAAGCTGTATTAGGTGAGCCGGATGTTGTAAATAATATTAGTGAAGTATTCGAGCATAAATTAGCTGCACTAGGTGCGCATCGTTCCCAAACAGAAGCGATGTTAGAAGAAACACACGTAAAAATCAAAAACAAAGATGCAGCAACATTAAAATGGCTGCAACTTGAACAATTTTGGACTTATAAATGGGAGTAGGCTAGAAGGGAACCTTCTAGTAGCTCTTACATAGAAAAAGCACCGTCATTTGTGACGGTGCTTTTTTTAATAGTTTTTATTCCCCGCCAATTGCGAGCAACCTTTCCTTTATCGTGTACTCCATTCTTTTGTAAATTCATCATGATATGCTTCGCTCCAATGGTATGGCTGCAATTCTTTTAACGGTTTGAAAATAATATCTTGTTTCGAATTTGTAATGGCGCATAGTACTTCCGGTCCCCAATAAAATAAACGTTCTTGGCATACACCACAAGGTGATAACACTTTTAACTCAGAATGCTTATTTTCCCTTGCAAGACAAATAGAATGTGTAACTTTCTTATGAAATTTATGCGCCTCTAAAATAGCACCTGTTTCCATACAAAGTTCTGTTGAAGCATTTATTACATCAGGGGCCACACTTGTATAAATGGACCCATCTTCTACACGAATTGCTGCAGCTCCGCCCCAACCATGTGGGTATCTTTGGTCAATTAAACGTTTCACTGCATCATATAATTGTTGTTCAATGCTCAATTGTAGTTCCTCATTTCTACGTAATTTTCGATTCAATGACTATATTATTTTTATAGTAATACCGTTAAAAAAGAATAGACATCCAATTTCACACTATGTATGTAAGAATTACTCTTCATCTGCATACTTTTCGTCTAAAGAAATTAATAGAGCAATTAACCCGAGTACTATAATAATTAAAGTAGTTATAAAAGATTTAGAAAGAGAAAAGGAACCTGCAATGAAAGGTGATAAAAACTTGAATGACAGTATACTAGCTAGTAAGGAAACTACTAAAGTGGTAAAAAGAGCTATATTTTTATTATTAATAGATGTTAGTAAAAAGTCTTTAATAAAGCCAATAGAGACAAATATAGTTAGTATGATAAGAGAAATAAAATAATGTGTTACATTTGTCATACTAATAGTAGGATCGTCTATTATGTAGGCAAGTAACTTAGATATTAACATACCGCCAAACAATAGAATGATAAAAGCGAGTAATTCTGTTGACATATAGGTGCTGAAATTGACTTTCTTTTTAAAGAGCTTATAGCTGAGAGTAGCCTGGATTATTTGCATGATAAATAAAGCGATAATCCACACATAATATACAATTGGTAATTCTCCTGAGAATAGAGAAATTAGGAAATTTACTATTGTCTTTAAAATTTCAATCATTACGAAAGGCCTCCTGTTTGTGAGCTTTACGACATTAAAAAGTGCTAGTCTACCGTTTAATGGAACTGTTAATTCAAACTATTTCTAATTATTCCATAAAAAGGTGGTAGCTTCAAGTTATCTTTTTAACAAATCCTCCAAGGCTCAACACTAGAAAAAGAAACGCAATATGTAATATAATTGAAAAAGTATATTTAAAAAATCAATGTTAATATTACCCTCCTATAAGTATTAACATACGTAATTGAGGTGTTTTCTTTGTTGTTTTATGATCGAATTTCTATAATGGCCCCTCCTGTTCCGTAGCTTAGGAAAGTCTTTTTATTTCTGAGATTTTCAAAGTTATAGGAGGGTATGAAAAATGAAAAAAGTCTCAGTACCATCACTTTTGTTAATGATCATTCTTGTCGCATTTCCGCAAATTAGTGAAACGATTTACACACCGTCTTTACCTGACATCTCAAAGGCACTACATGTAAGTAATAATGAGGTACAGTTAACACTAAGTGTGTATTTTGCTGGATTTGCTTTAGGTGTATTTTTTATTGGGTGGTTATCGGATATAATTGGCCGTCGCCCGGCAATGTTATTTGGAATTGTCGTATATGGCGCTGGGAGTTTCTTATGCTTTATTGCAAATTCCATTGAAGTTTTATTGGTAAGTCGTTTTATTCAAGCATTTGGAGCAAGTGCAGGATCAGTTGTGACGCAAACAATTCTTCGTGAAAGTGTAGAAGGACATAAAAGGCATGTTATGTTTGCTCAAATTTCGGCAGTCATTGCCTTTACACCAGCGATAGGACCATTAATTGGTGGCTTTCTTGATCAAATGTTTGGATTTAAAATTGTATTTTTAAGTTTAGTAGTTATGAGTGTCGGGATTTTTCTGTATACGTTTGTTTCTCTTCCCGAAACAAAAACGGACTCAGTAACGAATAAAATAAATGTGTTTTCAGTCTTGAAGAGATTAATTACAAATCCGAAAGTAGTAACATATGGGTTATTAATTGGAGGAGCGAATGGTGTTTTATTTAGTTATTATGCAGAAGCACCATTTATCTTTATTGAATACTTTCAATTATCGCCTAGTATGTATGGATTTTTAGGGATTGTTGTTGCTTCTGCTTCTATTATTGGAGCAAAAGTTTCAAAACAATTGCTTACCACATATAAACCAGAGAAGATTATATATATCGGTTGTCTCGTAATGACAGGAGGAGCTATCTTTTTATCTGTTATTACGTTTGTTGGAACAAATCCTAATATAATATATATGATTGGATTTTTAGTAGCGATGTTTATATTGCTATTAGGAATTGGAGTAGCGTTACCTAACTGCTTAAGTTTAGCATTAGTAGATTTTCAAGATGTTATTGGTACAGCCGGAGCATTGTTTAGCTTAGGCTACTATGTAATTGTAACGATGACAATTTTGGGAATGAGTCAGCTGCATACGGGCTCGTTACTCGTGATGCCACTTTATTTTCTAGCTATAGTCGTTATCATGATGGTGTTTACTAAAGTGTTTATTTTAGGTAAAGAAACTTCAAAAATGAGTTAAATATGAAATGGTAAAAGAGTCTCTTTTTTTAATGAGACTCTTTTATATTGTATCCCGCTGTTTTGAGGTAGCAAGATTCCTGCCTCAAAATTGGGCTGGACTAAAGAAGTTAGTAATTTATTAATATATTAAATTTCTGGTTGGTATATAAATCGGACGTGTGGGAAATTACGTTATCAACTATACAGATTGAAGTACATGAGGTGTGAAACCGAGGAAGAAATACTCTCCTCGGTTATTTATATTGTAATAATATTCATACCGGAATCAAATTGAATAGATGTATTTTATTGTTAATTCAGTTAAAAATTAAACATAATCATGCATATTAATTTATTGAAAAAATAATTGAATTTTTCAGATTAATGAATTAATATAAGGTAAGTAATTTTAAGATTTATAGAATATTGGAAGATGAAAGGTTTTGAAAATTTTGTAAGAGGCAAAAAAAAGATTTTAGGATAGCTTTAAAGCTAGTGTAAAATGACGTTTGCTTCATCATTTTTAAGGCCGAAAGGAATTAGGGGAAGGCATCTTGATTTAAAATGCGGCTATGAATCATCTAAGAGGGGGAAGTGAAGTGGCAAACAAAGAATTGAAAAGAGGCTTAGAAGCACGTCATATTCAAATGATTGCTTTAGGTGGAACGATTGGTGTTGGCTTGTTTATGGGGTCAGCCAGCACGATTAAATGGACAGGTCCGTCAGTAATGCTTGCGTATGCAATTGCAGGTATTTTTATTTTCTTCATTATGCGTGCGATGGGTGAAATGTTGTATATGGAGCCGAGTACAGGTTCATTTGCGACGTTTGGCCATAAGTATATTCATCCGTTAGCTGGTTATATGACAGCGTGGAGTAACTGGTTCCAGTGGGTTATCGTTGGGATGTCAGAAATTATTGCGGTAGGAGCATATATGCAATATTGGTTCCCAGACTTACCAGCATGGATACCAGGTGTAATCGCAATGGTTATTCTTGGCGCAGCTAACTTAATTTCTGTTAAGTCATTTGGTGAATTTGAATTTTGGTTTGCGATGATTAAGATCGTTACGATTCTATTAATGATTATTGCAGGATTTGGACTTATTTTCTTTGGAATTGGTAACGGTGGAGAAGCGATTGGCATATCAAATCTTTGGTCAAATGGCGGTTTCTTTACAGGTGGTTTTTCAGGATTCTTCTTTGCATTATCACTTGTAGTGGGTGCATACCAAGGTGTGGAGTTAATCGGTATTACTGCTGGTGAAGCAAAGGATCCGAAGAAGACACTTACAAGAGCGATTCAAAGTACCATTTGGCGTATTTTAATTTTCTATATTGGTGCTATTTTCGTTATTGTAACTGTGTATCCGTGGGATCAATTAAGTACAATTGGTAGCCCGTTCGTAGCAACTTTTGCGAAGGTTGGTATTACGGCAGCAGCTGGACTTATTAACTTCGTTGTTATTACAGCGGCGATGTCTGGTTGTAATAGTGGTATTTATAGTGCGGGTCGTATGCTTTATACGTTAGGTGTAAATGGACAAGCGCCGAAATATTTCACGAAACTTTCTGGAAATGGTGTACCTTTATTCGGTACAGTTGGCGTAATTATCGGTTTAGCGGTTGGTGTTGTATTAAGTTATATTGCACCGAAAAACTTATTCGTATATGTATATAGTGCGAGTGTACTTCCTGGTATGGTACCATGGTTTGTCATTTTAATTAGTCAAATTAATTTCAGAAAAGAAAAGGGAGCAGAGATGAAAGATCATCCGTTCAAAATGCCATGTGCTCCTGTTACAAACTATTTGACGATTGCCTTTTTAATTATGGTGTTAATCGGAATGTGGTTTAACGATGATACACGTATTTCACTAGTTGTAGGTATTATTTTCTTAGCTATCGTTACAATTAGTTTCTACGCTTTCGGAATAGGGAAACGACGTCCGTTAGATGTTCCAAATGATCAGGAGTTTTCAAGTAAATAAAGATAGTAAAAAAGTCCGATTTCTCATTTGGAAATCGGACTTTTTGCTATTAAAACTTTTCTAAAACGATTTTCCCAATTGTACTTCCGCTTTCAAGCAGGGCATGTGCTTTTTTTACATTTTCAGCGTTAATTGGTGTGAATGTTTCATTTAATGTAGTCTTTAAAATACCTTCATCTAATAGTTCACTTACTTTATTTAATAGTTCGTGCTGCGTAATCATATCGCCAGTTTCATACATCGCTTTTGTGAACATAAACTCCCAAACGAATGTAGCACTTTTACTTTTTAAAATACCCATTTCAAGAGGGTGTTCATTTTCTACGATAGAGCAAATTTTTCCTTGTGGTTTAATGAGCTCACATATTGCTTGCCAATGTTGATCTGTATTGTTTAAGCAGAAAATATAATCTACATCTTTTATCCCGAATTCTAATATTTGATCTTGTAAAGGTTGGTGATGGTTAATAATATAATCGGCACCAAATTTTTCAACCCAGTGTATCGTTTCATTGCGGGATGCAGTTGTGATGACATTCAGTCCAGCCCATTTCGCAAGTTGAATGGCAATTGAACCTACACCACCAGCACCGCCAATAATTAAAATGTTTTTGAATGTATTCTCATCTCTCTTATTGTAATCAATACCTAAACGTTCAAATAAACCTTCCCATGCTGTAATGGCTGTTAGAGGGAGTGCTGCAGATTCCGCATCACTTAACGTTTTTGGTTTCTTACCAACGATTCTTTCATCAACTAAATGATATTCACTATATGTACCTTGTCTCGTAATACTTCCAGCGTAAAACACTTCGTCGCCTTCTTTAAATAACGTACAACCTTCGCCAGTTTGCACAATAACACCACTAGCATCCCAGCCAAGTATTTTCGCTACATCTTCTTTTTTATCTTTCGGAGAGCGAACTTTTGTATCAACTGGGTTAACGGAAATAGCGTTAATTTTAACGAGTATATCTCTTCCTGTAGCAACAGGTCTTTCAACTTCAATATCAATTAAACTGTTTTCTTCTTCAATAGGTAAGTATTCATGTAAACCAATTGCTTTCATTTGTATTCCCTCCATTAAAGTAAGAATTCTTTACTTCTATATTATAGATGGTGAAATACTGCTATGTAAAAAAAATACCCTCTTTTTTATGTAAGCTGTACTGATAGTCTAGAAGGAGTTTATTTCTAAAAAGAAGAATTTTTTACTGTATTACTTTATCCCAAACTAAATGTAAAGGTGGATACATAATGACAGTAAAGAAGCTTTATTTCGTTCCAGCAGGTCGTTGTATGTTAGATCATTCTTCTGTTAATAGTACAATCGCGCCAGGGAATTTATTGAACTTACCTGTATGGTGTTATCTTTTGGAGACGGAAGAAGGTCCCATTTTAGTAGACACAGGTATGCCAGAAAGTGCAGTTAATAATGAAGGGCTTTTTAACGGTACATTTGTTGAAGGGCAGATTTTACCGAAAATGACTGATGAAGATAGAATCGTAAATATATTAAAGCGTGTAGGGTATGAGCCGGACGACCTTTTATATATTATTAGTTCTCACTTACATTTTGATCATGCAGGAGGAAACGGTGCTTTTACAAATACACCGATTATTGTGCAACGAACGGAATATGAGGCAGCACTTCATAGAGAAGAATATATGAAAGAATGTATATTACCGCATTTGAACTACAAAATTATTGAAGGGGATTATGAAGTGGTACCAGGTGTTCAATTATTGTATACGCCAGGCCATTCTCCAGGCCATCAGTCGCTATTCATTGAGACGGAGCAATCGGGTTCAATTTTATTGACGATTGATGCATCTTATACGAAAGAAAATTTTGAAGATGAAGTGCCGTTCGCAGGATTTGATCCAGAATTAGCTTTATCTTCAATTAAACGTTTAAAAGAAGTTGTGGCGAAAGAGAAACCAATTATTTTCTTTGGCCATGATATAGAGCAGGAAAAGGGTTGTAAAGTGTTCCCGGAATATATATAGTGCAAAAAGTCATGAGCTTACGTGCTCATGACTTTTTCGGTTAAATAATTTTTTTGAATAAGTTATAAACCTTTTTTGAGCTATCTTCATTTAATTGATAGTACTTGAGGTTTACATCATTAGGAGTATCTTGCTGAGCAATCATCACTTCGTTACTGTGATGATCAACTACCCATATGAAATATTTTTTATAAGTTCCATCCTCAAAAGTAATCCACATATCACAATCTATTAAATCTGATCCTTCTTCATCTAATGTTAATTTTCCTTTTTTTGCGGTATCCATACTATTAATAAACGTTTTTAATTCATCTGTTTTTGTAAGGAAGATATCCTTTTTTGTTTTAATGGACTCGACATGTATATCTTTTATTTCTTGTTTTCCTAAGAAGACAGGGGGCTCATTTGGATCCCTTTGAGTTGAAATAATAGTAGCTTTTTTCTTTGGCTTATTTGCTGTATACAAATCTTGAATAGATTTTCCAGAGTTTACAAACCATATGATTCCACAAATAATCAATGTGCTACAAAGCAGTAAAATAATTTTCTTAATAGAATATTCTCCTCTCTATTACTTCGTATGAAGAGCTTTTCTATTAATATATGATAGGTAAGCGTAAAGTATTATAGTTGAACGTGGCTATTCTTAACAGTTTTCAGGGGGCGATCAACGAGTAAATTGTAAGTAAGCCCAATTAATACGAAAACACCGCCGATAATCTTTCCAGTTGAGAGTTCATTTGTCAGGAAGAAATCAATGATAGTTCCCGCAAATAATTGTCCGATAAAGATGAGTAACGTTAAATAAAATGCTGATATTTTAGGAGTAATATAGTTTGATAATGAAATAACGATAACGCCTACTAATCCGCCTAAATATACAGCGATAGGAATGGACTGTAACGTATGCATTGGAATGTACAATGAATCTGAACTGAACATTAAAAATAACATAGAGAAAAATAAGCCAGTAATATAATTAAAAAACGTGCCTTCCCAATTCCCAATTTCTTTTGCTAAATTCGCATTAATAATTCTAGCAACGACGATAGAAACACCAGCTAAAATAGCGATTGTAACATATAACATTTTCTTGCCCCCATTAATAAATTGTCATGATTATAATTCCAGAAGAGATGAAACATAGTCCAATTAGTTTTTTCTTTTCAAATTTAGCAACTTTCATTCCTAATAAGCCAAAATGATCAATAACGATGGAAGCAATGGACTGACCAAGTAAACTTAATGCGATCGTAATAGAGGCACCAAGGACGGAGAAACTTATATTGTTAAAAAGAACAGTGAATACTCCAATCGCTCCAGCGCTATATAAAAAAAGTGGAATACTCTTATCAAAATGGATTTTATGTTTGTTTATGATTAAAACGAAAATAACTGCAATTAAACCGACAAGGTGAATGACAACACTTGCTGTATACTTGCCGATTAACTCAGATAAAATCCCATTCAATGGAAGCATAACGGCGATGAGCACACCAATAAAGACAGAAAGAAAGTTATACAATGTAATATCCCCTTTAGATTTCATATTTGTAATGACTGTATCATGCTGAAATTGTGTATTACTATGACATATGTCATAGTGGAAGAAGAAAATTTTGATTACAATGGGGATGAGTTGTAAAGGTGGGGGACTATGAAGAAAATATGTAATTCAATTAAATTAGCAGAGTATATGAAACAAAATAACATTGATTCATTTTTTACTAATGATATGAAGCCATATATGGAGCTTATATTTTTTAAGAAGAATGAGTTTATTTGTAGAGAAAATGAAGAGATAGATTATTTATATTTCTTCGTTGAAGGAAAAGCAAAAGCGTTTAACACATTAAGTAACGGGAAATCTGTATTATTATGTTTTTATGATAGCTTGCAGTTACTTGGAGATGTGGAGTTAATTCATTCACAAAGGATTACTTCAAACGTACAAGTGATGGCAGATTCATATTGTGTTGGTTTGCCTTTAGGGAAAGTGAGAAATCAACTATTTCATGATGCAAAATTTTTACGATGTATTTGCGGATCGTTAGCACATAAGTTAAATCGACTTTCCAAAAATAGTACAATTAATTTACTATATCCACTTGAAAACAGACTTGCAAGTTACATGTTAGCAGCAGGGGAACGAGCGGTGCAGCACGGAAATCGAATTGTATTTAGTGGGAATTTAACAGAAACAGCTGAATTGTTAGGAACGAGTTATCGGCATCTATTACGTACATTAAATATTTTTTGTGATAAAGAGATTATAAAGAAAAACAATGGATGCTTTGAAGTAGTGAATGTGGATGTTTTAAGGGAATTGGCGGCAGATGTTTATAAATAGGAGAGGATTATAAATGATTACACCTATATTTAGAATTTTTGATATTGAAAAAGCAAAGCAATTTTACATAGATTTTTTAGGGTTTAAACGGGATTGGGAACATCGGTATGAGGAACATATGCCATTATATATGCAAATTTCGTTACATGATGCTGTAATCCATTTATCAGAACATCATGGGGATGCTTCGCCAGGCGGTACGATTCGGTTCAAAATAGGTAATGTAGAGGATTATCATTCTATATTATTGAATAAAGAATATGCTTATTCGAAGCCAAATATAGAAAAAACACCTTGGGATACAATTGAATTAACTGTAATTGATCCGTTTTCAAATAGAATTATATTTTATGAGGAAAAATTGTAGAGCCGGAAGGAATTAATATATATTTTTTTAGAGATAGTGCAGTGTAATTACGTATTAAATAAATGGGATGAAGAGTAGTTCATAAAGCGGTGAACTACTCTTTTCATTTTGTTAAATAGATTGAAATATTGAAAAATAAATCGTATCATAAAACATATGAACAAATGAGCATGTATTCATACGTTTTGAGAAGGAGGAAAAAGATGTTAGATGTAATTATTATTGGAGCTGGTCAAGCTGGATTAGCTATGGGATATTACTTGAAGCAAGAAGGATATAATTTCTTATTAATTGAGGCAGGAAACCGAATTGGGGATTCATGGAGAAACAGATATGATTCTTTACAGCTCTTCACACCGAGAGAATATAGTAGTTTACCAGGTATGGTAGTAAAAGGAGAAGGAAAGGGATTTCCATGTAAAGATGAAATGGCAACATATTTAGAAGAATATGCAAGATACTTTACATTACCGATCCAATTGCAAACCGAAGTTTTAAAAATAAAGAAAGAAAAAGATATATTCGAATTACATACTCCTACAGAAATTCTACAAACGAAAAAAGTTATTATCGCAACAGGTGGTTTTCAGCAACCGTACATCCCTTCATTTTCACAACATCTTTTATCACATGTTTTTCAAATACATTCATCACAATATAAATCACCATCACAAATTCCTAAGGGGAAAGTACTCGTAGTAGGTGGCGGGAATTCAGGAATGCAAATTGCAGTAGAACTTGCAAAAACTCATGAAGTTACAATGTCTATCAGCCATCCTTTAACATTTTTACCGTTACGTCTTTTTAGAAAAAGCATTTTTAATTGGTTAGAAAAATTAGGTTTATTGTACGCCGAAGTAAATACTAAGAGGGGAAAGTGGTTTCAGAAGAGAAAGGATCCTATTTTTGGTTTTGAAGGTAAAGAATTTATTTGTAATGGAGCAATTAAACTAGAGGAAAAAGTGGTTCATGCATCAGAAAATGGCATTATGTTTCAAAATGGTGGCACGTATAGCGGAGGAAGCATTATATGGTCAACTGGTTTTATTCAAAACTATAAATGGATTGAAATAGAGCAGGCAGTGAATGAGAAAGGATTTCCTAATCATATAAGAGGAATAAGTCCAGTAAAAGGGTTATATTATATCGGTTTACCGTGGCAATCTCAAAGGGGCTCTGCACTTATTTGTGGTGTGGGAAAGGATGCAACATATTTACTTTCTAAGATCAAAAAAATAGATCAGTAGCAGCGACTACTGATCATCCATATGTACATGAATTAGGAGAGGTCAAACATTTATTAACTTTATTATAATAGATTTTCAAGAGAATAAAAACTGAAAATTCTAATTTTATGTTGAGAAAGTTTTTTGTATCGAAATATATAAAAGAATAAGGGTTTTTAGTAAAAGGAAATATGATATTTATATTTTACTAAAGTGTGATATAGTCTATATAGGATTTATTTCCTTAAATTGGATTTTTATAGTCTTTATATTTTTAAAGTAGAAAGGGGAAGCGATTGTGAAGTTTGATGATCAACGCCTACTAGGAGTACGATTAGGATCGGTACTTGTAACAGAGGAAAATCAATATTTAGTAATTAAGAAAAAAGATCATTATGCACTATTAAATATACATACTTTAGAATGCACACATGTTGAAGTACAGTTAGAACATATTGAAGAAATGTTGCAGGAAGATTTCCAAGAAAGTATAACGGAGATTATTGCGCCAGAACATATAAAAATTGTTGCGAAAAATGTTATATAAGTAAAGAAGCTGGAAGGAACAGCTTCTTTCTTTTTATTATAAGGATAACGTTTCTAAGACGTCACCAATAATCCCTTCCATTTGATGAACACCTAAGTCAGCGTTTGTCATTATAATAGCGCCATTACCTCGGTATGGATAGCATACCATCATACATTGAAATCCAACGCCCCATCCGAGTGAATATATTTGTAAGTCTTCATTTGAATCATCTAGAAAAACACCTAGTCCCGTCCATTTTGAGCAACCTTGAGGAGAAATCATGTCTTGAACTGTTTTTTGAGAAAGTTTTAGTTTACCCTTTCCTTGTAAGGAATGAATGATTTCAATTATTAAAGTTGATAAGTCTGTTGGTGTTGTCCAAATACCTGAAGCAGCTGTGAAGGGATAAAATGGATACTTTTCATTTGTAACGGTGCCATTTTTATTATGCCCGCAAGCAAAGGTCTCCATTTTATTTATATCTTCAGAAGAGAATACTGTACTATTTTTTAGCTGGAGTGGCTGAATGATATATTCTTCAAGTAAAAGATTGAATGGTTTTCCAGTTATATCTTCAAGTAGTAGTTCAATAATACAAAAGTTTGCATCGGAGTAGTGAAATTCGCTTTCTGGTTTATAAGTTATTTCTATTGGTACTGGGCAATATGATGTTTTACCAGCAAGGAGTTCAGACATGTTTGGTCGCCCTTGTGCAAATGTATAATGTCCAAAGCTATTAGGAGGATCAATAATTCCAGATTGGTGACTTAATAAATTTCGCAGGGTGACTTTTTTCTGTGAGGTAAATAGGTTGGTAGGTATGTTCCAAGATGTGAGTCTATCATTTATGTCTTCATCTAAATGTATGATTTCTTGATCTGATAACGTTAGTACGAGCATTGTAGTGATATTGAACAAGAGTTGAATATAGAATTCGTAGTGACAGTTCTAGTTGTTCTAGATTCAAGCGTTCCAAAGGCAATCGTTTCGTCTAGTTTGCCATCACGTATAATAGCAAGGCTTAAACCTGCAACGGAATATTGGTTCATTTTTTCGTATATATTGTTACTTTTTAAGTTCATAGTGACTCCTTTCTTAAAAAAGACAGAATGTTAGTTCTATTATACAGTAGTAAATAAAGAGAAAAAGAAAAAACTTCATCTTTTATCGATGAAGTTTTTTTAGTTAATTCGAAGTGAATGTTTTAAAAAATTTATCTCGGTACATGTACATAAACCATGAAGTTGTTAGTAAGGAAATGATAACTTGTTTATTTTGAATTGGCGCATTGAAAACAAGCCAGCCAACGATATCAAATAATAAATGTAGTGCAATTGAAAGAACTAAAAATTGTAGCAACGTATTTAAAAATCTTTTCATAAAGTGTCCCCCTAAAATAAAAGGTTTTATCAACATTGTTGTATATTACTATTATACATTAAATGTGTTTTGTGGTAAAATTTACATAAGATAATGAAATAAAACAAATGAGAGCTAATAGGGGGATAGTCATGGAATTTTGGATGATCATACCGATAGCGGTCTTTGGGTTTATTTATATTATTGAAAAATTAAATAGAATCGAAAAGAAAACGGATGCACGTTTAAAGAGGATGGAAGATAGATTACAGCTAATTACGAAAGAAATGGGAATTATAGATAGAGAACCTGAAATTAATAAAGAGTTGCGCCAGCTTATGGAAGAAGGAAAAACAGTTACAGCAGTTAAAAGAGTAAGAGAGGCTTTGGGTTTTTCTTTACTAGAAGCGAAGCAATATGTTGATAAATTATAAAAAAGATCATCCATTTGGATGATCTTTTTTCAATGCACCATGCGTGTATTTACATAAGCAGCGATTATAACGTGGCCAATTATAATGATAGGAAATAAGATTTTGACATTAGGAGTAGTGAAGACACTACCAATTGTGGCGATAACACCGGCAATTAAATTATAAAGACCAACTATTTTTGATAACTTATCTTTATTTGGCACACGGCGTTCATTGAATCCTGATAAGAGCCAAGTGTATTGTTTAACTCCGATGAAATAGGCTAGTGCAAATGAAATAATTGCTAGTATGAATAATGATGGGGAAGCGAAGAGAGTCATTGAAAACACCTCCGTTAAAGAGTTATAAATAAATTATAGTATGAATGTTATAATTTAACAAAATAGATTTAAGTGTAATAGAAAAACGGAGTATATATCATGAAGGGGGATTAAGTATGAATATTGTGGAATTCCAGAGATATGTATCAAATTTCAGTAAAGAAAAAGGATTTCAAGATACTACAATTGAAGAACGTGCAATGTATGCAATGGCGGAATTAGGTGAATTAGCGGAAGTTATATTAAAGCGTGATAAAATACAAGATTCGAAAAGAGAGATAGAAGATAATATTGTCGTATGGTTACCGCAATATAACATTTTAGCTGGAGGTTGTTTAGTTAAATCTGCGTCCTCGAAAGATTTAGGAAACGTTGCAGATGCCTATGTAAATGAATGGTCTATATCGATTGAGAATGTGCTGAAGCGATATGGAAACATCAATTCAGTAGTGCCTGGTCATGGGGGAGTAGGGGATAGAGATTTACTTCTACATACATTGGATTTGTTGAAATAAAAAAAGCGAAGAGAAACAAATTTCTCCTCGTTTTATTCTAACTATATTTAAATGCGAAGCCTGCATATGTTACTGAGATTTTAATTCCAAGTATACAAATACCAGTACCGTCATAATTGCTATAACAACGTAAGTAGCATCAAGCATTATAAGTGTCTTTAAAGTTTCAGTCATCCTCATTCACCCCTGGTATAAAAATATAACATAATCTCTTATCAATTAAATCAGAGATTATAAAGATAACAATGTACATAAAACTTCTTAAGTAGTGTCTATATAAATATATCATATAAATAATATAAAAAATGTTAAGATAGTGTAAATGTATTGTAAATTAAAGGGTCGCTCATAATGTCTGTAAATCTTTTTTATATACTATGTATCTCTTGTGTGCCGGATAGAAAACAGTTATAACATGTGAAAAATAAATTTACTTTGATAAATCAATCACAATGGTAGCTGTTACTACATTTTCCTCTATTACTTCTACCTGTACTTGTTCATCGTTTCTCCAATTGATATTGAAGTTCTCTGTCGTATACATTTCCTTAAGAGTAACCTCTTTATATTTTTTTAAAATGCTACCTCTTTCCCCATAATAGATTCTTACAGTTGAACTGGGACTTGGTCCTTTTGATTTTATTGTTTCTCTTAATTCGATAATATTTATTAGACTTGGAGATTCACTTTTTTGAAAGGTAAAGGAACTGACCACTTTTTGTACCTTCTTAAAAACAGAACCATTGGATTTATTTGATATGTTAAATTCCACAACTTCAGGTACGGATTCTTTGCTTCGTAGCGTTATTGTTGCTTCATAATCGTTTTTCCAATCTATTGTAACGTTTGAAGAATCGAGACGTTCCCCATCATTTGTAATATTTGTGTCAAAATGTTCCCATAAGCCGTATTTAATTCTAACGGGAGAGGAACCATGAGAAGTGTCTGAATCTATTTTTACTACTTTAATTGTATTTATATTATTCGGAGAATGACTTTTTTTAAGTGTAATGTCGTATAAATACAAAATGTAAGAAAAACAGCCTACTACTAAAATAATCGAAATTACAATACGTAAGGCAGTAATTGGACGGCTTCGTTTTCTTTTTTTCTTAGTGCTTTTACTATTTTGTTCAAGGTCTTTTTCAATACTCGTTTGAACTGTTATTTTTGGCGGGCGAATAAGCGACCAAATGAAAGCTATAAGTAGTAAGAAAAGAGGTATTCCTTGAATAAAGAAAAATCCTTTCCAAAAATCAAGTGCAGTACTATATGGAGAATCTGTTGCCATCCCCCCTATAAAAAGTGCCATTGGACTTGCAAGTATATTTACCCCTAAACCAATCAATACGAATGAAAGATTTTTATTCCTAATTTTTCGTGACCCAGCCATAATAAACAGCAATACTGCAATACCAAGTATAAGAAACAGTATTCCGTAATAAAACATCATATATACCATCATATTGTCCCTCCATAACTATAATTGTACCATTAGTAAGGAAAAATTTGTGAAATGTTAGATGGATATGATATTTGTATTCCTTAAAAGTGTGCCGATATATTATGCAAATAAATAATCATGCGCAAGTATTAATATAAGGAGACAGTAAAAATGTTATGTCAACAATGTGAACTGTCACAAATTTATATATATTATTGTGATTGATATCACATCCTTTTTTCTCAATGGGTATTATCCTTAGGGTGTAATTAATGATTGGGAGAGGGTGGGATGATATGTTTTGTTATCAATGTGAACAAACACCAACAGGCGGATGTAAAGTAATGGGTGTTTGTGGCAAGAATGAAACGATTGCGAGTTTACAAGATACGATTGTGTTTGGGTTAAAAGGAATTGCGGCTTATCGTACGCATGCTGCTCAGCTAGGGTATACGGATGCATTTGTAGATGCTACAACACAAGAAGCTTTATATATGACATTAACAAATTCTAACTTTAACGAACAAGAGCATATTGATATGGCTATGAAAGTGGGGAAATCAGCTTTACGGGTGATGGAATTATTAGATGAGGCACATACGAATCACTTTGGTGTGCCAGAGCCTGTACAAATTACACAAAATCGTGTAGAAGGTAAAGCAATTGTAGTTACGGGTCATAATTTATTTGCACTAGAAGAATTATTAAAGCAAACAGAAGGAAAAGACATTAATATTTATACACATTCTGAAATGCTACCAGCACACGGATATCCGCAGCTGAAAAAATATAAACATTTAAAAGGAAACATCGGTAAGGCATGGTATGATCAAAGACGCCTTTTTGAAAAATTTACTGGTGCCATATTAGCTACAACGAACTGTGTTATGCCAATTAAAGGATCGTACTCTGATCGATTCTTTTCATATGACATTGCAGGTTTAGAAGGTGTACAAAAAATTGAAAATGATGATTTTACACAATTGATTCAAAAAGCGCTAGAACTTCCAGAAGTACATATGGAGTCAGATGAACAGTTAGTGACAGGGTTTCATCATCATACAGTATTGTCATTAGCTCCAGAAATTATTGATGCAGTAAAAGAAGGGAAAATAAAGCGTTTCTTTGTTATCGCCGGTTGTGATGCTCCAGGAAAAGGCGGAGAATATTATCGTGAATTGGCAACGTCACTTCCGCCGGAGACAGTGATTTTAACGACTTCTTGTGGTAAATTCCGTTTTAGTGATGTGGATTACGGCGTTGTACCTGGTACCGAGATTCCGCGCTACATCGACTTAGGACAATGTAATAATTCCATTTCTACAGTGAAAATAGCAGCTGCTTTAGCTGATGCTTTCCAATGCGAAGTGAATGAATTGCCAGTAAGCATTGTCTTATCTTGGCTTGAACAAAAAGCGGTTGCGATTTTACTTGGACTATTTAGTCTTGGTATTCAAGATATTCGCATCGGTCCAAAGGCGCCTGAATTTATTTCACCTGGTGTGCTCGATGTATTACAAGAAACATTCGGTTTAAAACTAATTACAACTGCAGCAGAAGATATGGATATGATGTTATCATAACAAGAGGATGACTGGTTTTATTCAGAAGAATAGCTAGCTTATTGCGCCCCAAAACAAAAATGTAGAATTTTGTTTTGGGGTATTTTCTTTTCTTAGCTGGGTGGGTAATAGTTGATTTTAGAAAAATATAAAAGTCGAGTTGATATTTCAACTACTCAGTCATACAATGTACTTGTAATAGGTAATACTGTGTAGTGCTGTTTCTCAAAATATTTTCAGTAAACGATGGGTAATAGCGGTTTTTAGAAAAAATTTGAAAATCAGTTGACATCTACAACTACTTAGTCATACAATGTAGTTGTAATAAGTAATACTGAATAGTGTAGTTTTACTCAAAGGCTATTCAGTAAAAATTCGCCTTAGTACTCTGTAATACTGAATATAAGTCAGACAGAATAGGGGGTAAAGGAGGATCAGGACATGGAAAATTTAACTGAAATGCTGAAAGGTTCACTGGAAGGGTGTGTACTGGAAATCATTAGTCGCCGTGAAACGTATGGCTATGAGATTACTCGCCACCTGAATGATCTTGGTTTTACAGAAGTCGTGGAAGGAACGGTCTATACCATCCTCGTACGATTAGAGAAGAAAAAGCTTGTGAATATTGAAAAGAAACCATCAGATATGGGACCACCTCGTAAGTTTTATTCATTAAATGAAGAAGGCCGCCAGGAGCTTGAATTGTTTTGGAAAAAATGGGATTTTGTATCGTCAAAAATTAATGTCTTGAAGTCAAAATAGGTTCATAAGATAAAATGTTTTGGCCGATACTTTGGGAATTTCTTGTTCGGTTTTATAAAAAGGAGGAAAATAAGATGTTGGAAATGTTCAAAAAGTTAATTGGTGATAAAAAAGAGTACAAAATGATGATGGCACGAGTTGCAGCACTGCCAGAGGACTATCAGTTTGTGTTTAAGAAAATTCAAAACTACATGTGGAATTTTTCGACCGGAAACGGGATGGATATGCTGCACATTCAGTACGAATTAATCGATTTGTTTGAAGCTGGTGCAGCGGAAGGCAGACAAGTGTTAGATATTACTGGGGAAGATGTGGCATCTTTTGCTGACGAACTAGTAGCAAGTGCGAAAACGTATGTCTCCAAGTATCGTGAAGATTTGAATGAAAGCATCATGAAGAAATTGAGAAAAAAATAAATGTAATAAGTCATACCGACTGATTAGCTGGTTACAAATGTGAATTGCCACCATCGCTATTCAGTTATATTTTTAAATCACTACTAAGTATTACAGATTATCAGTGATACTAAATAGAGGCATAGGTAATCTATTTTGATAAGGGGGAAAAGTATGAGTAATGCAGTGATTTCCGTAAAAGGGATAAAAAAATCTTTTAAAGATAAAGAAGTCTTAAAGGGAGTGGATTTTGAAGTGCAGCGTGGCGAAATTTTCGCGCTGCTAGGCTCAAATGGAGCGGGAAAGACGACAACGGTCAATATCCTTTCGACACTAATGAAACAAGATGATGGTGAGGTGAGTATTTGCGGGTTTGATATCCAACGTCAACCAGATCATGTTCGGCAAAGCATCAGTTTGACAGGGCAGTTCGCAGCTTTAGACGGCATGCTTACTGGGAGGGAAAACTTGATCATGATTGCCAAGTTACGTGGTGTTTCTAGTCCCGCCCAAGTCGCTGACAATCTACTTACAAGATTTAGCCTGACAGATGCGGCCAACCAGAGGGCGGATCAGTATTCAGGCGGGATGAAGCGCCGGCTTGATATCGCGATGAGTTTGATTGGAGCGCCAGCAGTTATTTTTCTAGACGAACCAACGACTGGACTTGATCCTGAAGCGCGGATCGAAGTGTGGAATACAGTCAAGGAACTGGTCAGCAGCGGCACAACAATCTTGCTCACGACGCAGTACTTGGAGGAAGCAGAACAGCTGGCTGATCGTATCGCGATTTTGCATAGCGGAAAAATTATTACGACAGGTACTCTTACTGAACTGAAAGAGATGTTTCCACCAGCAAAAGTGGAGTATATCGAGAAGCAGCCGACATTGGAAGAAATTTTCCTTGCGATTATCGGTAAAAAGGGGGAGATGTAAATGAAAAGCAAAACAGGGGTATTACTAGGGCGCTTAATGCGTAATATTATGCGTAGTCCAGATACAATTATTACTGTAGCGATTACACCGATTATGATGATGCTATTGTTTGTTTACGTATTTGGCGGAGCTATAAAGGCAGGAACGGATAACTACGTCAATTATTTATTGCCGGGAATTTTGCTAATGGCTATTGCATCCGGTGTAGCTTATACTTCTGTACGATTATTTTCGGATGTAAAGAGTGGGTTGATGGCACGTTTCATTACGATGCCTATTAAACGCTCATCGATATTGTGGGCTCACGTTTTAACCTCTCTTGTTGCTAATGTGCTTACTATCGTGGTGGTTATGCTTGTTGCGCTCTTAATGGGCTTTCGTTCTAGTGCTGACATGCTAGATTGGCTTGCAGTAGCTGGAATACTGGGGATGTTTACGTTAGCGCTAACATGGCTAGCTATCATTCCGGGGCTGACAGCGAAGTCTATGGAAGGGGCGACAGCATACTCTTACCCACTCGTTTTTCTTCCATTTATTAGTTCGGCATTCGTACCTACCGAAACGATGCCAAAAATTGTTCGTGCATTTGCAGAGAATCAGCCTGTAACTTCAATTGTGAATGCGATTCGTGCCCTTTTATATGAAGGGACTGTTGGCAACGATATTTGGATTGCACTTGCTTGGTGCGTAGGAATTATGATTATCTTGTACTTTTTTGCTAGTAAAGCATTTAAACGTCAGTTAGGGTAAGTGAATTAAATCATTCAAAATTATATACGTTTTAGAAAAAGCACGGGAAGATTTTCCGTGCTTTAATAATACATTCACACTTCGCTTAATTGTAATAGTTTTAAAGTGAATAGGAGAATAATGAATTGAATACAAATGCTATGAAATATGGTATGTAACGCTTAACTAAAATAACTTAAAAATAAACAGAATATTCTATATAAATATAGAGATTATAGTTGTGATGTGTTATATTTATACTTATAAGGTATATAATGTATAAATTAATTGTTTAGGGGATGGAAAAGGGAGAGATTCAAATGAAATGGTATTTATATGCTCTCAAAAACTATGCGAAATTTAGTGGGAGAGCAACGAGAAAAGAGTACTGGATTTTTACTTTAGTTAATAAGGTTACGTTTTGGTCATTAATATATTTTGCCTCATATTCTCCGTCTGTCTTCTATTTAAGAGCCAATATTACTTTGCTATATATAGCAATTTTTATCGTTCCTACTCTGGCAGTGGAAGCTCGTCGATTACATGATAGTGGAAAAACCGGATGGTGGCAGCTATTAAATTTGGTGCCATTTGGAGGAGCGGTTCTACTTGTGTTTTGTATCATTGAAAGTGATGAAGGCGAGAATAAGTATGGACCAAATCCACATACAAATCTTAAACAAGCAATTTAATGTATTTATAGGAAACTCTAATATAAAAAGGTGTGAACTAAAAGCTAGTTCACACCTTTTTTGTTGTCTTCTTCATAGAGGCCTCGTTAAGAAGTGACTAGTTAAACTCAATATTTTGAGGTTTAACTAGTCACTGCTTATGGAGTGTATAAGCATAACCGCTCTTGTAAATCTTTTAATACTTCTTCAGGCATTTCCCTAATTGTAATATCTTTCCCTAGGAAAAGTAGCCAATTTGCTATTTCCGTTACTTCATCCGAATTGTTAACATTGATAAATGTTTTTAAAATGGCTGTGGATTGGTAAGGATTTGTATAAGATATTGAAATTTTGAAAGGGTGGTATTTTTTGAACTGGGCAATTGCTTTTGGACCAAGTTCAAGTATAAGGTTAATCGCTTCATCCTTCTTACTTAGTTTTTCTAAAATCTTTTTCTTATTTAGCTTTTTTTTCGTCGTGTATGGTTCGATATGGATGAGATGATCGACAGGAAACATCCTCTTCTTTTCTTCTTTTAAGTCAAACCCTTCAATGATCCATTGACTTTTTTCTTGATACAGGTGTAATAGATAAATGGAATAAGACTTGATTTCTTTCTCTTCTTTAATGGAAATCAATAAATGTCTATCCAAAAGAAGTATTTGAATGAGTTTTTCTAACATAGGGTGAGGGAGATCAGAAAGCTCAAGTAAATCAGGATTATGAGGGTTGGTCCCTTCAAACAGCAAGAGCTGATTTAAAAGAACAATGTCATCTTGCTGGGTTTCTGAAATGAGTCCTAACAGTTTTTCGGCTAATGATTGACGACTTTTTAAATAGGGAAGTTGTTGATTTCTTGTAGCCATAAAGGCAATAAAAAGAGCTTTCACTTCGTTATCAGTAAAGCGAACAACGGGCAGGATAGAGTTATGCATAACAAAATATCCCCCAGTCCTCCCAACTTCAGCGACAAGTGGCATGCCCATAGCTTCAATTTCTCTAATGTCTCTAATGGCTGTCGATCGAGAGATGTTAAATTCTCGTATGATTTCAGAAATTGTAAAGTGGGAGCGGTTGTTGATATACCGCATAATTGTATTAATCCGTTCAACTTTTTTCATTTTAGTCTCCTAAACAGTATCATTTTTTGACATGATTTAAAGATATTATAAACTCATCAGATGAAAAGATAAATCATTTGATTCATTTTAAAAAAAGGAAGGTTTTGAATATGAAAAATTATACGATTGAAGAAAAAGATAGCTTTATTGTGTTAGGTATTGGAACTGAAATTAAGAGTGACTATACAGACTTTGCTGGGATAAATAAAGAAAAGAAAGACTTTTGGTCGGCTGTTAAAGAAGATGGAAGGCTGGATACTTTAAAAGCTTTAGCTACAAACGAATATATTTTTTCTGTGAGTGAAGCAGTGAATAACAAGATGATGTATTATGCTGGTGTTATGACAGAAGTACAAATAGAAGAAGCATCTAGAGTAATCCAGTTTCCAAAGGGAGAATACTTAGTGGTGAAAGGGGAAGATAAAACGGCTGAAGATTTAAGTAATAAGCTGACTGGCATTGCCTTCGGTCAAGCTTTACGAGAAGCAACGGATTTTGCCTATGTTGGTGGGCCAAATACAACAGTTGAGATGGGGCAAAGAAACGGTTTAGTGTTTGGTGAAATGTGGATTCCGGTTGTTAGGAAGTAAAGTGATAAAAGATATGATTATGGAATGTAGAGGCTAACAATCTTGAATTGTTGGCCTTTTTGACGTGAGTATAATATTCATATACTACTACACATTATGTTCTGATAAAATGGAATAAAAGGGAATTATCAGAAGTTGGTGGTTCAGTGAAAGCTGGATCAAGTGGCTTTCAGATTAGTCTTCCTTGGGGGCCAGGAGCAAGTCTTGTTGGCTCAGTTGTAAGATTTAAAAGTTGGGAACAACTTGTAATGATATATGGTAGAAATGAATTCTAAAACTAAAGAAGAGTGGGATTATGTAGCTTGTTATTATCCAATTGGTAATATTTCAACTGAATATAATTTGTTTTTTAATCATGAACATGTATCGGATATTGTTTTTACTGGATATATTAATGATGAGGAAATCAAACTGAGTGAAGATTTAAAAAGATAAAATATAACTATAATTGTTTATTGATTTCGATATATTTCCAGTTAAGTATAGCCATTTTAGTATGATTTATTTTTTTAGTAAAGGAAGAGTTAATATTGAAAATATTAAAAGGTATAATGTTATTAGCTTGTTGTTTATTAATTGTCAGTGGATGTTCTTCTAGAGAAGGAAAAGTTGTTGGTGGAAAAGTAAAAAGTTCTTCAAATAGAATATTAGGAGATTATAGAGAGTTTACTGGTTCCGCAAGTCGTGATATGGAAGTCAAAAAAGGAGAGAATTGGGTGTTTTCTTTTGATGAAACAACAAAGAAAGGAACTGTAGTTGCTTATGTTGTGGATTCAAATAATAATACAATATTAGAATTTAATAATGGTAAAGATGATAAAAGCCTTAAAGTGCCTAAGGACGATAGATATAAAGTGAAAATTAAAACAGAAGAACATGCTGGGAAATTTTTAATAGAGTGGAAAAAATCATCTTAAATTGAAGAGGAAAATTAATGACGAAAATGGTTAGGTATCCAGACATGAAAAACAATTTAGGGATGGTCACTTATTTATTGGTCTTTTTGTTATTTGAAAAGGAGTATATGGTCTGGGAGTAAGAATCTATTCGCTTGTTAAATTTTAAAAGGCCGCATTATGGAATGTAAAGGCTAACAATCTTGAATTGTTAGCTTTTTTTGACATGAATATATTATTCATATACTACTACATATTATGTTCTAATAAACTGGAATAAAAGGTAATCATTGTAAGGTGGTGACGGAGTGAATAAAAAAAGATTATTTGAGCTATTCACAGTAACGTTTATTTTTCTATTCCTTCATGTAAGCACATTTACTAATGAAAAATTTAACGATAAATTGGGATCCTTTACTTTCATTGTGCTACTTCTTATGCTTTCTACTTACACCGTATTTATAGAAAAGTATTTTCATGATATACAAAAGTGGATTCGAAATATCACATTTTGTTTTGCTTTGTTAGTAGTAGTTTTAGTAGCTCTATGGGTAGGGTATTTTTAGAACTTTACTTCAGGGACAGTTTATTTAGTGCCCAATATTTTGTCCATCTATAGGGAAAAGGAGATAGGTAATTCTTTAAATGGAGATACGAAAGTGGATATTTTTTAAAGTGAAAAAGAGAGGTATGTGAAAAATAGATTGGTAGTATGCATAATATACAACGTCAAAAAAGCTACAGTTCCTAAAAACTAATACCCTTCTCATAAACAGTAAATACTTTTTATGGGAAGGGTATTTAATTTAAGGCTATAAAAAGGCAATGCAAGTTCTCACTTATTTAGAATAAGAGAAAAGATGATGTTTTATTTGTTCAATAAAATAATGATGGTGTATATTATCGTTAGATACACGACTTGCCATAATAGCGCCCTCCATTGAAGAGGCAAGGAAAGAAGCAAGCGATATAATGTCTATATCTTCTTTAAGTTCTTGTTTCTCTATTCCTTCTTTTATGAGAGAAGCCATTAACATTACTGTATCATCATAGCCTTTTGCTGCTGCTTTTTGTAATTCTGGAAATACGCCAGTACTTTCAATTGCGCTATTAAGCAATGGACAGCCTCCAGCAATAGGGGGGTTATTAGCTGCATCTTGATATACAAGGAAAATTGCAAGGATTTTATCGATTGCTGTCTTTTTATTTTCCATTGCTTTATGAAAATGACTCCACATAATCTCACCACTTTTGTCGTAGGCGGCAAGGACAATTTCTTCTTTATTTTTGAATCTACGATAAATAGATCCTTTAGGTAGTTCAGTAGCTGTCATTATATCCTGGATGGATGTGCGAGTTATCCCATTAGTATTAAATAAATATAAAGATGTTTCAATAATCTTTTCTTTTACCGTATCAACTTTAGTCATGCTTTGTAGTCCTCCTAATAAAAACGAGCTTAATATTCCAGGGAATGTTTACCCTCTATTTTCTTAATTTTTTTGTAAGTAGAAATAAGTTTGGAGCAAAAAATATCTTATCAATTCCTATCTTATGGAAACCTCAAACTGTATTGTCCATACCATTCGAATGAATTTTCTGTCAAAAACAATATGACCAGTTGGTTAATTGAGTCATATCATGCAACTAATTTTACCGTATCGACATATGAGTATTATATATAATTTTAATTAATATGTTTAGCTAAAATGTTTGAACTACTCTCATTTTCACTTCGTTTAATTAGGAGATCTTGCGGTGAAAAGCTGTATCGCTTCATACTATAAAAGATTAATCGTTAATAATGAATGAGTACGAGAATTTGATTTAAATAAGAAACTGAGGTATAAATTTATTTGCTTTTTCCGGTTTTGATTGTGTTAATAATTTGTAAAGGGGGTTTAAAAAACTAGAAACTTATAGTATCATTAGATTCCGGACCGAACCGTCCGGTTTGAAATCTTATATAAATATATTTAGAAGGAGTACGTTATGCAGAAAGAAAATTCAAAGATTCTAGGTAATTTCATTATGGAGGTAATAAAGTGAACTTTATTAAAATGAATACAAAAGAACTTATTATGCTAATAGTTTATACAATGTTTGCATTACTTCAAATTGGCTTATTCATATTATTTGGCATATCACTTTTAACTAATAGCAATTTAGTTGAATCAGAATTTGTTCTTAGTGCCGTCGGTTTGACTGTACCTGCTATTGTAGGAATAATTTTCTTTAGGAAAGAAATTATTGAAAGTTTTACTTATTTTAAAGAGAAGACAATTTTGAAAATAGTAAGTATTCCTATGGTGGTTTTATTTACAGTAATTGTAGAACAGATTGTTATGCGTTTCCTAGCAACTGGTCAGCCAGAGAACCAAGAACAGCTCCTTGAAACGGGCGCGGAGATACCTCTTATATTTACATTGCTTGTATTTGGTATTCTAGGTCCAATACTTGAAGAAATTATATTTCGTTATATAATATTAAATCGTTTTTCACATTATATTGGTACTGCTATTGCATCTATCATCTCAATTATAATTTTTACACTTCTTCATACGAATCAGCTTTCGGATATTGCTATTTATTTACCTGGTGCAGTGATACTTACTGCGGCTTATCTTATTTCTAACAGATCCCTTGCATATGTCATGGCGATACATATATTAAATAATTGCCTTGGTTTCATTTTGTAAGAAATTAAACTTAGCTCTGTTACGAAGTTGAAGACTAGATACAGATATTGATAAATGAGGAGTACAATTTAGACAGTGACTTATGATTCATGTAATTCCTTGTACTTCAAAAAACCACAGTTTGGGTGCAAACTGTGGTTTTTTTATATAGGGGGACCAACACTTCGCAAACAAGTTAAGCTCATACAACGTCAATTTTTGTTTTGTTAGCTTAATAGTAGCCCTATTACAATTAAAATAATATTTAAGTACTCTTTTTATAATAAAACTTAATCAATTTTAATATATGTTATGTATAACATATATTTATCTAAAATAAGGGGGAATATCATGACTGAAATAAACGAATTTTCAGGAAGGAATTCACAAAAAGATGTGAAGTTTTCTATTATAATCCCTGCACATAATGAAGAAAAATACATTAGAAAATGTTTGGATTCAATTGCAAAAGCATCAGAAGCATATAAAGAGCAAACAGAAGTTATAGTTGTTTTAAATCGTTGCACAGATCAAACAGAGGAAATAGCAAAATCTTATGATTGTATTACATTAAAAAATGACGATAAAAACTTATCTAAAATCCGAAATGCAGGGGCAGAAATAGCTAGTGGAGAAATAATCGTTACTATGGATGCTGATACGATAATGACAGAGTCTTTGTTATCTAATGTAGATAAATATTTATCTTCAGGTAAATATATTGGTGGTGGGGTGAATGGGAAGTTTGAAAGAATGTCTTTTGGAATATTTTTTTCTGCAATTCTAATTATAATTCCCTTACTTTTTAAGTACGGAGCTATATCTGTAGGGATTTTTTGGTGTTATAGAAAAGATTTTATGGCAATTAACGGATTTAATGAAAACATGCTTATGGCAGAAGATGCAGATTTCGCAAAACGGTTAAAAGAATGGGGAAAACGAAATAATAAGAAATTCGGTACCATTAAAAATGGAATGATAACTTCATGCAGAAGATTTGATACATATGGAGACTGGGCCTTACTTAAAAATCCAAAAGTAATATTAGCTTATCTAAAAGGAAATGATCAAAAGTATGCAGATAAGACATATTATGATAATCAAGAAAGATAACGATGGAGAAAAGAGACAGGAAATAGTGAGAACAGCAGATTTTCTTATACATAATAAGAGCCTAACTTAATTTAATAGATAGGATAAGAAAACCATCAATTTGATTAGTCCTTTTTCAAATCAATGGTTTTTATTTTTGAAATAAATATCTATTTTTTTATAAAAATATTTTTTGACCCCCATAAAACTTTGTATTCCTCCGAATATGTATAGTGAAGAAAATAAATAGAAGAAAACTGATTATGAAAGAATACTGACGTGTTAATAAAATTACTAGATTAAGTGGGGCATCCGAAATAAAAGGGTGAAATTACCAATGATATAGAGAAGAGTTATTCAAGGATTGCAGATAAAATAGAAACAGAGCAAGCAAAACAAGCGGAAGAAAATAAGAAAGTAGAGTAAAATGTAAGCCTAACTGTAAGAACGATAGAAAAGTTGGCTTTGAAAAATATGAACAACAAGAAGACAAGCCTAAAGAAAATGTGGTTGAATGGTCACTTGTTTAGTGACCATTTTTCTATTTCAAGCAGAAGGAGGGAGAGAGATTACCCGTGTTGAGTTTAGTAATGAAGATCTTAAGAAAACCGAAAATAGAAGATATCGTATGTAACATACAAAATAATAAAGAAGATAAAGAAGTTTTTATCGTACAGTATCAGCCGTTTATTAGAAAATCAATATCGTCTGTCTGCCGCCGATATATTACAGAACAGGATGATGAATATAGTATTGGATTGTTTGCGTTTAATGAAGCAATTGAACAGTATTCATATAAAAAAGGGAAATCTTTTCTAGCGTTTGCTGATCTTCTTATAAAAAGAGATGTAATTGACTATATACGCAAGGAGTCTAAGCATAACCTTGTCTTTTTAAAAGAAGATGAGCAAGAGGAAATGTTAGAAATGCAAGTATCGCTTACGGAGTATATGAAGGAAATAGAAAATGGTAACCGTAAGGAAGAAATTCTCCATTTTCAAAGTGTGTTAGCTGAGTTTAAAATCACATTTTCAGAGCTTGCTAAAGAATCTCCTAAGCATCGTGATACGCGTGAACACTTAATAGAAATTGTAAAGATGATTATAAAAGAAGAGGAAATGATGGAGGAGCTGTTCCGGAAGAAAAAGTTACCGCTTAAACATATTGAACCGCGTGTTAGGGTAAGTCGTAAAACGTTGGAGCGGCATAGAAAATATATCATTGCAATGTGTATTATTTTCGCAAACAACTATACATACATTCTTGATTATATAAGGGGAGGGAAGCATGATGAATAAAGGAATTGTGATGGATATAAAAAAACATAGCGTAGTTGTTTTAACGCCAAATGGAGAGTTTATTACGTGTAAAAGAAAAGGGGATTCTTGCATGATTGGAGAGGAAATTTCATTTGATGAGCAAGAACAAAAAGCATCGCGTTTTTCAATCCCTTATTTCTTAAAGCCGGCATCATTACTTGTTGCTTGTTTTCTATGTGCGCTGTTATTTTTCTACAACCAACCGGAAGAAAAAGTATTCGCTTACGTCTCAGTTGATATAAATCCAAGTTTAGAAGTGAGCGTAACGAAGGATCTTCGCGTTATAGATTTACAAGCTTGTAATGATGATGGAAGGCGTATTTTAAAAGAATTGAAGCAATGGGAAAATAAACAATTGCAAGAAGTAATACGTACAATTATAAAGCAGAGTCAAGAGGATAAGTATTTAACGAATGATAAGCAAGTTATGCTAACCGCTATTGCAAAGGATAAGTTGCTAGAACCGAAGTTGGAAAAGGTAATGAAAGAATTAAAGAAAGAATATGAGCTAAAACATATTACAGTCGAATATCAAAATAGCACGATGCAGGTACGAGAGAATGCTAGAAAAGCTGGAATGGGCACAGGTGTCTATATAAAGCAAGAGAATGAGAAGAACAAATCGGTTACGCCGCCCGCCACGCCGTCTAATCCGGTGGAAAACGAAGAAGAGAGGCAATCGCAGCAGGATTCATCTCCTGATGTAGTGCCAGATTTGTCTTCTGTAAAAGACAAAAAATATGAGAAACCAGAGCATAAAGAACAAAAGAAAATAGAGGAACAGCCAACGAAGCAAATAAAAGAAAACAATGGTAGAGGATCTCAGCAAGAAAATAGAGGGAATCAGCAGGAGAATAACGGTAGGGGATCCCAACAAGGAAATAATGGGAATCAGCAAGGGAACAACGGTCGAGAATCCCAACAAGGGAATAATGGAAATCAGCAAGGAAACAACGGAAGAGGATTGCAAGGGAATGATGGGCACCAGCAAGAGAACAATGTAAGAGGATCGCAAGGGAATAATGGGAATCAGCAAGGAAATAACGGAAGAGGGTCCCAAGGAAATAATGGGAATCAGCAAGGAAACAACGGAAGAGGGTCCCAAGGAAATAATGGGAATCAGCAAGGAAACAACGGAAGAGGATCCCAAGGAAATAATGGGAATCAAGAAGGTGACAATGGTAGAGGATCTCAACAAGGAAATAATGGGAATCAGCAAGGGGACAATGGAAGAGGGTCCCAAAAAGAAAATGTTGGAAACGAGCAAGGAAACAATGGTAGGGGGTCTCAACAAGAAAATAGAGGCCACCAGCAAGGGAATGAAAAGAAGAATCAATAGAAATATAGAAGTGGGAGATTCATTTTAAAGTGAAAAGGAGTTATCTCACTATTGCGGGCAGTAAAACTCCCATCTCAAAATTTGGCTAGGGCAAAGAAGTTAGGTGGGAGTTGGACTGCTTAAAGTTGCACTTTATTATTCTATAGTTCTATTAAGAAGGAGTACGTGAAAAATATAATGGAGAAAAACATTCAACAAGAGAAAGATAAAGTAAAACCTGTTTTTTATGATCCGAAAGGAAGAAGAAACATAGCTTTTATTTCGTTTCTATGTATCTCAATAGTTAGCGTAAGTATTGTATTTTATTTTTTCTTTCAAAGTATTTTTTCAACACCAGAAATTCCAAATATGAATACCGCTGTACAACAAGATAATAAACTTGTACCAATTAATCAAAAACTTAGTGATCAGCAGTTAAAGAAGGAAGAGTTTAAACCAAATACCGAAACGAAGGATAATAAAAATTTGGTGAATTCGCCGAAGGATAGTAAACAACGTAAAGAAGTGTATGGTTTTTATGTAAACTGGGATGAAAATAGTACCGCTTCTTTAAAAGAAAATATCGATTCATTAACCACGCTAGTACCAGAGTGGTATCATTTAAAAGCAGATTTAACGATTAGAAGTGAGATAAAACCTGAGATAGTAAAGTTAGCAGAAAAAAATCAAGTGAAAATTATGCCTTTACTAACTAACTATACTGAGGAATCTTCTGGTCCTGATAGTGGGCTAATTCATAAGTTGCTGAATTCCTCAAATGATGTAAAGACAAAGTTTATAAATGATTTAGTAAAGCAAGTTGAAAAGAATCGATTTGCGGGTATTAATATTGACTTTGAGGCCGTACCTGAAAGTGATAGAGAAAACTTAACAAATTTTATGAAAGAACTTACTACGGTCTTTCATAAACATGATTTGCTCGTTACACAAGATGTTCCAGCTAATGATAAGGCTTTTGATTATAGTGCGTTAGCAAAAATAATAGATCGAATGATTGTAATGATGTACGATGAGCACTATGGAGCGGGAGAGCCAGGACCAATTGCTTCAAATAAATGGTTTCAACACACATTAAAAGAACTGAATATTCCGTCTAATAAACTTATAGTTGCTTTCGGTAACTATGGATATGATTGGAAAGTAAATAGTAAGGAACCGGCGAAATCTTTAACTTTTTCAGAAGTTATGGCAATGGCTCATAATTCAGATATGAATATTCAATGGGATAAGATGAGTGGAAATCCTTATTTTAGATATAAAACAGGAGATAAAGAACATACTGCTTGGTTCTTAGACGGCGTTACTCTCTATAATCAAGTGAAAATCGCAATGGACAACAATGCAAAGGGGTTTGCGTTATGGAGATTAGGAGCAGAAGATCCTACAATATGGAAAGTTTTAAAAAATCCGATTGAGGCACAAAAAAATCCTAATGTATTACATAAAATCAATAATTTAGATGAAGTGAATTATTCTGGACAAGGTGAAATTTTACAGATTGAGAACGAAAAGCAAAATGGATTGAGAGATTTTAAAGTAGGTAAAGATGGTTATCTTACAGATGAAGTATATCAATCCTTACCATCTGCATACGAAGTGCAACGATATGGAAAACCGAAAGGGAAACAAGTAGTATTAACATTTGATGATGGACCAGACCCGAAATATACGCCGGAAATTTTAGATATATTAAAAGAGAATAAAATAAAAGCTGCTTTTTTTGTCCTTGGTGAAAACGCGCAACTAAATCCTAGTATGGTAAAAAGAATATACGATGAAGGGCATGAAATTGGCAATCATACTTTCAAGCATCCTAACGTAGCTGATACGTCTTTACTACGAACAAAAGTAGAACTTAATACGACGCAACGTCTGATCCAGGAAATAACTGGGCATTCTACAGTTTTGTTTAGGCCACCATACGAAGCGGATGCTAACCCGGATTCCTCAAATGAAATATTGCCTATTTTACGGGCACAAAATATGAACTATACAATGGTAGCAGAAAAAGTGGATCCTAAGGACTGGGCAACACCATCAACAAATGAATTAGTAAAGCGTGCTCTTAATCCTGTTTATAAGGGAGAGGGAAATATTATTCTTCTCCACGATGCGGGAGGGAATCGTACCCATACGGTAGAGGCGTTGCCGATCATTATTAAAGAGCTTAAAAAGCATGGATATAGTTTTGTAACAATTTCAGATTTAATGAATAAAGAACGAGATGAAATTATGCCCCCAGTTTCTTCTGAGGGTGAGCAATATTTACTTTACAATAAAGCTGTCTTTTCAGGGGCGGGATACTTTAAACATATATTAACAACTATTTTTTATATTGCTATTGGATTAGGGGTTTTTCGATTTTTATTCTTAATTTATTTTGCATGGAAGCAAAAAAGAAAAACGCTATCTCGCTCTATTAATTCGTCCTATCAACCTTTTGTTAGTGTTGTCATAGCAGCATATAATGAAGAAAAGGTGATAGCTAAGACAATTCGCTCAATTTTGGATAGTAAGTATGGAGAATTTGAAGTTATTGTTGTGGATGACGGATCGACAGATGGTACGTCAAAAGTAATGCAAGAAACATTTTATAAACACCCTAAAGTTCGTTTCATTCAGAAAGAAAACGGCGGGAAATCATCGGCAATGAACTTAGGGTTTCAACAATCGCGAGGAGAGATCATTGTCACTTTAGATGCGGATACTATTATTGCGCAAGACGCCATTTCTCTCATGGTTAGACACTTTGAAGATCAAAATGTAGCAGCAGTTTCAGGTAATGTCAAAGTGGGGAATAGACGAAACTTATTAACTACTTGGCAACATGTTGAATATATAACAGGATTTAATTTAGAACGTAGAGCTTTTGATGAGTTAAATTGTATTACAGTAGTTCCAGGGGCTATTGGGGCGTGGCGTAAGAAGAATGTAGTTGAATCTGGATATTTAAGCGAAGATACATTAGCAGAAGATACAGATCTTACTATTACATTTTTACGTCAAGGACATAGAATTGTATATGAAGAAAAAGCGTATGCTTATACGGAGTCACCTGAAGATGTGAAAAGTCTCATTAAACAGCGATATCGTTGGTCATATGGTACACTTCAATGTCTTTGGAAACATCGAAAAGCGTTATGTAATTCAAAGCATAAAACGTTAGGATTTATTGCATTGCCTAACATGTGGTTATTCCAATATGTTCTGCAATTCATTGCTCCTTTTGCAGATATATTAATGATTATAGGATTATTTAGTAGTAATCCGCTAAAAGTTTTAGGATTTTATTTTGTATTCTTTTTAATGGATCTTCTCGCATCTCTATTTGCATTTAAATTAGAGGAAGAGAATCCGAAACCATTAGTATGGTTAATTTTACAACGCTTTATTTATCGTCAATTTATGACTTATGTTGTCGTTAAATCTATATTCTCATCGATTCGAGGAGTAGCGGTAGGTTGGAATAAGCTAAAGAGAGTGGGAAGTGTAGAACACTCTACGGAACATAAGGAGGCATCATAAGAGAGCAGATTATCTGCTCTCTTTTTTATTGATTTTAGTGAGCTGAGTGTAGAGTACATACATCTGTATCTATAAGAGTTCTAATAGTGAGACATTATGTGAAGATACTCCCTTAGTTTCGGAAAAAAGTTTTTTTATATTTTTTTTAAATGACGGACATAAAATCATATATACCTTCGAATTATATATATGGATAACATAAATATATATATAAAAGGGGAGCAATAAGATGAAAGAACAAAAAGAAATGTTTGAAGAAATCTCTGAAGTACTAAAGGTATTGGCGCATCCTGTCCGTTTATCATTAGTAAAAATAATGCTTGCAAAAGGTCCTACTAATGTAACAACAATGTATGGTGATTTGGAAATGCCTCAAAGTACAATTAGTCAACATTTATCTAAATTAAAAGCTGCTAAAATGGTTACAGGTACTCGGAAAGGATTAGAAATTTATTATGAAGTAACTGACAATCGCACAAAATCAATATTAGCATGTTTAGTTTAAATGCTGACTTCTATTTCAAAATAAGAAACGCTATTCTTTTCTATGATTTTACAGAGAGAATAGCGTTTTTTATTTTTAAGGAGTATCTTTTTATTAGCTTGATGGTGATATGGTATTATCTCTAAAATATAAAAATATTGATTTTGCTTTTATTCTTTCTCAGAAGTTTGAGCTCAAAAGGCCGACTATCACTTTGTTTCCAATGAAGTGGACAGTGGAAGAACTTATATTTTTGAATAGAGGGCATTCTATGTTTTTGATATATTAATAGTTGGGGAACAGAAATGGGGGATATAGAAATGGAATTATTTGATTACTATAAGCGAAAAGGAAAGATGAAACTGTTAATTGGGACGGGTATTTTTATTCTTGCTTTATGCGCTGTATATGAAGATTGGGGACATATTAATTGGGGGCAGTTTATCTTTTTTGTTATCGCTGCTTCTATCTTTTTTGGAATTGGATTTTGGCAGTCAAGAAAAGGAAAGTTGATACAAAAGAATATGATAAAAAGTAATGCAACATTTTGGGATGTTGATACTTTGGTTGTATTAGAATTACCGAAACGAAACAAGCAATTTGGTTTATATCATCCTGATGGTAAGTATATAGCAGGAACAAAGATGGTTTCATCAAATATTCTTTTTTCAGTAATACCCTTTTTACATAATAAAGATGTTTACGGATTAGAAACGAGTAGCGGGGAAATTCTAGCTTATTTTCATACTGAAGTGGACGGATATGATTGGGTAATTTATGACTCGAATTATAACCAAATTGGTATGTTTAAAGAAAAAATGATACAAGGATTTACTATGATACGTGGTACTTTGATGACAAATAAAGCCACAAAATTGTCAGATGTAGAAGTTGAGTTTGATTTTATTCAAAGTACTCTCCGTACAATAGATGGACGTACATTAGCAATTGGTAAGCAGGGATATATGCCTATAGAATGGAGTGAAAGATTTATGGGTTTAAATGTACCTACTATTACCTTAGGTTCTAATGCGTCTAATAATGAAAAAATTCTTGGCTTAGGGGTGCTCCTTTATAGTTTACGTACAATTGAGATTAGAAAAAGTCGGGCAAGTGTTTAATGAGGCAGAAGTAGTGTTTATATGCGAAATTGTATAGAAATCTCATTTTTCTAATTATATCTTTTTAGATTGATGGATGTGGGGTCACGTCCATCAATCTAAGAAAACAAGTTAGCCCAAAAACGATAAAAATAAAATTTATAAAAACACAAAATATAAACATTGAGGATTAAACGAAGTATATAGTGCCTTTTTAGTCATGTAATCTTTTGAGCTGATGATCTTTTCCCCATTCAAATAGTTCATTCATAATTTGCATTAAAGATTTCCCGTATTCGCTTATTGTGTACTCAACCTTTGGTGGTACTTCTTGATATACAGTACGATGGATAATCCCATCTGCTTCAAGTTGCCGAAGTTGTTGAGTCAGAACTTTTTGCGTAATGTTTGGGATTTCTCGTCGGATTTCATTTGTTCGCATTTTTCCATCCATCAAAACACATAAAATATGAACTTTCCATTTTCCACCGATTACATCGAGCGTCGTTGCAATTGGACAGTTATCATTTTGATTCATATAACACCTCCAAAGGTACCTCAAGGTTCCTATAGCACCTGAAAGTACGTACTTTTCAATTATATGTAATGCATTCATACTAATATGTAAAGGATTGATTCATTTATAAAGGGGATGGAAAATGATGAGAACACTTGTAATTGTAGCACACCCTCATATTGAAAAATCAAAAATTAATAAAAGATGGATAGAAGAACTTGAGAAACATTCAGATGAAATTACGGTGCATGAATTATATAAAGTGGCACCAAACTGGGAGTTTAATATTGAAGAAGAGCAAAAGTTATTAGTAGAACATGACAGATATATATTCCAATTTCCGCTTTACTGGTACAGTTCACCGCCATTATTAAAAAAATGGTTTGATGATGTATTGACATATGGATTTGCGTACGGATCAAAAGGGGATAAAGTGAAGGGAAAAGAGTTTGGTGTAGCTATTTCTATAGGTGGATTAGAAAAAGATTATGAAAATAGCGGAATTACGATGGATGAGTTAACGAAACCATTTCAAGCTACTTGCTTATATACAGACATGAAATTTATACCTTCATTTTATTTATATGGTGCCGAATATAAATTAAGTGATGAAGAGATTGATAAAAGTGCACCTGAGTATGTGCAATATGTAATGAACAAGAAGTATTCTAATATATAATGAAAAATAGCTATTTACTTGTGAAGTAAATGGCTATTTTATATTCTTCTTATATTCACTAAGTGTAATCTTTAGTAAATTAATAGTTAATCTGGTAAAATAAAAAACCTAACATATATAAAGGGGAGTTTTACTTGAGAACGATGCAAAAATTACTACAAAAAAGAGCAATGCAATCACCAAATTTGGAAGCGCTTGTAGGGGGGGAGAAAAGATATTCGTTTCAGCAATATAATGAACGAGTAAATCAGCTTGCACATTACTTGTTACAAAACGGTGTGCAAAGAGGAGATCGTATAGGAATACTATGCAAAAATAATCACCCATTTCCAAGCGTTATGATGGCAAGTTTAAAAATTGGAGCGGTATTTATTCCGTTAAATCACCAGCTTACTGTTTATGAATTAGAAACGATTGTAAAAGAAGCGAAATTAAAAGTGTTAGTTATTGATGAAGAATTTAGTGAAGTGTTATTAAAGGTTGATGCTGTTAAAGAAATTCCTTGTGTAATTCAAACGACAAAAGAAGGCTTTGGTTCATTTGAATTAGAGTTGCAAAAACAACCAACGACAGAACCGAACGTAGAAGTGCATGAAGAGGATGATGCCATTTACTTATTTACTTCGGGAACGACTGGACAGGCAAAAGCATGTGTAATTGGACATAAAAACTTACATCAATATTTTGCAGAGATTGCGGGACAAAGAGAAATTCCAGCAGGTGAACGCTTTTTATCCGTGCATCCATTGTTTCATATGAGTGGTGTGCTTTCTATTTTAAATTGTATTTATCATGGTGTTACGATGATCTTCTTAGCTGATTCGAATCCTACTCTTATTTGGGATAAGATTGAAAAAGAGAAAATTACTACGATGCTTGCATTCCCAGCTGTTTATAGCTATATGCTTGATGAACTAAATAAAAAAGAACGTAACATTTCTACTTTTAAAGTAGCACAAAGCGGTGGAACAAAAGTGCCAGAAACACTCATCCAAAAATATATGGAAAAAGGAATCTATATGGTGCAAGGCTATGGTAGTACAGAAGGTTGGGTCGTAACATCATGGCATCCAATGATGGGAAAAGAAAAGATGTCTTCTGTAGGAAAAACATTGAAAAATGTAGAGGTAAAAATTGTTCATCCAGAAACAGGCGATGAACTAAAAACAAATGAAGTTGGAGAGATTCATGTAAGAAGTCCATACATGTTTAAAGGGTATTGGAATAATGAAAAGGCGACAAAGAAGGTAGTAAAAGATAATTGGTTTAACATGGGTGATGCAGGTATGATAGATGACGACGGATTCCTGCACATAATGGGAAGATATAAAGACGTTATTATACGTGGTGGTGACAATGTATATCCAGACCAAGTAGAAGATGTTATTCATGAAATACATGGTGTTTTAGAAGTTGCAGTAGTTGGAGTTCCAGATGACTTTTGGGGAGAGGTTCCGACAGCGTACATTGTAAAAGACATGCAAACGTTTTTAACAGAAGAAGAAATTATACAGTATTGTAAAGAAAAACTAGCAAGCTATAAAATACCCAAAGTTGTATTTATGAACAAATTACCGAAAAATGCTTTAGGGAAAGTACTGAAAAGGGAACTAAGAGAAAATATACTTGTAAAATAAAAACGATTAAATGATGAGGAATCCAGTTATGTATAAAGCATAACTGGATTTTTTGTTTATGATTCTGTTGGTGGATATTGTAAATATTTAAAACCTTTTATGTTTTTTTAGTGTAATATTGAAAATAAAGGGAGCTAACTAATTTCAGTACTAGGGGGAGAAACTATGGCTATAAAATTAGAAACTGAGCATTTATGTATAGAACCTTTTACTAATGATGACGTGTTTAGAATTAAAGAGTTAGCTAATGATAAGGAATTAGCTAATATTCTTGGGCTTCCACACCCATATAAATTAGAGTTCGCGCAAGATTGGGTTGATATGCAACCAGAACTTATAAGGAAAGGAATCGAATATCCTTTAGGAATTGTCTCTAAAGAATCAAGAGAAATTGTAGGTACAATTACACTAAGAATTGACAAGGGTAACAATAGAGGTGAACTTGGTTATTGGATTGGTAAGAATTATTGGGGAAAGGGTTTTGCAACTGAGGCTGTAAACAGAATGATTCAATTTGGCTTTATCGAATTAGGTTTAAATAGAATTTGGGCATCTGCCATTTCTAGAAACCGATCATCGATTAAGGTGTTGGAGAAGTCGGGCTTACGTAAAGAAGGCACGTTGAGACAAAATAGACTTTTATTAAATACATATGAAGATGTTGATGTGTATGGAATATTAAAGACAGAATACAAGGTTTTAAATCACAGATAAGTCTGGTAGTGTGATGACAAAAGGAAACCCTTCAGAACAGGGTTTCCTTTTTGTATTTCTCAAAAATTAATATTGTAGTTTAACAGGACCTTGTTTATCAAAAACATAATAATTTACTAGATTTTTCATTTTGTGTAAGATAATAAAGAATATTCAAACATTAATCAAGGGAAGAGATGTAAATGAAGCTGCCGCTATTACAGGTAGAGACAGAGAGACTGATGATCCGTCCGTTCCAAAATGATGATTATGAAAGTTGGTTAGATGGATTTAATAAGAGGTTACCATCGCAGTATAAATATGATGATGGTTATCAAGTTATGGCATCATCAACAAAAGAATGGTTCACGGAATGGATAAGGGGCTTTGATGAAGCAGCGCATCGAGATGAGATGTACGTATTAGGTATTTTTCGTAAAGAAGACGGAGCTAATATTGGTAAGCTAGAGCTGATTAAAATTTTACGTATGGACTATCAATGGGCGATGATGGGATATTCCATACATAATCAATACTGGAAAAACGGATATGGCATGGAAAGTGTGAAAGCTGCAGTATCGTTATTTTTTAATCGTCTTCATTTTCATAGAATCGAATTACATATACGTGTTGATAATGAGCCATCCGTTCGTCTTGCGGAAAGAGCCGGTTTTTCTTTTGAATGCAAGAGAGAGGCGTTTTCATTAGAGAATGGTAAGTGGATGGATTTTCTTATTTATTTTAAAAATAAGGAGATGAATATATGAGAGTTCTAATTACAGGTGGAAATCGCGGATTAGGGTTACAGTTAGTAAAAGTGTTTCATGAAAATGGACATATCGTTTATCCGTTAGTTAGAACTGAGGTTGCGTTAACACAATTGAAGAAAATGTTTAGTTGCAGATGTTTTCCTATATTGGCAGACTTATCGATTGATGAGAGTACGGAGCAAATGAAAAACCAGCTTGAGGAATATACAGAGTATATAGATCTAGTTATAAATAACGCAGGAATTACTGGGAAGGAGACTGAGGTTTTACATACAAATTCAGAAGAGTTAACGGGCTTATTTAATATTCATTGCTTAGGTGTAATTCGAGCTGTAAAAGGTACATATATGGCTTTAGCTAAATCGGATCATCCGAGAATCATAAATGTGTCCTCTCGGTTAGGTTCATTGCATAAAATGGCGAACAAAGAGTTTCCGCAAGGTCAGTTCTCATATTCATATCGAATTGCTAAAGCTGCACAAAATATGTTAACGCTTTGTCTGCAACAAGAGTTTGAAGATAAAGGAATTCGTGTAACTGCCATTCACCCTGGAAAATTAAAGACTGACATTGGTGCTTTTGATGCGAATATGACTCGGGCTGAAGGAGCGCAAAATATATATGATTGGGTAATAGATTCGAATGAGGATGTTTCAGGGAAGTTTATTGAGCCAGGTGTGGGTGAATTAAAGTGGTGATATACGATCTTACAATTATTCAGAATTTATTTGGTCCCTCGAAAAAAGTATTAAATGGCTTACCAAATGCATTGACGATTGAAGAGATAGAAGAAGATGCCTTTTATAACGTACAAACTTATAAAGAGAAGATAAGTAGATTTGAAGAAATTTGTTTTAACTGGGAGTTAAAAAGAGCGAGTATTGTATTAAATAAGAGGTTTAGTAGTTATAGCACAAGTGTAAAAGTGTTACTTGATGCCGGTTTTTCTTTGCACGCAGCAAAGGTAGAAGTATGTAGAGAATTGAACAATATAGAAGAGCTTGAAAGACAATATACATATCGATCAATAGCAGAAGGAACGTTATCGGAAAAAGATTTTAAATATATTTGGGAACAATGTATGTCGGGTTCAGGGAATCAAACTTCAATTTTAACTATCGATGAACATTTTTATTCTGTACAAACAGAGTTAGGTAAGGGTTGGGAAAAGTCATGTATTGTTTTTTATGATAAAAATGAGCCGATTGGTATGTCCATACCGCATATAGAAACTGGAACAGAAAGTGAAGGACGATTATTTTATTTTGGGGTAATGCCTTATTATCGTGGGAAAGGAATTGCTTCCCGGCTGCATCTTCAATCTTTACATATGTTAAAGGAAATAGGGGCTACTTATTACATCGGAAGCACACATACTTCAAATGAAAAGATGCAGAGAATATTTTGGAGAAATAATTGTTCGTTGAAAACGGAGATAGAGCTTTATTATAAAATTTTTAAAGAAGGTTAGGAGAAAAGAAAATGAAGACTATAAACGTATTTCATTATGACGCATTTACGAATAAACCGAATATGGGTAATCCAGCAGGTATTGTATTAGAGGCAGATGGATTAACGGAAGAGGAAATGCAAATTATTGCTGAAAAAGTTGGATATAACGAAACAACTTTTGTTCTTTCCTCAGAAGTAGGAGATATAAGAATGCGCTACTTTACACCTGGTTTTGAAATGGATTTATGTGGTCATGGGACAGTAGGGACGCTATATGCCTTGCGCGAAAAAGGTTTATTAGAAGAGAAAAGTAACCTTACGATTGAAGCTAAGGCTGGGATTTTACCGATACAAATAGGTGTAAATGAAAATGGAGAAACCTTTATTAAAATGAGGCAGGCAACACCTCAGTTTAAAGAATTTATAGGTTCAAAAGAAGAATTAGCTCATAGTATCGGTTTAGAAGTAAATGATTTAGATGTAAGTTTACCGATTGTATATGGAAGTACTGGTAATTGGACTGTAATTGTACCGATTAAAAATCTAGATGCGTGTGAGAGAATGAAACCTAATAATGCTGCATTTCCATCAGTATTAAAAGAAATACCTAATGCTTCTATTCACCCAATTTGTCTAGAAACTTATGATGAACTAGCACAAATGCACGGCCGGCATTTTTCATCAGCTTACGCTGGAACGATAGAAGACCCAGTGACAGGAACAGCTTCAGGTGTAATGGGAGCGTATTATGCGACGTATTTGGAAAAAGATTTTGACCATGAAATGGAGTTAATCGTTGAACAAGGTCAAGAAATACATAAAGATGGTCGTGTAACGGTATATGTAACGAAAGATGTAGAAAATGAGAAGTTACAAATAGATATTGCTGGAACAGCGGTATATGTGAAAGAATTTGAAGTTATAATATAAAGTGAAACTTTAATCAGTGGGGGGCATCCCCACTGATTATCAGCCCTCACCAATCGGGCTGCCCAGCGAATAGTGGGATAAAAAAGAAAGCCCGGCATACATCCGGACTTTCATTATCGGTTCAATACTTCAATATACGAAGCATCTCCAGTTGTTCTTAAAGCAGAGCGGAAATTGTTGTTTTCTAATGTTTTAGCGACTTGTTGTAACTGCTGTGCATCATCATGATGGATAAGTAAGCTGTCAGCACCGCTTTCCTCTATATGAATGTGTTCGACATTTCCGATGGCATCATGTACAGCTTTTAAAAATTCAGGTTTCATATTGTCCTCCTATATGTATGTAACGTTATTGTTAGTATTTCCTTATTTATGAAATATAAAAGTAAGTGATTTTTTGTTATATTAAGATTTTTGAAGGGATTTCCTATTTGTTTGTCAAATAATAGTAAAGTTGTCTTTTGAATTGCGGGAATCTTCGAGATTAAAGGGTGAGGGAATGGACATTTCAATAATTGCGGCACAACTAGTTAAGGAGAACGTGATTTCACATTATCCAAATAGTATAAAAGTGTTGAACGGAGGAACGACAAGTACAGTATATTTGTTGGACGGAAAATATGTTGTAAAGCTGAATGAAGCGGAAGTAATACGGGAAGAAGCTCATTTTCTTTCTTTTTATGAGGGGAATACTTTGTTTTCAAAGCTTTTGTATAAGGAACCTTTCCATACGTATATTGTGTATTCTGTTCTTGAAGGTAGTACTTCTTGCGAACAAGGGCATAAACGAAGTACGCTTCGTACACTCGTAAAAGAAGTTATTAATAAGTATGAAATAGTTTCAGATGTAGATGTCTGGGGATGGAAAAAAAGTCCGGTTCAATCTTGGAATGAATTTTTAACGACAAATGTGATGGAAGCTCATGAAAATGTAAAATGTTACATAAGTGAAGAAGAGTATAGAATGGTTCTTAAGTTAGCAAATAGGGACGCTGGAATAAATCAGCCGTTTTTATTACATGGTGATCTTGGATTCCATAATTTTATATTTCAAGAGAATAAGCTGCATGGTGTAATTGATCCTTTACCAGTGTTAGGAGATCCTATATACGATTTAATTTATGCATTCTGTTCAACCCCGGAAGATGTAACAAAAGAAACAATTCATTATGCGATGAAACAGTGTGTATTTCATAAAAAAGAAAGTGATTTATATGAAGAAATAGTCATAGGATTATATTTGCGTATAGATACATGTTTACGGCACCACCCGAAAGATTTAGAAGATTATTTAGCAGCTTGGCGTTATTGGATGAGCGAGGTTGAGGTGACTTTATAGTACAAATATTTTTGGGGAGATGGTGAGATGAATGTTGCAGAAGCGAAAAAGGATTTAGCAATCAAAACGAAGAGAGGATTACCGATTATATTAGCTGGTGTTTTATTTTGGATAGTTATGAGTATAATGGGTTTTGCTCTTTCTGAAAAACAAGTGGTGTGGGTATATTTAATCGGCATGGGATGTGTGTTTCCTTTCGGCTTAATGATAGCTGCTATATTGAAAATTGATATGTTTGCGAAAGGAAATCCGTTAGGGGTTTTGGCAGGATTAATTGGTGGGATAAATGTATTGAATATTCCGCTTGTATTACTTGCCTATTTTCAATTTCCAGAATGGTTACCTTTTGTAGTAGCGATGTTAATAGGTGTTCATTTTATCCCGTACGTATGGATTTATGAAAGTAAAAGTTATGCTTTATTGTCAGTAGGAACTGTATTCGTAACGTCAGTTTGCGGGATTCTTTTTGCAGAAAAAGGATTTACTGTAATTCCATTGTCAGTTACAGCTGTTTATTTACTTACTTTTATCAGTTTATTAATTGAAAATAAAAAAGCAGATCATTATCAACAAAAATCAGCTTAATAAAAATAGAGGGATAGGGGAAATTATGATGAAAAATTTCGTTTGTACAACGTGTGGCGTGCAGTATGCAGCGGGTGTAGAAGAACCAGTGAGTTGTCATATTTGTGATGAAGAGAGACAATATGTGAATCCGAAAGGGCAGTCTTGGACGACGCTAGAAAGCTTACAAACAAGTGATACATATAAAAATGAAATAATCGAAGAGGAAAATGGGCTTTTTAGTATTACAACAAAACCAGGATTTGCGATTGGTCAAACGGCATATGTAGTGAAAACAGAATCATATCGTTTACTATGGGACTGTATTACTTATTTAGATGAAATGACAATTGCGAAAATAAAAGAGCTTGGCGGATTAGATGCAATTGCCTTGTCTCATCCTCATTATTATTCAACGCAAGTAGAATGGGCAGAGACATTTGATGTACCAATTTATATACACGAAGATGATAAAGAGTGGGTAATGCGTCCGAGTAGTCGTATTATTTATTGGTCTGGTGAGTCTTTACAATTAGCTGATGGATTGGTCATTCATCGTTTAGGAGGTCATTTTAAAGGTGGATCTGTCTTACATTGGGAAGAAGGTAATGATGGAAAAGGAATTTTGTTAACAGGTGATATTATTCAAGTTGTAGCGGATGAACGATGGGTAAGCTTTATGTACAGCTATCCAAACTTAATTCCATTACCAGCGAGAAAAGTGGAAGAAATGGTGAATCGAGTGAAGCCGTTACAGTTTAATCGTTTATACAACGCTTTTCATCGAGTAGTAAAAGAAAATGCAAATGAGGCAGTTGAACGTTCTGCTGAAAGATATATAAAAGCAATAGAAGGAAAGTTGTTTCATACGTAAAAGGAGAGTAGCTTAATGAAAACGTTAGTATGCTTTGGGGATAGTATTACAGCTGATGAAATGTTTTTCAATGGAACGCCGAGGTTAACACCACGTTTGCGAGAGATGTTTCCGAATTGGAAAGTAGTGAATGCAGGTGTTCCAGGTGATAATACTTTTGATGCGTTAAAAAGGATTAAAGAAGATGTAATATCATATAAACCAGATTTCGTAACAGTTTTTCTTGGTACGAATGATGCAGTTTCTTTTTCTCAAGTATCATTACAAGCATATAAAGGAAATTTAGAGAAGATTGTGAACCAATTTTCATCAGATAAAGTACTACTGATTAGTCCTGCACCAGTTGATGAAGAAAGACAGCATAATAGAACAAATGAAGTACTCGGTCAGTATGCAGACGTGGTAGAGGAAGTGGCGAAAGAAACAGGAAGCTATTTTCTAAATTTGTATGCTGAAATGATTCAAGAACGGAATTATAAAAGGTTTGTAGAAAATGATGAAAGAGATGGGCTACACTTTGGACCAGAAGGGTATGAGTATGTAGCGAAGTTAATTGGTGAAAAGTTAAAAGGGATTTTATAAGGAGCAAAGCAGTGGGTGGGTGCTTTGCTTTTTCTCGTTTTTTTGCAATCTATAAACTTATTCACCGCTGCAATTTGCACAGATATTTTGTTTTTTTATGCCTAAAAGGTTAGCTCTGTTATAAAGTAGTATAAATTTATTTTTAAAAATTTATATTTCGTAGTTGAAAATCAGTAATAGTGTAACTATAATGGTTACAGTAAGTTTGTTGTTTTAAAATGTACATATTGAATTACAAGAATGAAGGGAGTTTTTATGTAAATCAAAAAGTTATAAAAATCTATTAATTTTTATAATAAGATAAAATGTTTTTGGTTCATACACATTATTAAATATGTTATTTCTAATAGAAAACTAGAGGTGGAAAAATGAAAAATTTTAAAGGTATGTTGATATCATCACTTGCAATTACAACTTTTGCTGGGGTAGGTACGACATTTGCAACAAATACAGTACATGCTGCTCATGACGATTCTAGTAAAATACAAGTTCGTTCTAATAAAAGTATAAATACAACAACTGGCTCGAGATTGCCTGTATTATCAGTCAATCCTTATGATGAACCTAGATTTTCAAGACAGGGATATCTTGAAGAGGCACCATTAGGAATTAATGCCCCTTATGCTTGGGGGATTAAAGGGGGAGATGGCCAAGGAGCAACTTTTGTAGATTTGGAAGAAGGCTGGTTATTAAATCATGAAGATTTAGTCGGTCAAAATATTGAATTTATGTCTGGAAAAATGAGTAATGATCTTTCTCATGGTACTTCAGTTCTAGGTGTTGTTTCTGCAGCTGACAATGGGATTGGGAACATTGGGATTGCACCAAAAGCAAAGGCGAAAGTAATTTCAGTGATCCGAGATAATGGGAGAATTGATGTAAGAGATGCTATTTTAAGTGCCGTAGATTCTTTACAGGCTGGAGATGTTTTATTAATAGAAGAATCCTTTAAATATGATGGATATGGAGATAACCCTTTACCAGTAGAAGTGTACCCGAGTATATTTAACGCCATTCGCAAAGGTACAGATAAAGGCATTATTATTGTAGAGGCGGCTGGTAATGGTGGGATTGATTTAGATGAATTTAAAGACCGTAATGGTAAACAGATTTTAAATCGAAACAGTCAAGACTTTAAAGATTCAGGAGCTATCATAGTTGGAGCATCTACTGCAAGAGTTCCTCATAAACGTTTAGCTTTCTCTAACTATGGTAGTAGAATTGATGTATATGGTTGGGGAGAGTATGTTGATACATTAGATACATATCAAAATCAAAATAGTAAAGGACAAAAGGTTACAGATCACAACATAATTAATCGTTATACTTCTAATTTTCGTGGTACTTCTAGCGCTTCTCCTATAATTGCTGGGGCTGCTGTATCGATTCAAGGGATTGCTAAAGAACATTTAGGTAAGACATATACACCAAAAGAATTGAGAGCAATTTTAAGTAACCCAAATACAGGAACAAAGTCTAATAACCCATCGTCTGATAAAATAGGAGTTTTACCAGATTTAAAAGCGATTTTGTCTAACCTTGGATTTCATAGTGGTTTGACTACCAATGATCCTATGATATTTCCAGGTGAAGAAATAAAAAGAACAGAGGATAAAAATTCAACTGTAACCTTCCCAGAAGAAGATTTAAAACAGGAAGAAAAAGAAGAGGGATTAATTGTTTTTCCAGATTAATAAAAAAATACTACCTTCCATTTGGAGGTAGTATTTTTTATTTCTTGTCATTAACAAGCGTGCATGAAATTTGTATTTGTTTATCTTTCATAATGAACTTAACCACAAAATCGAATATTTGACTGTTAATTAACTTTTTCGTCTCAATCAATTACACGAATCAATCTAAAAATGCTTGTTGCAATGCTTTAAGCCCATCGCTATAGATACCATGAAACAGATTAATTGCCTCTTCATCACTAACCTCTACAGGAGTGAACGTACCAGACCACTCTACTACCGATGTGTTACTTTCAGTACCTTCTTTCACCTGGATTGTAGATAGATAATTAGTGACTGGAAATGGTGCATTCATGATTGAATACGTGTAGTATCGTTCTTTCTCATTGAATACTTCTAATCGTTCTATAATCGTGTCACCATCTGGATTAGCTAGGTGACGTACACGACCGCCTTCCGTTAATTTACTGCTAGGTATATATGGTAACCAGTCTGGAAGGGAGTTGAAACCTCCGATTAATTGCCATACTTGTTCAGGTGAACCGAAAATTTCCATAGATGTAGTAGTATGTGCCATATTCATTATGCTCCTTTTCATCCCGGTATTTACGGGTAAATAATCAGTGGGGGATGCTCCCACTGATTAAAGTTTCATTATTATTTTACGTTGATTGGTAGTGGTGCATTAGGTGCTACTAGTTTTTGTTCGCGCATTTCTTCCCAGAATGCTGCTGGAATTACTGTATTTAAGGCGTTTTGGTCTTCTACAATTCGTTCCGGTTTACTTGCACCAGGAACAACTGCAGCAACTGCTGGATTCGCTAGTGAAAATTGTAATGCAGCAGCTTTGATACTGATTTCGTGACGATCTGCAAGAGCTTTGATTTTCTCAACTTTTGCAATAATTTCTGGTGATGCTTTTTGATATTCGAAGTGAGCACCTCCAGCAAGAATACCTGAGCTATATGGGCCACCAACAACAATATCCATATTATGCTTAACAGCTGCGGGCATTACTCGTTGCAAGGCACGCTCGTGATCTAATAATGAATAACGACCAGCTAATAGGGATATATTTGGCTTCGCTTCTTCTAAATCAAGCATAAGTTCAATTGATTCTACTTTGTTTACTCCAAGCCCCCAGCCTTTAATTACACCTTCTTCACGTAAACGTGTTAGTGCACGGAATGCTCCTGTTCGAGCTGTTTCAAATTGTGAAATCCACTCATCACCATAAAAGTCTTGTGCTAAATCATGAATGAAAACAAAGTCTAGACGATCTGTTTTTAAACGTTTCAAACTTTGCTCGATAGAACGAAGTGTTGCATCTGCGCTATAATCATTGATCATTTTATTTTTACGGCCAAATTCGAAAAGTCCGCCTTTTTCACCTAAATCACGTGCAGATGGATCTTCTAGTTCATCTGAAATCGTTCGACCTACTTTTGTGCTTAAAAAGTAATCATCACGATTTCTTTTTGATAGTGCTTCACCAAGACGAATCTCCGCTAAGCCAGATCCATAAAGTGGAGCTGTATCAAAGTAACGAACGCCATTATCCCAAGCAGCATCCACTGTAGCGATTGCTTCTTCTTCTGGAATATTACGGTACATATTTCCTAGTGGTGCTGTACCAAAACCAATTTTTTCTTTTAGTAATTTACTCATTATAAATATCCCCCTAAAATGTATTTAAAAATTAATTCATCATTGTGAATGGATGTGAAAATGAAAACATGTCATTTCATCGTCTGACAAAAGGCATGATAAAAGTATATAAACAGTTAAAAAAGTACGTTAGCACTAAAAGATAACATGGGTAATTTCTAACACTGCATGACTCACTCAACTCTTACAAATGCTATTATGAAATGTATTTTACATAATGAAAAGTACGTACTTTAAAGTAATATAGATACTAAAAAGTAATACAGGTACTTTTTAGTGCCGTACTACTCATCTGCTGTTTACGTATGCTATTATGAAACATGTTTAATACAATAAAAAGTACGTACTTTAAGGTGCTATAGATACTTAAAAGTAATATTTAAATCTTTAGCTTAATTGCCTTATAACATTATTAAAGGAGATTTTTATATGAAAACATACAATATTCCTGTAGAGGCGACTTTAGAGGTTATCGGTGGAAAGTGGAAAGTAGTAATCCTTTGTCATTTAAAGAAAGACAAAAAGAGAACGTGCGAATTAAAACAATTAATGTCTGGTATTACACAAAAGATGTTAACGCAACAATTACGTGAATTAGAAGAAGACGGTGTGATCGAGAGAAAAGTGTATAACCAAGTGCCGCCAAAAGTAGAGTATTCGTTAACGGAATACGGTCATTCTTTAGATGCTATACTCGATTCTCTTTGTAACTGGGGAGAACATCATCTTGAAAAGAATGGCAACACGTCTATGCTCATTACAGCAGAATAAACAAGAAAAAAACGAACGAGAATACGTTCGTTTTTCTTTTTGTATATAGGAATATTTTTAAGCGGCATAATTACTTTTTTGTAATATAGGTACTTTTTAGTGCTGTAGGAACTAAAATGTGCCGTATAGAAAATTATTTGTTTTTAGGCAACAATAGAGAAGAAATTTAGAAAAAAGGAGGGGAAATCGTGTGAAACAATATAATATACCGATAGAAGCAACTTTAGAAATTATCGGGGGAAAGTGGAAGGTCGTCATTTTATGTCACTTAACGAAAGGAACGAAGCGAACGAGCGAGTTGCAGCGTCTAATTCCTGAAATTTCAGTTAGAATGTTGACGCAACAATTACGTGAGCTAGAAGATGATGGTGTGATTACACGTGAAATCTATAAAGAAATTCCACCCAGAGTAGAATACTCCTTAACTGATTATGGGTGGTCTTTGCAAAATGTATTAAATCAATTGACCGTATGGGGAGAACGATGCATAGATAGAAAAAATAGTAAAGTTAAATGAAATCTATATATGTAATATTGAAACACCACCTATTGATGAGGTAGTGTTTTTTAGTGTGAAAATTTAGAAAGTAAAAGTAAGGATCCATACCATATTAACAACTGTTTTAGCCGTGATGAATAATTGATTAAAGTTTTCATAGGTACTTAAAAGTGCCTTCATCACTTTAAAGTACGTACTATGCTTCATAATATAACCGTTTTATAATGACACTCGTAGTAAGAAGTCATAACGGTTTTAAGCTATGTTCAAAAAGACTTATTAACTAGAATAGTTTTTTGTTCAATTTTTTAGTAGGAGATGTTTATATGGTTGAAGAACTTTTTTATAAAAAAATACTCAAAAATCTTTTTTCAGATCCAGTTCAAATTACACTTTGGAATGGAGAAACAATACAATATGGAGAAGGGGAACCTCAATTTCATGTAACATTCCATAAGCCACTTTCAAAAAAAGAGCTTGCTAAGGATCCGTCTATTGCATTTGGTGAAGCATATATGAATGGGGACCTTGAAATAGAAGGGAATCTTGAAAAAGCAATTCAATCAATTTATAAAAGGCAGGATAGCTTTTTAGGTGATAGTAAGTTGCAATATTTCAAAAGTAAATGGAATTTCTCAAAACAAAAAAATAAAGATGATATTGCTCATCATTACGATATTGGGAACGATTTCTATAAATTATGGCTTGATGAAACAATGACATATTCTTGTGCGTATTTCCAAAATGAGCAAGATTCTTTAACGACAGCTCAGCATAATAAAGTGAATCATATTTTGAAAAAGTTGAACCTTAAAAAAGGTGATACATTATTAGATATTGGTTGCGGGTGGGGTGAACTCATTACAGCTGCCGCTAAGCAGTACGGTGTGAAAGCGATGGGGGTAACGTTAAGTGAGGAACAATATGCTAAGACTTCCGAGCGAATTAAACAAGAGGGACTTACGGATTTAGTTGAAGTATCTTTACTTGATTACCGCGATATTAAGAATCGTAAATTTGATAAAATTGTTAGTGTAGGTATGATTGAACATGTAGGAAAAGACAACATTACGCAATACTTTGAGACAGTGAATGCACTACTAAATGATGGTGGGATTTCTCTACTTCATTGTATTACTTCCCCGGCCAATGGTGGTGCTACGAATGGTTGGATTGAAAAATATATATTCCCTGGCGGATATGTTCCTGCTGTTAACGAATTAATCACGAACATGACAAACGAACAATTTTTCATTGTTGATGTGGAAAGCTTACGCAGACATTACGGGAAAACATTACAACATTGGGCCCGGAATTTTGAAAACGTACTGGAGGAAGTTCGCAAAACGAAAGATGAGCGATTCATTCGTATGTGGCGCTTATATTTAAATGCATGTGCAGCTTCGTTCTTTACAGGTAATATTGATTTACATCAATTTGTATTTACAAAAGGTATTAACGATACAATTCCGATGACACGTTCTTATATGTATGAATAAGAGTATGTAACCAAGTAGCTATCTACTAGTCATCGAATGTAAATAAAACTGATGGTAGGACATAAGTCTATAACGTAAAGTCGAGATGGGAATCAGAAAATGATTTCCATCTCGACTTTTTTGATATATAATTTTAAAACTATATACTTTTGATAATGAAAATATATAATAAGTATAGAAACAAAAATATATGAGCAAGGAAGTTGAAGAATATGACATTAACAATGGGCTTTATTGGATTTGGAAAATCAGCTAACCGTTATCACTTACCGTATGTAAATACACGTGAAAATATAAAAGTAAAAACGATTTTTGCTCGCCAAATTAATGAAGAATTAGCGGCTCCATATAAGGAAAAAGGTGTTATTTTCACTACTGATTTGGATGAATTGTTGAATGATAAAGAAATTCAAGTGGTGACGGTCTGTACGCCAGCACATACGCATTACGAATTAGCGAAAAAAGTTATACTTGCTGGGAAGTCAGTTATTGTTGAAAAACCATTTTGCGATACAGTTGAACATGCGAAAGAATTATTAGCTTTAGGACGAGAGAAAGGTGTAGTAGTTATGCCTTATCAAAACCGTCGTTTTGATGGTGATTTCTTAGCTGTGAAGCAAGTTGTCGAACAAGGATTCCTTGGTGATATTGTTGAGGTTGAATCACATATTGATTATTTCCGTCCTGGTTCAATCTCTCATGAAGCTCCAAAAGAAGAAGGGTCATTTTACAGTTTAGGTATTCATACGATGGACCGCATGATTTCACTATTTGGCCGTCCAGATACGGTAACATACGATATTCGTAATAACGAAGTGGAAGGTGCAGTTGATAACTATTTTGATGTTAGTCTACATTACGGAAATCAGCTGAAAATTAAGCTGAAAACGAACCATGTTGTAGCGAAAGATTATCCGCGCTTTATCGTTCATGGAACAAACGGATCGTTTATTAAATACGGTGAAGATCAGCAGGAAAACGATCTAAAAGCGGGTATTATGCCTGAGAGTGCAGGATTTGGTGAAGATTCGCCAATGTACTATGGAGTTGCTAAATATCGCAATGCAAACGGTGATTGGATCGAAAAACAAATTAAAACGCCGCTTGGTGATTACGGTCGTTTTTATGATGCAGCGTATGAAACAATCGTAAATGGTGCACCAAAACTTGTGAAAGACGAAGAAGCGGTAACGAATATTGAAATCTTAGAAAACGGATTTGCTGCGCCATCACCTTCAGTATACAAACTTGAAGCTTTAAATTGGAATGAATAGAAGGTAGTTAAATATAAAAGGAGGTTGGGAAGTGGCAAGTGGATCAACACAAGTAAAATACCTCGGCATTTACCAAAAAATTAAACAACAAATTTTAGATGGTGAATATAAAATTAATGAAAAAATCCCGAGCAGTCCCGTCCTTGCTGAAGAATTTGGTGTTTCAGTCCTTACTATTAAAAAAGCGCTGGATTTGTTAGTTAGAGACGGATATATCATCCGCCGGCGTGGAAGTGGAACAGTCGTTCAAGATTGGCGTCAACAGGAAAAAGCACGAATGATTCAAACTTTAACAGGTACGAAAGCAGTTTATGGCAGTGAGGTAGAAAGTAAAATTATCGAGTTTACGATTGTCGGAGCCGAGGATATCATTGCTGAAAAATTGGGCATTTCAGTAGGGGATTTTGTATATAAAATCATTCGCCTCCGTATCATTCACAGTATCCCAACAATTATGGAGCATACATGGATGCCCATTTCGGTCATTCCAGGTGTTGAGGTTTCTGTTTTAGAGGAATCGATTTACTCGCACATTCAAAATAAACTAGGTCTTGAAGTGGGAACATCCGTTGTAAGGGTCAAAGGAATTCGCCCAGATGATAAAGAAAAGCAGTTTATGAACTTAACAAATCAAGATTTCCTAATGAGAGTGGAACAGGTGGCCTATTTAACGGATGGACGAACTTTTGAATACTCTTATGCCGATCATCTGCCAGAAACTTTTGAATTTGAAACAGTTATTACTGCAAAAAGTTATAAAGAGGCATAAAAATAGGTTGGGGCACGTATTGCCTCAACCTATTTTCTGTCTTCAATATAGTAGGAACAGCTATTATTCATCTGCTGTAATCAGCATGGATGTGTTCCCGGTTTTTTCAAGATGAACTTCTCCCCAGGAACAGAGGGAATCGAGTATAGCTCCTAAAGACGAACCGTAATCCGTTAAAGAGTACTCTACTTTTGGTGGTACTTGGTCATATACTTTCCTTTGGATTACACCATCTTCTTCTAGTTCCCGTAATTGTTGCGTTAACATTTTTTGCGTAATACCAGGCATTAAACGTTTTAATTCACTCGTTCTTTTTGTTCCTTTTTTTAAATGACAAAGGATAACAACTTTCCACTTTCCGCCAATAACTTCTAAAGTCGCCTCCACAGGAATATTGTATGTCTTCATAAAAAAACCTCCTTTGATGAATTTAGATTGCCGTTTTGGGGTTACATTTGTTTTCGTGCTAAAATTATTACTTTTTAGTACCTATAATACTTTAAAGTGCGTACTTTTTATTATGTTAAATATATTTCATAATAGCACATGTAAGCAAGAAATGAATAAAATGTACTTTAAAGTACATTGGGAATTGGTTAGCGTAACACTATAGGGACATTCATATAAAACAAATAATTTGTTCCGTTCAATAGAATATATCCAAGACTTAACATTTGATTAATAGAACTGTAAAGTTTAAAATTACAGTATAGTTTTTAGAAGTGAGTTGTTATCGTCTTTAAAATGTAGATAAATTAAATATTCTCGAAAAGATAATATTGCGTGTATTTGATTCTAAACTGTAATTTTTTTTAATACATTTCAATAACCGATATTTAAAATGTACGTTTAATAACATTAAAGGAGTGAGTTAAATATGGTGATTCTATATACAACAGCAAGCTGTGCTTCATGCCGAAAAGCGAAAGCATGGCTTGAAGAGCATCAAATTGATTATATTGAAAAAAACATCGTATCAAATTCTATGACAGTTGATGAGCTTAAATCGATTCTTCGTTTAACTGAAGAGGGGGCTACTGAAATTATTTCAACGAGATCCAAAACTTTTCAGGACTTAAATATAAATATTGATGAGCTCTCGCTAAATGAATTTTATACATTAATAATTGAGCATCCACTAATGTTGCGTCGCCCGATTATGCTGGATGAAAAAAGATTGCAAATTGGTTTTAACGAAGAAGAAATTCGCAAATTTTTACCACGTAGCGTCCGAACATTTTTAAACATTGAACTGCAAAAGTTGGCTAATTAATAAGTAATAGTATGAAAGAGGAATTTTTTGAAAGGAGGAAACTGAAGGTGATAGAAGTATGCGTTACAGTTAATTATAAAGATAGAAACTATCAAACAAATGTCATTGTGAACAAAGATATGATTTGGACAAAAATTGAACAGTTGGCAGAAGAACAAGTGAAGAAACAGTGGGGTTTTTAAACTTAATTATTTAAAAAAATGAAGTTATATGCTAGAGATTATAACTAAATTCAAAATTTTTCAGGTATTAAATATAAATAAGAAATTTTCTTGAAAGGAGGAAGCAGAAGATGATTGAAGTATGTGTTACAGTTAATTATAATGATAGAAATTATCAAACAAATGTTATTGTAAGTAAAGATACGATATGGACAAAAATTAAACAATTGGCAGAAGAACAAGTGAAGAAACAGTGGAGTGTTTAATTTTATTTCCAACTTAAAAAGCTAAATGAAGTTATCAGATATAGGTGGGACCAGATAGAATATAAGGGAATTAATTTTTTATGGCAAGAAGTATTCCACATGTTTTAACGTTCTAACCAATCTGTAATATTTATGGCTACAGTATGTTAATATAGGAGAAATAATATTTTTGATCGTAGGAGGAAAACAATGAGCAGCGACTTTACTTTGGCCATACACAGTTTAACTTATTTAGCTTTACAGCCAGACAGGATGTCAACAAGTAATGCTATTTCAGAAAGTGCAGGTGTTCATCCAGTACGCATTCGCAAAGTGCTAAGTTTGTTAAAAAAACATAAGTTTATACAATCGAAAGAGGGGACTGGTGGCGGTTTTATTTTCGCTCGAGATTTAAGTGAAGTTAGCCTCTGGCATATATATCAGATAACCTCTGAAGGTGCGTTGCAGCCTAAGTGTCCTGAATCAAATGATCAGTGTATTGTAGGTTCAAACATGCGAAAAGTGCTGTTCACTATTTTCTTAGGTGCGGAAGAACATCTAGGTGAATATTTAAAGAACTATACAATGAAAGAAGTTGTTGATCTTATCAATCAAGAACGTTAAGTGGCTTACTTGTTATATAGAGCCGTAAGTTCTTATTATTGAAATGTAATGAAAAATATTACAGTTTAATTTCGTTTTTATTTATTTTTTATCGCCACAAAAAATTTTTATAAGAAGGTGAAAAAGTATGATGTCAAATAATAATCAAGTTTTAAAAGTAGGAGATTGGGTTCGTGGAATATCAAATGAGGGCGAATTCATAGTTGGCTACATTGTATCACTTGATGAAGTGGAAGATGTAGTTACAGTTAGTATTGTGAAACGTGACGATAAGTACACAATAAACGAAGCGATTTTACTCTTCAGTAAACATGTTAACAAACTCCCTGAATCAAAGGTAATCAATAAGGAGCAAATCCTTTATCTGATAGACCTTGCATTATTAACAGGGGACGAAGAATGGTTTATCGAGCTTTCTTCAAAATTAAACTCGATAAAAGAGCTGGTTAATGAGGGATTTTAAAATTTAAACTTTTGAGGATGCACACAATCCGCCTTATGGAGAGGACATAATTACTTTTCGCATAAAAGGAAATGATGTAAAAACGATTCATTACAAACATAGAGATATTCCTGAAGAAGAGTTAAAAAAACTCGAATTAAGATGACCTTGCATTGAGTTGTTTGCACACCTCTGATAACAATTGTTATGTAAATAAGCTGCCCGATATGGGCAGCTTATTGTATTTTTGCGTTTAGCGTAGGTTTTTGTAAAATGTTAGCGGTCCTCTTATTGCCATCAAGTAAAAAGGTAGCTTCCTAAAAATGTATATGAATGCAATGTAGATAATATATATCCTGAAAATTGGTTGGTACATTCAAAAAGATATTTCTTTTTAACCACATTAATTATTTATTAGAATATCTTTTTGAATTAAAATAAATTTTTTTGAAAAAGAAGAATATAAGTATCTTTATAATGACTAACTTGAATAAGTAATATATGACTGTATTTTATGCTAATTCATTCGGTTTTAAGCTATAGGAATAAGGGTTTCGTGCTAACTGTAACTTATTATCCATATAAAATTATATACATTAAATATTTCAGAAAATATAAAAATATTAATTTTATAAATATACACGTTATAATGAGGGCGTCGAGAGAAATTTTATTATCTCTGGAGAAAATATAAAAAATGCGGTTATTAGTAAGAAAGGTGTGTGATTAGAGGCGAAATGTATGTAAAGTGCTTCAGTGGCTTGTGTAAGCAATATCATCAGTGCTGCCGAAGTTATGAAAGTAATGTATAGAATTGAGAAAGAAATGCCTCGGAAATTAAGAGGGGCCGGTTTAGCTAAAATTACTGTTAAAAGTAAAAAAGAGAAACCGTTAAAGTAATACACTGTTATTAGAAATGTTGCAACGTATTTATGAATTCTATTCCATATTGTTCTCTTAAGCGGTCTTTATATAAAGAGCGGATATTACGAGTAAACTTTTTTGTGAACGCTAACAATTATATTAGGACGCTAACTAGCGAATGTTTCAATTTGGTTTCATTATGATGAAGGACATACAATGTGGGGCAACTTGTAAGGAATTCATTTTCCCAAAAAGGAAAATATTCGGTAGCTATTAAGAGAGAGGCAGGAATAGATACAAGGGGGAGTTATTATATGAACGGGAATACTGCAAAGAAAATAGAAGTTCAAGCTGAAAATACCGCACTAAAAAATGAGCAATATGCAGATCCGAAAAAGTGGCATAAGCAGGATACTACATGGGCACTGAGTCTATTTGGAACTGCAATTGGAGCAGGGGTGCTCTTTTTACCGATTAATGCAGGTTCAGGTGGTTTATTATCTTTACTACTAATTACATTGCTTGCATATCCAGTTATGTACTACTCACATAGGGCACTTGCTAAAATGATATACGCTTCTAATTCTGCTGATGAGGGGATCACAGGTACAATTAGAGAGTATTTCGGAAATAAAGCGAGTATTATTTTTAACATCGTATATTTCGGTTCAATTTATACAATCGTACTAATGTATTCGGTTGCGCTTACAAACACTGCAAGTAGTTTTATCGTGCATCAATTGCACATGCCAGAACCTCCAAGGGCTATTTTATCACTTGTATTAGTTCTTGGTCTTATCGCTATACTAAATTTTGGTCAAGATATTACTGTAAAGGTAATGAGCATGTTAGTGTATCCTTTCATAGTTTCTCTACTGTTTATCGCAATATCTTTAATTCCACAGTGGAATACGTCAATGCTTAGTTTTTCAGCTGTTTCAACTGCTTCAACAGGAACAGGCTATTTTGGGACGATATTGATGATTCTACCAATCATCGTATTCTCATTTAATCATTCACCAATGATTTCATCATTTGTTGTGAAACAGAGAGCTACGTATGGAATCGAAGCCACTGATGCGAAATGTGCGCAAATACAAAAAGTTTGTTATATTATGACATTCGCTGTAGTTATGTTCTTCGTTTGGAGTAGCGCATTGAGCTTGACTCCAGATGATATAAAAATGGCAAAAGAACAAAACTTATCAATTCTTTCATATCTTGCTAATGAGCTTAATTCGCCTGTAATCACTATTGCAGCTCCAATTATTGCTTTTGTGGCTATTACAAAGTCTTTCCTTGGCCATTATATAGGAGCATTTGAAGTAATGCGTGACATGATTATTAAGTTCGGTAAATCACGTGGAAAAGATATTGAAGAAAAAACAATTAAGACAATAATCCTTACTTTTGTTGTATTATCATGCTGGTTTGTTGCTTATACAAATCCAAGTATTCTTGGACTTATTGATTCTCTAAGCGGTCCTTTAGTGGCTGCTATCTTATGTCTATTACCGATGTATGCGATTCAAAAAGTGCCAGTACTAGCTAAATACAAAGGGAAAATGAGCAACGTATTTGTTATTATTGTAGGTGTACTTACTGTTTTAGCAAGTATTAAGTCATTATTCTAATTCACGATTGCTAGTTCTAGTGCAAAATAAAATAGAACGATTTTGGGACAGGCTTCTCCGTTTGGAGAGTGTGTCCCTTTTTAAATGAATGATAAAAGGTCATCTTGCACATAGGCTCTTTTTGTACATAATGTTGCTTTATTGCGTAACATTTTTATCTTATTGCATTTATCAGATTTTTACGCATAATTGTAACTAAGGGAGATGATTCCAAGTTGAGTAAGCCGAATATAAGTACAACAGTTTCAGGAGATATAATTGTTACTCGTCTTATCGGCAAGATTAAAACAGATGATGTTTATGAATGGTTTAATGACTTCGAGCAGATATGTCAGCAATTCATTTCCGAGGGACGGAAATACAAATTGTTAGTGGATAGAAAAGGATATACGCCAGATCATTTTTCTGTTCAAAAAGCATGGAAAGATAAATTTTTCAATGAAACGATTTTGAATCACAGTAAGGCAATTGCTTTTCTCCTTGAAGAAGGAGAGATACTGAATTATTTACAACAGTCCAATACAAAAAAATCTGTAAAATTTTTTGATGATTATGAACAAGCATTAGTTTGGTTGAATGAATATCCCATATGACACTTTTAGCGAACCAGTTGCTCAATCAACTGGTTTTTTTATGCATGTAATGCTGTTGTTGTATATGCACTCGGAATCAAGGAAGTAGAAAACTTCTATATGAAATGTTTAGTACTAAAGGACATACATTTTTAATGCGTTAAATATAATTCATATTAGCACCAAGAAGAAGAGAATACGCTTTACGCTATTAGTAATATTGAAAGGTCGTACGATAGAGTAACATAAATTTAAAAATATGAATGTCGCATAAAGTGATTAAGGGGGATAAAGATATGAGTACTTCAAATTTGAATGAAATAAGTAAACAAATTTTAAAAGAGGAAGAAACACTTCAATTTACCTCTTTTACAAATGAAGATGCCTTGCAACTAGGTTTATTTATCGTTGAAACAGCAAAGCGAGAGGGTAAATTGATTGCTGTTGATATAACAAAAAACGGTGTGCAATTATTTCATTTCAAGATGACAGGGACAAATGAGGAAAATACGAAGTGGATTGAGCGTAAAAAACGAGTTGTTTCTCTGCATGATCGTAGCTCGTATTATATGCAGATACAAAGTGAAATAACTGGAATTTCATATAATGAAAAATATCTTTTAGATACTTCGGAATACGCTGCGTTTGGTGGATGCTTTCCTATCAGAATAAAAAACGTAGGGGTTATTGGAATGATAACAGTTTCAGGATTGCCGCCAGAAGAAGATCACGAATTGGTAATAAGAGCAGTTAAAAATCATTTGAACTAATCATTGTAGCTAGTGAATAGATAATTAATTTTAGGGGGCAATACTATGCCATTAATTGAGCTAAATACTTGGCCAACCATGTCAACAGAAGAAAAGAAGGAATTCATTTATCATGTAACGGAACTTACAATAAAACGATTAAAAATTGTCCCTGACAAAATTCAAGTGTTGATAACGGAACTTGAGAAAGAAAATTGGGGGAAAGCTGGAGCTGTAGCAAGTGATGCTACCTTTGCTGAGAAAAGTAGGGTGTCCAATTGGGAGACGAAAGAGTCTTACGATACACGGAATCGTAACGTTGATGGAATGGCTATCATTAAGATTGATATATGGAATACATTTGATCAAGATACAAAGGATAAGTGGGTAAACGAACTTACTCAATTAACATCTAAATATACGCACGCACCTTTGGATAAAGTGCTAATTCTTATTCATGAAATGATTCCAGGAAACTGGGGGCAAAGTGGTGTAACGGGAGCTAATGCAGATTTTCTTTCCAAAAGTCGTACATTTTAATGATTAAATAAAAAAGGCAAAAATGAACATATTTCTGTTCGTTTTTGCCTTTTTATTATTTGTCTGCGGTAATGAATATGATCTTTTACATTTTCAAGTAATACCCTCTAAAGTCGCCTCTCTAGGAAGAGTGTATTTCTTCATATGCTACCTTTCTTCGTTGAATGTAGATTTCAATTTTTGAGCAAAATAAGCTAGGTTATGTAAATGTTACTTTTTAGTACCTATAGTACTTTAAAGTGCGTACTTTTTATTATGTTACATATCATTCATAATAGCACATGTGAGAGGGAAACAAGCTTTATAGTACTAGTAATTAACTATGTTACTTTTTAGTACCTACAGCACTTTAAAGTACGTACTATTCATTGTGTTGCATGTATTTCATAATAGTACATGCAAGAGAAAATTGAGAAGTACGGTACTAAAAAGTACCTATAGTACTTTAAAGTGCGTTCTATAAAAAGAGAATGAAACCATTCATAATAGTGTTTGTAGAGATAAAATATATTTTTTAGAAGATAAAAAGGCCTTTTTATCACACTATTATGATAGGAATTATAGGGAAGAGGGGGAACTCAATTGAATTCATATACAGCATCGTCTTCAGAAATTCAGACGAATCGAAGAAGTATATTTGCATTATTAGCGCTAGCAATTAGTGCGTTCGGGATTGGAACAACTGAATTTGTTAGTGTCGGTTTATTACCATCTATTTCGAAAGATTTACATGTGTCGGTGACAACAGCTGGTTTAACAGTTTCTTTATATGCGTTAGGAGTAGCATTTGGTGCTCCAGTATTAACGTCATTAACAGCTAATATGTCACGAAAAACGTTATTAATGTGGATTATGATTATTTTCATTATTGGTAACGGAATTGCAGCTGTCGCAACAAGCTTCACTGTATTACTTATTGCGCGAATTGTGTCTGCACTTTCGCATGGTGTGTTTATGTCAATTGGTTCAACGATTGCGGCGGCACTCGTACCAGAAAATAAACGTGCTAGCGCGATTGCCATTATGTTTACTGGCGTAACAGTCGCAACTATTACAGGTGCACCAATTGGAACATTTATCGGTCAACAATTTGGCTGGAGAACATCATTTTTCGCAATTGTGGTAATTGGAATTATTGCTTTAATCGCAAATAGTATTCTCATTCCATCCAATATGAAAAAAGGTACGTCTGTATCATTCCGTGATCAATTTAAACTGGTTACGAACGGAAGACTGTTACTTGTTTTCATTATTACTGCACTTGGATACGGCGGTACATTCGTAACATTTACGTATTTATCTCCGTTATTACAAGAAGTAACAGGATTTAAAGCTAATACGGTTACGATCATTTTATTAGTATATGGAATCGCTATTGCAATAGGGAATGTGATTGGCGGGAAATTATCGAATCATAATCCAATTCGAGCGCTATTTTACATGTTCTTTATTCAAGCGATTGTATTATTTGTTTTAACATTTACAGCGCCATTTAAAGTAGCTGGGTTAATTACAATTATTTTCATGGGACTATTCGCATTTATGAATGTTCCAGGGTTACAAGTATATGTCGTAATGTTAGCCGAACGATTTGTACCGAGTGCTGTCGATGTCGCATCGGCAATTAATATTGCGGCGTTTAATGCTGGGATTGCTCTTGGTGCTTATTTAGGCGGTATTGTAACGAACTCGTTAGGGTTAATTCATACAGCTTGGGTAGGCGGCATTATGGTAGTAGGTGCTGTTATTTTAACAGCATGGAGTATGACATTAGAAAAAAGAGATCAAGTAAAATAAAAGGAGAGAAAATAAAATGAAAAATTTACAAAGTACAACAACATTGCATAACGGAGTAGAAATGCCTTGGTTCGGTTTAGGCGTATTTAAAGTAGAAGAAGGACCAGAACTTGTAGAAGCAATTAAATCAGCAATTAAGGCAGGATACCGTAGCATCGATACAGCTGCAATTTACGGAAATGAAACAGCTGTAGGTGAGGGGATTCGTGCCGGTATGGAAGCAACTGGTATTTCAAGAGAAGAATTATTTATTACTTCAAAAGTATGGAACGCAGATCAAGGATATGAAGAAACAATCGCTGCATACGAAGAGAGTTTAAAAAAATTAAAACTAGATTATTTAGATTTATATCTTGTTCACTGGCCTGTAGAAGGGAAATATAAAGATACGTGGAGAGCGTTAGAAACACTTTATAAAGAAGAGCGTGTACGTGCAATTGGCGTAAGTAATTTCCAAATTCATCACCTGCAAGATGTAATAAAAGATGCAGAAATTAAACCAATGATCAACCAAGTAGAATACCATCCTCGTTTAACGCAAAAAGAGTTACAAGCTTTCTGTAAAGAACAAGGTATTCAAATGGAAGCATGGTCACCACTTATGCAAGGTCAATTATTAGATAATGAAACATTACAGGCAATTGCGGAGAAATACGGTAAAACAACAGCACAAGTGATTTTACGTTGGGATCTTCAAAATGGAGTAATTACAATTCCAAAATCAACGAAAGAACACCGTATTATTGCAAACGCTGATGTATTTAACTTTGAATTAACGAAAGAAGATATGGAAAAAATCGATGCGTTAAACCAAAATCACCGCGTTGGTCCAGATCCTGATAACTTTGATTTCTAAGATTAAAGAATGAGTAAAAAGAGTGCAAAGTTGCACTCTTTTTTATTTTCTATTCAATAAAATGTTTCTGTTTATTTGATTAGCGTTTATATTATGGCTGTTGAATTGCTTTTGGCTATGTAGAGAACTTACTCTAAGACAGTATTAAAGTTTGACATGTAATCATGCATTCTATAATATGTATGCTATAGCATGTATATTGTAAGTTATTTGGAGGTGGCATATGGACTTATATGAGTGAACAGGACGTCTTGTTCATCGTACTGATGTGAAATTAACAAATTATATAATGTAAGTTTTTAATCACATATTGCTTATAAAATTCATCTTTTATATGCTATAGCATATAAAATCCGCCTCTTAAATTGTAATGGCGAAAATTTAAATAATACAGTAGATATATTATGAAACGAGGAGATTTTAGTTATGGAAAAATTTATATTAGCGTTTGATAGAGAGCTTGTAATTGCAGAAAAAAAAGACTCAACATGGAGTGTCCAATCACAGTTTGTAGGTGCGAATCCAGTTGCGTTAGCTTTAGATCCATACGATTCAGAAAGAATGTATTGTGGTACTTTTGATAGAGGATTATGGAGAAGTAAAGATGGAGGAAGTTCATGGGAAGCGATTGGAACTTTACCTTCTTTTGGTGAAGTGTTCCCAGCTAATGCTATTCATATGAGAGCTATTACAGCAGTTTCTGTATCTCCAGCGAAGGGTGATGACGGTAACGGGATCATATATGTAGGAATTGAACCGAGCGCAATGTTTGTATCTAAAAATGGAGGAGACAGCTTTGAACTGCTAACGGATTATCGACAAATGCCATCGTATTCATCATGGTTCTTCCCTCAACGAACATATACGCACCATGTAAAACACATTGAAATTGATGCTAATAATCCAGAAACTATTTATACAACGATTGAGGTAGGAGGATTAATTAAAAGTGTAGATGGCGGTATGACATGGACTGAGGAAAAAGAGGGGAACTATCCTCAAGATATTCACATTCTTAAAACGCATCGCAATGTGCCAAATCGCTTATACGGGGTTTTAGGTGATTCATTCTTGAAAGAACCAGGTCACGAGTATGCGGAGAGTAATGATGGAGGTAAGACGTGGAACTATATGTGTAGTGGGCTAAAGCATCATTACGCATATCAAATGGCAGTTAATCCAAATGATCCAGAAAATATTATTATTGCGACATCGTCAAATCCACACGTAGCACACGATTACAATAATGGAAATTGTGAATCATTTATTTATAAAAAAGAAAAAGATCAGCCTTGGGCAGAAATGAATGCAGGTTTACCAACTCCTAAAGGCACAATTATACCAGTATTAAAGGCAACAAGTGATGGAACGTTCTATCTGTTTAGCAATAAAGGAGTGTATCAGTCAGTAGATGGTGGTTCAAATTGGACATCATTAGAGATTCCTTGGGAGAATAGATTTATGGAACAACATCCTTATGAGATGTTAATTATTAAATAAGTGATGAGTATAGTTTTGACTACTATTCATTAAAAATGGTTAGTTGAATTTACAATGTAAAAAGCCAGGTAATGCATTATTCATGCTACCTGGCTTTTTTGATCATCAATTTAAGGTTATTTTCATATTTGTGTAAATATGAAACAAGCAGGATACATGAATAGAGAATGGGTAAAATAGTACCGAATGATGACTAGATTTTATTAATGATGTTATAAGGTTGTTTAGAGCAACTGAAGGAAGCAGTGTGTTTAGATTCAGAATGACTGGCAATTGGTGTTATGGAGTTCAATGATTTAAAAATGGACTCATTTAAACGCATATTATCTTCGAGATGTATCATTTTGAAGAATATTAAAACTTGGGAGGAAATGAATTATGACAAAAGATTTCTATACTGCACTGAAAGAAAGACGTACTTACTATGGGATTAATAAAGAGGTAAAAGTATCAGATGAAAAAATTAAAGAAATTGTGGAGTTTGCTGTGAAATATACGCCTTCAGCTTTTAATTCACAAACTGCGCGAGTAGTTGTATTATTTGGTGAAGCTCATAATAAATTATGGGATATTACAACTGAAACATTAAGAAAAGTAGTTGGAGATGGAGATTTTTCAGGAACGCAACAAAAAATGGATTCCTTTAAAGCTGGTTATGGAACCGTACTATTCTTTGAAGATGAGTCTATCGTAAAATCGCTTCAAGAAAAATTTGCTGCATATGCTGAAAACTTCCCAATTTGGTCACACCAAGCATCAGGTATGCACCAATTAGTCGTGTGGACAGGGCTAGAAGCAGAGGGATTAGGGGCGTCTTTACAACATTATAATCCATTAATTGATGATGAAGTGAAAACAGAATGGAATGTTCCTGCTAATTGGAAACTCATTGCACAAATGCCATTTGGTAATCCAACGGCTGCACCAGGAGAAAAAGAATTCCAACCACTTGAAGAGCGTGTGAAATTTCATAAGTAATAAAGTGAAACTTTAATTAGTAGTGGTCTTACTGTCCGCAAATAGCGGGAGAAGCTACCTGTATTGTGAAAAGAAAACTGTTTAGTTACAAAAAGTTTCTTCGTTCTTTTTATTAAGCGATGTATGAATAAAAGGCGTTAGAAATACTATTTTAATCTTTAAAGGAAAAAGGTGATCGTTTTGATCACCTTTTTTATTTCTTGCATTTTATTTATTAAAAAACGCTAAGTTTTCATAAATGCTTGAAAAACTAGCGTTTTAATCATAGGTATTTGTAATTTGATTACTTAAAACTATATACGAAAAAGCTTTTATATTATTCCTCAAGCTCTATCCATTCCTGTGACCATTCTTCTATTCCGCGAATAATAGCTTCTAAGGCAAATCCTTTTTGAGTTAAAGAATATTCTATACGAACTGGTGTCTCAGGAAAGACTTTACGTTCGACAATTCCCTCTAGTTCTAATTCTTTCAATCTTTCTGAAAGTAATCTTCCGCTAACAGGAAGAGAAGATTCAAGCGTACAAAAGCGCTGAGATCCAGAGAAAAGTTGGTAAATAATGAGTGCTGTCCATCGTTGACTAAAAAATTTCATTCCTTTTTCAAAGCGAGGGCATAATGTAGAATCCTTCATTTTCCTTCACCTCCTAAAGTGAATTATATAACATATTACTATTAGTAACAAATGTTTTTATAATTAATTACTTGACGTAAATTGATTACAAATATATACTTACTTACATAAAGTAACTAAGTAGTTTTATGTAACTAAAGTTCTTTTCTTTAAATGGCCAAAGTTGTGATGATACATATTGCATATAAGCTGAGAGAAAAAAGAATATCATCTGTAAAAACACTTACGTTGTGTAAGTTAAACAATAAAAAATATAACGATGGAAGAGGATTTTTAGAGATTCTCTATACTAGGAGGTACCTAATGGTTACAACAGATACAATTCATATGTTAGAAGATAAAATTCAATTTATACATCAAGATGGAAAGGATATTTATTTAGTAGGTCCTATCAAATTGCCAATTAATTTATATGGGGAGACTAAAGTTTTTCAATGGTATTCTTGGTTACAATGTAGTGAGGGTACAAATAGTGTAGCAGGGATTATTGAAAAACTTTCATCTATTAATTTAGCTGATATGCAGCAATCTAGTGTGCTTGTATATGGTGATTTTGAGAATTCTGAAGATGCCCTAATTCGTATGCATAGTATTTGTCACACGGGTGATATCTTTGGGAGTAAACGTTGTGACTGTGGATTCCAATTAAAGCAGTCCTTAAAAATGATTACAGAACATGGTTCAGGCGCTTTATTTTACTTAGCGAATCATGAAGGAAGAGGGATTGGCTTGTTTAGTAAAGCGATGACGTACCTCTTGCAAGAAAATGGATTAGATACAGTAGAAGCTAATCTGAACCTAGGTTTTGAAGATGATGTTCGAAACTATGATGATACAATTGAAGTATTAAAAGCACTACGCTCAAAACCTGTAAAACTTATTACAAATAATCCGAAAAAATTAGAAGCGTTACAAAAAGCGGGATTAAATGTTACGAGCCGTGAACCGTTATGGGGTGATGTCTCAGAGTTTAATGAGAAATATTTGCAAACGAAGATTCAACGTTCTGGACATTTTGAAGGGGGACACTTACATGCTTGAGCATGAATTGTATATGAAGTTAGCACTAGAAAATGCCAAGGCTATGAAGGGACAAACGACTCCAAATCCACTGGTTGGATCTGTAATTGTAAATGATAACCGAATTGTAGGGATTGGAGCACATATGAAGGCTGGAGAACCACATGCTGAAATACATGCGATACGTATGGCGGGAGAACAGGCCCGTGGTGGTACAATCTATGTAACTCTTGAACCTTGTTCTCATCATGGAAGAACAGGGCCTTGTGCAGAAGCAATTGTACAAGCAGGAATTAAGAAGGTAGTAGTTGCTACACTTGATCCAAACCCACTTGTTTCTGGACGTGGAATTAAAATTCTACAAGATGCAGGTATTGAAGTACTTGTAGGATTGTGTGAAGAAGAATCGAAAAAAATGAATGAAGTCTTTAATAAATATATTTTGACAAAGCGCCCATTTGTAACGATTAAATCAGGAGTTACATTAGATGGGAAAATCGCTACGTCTTCATCGGATAGTAAGTGGATTACATCTACAGAAGCAAGACAGGAAGTACACCAAATACGAAACGAAAATGCGGCTATTTTAGTAGGAGCGAATACTGTACAAAAGGATAATCCATCATTGACGACGCGTATTCCAAATGGGCGAAATCCAATTCGAGTAATATTGGACTCAACATTACGCATACCAATGGAAGCTAACGTTGTTACAGATGGGGAAGCTCCTACCTGGATATTTACAACAAGTAATCATGCAGCAGAAAAAAGGAAGGCATTAGAAAGTGCAGGAGTCAAAGTATTTGTTACTAGCGGAGAAAAGCATATAAACTTATATGAAATGCTTGATGTTTTAGGGGGAAAAGGAGTTTCCTCCCTGCTTATTGAAGGTGGGGGAGAGGTAAATGCTTCGTTTATTGAAAATAAATTAATAGATAAACTTATTTTATATATTGCACCTAAAATGATTGGGGGTAGATTGGCGCCTAGTTTTGTAGAGGGGACTGGTATTACTAAAATGCAAGATGCAATTGAATTTAAGGATATATCATTTACCCCGGTTGGAAAAGATTATAGATTTATTGGTTATCCAGAATATCGGAAAGATGAGGAATAAGGAGAATAAAAACTACTTATATGTTCCGATAGATGGATCGCAGAATGGAGCGATGAAGAGTGAAGTTTGGATTTGATATTGATGATACGTTAATTGATTTAAGGCAGCATGCTTTTCATTTATATAATAAAAAATTAAACAAAAAAATAGGATTGGATGTATTTCATTCTTTGAAAACAATTGAAATTCATGAAGCATTTGGTATGACTTCGGAGGAAGGCAGTCATATGTGGAATAGTTTGTTGGATGAGATTTATTATACTTCTTGTTCACCGTTTCCGTATGCAGTAGAGACTTTGCAAGAATTAGAAAGACAGGGACATGAAATTTACTATATAACGGCGCGACCTAAAGAGCATGGAGAGCAAACAAAAAAATGGTTAATAGAAAAAGGATTTCCGGTACATGAAGATCGCTTTTTCTATGGAATGAAGGATGAAGAAAAAATACACTTCATACAAGACATAAAATTAAACTATTTCTTTGATGATAAGCCGGCTGTTTTAGAAACGTTAATAGGAAAACCGATAAATGTGTATGCAAAAACCACTTCTTACAATCAACATCTCAATATCCCGCGTATTACAAGTTGGACGGAGTTAGGAAATATTATAAAGAAAGATATGTAAAGATTTAATTAGAAAATTAAATAGAGCCAAGAGTATATTGAGTGTTACAACTTTAGAGGAAAGACATATGTGTTATGTCTTTCCTTATTTTTTGGATTATAGGGAATACTATCGTTTTTTTTATGTGATGTGCTAGGAGTATTTCTGATAGAGGGAATAGAAAAATGAGCAATAAGAAAAAATGTAAGCTAGTCTTGTATGTAAGCGTAATGTATATATCAATGATGGGTTCCCCTGTTGCCACAATATTTGCGGATATTTTGGATGAGAAGTTAAAGAATTAATTGGGTTTGTTCATAATCATGGATTTTCAGAAAACTAAAATTATAATGTTAGGTTATTTTGATTTAGTAGTGGATGATATGCAAAATTGCATATCGCAAAATAAACATCGTAATTTTAGGATTCTTATTATAAAATACATTACTTAAACTATATATTAGAATGGAGAATGTGAAGTTGGAATTATTAAGAAACAGTAAGGTAGGTACAAAACTAAACATACTAATAGCGATATCAAGTATTGCATGTATAGTATTATCCCTAATAGGATTTTTGGGATTAGAAAGAGGGAAAAGTACTTCTTCTAATATGTATGAGGATAATTTACTACCAATTGAGTGGATTGGGATTGTAGAATCTAATTTTTATCATGTTAATATGAACTTTATGGAAATTATGTTATCAAAAGATGAAAAAAGAATGCATGAATTAATAAGAGAAATGGACGAAATTCGTCAGGAAAATGATCATCTTTTAAAGCAGTTTGAGGCTAAAGTTATTTCTACTAAAGAAAAAGAATTATATAACACGTTTCATGAAACATTTAATGAATTAAGAACTCAAATGAAGAAAGCGCAAGAATTAGGGAAATCTAATAATGAGGAAGCATATGCATATTATCTAAAAGAGATTGAACCTAATATGCAAAAATCAATAAAATCAATTCGTGAATTGATTTTATATAATAGTAATGATGCAGAGCTTTTACAAAAGGAAAATAATAATGGTGCAAAAAATACAATGATAATGTTTGTTAGTATTTCGATTTTAGCAATCTTAATAATTATGTTAATTGGATACATTATTAAATTAACTATCCGAAAACCACTTGCGTTACTACAAAATGATATGGAAAAAGTAGCAGCTGGAGATTTAACAACACGTACTCCTTATAAAGCAAATAATGAATTAGGGCATATTGTCCAGTCTTTTAATAGTATGTTAGATAACCTTCAACAATTAATTGCGAATGTTAAAATGACAACACAAGAGGTTATTTCTTCTACGGAGGGCGTATTACAAGATACAAAGCGAGCATCTCATATTTCAAATGAGGTTGTACAGACTGTTTTAGAAGTAAAAACAAAAATAGAAGGACAGGTAACTAGTATTCAGGAGAGTTCATCCTCGATGGAAGAAATTACAACCGGGGTGCAAACTGTAGCTGAATCTTCAGCAGTAGTCGCTGAGGTAGCAGTAACGACTACGGAACGAATAAATATCGGTAGTGAAGTGATAAATCACTCTATTCTTCAAATGAACAGTGTGCATGATGTTGTCGAGGAAACATCAAAAGTAATAAGTAAACTTGTTACACGTACACAACAGATTGATACAGCTCTAGCTGCAATTACTAATATTGCCGAACAAACGAACCTTCTTGCCTTAAATGCTGCTATTGAAGCGGCACGTGCTGGAGAGAATGGAAAAGGATTTGCAGTGGTGGCCGCAGAAGTTAGAGACTTGGCTGAGCAATCTAAAGAATCTGCAAAGGAAGTTAATGATTTAATAAAATCCATTCAACAAGATACCCAAGATACAGTTAATGTCATGCAAAAAGGACAACAAAAGGCAGTAGAAGGAAAAGAAGCTGCTCACAAAGCGAATCAAACTTTCTTGTCTATTATGAGAGATATTGATAAAATTACAGGTCAAATTCAAGAAGTATCCGCAGCGACAGAAGAGATGTCTGCTGGTACAGAAGAAGTAAATGCTTCTCTTTCGCTAGTTTCTGAAACTGCAACAGATGTAAAAAAAGAGACTCTTCAAACAGTAAAATCAATTCAATCACAGGCCGTATCAATTGAACAAATATCAATTCAATCCAACAAAATGAAAGAAAAGGTGGAAGAATTAACGGAACTGGTTTCGAAATTTAATATTACAGAATAAAAAGGATAATTCATTCAATCACAAGTGTAATAACATGTAGATAAAAACACATGAAGACTTAAGGGGCTTCGTGTGTTTTTTTATTGAATAATGTATGAAATAACATTGGATCATTATACGATATTTCGGAATTTGTTATTAAATATTTGAATATGCAAAATTACATACATTTAATGATTGATAATCATGAGTTAATGTAACTATAATAATTACACTGATGAGTAACTTACTGACGACAGTTATAAGTGAAGAGGGAGGGTTTTATTGTATTTTGTATATAAAAAATAGAAAAGGAGATATGTAAATGAAAAGGCTACTTGTTATAGGCATCATGTATACAATGTTTTTCCTCATAGGAAATATACACTTACATGCTGACGAACGAACAAATGTAAAAGAAATTACTAGTTTAGAAGAGCCTACGTGGATATTTCAGGCTGGCATAAGTAAGGGGAAATATCATGATCGACAAGATTTAGGATTTATTTTGCAGAGAAATACACCATTAAAGGTAAGACAAACGAATCCTAATTTTAAAGACAAATTAACAGTACGTTTATTGTCTAATGACTCAAAAAATGAAAAATCCATACAAGTAGGAAATGAATGGGTTACTATTCAAGGTGATACGTCTTTAGTTCCTTTCATAGATACCCCATATGGTGAAGAGTACGCTACACTTGAGTACCAAGTAGGGAATGAAAGTGCTACTAAGCCTCTTCCAATTTATAAACAACAAGGAAGTGTATCTCAATTTTTTAGTACATGGGATCAATTTGATGGGGAGTATGCGTTAATTCAAGGGGAGAGTTTTCAATTATTTGTACCTAAAAAAGATAAAGAGTTAGTAAGATCTTTAAAAGATTTTCAATCGTTGGATGAGTTAATTGCATATTATGAGGATATTTTTGCGATGTATGATGCAATTATTGGTTTAGATGGCTCAACGGTTGAAAATAAAAAAAGTCAAAATCGTTATTTCTTAAAAGCAGATATATCCGGTGCTGGCGGTGCCTATTATGGCGCAAATTGGACAGCGAATAGTACAGATAGTACAAAGATGTGGTTAGATAAACTAAGTTGGGGAACTTTACATGAAATCGCTCATGGATACCAAGCTGGTTTTGATAATCAAGGAATATTTACAGGAGAAGTTTCTAATAATCTATTTGGTGTTCAATATCAATATAGTAAATACGGCAAAAAGGCAGATCAAGTTGGTTGGTTATTTAATTTTGGGAAGAAGGAACAGGTAGAACGGAATTTATACAACGCTTTAATGAAGGAAAATAAAAATTATGATGACTTAGATTTACGACAAAAACTTATTCTTTTAACGATGGCGAAACAAAAAGCTGGCAATGAAGCTTTTGCAAAAATGTATCAAGGTTATCGAAAACTAGCTAGCAATGCTGCTTTTAAAAAAGGTGACCATTCTTTACCAGATTTAATGAATCAGTATTATAGCGAGAATGTACAAGTTGATTTTACACCCGTTTTTGAAAGATGGGGCTTTAAGCTTAATCATAAACAAATAGAGATGAATAGGGCGAAAGGTTATCCGGTAGTTACTTCTTTAGCGTATATAGTACCTGAATCACAATTAGCTAAGGCGAGAGCTCTAGTTGATCCTAATATTCCGATAAACTCCAACTTTGAAATAGTTACGAATCAACAAATTGCTTCACTTGGGTTAAAAGGGAATTTGCATATCCATTTAAATACAAATGAAATAGATACATTGAAAGGAGGAAAAATTAAATTAAAAGAAGGGAATACAGTTATTCAAGAGAAAACAATTGAAACAACAGAAATCAATTTACAAGACATACCAAATGGAGTTTATACAGTTGAGATTTCAGGTGGGAAAACGGATAGAATGTACCATTTCAGTACGCATTATGCCTATATAAAAGAAAAAGATAATAGTCTAACGATTGATGTTAACGAAATGAAGGTGAGCAATTTGGTAAATGAAACGATCCAATTCCTAGGATTAGGAGATGATCAGTTTGCCGAATTAAATACAGACTTAGAGCAAGAGCGAGCTGTTTTTACGGTTACTACTAAAACGCCTCATAGCTATTATGCAGGTGAAAAATACGCATCAATAGAGGTGTTTAATGAGAAGGATGAAAAAATTTATACGAAGGAAATGGAAGGAACAAATGTAACGATTGTAAAAGATATCATTCCACTAAAAGAAGGATATAGAATTAAAATCTATCATGATGAAATAAAAAAACGATTAACTAGTAAAGCTGCCATTATTAATCCTATGAATAAAACAAATGAATTTATAATGACAAAATGGGGATTTAAAAATACTTTTTTGCAAAATAATCCAGAAGAAAATCTTATGCAAAGAATTGATGAAGAAATGGAAGCGATTATAGGCAATGCGTTTTTAAAAGAGATACCAATGCAAAAATTAGAAATGAAAAAGAATGTGTGGATGGCAATAAATATGTTATCAGAACCACAAAAAATAACGTATATGAATAAATATAAAGATAGCTTATATAATGAGTAATTTTTGAGAAATGAATTAAATCTAAAAAAGTAGCAAACCAATCTATTAATCTATGTATGTAGAGGTATGTAAAATTGATTGGCGTTAGTTGAAATTTTTATCTATGCTTAAAATTCTAAAATACATTTATTTAATTTAATAATACAATTATAAAGGAGTAAAAATATGAAGAATTTCGTAAAGGTAGGTTTAACCACAGGAGTGGTGTTATCGGCGATTATGCCTTATGGGGGAGTACATGCGGCAACAGAAGATTTAAAAGTAGAAACAAAGGAAGATACGTTCCGAACAGGTAATTTAACAGCACCTTCTCAAAAATCGGCAGAAAATGTAGCAAAGGATGCGCTAAAAGGAAAAACAGAACAAGCGTTATCATCAAAGCAAGTTAATACTGAATCAAAAGTTAATTATAATGTTACGCAAAGTCGTAAATCTTATGATGGTACTACATTGGTACGTCTTCAACAAACATATGAAGGACGTGATGTATACGGATATCAACTAACAGCACATATTAATGATGATGGTGTCCTTACGAGTATTTCGGGGGATAGTGCCCAAGATCTACAACAACAGGAAGATTTGAAACAACCTATTATTCTATCAGAAGAGGATGCAAAGAAGCAGCTTTTTAAAATCTATGGGGATAATCTCACATTTGTTGAAGAACCAGAAATTAAACAAGTGGTATATGTAGATGAAAATACAAATAAAGCTACAAACGCATATCAAATTACTTTTAGTGCCTCTACACCTGAATATGTATCTGGTACGGTATTAATTGATGCTTTTGTTGGGGATCTATTAAAAGAACTCGTTCAAAAATTGGGTATACAAGTAGATAGTAGTATTGTCCAATCTGCGACAGCAAATAAATCACAAGATCCTTCAAAATTAACAGGCACAGGAAAAGATGACTTAGGTATGAATCGTACATTTGGAATTTCACAACGAAGTGATGGAACGTACACTCTTGCAGATTATTCTCGTGGTAAGGGAATTGAAACGTATACTGCGAATTATAAAGATTATAATAATTATAGAAGAAATGTATGGGGTTATTTGGATGATTTAGTAACAAGTAATTCTACAAATTTTACAGATCCTAAAGCAGTTAGTGCACATTATTTAGCAACGAAAGTATATGATTTTTATCAAGAAAAATATAGCCGTAACAGCTTTGATAATAATGGACAAAAAGTAATTTCAGTAGTTCATGGCTGGAATACAAATGGTACGAATAAAGGAAATCCTAAGCAATGGTTTAATGCATTTAGTAATGGGGCTATGCTAGTATACGGAGATCCAATTGTTAGAGCATTTGATGTGGCAGGACATGAGTTTACACACGCGGTTACAAGAAATGAGTCTGGACTTGAGTACGCCGGAGAAGCTGGTGCCATTAATGAGGCTCTATCTGATATTTTAGGGGTAGCAGTTGAAAAGTATGCCAATAACGGAAAGTTCAATTGGACAATGGGAGAACAATCAGGTCGTATATTTAGAGATATGAAAAACCCATCATCTATCTCTTCTAGATATCCAGAAGATTATAGACATTATAACAATTTACCTATTGATGCTGACCACGATTATGGTGGTGTACACACGAACTCTAGCATTATAAATAAAGTAGCTTATTTAATTGCTAGTGGTGGAAATCATAATGGAGTAAATATACAAGGCATTGGGGAAGATAAAATGTTTGATATTTTCTATTATGCAAATACCGATGAATTAAATATGACTTCTGATTTTAAAGAATTAAAAGAAGCTTGTATTCGTGTAGCAACGAATTTATATGGTAAAGACTCATTAGAAGTACAAGCTGTTCAACAAGCATTTAAAGCAGCTTATATTTAATATTATTGTAATGAATTATAAACCCTTTCATTTTAATATGATGATTAATTTGTATTTATACACAAAAACCTTGTAGAATTTTTCTGCAAGGTTTTTTAGAATGTTATGTTACAGATGTGTTATATAGTTTTTGAGTTAATTAGGATAAAAATATTCCTGTAACAGCATGTAAGAATATGTAATTTTATACTTTTTCTTTGATAGAAAAGGATACTACGTTAGTAAATATAAAAAGTTAGAAATTATGGTATATAGGGCACTTTTTTGTTCCTATGGAACTTTAAAGTGCGTAATTTTCTTTCTGGTTAATATAGATCATAATGGTATTTACTAGTTGGTTTTAGCTTTACTCTGCTGTTGATGTAATTTTTTACATTAGAATGATTTGAATTAGAATTATTGAGTGGATCTAAATACTGATAATTTTGATTTTTAGTTCAGTACAGAGTGAAATAGCTACATAATTTTCGTTTATACTCTGTTGAAAAAAGGGTGGATTTGCTTATTTTCTGTTAAAGATAAGAGAAGTGAACGACAATATAAACGTAATTATTTATTCCAACGTAAGTCAATCATTTAGCACATGAATTTGGAGGGATCTATATGCATATGCAATTAAAAGGAAAAACAGCACTGGTTACTGGATCTACGGCAGGGATTGGAAAAGCAATTGCCACTTCATTAGTAGCAGAAGGAGCTACTGTACTTATTAATGGACGCCGTGAAGAAAATGTTCATCAAACGATAAAAGAAATTCGAGCGCAGTATCCTGATGCTATCCTTCAACCCGTAGTAGCTGATTTAGGAACAGAACAAGGGTGCCAAAATGTGATTGAAAAGTACCCTGAAGTAGACATTCTTATTAACAACTTAGGAATTTTTGAACCTGTAGAATATTTTGATATCCCTGATGATGATTGGTTTAAATTGTTTGAAGTCAATATTATGAGTGGTGTTCGACTTACTCGCTCGTACTTAAAAAAAATGATTGAAAGAAAAGAAGGAAGAGTCATCTTTATTGCTAGCGAAGCAGCTATTATGCCATCTCAAGAAATGGCTCATTATAGTGCGACTAAAACGATGCAACTCTCACTTTCTCGCAGTTTAGCTGAGTTGACGACAGGAACGAATGTGACTGTTAATACTATAATGCCTGGTTCGACTTTAACGGAAGGAGTGGAGACTATGTTAAATAGTCTGTATCCTAATGAGCAATTGACAATAGAAGAAGCTGAGAAGCGATTTATGAAAGAGAATCGACCAACCTCTATCATTCAAAGACTTATTCGACCAGAAGAAATTGCTCATCTTGTCACTTTCTTAAGCAGCCCACTTTCTTCAGCAATTAATGGTTCCGCGTTGCGAATAGACGGGGGATTAGTACGTAGTGTATTTTAAAAAATTTAAAACAACATAATATTCTGTTGAAGGTAAAAATGGTAAGACAAATGAATTGTATTTTATCTATAAACGGAAATATACAAAAAGTAAATTGCGATATGAAAACAGCCGAATTTTCTACTATAAGAAAAATTCGGCTGTTATTTTTTGACTTGCTGTAAAGGAGGAAAAGCTTTTAGCACTGTGGCATCTCTCATGTTAAATTGCAAACTAAAAAGGTATACTCCATTTGAAGCATACCTTTTTAGTTTACAATTTTATTTATTTGTATCTCGCTCGTCTTGATTATCAAATTTCTCTAAAATCTTTAATAAAATAGTTAAGATAATTGTGGATACGATCGCTACAATTAAAATGCCATGAGGTGATAGTTGAACCGAAGTTAATCCAACTTTAGTTATTCCAAAATATCCTACATAAGTAGCTAAGAATGATGTAACCACTGAAATCGTAAATCCTAAAAATCCTAATTCATCTAGTTTCTTTTCAGGTAATCCACATACACTTAAAACCTTAGTGAAAATAGCAGCTACTATGAATAACTCAATGGACAGAATAAATAATGACATGACTCCAGAATATACAATTTCATCTGGCATCCATTTCCCTAATGCTAGCATTAGAAGAGCAGGAAGGAAGAGTGGTAAAAATAGTCCTAAAATCATGACTACGATTTCCATTTTATTTGGTGCTTCATTATTATTTTGATTGCTCATAAATCCTCCTAAATAGTAATATGAATGATAGTTTCATGAAGAGTTCAATATATACTATCACATTAAATGTATGAGCTTAATATTATTTTTTATTCAGAAAATGGGGTGCAATTGAGGTCCTCAAAATATGAGTTATTTTCGTATTTTAACTGTAAGAAATTATATAGTTGGATTCAGCTAGGGTTTTCAAGGCTTAGATAGTTCAACAGTAAATTTTAGATATGTAGGTTCTTATGGAAGAGGGGCAGCAATTTGAAGTATTCGTAATTCAGGTATATCAATAACTTTTCCGTTGGACATGTATGTAACATACATGTAGAGGGGATTAAAAAACTATAATAAATAAAGTTGCATAAATTGACCTTTATGCAACTTTATTGTTCTTCCTAAGATCACTAGCATCATGAAATTAGATAAATGATGTTAGCGATAAAGGAATTTTATTTACTCTGTTAATTTCCAACAACGAATAATCATTATTTTTATCGGACTATAGTTACCAAACGTTTTTCAACACTATTTTTCCAATTGCTTCTTTCGACTCCAAATATTCATGTGCTTGTGCAACTTCATCAAACGTAAAAGATTTAGAATCTAGCAATGGACGAAGTTTTCCTTCTTCTACAATTTGCGTTATTTTCGTTAAGATTTCTCCGCAATCATTACGCTTATCTGTATGTAATATTTTTAACGCCATAAAAGTAACCTGCAGAGAGAGTCCTTTTGCGTGTAAAGGAGAGAGGTCATGGGTTGAACGAGCTGCAATTGTTACGACAGTTCCATTGACTGCAGCAGCTTCAAAAGAATGATCGAGATTCTTGCCACCTACTGTATCAAATATAACTTCAAATCCGTTGCCATTCGTATGTTTTTGCACATATTCTTGAACAGATTCTTCTTTATAATTAATAGCTATGTCGGCTCCTAGACGATGAGCTATTTCAATTTTGTTCTGCTGAGAAGCTGTTGTAAAAACTTTAGCACCAGCCCATTTAGCTAATTGAATGGCTACGTGTCCTACGCCACCAGTAGCTCCGTGAATGAGCACATTTTGACCTGATTTCACATTTGCACGATCAAATAAAGATTCCCAAGCTGTAATTGCAACTAATGGTAGAGCAGCTGCTTCTTCCATTGTTACATTTTTAGGTTTGTGAGCAATCAATCGCGCATCAGCAAGCATAAACTCTGCAAGTGCACCACCAGTTTCTTTAAAACCTCCGGCACATCCATATACTTCATCACCAGTTTTGAATTTCGAAACGTCTTCTCCTACTTCTATAACAATACCTGCTACATCCCCGTGTAATATAGCTGGAAACTCAGGAGCAACTGATGAAACAGCGCCACTGCGCATTTTCGTATCGATTGGATTTACACTTGTTGCTTTTACATGAATTAGAACATGACCGGGTAAAAGTTTCGGTTTTGCAACTTCTTCTAATTGAAATACAGATGAATCTCCAAAAGAATGGATAATTTGTGCTTTCATTTTTTATACCTCCTGTTTGTGGTTATAGCATAGCAAAGTACGAAAATTAAGTATAATATTTTGAATTTGGTTAGTGAGAATTTTATATAGAGAAGGGGAAAGTACGTGAAATCATGTAACGTACTTGCGAAAGCAACGGTACAGCTTTTTGAAGAAAGGCTAGATGTTATTTTTGCAGCATGATTTATTCATTATGTTTATTATTACTCACTTAGTATAGGTACTTAAAAGTGCCTACATCACTTTAAAGTACGTACTGTTATTCATGTTATGACCGATTTATAATAACACTCGTAGCACAAAGAAAGTTATAACGATGACAATCGGCAACAATGTGGTGTTATAGTATCGCTAATGAATTTTGAGAAGAAATATGAGAAGTAAAGAAAAGTATAGATTTATATGAATGAAGGAAAGTGAGTGAAACACATGGAAAAGTTTGCGAATCATTTTGGATATAATCGTATGTTTGCGAAAGATCAACTTACATTAGGAGTTCACATTCCGATTGAAAATTATCAGTTTCATGCGCCAACGATGGAAAAACAAGTAGAGTTAGTGCAAAAAGCGGAACAATATGGTTTTACAGGCGTATGGCTTCGTGATGTTTTGCTGCAAGACCCTGACTTTGGAGATCCTGCAACAGGTCAAATTTACGATATGATGATTTATTTAACGTATTTAGCAAGCAAAACAGAGAAAATCGCATTTGGAACGTCGGCAACTGTATTATCGCTTCGTCATCCATTACGTGTGGCGAAAGAAATTGCGACATTGGATCAACTGTTTCCGGAAAGAATTATGCTCGGCGTTTCATCAGGTGACAGACGTGCCGATTTCAAGGCGTTAGGTGTTAGTCATGAAACGCGAGGTGAACAGTTTAGAGAAGCGTTTGCTTACTTGGAAGAGATTTTGTATAAAAACTTCCCGTCTATCCAGTCGACGCTAGGAGAAGTGAATGGAGCGAATTTAGTTCCAAAACCGTCTAAACGTGTTCCAACCTTTATTACAGGTTTTAGTCAGCAAAATATGGACTGGTTCGCTGAACATGGTGATGGATGGATGTACTACCCACGTAGTCCGGTGCATCAGGCGGCAGCAATTGGACAATGGAGAGAATTAGTAGAGGATTATCATCCAAATGTATTCAAACCATTTATACAACCGATGCATTTAGACTTATCTGAAGATCCAAATGAACGTCTTACACCGATACGTTTAGGTTACCGTACAGGACGTAAGGCGCTAATTGAATTACTTGATATATATAAAAGTATTGGTGTGAATCATTTATTCCTTGCTCTATTTGATGGTCAACGCCCGGCTAATGAAGTGTTAGATGAGCTAGGAGAAGAAGTACTACCTCATTTCCCAGCATTGTAAAGGAGTGAAAAGAATGAAAGCAATAGGACTTATGCAATATGGAGATAAAAGTGTACTACAAGAGATTGAAATGCAGACACCGCTATTGGGAGAAAATGATGTACTGATTGAAGTATATGCAGCTGGTGTAAACCCCGTGGATTGGAAAATACGTGAAGGTTTACTTCAAGATGTAATTTCTTATGACTTCCCGCTCGTTTTAGGATGGGATGTTGCAGGTGTAGTTGCTGCTATAGGGCCGAACGTTACAGCATGTAAAGTGGGGGATGAAGTATATAGTCGTCCGGATATTGAACGAAACGGTGCTTATGCAGAGTACGTGGCTGTAGATGAGAAATATGTGGCGAAAAAACCGAGGAATTTATCTTTTGAAGAGGCAGCATCAATCCCTCTTGTAGGTTTGACAAGTTGGCAAAGTTTAGTGAAGTTCGCAAATGTTCAAAAAGGTAATAAGGTTTTAATTCATGCTGGATCTGGCGGGATTGGTACGTTTGCTATTCAGCTAGCGAAAAGTTTCGGTGCGCATGTTGCAACTACGACTAGTACGAAAAACATACAGTTTGTAAAGGAGCTAGGCGCTGATACTGTCGTCGATTACAAAACGGAAGACTTTTCTTCACTTTTGCATAATTACAATATTGTATTTGATGTGTTAGGCGGTGATGTACTAAAGGATAGTTATAAAGTGCTTGCACCAAATGGAAAGTTAGCATCTATTTATGGTCCGAAAGGTATGGAAATTCCGCAAACTGAAATAGCAAGAGAGAAAAATATTGAGAGTGACCATATATTTACTGAACCTAACGGATATGAACTTTCTCTTATTACAGAATTAATTGAGATTGGGAAGATTAAACCTGTTGTCACGCATGTGTTGCCTTTACATGTAGAAGGTGTAAAAAAAGCACACCACATAAGTGAGTCAGAGCGTGCTCTTGGCAAAATAGTATTGAAGAAACATTGGTAAAGTATGAGGTTTTAGAGACAGTATTGTGCTAAGTAGCGAATGAGTTTAAATATTCTATTCTAGCAATTGTTTTAAAAGGGAGAGAACAAATGGATTCAATGACATTTCTTTTACCCCGCATTAACGGGCAGTAAGACCCCCACCTCAAAATTCAGCGATATCATAGAAGTTAGGTGGGGGCAACTGCCTGTAAAAGCCCGATTGGTTCAACTAATAATCATTGGGGGATGAACAAAACCCCCAATGATTAAAGTTTCACTTTATCCGGAGCGACAGGGGATTTAGCGAAACGCAAAATTTACCCTGCTTTATACAAATTATTTAGTAATGAAAATATACCGCGATCTATTTCGATTATCGGTATTGGCAGAAGGGTAATGTCAGATGTGGAATTTCAAACAAAGGTAGAACAATCCCTTGCTACATTTTCTAGAAGTGCTACTGATGAAGAATCAGGAGTAGAAGAATTTATTAGCACATTTCGTTATTGTCAATTAAATACAGCGAATATAGAGGACCATCAAGATTTGTTGAGTCTTGTAAAAAGACGTGAAGCAGAATTAAACATTCCTGAAAACCGCATATTTTACCTATCTGTTATACCAGAAGTATTTGATGTCATTGCTTTAAATATTAAGGAAATTGGATTGTGGGCTACAAAAGGATTGAACCGTCTTATTATAGAGAAGCCTTTTGGTCATCATGTAACGTCTGCTCGCGAGTTTAATGAAAAATTAATTGAAGATTTTGATGAAACTGATATTTATTATATCGATCATTATCTTTGAAAATGAATGGTAACTCAGGATAAACTTAGAAAAGTATTACGAAATAAATCGTATGTAATTTAAGACATATTTATTGACGATAATAATTTATGTGGTTAATATACTAGATATAAGATTATTTAATTACTAAAAGTAATCAGATATAAAATATTTCGTTAAATTCTATAAATAAGTACGTTGTAGTAGAAACGCTTTGAATTGGCACTATTAATATTGGGGACAATTAGAAGGCGAAAGGTATAAAAAGAATTGGAATTTGATAACTCTTTGTTTTTTATAAAAACATGAGCTTCTGTACAATTCATTTTTAATATATTGACCAGGATTATACAACAAGAGGGGGACTGAAATTGGAATCAATGACCTTTGTTTTATTTGGAGCGACAGGGGACTTAGCGAAACGCAAAATTTACCCCGCACTATATAACTTATATAGAGATCAAAAGCTTCCAAAGCGAATATCCGTTATCGGGCTTGGGAGACGCCAAGTATCTCATGTAGATTTTCAAGGAAGAATAAAAGAATCAATAGAGACATTTTCCCGTCATCGAGAAGAAGGTACTCCAGAACTTGAAGGTTTTTTAGATAATTTTCGCTATTGTCCATTAGATGTGGGTAAGCCGGAAGACTATGAGAAATTATTACAAGTCGTTCGTGAAAGGGAAGAAGAACTACATATAAAAGGGAATAGAATGTTCTACCTTTCCGTTGCTCCTGAATTTTTCGAGACAATCGCTTTAAATATTAAGGAAAGCGGACTTGATAAAACGGATGGATGGAAACGCCTAATGATTGAGAAACCGTTCGGGCACGACCTTACATCTGCTCGTGAGCTGAATGATAAGCTTAGTCGCACGTTTGAAGAAGACGAGATATACCGTATTGATCATTATTTAGGTAAGCCGATGATTCAAAACCTTGAAGCACTAGAGTTTGCAAATCCTGTTTTACAATCGATTTGGAATAAAGAACATATAGCGAATGTACAAATCACAGCGAGTGAAACAGTTGGGGTTGAAGAAAGGGCAGGATATTATGATCAGGCAGGAGCCATTCGAGATATGGTTCAAAATCATATGTTACAAATATTAATGATGACTGCTATGAATTTGCCAGAAAAGGTTAATGCATGTGAAATTCGAGAGGAAAAGCGAAAGGTAATGGAGACGCTTCGTAAAGTGAAAAAAGAAGACGTTCAAAACCATATCATTCGCGGACAATATGGTGCAGGTGAGATAAATGGCGGGCAAGTTGTAGCATATAAAGAGGAGCCAGGAGTAAATCCTTCTTCTAACATAGACACATTTGTTGCTGCTCGCTTGTGGATCGATAATCCATTTTGGACTGGCGTTCCCTTTTATATACGAACAGGCAAACGAATGAAAGAAAAGTCTACTCGTATTGTAATCGAATTTAAAAATACGTTAAAACAGCAATATCAAGATAGTAATCCAAATGCAGCACCTAACTTGTTAATAATTGAAATTAGCCCAGGTGAGAACGTTTCATTACAGTTAAATAGTAAAAATCCATTGAAAAATGGAGAAATTGAACCGATGCGTATTAACTTTACTTGTGAGCAAGCGGATGTGGGAGTACCTGAAGCGTATGAAAGACTCATTCATGATGCTGTGAGTGGAGACGCTACATTCTTTGCACATTGGAGAGAAGTTGAATTGTCATGGGAATGGGTACAACCAATTCTTGAAGCATTCGAAGAAAACTTATTACCACTTCATGAATATGAGTCTGGTTCATATGGTCCAGATGCGTCTAATGAACTATTGCAAGAAAGTGGATTTAAATGGTGGTTAGATCAAGAAACGGAAAAATAAGTACTTTCTTTCATGAAAGCATTTAGGAGGACGATTACTATGACACAAAACATAAATCAATTAGCAGTGAATACACTTCGTACGTTATCAATTGATGCTATTAATGTGGCAAATTCAGGTCATCCAGGTCTTCCGATGGGAGCAGCGCCAATGGCTTATGCATTATGGGCGAATCATTTAAATCATAATCCTAATCATCCAAAATGGTTTAACCGTGATCGTTTCGTTTTATCGGCGGGACATGGGTCTAGCTTATTATATAGCCTACTTCATTTAGCTGGATATGACGTTTCAATTGATGACTTGAAAAACTTCAGAAAATTAAATAGTAAAACGCCAGGACATCCTGAGTTTGGTCACACTTCTGGAGTTGAAGCGACTACAGGCCCGTTAGGACAAGGGATTGCCAATGCTGTCGGAATGGCAATGGCAGAAGCGCATTTAGCAGCGAAGTTTAATAAGGATGGTCACTCTATTATAGATCACAATACGTACGCTTTAGTTGGAGACGGTGATTTAATGGAGGGTGTCGCTTATGAAGCGATGTCAATGGCAGGACATATGAAACTTGGCAAGTTAATTGTGCTGTATGATTCAAATGAAATTTCACTTGATGGTGAATTAAACATTGCTTTCTCTGAAGATATGCAGAAAAGGGTAGAATCTGCACGTTGGCAATATGTAAGAGTTGAGGATGGAAACGATGTTGATGCGATTACAAAAGCGATTCAATTAGCGAAAGACAATACGGACCAACCTACTCTTATAGAAATTAGAACCATTATAGGTTACGGAAGTCCAAAAGTTGCTGGAACGAACAAAGCACATGGTAACCCGCTTGGAGTAGAAGAAGCGACAGCGACAAAACAAGTGTATGGTTGGCATTATGAAAAAGACTTTTTTGTACCTGAAGAAGTAACAGCTCATTTTAATGAACTGAAACAAAAAGGTATTGAAAAAGAACATGGCTGGAATGAGCAGTTCAACTTATACAGAGAGTCAAACCCTGCACTAGCAGATGAATTAGAAAAAGCGATTACAGGTGAAGTTTTAATCGAAGCGAAAGACATTTTATCCTTCGATACTGAAAAAACGATTTCAACTCGTGTTGCAAGTGGGGAAGCTATTAATCATTATGTGAAATCGATTCCTTCTATTTTCGGTGGAAGTGCGGATCTTTCTCATTCTACGATGACAGATATAAAAGGTGAAGCAGTGTATGCGGTAGAATCGTATGCTGGCCGAAATATATACTTCGGTGTACGTGAACATGCAATGGGTGCGGCAGCGAATGGACTGGCCCTTCATGGCGGAGTAAAACCATTCATAAGTACATTCTTTGTATTTAATGATTACCTTCGTCCATCTATTCGACTGGCTGCATTGCAAAAGTTACCTGTTACTTACGTATTTACACATGATTCGATTGCTGTAGGAGAAGATGGTCCAACGCATGAACCAATTGAACACTTGGCAGCTCTTCGGGCAATTCCTGGTTTAACAGTTATCCGCCCGTCAGATGCAAATGAAACAGCAAGTGCGTGGGCTTATGCATTACAGCAAACGGATGGTCCAGTCGTTTTAGTACTGAGTCGTCAAAATTTACCGGTGTTTCATGAAACGAAAGCGAACATAGAGAATCTTTCTAAAGGAGCTTACGTATTAACACAAACGAATGACAATCCAGATGTGATTTTAATTGCGACAGGTTCTGAAGTTTCTTTAGCTGCTAATGCAAAAGCGAAACTAGAAGAAGACAATGTCTCTGTTCGTATCGTTGCAATGCCGAGCTGGGAATTATTCGATCGCCAATCGAACGAATATAAAGAATCCGTTCTTCCGTCTTCTGTAACGAAACGAGTATCTCTTGAGATGGGTGTATCTCTCGGTTGGGAACGTTATGTAGGACAAGAAGGAAAAGTACTATCAATTGAAACATTTGGAGCTTCAGGAACTGGAGCTGAAGTCATGAATCTATTTGGATTTACGACAGAAAATGTTGTTCAAATTACTAAAAATGTATTGAATTCTTAAGCTATGACTGTGAATACCTTTCTGTACATATCAACATATCAGTGCTGAAAGGTATTCCAGATTGTAGTGATATGGATTTTTAATAAAAGATGATTTGAGGAGGAATTATATTATGCAAGTAGGATTAATTGGGTTAGGTAAAATGGGATTGAATTTAGGGAAAAATTTAATGGATCATAAACATGAAATAGCAGCATTCGATTTGAATGCAAGTGCAGTGGAAGAAATGAAAGCGTATGGGGCAACAGGTGCATCTAGTTTAAATGAACTTGTTCAGTCATTACAATCACCAAGAGTTCTTTGGGTTATGGTACCACACGCTGTTGTTGATTCTGTTATTGATGAAGTTACACCATTGCTTTCAAAAGGAGACATTTTAATTGAAGCGGGTAATTCACATTATAAAGAGTCTATTCGCCGATATGAGCAACTAAAGAAAGATGGTATTCACTTTATGGATGCAGGTACTTCTGGCGGAATGGAAGGCGCTCGTAATGGTGCTTGTTACATGATCGGAGGAGATCAAGAAGCTTGGGATATCGTTGAACCTATTTTCCGTGATACAGCTGTAGAAAATGGATACTTATATGCTGGAAAAGCTGGTAGTGGTCACTTCTTAAAAATGGTTCATAACGGAATTGAATACGGTATGATGGCTGCTATTGGTGAAGGATTTGAGATCCTAGAGAAAAGTGAATTTGACTACGATTATGAAAAAGTATCAAAAGTATGGAACAACGGTTCAGTAATCCGTTCATGGTTAATGGAATTAACTGAAAATGCATTTTCTAAAGATGCAAAACTGGATGAAATTAAGGGGGTTATGCATTCTTCTGGTGAAGGAAAATGGACAGTAGAAACAGCATTAGACCTTCAAACAGCAACTCCTGTTATCGCAATGTCGTTATTAATGCGCTACCGCTCATTAGACAATGATACATTTACAGGGAAAGTTGTAGCAGCTCTGCGCAATGAATTTGGCGGACATGCAGTAGAAAAGAAATAAACATCTTAAAAATTTAACTCATTGACGTTTAAAAAATGGAGGGAATAGATCATGAAGTTTTTTATTGATACTGCAAATCTTGAGGACATAAAAAAAGCATATAAACTTGGAGTTTTAGCTGGTGTTACAACGAACCCGTCTTTAGTAGCAAAAGAGGGCATTAAGTTTGAAGACCGTATTGCAGAAATTTGTCAGGCAGTACCTAAAGTTGAATCTGTTTCGGCAGAAGTAACGCCAGATGCTGTTACAGCTGAAGAAATGATCGCCCAAGCAGAAGAACTGATTAAAATTAACGGTGGCGATGAAAAAGTTACAATAAAACTTCCGATGACGCTAGCAGGATTAGAAGCTTGTCGCTATCTTACTGAAAAAGGTGTGAAAACGAACGTTACACTTATTTTCACTGTGAACCAAGCCCTTTTAGCGGCTCGAGCAGGTGCAACGTATGTTTCTCCATTTTTAGGACGTTTAGATGATATTTCTGAAGATGGTGTACTATTAGTTGCGAAAATTGCAGAACTATTCGATATTCATCAATTAGATACACAAATTATTGCAGCTTCTGTGAGACACCCAGATCATGTAACTCGTGTAGCGATGGCAGGTGCTCACATTGCAACAATCCCTTATAAAGTAATTGAACAACTTGCTATGCATCCATTAACAGATCAAGGTATTGAAAAGTTCGCTGCAGATTGGGCGAAAGCACCTAAATTATAATATATGAAAGTGAAGGAGACTTTCCGAAAATTGCTTTTCATGAGAGGAAAGATTCCTAGGTAACTTCATCGTTTAACTTGGATCCCGAGTTTGGAGTCTTACTATGTGAAAATAGCAAGAGAAGAAAGTGTCATTCACTTTTGAAGAAGGAAAATTTGCTTACGCGTAGCGTTTATCACAATAACATTACAATTATGAAAGAGAAATCCCCTTATCAGAGAGAGTAGGTAACATATATCTCTGGTAAGGGAGATTCTTTTTATATAAATTATTATGTTGTGAAGATGAGTTGTATTTCGATATATAAATTCTTACTCAAGAAAGAACTATATAGGTTCTTTTCATTGTATAGCATTTTTGAAAGGGTTTACACAAAGGGGGGAATTGCGTATGAATATGTACCTTTTAATGATTACATTATTATCAATTGTAATTGTTATTTTAGGGGTATCGTGGTGGAGATGGCATGCGTTTATTAGTTTGACGATTGCAAGTTTGTTTTTAGCAATTATGTCTGGAATGCCAATGGATAAAATAGTGAGTGCTTATGAAACGGGAGTCGGAAGTGTTCTTGGACATTTAGTAGGTATTTTAGTATTAGGTACAATTTTAGGGAAAATGATGGCAGAGTCAGGTGCTGGAATGCAGGTGGCAGAGTTCTTTATTAAATCCTTTGGAATAAAAAACTTACCATGGGCGATGTTAATTGCGGGTTTTATTATTGGAATTCCAGTGTTTTTTGAAGTAGGTATTTTAATATTATTGCCGTTGGTAATTTCTATTCATAAAACAACGAAACAAAATATTTTATTGATAGCATTACCAGCAATTGCTGGGTTATCTGTCGTACACGGCCTTGTTCCTCCGCATCCAGGGGCAATCGTTGCAATTGGTATTTATAAAGCGAATCTTGGGAAGGTACTTCTTTATTCACTCATTATTACATTTTTTGCAGCGATTATTGCAGGTCCTATATTCGCTAAATGGATTCACAAACGTGTAATTCCTGAAAATGAGCCAGAATTGATTCGTGTAAATACAAAATCAACGAAATTACCAGGAATAGGAGTTTCATTTTTAGTTATATTGTTACCTGTAATGTTAATGGTGTTAGCAGCAGCAGCTCCGTATGTTCCGCTTTCTACTACTTTGATGAAGATAGTCACATTAATCGGTAGTCCTATTATTGCGTTATTGATTGCATGTTTTGCAGCGTTTTATTTTCTTGGATTTCGTCAAGGTATCGATAAAAAGGCTATTAAGAAGGTAACAGAAGATAGCTTATTACCAATAGGTTCAATTGTTGCGATTATTGGTGCTGGTGGCGGATTTAAGCAAATTCTTATTGATAGTGGTGTAGGTAATGCTATTGCTCAAATGTCTGAGCATTTAGCTCTATCTCCAATTGTATTAGCATTTATAGTAGCAGGCTTAATTCGGATTGCGACAGGGTCAGCGACAGTCGCTTTAACAACAGCAGCAGGCATCGTTTCAACAATCATTGAAAATAAGACAGGTGTGAATTTAGAGCTACTCGTCATTGCAACAGGTGCAGGAGCACTCATGTTTTCCCACGTAAACGATGCTGGGTTCTGGATGGTAAAAGAATACCTAGGGTTAACAGTGAAAGAAACATTTAAAACATGGACGGTATTAGAAACTTTACTTTCATTTATCGCTTTTGGAGGAGTTCTACTACTCGATATGTTTGTTTAAAATAAAGATATTTTTATATGAATTGGGAGAGACAACTTTAGCACATAACGTTATGAACAGATAAAATAAATATATTTTTATGGTTCTTATATTATTAGGATACTGTAGGGATTTTTGTTAGGAGGAAGAAATGGTGAGCTCAAAATATATGATTGGTGTAGATATTGGGACAACTAGTACAAAATCGGTTCTATTTTCTACTGATGGATCTGTTATTGCAAGTCATGGAATTGAATATCCTTTATATTCTTCTACGCCTGAAACAGCAGAACAAGACCCAGAAGAAATTTTTCATGCAGTAATAAATACGATTAAAGAAACTGTACGTTCAAGTCATGTACAGCCGAATGATATTCTTTGTGTCTCTTTTAGTTCGGCAATGCATAGTATCATTGCTGTAGATGAAAAAGGAAAGCCGTTAACGAGATGTATCACTTGGGCAGATAATAGAAGTGCAAGCTGGGCAGAGAAAATAAAGAATGATATGAATGGTCATGAAATTTATTTGCGTACTGGGACACCAATTCATCCGATGTCACCACTTTCGAAATTAGTTTGGTTACAGAATGAACAGGCAGAATTGTTCGCAAAAACTTATAAATTTATTTCTATTAAAGAATATGTTTTTTACAAGTTATATAAAGAGTATGTAATTGATTATTCTATAGCATCAGCAACAGGAATGTTTAATTTGAAATCTTTAAAATGGGATGAAGAGGCTTTACGTGTTGCGGGAATTACAGATGAAAAGCTTTCTAAACTTGTTCCAACGACGCATAGCTTAACAGGATTAGATGAAGAACTTGCAAAAGAGATGAATGTACTTGTTTCCACTCCTTTTATAGTAGGAGCGAGTGATGGAGTCCTATCCAATTTAGGTGTAAATGCAATAGATCCTGGTGTTGTGGCTGTTACAATTGGTACAAGTGGTGCGATACGTGCTGTAACAAATCGTCCTGTAACAGATCCGAAAGGTAGAATTTTTTGTTACGCCTTAACTGAAGAGCATTGGGTAATTGGTGGACCAGTTAATAACGGTGGTATGATTTTCAGGTGGGCTCGTGATCAATTAGGCACTTCAGAGATTGAGCTTGCGAAGCGTTTAGGAAAAGATCCATATGAAGTGCTTACTGAAATAGCAGCAAAAGTGAATCCGGGGTCCGACGGTTTATTATTTCATCCGTATTTAGCGGGGGAAAGAGCTCCTTTATGGAATGCAAATGCACGAGGGTCTTTCTTTGGACTTGGATTGCATCATAAGAAAGAACATCTTATACGTGCTGTTTTAGAAGGGGTAATTTATAATTTATACACCGTTCTTCTCGCTTTAAAAGAGCTCATTGGTGAACCGAAAAAAATTCAAGCGACAGGTGGTTTTGCAAGATCAGAACTTTGGAGACAGATGATGGCGGATATCTTCCATCAAGACGTATATGTTCCGGAAAGTTTTGAAAGCTCTTGCTTAGGAGCTGCCATCCTCGGTTTATATAGTTTAGGTGAAGTAGATACGTTGCATGTAGTTTCTGAAATGGTAGGTGCGAATTTTCACCATGAACCAAACATGGAAAGTGTGGAAAAATATAAAGATTTAACACCAATCTATATTCGTCTGTCACGTCAATTGGAAGAAGAATATGAAAGTATAGCAGCGTACCAAAAAAAGTGGGTTTAAAAGCTATTTAACAAGAAAATATGGTAACGTATAAAGAGGTATTCCGATTTTTTAGGATACTCTTTCAACATAAAACATTGTGAGAAGTAAGATGAATGAAAAATATAGGGAGAGAGGGTTATGAAAATGAAGGATAACAAAGAGTTTATTGGATATGTTGGAACATACACGAAAGAAAATAGTGAAGGAATATATAAGTTTACTTTAGATACGGAAGCAAAGAAAATTAGTAATGTAGCACTTGCGGCAAAGCTGGATAACCCTACATATGTAACGATTAATCGAAATAATAAATATCTCTATTCCGTTGTTAAGGAAGGCGAATCTGGCGGTGTAGCTGCTTATTCGATTGATAGTAAAACAGGGGAGCTAAAGGAAGAAAATAGACAAGTAGTAGAAGGGGCTTCTCCTTGTCATGTGAGTGTTGATAGTGGAAATCATACAGTAGTTACAGCAAATTACCATAAAGGAACGATTGAGTCTTTCATAGTTAATGAAGAAGATGGAACTGTAAATCCTGCTACATCAATTATGACACATGAAGGTTCAGGTCCAAATAAAGAAAGACAAGAAAAACCACATGCACATTATGCGGGATATACTCCGGATGAAAAATATGTGGTTGGTGTTGATTTAGGGATAGATAAATTAATTACGTATGAAATAAAAGATAGTGCATTAACAGAAGTGAATCGTTTATCTGTAAATCCAGAAAGTGGTCCGAGACATATTACATTTCATCCGAATGGAAAATATGTGTATGTGATGACAGAGCTTAGTTCAGAAGTTATTGTATTAACATATAATCCGGCAGAAGGATCATTTACAGAATTACAGTATATTTCTACCATTCCTGAAGCATTTGATGAAAATAATCAAGGAAGTGCGATTCATATTTCTTCTGACGGTCGCTTTGTATATGCAGGTAATCGTGGTCATAATAGTATTGCTGTTTTCAGTGTGGATCAAAATTCGGGTGAGCTTACATTTGTTGCACATACATCTACAGAAGGAAATTGGCCAAGAGACTTTGTATTAGATCCTACTGAAAAGTTTCTTGTTGCTACAAATGAAAAGTCACATAATCTTGTGTTATTTTCAAGAGATGAATCTACAGGTAAGTTAACACTTTTACAATCTGATGTTGCTGTGCCAGAGCCTGTTTGTGTGAAGTTTTTAAATGTTTAAGTTGTGTTGAAGTTGAATGGGTATAGAAGAGATGTCGTTATTTGTCGGTAAGTCGATATCCTTTGTCGAAACGTCGATATATTAAAAAAATCGTTGATATAATTTCATATGCTTAAAAAAAGCAAAGCGATATCGCTTTGCTTTTACTGTTTCTTTTTCGGTCTACGTACTAACTCGCCGCCACAGTTTGGGCAAACGTTGTGTCTTTCTTCTGTACATGGTGCACAAAATGTACATTCATATACGCAAATGTATGCTTCAGAATCTTGTTCTAGCGATTGATCGCAAATTTGACAGTTTGTTTTCATTTGTAGTGCCATAATAAGTCTCCTTTTAGTTAGAAAATTTATAATTTAATTATAATTCATTAAATAGAAATAGTCCTTTTCGATTGAAAGGAAATCGAATGATAAAGTTATGAATTGAAACGAAAGATGCCGGTTTATTTTAAAATTGATTATTTATTACAGTTGGAATATTATGAAATAGTCAAAAGACAACAGGGGGTATAGATTTTGACTAATCATAATGATCATTTAAAAGCAAACTGCGAAAAATGCTTTGGTCTATGTTGCGTGGCGTTACCGTTCGCAGCATCGGTAGATTTTGCAGTGAATAAAGATGGTGGTAAACCATGTTCCAACTTACAGTCAGATTTTAAATGTAGTATACATAAAAATCTTCGAGGAAATGGTTATAAAGGTTGTACAGTATTTGAATGTTTCGGCGCTGGGCAGAAGATTTCTCAGGTTACGTTTAAAGGGATTGATTGGCGGAAAGATGCTAAGCATGCGAGAAAAATGTATGATGCTTTTCCAGTTATGCATCAGCTCCATGAAATGCTTTGGTATTTGAATGAGGCTATTTTATTGAAGGCGACACAATCAATCCATAAAGAATTAAGTAAAGCAATTGAAGAGACTGAGCGTCTGTCCAATTTAAGTCCAGATGAGTTAATGAAAATAAATGTTCCATTACACAGAGCGGAAGTGAACATCCTCCTTTTAGAAACGAGCGAATTAGTATGGAAGGAAATGAATGCGATGCGTAAGAAACGAATAATCCACCGCGGCGCAGACCTGATGGGAGCAAATCTGAAAAAGAAAGATTTACAAGGGGCGAATTTAAGAGGAGCGTATTTAATTGCGGCTAACTTAAATGGTGCAAACTTACGCGGTGCGGATCTCATCGGAGCAGATTTGCGAGATGCAGATATTCGCGGGGCTGATTTTACAAATAGTATTTTTCTGACTCAAGTTCAAGTAAATGCAGCGAGAGGGGATAAACATACGAAATTGCCGGAATTGTTGTCTCGGCCATCGCATTGGAGTGCGTAAAGAGTGAGAAGTATTTAATGTGGATATATTTCAGGATTTAGAAGAAATGCAAGAGGATATATTTTCGTTACCAATAGAGCAAATAGAATTGAAGTATTTTGAAATTTGTTGCATGTTGGCGTCTACGGAATATGCAGAACGAATTAAAGCAATTGATTTAGAGTCATATAAGGAAAGTATTCGAGTAGGTTTGGATGCAGCTGTAGACATGGCTACTAATGAAGAAGCAAAAGCGATTTATTTTGAGTATGACCTTGATAACGAGTGGGATAGTCATTTTTATATTTGTGAGGAATACGTTCCACTTGAAGAAGAGGATGATGATTGGGCTTCTGAATGGACATATGATGTTGAGGGACCGAAGTCTGTAGAGTTAGCGGATATGTATACTGAAAATGGCTTTGATACAAATGAAAAAGCAATTGGTATAACTTTGTATTTAATTGCTAGAACGGTATGTAGTTTTATGAGTGCGTGTAGTGAAGTGCAAAGGAATATACCGATTTGTATTGGTTTTCACGATCAGGACCCAATTATACGAACAGGCAGAGATTCTTAGTCTCTGCCTGTTTTTCATTTCTTTTCAAAAGTAGTAATGAAAACACTACATATAATCAGAATACCACCAATAAAAAAGTTGCTGCTCAATGTTTCGTTTAATAGTAACCAACCAAGCAACGACCCAACGATAGGTTGGAAGAAGAAAAATAAGGAACCAATGCTGGCGTCCATTAATTCTAATCCTTTATTCCAAAGGAAAAAGGCACCTGCTGTTGAGACGACTCCTAAATATACTACGCCTAATATTACGTACGTATTTACTGTTTCGATAGAGTTTGATTGTAGTTCCCATAGCATAAAAGGTGTAATGAAAAAGAGTGAAAAGAATATGGCGTATGTTGTAATCACTAAAGATGAAAATCGGGCTGAAGCGATCTTCACATAAATAGATAGTAAAGCCCACGTGATAGCTGCCCCAACTAATATGATTGTTCCGATAAAATAGGAGCCAATTTCAATATCCCATCCGATTACGATAATAACACCGATTGTCGCTATGATAGTAGATAACAGTCTACGAGCGGTTAGTTTTTCTTTTAAAATGATCGCTGCAAATATAACGATAAATGCAGGTGTAGCAGATGTTACTAAAGATCCTGTATGAGCGTCGGATAATTTTGTTCCAATAAATTGACAAGTAATCGAAATAAAGTAGCCGATAAATCCAATCCAAGCGAAGAGGAGCCAATCTTTTTTACGAATGGTTACTTTTTTCTTTTGCTTTTTCTCAGCTATTTTCAAAATGAAATATAAAACAACGAAAGCAATGATAAAGCGTAGCCAAACGAGTGTTAGTGGTGGGATAAAGTCGAGTACATATTTGCTAACAACGTACATACCGCCCCATATACTTGCTGCTAGTGATAAACATATAGCTCCTAAAATTGTTTGTTTCATGTAAAGTACCTCCGTCTATTTTTAGGGTTTTATGACTTCCCTAAGACGAGGCGTATTTATTAAATGAATGCCCGTCTTAGTTTATAGACGGCCTACAGGTTGATCGTTTTCGAATGAAGTGTTGTAGTACATGCGTGCATTCCTCCTTCATATTTTATAATGATATTATAACTTAATTTTCAGTTTATTGGGATGTTTATTGTGGGGAGCTGCTTTTTTAGAAAATGGAAAAGTTAGTTTCCTAAGAAAGCATAGAATATGGTAGAAAAACATATTTTTAAAATAAAAGAAACCAATTACATAATTGATAAGTATATTAAGAGTAGGATGAAAAAGTAGATTAATAGAGAAAGAGGAGATTATTATAACTACAACCGTTATTTCTCATTTTTATAATGAAGAGTATTTATTACCGTGGTGGCTTGCTCATCATACGAAATTGTTTGATCATGGCATTTTAATTAATAAAGGCTCAACAGATCGTTCGGTTGAGATTTGTAAGAAATTCGCACCGCATTGGGAAGTACGAGATTCTGTAAATCCAGAGTTTGATGCATATGCGACAGATCATGAAGTGATGAGGGTAGAACAAGAAGTACAAGGATGGAAAATGATTTTAAATACGACTGAGTTTCTTTGTGTGCAAGATAAAAGTCAGTTTTGGAAGTCACTAAATGAATTGGGAGGGAGGATGTATTGGCTGGAAGGGCTTATTATGGTAGATGACCCTAACTACAATTATCCGGATCTTAACTTTGGACTACCTTTAATAAAACAGCGATTTCACGGTTATTTACCAGAAGATTGGCCGTTGTGGAGAAGAGGTAGATTTATTCATAATCATGAACACGGAAGTTATACGGTTGGAAGACATTTATCCGCGCATGAATCTATGATTTATCCGCCTCTTGCTTGTATATTATGGTTTGGGTTTAGTCCGTGGAACGATGCGATGAGAAAGAGAAAGTTACAAATTGGTCCGACTCTTTCTGAAGCTAGTAAACACGGGGGAATGGGGACGCATCATATTATTACGCCGGAAAGATTAGAAGAATGGTATAAGGAATTAGCGAGAGGAACGAAGGACTTACGTTTTAGTGATGCGTATCGTTATGTTTTTGTATAAATGATTCCCACCATAAAATTGTGTCTTCAATTCCAGTATTTAGATCGTATGTTGATTTCCAGTTTACTTCAGTTTTTAAACGTTTTACATTAACGCCGACAAATAAAGGTTCATCTTTAGAGAAAGGGATTGCACCTAATTTAATTAGATGTTCTTTTCCTATCTTTTTAGCGATGATAGAAGCTAACTTTTTAATTTGTACAGATTGACCAGAAGCGATATTGATTGTTCCTGTAACACCATGTTCTAATACTGTTACGAGAGCATCAGCGACGTCGCTCACATGGAGGAAATCTCTTGATTGTTTTCCATGTGTACATAGTGCTTCCTCATTTTTTAATAAGGAAGTGATAATGTTAGAAACGAGCCGATTCCCTTGTTCGTGAGGGCCATACATATGAAAAATGCGGCCCCAACACATGCTGAGACCGGTTTGCTCGGCGTACGTTTGTAGCCAGGAGTGTAGTGCATTTTTACATAATGAATACGGGGTTTTATAGGAAAGAAGCGGTGAATCTTCAAATAGTACGCCGTTAAACCATTCATACTCTGCGCCAGTACCTGCAACGACGACTCGCTTTCCACCGCATGTTGTGAAGTGTTGAATCAATGAGATGCTGGATGTAAGCCAATAGTAATTATTAATGGATACATAACACGCTGGAGGCACTGCTTCCCAAGCTAAATGAATGAGATGACTAGGCTTCATGTCATAAATGAGTTTTTTTATTTCTTCATCGCAAAGTAAGTTTACTTTATGCCAATGGCAAGAAAGGTGGGAAGGCTTATTTGTATTGTAAGTGGCATGCACTTCATAGCCCTTTTGAATAAGAGAATGTACAACATATTTACCAATCCATCCGCTACCGCCTGTTACAAGAATTTTTTTCATGGCTCAATTACCTCAATTTCCGGAATCGTTACTAAAAATTTGCCGCCCCATTCACGAATGAAAGAGCATTCTTTCATAATCTCGTCTTTTAAATTCCAAGGAAGTATAAGAATGAAATCAGGTTTTGTACGTTTTATTTCCTCTGGAGATTTTATTGGAATGCGGGTTCCTGGTAGAAGGAGATTTTGTTTATGAGGGTTTTTATCTACTGTATAAGCTAGAAATTCTTTTCCTATCCCGCAATAATTTAAAAGGGTGTTTCCTTTAGCTGGCGCACCGTAACCGATAATTTGTTTGTTTAAAGCTTTTGCTTCTATAAAAAACTTTAAAATATTTATTTTCAATTGTTCGATGCGTTTAGAAAAAAGAAGATAACAATCTAATGTATCTAGCCCGTAATCGACTTCTTTTTGGAGTAATTTTGTAACAGTGGAATGGATAGAGGATTGGTCGCTTAGATGATTTACAAAAATACGCAATGAACCACCGTGCGTTGAAAGTTCTTCTACATCGACAATTTGTAAATGGTGATGAGCTAAAATTTTTTGCAGGCTTATAAGTGAAAAGTAGGAGAAGTGTTCATGATAGATCGTATCGAACTGTTTAAAGGATATGAGATTTAATAAGTGCGGGAATTCAATTGTTATCGTGCCATCTTGTTTTAATAACGTTTTTAAACCTGCAACAAAATCATGTAAGTTCGGAACGTGTGCTAATACGTTATTAGCGATGATTAAATCTGCTTGCGGTAATTTTTTTGCTAAGTCATTGCTGAAAAAATTTACTTCAGTAGGAATTCCTTTTTGGATAGCGATTTCTGCTACATTTTTTGCTGGTTCAATTCCTAATGTTTCGATATTTTCTTTTTGAAAGTATTGTAATAAATATCCGTCGTTACTTGCGATTTCAATTACTTTTGAATGGTTTGTTAAGTTAAAACGCTTAATTGCCATTTCTACATATTGCTTAGCGTGTAGTAGCCAGCTTGATGAGTAAGAACTGAAGTATAAATAGTCATGAAAAATATTGTGAGGAGATTCAAATTCATCTAATTGTACGAGTAAACAAGAAGGACAGACAAACGTGTGCAGCGGATAAAATGGTTCCATTTTATAGGCGTGTTCTGGAGCGACAAATGAGTTAGCGAGAGGGGAAACGCCTAAATCTAAAAAAGTATTTGCGAGTAATGAGTGGCAAAAACGGCATTTTTTCTGTTCCATTTTATAGCCCCCTTATAAATTTTTGAATGCATCGATTTGTTGTCGCGTGAAAGACTCCATATTTTCACCAGATGCATATTTTTTGTACCAATCAACAGTCCAAGCAATAGAGTAATCTGTTGATAACTTAGGAGTCCAACCGAGTTTATTTACTGCTTTTGTACTATCGAGTGTTAAAATTGGTGATTCATACGGGGTATTTGTATGAGGAGAAAGGACTGTTAATGGTTGATTCCATAATTTCATGATAGATTGAATGACCTCATAAACGGTTCTGTTAGGTTCATTCATCGGGCCAAAATTCCACGCTTCTGCATACGCGGCGTCTTGCCAAAGTTTTTCAGCTAAAAGGATATAGCCGTGTAAAGGATCTAATACGTGTTGCCATGGGCGAATAGCGTGTTTGTTTCTAATATTTAACGTAGCATCTTGTAAATATGCACGAATGACATCTGGGAATAATCGGTCTTCTGCCCAATCACCGCCGCCGATAACGTTACCTGCTCTTACTGAGGCAAGATTCTGAGTGTTAGTGCGGAAGAATGAGTTTTGATAGGACGTTGCCACTAGTTCGGCACAAGCTTTACTCGCACTATAAGGATCGAAACCTCCTAATCGGTCACTTTCTACGAATGCACGGTTACCGCTCCCATCATTTTCATAGCACTTATCACTTGTAACATTAATAATGCTGCGTATACTTTCTATCTGTTTTGCCGCTTCTAATACGTGAACAGTACCTAAAACATTCGTTTTAAATGTTTCGATAGGATCTTTGTATGAAGTGGTGACGATTGGCTGGGCAGCTAAATGAAATAGTATGTCAGGGTTATGATGTTTTAGGGCGTGTAATAAAGAATCGTAATCTGTAATGTCGCCTTTAATTGTTATGCACTCTTTTGCTACGTTACCTTGCTCAAAAAGGTTTGGAATGGATGGTGGATGAGAAGAATAGCCAACTACTTCTGCGCCTAAAGAAGTTAAAAAAAGAGTGAGCCAGGAGCCTTTAAAGCCAGTATGCCCTGTAATAAATACTTTTTTCTTATTCCAAAAAGATGATGAAGCCATATTACCAAACCTTCCACGGAGCGTTATTACTTTCCCATAGCTCGACTAATTTATTTTTATCGCGCAATGTATCCATCGGATGCCAAAAACCAGAATGTTGATATGCGGCTAGTTCATTTTTGTTTACTAACTGAACTAAAGTTTCTGTTTCAAAAACAGATTTATCTCCGCTAATGTAATTGAAAACATCAGGATTTAAAACGAAAAATCCACCGTTAACCCATCCGCCATCCCCGAGTGGCTTCTCTTGAAAGGATGTGACAGACTGTTTATCTAATACGAGAGAACCGAATCTACCAGGAGGTTGTACGGCTGTAACAGTTGCCATTTTTCCATGTTTTTTATGAAATGCAATGAGTTCTTTTATATTTACATTACTTAATCCATCGCCATAAGTGAGGCAGAAAGGTTCATCCCTGACGTAATGTTGTATTTTTTTAACTCGTCCACCTGTGTCGGTATTTAGACCAGTATCAATTAATGTAACTTTCCATGGTTCAATGCGATGAGAGTGGTTCGTAATTGTATTGTCACTTAAATGTATCGTAAAATCGGACATGTGTAAGTTGTAATTTAGAAAGAATTCTTTAATTGCATATCCTTTATAGCCTAAGCAAATAATAAACTCCGTAATGCCGTAATAACTATACAAACTCATAATGTGCCATAGAATAGGTTTTGTCCCAATTTCAATCATAGGTTTTGGTTTTAAATGAGTTTCTTCCCCAATCCTTGTTCCATATCCACCTGCAAGAATAACAGCTTTCATTTTTTCCTCCTAAAATAAAAATTTATAATATATACAGTATTCATATGAAATACAAATGGTATAGTTTTTAGCTAAGTGCGTAAAAATGTGTGGAACATGATAGGATGAGAAATATTAAGGTTTGAATTTTGGGAATAACTGTTGATACTCAGGGTGGTTACGAAGATCTTGTGTTATGCTACTAAGCTCTAAAAATCGAGTTTCGAGTTGCTCAGGGAATTGACCATAATGTGCTTGAAGTCCCATTCGAATGCCCTTTTTTGAAAGGGTAGGTGTTATTTGTAATTTTCTTGCCTTTGCATGTTCGTTCCAAGGGCTAAAATAAAATTTAACAATAAATGAAGGGGAGTTATAAACGATATGTTGATGCCGAGTAAAATGTCTGCCAGGTAAATATGCGCCATCAAGATGATTGTGTATAAATCTCCAGGCACATCCGATTTCTGGTTTATAAGGAAAAAGACCATGGTATCGTTGCTCTACTAATGGAATAGAATATCTTAGTTTGGAATAATTGTAATCATGCTTATCAATCATGACAATCATTCTTATCGCATACATATTTTGACCTAGCGTATGAAGTGAAGAGAAAAATTCTTCTACATTATTACAACAAAGAAATTCTGTAGTATTTAATACCATCTTCCAACCTGAAACTTTTCTTTCGATTTCCATCACCTCAATATCAGTATTAGTGGGGTCAAAATCAAGGAATCTTGAATTTCGTACTTCCCAGTTGGGAGCAAATAATTTACAAATTTCAACGGAACGATCTGTAGAACCTCTATTAATTAATATACCGTGATCAAATATTTTTGTATGATGCATAAGCCACCATGGTAATAAATACTCCTCGTTATAAAAGTGAGAGATAACTGTCCTAGTGATTTTAATCTCCTCCAATTGTATAAATAATGATTGTATTTCACTATTATTATCATATGTTTTACAGTAAGAAAGGTTGAAAGGAACGGGGGATTCCATTTTCCTATTTTAGTATCGGTATATCGAAAAAACAGCAATCTAACTATATAGATAGAGTTATAGAGTGTGAATATACTACATACTTAGATGGCATGTGAAATCGTGTATAAATTATGAATAATAAACCGTCACGTTTGACTGTACAGTTTATGTATTGTATGATGTTAGTAATATAAACAAGGGGGGAAGATCGTTGGGAAGGTGTATCGAATCGGACAGTTGGCTCTCATGGCTCACGTGTCGAAACGAACGATTGATTATTATACGAATCTAGGTATCTTAAAAGCGGAGCGATCTCAATCTAATTATCGCTATTATGACGAAACAGCATTTGAGACATTACAATTTATTGAGAAGTGCAAAGAAATGCATATGCCGCTTTGTGAGATTAAAGAGAAAATCGAGGAGAAGAAGAAGCTGCTCGGTATCAATGAACACGTTTCGAAACAAGTGAATGAAGTGACAGACCATATTCATCGATTAGAAGCAGAGTTAACGGAGTTAAAGCCGCTTTTAGATGGATTGACTGATTCACAACGTGAAAAAATATCGAAATCTTTATCTGGTCAAACGACAGCTTTAATACAGACACTTGCTCTATTATTATAGAAAAAGTGAAATCCGACCTCTTTAATTTTTGTATCGGGCTATGTTTTCTAAGAAACAAATAAGAAAACATTATAGTATACAGGAGGTGGACACCTTAGTTTTGTAAACTAAGGGGATTCATTGGAAATATTTAATTTAGTCATGGTTGCGATTTTAATCGCATTTACTGGATTTTTCGTAGCAGCAGAGTTTGCGATTGTAAAAATACGTTCAAGTCGTATTGATCAGCTTGTTGCGGAAGGAAAACGCGGTGCTTTAGCAGCGAAAAAAGTAACAACAAATTTAGATGAATATTTATCTGCTTGTCAATTAGGTATTACAGTTACAGCTATGGGATTAGGTTGGTTAGGTGAACCTACAATTGAAAAGTTATTACACCCGTTATTTGAGAAATGGAACTTAAACCCTTCTATTTCATCAGTATTAACATTTGGTCTTGCTTTTATGATTATGACGTATTTACACGTTGTAGTAGGGGAATTAGCTCCGAAAACGATGGCAATTCAAAAGGCTGAACAAGTAACGTTGTTATTGGCAGGTCCGTTAATGATGTTCTATAAAGTGATGTATCCATTTATTTGGGTATTGAACGGTTCAGCACGTGTGGTAACTGGCTTATTTGGTTTAAAACCAGCTTCAGAACATGAAGTAGCTCATACAGAGGAAGAATTACGCCTTATTCTTTCAGATAGCTATGAAAGTGGCGAGATTAACCAAGCTGAATACAAGTATGTAAATAACATTTTTGAATTTGATAATCGTATTGCAAAAGAGATCATGGTACCGCGAACAGAAATCATTGGTTTCTACTTGGAAGATTCAGTAGAAGAACACATGAAAGTAATCCAAAATGAACGATACACACGTTATCCGATTTTTGGAGAAGATAAAGATGATATTATCGGTATGGTCAATGTAAAAGATTTCTTTATTCGATATATGAACAACGATAAAGAGGATTTATCATCGATTCGCACGTATATGCGTCCGATTATTGAAGTGATGGAAACGACTCCAATTCACGATTTATTACTTCAAATGCAGAAGAAGCGAATTCCAATGGCTGTTTTATATGATGAGTACGGAGGAACAGCTGGAATTGTAACGCTTGAGGACATCTTGGAGGAAATCGTCGGCGAAATTCGTGACGAATATGATGAAGATGAAGCACCACCAATTCAATATGTAAATGAGCAACATATCATTGTTGATGGAAAAGTGCTTATCTCAGAAGTGAAAGATTTATTTGGATTACACATTGAAGAAGATGATGTGGATACAATCGGTGGATGGATTATGATGCAAAATCATGAAATTGAAGAAGGACAACATGTTGAGGCGGAAGGATATGAATTTAAAGTGTTAGAAAAAGACGCTTACCAAATTAAACGTGTTGAAATTCGTAAGATGGAACAAGAGCAAGAAGAAGAGAAAGCAGCAACTGTGTAAGTTGCTGCTTTTCTTCTAACGTATAAAAAATGCAAATTTAGGAGCGGATATTTTGATTCAAACAGCCTTACGTGTATATCGATTACAATTGTATGTGATCTTTAGTGGTTTACTACTTATGTGGACGATTACTCCGTTTGGAAAACAAGTAACAGGATTTGGTATCGGATTAGCTGTAAGTGCATATTGCCTTTGGTTATTAGCTCGCAGAGTGGAGAAACTTGGGAAAAGTATCGTAATGAAAGAAAAGGCTCCTGGATTAGGTATTTTAAACCGATTTGCAGCAGCCATATTAGGAGCTATCATTATGTATGAAATTGAGCATGAAATGGAAATGTGGGCATTTGGTACAGGTATTTTAGGTGGTCACTTTTTAATGATTGCGAATTTAGCTTATGCAAATATGCAGGTAGTGAAAGAAGAAGAGAAGCAAAGAGAAAAGGCTTCGAAAAACATAGAGCTATGATGAAAGGGACCTAATCGGGGTTCCTTTTTTAGTTTAGCGATATGATAAAAGGAATCAAATTAACGACAAATATAATACGCTTCTTTTTTGCGTTTTTCAATAGTATGAAAAATAATAAAAAAAAATTTGAAAACCCATCGATTTCTAAAGGTTATGTATGTTATCATGACAAAAGACTTTTTGAAAGAGGTGGATACCAATGTTACAAGCGTTACTTATTTTTGTGCTTCAAATTATTTACGTTCCCATTTTAACAATCCGTACGATTTTGCTTGTAAAGAATCAAACAAGATCCGCTGCTGGTGTTGGATTGTTAGAAGGAGCTATTTACATTGTCAGTTTAGGTATTGTGTTTCAAGATTTATCAAATTGGATGAACATCGTTGCCTATGTCATTGGTTTTAGTACGGGACTATTATTAGGCGGTTATATAGAGAATAAATTAGCAATTGGTTATATTACGTATCAAGTTAGTTTACTAGACCGTTGTAATGAATTAGTAGATGAATTACGTCACTCTGGATTTGGCGTTACAGTATTTGAAGGTGAAGGTATTAATTCAATCCGTTATCGCTTAGATATCGTTGCGAAGCGTTCTAGAGAAAAAGAACTGTTAGAAATTATTAATGAAATTGCACCGAAAGCGTTTATGTCTTCTTATGAAATTCGTTCATTTAAAGGTGGATATTTAACGAAGGCGATGAAGAAGAGAGCGTTAATGAAGAAGAAAGATCAAAATGTATCGTAAAAAGGGGAGTAGCGCTGCATTAAAAGTGCAGTATAAGCTCATATGTAAAAGAGAGGAATCTATTTGATGTAGATTCCTCTCTTTTTTATGAAAAAAATGTATCTGTTCATTGAAAAACTAAATCGTATAATTATTTTTTCTACTCATCCTCAAATTAATGATTAGCCATATAACTTGAAAAAATACAGGTATGATAAACGCGATTAATATAACGATAAGTGATATGGATTTAATTTCGGGTGTTTGAATAACACCAGCACCATCAACATCTCGTAGCCAAATAATAGCGGCCCATATTCCAAAAACGATAATCCAAAATAGGTTACCGATCCACCAAGAAATCCATCGTTTTTTCATGTTAGCACCCCTTACATTTATCTACTGTTAAAAGTGTATTTTCGTTCGTTACATTTATAATGAAATAACTTTAAAATTAGTTTTTAACCGTATATCTAACTTGTTTGAAGGTGACTATTTCTCCAGCATCATTATCATCTTTCGTTTGCAAAAGTTGAACTTTTGGTTTGTAGTCTGTCCTATGAGCGTGTTCGATATTTTTAATGTTAAGTTTGTAGGATTCACCATTATTTATTTTTTGTTCGAATACTTTTGTATTGGCAACATAAATAAAAGTCACTTTATTTTCATCAATGCCCTCGATCTTAATTTCTAATTCATTATCTTTTGTTGTAATCGTCGGTGTTACTAATTCAATACTGCCGTTTCCGGTTTCTAAAGAATTTTCTACTATAGTTGAACATCCGGATAATATGATTGCGGTGAATAGAAGAACAATTAATTTCTTTTTCATAACATCCCCCAATTTCAAGTGATTTTTGATTTTGGTATTACTAGACTGCTAGTGTTTTATGGAAATGTTTAGTTAGCATTCTTTTTGATTATACCATAATATGTAAAATAAAGCAGGCTGTATATCCAATTTAAGGGAGATTGAAAGTTTACTTATTACCGTAAATTAGTATTTTTACAGTAGGTATATATCTTCTTTAGGAAATCCTTTTTTTATTTAAAATATGTAGTGAGACAAAACCAATAAGTCCTATTCCGCCGAAAATAAGCCATGGTGTATACATTCCGTTTAAGTTGGATGTAAACCATGTACCGGTATAATTACCGATGATAAAACCAAATGCGAGTGATAGTTGATAAAAACCGAAGTAAGTAGCTGTATATGATTCATTACTGTAATTTGCAATAGCGATATCAGCGTTAGGTAATACGAGTGTTTCACCGATTGTAAATAAAATTACACAAATAAATAGCCAATATGGGTGTTGAAATAAAGGAATGAGTAAAAAGGAAATACTCATTAATAAAATACCGTATTTAATAATTAAAAGTGTGTTGTATTTATGAAATAGTTTTCGGAATAACACCATAAATATGACGCCTGTTATTGCATTTATCGTAATAACGAGTGTAGCAAGTTGATTGCTATTACTAATGTTTTTCATATGAAGTGGAAGTGCGACAGTAAGCTGCGTAAACATAATATAGAAGAAAATCATGATAAAGGAAAACAGAAGGAAAGACTTGTTTTGTAAGATGGCCTGTATTCCTAATGTAATAGACGTGTTTTCAGTAGTGACTTGGAAGTGATTTTTAAGTAAGTAAAAGATAAAAGCAAATAACAGCATAAGAAATCCTGTTAGAGAGAAAGCATAGATTGGATCGAGTAAGAGTAAGAACCCTCCTGCAATTGGTCCGATTATTGCACCGCAATTAAAGCTAAGGTTTAAATATGTAAATAAATTTTTTCTTAAATGAGCTGGCTGTGAGCCAAATATAGCACGAGCGGCAGGTTCGTAAAATGCAGTTCCGAAGCCAATAAGTGCAGAAGAAATAGAAATTGTATAGAAATCAGAGCATATTCCTAAAGCGATAAATCCGATTCCTCTCAAAAATAAACCGGATATCATCATAATGATATAGCCTATTTTGTCAGCAATTAATCCTGAAAATAAAGGGATAACTCGTGATGTAATTATTATAACCGTCAACACTGTTCCTACTTGAAAAGTTGAAAAATGAAGAAAGGTTAATAGATAAATAGCTAAAAATGCGTATACAGCAAAATACCCAAAAGACATAAAAAATGAAGAAATAAGCATGAAACGTATCGGTGTTGAGAAATTTTTCATAGAAATCCCCCTAATTATGTAACCAGTAAAATTATTTGATGGTTAACTATTTTATATTATAATTATACATAAAGTCAGAAAAAAGTAAATTTTAAGAAGAAGGTGAATCGAATTGGATCAAAACGCTCCAAATGAACTAGAATATATTCGGGAATTTTTAAATACATGGAGAATACCAAACGATACGAGAGAAGCAATTGATTTGCTGCAAACAGAAGAGGATATAAAGCTCTTTATGAAAGAATGTTTTGATGAAGAGCTTCCATTTCATACGATAGAAGAATTAAAAAGTTTTCGAGAAGATATTCGGATGGTAATTGAAGGAGAAGGATCGTTGCAAAAATGGTTAGAGAGATACCCATTTCATGTACATATAAAGGAAGATATGAAAGGTATTACATATGAACCAGTGCGGGAAGAAAATATGTATACAAAAGTATTAAGCATTGTGTTAACGGCAATTCAAGAAAATTTGTGGGGAAGGTTAAAAGCATGTCCAGATTGTCGTTGGGTATTTTATGACCATTCGCGTAATGGAAGTAAAAGATGGTGCGGTATGTATGCTGGAGAAGAAGGAGGAAGAGCGTGCGGTACAATTGCAAAAGTGAAAAATTACCGGGCAAAGAGAAAAGGGAGATCGGGTTATGATGTGTAATTTATATTAGTGCAAGAAAATTGGATGGGGGAATGTAGAATATGAAAGACACACAAATGTTAGCTTTAAATAAAAAGTGTTGGGATATAGTTGCACCTTATTTCTTTCAAGTTGATTGTTTACCGAAATATGGACCATATACAGCGTCTGAAGATGAAATTCATTTGTTTGATTCAATCAAAAATAAAAAGGTTCTTGATATTGGATGTGGAAGTGGGCATTCGTTGAAATATATGGCAGAACATGGTGCAGAAGAATTATGGGGACTTGATCTTTCGAGCACACAAATTGAAACGGCACATGAAACGTTACAGTCGTGGAATCCAAAGTTAATATGTGGAGCAATGGAAGAGAAAGGGGGTATTCCGAAAGGGTATTTTGACATAGTATACTCCATTTATGCATTAGGTTGGACTTCGGATTTAAGAAAAACGTTGGAATTGATATATTCATATGTAAAGCCGGGAGGAAGTTTTATTTTTAGCTGGGAGCACCCAGTATATTCAAACTTAATGTATGGGACAGAGGAGATTACTTTAAGCTCGTCTTATCATGAGGAAACTCCTATTATGTTTGAAACATTTAAAGGGGAAAATGTACAAGCAACGTTATATAAAAGAAAAATGAGTACATATATAAATGAGTTAAATAGAGTTGGTTTTACAATTGAGAGGATGGAAGAGCCTGAACCAGCTAGTTCATTTGCTGAAGAATTAGCTGAACCTTCTACGAAGTATTATTCTTTATATAAAGCTAGAATGGTGCCGACGACATTTATTATTAAGGCGAGGAAGTAATGTGTTTTATAAAAAGAAGCCTATCATTTCAAATAAATGAAATGATAGGCTTCTTTATTTTTTAAAAAATGAGGTTAAATGCGTACTCTTATTATAAAAATGCATTTTATATAAAAGGTGTAATTATTTGGGGGAGGAGGATTGTTGTGCGTCATCATAAAAATTGCAAAAAATTTGGAGTGGCACTGCCTCTTCCACTTATAGGAGCAACAGGCCCTACTGGTAACAGTGGACCAATTGGACCTACAGGAGGGCATGAAGGTCCGGTTGGGCCTACTGGGGTGACTGGCCCTACTGGAGCAACTGGTCCCCAAGGTCCACAAGGTATACAAGGAGTACAAGGGAACCCGGGAACAACTGGTGCTCAAGGAATACAAGGAGCAATTGGCGATACGGGTGAGCAAGGAGTAACAGGTCCAGTTGGCTTGCAAGGGCCTCAAGGATTAATTGGAAACCAAGGTTCAACGGGTGATATTGGAGTACAAGGATTAGAAGGAATACAAGGAATTACAGGCCCTACTGGTAGTCAAGGTATACAAGGTCCACAGGGAATACAAGGAGAGATAGGTGAGCGAGGACAAACGGGAGCACAAGGAATGCAAGGTGTGATAGGGGAAGCTGGTATTACAGGTGTAACAGGTCCCCAAGGTTCCCAAGGAGCGCAAGGAATACAAGGGGAGGACGGAACTACAGGTATACAAGGAGGAGAAGGTCCACAAGGAATACAAGGAATTACTGGAGAGGAAGGACCCCAAGGTAATCAGGGAATACAAGGTGTAGTAGGCCCAACTGGTTCTACTGGTCCACAAGGCCCTCAAGGTATAAGCGGAATAAAGGGAATAACAGGTGTAATAGGTCCTCAAGGTCCATCAGGTATTCAAGGAATACAAGGAATAAACGGATCCACAGGTTTTCAAGGAGCAAAAGGAATACGAGGGATAACAGGAGCAACCGGTCCTACCGGTACACAAGGTCCAGTAGGTCCGCCTGGTGGACCTACTGGAATAACCGGTCCAATTGGTCCATCTAGTGGAGTGACTGGTCCGGCTGGTCCACCCGGTCCACCTGGGGGGCCAACAGGTCCAACGGGCGAAACTGGTGCGCGGGGTGTAACAGGGGGAACTGGTGCGATAGGAGCACAAGGGTTACAAGGAATAACTGGTCCAACTGGTCCTCAAGGTGTAAGAGGAGCGCAAGGAGCTCAAGGTGTAGTTGGAGCAGTTGGCTTTCAAGGAGCACAGGGGCCCCAAGGCTTTCAAGGAATAACAGGAGCAACCGGTGCAGAAGGTCCAATAGGCATACAAGGCCCGCAAGGAGAAATCGGTCCAACGGGTGCAGAAGGTCCTAAAGGTGTGCAAGGAATACAAGGAATAACTGGTCCAACGGGAGCACAAGGAGTGCAAGGGTTACAAGGAATAATAGGTCCCACAGGTCCAACAGGAGCGGCAGGAGCTCAAGGTGCACAAGGAATCCAAGGGGCAACCGGTCCAGCAGGAGCACAAGGCATACAAGGTGCACAAGGGATCCAAGGAGAAACAGGGGCAGCTGGAGTGCAAGGAATACAAGGAGTTCAAGGGATACAAGGGATAACGGGATTGACAGGTCCTCAAGGTGCACAAGGTCCTCAAGGAGTGCAAGGAATAATAGGGCCGACTGGAGCTATTGGTTTGCAAGGACCTCAAGGGATACAAGGTATAGTAGGCCCAACAGGAGCACAAGGCTCTCAAGGTATGCAAGGCATACAAGGAATAACAGGTCCGACAGGTGCGCAAGGAGTTAGAGGTCCCCAAGGGAATCTAGGAGAAAACGGGATAACAGGTCCTCAAGGAGTGCAAGGTGCGCAAGGTCCTCAAGGTCCTCAAGGTCCTCAAGGAAACATTGGAATTATTGGTGAAACCGGAGACACAGGAGCGACGGGAGCAACCGGAGCGACTGGATTACAAGGTGTTCAAGGAGTACAAGGAACTATAGGGCTACAAGGGATAACGGGACCGACCGGAAATACAGGAGCAACGGGTCCACAAGGAATACAAGGTATTCAAGGTAGTCAGGGCTTGCAGGGGCAGGCTGGTGTAATAGGGATGACAGGAGTTAGCGGAAGTATAGGACCGGCCGGAGCGCAAGGTAGTCAAGGACCTATTGGAGCTGTGGGACCTACCGGAGCCACTGGTAGTGCAGGTTCAATAGGTTTCTTGGGAATAGCGGGAGCGACTGGAGCGACTGGTTTACCTAGCGGGGGCGGTTATTTCTTTTCTACTTCAACGAGTGCAATTGCAGCGAATGCACTAATACCAATCAATTCCGGTTCTACAATTTTTGGAGCAGGAATTAGTTTAACAAGTGCAACAACGATAACGTTAAGTACGCCAGGAATATATTTAGTAAGTTATTACTTTCAAGGTGATCCAACTGGTGGAAATGAAACGATTTCAGTGAGGCTTACTTTAAATGGAACACAAGTCGCAGGGAGTTTTATTTTTTATGTTACAGGAGGTACTTTTGTATTAGAACCAGCGATTTCTAATACGATGGTCATAAATGTTGCTTCTTCAAATGCTACTTTATCTTTACAAAATGGCCCATTAGCTATTGGGCATGTAACGACATTATCTGGTGTGATAACAGCTAGTTTAAATGTATTAAAAATAGTTTGATACGTTAGTTATAACGGGGGGAGATGCTTGTGAGGGATCAAGATAAGTGTAGTAAGTTTCAAGCACCTATTCCTTTTCCGGCGTCAGGTATTACGGGACCGACTGGTCCAACGGGTCCGACAGGTTCTTTAGGTGGACCGACTGGCCCGCAAGGAATACAGGGCGTACAAGGTCCAATCGGTCCAACTGGTCCAACAGGAATTCAAGGAGTGCAAGGGGTACAGGGAGAAATTGGTCCAACCGGTCCAATCGGTTTAACAGGACCACAAGGGTCTCAAGGTAGCCAAGGACCGATGGGAGAACAAGGTCCGCAAGGAATACAAGGTGTTCAAGGTATTCAAGGCGAACGAGGTCCGACTGGCCCAACTGGAATACAAGGTATACAAGGTATACCTGGTCCAATGGGAGAAACAGGTCTAACAGGAATACAAGGTATACAAGGTATGCAAGGTGAAATTGGTCCAACCGGTCCAACAGGAATACAAGGTATACAAGGAGTGCAAGGTGAAATCGGTCCGACCGGCCCGACAGGAAATACGGGTATACAAGGTGTTCAAGGGAATTTAGGGAGTAGTGGTTTACAAGGGGTAACAGGGATACAAGGTATTCAAGGTCCGATTGGTCCAACCGGTCCAACAGGTTCACAAGGAATACAAGGAGAACAAGGACCAATGGGACCAACAGGAGCAACTGGCGTCCAAGGTTTACAAGGTCCACAAGGTGAGATGGGGCTAACCGGTCCAACCGGATCTCAAGGAATTCAAGGAGTGCAAGGTGTAATAGGACCAACCGGCCCAACAGGCTTGCAAGGGGATCCAGGTCCAACAGGCTCGACTGGCCCAACCGGAGTAACTGGTGCAACGGGATCTGCAACAGGTCCAACAGGAGCAACTGGCCCAACAGGTCCGCCAGGAGGTCCGACCGGTCCAACCGGTCCAGCAGGATCACCAGGAGGTCCAACAGGTCCGACGGGAGCAACTGGTGCAACGGGAGCGACAGGAGCAACGGGAGCGACTGGAATTCAAGGAGTGCAAGGAGTACAGGGAGCAACAGGAGCAACAGGTTTAACGGGTTTGCAAGGAGTGCAGGGACCAATGGGGGCAACCGGTCCGACGGGTGATCAAGGTATTCAAGGACCTCAAGGCATAATGGGAGTAACAGGCCCAACCGGTCTACAAGGTTTACAAGGAGTGCAGGGACCGATAGGAGCAACGGGGCAGGCAGGTCCTCAAGGGGTGCAAGGGGCACAAGGTCCAATCGGTCCAACAGGCCCGCAAGGTATCCAAGGAATACAAGGTGAGCAAGGAGTAATGGGAGCAACCGGCCCAACTGGATTACAAGGAATTCAAGGAATTCAAGGTCCAATTGGCCCAACCGGTCCACAAGGAGTGCAAGGCGTACAAGGGCCGAGCGGGATAACTGGTGCAACCGGCCCGCAAGGAATTCAAGGAATACAGGGACCTCAAGGAAATATAGGTCCAACCGGAGCGACTGGAATCCAAGGAGTGCAAGGTCCAGAGGGTCCAACCGGTCCAACAGGGGCAACAGGACCACAAGGAATACAAGGGATACAAGGTCTACAAGGCCCAACCGGTCCACAGGGAATTCAAGGTCTGCAAGGAATCCAAGGTCCGATTGGTCCAACGGGCCCAACTGGACCTCAAGGGATACAAGGAATAACAGGTTCGACGGGTCCAACCGGTGCGACTGGAGCAACAGGTTTGACGGGAGTGACGGGTCCTCAAGGTCCACAAGGAATTCAAGGACCACAAGGCGTAACAGGAGCAACAGGAGCAACCGGAGCGACGGGAGCAACCGGTCCACAAGGCGTGCAAGGAATCCAAGGTCCACAGGGGATAACGGGTCCGACGGGAGCAACCGGAGTTACTGGAATAACAGGCCCACAAGGAATCCAAGGAATCCAAGGCCCACAAGGTGTGACGGGAGCAACCGGAGCAACCGGAGCGACGGGAGCGACTGGTGCAACAGGACCGACAGGAACACAAGGCATACAAGGAATAACCGGATCAACAGGGGCAACGGGAGTAACAGGCCCAACAGGTGCTACGGGCCCAACCGGCTTAACAGGAGCAACGGGATCATCTGCTCTATCGACAGGTGGTGGATATTTCTTTTCTACCTCAACAAGTACAATTGCAGCAAATGCCGACATTCCAATTAATTCAGGATCTACTGTATATGGAACTGGTGTATCATTAACTAGTGCTACAACTGTCACAGTGTCGACGCCAGGAATATATTTAGTAAGTTATTATTTCCAAGGGGACGCGAATGGCGGGAATGAGACAGTATCTGTTAGATTGCTATTAAATGGAACACAACTAACAGGGAGTTTTATACAAAATGTAACGACATCAACTGTAGTAATCGAACCAGCCATTTCAAATACGCTCCTCGTAAATGTAACGAGTGCTAATTCAACGTTAGTATTACAAAATGGTCCATTAGGTGTAGGGCATGTAACGACTATAGCGGGCGCGATTACAGCAAGTTTAAATGTAGTGAGAATTTTATAGGAAAAATAAAAAACACAAGGTGTGTCTTTTTAGACACACCTTGTGTTTTTGCTGTTAAATGAACCATTTCTTTATCTTTTCGGTTGAAAAATATGTTGAAAGAAGTATTTGTGATGTAAGTTATCTACAACTTTATTTGCTTGATATGTGCGATGTTGCTCTAGTCGAAGTTTTTGCTCCATCATTTTTATTGCGTGATCAGATAAACGTAACATTATACATATCTCCTTTTCTATAAATATAGGTGACTATTTGGTATCGTTCCCATATTTATAATTAAGGAGGCACACTGTGTAACATAGGCAAAAAGCACCTTCCTCTCCCATTACGCTTACGGGGTTAGCTGTCGGACTCGGGAAGTGAGAGTTTCCCTACTTTAAATAAGATTCGCCCCAAGTAGCATAGCTACAAAAATGGTTCCCCCGCTCCAAATTTTGGACTCAGCAAAAGGTTTTATAAAGTAAAAGATAACATGAATAAATCGATTAGTCAAATTGTTTGGTTTTTTCTGATTTTTCGAGCGAGGTCAAAATCACTCCATCAGGTAATATGATATCCTTTACTTCAACAAAGCCATGTTTTTTATATAAAGACAGAGCAGGGGTATTTTCTTTCCCTGTTTGTACAATATATGTTTGGGAAGGGGAGAACATGTCAAATACATATAGTAGTAGTTTTGTTGCAATTCTTTTATGAAAATGATCAGGGGATACTACTAAACGATGAATATCAACTTCCTCTTCATCTACTTTAAAAGAAATAAACCCAGCAAGTGTATCTTCATAAAAATAGCCGTAAAACATTTCATCACAGGATTGAATATCGGCTACAGTATCATAAAGGCGAGGGATAGCCGTACTATTTATATATTTTGCCTCGATTTCATAAGCGGGTATTTGAATGTTTAAAATAGAAGTAGCGGTGTTGTGAGAAGTTGTTATTAATTTTTGAATCATAGGGTAAAACCTCCTTGTAGACTTTATTTTCATAGATTTGACAAGATTTTTCTTTTTTGGATATAATAATTATAATAGTTACATAACAATTTAGTATGAAAAAGAAATACACCATAATAGAAATGGAGGGCTAAAGATGGGATGGATTATCACATTAATAGTTGGTGCTATTATAGGTGCAATTGCAGGTTCTATAACGGGTAAAAATTTTCCGGGTGGTATGTTTGGAAATATTATTACAGGTTTATTAGGTGCTTCGTTAGGCAGTAAATTATTTGGATCTTTTGGGCCATCTTTTGGTGGGATTCATGTTGTGCCAGCATTATTAGGGGCAATTGTGTTAATTTTTATTGTATCATTTGTAGTGAAAGCTGCAAAGAAATAGAGATATAGATTATGATGAAAAGCCCTGAATAAGGGCTTTTCATCTTTCGAAGAGGTGGTTTCGTTGGAGAAATTAAATATAAGAAAAAGAGATAAGTTGAAAAAGTTTTTTAGAGAACACAATTATTTAGCAGTGCTACTTGGGTTTGCACTATTGTTCATTAATATTTTATTACTAACAAAAATATCATTTGTTTTTACACCGTTTATCGTCTTTTTAAAGACAATTTTCTTCCCCGTATTATTAGCGGGTGTACTATTTTACATTTTGCATCCATTCGTTTCGCTTCTCGAAAAGAAAGGTGTATCAAGAATCGTATCGATAGCTTCTATATATTTAATAGTAATAGGATTATTTGTATTTTTAGTCTTGACAGTTATTCCTATTATTAAAGATCAAATTGATGCATTAATAGATAACTTACCGTATTTCGGTCATGAAATTGAACGAGCAGCACGTAGATTTGGGGAAAGTAATTTACTAAGCAAAATCCAGGAGAATTTAAATATCGATGTAGCGAGTATGGTAAAAGACTATACAGTTGATTTTACGAAGTCGTTATCATCAGTAACAGGAAATGTAACTGGATTTTTAAGTACTATTACAGAGGTCGTTTTAACATTTGTAATGGTTCCATTTATATTGTTCTACCTTTTAAAAGATGGTGAGCAATTACCGAATCACTTTTTAAAGTTTATTTCAGAACAAAGACAGCCAGCAGCAATGAGAATACTAGATGATATGCACTATGCGATTAGCTCGTATATTAGAGGACAAATTATCGTTAGCTTATTTATCGGTATTATGCTATTAATTGGTTACCTTATTATCGGTATTAAATATGCGGTACTACTCGCTATTTTAGCGATGATTGTAAATATCGTTCCGTACGTAGGCCCAATCATTGCAATTACACCAGCTTTAATTATTGCATTTATTGATTCGCCAGGAATGGTTTTAAAAGTAATCGTCGTTATGATGGTCGTACAATTAGCAGAAGGTAAGTTTATTTCTCCGCAAGTCATGGGGAAAAAGCTAGATATTCACCCGATTACTATCATTTTTATTATTTTAACTGCCGGAAATCTATTTGGAATTATGGGGATTATTTTAGCGATTCCAGGGTATGCGATATTAAAAGTGTTAGTTACGCACGGTTATCGATTTGTTAAGTTGAATACGTGAAAAAAAGAGCTAAAACAGGTAAGACTGTTTTAGCTCTTTTACTCTTTCTATAGTAGACAAATTGACCTCATGCGTAGGCTTTTAATTCAACAATAGGTAGATTGCTTTCTTTTAGTTTGTAATCAAATATTAAATCGTCCATGCGAAAATTAGCATCTACTTCAAGAGAAATAAAAGTACCCCCGATTTCTACTTGATTTCCGTTCTCATTTTCAAAAGTGAGCGCACCTTCAAACGTTTCTATGTACTCATCGCAAGTGTATACATATATAGCGACAGGTGTGAAATGTATAATTACTCCTAAAGTATCACCTTGCGTTGTATCATCGTTTTTAAACTCATCAATTTTTTCATCGTTCTTTTTAGTAAACCAACTCATGACATCACCTCTTTTTTGTATTACAAATCGCTTCTGTATATATTGATTATATATTGTGCGGAATAAATTGGTAATGATTATTATTAAAATGTTAAAAAGTTTGAATATTTAGTTTTGGGTGAGGGGAAAATGTGATAAACTGTAAAAAATAAAGAAAAGCGATGAAAGAGAAGAGTACATATTCGAAACTTTTCAGAGAGCTGATATGTGGTGGGAATCAGTAAGGGATGAATATGGAATGGGCTCTGGAGCTTCTAACTGAAATGAGTAGGTAAAGACGGTTGTTTCACGTTAAGAAGTTGAAGTGAGCTAACAATAGCTAATTAAGGTGGTACCGCGGGAGTCTCTCGTCCTTTTTAAGGATGAGGGGCTCTTTTTATCCCGCTTTAATGGGCAGTAAGACCCCCACCTCAAAATGCAGCGAAAGCAAAGAAGTTAGGTGGGGGATCAACTGCCCATAAAAGTCCGATTGGTTCAACTAATAATCAGTGGGGGATGAAGAAAATCCCCACTGATTAAAGTTTCACTTTATTTTGAGAAAGGAGGAGTTAGGATGGATGGAAAAATAATGTTAACAGGGATTAAGCCGACAGGTTATCCGCATTTAGGAAATTATATTGGTGCGATTAAACCTGCGTTGCAAATGTCAAAGAAGAATGAAGGAAAAGCATTGTATTTTATCGCTGATTATCATGCGTTAAATGCTGTGCATGATCCAGAGAAGTTCAGTAGCTATACGAAAGAGGTAGCAGCTACTTGGTTATCACTCGGACTTGGTGAAGAGGTTGTTTTTTACAGGCAAACAGAAGTGCCGGAGATTCTAGAACTAGCTTGGATATTAGCTTGCCTAACTCCGAAAGGGCTTATGAATCGTGCCCATGCGTATAAGGCGAAGGTGGAGCAAAATAAAGAGGCGGGGTTAGAGGTCGATGCAGGAGTGAATATGGGATTATATACGTATCCAATTTTGATGGCAGCTGACATATTATTATTTCAAGCTACTCATGTACCAGTCGGGAAAGACCAAATTCAACATATTGAAATTGCTCGTGATATTGCGACGTATTTTAATCATACATTCGGTACGATATTTACACTTCCACAGTATGTCATACAAGAAGAAGGTGCCATATTACCTGGACTTGATGGAAGAAAAATGAGTAAAAGTTACGGGAATGTGATCCCGTTATTTGCAGAACAAGAAAAGCTACGAAAGTTAATCTTTAAAATTAAAACAGACTCCTCACTTCCGAATGAACCGAAAAAACTAGAAACGTTATATACAATATATAAAGAATTTGCGACGGAAGATGAAAGGCAGTCGATGCGTGAAAAATATGAAGCTGGCATTGGATGGGGCGATGTGAAAAAAGAGTTGTTTCGCGTTGTAGACCGTGAATTAGCTGGACCTCGTGAGAAATACGCTATGTATATGAATGAACCAAGTTTATTATATGAAGCATTGGAAAGAGGTGCTGAACGGGCAAGAGAAATCGCGAAAGTAAATTTAGAGGAAATTAAAAAACGGATTGGATTTGAAAGGGAACGTTAAGCGTTCCCTTGTTTTTTTCGGTAATCGGTAACAATCCTCTCAATAACAGAAGGAAGATTACTAGGTAACTCATCAAGTGGAAAAAAGCGTAGTTCTTTCGATTCCGTTTGGTTGCATACAAGTTCACCGTTGAATTCGCGGCAAATATAAACAACGAGTACACCGTGTACTTGATCGCCGTTTGGATAGATTTGAAAGAAATCAGGTCCTGAGTATGTACGGAATAGTTTTGGATTTTTAATGATAAGTCCAGTTTCTTCATATACTTCTCGTTTTAAAGCTTCTTCTAACATTTCGTTATATTCTAAGGCGCCTCCAATAATGCCCCAGCGGTTAAAATCTGTACGGAGTTGTAGTAATATTTCATTTTTCTCATTTAATATAATGGCGTGTGAACCTATTAAAATAAGTGGATGATTTCCTACTAAATTTCTCATGTCTTCAATATAACCCATATTTGTTCTCCTTATATGTTAATAATAGTTAGGAAGTTCTTTTAACATTCTTTCTGTTTTACGTGCAGTAAAGGCTAAGTTATGGTCATCTTTCGATCTGAAAAATAATGTGCGTAAAAAGGTTTTAATGTTGGCACATAAAATACAATATTCATTTAGCGAAAGGCGTTTTCTAATTTGAGGAAGCCTTTTTATTTTTTTATGAATAATTGAAATTAAATCATCTTGCGGGAAGTCATGATATAGCATCGATAGTAACGGCGTAACAATTCGTTCATCTTCATTGTTATGAAAAAGGTCAGATGGAATGAAAAGTTTATTTAATAAACAATGAATTAATTCTTCGTACCATTCAAAAGTCGTATAGGAATTGTGAACAATTTCAGTAAAGGCATCAGATACGTGGGCAAGACAATGAGCCCATCCTTTATTTTCAATATAGCCTCGGAAATCTGTTTCTAAGTTTGTGTATGTAATGAGTTTGTTTTTTATGTCTTCGATATCCTCCTCTGTAAAAAAGTAGTGCGAGTTAGCAAATTGGAGTATTAACGCAATTAACGAAACAGTATAAGAACGTGTGAAAACCCCATCTGTATGTGGGGAGTAAATGTCACAATATAAATACTCATCACTTAAACAAGTTTGTAAAAGTAATTTCAGCTGATCATCCATAAGGAATTCATGATGAATGAAATGTGCAAAACATTTATATATAAGTTGGTAACGAACGTAACTATCAGTCGTTCCGATATATTGAAGCATGTTGAGTGTTAACTCATTTATATCTATATGTTGCAGTTGCGTATAGTCATTTTGTTGTATAAGCTCTAACTGTTGTTGCAGCTCTGTAATATCCAATGGAGAACCTCCTCCGCACTTTAAAGATGCGATGTTTTCTAGTATTCTATATATTCAAGGACAATCCTGCTCATGCAAGGAGAACAAATAGAAATTCGAGTATGACATAGATGAGGGAAGTATATGATGACTATAGAACAGTTAGAAAAACATTTTAAAATAAGAAGAAATGCTTCTTCTATCATGATAAAAGAAAATAATGCAGAGCCTTTTACAGAAGAGCAATTAAAGGAAATGATGCAATACTGCGTTGCTGAAGCTGAAAAAGAGGGAATAGAAAACTTACATTTTGAGATTTCGTCAAAAAGCCCAAATTATGATGTGTATAGAAAATGTTTTGAAACGTATTCATTTGAATATATTACTGAAAACATGATTGTGTTTAAGGATATATATGAAGTAGAAGATGTAGAAAGTGAAATTGATTTTAAGCCGATTGATGAAGTAGGAGAAGATACATTTTATTCTCTTTGGAATGAAATGACGGAAGAGCAAGTCACTTATGATCAATTTGTAAATATGATGCTACAAGAAATTGGGGAGCAATGGAAAGAACATTGTTTAACCGCGAGTGTAGGTGAACAGCCGATAGGAATTGTAATCCCTTATATTGAAAGGGGTACGTTAGAAGAAGGAAAACTCATGTATTTCGCAGTCGCTCCAAATATGCGAAATAAAGGATACGAAGCAGCATTCTTCACAGGAGCAATGTTCGTCTTAAAAGAAATAGGTGCATCTTATTATATTGGCGAGACAAATGTACAAAATGAGTGGATGAAGGATGTTTTTGAAAAGAATGGATGTCAGCTGCTGAGTTGTACTGAGCGATATGTGAGGGGGGGTTAGGAGGGGGAATGATGTACTCTCTTGAACTCGTATAGCGGGAGGGGACTATTTGTGTTAAAACAATCCATGTACAACTTATGAACAAGTAAAAGAACTTTTTGCCTATTTGTAAGATAAAAAGAAAAATGAGAACGACAAAATGGATATTTCTATAATACAATAAAGAAAGATTCGATTATATGAGAAAGCGTTGGTGAAAGAATGGAGCAGCAAAGAAATGGGTTACAAGCAACTGTAGAAAGAAATGCAGACAATACGTTACAAATAAAGTGGGAAAATAATATAGAAGAAGTTCGCATTTACTGGAGTACTTCACCAAATCATATTGAAGAAAATGGAGAATTACTTGCAACGGTAAATGGAGAATCATCATGTACACTTGTAAATCCGAGTGAAAATGAGCGTCCATATTTTAGACTAGTAGGAAGTAATGGACAAGCAGTGACAGTAGCTGAGCGTAGATTACCATTACAGGGCGCGTTTAACTTCCGTGATATGGGAGGATATGAAACGACAGATGGCCTTAAAGTAAAATGGGGCAAGTTGTACCGTTCTGAAGAATTAGCAGGACTAACAGAGTGGGATATCGACTATTTACAAAAGTCTGGCTTAAAGTTAATTTGTGACTACCGTACAGACTTTGAGGTAAAGCATAAGCCAAACCCAGAAATTACAGGCGCTCGTCAAGTGTGCTTACCAGTTATGCAAGACTTAGCGAAAGACCTAAACATAAATGAATTTTTCCAAGTTGGTGACCTTTCTATGTTAGGGAAACCAGGTGAGTACCTTGTGAAAATGAATCAAGATTTCGTAAGTGGTAATGAGGCATTCGTGAGTTTCTTAAACTTAGCGCAAAACCCGGAAAACTTACCGTTAGTAAACCATTGTACAGCTGGAAAAGACCGTACAGGATTTGGATCAGCATTATTATTACTTTTACTAGGTGTACCAGAAAAAACAGTAATGGAAGACTACTTACTAAGTAATGGTTTCCGTGAAAAGTTAAATGAAAAAATGATGGCCTTTTTAGGTGCAAAATTACAAAACGATGAAAGTAGAGCGATATTAGGCGCAATGTTTGAAGCGCGCGCTGAATATTTACAAGCTGCGATTGATGAAGTGAAAAAGCAATACGGATCAGTTGAAGCGTATGCTGAAAAAGCACTTGGCTTTACGAAAGAGTCGTTAGAGGAAATGAAAGAGTTATTGTTAGAGGATTAATAAGAAGTCAGGAGGTTAATTGGATTAGCCTCCTTTTCTTATTGTTGTTATAATTTTGTTTATGAAGATTGTTGTGCACTGGGGATGAAAAGAAATTAAGAATCGGGGGATAAAATGATTCATACACGTGTAAAAGCAGAGGGGTTAAAAGAGAAGCTAGTAACAATACTAAGTCAAGATTATAAGGAACTGGCTGTTCAGAATTTAAAGGTGATTGGAACAGGAGTGCAAAATATTGTTTTTCGGGGAGATTCAGAAAAGGGAGCTTTAGCTTTTCGAGTGCCGTGGGAGAGAGAAGTAGAAAATATAAATGAAGATTTATTTAGTAGTCGGATTTCATTGGAAAAGGAAGCAGAGCTCTCAGAGTTTTGTTATTCAAAAGGTATTCCAGTGCCAAAGATACACGGATTGCATCTTTCTACCGAACTTGATTTTTTAATTTCGGATTGTGTGTGTACGGATCATATGCCAATTTCTGCGTACAAAATAGGCGAGTTAGTTAGTAAGCTTCATAGTATGCCAATTGATGGTTTACATTACGGACAAAACATTAGAGAGCCCATTAGTAAGTATATAGCAGAACGAATTGTGAAACGGGTAGAAGGGTTTCATACAATCACGAACTGTGGAATGAAACTTCCAGATACGAAAACAATTGAACATATTCTTAGTACAGCAGATCATGAAAAGAGTTTACTACATATGGACATTCGACCAGCCAATTTAATTGGATATAATGGAGAAGTTAAAGCGATAGTTGATTGGGATAACGCTCTAATTGGTCACCCATTACTGGAGCTTATGAGAATAGCTGAAACAAATGAGATTAGTTGGGATGAATTTAAAGATGGATATAAGAATGATAGTATCTTTAACGCTACTCCTCATATTGTTAGTTTATTTTATAGGTTAGATACAGCGGTCATGCTGGCAAACTTATTTATAGCACATTTGAAAATAGAAGATAAAGGTGTATTCTATAAAGAGCGGGTTAAAGCAATCCATCACGAAATATATAAAAGTTTATAAGCTATGGGAATGAATTTTTGAAATAGAATTGAGGAGAAAGAACATCATGAAATACAAAGTTATATTATTCGACGTAGACGATACATTATTAGATTTTCCTGAAACGGAAAGAAACGCATTACATAACGCGTTTGTACAGTTCGGGATGCCTACAGGGTATAATGATTATCTTGCAAGTTATAAAGAGATTAGTAATGGATTATGGAGAGATTTAGAAAATAAAATGATTACCCTAAGTGAATTAGCGGTAGATCGATTTAGACAATTATTTGCCCTTCATAATATAAAAGTAGATGCACAGCAATTTAGTGATGTATACCTTGAAAACTTAGGGAAAGAAGTACACCTTATAGAAGGTGCAGTGCAATTATGTGAGAAACTACAAGATTGCAAGTTAGGTATTATTACGAATGGATATACGAAGGTACAACAATCTAGAATTGGAAATTCGCCTTTATGTCATTTCTTTGATCGTATTATTATTTCAGAAGAGGTTGGTCATCAAAAACCAGCACGTGAGATTTTTGATTATGCGTTTGAAAAGTTTGGGATTACGGATAAATCAAGTGTATTAATGGTTGGAGATTCGCTTACTTCTGATATGAAAGGCGGAGAAGATTACGGCATTGATACGTGTTGGTATAATCCGAGTTTGAAAGAAAATAGGGCGGGTGTTAAGCCTACTTATGAAGTGGAGAGTTTGCTACAAATTTTAGAAATTGTGGAAGTGACTAAAGAAAAAGTAGCTTCATTTTAAGTGTATTGATATATGTTCAGTTACAGTCAATATAGGAAAGAGCTGTGTAACAACAAGAGGTGAGTAAAGAATGTTAACGTTTTCATTTGAGTTAGACAAAAATATTCCACAAAAGGATGAGTCACGGTATGCGGCTTATGCAAATGGCTTTATTGAAGGGGATTTAACAATTCGCGCGAGTGACAGCGTATTTTTCCAGCAGTCATGCATAAAGGTCGCAGAGCTCGGTATCTATTTAGGTCAGTGGATGGAACAAGTGCAACATGGGCAGAACGAACAGTTGAATTATGAAACGGGTGATCGTGAGGAAGTAATTCTCGGATTCGTATATGAAGAGGAAGATCAGTGGAGAGTTTTTTCCAGTTGGCAACAATTTGAACTGCAAGAGCGTATATCCACTACAGCATTAGTAGAAAGCGTTGGGCGATATTTGAATGGGCTAAATAAGGAACTGCGCGCGATAGAATATCCTGTTACGTTTGATCAGTATTTAAGAGGAGAGCGAATGATGCAGCTTTCTTACAAACGACTGTGTGATAGTAAAGCTGATACGACGTCGATAGAGGTTTATAATGAAAGCGAAAGAGTAGGCGCAGTACGGGGCTATTATAAAAATACGTTAATGAAAGTGCTAGACTTTATTCCGAAAGTCGGTAGTAACATTATTTATGAAATAAAGGATAGTAAGGATAATATTCGTGTCATTGCAAAGGATGTAAGTAGGCAGCGTCAAAGAAGGATTTTAGTAACGTATATCGATCATAATGATGCAGAGCATGAAATACTTATTTGTGACGGAAAGTTATTAGATGCAAATTTCTTATTTACCTTTACATATAAGAGAGAAGAATATGTTGTTCACAAAACTCCAATTGGACTTGGAAAGTTATTACGAAACGGCTATGTAATCGCAGATTGGAATATTCGTCTTGAGGAAGATATGTATGATATTGAGATGAATGTATATGATGAGGGTTATATAGAGGATCAATACTTACTGTTAGGCGTATTTCATGCAGTTTTGTATGGGTGATAAACGAAAAATACCACTTTAATGGGCAGTAAGACCCCCACCTAAAAATGCAGCGAAAGCAAAGAAGTTAGGTGGGGGTCGGGCTGCCCATAAAAGTCCGATTGGTGAGAGCTGATAATCAGTGGGGGGGAAGAAAACCCCCACTGAATAAAGTTTCACTTTATTCATCCTCAAAAATAAAAACCTCATCAATCGTACTATGAAGTGCCTTCGCTATATCGTGAGCAAGCTGCAAGGAAGGATTGTATTTTCCTTTTTCAAGGTGGCTAATCGTTTCACGGCGTACGCCAACAGCTTTTGCTAAATCTTCTTGTGTCATGTTCAACTTGGCGCGGTATTCTTTTATTTTCGTTACGAACGCCATGGTGCATCTTCCATTTCATCAACAGGTTTATCGTAAAAGAACATAGAGAAGCCGAATGTAAGGATGAGTGTACTGAAAATAAGAGCGATATCAATCTCTTGTAGTACCGGGTTTGGAAATAACATTTCAATAAACAGAATGATAGCGGTAGTTAGTAATGTAACGATAAAGGCGTTGCGGCACGATTTATTGACGATTTGTTCAAATAGTTCATCGTGTTGAACCGTTCTATACGATGTGAAAAAGGAGAAGAAACAAAACATAGTAAACAATCCGTTTTCATAAAAAAAGCCGAGGAAACCGAAGAAACCGAGAAACCCTAAATATTTTATCCAAGTTGTTTTCATGATAGATTCTCCTTGTGATATTAGAAATAAATCACGTTATGTTATAAATATATCACGTATGGAAATATATAGTAATAATAGTTTTCCAATTCTTTTCATAATAATAGTAAAAAGAGGAAATATACTGCGAAATAAAGAGGATAATATTGTAAAATGGTTGTAAGGAGGGGGAGGAAGGAATGCTAACTTGGATCATGATCGTTGTATTACTTGTAGTCATTACTGTAGTGGCGACGGTGTTAATTGGGCGAAATGGTGATGCAAATTATAGTAAAGCGACAAAGGGGAATATTAGAAGGCTTACGATGATTTATATTATACTAGCTGTCATTTTAATCGTTGGATTAGGTTTGTATATTTATTTTAAAGGTTAAAAAAACTGAAAAAATACAAAAATCTAAAAATGGAAGTATGCTATAATGTTAATATAGTTATTTGGTAATTAAGGAAAGGATTGGATGGAATGATTGAAATTACGAATGTGTCAAAAAGTTATAATGGATCTACCTATGCAGTAAAAGATTTAAGTTTATCTGTGCCTAGCGGAGAAATTTTTGGATTTTTAGGGCCGAATGGTGCTGGTAAATCAACGACAATTAAGATGATTACTGGTATTCATGGGGTGGACAAAGGGACGATTACGATTAACGGTATAGATATTACGAAAAATCCGATGGAAGCGAAGAAGACGTTTGGTTATGTTCCAGATAGTCCAGATATGTTTTTACGATTAAAGGGAATTGAATATTTAAACTTTATTGCAGATATGTATGAAGTGCCGAAAGAAGTACGACAAGAACGAATTGAGTCTTTAGCGAAGAAATTTGATCTTTATAATGCGCTATCGGATCAAATTCAAAGTTACTCACACGGTATGAGACAAAAAATCGTTATTATTGGTGTGCTCGTGCATGAGCCAGATGTTTGGATTTTAGATGAACCGTTAACAGGGCTTGATCCGAAATCTGCCTATATTTTAAAAGAAATGATGAGAGAGCATGCGGATAAAGGAAAGATTGTATTTTTCTCTACACACGTATTAGAAGTGGCAGAAAAATTATGTGACCGCGTCGCGATTATTAATAAGGGGAATTTGCAGTTCAAAGGGAATTTAGATGAAATGAGAGATCATTTTAAATCCAATGAATCACTTGAAAAAATGTTCTTGGAGATGACGGGCAATGAGTAAAATTTGGACGTTAACGAAAGTATTATTAAAATTAAATTATGCAGATTTTATAACAGATAAGAAGAAGCGATGGGCGTATGTATTTTCATTTGCAGCTATTTTATTTGTCGGCTTTTTAATATTTGGTTCGATGACGCACGGAATGTATGAAGGGATGAAACATTTAGGGCAAGACCCAGGAATGATTATCGCAATGGGACTTGCGATTGCGAGTATATGGGTATTTTTAATGAGTATAACGAACATTTTAACTGTATTTTACTATAGTAATGACATTGAAATGTTATTGCCGTTACCATTGAAACCAGCCCAGATTATTTCGGCAAAATTCTTAACAGTATTGATTACACAATACGTAATGAGTTCATTCATTTTATTACCAATCTTTATTACGTACGGGTTAAAAAGTAGCGCATTTATTACCTATTACATATACATGATTTTTATTTACTTACTCTTCCCGATTGTGCCATTAGTATTAGCTTCATTATTGATGACAGTTATTATGAGGTATACAAATATAGCGAAAAACAAAGATCGAGGTAATATATTTATTGGAATCGTAAGTATACTATTTATTGTAGGAATTAATGTATTTTTACAGTGGAAAAATAAAAGTTCGTTTTCTGAAGATGCACTTACGAATTATCTTGCGAGCAACCAATCTTCACTTTTAGTACAAATGACAAATTATTTTCCAACTACATATTTTGGAGCAGTGGCATTAGTAGAAAATGCAAATTGGAAGGGCCCTTTATACGTAATCATTTTTGCACTTATTTCATTTGTATTTTTTGTGTTGTTTTATTACATTGCAGAGCGTACATATTTAAAAGGGGTTATTGGACTTTCAACGAGTACAGCAAAAAAAGAAGTCATTTCAGCAGAAGGTTTACAGAAATCAACGGTACAAAGTTCACATTTAAAAGCGTATGTGAAAAAGGAGTTTAAAACGTTATTCCGTACACCACAATTTTTCTTAAATTGCATTGTACAAACTTTCGTTATGCCGATTATGTTATTCTTCGTTTTATTCGTGCAAGATGGAAATTTAGAGTGGATTACAGGGTATATTGATAACCCAAAATCAGCAGGTCTTGCAATTGGTGTGGGCCTTTGTGCATCGCTATTTTTAATGGGAAGTAACGTCATCGCAACAACATCATTTTCACGTGATGGAAGTTCCTGGTTTGTGAATCGTTATTTACCTGTAAAAGCTTCGGATATCTTTTTTGCAAAAGCGATTACTGCTTGGTTAATTAATGTGATTATTTTAGCAGTATTTGGTATTACGATGGCAGTTGTAGCGGGGATTTCGCCTGTGTTCATGTTACTGTGGTTTTTACTAAGTGCGAACGGGTTACTGTTAATTAATTTAATTGGTACGCGCTGGGATGCACAAACTGCAGATATACATTGGGATACAGAGCAGAAATTATTTAAGAGTCGCTATACAACATTGTGGAATTTTTTAGCTAATATTTTCATAGCTTTAGTTCTTGTAGCGGGAGTAAGTGTACTATACTTCTTCCTTCAAGTAGGGCTGTGGATTATGTTTATCGTTTTATTTGTAGTGTTTACGATTGTAAATTATATTTTTATTAAAATGTTAAAATTAGGTGCAGAACGTATATTGTCAAATATTGAATAAAAAGATAAATCCTCTGTATTCGTGCAGAGGATTTATCCATAGATGGAGGAGAAAAGGTGAAGAAAATAGCAATTGTAACAGGGGCAACTCGTCTGAATGGAATTGGTGCAGCTGTATGCAAGGTGCTTGCTCAAAAGGGGATAGACATTTTTTTCACGTACTGGTCTCAGTATGATAAAGCGATGCCGTGGGGAATGCATGACAAAGAACCCTTTTTGTTGAAAGAGAAGATTGAAAGTTTAGGTGTTCGATGTGAAATGGCAGAAATCAATTTATCGCAGTCGTATTCACCAAATCGTTTGTTTTATATGGTATCAGAACGGTTAGGCGATCCATCTATTTTAATTAATAATGCAGCCTATTCTACTCATACGAGAGTTGAGGAATTAGATGTAGAACAGCTGGATAAACATTATACGGTAAATGTTCGGGCTACTATGTTATTAAGTTCATTATTTATAAAACATTATGCAAGCAAGACGAGTGGAAGTATTATAAATCTTACTTCAGGCCAGTCATTAGGACCAATGCCTGATGAACTAGCATACGTAGCGACGAAAGGAGCCATTGAAGCATTTACAAAATCAGTAGCACCTGTTGCGATGGAGAAGGGGATTACAGTGAATGCTGTTGATCCAGGACCAACGAATACAGGTTGGATTACAGAGGAGCTAAAGCATCATTTAGTGTGGAAGTTCCCGCAAGGTAAAGTAGGAGAACCGGTAGATGCAGCACACGTAATTTCTTTTTTAGTAAGTGAAGAAGCAAAATGGATTACGGGGCAAGTTATTCATTCGAATGGTGGTTACTCATAAATATATTATGTTAACAATTGTTGAGAAACAAAAAAACGAAAGAAAATTTTCTTTTTTTGTATAAATAAAATGTCAAGAAAGATAAAAATTTGATAGAAGAGTATATCGTCATATGAAGATTGTAATTCTTCATGTGACAATATACTCTTTTTCTTTTGCTAGAGAGAAGAAAAATGAAGTAGAAGAAACTCGAATATTCGAATTGATTTATCAGTTTTTGTACGTATTATTATGAAGATTACTGTCGGAAAAATGATAATTCGTATGAAAAGGAATTTTTTACGGGGAAATCGAATCGTAAAGGGGAGGATAAATTACGTAAACATAGGGGGATTTATATGAAAATGAAAAAGATCGCTATCGCATCGATAACAATTGGTACAATGCTTACTATGGCAGCTTGTAGTCCTTCAGCAGATAAAGAGAAAGAAAAGAAAGAGCAAGTAACAGCGCAAAATGAAGGAGAAGCAAAAACGACAAGTGCAGATGAAACGTCAAAAACAACGAAAGATACTGACAAAGAAACAAATACTTCTTCAAATGAAAAAACAGATAAAGATGCAAAAAATACGAAAGAATCATCAGGAACAGAAAGTAACGGTAAAACATCATCTCAAAATGAGAATGTGAAAACAAAAGAAAAAGAGACGACAGGAAAAACGAATGACCAAACGACTAGCGGAAAAACGACAGATCAAAGTACAAGTACAAACTCAAACGGAAAAACAACGAAAGATCCGAAGAAAAGCGTAGCCGTGAAAACAAATGTAAAAGAAGTTGCTGCATTAATTGAAAGCTTAGACAAGCAATTAGCTGCAAACCCTAAATTAGAAACAGTAAATAAACTTGGAAAACAAATTAATGAAAAGTGGGATGTAATCGAGAAAGAGTTAGAAGCATCTCACCCAGCTGAATCTAAAACAATCGGACAAAGTATGTATCCGTTAATTGTAGGAGCGGAGAAAGAAAAAATAGATATTACTAAAATGAAGTCATTAACGACGAAAACGAAAAAAGATTTAAATCAGTTATTAACGAAACTTTCGTAGTTTTAAAAGCCTACTTGTGAGTAGGCTTTTTTATGTTGAGAGTGTAATGAAAGTTTATGGGAATCCTAATGAAAAAAGGATAGTGATAAATATGACAATCGATCGAGTTTGTACAATTGGGCCAGCAAGTAATAATAAAGAAACGTTAGCGCAGTTAATAAACAATGGCATGAAAATAGTAAGATTGAATTTATCACATGGCACGCATGAAAGTCATAAAGATATCATTCGTTTAGTCAAATCGTTAGATGATTCTATAAAAATTTTAGGCGATGTACAAGGACCTAAAATAAGATTAGGTGAAATAAACGGAGAACAAATTACACTTCAGGCGGGAGATTCTTTTCTTTTACATACGCAACCAGTTACAGGGAGCAATGAAGAAGCAAGTGTTGATTATGAAGGAATTGCGAATGATGTGAAAGTTGGAAGTAGAATTTTAATTAATGATGGGGAAGTTGAGTTAATCGTTGAGAGGGTAAGTACGGACAAAATAGAAACAAAGGTGAAAACAGGTGGTAATATCTCCTCTCATAAAGGGGTGAACTTACCAGGAGCAATCGTTCATTTACCAGCTATTACGGAGAAAGATAAAAAAGATATTCAGTTTCTTTTAGAAGAAGATGTTGATTATATCGCATGTTCTTTCGTACGAAAACCTAGTCATATAAAAGAAATACGAGATTATATACAACAATATAAAGAAACGTCACCTAATATAATTGCTAAAATAGAAACGATGGAAGCAATCGAGAATTTTCAAGACATATGTAAAGAAGCAGATGGAATTATGATTGCAAGGGGCGATTTAGGAGTAGAGTTGCCGTATCAATTTATTCCGCTCTTGCAGAAAATGATGATTCAGGAATGTAATCGAACGAATACATATGTTATTACAGCGACACAAATGCTTCAATCTATGGTAGATCATTCTATTCCAACAAGGGCTGAGGTGACTGATGTGTTTCAGGCTGTACTAGATGGGACAAATGCTGTTATGCTTTCTGCTGAAAGTGCATCCGGCGAGCACCCGGTTGAAAGTGTAAAAACATTACGTCTCGTTTCTGAATTCGCTGAGCATGTGAAGAAAGATGGTCCTTTTGTGATGAAAGATGTACTGGAATTGCTACATAAGTCTTTGGATGCATGATAAATAAAAAGAGGGCGGATATGCATCCGTCCTCGAGTGTTTCATTCCTATTATTCTTGTTCTTCTTGCTCTTGCTCATCCAAAATCTTTTCAAACGCAGCAGATACTTTATCAAACTCTTCATCATTTTCAATGTATGAAAACTCATTATCTTCTTCTACTTTTAAAAAGAAGATATCAATGTCTTCCTCAGTTTCTGTTTGAATGTCTTCTACGAAGGCCACTGCAATATATTCTGCGCCTTCGACATCCATCGCTCCAAGTACTTCTACTTCTTGCTCTTCGTTATTTTCATCACTAAGAGTAAACACTTCGCCAACTTCAATATCAGACATATTCATTCTCCTCCTGTCCAGCTCTAATAAATAGAGCGTTTAAACTGCATACATACTAATATAGTTTTCCATGGAAAATCAATTTCATACATAGAAAAAATCAAATTCTACTTCTTTAGTATGCGTATCCAGCTTTCAGGAGGATTATTTTTTGCGTGCTATGGACATTCATTCTGTCCATAGCTGGTCTTGTTATATCTCACAGTAACTACCTGTTTCATCATTTGTTCACACATTCTAATCAACCATTTCCCAAAATTGAGTTGCTGCTGTGGAGATTTGTTGGGTTTTTAATTTTACTATTGCAGGTTCTAGCTGGAAATCAAATTGTTCCAATTCTAAAAGCGTTGTATGCGCTAAAAATGGTGATGTGTAGTCCATTCTTGGAATAATGGATAAACCTAGCCCTTTACTAACAAGTGCTATAACCATACTTATATCTTTACACTCGATAATGATATTTGGCTTGACTTGATGTTTATTAAACGCTTTGAGTAGGTTTTCATTGAAGGACAGTCCTTCCATCGCTCCGAGCATAATGAATGGGAACTGCGCAATCTTTTCAATTGTTACATGTTGTGATGGAAATGATGTTTTCCAACTTGCAGGGATAATTACAGCAATTGGTTGTTTTTTTAATGATTTTATCTCATAGTGTTCACTATTTCCTAACCGCAAAAGTAGGGCAATATCAATTTCTCTTTGTTCTAGTTTTTTTAATAATTCTTCTGAATTTCCGGTTACTATATTTATTTTAACATTAGGGTATTGTGTTCTAAACGTACTAACATAGTCAACGAGCATATTCGAACATGTAGAAGAGACACCGATATTTACAGTTCCGCCTATACCTTGTTCAATTTCTTGAATTTGCTGCTTTATATCTTGAGCTTGTATTAGCATTTGTGTGGCATACTCGTATAGTATTTCACCTGTTTCTGTAAGCTCCCATTTTTGACGATATCGATGAATTAAAGTTGTGCCAAGATCAGTTTCGAGCTTTTTTAATAATTGACTAAGTGGTGGTTGCGCGATATGGAGCACTTCTGCTGCTTTCGAAATACTTCCTTGTTTCACAATTTCTTTAAAGTAATATAATTGCCTGAAATCCATTGTATCTCTCCGTTATATGTTTTTTCATATGATTAGTTTATCATATATATATTTTTAATATGTTTAATTTGACGTTATATTTAATTCTATAGCTATAGTCTTTATATTAATAATGTCAATTAGAAAGTGAGAGATAATATGGGTCATCGGAACAGAACCTTGAAGCGCATCACCTTGTACGTGCTCGGGTTATTTTGTATGTCGATTGGCATTAGCATGTCAATTCAAGCAGGGTTTGGTGTATCGCCTGTATCATCATTGGCATATGCAAGTACGCTAACGATTGGTTTATCGGTTGGTGTGACAATGGCGCTTGCAAATGTTTTATACATTTTTATTCAAGTCGTATTAAGTAAACGAATGGAGTTCAATGAATTTGTAAGTCAATTTATTATTTCGTTTATATTTGGATTCTTCATGGATGCAACGCTTTTCCTTGTACAACTTTTCCCTCTACCAGAAACGATCTTTGCTCGAAGTGTATATTTGATTGTTAGTTTATTTGTTATAGCGGTCGGTTTAATGGGCTATACAACAGCGAAACTACCATTAATGCCGTATGATGCGTTAACTTATGCAATCAGTGAAAAATTTAAATTGAAATTCGGTAAAGCAAAAATTTTGAGCGATTTAATAAACATTTGTGCAGCGGGTATTATCTGTATCGTTTTCATTCAATCGTTAGGTTCAATCGGAATCGGTACACTAATTTCCGCCTATTGTATCGGTAAAATTTTAGGATGGATGATACCGTATTATCAACCGGCTCTACATCGATGGGTATTTAAAACAGAGAAGGTTGCTTAGTCATAGTTAATATGCTAAAGCAATAAAGATAGAAATTGTAAGGGGATCTATATACTTTAAAGCTATGTTCTTATCAATGAAAAAACGCAATTCTTTCTGTAAAATCATAGGAAAGAATTGCGTTATGTATTAGCGTTGTAATAAAGAAAAGTGATTTGCTGAAAAACATGTATTTCTAATTTTATGTTTCTAGGAATCACAAACTTCTTTTGCATTCATAGAAACGGCATCTAATAAAAGGAAAACAGCTGCTATAATATGTAGAACGAGTGCTATATAAGGAAAGAAGGCAACTAGAGTAACGATAATACCGATATAATGAGGGTACGTATTCATGCCACCTTTTTTAGCTAATAAAATAGTAGTGATATGTAAAAGAATCAATAGTAGCAAAGGCATCCCATATAGGTTAACAAGACTTGGGAATAAATAATAACAAGGAAGTAATAAAAGGTGATAGATCCCTGTTGTCCACTTTAGTGCTTGTATGTAAGTTTTCAAAGTAAATCCTCCTAAAATCATTCGTATCTATATATTACCAAAGATAATAGGTAATTGGATATTATATATTTGTAGCTTCGAGTAGATTATAAATATTTTATGTAAACTAATGTTTCGTTATCTATAAAATAGAAAAACCACCCAAACGAGGGTGGTTCGTATTATAAATAACTACTTAAAGAAGAAAGGGGAACCTTCACTTCACTACCTTCCTTCATATTCCGTAGCACAACAGTGTTTGTACTAAGTTCTTCGTCCCCAATAATAAGCACATAAGGGATATTCTCTTTATTGGCATAATTAAGGGCACGTTTCAATTTGCGTCCCGCTAGTTCTAGTTCGACTTTTAAGGAAGTAGTAGAACGTAATTGCTGGGCAATTTGTAAGCATTGTAACTCTGTCCCGAGTGGGATGATAAATAAATCCGCTGTAGATGATATTGTTTCTTTCTGTGATAATGCTGTATAAATAACGTCTAAACCGAATGAAATACCGACTGTTGGATAGTTCATGTTATCACCACGGAATGCTCCGATAATATTATCGTAACGACCGCCGCTACCGATGCTAGATGTAATCGATCCATCTTTTAAAAAGATTTCATATACGGTACCTGTATACATTGTAAGTCCCCGCGCTAAAAACGGATTGAATATAGCAGTTTCATTTATTCCAAGAGCGATTAAATATTGCTGTAATTGTTGTAATTCGTCTACTCCATTGGCAACGAGTGGATTATTGAAAGCATCTTTAAAGTCAGCAATCGTAAGCTGTAGACAAGATAATACAGTATTACAGATTGTATCGGCCATTTCTACAGTAACTCCGCGTTCTAATACATCCTTTCGTACACCATCAACACCAATTTTTTCGATTTTATCTAATGATAAAATGACGTCACTCGTTAGTTCAGTAGGGATGTTAATAGCTTGAAGAATACCGTTTAATAATTTTCGGTTATTATATTGGATCGTTACTTCTAAGTTTAACGTTCGAAACAGCTCAAACGCCATGCTCATAAGTTCAGCTTCTGCCATGACCGACTCAACACCGACTATATCAACGTCACATTGAATGAACTCACGAAATCTCCCTTGTTTAATAGGGCCATCTCGAAATACTTTCCCAATCTCATAGCGTTTAAAAGGGAGGCGAATATTCGGATTCATCGCCACAATTTTTGCGAATGGAATAGTTAAATCGTAGCGTAAGGCAAGGTCACGTTTTCCTTGATCTTGAAGTGTATATATTTCTTTTAATATTTCATCGCCACCGCCGTACTTGTATGACATAAGCTCATACATATTTAACGTTGGTGTTTCTAAAGGTTTACAACCGTATCGTTCAAACGTATCTTCACAAGCTCTTTTAATTTTATTTCGCAGCACTTGTTCCTCTGGTAAATAGTCTTTCGTTCCCTTTACATTTTTCATTTCCATCATAATCACTCCTTTTTTAAATTAAAAAAAGCTATGCAGGTATAAAAATACCCACATAGCTTTATGAACGCTTCGTGGGTCAACAGGAAAAGCCCTGTACCCACGAAGAAAAATTTTTCTTCGGATACACGGCGTTACGTATGATGATGAAGTTGGAAAGAAGTATTAACATTTCGCATTACGAATCTCTCCTTAACGTAAGTTTTTCCAAATTATATCAGATGATTTTTGAATTATCAATATTTTTAGTTTTGAAGTGGAATGTATTCATTCCATATTGCCTACAAGATGTTTTCTGTTTGTGCTTTTTTTATTGCTTCTTCACGATTGTTAACACCTAGCTTTGAATAGAGATTTGAGCAGTAATTACGGATTGTTCCTTCAGATAAAAATAGTTTAGTAGCAATGGATTTATAGCGTAATCCGTTTGATAGATGTTCTAAAATTTCCATTTCCCGTTTTGTAAGTCCATATGGAGAAGTTTGTTTAGTTGATTTGATTTTCGCTAATTGCTCACGTTGAAGTTTCATTTCTTCAAAAATACGTGTAGCAACCGATTGGTCAATCCAAGTTCCACCGTTATAAATAAGTTTCAAGGCTTCCTTCATTTCTTGTGGATGAATAGACTTCAACATGTAACCTTCAGCTCCATGTTCGAGTGCAGTTGCTGCTTGTAAGGAATCTTCAAATGTTGTCATAAGAACAATCTTTATATTAGGCCAACGTCGCTTCATTTCTAGTAAAGCCTCAATGCCATTCATTTCTGGCATCTTAATGTCCATTAGTACAATGTCAGGTTGTAATTGTTCACATAATTTTAATGCCTCAGATCCATTATACGCCTTACCAGCAACAATAAAATCAGTTTGGTGTTCTAAAATTTGCTCTAAACTATTTGTAATAAGAGCCTGATCATCAACGACCAATAAGCGAATTATATCATGTGCGGGTTTTATTTGTAATGGAATATTACAAATGATAAATGTTCCTTGTTCAGAGCTAGAATGAACTGACAATGTCCCGTGAACTTGTTCAAGTCGTTCCTTCATTCCGCTAAGTCCAAAGCCAAATTGAATTTCTTCCATTCCAATACCATTATCTTCAATTTGCAATCGAAGTTGTTGTTCGTCGAAATACAGTTGAACAGATATGGTGCTCGCTTTACCGTGTCGAACAGCGTTTGTTAACGACTCTTGAAGACAGCGATATAGGCAAAAATTCACTTTTTGCATCAAAAGAGTCTCGGTGCCAATCACCCGAAATGTAACGGTTGTACCTGTAGATTTCATAAATTCTTCTATTAATTGTTGTAGTGATTCACTTAATGAGTTACTAAGTGAATTATGGGATAAATCGTGTAGATGTCTTCGGGTGTCATCTAAACTATGCTGAGCAATACTGATAAGTGAATCAATTCTTTCAAACTGTGAATTCGGTACTGCTGACCTTAGTGATGTGACACCAGCGATGAGAGAAGTAAGTGTGTGACCAATTGTGTCATGTAGTTCATGTGACAGTCGATTACGCTCTTCTATTAGAGTAAGCTTTTCAATCTTTTTAATATGTTGTTCTAATAGTAGCTTTTGCTCTTCAATAATTCGAGATTGCTTATGATACTGAATTAATATATTAAAAGAAATGCCAATGGCAAAACCGAGACTACAACTAACGATTAGTTCATATGGTGGTCGGTTGGCAATCCAAGCATTCAATAGTGGAAAAACAAACCCACAAAAAATACCGCCCCATATATAATTTTTTTGATTACTACATAGTCCAATAATGATTACGAGTAAAATGAAAGACCAAAGTAAATCAGGAGCTACGGATGCTAAGTAAAGATAAAAGCAACCTGCAGTGAAAATATCGAATGCAGGGTACCATTCTGTCTTCTTATATCGAACAATTAATGGTATAAGGTAAACAACAAGAGCAAGGGGAAGTACAACTAGACCGGACGTATGAATGAATGAGGGAAACATAAAATCGGCACCAAGGATAACGATTAGCCAAAATGTTCGTATAATCACAAATATCCAATCATACCAAATCCATTTTTTTGTGAATGATAACATGAAATAAGCACCTACTTGTATTTTAAGATTAATTATCTAATGATTTAGATTTATCATGTAACATATCTTTGAAATCGTCAATAGAAAGACAGTCAATAAAGTATGTCATATGAAGCAATTGACAGTTTGTCACATATTTTATATGACATAGCTGCATAAAGCGTCATAAGTAAATTAAAGCGTTTTGTCACTACGTTATTTAACAATATTGAAGTTAAGGTGAGGGAGTGAGGCAACAGAAAAATTCAAAATAATAGGAGCGATGCATAATGAAGTCATTTATCTTAAAAAAAGGAGCAGCCCTTACTTTAACAGGGGCAATATTGGTTGGGGCGTTAGCGATACCTTCTTACGAAAACCTACATGCGGTAAACAAAAGGACATCAATTGAACAAGTTGTCGATAAAGCTGCCGATGAAAAGAATATTCCAGGAGTTATTGTTACTGTGAAAAATGGAGAGACAAGTTGGGCGTATGCTTCTGGCGAAGGTAATATTGAGCGAAATCATAAAGTAGATGCTGATTCTGCTTTTAGAATCGGGAGCACAACGAAGACCTTTGTGGCTACAGTAGTATTGCAGCTTGCAGGAGAGAAGAAGCTAAGTCTTGATGATACAGTAGAGAAATGGTTGCCAGGACTTGTAAAGGGAAACGGATATGATGGGAATAAAATTACAATTCGCCAACTATTAAATCATACAAGCGGAATTGCTGACTACCTGACTCCAGATCTTAAAGAGAAATTAATAGAGAATCCAAGTGAGAATTATACAGCGGAACAATTAATTTCTCGTGCTTTACAATTAGAACCAGTAAAAGGCTGGTCATACTCGAATACGAATATGGTTATCATAGGATTAATTATTCAGAAGGTAACAGGAGAATCATATGCTGAGCAGATAAAGAAACGAATTATAGAACCTCTTAGTTTAAAAGAAACAGTCCTTCCAGGAAGTTCAATGGATATTCCGAAGAAAAATGCACGTGGCTATTTAAATATGGGGGATAAATTAGTAGATATTACTTTGTTTAATCCATCATTTGCTAATGCTAGTGGTGAAATGATTTCAACAGGGGAAGATATGACAACGTTCTTCCGTGCCTTATTAGGTGGTAAATTACTGTCACCAGAAATGCGGAAAGAGATGGTGACTAACACAGTTGATACCCCATTAGGGAAGTATGGGCTTGGTATTCACACAACAAAATTGCCAGATGGTACTGAAGTATGGGGACATGGTGGCGGTATTCCTGGTTTTACTAACTTTGCTGGTGGAACGGAGGATGGTCAACATGTTATCTCGATAAATATTAATGTATTAGGAGCCGAAAAACAGATTAACAATATTTTAGCTTCAGAATTTGCGGCAAAATCAAAAAAGGAACCCACTGATAAGGAAAAGAAAAGTAAACATCGAGAAGAAGTACAAAATGTAATGGATCAAGTAGTAACGAATAAAAAAATTCCAAGTATTATAGCTGGCGGATTAAAGGATGGAAAAAGCTGGTCCTATGCTACCGGAACAGCTAGTTACGAGATGCCACGCCCTGTAGAACCGAATTTTTCGTTCCGTATCGGAAGCATAACGAAGACATTCACTGCTTCTGTTGTACTGCAATTGGCTGAAGAAAAACAATTAAACCTTGATGATACAGTTGAAAAATGGTTGCCGGGAGTTTTGCAGGGTAACGGATATGATGGGAGTAAAATTACAATTCGTCAGTTATTAAACCATACAAGTGGGATTGCAGCATATACAGATTTAGATATGAGAGATATTACATTGCCTCAAAACCCATTTCGTTACTATAGTACCGATGAGCTTATAAGTTTAGCACTTGCAAAACCGCCTGTATTTTTACCAGGCGAGGGCTGGGACTATTCGAACACAAATACTGTTATAGCCGGGGAAATTATTCGGAAGGTAACAGGAGATACGTATGCGGAGCAAATTAGAAAAAGATTCATTGAACCGCTCGGGTTAAAAGAGACATTCGTAATGGAAGCAAGTTCGCACATACCGGGTAAGCATGCTAATGGATATAATATGGATAGATTAGGGCGTTTATATGATTTGACAGAAATTAATCAGTCATGGGCAAATGCAGCTGGAGATATGGTTTCAACAGTGAAAGATTTGACTACATTCTTCAGTGCACTGTTGGGTGGGAAGCTCTTAAATCAAGAGCTAATGAATCAGATGTTCACAACAGTAGATTCACCTATAGGTAAGGTTGGACTGGGAATTTATGAAGGGAAAACATCAGACGGACAATCGTATTGGGGGCATGCTGGTGGGACTTTTGGATTTGAAACAAGGGCCGGTGGACCTATTGGAGGAGAACATATTTTAGTAACTGCTATTAATGCAGTAGGTCCAGAAGCCATTACAGGCAGGGACAAAATATTTAATAAAGAGTTTGGACGTTAAATGTAAAACAGATATGGTGCCTTTCATTTGAAGGCTCCATATCTGTTTTCTTTATGTGAGTTTGAATTCAATGAGAAATAAAATCTTAGTAGGATGATGCATACATATATCTACAAAAATGTGAAGTTATACAGGAGAAACAGAAAAAAGGTGTATAATAAAAGAAAATTTAATGTTATGAAATAACCTTTTAAGGAGATTCCAATGAAAAAAGATAAAACAAATGCGATGCGAATATTAGATAAAGAAAAAATTGAATATTCGATGATGTCATATGATCCGGATGATGGGAAAATTGATGGTGTATCAGTAGCCGAGAAAATTGGACGAGAAGTGAGAGAAGTATATAAAACGTTAATTGCTCAAGGGAATAGTAAAAATTATCATGTATTTATCATTCCGGTAGATGAGGAACTAAATTTAAAAGCTGCCGCAAAAGCAGTAAGTGAAAAGAAGATCGAAATGATACCTGTAAAAGATATTACGAAAGTGTCAGGATATATTCGTGGCGGTTGTTCACCAGTCGGAATGAAGAAGTTATTTTCTACATGTATTGATGAGAGTGCTCAATCACTTGAAACGATGATTGTAAGTGGCGGGAAAATTGGAATACAAATTGAGCTGAAAGTTGATGACTTGGCGAAAGTGACGAGAGCGCAGTTTGGTGAGGTAACGAAGTAATGATACATAGGGAAAGAAGTTCTAGGTTTATAGGATAGTTAGTCCATTAGGGGGCTAACTATCCTTTTTATTTACATACTGGATAAACTGAATCATTTGTTTGGCTTTGGGGGAGGACAAAGGCTCGGTGTGAGGACTTTAAATAAACAAGAAGAGTTACTCACAAAGATAGACAAAAGAAGGGAGCGTGTTTTAATGAAGGTTCAAGAAATCCCCATAAGAAATCACATATTGGGGGATGCCAGTATTTGGGGGAAATCCCACGCTAAGAGTATGCAAGATTTTATACAGTTTTTTTGCTAATCCAGTAACAAACAAGAACCCTAAAACCGTGCTAGTATAGGAATGTATAAAAAATGTATAGATTTATAGAACTAAAAAAGAAATGGGGAGAACAATGAGTATAAACTATCCATTTAAACCAAAATCAAATCGTTATTTAGTACCAGGACAATTTTGGACTATTCCTTTAGATAACAGTAAATTTGCATGTGGTAGAGTAATTGAAATAGATCCAAATAGTAGAAAGGGATTTTTAGCAGGCTTGATGGACTGGATTGGAGATAGCCCACCTATGGCTGAAAATTTAAAAGGTTGTAAAACGTTAATACAAATGGATGTTCATATTAAAACCATTCATGAAACAGCATTGGATGGTTTTATAAGTGGCTATCGCTCATTAGAATTAGATGGAATTGAAACAGATTATTTCACTTCACAAATGGTTCATGATGAGAATTGTATGTTAATGAAAGGATATTCAGTACTTAGACAGGCGACCGAAGAAGAAGCAGATACGTATGATCAGTTTGGTTACGCAGGCTATATGATGATTAAATGTTACGCAGAAGATTTATTAGCAAATAAATAACTTCCTATAACGAAAATTATGCAAATAAGCTGTTCACTGCATTCGCATAGAAAACTGTGGTGAGATGAAATTTTTGATTTTGAAGTACTTCAAAATCCCAGCTAGATGGCTAGTATCGGTACCCTAAAATAAAAAGGCAGGAACATATCAAATATGTTCCTGCCTTTGATTTTATTTTAGACGGATGTTTCCTAGCAGTTGATTTTGTTAACGAAAGTTGACTTTAAATCCATATTTTGTGTGAAATAAAAGCATATAATAAAAGTATGAGGTGATGATGTGAAGGAGATAAATATTCATAAAATAATTGCGGATAAGAGAAAAGAAAAGGGAATTACGCAGGAAGAGTTAGCGGCGTATATCGGTATTACGAAAGCGTCTGTTTCCAAATGGGAGACGGGGCAAAGTTATCCGGATATTACATTTTTACCACTGTTAGCATCGTACTTTAACATAAGTATTGATGAACTGATTAACTATACCCCACAAATGGAGCAGGAAGATATTAAAAATTTATATCATAGACTAGCGGAAGCTTTTAGTGAAGAACCGTTTGATGAAGTAATGAAGGAGTGCAGAGAAATAATTAAAAAATATTATTCTTGTTTTCCATTATTACTTCAAATGGGACTACTTTTTATAAACCACCATATGTTAACAGAGGATATGGATAAAAGAATTGAAATTTTAGAAGAGGCAATGTCTCTTTTTAGCAGGGTGCAGGAAGAAAGTGATGATGTTTCTCTTGTGAAAGAGGCGGCATCGTTTCAAGCAACTTGCAACCTTATACTCAATAAACCAAATGAGGTGCTTCAATTACTTGGCGAAACGATACGTCCTAACGTCCCAGCGGAAGATCTAATCGCACAGGCGTATCAAATGCTTGGAAATACTGAAAAAGCGAATAAAATAATGCAAATTAGTATGTATCAACATTTAATACAACTCGTTGCGACAATACCAAATTATGTAGTAGTAAATGCCTCAAGCGTTGAAAAAGTAGAGGTAATTTTAAATAGAGCTTTTATGTTAATAGATATATATGAAATAGAAACATTACATCCCAATATGACTTTAAAAGTATACTATGCTGCTGCACAAGTATATTGTATGCAAGGCAATTTTGAAAGAGCATTAGAAATGTTGCAGAAATACGCAACAGTTTGTGCAGCTAGTTTCACAGTAAATAGTTTACATTTACACGGCGATTCCTATTTTGATGCGATTGATGGATGGTTTGCAGAATTTCCGCTCGGCGCTAAAACAGTTAGAAATGAAGAGATTATAAAGCGAAGCATGTTACAAAGTATTGCAGAGAATCCAATTTTCGCTCCGATGAAAGATGTAAGAGAATACAAAAATATAATAGTGAGTTTGAAATTTAAATTGGATATAAAAGAATAGAGGGAGGAAAAAATGATGACTTTTGATGAATATGAAATAGTGATAAATAGTGAATTTACGTTGCAAGGTACAATTACTAAACCAAAAGCTGATGGGAAGTATGCGGCTGTTGTCATTATTGCTGGATCTGGAGAGATTGATCGTGATGGAACGATATTACCGCTACAGCTTGAGTCGAACATATATAAAGATCTAGCGCATGTATTGGCGAGGCTTGGAGTAGTGACGCTCCGTTTTGATAAGCGCGGAGTAGGAAAGAGTGAGGGAGAATTTATGAAGACTGGAATGTGGGATTTAGTTAGTGATATAGAGTCTACGATTACGTATCTAAAAGAACAACCATTTGTTGATCCAGAAAATATCATTTTAGCTGGTCATAGTGAAGGATGTATGTTGGCAACAGTAGTAAATGCAAGAACACCAGTTAATGGGCTTATCCTTCTTACAGGAGCTGCGGAATCGTTAGAAGAAGCTACGAAAAGACAAAGAGAGATTGCTTATAAAGAATTAAAAGAACAAAAAGGAATAAAGGGAAAACTCATGCGCCTTCTTAATGTAGAGAAACGTGGAGAGAAGCAGATGGAAAAAATAAAAGAGAAAATGATGAATACAGAAAAAGATACAATTAAAGTAGGTTTTAAACCGATGAACGCAAAGTGGTTTAGAGAGCATTTTCAGCATGATATTTATAAAGATTTACAACAAGTAACATGTCCAGTATTAGCTATTGCTGGTGATAAAGATATTCAGGCTGACCCCGAAAGAGCGAAGCGGATCGGTGATTATGTGAAGGGGGATTCTGAAGTACATGTAATAAAAGATATGGATCATAGTTTGAAAAGTTTTGAGGGGGATTTCAAGGCTTTAGAATTTAAAAAGAATTATGAAGAAGGGGCGGGAAAGCCACTTCATCCATTGCTGGAAGAAATAATTACGAATTGGATGAATACGCATTTTATCCTGCATCAAAATTAGATGAATATGAGGAAGAGGGAAGGGAGAGTAACAGCCTGTAAAAGAAAAATTGGTGTGGGCTGAGCCTGTAGGTACAAATTCTTCTACAATAGTAATTTTTTTTATAATAATCTCTTCCATATTGTAGATTCTCTAATTAGTTTAACATCATTTTTGAGCTAATAAGATGTTATTTAATACTTTGGTAAAACACCCTATAAATAGTCCAGGCTATTTAATATTAGGAAGAAGCCAACTATACACATAATCCATGACAGAGCTGATCCTGTACTATTAGCGATTTTCATTCGAAGTCTCTCGAGAGGTTTTTGCATCCAGCGACCAAATAGGAGATAGAAGAGAAACAGTACGAGAGAGGGCAATACCATAATAAAGTTGTATCCCGCTAAAATAGAAGACCATTCTATCCAGGATAGATTAGAAGTAGTAAGTATGCCAATTGCTGCAAAATAAGGAAATGCAGTACCCGCTTCAATGAATGTAGTAGTGAATCCTAGCGCAATCATAGAAAAAATGCTTTTTGATTTTGGTGAGGGAATCTCTGAATTTTTCTTTGGTGGAATATAAAAGCTTGCGATGAATAATATGACTCCAATAATGAAGAACGACCAGCTTACGATTCGGTTTTGAAATACGTCAGAAATAATCTTAAACAAAAAATCTAATCCTAACATAAGTGAAACTCCAACAGCAAAATAACATCCTGCTATCGTCAATAGATAAACGAATAAATGTTTCGTAAGATTCTCTTCATCTGTTAAAAGTAGATATATTGTTACTCCTATTGTAGTAGGACTTAGCGTATCCAATATAGCCAATCCGCCTATTAGGAGAAGTTGTTCTGTACCCATCGCTCGTGCCCTCTTATTTCGGCTTAGAATTATTCTTTTCAGCCATAAAAATGGCATATGCCTCGTTTATAAACTGAAGTACATCTTGATCAATTGGATATAAACTTAGCTTCTCTGATTGTTTTGGAGACATCCGTATCTCCCAAAGCTTATTTAAAAATTCATCCTCACCTTCAAATTCTTCTAAGCGTTTTTCCTCCATTCTTCTTATGATATTTTGAACTTTCGTTGCTTTTGGTCCATCCTTCATATAACGCTTTAACTGACCTATGAGAGCAATCCATTCGAGTGAATCAGAACAGTCACTTGCCATCTTAGGAACCTTTTCTAATAGTTTTATTTCTTTTTCTTTAAATACAGATTCGCGATAATATTGTTGGATTTCTTTATCTTTGCTGGATAATTGCATGATTTTTTGAATCGCAATCCAGCTTTCTTCTCCTTCTATCGCAATTCCATTTATCATTTCCCGTAAGGATAATTCTATTTTCTTTAAATTTTCCTGCTCATTTATTACATAAGATAATTGGCTCTTTAAACTATCCGACCAATCCCACTCATTGAAGCCGAGCATATGTTTAATCTCTTGTAACGGAAAGCCAACCTTTTTTAAAAATTGAACGTGCTGAAGTTTTTTTATTTCTTCATTTGTATATAAACGATGGCCACCCTCTGTTTTGGATGCTGGTTTTAATAATCCGATTTTATCGTAATAACGCAGTGTCCTTACTGTAACGCCTGTTAGTTCTGCAACTTTATTAATATGTATCAACTAATAAACCTACCTTTCTATACGTTAAGGTTTTATCTTTAACGATTATTTTCTTATTTCACATCTATTCTTCTTTACTAAAAAGATTTTTAAGTAAGTAGCCTGCTCCTAATCCAATTAGCACACCAGGAAATGCATAATCTAATGTCAGTCCGATACCTGCACCTATAATGACACATCCATAAATAATAATATCGCCCTGTTTCATCTGGAAACCTCCTATTTTTCTAATTTCTTTTATGAAATTGCTAAATAGTAGCTACTTAACAGTATATAAAATGACCTAACGTCAACTTCAAGTGTTTTTGATTTTTTAATAATAAGTTTATATAACCTTTAAACGGAAGACTTGATTTCGAAATGTTTTTGTGGACTTATCGTTCCGAAAAGAATATATTAAAGTATATGATAGGGGGTGTTATTAAATGGGGAGAAAGATTAGTTTTAACAAAGAACAAGCTTTAAATAAAGCGATGCATTTATTCTGGGAGAAAGGTTATGATGCTACATATATATCAGATCTTATTGAAACGATGGGCATAAGTCGCTCTACTCTCTACGATAGTTTTGGAGATAAGGATGCACTATTTAAACTAGTTTTGGAACATTATAAAAACTATGGATCTCAAAAGAGAAATTTGCTTTTTAGTGGTATAAACGCGAAAGCATCACTTACATCCTTTTTTTATCAACATATTGAAAAATGTTATTCAGATGAAATTCCAAAAGGGTGTATTATAACAAACTCCTCACTGCTTATTGGAAAAATTGATCCTGCCATAGAAGAAATACTCATAAATGATTTTAATGAACTTGAAAAAGTATTTAAGCAAGTTATCGAAGAAGGAAAAAGGAAAGGGGAAATTTCACAAGAGGCTGATACTGAATTAGTTGCATATTCTTTATTAAGTTTAAACCATAGCTTGAATATAATGTCCAAATATAAAAAAGAAAAAAAATTAGCCTATCGTCTAGTAGATAAGACTATTGCAGACCTATAGTCTTTCTTTTTTTAATAATTTCGGAATGAACGTTCCAAAAAAGAAAGGAATGGTAAAGTTGAATAACAAGACAAATTTTCTAATATTTATTTTGGCGATTAGTTGTGGTTCACTTGCTGCAAATATTTATTATGCACAACCAATTGTACAATTCATTGCAAAGGACTTAAATATCTCCTCTGATTTATCAGGATTGCTTACTACTTTGACGCAAATTGGGTATGGATTGGGATTGTTTTTTATCGTACCAATGGCAGATTTATTTAAAAGTAAGAAAATAATAGCGATTCTTATCGGGCTAACTATTCTTTCTTTAATGGGTACGCTAGTTTCGACAAATGGAATTCTTTTTTTACTATTAACAACTATAATTGGTATTGGAGCCTGTGCGGCTCAAATGTTAGTTCCGCTAACAATGCGGATTGTACCTATTGAAGAGACGGGGAAATATGTGGGTAAAGTAATGAGTGGTTTATTGATTGGGATTATGATTGCTCGCCCATTATCTATCGGAATAGCTGACTGGTTTGGCTGGAGAATGGTCTTTCTTTTTTCACTAATAGTCTTAGTTGTTGTCTTACTGTTAATTATAAAATTTTTACCCAACTATGAAGTGATATCGACTAGTAACATGCGATATCCAAATTTAATAACTTCTATGGTAAAACTACTTATACATACTTCTCCGCTACAACAAAGAGCTTTTTATCACGCATGCTTATTCGCAACATTTAGCTTGTATTGGACAGTTATTCCCATTTTATTAAGGTCAGAGTCATTGCAGTACTCAAATAATGAAATTGCATTGTTTGGGTTTGTTGCAATAGCTGGAGCTTTATTAACTCCTACTATTGGTAAAATAGCAGATAAAGGTTATATTTTTACAATGACGAATGTATCAATGGCGCTCGTACTATTATCTGTCATACTCCTATTTTTTGTTCAAGATCATTCATTGTTTAGTGTGATTTTAATACTTATTTCAGGCATTAGCATCGATATTGGTGTAGCAGGAAATTTATTATTAGGTCAAAAAGTTATCTTTAGTTTGAATTCGGAGATAAGAAATAGACTAAATGGATTATATATGACTATTTTCTTTTTGGGAGGAGCCTTTGGTTCATGGATTGGAAGTTATACGTACTATAAATTTAATAGTGAAGTAACTTTACTCATTGGAGTAGCTTTTCCTTTAATTGCTTTGTTCGTTCATTTCATAAAAAATAATACAAAAAAATTATCGGAAACCAAAAGTGAGTTCATATCTTGACTATGTATGTCTCTAAAAAGTCAAGGTTAAAATTCAATTTTGGGATATCTTTGATGGGCATGGGGATCGTCACATGCTCATCAAGCCAATTAAAGTTACTCTCTCACAGATAGAAAGGAAATAAAATCATGGAAAAATCAATAAAAAGTGAATTAATTGGAATGTTTATCTTTAATGAAACTTTTCATACATATGAGCAAAACGAGGGGAAAGTACATTGGGAATTGGATATTGGAAAAGAGCTTCTACATGTACATGAAATGATGAAAAGAGCAGAAAAGCTTTATGTATGTTTAGAAGAATTTGATAAAAAAGCTAAGGTCGCTATAGCGAAAGAATTAATAGAGTATAAAAATGATTTTTGGCCTGAATATGATGAGAATGATGAACATTTAGATTGGGATGCTGTAGATGCAGGAGAATATGATATGACGAAAGAAACATTTGAGCAATCTATTACTCTAATGGACATTGTAATTAGAGAAAATGATATATATTGCGAATATAATGACGGAGGTTTATTTGGTGGCCATAGAATCCATGCTTCTTTTGACAGTGAGTACAATTTATTAGCTGCAGAGATTTAGTTTTGAGAGATGAAAGTGAAAAGGATTGATTACTATAATCAATCCTTTTTGTCATTATTATAAGATAACGGTGAAATCATAGGGAGAAAGTTACATAGTTTTAATACGGTCCCCACTCAATATTCACGCCAACAATAAGAAAAATAAGTCCGATGATAAACCAAATGAATGCAAGTGGCGCCATGAATCGAAGCCATTTTCCATAAGAAATGCCGCTCGCCGCGAGAACGCCCATTAAAACACCGGAAGTTGGATTGAGGCAGTTCACTACTCCTTCGCCAAGCATAACAGCTTGTACTGTAACTTGGCGTGTAATGTGCATGAAATCGGCAAGTGGAGCTAATATCGGAATGAAAATAACAGATTCTCCTGTCCCAGATGAAATGAGGAAATGTAATGCCGCACTACTTACATACATGCCGAGAACGCCAAATACAGGACTTTGTCCTTCGAGAGACTGTGCGAGCTGATTCACAATTGTATCAAGTAATTTGCCTTGTTCTAAAATGACTGAAATACAACGAGCCATTCCGACGATCAAAGCACCGTAAATGAGATTTTGGCAGCCTGCTAGAAAGGTAGAAGCGATATCGTTTGCTTTCATGCCACCTATTATTCCCGCTGTAATAGCGATGAAAATAAAAGTAGCGGTCATTTCTGCGTCTGTCCAATGTAGACGGAAAGCACCTATTAAAAATGCAATTAATGATAAAGCTGAAACGAGTAAAATTAATTTGTGACGTATTGTCCAAGGAACTTCTGTTTTCTCTATTTCTTTCTCACTTGAAAGAGCATTACTTGGAAACCAGTTATCTCCGAGTATGCTTCCTTTATTCGATTTTTTTAAGCGCTTTATATACCAATTAATATAAAGGATGGTAGCAAGTAAAAAAGAAATATAGATTGCTGTGCGTAAACCAATCCCTGAAAACATCGGAAGTTCTGCGATTTTTTGTGAAATGCCTAAAGGTGAGGGAGATAATATAGTAGCATTAAAACCAGCATAGGTGCCTAAGTAAATAATTGCTACACCGACGATAGCGTCCCATTTTAATGTGCGTGCAACGATGATGCCGATGGGGATAAAGCCGATAACTGAGTTAACGATAATGCCAGTCGTTCCGAGAATAGAAAAGAGTGCAGCGACAATACAAATGAAAAGTAATTGCTGATTACGAAATTTGTTAATCACATGATAGATTAAACCGTCAAGAGCACCTGTTTTTTCAAGAATGGCAATAGCTCCACCTGTAAATAAAATTAAAAAGATGATAGGAGCAGCAAGTGTCATTCCTTTTTCAATAGCGGTAAAAAACGAAACAAATCCTACCGGCGATTGCGGAACAGAATGGTAACTTCCTGGTATTGTCGTTGTAACAGTCCCGTTAGTAACTCTTTTAAATTCTCCAGCAGGAACGAAATAGGTAGCAATGGCACAAAGTAAAGCAATAAAAAATAGTAGTACGTACGCGTCAGGCATTTTAAACTTTCGTTTACTAGGTTGTTTTTTCACCTCAGTTTGTAATTGCATAAAATCCCTCCTTTTTCACTTAGTTAATTTTAAATATTCCGAAATTTATCCGTGAAATAGATTATAATAAAGGTAGCTTCCTAAGGCAATAGTTTTTCTATCCTTTTTCCGCAATACAAATTCTTACAACATTAGACAGGGAAACGAAAAGAATTCAAGAATATATTATATAGAAAGAATAAGGAAAAGAGGGAAAAAAGATGTGGAAAACTACGGATTTATGCGATGAGTTTGAGAATGAATTACAAATATGTCGTCAGTCTTTTCGGTCGTTTGGGAAGAAGGAACAGTTTTATGGGAAAATTGCAACGGTAAAAGTGAAGGATGATAATGTACTAGTGAAGGCAGGATTGCAAACACTACCAGAAGGAACGGTATTAGTTGTTGATGGCGGAGCGTCCACGAATTGTGCGTTACTTGGTGATAATTTGGCAGCTATTGCGGAGGACAGAAAGCTAGCAGGGATTATTGTGAATGGATATGTTCGTGATTCTAGTGAACTAAAGAATATTAATATTGGTATATTAGCGTTAGGAACGATACCGAATAGAAGTGTAAAAGAAGGGAAAGGCGAGAAGAATATTTTATTGCAATTTGGACAAGTAGAATGGAAGCCGAATGAATATGTATATGCGGATGAAGATGGCGTCATTATTAGTAAAAAGAGTTTGCATCTTTAAAGGCTAGTAAGTTACTATTCTTAGAAAATAAATCGGATAAAGCATGGACAAAATTCTTTGTCAATAGTAAAATAATACAGAAATTTAAAATTAACAGAATGTATAGGTTTATCGTTTTACAATAACTGAAATGGAAGTAAGTAGTGCCAAGAAAAGTGAATGTTATCACAATGATACGTTCATAAACAAAATTATTTTTCCTATACAAATATAGCCGCGAATGATGCGGGTCGGAGGTGTTGCACAGTTTGTTCGACACTTACAAAAAAAGAGTGTCAATAGCACGCCCTTGAAGGGCCTTTTTTTGTGTGAATAGTAGTAAGGGAGGAAATTTTGGGATGGCAATGTTGAAAAAATGGCTGCTTACGTCGTTAATGGCAGTTATACTTGTATTTGTTTCTTTTGCGAATACAGTACATATTACGTTTGCTGAAGGAAATACAGCAAAACTTGCAATTATTGGTGAATCACAAAAGGGTATTATGTTATGTCCGAAAGAAGAGCAGATTACAGATGGGGAAACAGCTTTAAGTTTGCTACAAAAAGTCATGGGGGACAAAGTAACAGCAGAGACGATGTCGTTTGGAACGTATGTCAAAGGCATTGACGGCTTAATGGCTGGGGACACAAGCGGCTGGTTGTATGATGTAAATGATAAATCTGCAGAAGTTGGAGCGGATAGTTATAAATTAAAATCTGGAGATGTTGTTGTTTTCCGCTTTGTTTCAGACTGGAGCAATATGAGCCAGGAAACATTACAGCAAACATTAGATAAATTTGGTACTTGTAAAACTGTAGAAGAACCAAAGACAGATGATCCAAAACAAGAAAAACCAGAAGAACCAAAGACAAATGATCCAAAACAAGAAAAACCAGAAAAACCAAAGACAGATGATCCAAAACAAGAAAAACCAGAAGAACCAAAAACAAATGATGAAAAACCAGAACAACCAAAGCAAGAGAATATTCAAATTCCAGCGAAGCAATTAGAGGAAGCAATCTCAAAAACATCTGAAAAGATGTTACAAGATGGAATTGAAAGTGATTGGGTAGCTTTAGGCCTTTCTCTTTCTGGAAAGAATGTTCCAATTGAGGCGAAATTAAATTATGTTAAGTCAGTCACTGAAAAAGTAGAAAAGCGCATTAACCGTTTTTCAGCGACAGATTTAGCTAGAACAATTATTATGATGAATGCAATGCAAGCAGACCCTACAAAGGTTGGCGAACATAATTTAGTTCAAAAATTGTACGAATCAGATAAAGTGAATTCTGTTACAGGTTATACATTTGCTTTACTTGCATTTGATACGAAGAAATATGAAGTGCCAGTGAATTCAAAATGGAATCGAGTTGCTTTAGTAGATGCACTTTTAAACGCACAACATACAGATGGCGGCTGGACTTACGATAGCGCAAGCAGTAAAGACAGTGCTAGTAGTGTTGATGTAACAGGTATGGTTTTATCAGCATTAGCTCCTTATCAAGATCGACCAGATGTGAAGCCAGCTGTAGAAAAAGCTGTTGCCTATTTATATAAAGAACAACTAGAAAATGGTGGTTTTTCTGCTGATGGAAAAGAAAACTCTAATAGTGTTGCGCAAGCAATTATTGGATTATCACTTGTGAAAGATGTAGATCAAAACCGTCTACATAAGGCAGTGCAAAATCTATTGTCATATCAACTTCCAAATGGTGAATTTAAATGGTTACCAAGTGATCAAAACGGTAGCGGAATGGCTACAGAGCAAGCATTTTTAGCTTTACTTCAGTTTAAAGACATTGGAAAATCGATTTATGATTGGTCAAATGTATCTGTTCCTGAAGTCGATCAGAAACCAAATGTGGATGTAGAAAATGTTGTAGTAGAAAAAGAAGTTACTGAACAACCACAAGAGCAAAAAGAACAAAAACAAGTACAACAAGAAACGAAAGATGACACGTTAAAAGTTGTTGATGATAATGAACCGATTAAAAGCAAAAAGTCAGGAAACGGTAGCACGTTACCAAAAACAGGAGCATCTTCTCATAGTGCAGCTACAGAAGTAGGTATGGGTGTATTATGTATTGCTTCTGCATATGTATTATGGAGACGTAAAGCAGCTTAACAAAAATTAGGAGCAATTATTTGCTCCTAATTTTATTATGAAAGGTGAGAGAAAACATGAGTAAGATGAAGTGGTTTATTTCTTTAATGCTTTCACTTGGGCTCCTTGCTGGATGTGAAGAGGCAGCAGTAAAGTCTGAGAAGAAAGTAGAACCAAAGCAAGAAGAGGTAGCAAAACAAGAAGAGAAAAAAGATGAAGCGAAACCGGAAGAAAAGCCGGAAGAAAAACAAGCTGAACAAGAGCAAAATAAGCAAGAAGAGCAGAAAGAGAAACAAGAACAAAAAGTAGAAGAGAAGCCAAAAGAAGAAAAGCCGCAGGCACAACCGGAAGTAAAGAAGGAAGAAAAACAACAGGAACAGCCTGCTACTAAGCAACCAGAACAACAAAAAGCACAAGAAGAAAAACCACAACAGCAGCAACAACCGAAAGCACCAGAAGTAAAAGAAGAAGCTAAGGTTGTGAATCAGCCGAAAGAAACACCGAAGCAGGAGCAGAAGGTGGATCCGAATAAAGAGGAGAAAACGATACCGACTCCGCCCGTTCCAAAGCCAGTGCCACCTAAACCAGATATAGTACCAGAACCACCTAAACCACAAGCAAAACAAGTTACGATCTCAGTAAAAGGTAATGAAGGCTACTTATTAGGTGCGAAAAAAATGGATGTACAAGAAGGCGATACAGTGTATAAAGTATTGCAACGTACAGGTTTAGATGTGGATGCGAGTGGATCTAAAGGCGATGTTTATGTAAAAGGGATTAATGATTTATATGAAAAAGATATTACAGCTACTAGTGGATGGAAATATCGTGTGAACGGTGCGTTTCCAAACCATAGTGCAGGTGTAGTAACAGTTAAGCCAGGAGATACAATCGAGTGGGTGTATGTATTAAAATAAGAAAGGCATTCGGTAAAGGACTATGAAAATAAGTTTTTCTTCTTTACATCCTTTTGTGAATTTTTTCTATTATATTGGGGTGATGATACTATGTATGATGTGTCTTCATCCTCTTTTTTTAATTGGAGCAATTCTATTGATCGTTATAATAAACATAATGCAAGGGAATAGCGAAAAGATAAGAAAGATGTTACCGAGCACAATTGTTTTCTTTTTTATGGTCATTTTATTTAATTCGTTATTAACCCATAGAGGCCGAACTACATTATTTTGGTTAGGAGATAGCCGCATTAAGCTTGAGGCGATTATGTTTGGAGTAGTAATGGGATTATTATTAGTTGCGATTATGTTTACGTTTGCTTCGTATAATGATATTATTTCGAGTCATAAATTTTTATATTTATTTTCTAGAATCTCACCGAAAGTAGCATTGTTAACGATGATTACAGTGAGGTTTGTTCCTTTATTTATGAGGCGATTACAGAAAATAACGCTCGTCCAAAAGACAAAAGGTGTACAAGTAGACGCAGGTTCCATTGTGGAACGGGTGAAAAATGGTATGCAATTGCTGCAAGTACTATTAATTTGTTCGTTAGAAGATGCGCTGCAAACAGCTGATTCTATGCAAGCTCGTGGATTTGGTGTAACGAAGCGAACGACGTATATTCGGTATAGAATGGAAAGGCGAGATTGGTACACGCTCAGTTATTTAAGTATTCTACTTATCATTGCTATTATTTGTAGTACGTATGGCGGAGGAAAGTTAATCATTTATCCGAAAGTTGAATCTATTCTATTTCAGCAATACGATGGAGTGATGTTTGTCGTACTTACGATGTTTATTAGTTTACCAATTATAATGGAAGGAAAGGAATGGATATGGTGGCGCATGCAGAAATAAACAATTTATCATTTGTATATGCTGATGAAAACGAATACGCGTTACAGCATATTTCTCTTTCTATTCAAAAAGGAGAGTTTATTACACTTGCCGGCGGATCAGGCTCTGGAAAGACGACTTTATTAAAACATTTTAAAAAGGAATTACTTCCAATCGGTACACGCTCAGGAGAAATTTTCTATGATGATGTTTTATTAGAGGAAGTACCTGATTTATTATCTGCTCAAGAAATTGGCATGGTATTTCAAAATCCAGAAAATCAGCTCGTAATGGATACAGTTATTCAAGAATTAGCATTTTCCTTAGAAAATATTGGATTACCATCACATATTATTCAAAAACGAATAGCAGAGCTTATTAGTTTCTTAGGATTTCAAGATTTATTGCACCAATCTGTTCATACGTTATCTGGCGGGCAAAAGCAGCTTGTTAATTTAGCTGCGGTATTAGTTATGCAGCCGAAATTATTATTATTAGATGAACCGACGGCGCAGTTAGATCCCATTGCTGCGAAAGAGTTTTTAGGATTGTTAAAACGTATTAACGAAGAACTGGGTATTACGATTGTGTTAAGTGAACATCGTTTAGATGAAGTGATCCCACTTGCTACGCGCGTTATTTGTATGAATAATGGTCAAATCGTGTATGATGGAAATCCTAAAGCGGTTATCGCGAACATGTGGGAAGTAGAAAAATTCCGTCCATTTATTCCGCAAATTCCAAGATTGTTTTTAGAATGGAATGCGGAAGATATTCCGTTTACAGTGCGAGAAGCGCAAATGAAACTGAATAACTTTTCAGCGATATCATATGTGAATGAGCCAATAGTACAAAGTGAAAAGCGAGAAGTCATTTTAAGTGCAGAGCATATTTCGTTCCAATATGAAAAAAATAGTCCGCATATTTTACGAGATTTAACCGTATCGATTGAAAAAGGAAAATGGGTAGCTCTCGTTGGAAAAAATGGTACAGGGAAGTCTACGCTTTTAACGATTTTAGCTGGATTACAAAAAGCAAGAAGAGGGAAAGTAAAGTGGAATGGGAAAGTGATACATAAAATTGATTCGAAAGAACGATTTAAAAGTATCGGGTATGTATCGCAGCATCCGTACTATCATTTTACATTTGATACAGTGTGGGAAGAAGTGTATGAACGTGCACGTGAGTTATACGGAGAACGAGGAAAAGAAATAGCAGAAGATATGCTAAAACAGTTTTGGCTATATTCGCTTAAAGAACGCCATCCGCACGATTGTAGCGGGGGAGAACAACAACTACTCGCATTATGTACTACGTTATTATCAAAGCCGACTTTATTATTACTCGACGAACCGACAAAAGGATTAGATCCATGGAAGAAAGAACGAGTAGGAGAGCTATTTAGGAAGTTGCAAAAAGAAGGTGCAACAATTGTAATGGCAACGCATGATATTGAGTTTGCAGCGAAATACGTGGATCGATGTATGATGTTATTTGATGGAGCAGTTATTATGAATGATGCACCGAAAGAATTTTTTAGTGGTAACTTCTTTTATACAACATCTATCAATCGATTCATTCGAAAAGAGTTACCCTATGCATTAACGTGGGAGGATGTGTACGAAGCGTGTCCAAACGATATGTTGCATTCATAATATGCATTTTTGCAGTAATAATAGGCACATTACTCTTTACTACGCTTATCATGGACGGTTATTACATGTTAAGTAGTTTGTTTTTATTAGTTGTTATTATGTTACCGTTCTATATCCGGTTTGAAAGAAAGGCGTTTGTTTCACGTGAAATTGTTCTCGTTGCTGTGTTAGCAGCAATTGCAGCAGTTAGCCGCGTACCATTCTCTCTTTTACCAAGTGTACAGCCGACTTCTTTTGTCATTATCGTTTCTGCGATCGTGTTTGGGAGTGAAACTGGTTTTATGATCGGGGCAACAGCCGCCATCGTATCTAACATTTTTTTAGGACAAGGTCCGTGGACGCCGTGGCAAATGTTTTCTTGGGGGATGATTGGTTTTATAGCTGGATTATTACGGAATACATTTTTAATGAAAAAGCTATGGGGAAGACTTCTATACGGATTGTTTGTTGGATTTTTATTTGGCTGGATTATGAACTTATGGGGGCTTCTCGGGTTTATACGTGAGGCAACGTGGGAAGCTGTCATTTCATATTATATCGCAAGTTTTTATTTCGATTTGAGCCATGCGATTTCGAATGTTATTTTCTTACTACTATTTAGTACGTCTTGGATTACGATTCTTACAAGATTTAAAAAGAAATATGGCATTTTAGATAAGCATAACATGGCATAGAAAAGCATACTCATATAAGGTAGGGTCGCGACTTACATATTCGTTTGCCTCTTTCATGCTTCTTACATATTGTAAGGAGCATTTTTTATTGTCAAAAAATTGATCCAATATACTTCCGTTGTTATATAAGATTATTTGTATAATAGTAGGTGAGAAATGTTTTCGAATAGGAGGTGTATAGTTAATGAAGTTAGTTATTCCGAAGCAACACGGCGCATGGGCTATGCTCGTTATACCATTTCTATTAAGTGTCATACTTGGGAAACCTACTATGTATCATATTCCGTTGTTTTTAGCGTGGTTCTTTATTTATTTAGCTACGTACCCATTTCTTACATACATAAAGCAAAGACGAAAAAAAGAGTACTTACATGCAGCAATTGTATATTTTATCATTGCGTTCGTATTTGGAATGATTTCTCTATTATATGAATGGCGCATTCTTTTATTCGTAGTATTCATGATTCCATTATTTATTGTAAATATGTATTACGCTCGTCAAAAAAATGAAAGAGCATTATTAAATGATATGAGTGCGATTATTGTTTTCTGTATTGGTGGTTTAGTTAGTTATTATTTTTCAATGAAACTTATAGATAAAACAGCATTATTTATTGCGCTTATTTCATTTTTATATTTTTTAGGAAGTACATTTTATGTGAAAACGATGATACGCGAGAAAAATAATCCGAAGTATCGGCTTATATCGTGGGGGTATCATATTGTATTAACAATCATCGTATTTGTTATCAATCCGTGGTGTTCTCTTATTTTTATACCGAGTGTCATTCGAGCAATTATGTTGTACGGTAAAAAGATTTCTATTATAAAAGTAGGGGTTTTAGAAATTGCTAATTCTGTATATTTTTTAATTATAACGGTAATAATTATGAAGTATGCCATTTGAAAAAGCTTCCCACCTTATGATGGGAAGTTTTTTCAATCTTGTTCTAAAATATGAACGGTGTAATCACAACGTTGAATAGCTTGTTCGATCGCATAAAGAGATTGTTCAATACGTGCGCGATTAAAATCTTTTTCAACAGTTTGTAGTGCTGCTTCTAAACAATGTTTTGCTTCTTGTAATGATTGAAAAGAGTCTTGTACATATCCGCGAGCATTTTCGTGCATTTCATAATCCTCCTTGCATGTTCATATATGTATAGTATGAACAGTAAGAAACAAAATATAATTTGTTATATTTATTTGACAATTAAAATGAAATTACGTATAGTAAGAATTAAGTGAATATTTTCTTATCCAGAGAGGTGGAGGGACTGGCCCGATGAAACCCAGCAACCGCGATGCAGGTGCTAATTCCAGCAGAACATATTTGTTCTGGGAGATAAGACGAAGATATATACGTAACTTCTTCTTATCGGAGAGGTTTTTTTATTGCAAAAAAAACCGATTACGAAAATTTATATTAAGAAGAAAGGGGTTGCGAAGTACTGTGACACTCGAAAAATACGTAAAACTGCGTAGTACAGTTTATGAATATATGATAGAGCAAGATAAGCCAATATCATTGTTAGATATTCAAGAACATATCGTTTCGCATCATGAAGGAAAATTCACGAAAAAGATGTTACATCAATTTTATTTATCAAGGCTATTAGACGAACTGAAACTGGATGGGAAAATTACATTAGCTGATGAATATCTCTATACTGAAAAAGGGGTATTTTATAAGGCGAGAAAAGGGAGCTAAGCTCTCTTTTTTTGAAGTATGTAGTGTAAAAGACTGCTTAAGCAGCCTGATACAGGGAATGGTGTTGAGTGTGTAGTGTCAAAGATTGAATGTGCCTGAAAGAGGCACTTCATATCGGCTGCAAATGAAAAGAGACACCTTCGCCGAATAGGTGTCAGTCATTTTGTCATATAGACTTGCTATTTGACAGTTATTAGAATAACATGCAGGGGTTATGGAAGTCAAAAGGGAATTAAAGGAAGCGGTGTTGTTATGTACGCTTATTTAATAAAAGAATTATATACGCATATTCCGAAGTACATTATGGATAAAGGTTATGAATATTATGAAGAAGGACATGTAGAAGATGTTGAAATACAAGACAAGAAAATATTTGCTTTCGTTATTGGAAATGCAGGGAACTATGAAGTGATTATTGATCTTGAAGATTTTACAGAAAGTAGCTGCGAATGTCCATATGAAAACTATTGTAAGCATATGGCGGCAGTTGTTTATGATATTCAAGGCACTGGTGAGAGTACGGTGAAAGAGAAACTGAATGATTTAGAAAAGGAAGAGTTACTTACCGTATTAAATCGTTTATTACAAAGTTCGAAAAACGTGCAAATTGTAGAGAAAATGTTAAAGAAGGGGAAACTTTAACTATAGAGGGAGTTGTTTTGTAGTGAATGTATTAATTGTATACGCTCATCCTAGTCCTTCAAGTTTTAACGCAGCGATTTTAAAGCATGTGCAAAAAGGATTACAAGAAACAAATCATTCAGTTACGGTACTTGATTTATATAAAGAACAATTTGATCCAGTCCTTGTATTTAATGAGGAGAAGAAAAGACGTGATTTAGTAAATGAAGAAGAGACAGCTCAGTACAGAAAATTAGTAGAAGAAGCGGATATGCTTTTATTCATCTATCCGATATGGTGGTGGGGGATGCCTGCTATTTTAAAAGGGTTTATTGATCGCATTTTCGTCGCTGGATTTGCTTATAAATATGAAGGTGCCTTGCCGAAAGGGTTACTAAAAGGTAAGAAAGCGTGGGTAATTAATACGCTAGATTCACCGTTATGGTACGTCGCACTATTATATCGATCAGCGGATTGGATAATGATGAAGAGAGGTGTGTTACGTTTTTGCGGCATTCGCGATATAAAACGATCAGTTTTTCAATCTGTGAAAACGAGTAAACGAGAGAAGCGGGAAAAGTGGTTATTACAAATAGAAGAAAAGGCTCGTACATTATGAATGAAATGGAACGTATTATAAAGTGTTGCCAGTATGATAACGAGCTTTTTCGTACATATATTCATCGCTTAGTTCAATTGAAGAAATGCAGTGAAACGTTTCAACAAATGAAGATTCAATTAAGAAATGATTACTTAATAAGAGGAATTTGTGAAAGAGAAGTTGATGAAGTAGTAAGGGGAAGTAAGGAATATGCGATGCATTTTCTTCCTAAAGCGTTGCAGTGGAATTTCTTGAGGGGAAATCCACATCTAATTGAAAAAGTATGTGAAGATTTTTTTGCATTTGAGGCGTTATATCTTACGGATGTAGAGTGGGAGGTCGTAATAAATTGCATGGGAAATAAGTGATTTATTATGTAAAAAAGCTAGTATAAAACTAGCTTTTCGTTTAAATAAATAAGAAACATAGACTAATGATGAATCCTGCATATAGTAAGTTCACAACGCAAAATCCCATAATATCACGAGCGCCTAAACCAGCTATCGCTAATGCCGGTAATGCCCAGAAAGGTTGAATTAAATTCGTCCAAGCATCACCCCACGCAATTGCCATTGCTGTTTTTGCAGCAGGTACACCAAGTTCAGCGCCAGCTGGAATCATAATGGGTGCTTGCACAGCCCATTGACCGCCACCAGATGGAACGAAAATATTAACGATGCCAGCACTTAAAAAAGTAAAGAGCGGGAAAGTCGTTTCGTTTGAAATGCTAATAAAGAAATTCGAAATAGCTCCTCCAAGTGAAAGTCCTTCGTTATTTGCTCCAATCATCATTCCCATAATTCCAGCATAAAACGGAAATTGAAGTAAAATGCCAGAAGCACTTTTCGTAGAGTCTGAAAAAGCGCGAATATATTGAATCGGAGTACGGTGAAAAATAAGTCCAGCAATTAATAACATAAAAATAACGATGTCTAGCGTAAGGTTAAAGCCTTTCGTATAAAAGTAATTGAAAATATAAATGAGACCTAATAATCCAACGCAAAGTGTAATAATGATGCTATTTTCCATTTTCTCAGCGAACGTATTTTTCCCTACCTCTTGAGCGGCAGCTTCCTCATGGAATACGCTAGGATCTACTGTTATTGTATGTTTTTTATCTGGATGCATCGCCTTATTAATGAGAGGCATCGTAACTAAAAAGATAATAACTGGAACGAGAGCGTATGGTGAGAATAACGTTTCAGTGATTGGGATTGCTTCTTTTATACTTCCAGCTGTCGTTTTCATTAACGTTTCTCCGCCTGTTGCTAACGTAAGAGGGATAGAAGCAGAAAGCCCCGCATGCCAAATGAGAAATCCAGAGTAAGAAGAGGCAATGGCTAGTCTATAATCTAATCCTTCCAGCTGTCTTGCTACTTCTTTTGCATATAAAACAGATACAACAATACCAAATCCCCAGTTTATGTATGCCCCTAGTAAACTTACGATTGAAATGGCAATAATACCTTGTCCATTCGTTTTTGGTAGTTTTGCCGCTTTTGTTAATCCTTTTTTAATAAGAGGAGCGTTTGCTAAAGCAGATCCTGTCACGAGTACAAGTGCCATTTGCATAGAAAAGGCGAGAAGTCCCCAAATTCCATCACCCCAATGAGTGATCATTTCCACCGGCGTTTGGTGCGTTGCAAACATGCCGAAGAAGATAACAAAAACAGTTAATAAACATGATAAAATAAACGGTTCTGGCAAGAAACGTTGCACTAAGGCGACGCAACCATTTGTAAAAGAACGAAACAAAATAAATCAACCTCCTTATGTGTTTATTACAATTATTCGAGGTTGTTTAGTTGATAACCTTTTAAAGTTAGAAAATTCCGATAAATTTAAAAGGATTGAAATTCTATGTCTATACGTTATTTTATTTTGAATCGAAATATTTATAAGAAGGGTAGTACCATCAACACTTTGACAGAAAAAGTTGCTCTTTCTTCAATATGAAATATTGCATATAAAAATGAATTGATGCAAATGTAAAAGCTTATTATAATGAAAGCATAAATATACAACACGTCTTAATACAGCAAAGAGGAGGAAGTAATATGGAAATCGCAATGGCAGTTTTAAAATTTATAGGTGGAGTAATTCCTTTAGTTCAAGAACTATTAAAAGCATTTATGTAAGTTTATTCGTTAGCTATTATGTATCAATTATTATTATATCTTACTAAAAAAGAACGGGGTGATTTTTCTGAATATTAAGAAAAATAATAAAAAAAGAAAGTTCCTTGCATGTTTATTAGTTAGTCTATGCACTCTTAATTATTCATCTATTTCTTTCGCAGAAACACAAGCCAGTCATGCAACTGATATAACTAAAAATGCTAGTAGTATTGATACTGGTATAGCAAATCTTAAATATAATAATCAAGAGGTTTTAGCTGTAAATGGTGATAAAGTAGAGAGTTTTGTTCCGAAAGAAAGTATCAATTCAAATGGTAAATTTGTAGTGGTGGAACGCGAGAAAAAATCACTTACAACGTCACCAGTCGATATTTCGATTATTGATTCTGTAGCAAATCGCACGTATCCAGGAGCTGTACAACTTGCCAATAAAGCTTTTGCAGACAATCAACCAAGTTTACTAGTGGCTAAGAGAAAGCCTTTGAATATTAGTATAGACTTACCTGGCATGAGAAAAGAAAATACAATCACTGTCCAAAATCCGACATATGGTAATGTGGCTGGAGCAGTAGACGATTTAGTATCTACTTGGAATGAAAAGTATTCCACAACACATACGTTACCTGCAAGAATGCAGTATACAGAATCTATGGTTTATAGTAAATCACAAATCGCAAGTGCTCTTAATGTTAACGCCAAATATCTAGATAACAGTCTAAATATTGACTTTAATGCCGTTGCAAATGGAGAGAAAAAAGTGATGGTGGCGGCATATAAGCAAATATTCTATACCGTAAGTGCTGAACTACCTAACAATCCATCCGATCTATTTGATAATAGTGTTACTTTTGATGAGCTAACTCGTAAAGGAGTAAGTAATTCAGCTCCACCTGTTATGGTCTCAAATGTAGCTTATGGTAGAACGGTTTATGTAAAATTAGAAACAACATCTAAGAGTAAAGATGTACAAGCTGCGTTTAAAGCCTTACTTAAGAATAACAGCGTTGAAACAAGTGGACAGTACAAAGATATTTTTGAAGAAAGTACCTTTACTGCTGTAGTACTAGGCGGAGATGCGAAAGAGCATAACAAGGTTGTTACAAAAGATTTCAGTGAAATCCGAAATATCATTAAAGATAATGCTGAATTAAGTTTTAAAAATCCAGCATACCCAATTTCATATACAAGCACTTTCTTAAAAGATAATGCAACTGCTGCTATTCATAACAATACAGATTATATTGAGACGACAACTACAGAATATTCAAGTGCTAAAATGAAACTTGATCATTACGGTGCATATGTTGCTCAATTTGATGTATCTTGGGATGAATTCACATTTGATCAAAATGGGAAAGAAATACTAACACATAAAACATGGGAAGGTAGTGGCAAAGACAAAACGGCTCATTACTCTACAGTTATCCCTCTTCCACCAAATTCAAAAAATATAAAAATCGTAGCAAGAGAATGTACAGGTCTTGCATGGGAATGGTGGAGAACCATCATTAATGAACAAAATGTTCCATTAACAAATGAAATAAAGGTTTCAATTGGAGGAACAACATTATACCCAACTGCTACTATTAGTCATTAGGTTGGAGCAAAGCGCCCTATTTACAGGGCGCTTTTTTTATTTAGGTGAAAGTAAATCGGCGTTTTTCAAATATATCATAATCAATTCGCAAATCTTGTAACCATATTTTTTAATGATTGTATAAGTGATATCAGTTCTCATTATTAATTTATTGCGAATCAGCATTTGGATATTTTTATTGGGAATAGTAAGGATGAGGGGAGGTGCATTACATATGGGAAAAGGTAGAAGTAATAATGCTGGTAAAAAGCAACCAAATTTCGATGATTCATCTAATTTCGCTAAACAAAGTCAACCGACAGAAAAGAAGAAGAAATAAAAAAAGGAGCTCTCTTTATCAAGAGAGCTCCTTTTTTAGATATATTGATGTTTCAACACAACAGATCGTGTGTTCAATCAAATAGTCATAAATGTAAGGTTTAAACCCCGGCTTCCACTACTGTGGAAGCTTTTCTAAATGATGGGCAATATCAACATACATGTTTGAGTATGTTGAATGTATGTCATTACTTGGCGTAGCGTTAGAAGAGAAGTGGACAATTACCATGTTTGCTTTCGGATCGATGTAAAGTGTTTGTCCGTAACTACCTAACACTTCAAAAGCACCTTGTTCATTGTGCGGAATCCACCATTGATTATGATAAGAAATGGAAGCTCCAGGGCCAACTGCAAGTTCACCTTGTTGGACATTTTTTATATCTTCAGTAATAGAAGAAGGGAGAATTTGTTTTCCGTTATATTCCCCGTTATTTAATAGTAATTGCCCGAATCTCGCCATATCTCTAGCTGTTGCATTTAAGCCAGCGCTTGCTTGTTCTACTTTCGTTTCATCTGTAACGTAATACGCGTTTTCTTCCATACCAATTTGATACCAAATTCGTTCACTAACATTTTCCGCTAATGATTTACCTGTGATCGTTCGAATCACCCAAGCGAGCGTTTCCGCTGATCCGTTATCGTAAGAAAAATCGGAACCAGGCGGTGCAGTTTCTTCTGCTTCTCGTAACATATCATAAATTTTCAGCGGACCGTCGTAGTTTTTACCTCTAGGTAAAATATTGCTCGCTAAATATAGTTGTGCATCTTGATTTTCTAACGCTGGATGTTCATATCCGTGAGTAGGGTACTGTGCAGAAACTTGCATGTCCATTAATTGCTGCAGTGTTGCTTTTCCGAACGGTGTATTTTTTAATTCTTTTATATATGTGTCAGCTGTTTTTTCTAAATCAATACGGTTTTCTTCAGCGAGAGATTGTATCATTGCTCCGGTAAAAACCTTTGCTAATGACGCCATACCATGAGGCTCACTCTCGTTATATCCATTGAAATATCTTTCATAAACAAGTTGACCATTATGTACAACGACAAAAGCATCCGTTTTGTTATCGTCTAAAAGTTTTTTTAGAGGAGTTGTATTTCCAAATCTACGCTCTACAGCAAAATCATCTAAGTTTTGCAATGCGGTAGAGAAGTGGGATACTTGATCCGGGTTATTTTTCACCTCGTTAATTAAAGTGAATTCTTTCATGTGTGTATACGACCAACGTAAGTACGGGTCATCTAACCAATTTTTCTTCGTCACGTTATTTTTCGATGGGATTGTTTTATTATGTTTAAAGTATGTAAAACCGAGCCCTGTAATTACAAATATAAATGTGATTATGAGTAAGAGTAGGGGAGATTTTTTAAGTTTCATAGGGGTCCCTCCTTTTTTATTTCTAGTATAAGTATACGCTTCTAATGAAAGAAATACAAAATAAGGAAAGTAAACGGGGAAGTTTACTTTCCTTATTCATGTTAAGCGGAAACTTTTCCGTCTGTCTGTTGTTTCTTGAATTTTTGTTTTCGTCCGTGTAATCCATAATAGAGAAGTAAAGTGAACGCAACGATAATAGCTGCGATAAAATACATATTATGGTAACTTGATTTCGCTGCGACGATACCTAAAATGAAAGAACCAAAGCCAATACCACTATCAAAGAATGAGAAGTACGTAGCTGTCGCAGAACCACGTCGGTGATTTGGAGCGGCAGAAATTGCAATCGTTTGGAAGCTAGGAATTAATGTTCCATAGCCTAAACCGATTAACATACCTGCACCAAGGAACCAAAATGAAGTTTGTGCTTGGCTTAAAATGAACATCCCAATTGTGAAAATAATGATAGCAGGGTAAACAAGTACATTTTCACCGAAGCGATCAAAAATCTTACCTGTAAATGGACGAGAAATTACAACAACAAGTGCGTATAAAATAAAGAAGTAACTTGCAATGTCAGCTAAACCGAGCTCTTTTGCATAAATAGGAATAAAGGATAAAATGCCACTATAAGAAAAGGCTAAAACAAATCCTGTCAGAGCAATCGGAATAGAAGATGGTTCAAGTAAGTCTTTCCATTTCATTTTTTCTTGTTTTTGTTTCTTTACTGGTGCTTCATGCGGAATATTTACAAGTAGACCTAATAAAAATGCAAGCAATGAAAATACGGAACAAACGATAAATAATACTGTAAATGAAAAATGAGAAATAATTGTTAAACCTAAAAAAGGACCAATTACCATTGGCAAACTCATGAATACGCCGAAATAGGCAAGTGCTTCGCCGCGTCTATGAGCTGGCGCAACATCTGTGACAATCGTACCAGTTGCTGTCGTTGCCATACCGAACCCGATACCATGTAAGAAGCGAAGGGCAAGTAATAAAAATAAACTTTGTGCACCGAAATACATAACAGTAGCGGCTAAAAATAAAGAAAGTGAAATAAATAATATTTTCTTTCTTCCTAAATCATCGAGCCATTTGCCTGTAAATGGTCGACATAAAACAGATGAAATAAGAAATACAGTTGCAACTAAACCAATTTCCTCAGGTTTTCCTTTTAGGCCGTCTATTACATAGACAGGCAAAGTAGTCATAAGCATATAAAATGTTAAAAAGAGAAATAGACTACTAAAACAAGTTCCGAGGAAATCCTTCGTCCAAAGTTTCTCACTTTGCATCGTCATCCCTCCAATTTAATCTAAGTTTTTAATAATTTGTTGTAACACTTGAAATGCTTGATGTAACTCATCTTTGTTAATACCTTCTAGCGTCTTTTCTTCAAAAGTATCAACTTCTTCTTGCCATACCGGAATCATTTTTATCGCTGTTTCGGATAAAGAAATAAGCTTCTCACGGCGATCTTTTCCTTCAGTACGAATAATCCATCCCATCGTTTCCATACGTGTTAACGTACGAGTCATCGTTGGTGATTCAACATTTAAATACTGGCATAACTCTGTTTGTGTACAAGAACCAGTTTGATTGATGCGGAAAATAACAGCCCATTGCGCACTAAATAACCCAGTGGGAGATACGCGTTCATTAAATTTCTTCGTAAACTTGCGAGAAGTCTGGCTGACAATGTGGAAAAAATGTTGTTTTTCGTCCATGTATTTTGATCCTTTCAAATTAGTTACCTAGCTAACTATATACTTTTTCATTATAATTGTCTAGTAATAGACATGTTGATTTATGTAAAAATTTCGTATAGGTTTTATGTTGCGAACGTACATTCTGCATGCTATTCTTTAATTAAGTAAAGAATTTTCTTTCTATTAAAAAGAATGGGGGAACTTGTGATGATTAAGCCTGCAACAATGGAGTTTGTTTCACTATCGAACGGAGAAACGATTGCGTATCAGGAAGTTGGAAGGCAAAATACAGAAATTCTTGTACTCATTCACGGGAACATGACATCGTCACAACACTGGGATTTAGTTATTGAAAAGCTGCAAAATCAATACCATATTTACGCTCTTGATTTAAGAGGATTTGGCCAATCAACATATAATCAATCGATAGATTCATTACAAGACTTTGTAATAGATGTAAAACTATTTATCGATCAATTAAAACTAGAAAAATTTTCATTAATGGGCTGGTCAATGGGCGGTGGTGTTGCGATGCAGTTTACAGCAAATCATCCAACGTTTGTCGAAAAGTTAATTTTAGTAGAATCAGTTGGCATGAAGGGGTATCCAATTTTCAAAAAAGATATAAATGGGCAACCGATCGTATCAAGTTTAGTAAAGACGAAGGAAGAGGTTGCACAAGATCCTGTACAAATTGCTCCAGTGCTAGATGCGATAAAAAATATGAATAAATTATATTACCGAACAGTATGGGATTTATTAATATATACACATAATCAACCGGAACCGGATCGTTATGAAAAGTATTTAGATGATATGTTAACGCAGCGTAATTTCGTAGATGTAAATTATGCGCTTATTACATTTAATATTTCGGATGAACATAACGGGGTTGTAGAGGGAAATAAGCAAATTCATCATATTAAAGCTCCAACACTCGTCATACAAGGTGACAGAGATTATGTCGTACCGCAAGTAGTCGGTGAGGAATTAGCAAAATATTTGCCAAATGCAGAGTTGAAAGTGTTAGAGGATTGCGGACACTCACCGTTTATAGATTGCTTAGATGTATTTATAAAACATGTAGAGGATTGGTTAGAAGAGAAATAATCCCCGAAATGAGATGTATTGCATATACTATAACATTGTAGGTAAAAGGGGAGATTATCCATGCATCATCCGTTCTTAATTGCGCATTCGCCATATAATCATCACTTATATACAAAAATAATGATAGCTCCGATGTATATGCAAGTTTCACCAGCTGTAGTTCCTTTACAAATGCAATACCCGCAGCCACCAATTGCTAGTGCACAGCAATACGTGTATGAAACGGATTTTTATAAACATCCATATTTCAAGCAATTCCATAACAATGTGAAAGCACAAGTTTGGGAAGGATAAGAAGCTAAAAGAATCATTCTTTTAGCTTCTTTTTTTATTTTGAATATTCGTACACGCATTTGAAGAAACAGTTTATAATGAAAGGTGGAAAGCGTGAGAAGGAGAGGGAAAGGGATGTCACTGCGTTTTACATTTTGGATTATGGTTGGGATTGTAGCAATCTCGGGTTTGTCACAAGGGATGCTCTTACCGGCCATTGCAATGATTTTTGAACAAGAAGGGGTTAGTTCAAGTATTAATGGTATTCATGCGACGGCACTATATATTGGGATATTAGTTATTTCACCGTTTCTTGAAAAACCGATGCAAAAGTTTGGGATGAAGCCAATTATCGTGATTGGTGGGTTTCTCGTTATTATTTCATTATTTTTCTTTACACAAACTTTTTCATTTTGGGTATGGTTCGTTCTTAGATTTCTAGTTGGAGTCGGAGATCATATGCTTCATGTCGGAACACAAACATGGATTACGACAACAGCAGACCCAAGTAAAATAGGGAGACAAGTATCGATATACGGTGTATTCTTCGGAATTGGTTTTGCCGTTGGTCCGTATTTAGCAAGCACTGTTCAGTACGGTCTTGCAACGCCATTTATTATATCCACTATACTGTGCTTAATAGGTTGGCTATTATTACTGCCAACGAAAAATGCATTCCCGGCGCAAGATGAAAGAGAAGTGAAGCGTGAGTCATCATTTTCTCGTTATAAACAAGTTGTTGGATTAGGATGGATTGCACTGCTGGGACCACTTGCATATGGTGTACTGGAAGCGATGTTAAACAGTAACTTACCAGTATACGCGCTTCGAAAAGGATGGTCTGTTTCAGAAGTATCCTTCTTATTACCAGCGTTTGCAGTTGGGGGTATTATTACACAAATTCCGCTCGGTATATTAAGTGATAAATACGGAAGAGATCGTATTTTAACGTGGACGTTCAGCGTAAGTACGGGTATTTTCCTGCTGGCAGCAGTATTTGATCAATATTATTGGATTGTCTTTGCCTGTATGCTATTAGCTGGTATGGTCATTGGATCGTGCTTCTCATTAGGCCTTGGATTTATGACAGATTTATTACCGAGACACTTATTGCCAGCAGGTAATATATTATCTGGAATCGCCTTTAGTTTAGGGAGTATACTGGGACCTGTATTAGGAGGCGTATTTATAGAAAAAATACAGTATACAAGCTTTTTTATTGCGGTTATGATTATAATAGGAATTCTCGCAATGTTATATATCGTCTACATGAAGAATCAATTCGCATCAAGAAAAATAGAAAGTAGGTTAGGGCATGACAAAACAACCTAATAAAAAGAAATTTGAAGTACTCGAAAACGAAACAATTACAGATTGCTTAGCACGTATGGAACAAGAAGGCTATGCACCATCTCGTCGCATGGAAGAGCCAATCTTTCATGAAGTGAAGAAAAACGGCAAAACAGAAGTTGAACCGTGCGGTAGGAAGATTGTCTTTGAGGGGAAATTGAAGTAATACATTATATAAAAAGAATTTGCTTTCGGGTACAAGAAAGATAAAACATATAGTCACATAAAAAAATGCTGTTGATTTCAATATCAATAGTGTTTTTTTATTTAACAAATATATAGGTCAAAATGAATTTCTGCTTGAATTGAAGAAAAATGCGAAACCTTTTTATAAAATATGGAAATGTTAAAATCCCTTTGATAAAATAGCAATATGCAAAAATAATTATTTATAAATTCTCAATGTAATGAATATTCATGTTCAAATATACGAATTTAACTACATAGTTATTGTAATAAAGGGGGAGAAAGATGTTAGATGAATTGTACAATGCTTTTTTAAATGCATCGGGTTTTACAGAAAGCGCGAGGAAACGAGACCAGTATGATAAATTACATGATTATTTGAAAGATCAAGAAAGAGAGTTAAAGCAATTCATTCAAGAGGCTGAATCAGCGAAAAGAGATTATGAGAGTAAAAGTAATGGTTTAGAAGCTAATAAAATTCCGGCAGTTGAATTTGAACAAAAACGTCATGAAAAGGATGAAGACTTACATACAGTATTATCCTATTTTAAAAGTGAATTAAGCAATGTTGGATCTGCGATAGGTACAGCTTATGCAAAGTATTTGGAATATAAAGCGAAAGCAGAAGCGGAGAAAGTGTCAGCATACGCTGCAGCGACCAGAGCTTTTGAAGAAAAGAAAAAGGAAATTGAAAAACTTATCCATTAAGTATACAAAGAATGGAGGGAACTAACATGAGTGGTAAAGAGGTTGAAATTATAGGAAGTAACACTGCAAGTGCCATTTCTTACGCACAAAACATAGAGAACGGCATGAAAGATTCTTTAAATCAAGCGAAAAACTTAAAAGCATACGTTACATGTGCGAAATGGAATGGAAAAACGAGAGATGCCTTTTTAAGTTATCTTGATTTAATCATTCAATATAACTCAGAAATGGTAGAGGCATTTGAAGGACATACGAAAGCTTTGAAAGAGTTAGAGAAAAGTATTCAAACGTATGGCGATATATCGGAAGTAAGGGCGATAAAAAAATTGTGATGGAGAAATGAGGGATAAAAGAATGGGGAAAGAAATGATTTTTGCACCTGCTGAATTATATGTTCTCGCAGGTGCAGCTGGGGTTACCGATATATTTGGATTGCCAAACCGTGACGTAATTATTTTACTTGATGAAGAATGTGTGACAAAAGCAACTACGAGTTTAAAAGAAAAAGGCCTACTTACAAGTGAAAACGGAATTACCCCTGCAGCTTTTCAAATGATTGAGCTATTAAAAGAATATGAAAATTGTCATGAATACACGAGAATGAATAATGTATTAATTGGCTTTTTGAAAGAGGATAAAGACCGAGTGGCTGTATTAACGGAAATAGAGCCAAATAAAAAATACGAGATCGACTACATACCAAAGCCAGACGTATATTTTTCCTTATTAACACGCATCCCTTTCTTATTGAGAGAACCGAGGGAAATAGAAGATACATTTTTCTCAAAGAGAATGACAGAAGAAGAACAACAAACATTTGAGGAAAAAGATTTATCAAATAAAGATGTTATAGCGATAGAAACGTATACGAGGCCTCGGAGTAATAGAGGAGGAAAATGGGAATGTTTCTTATATTTCACTGAAGGAGAAGATTTCGTTCAAATTGATGTAGAACGTAATCGATATGACTGGGTGAGTCTCTATGCGGTAAATAAGAAATTGTATGACGTGTTAAAAATGCCGTATAAAAAATTAATTGACCCGAGACAATTTTCGTTAGGAGGTATTGAATAATGCAAGTATCAATGGGAGATGGTGGTTCTGGTGGTGGAGAAGAAGTATTAGTTAATTTTCAAGAACTACTTGATATAGTAATGAAGTTAGAAAATATATATAAAATCCATGTAGACGTCATTGGAACGAATATTGAGAGTTTATTAAGCTGTGATTTTTATCAAAAAGGTGAAGCGATGAGAGTAATTGAAAAATATCCTGATATATTACACAAAACACTTGAATTGGCTGAACACTATTATAGGTCGGCGACAGTTGTAAGGGACGCATGTATAGAAATGTTTGAAAAGGACGAACAATTACGTGAAATATTAAGTAAGTTGTAGAAATCACCATACGGCTGGGGGATGAAAACGAAATGGATGTGAAATATAGACCTGAACCATGGCAAAACATGGGGGATGGTATGAATCGAATTACAAAAGATGCACTCATAAAATTACGGCACGCAAATGAATTATTGAAAAAAATTGATGGAAGAATACGAGATTTAGACTCAGATGGTAGTATACATTTTAACCCAAAAGATCAATCGCAAAAAATCGGGGAATTACTTGATAGCTATTCGACATTACAAAAATATTGCGGAGAAGCAGGGCGATTGGTCTCTGAACATATAGATAAACCTTTTTTAGTAGAAATGGATAAATTCGCTCAAAAAATGAGAGATACATCTATTCTCAGTTTCGAAACAGATAACCGAATTGGCTCCACAACAACGACAGTATTACCAGATGCGCACGCGGGATACGGAAGTGTACCGCAAACAATACAGACGAAAAAAGATAAAATAACAGTAGAAGATATTTTTAGAGATTCACCTGCATTTGATAACGTACTTAGGGCGGAATACAAAGAACTAAAAAAACAAAATCCAGATGCAAAACTAAATTATGAAGAATACAAGAAAGTAGTCCCATCCACACGAGGATTTGAATACAAATCGATAGAAGATGAACAGAAAAAACTAGAAATGGTGCGAGACATAGGAATAGGTCTAGGAATCATCATCACAACAATCCTTTGCCCGCCACTCGGGGCCGCTGCCGCAGTAGTATACGGTGCTGTACAAATCAAAAGTGGTATCGACGGAGAAGACTGGGGAACACACAGGAAATTGAGCCAAGAAGAACGGGTAGGAAACATCATTTTTGGCGGATTAGATGCAATCCCAGTTGTGGGAGCAGTAGGAAAAGGAGTAAAAGCATTCAAAGGCACGAGTGAATTAGCTGATTTAGCGAAATTATTAAAATTCAAAGAAGGAATGCCTGGTTTTAATCCAAATTTGGGTAAAAATGTGGTACAATCGCTTAAGGAAAATAAGACTTTAAAAAATGCACTAGATGCGATGAAAAATACTCCTATTCCAGTAGCAGTTAGGATGGTGGATACTGGAATAGGAGTGAGGCTTCCTTATATAGAATCTTCAACTGTTGGAGAAGTAGCTGGAAAGTTTTCAAAGGCAAGTACGGCAGCTAAGGATGATGCTTATCAACTTGCGCATGGGCATAGTAAATTAGAAGGAAGTAATAAAACTAGCGGAGTGGGTAATAATAGCTCGCGTACTGACGAAATTGGAATCGAATTTAAACGTAATCCAAAACATAATGAAGATGAGTTTATACGACAATTAAAAAATCAAGAAGATGGACTGGGAAAATTGACAGTTGATGAGTTTATTCAGAATCGGAACCAATTTTTAAAATATGGAAGATCAAAACAAGCAAATTCAGCTCAAAGATTAGCACGAAAACAAGCTGTGCAAGATAAAATAGATGAATTTATGGAAGAAGGTTTTTCATTTAGGGAAGCAGAAGAGCAAGCTTTAAAGTGGATAAAGGATAAAGCTGCATTACATGACCCAGATCAAATTGCGGGTGGAAATCCATTAAAAATAACTGGCATGGGTGATTCTAGAATTAATTCATCAATAGGTTCGCAGTGGAAAAGCAGGATTGGTAATGTGGATAAGGAAATTAGACGAGTTGCTGACACCTTATCAGAGGAAGAAAAAAAATTGACATATCTTAATGTTAGATTGAAATCGGAGTAGGGGGATACTATGGAAAATATAAATGATTTTATATCTTTCGAAAAACCATCAACAGAGGTTATTGAAAAGTATACAGGGAAAGTTCCAGATCAAATAATAGATTTATGGAAATGCTATGGGTTTGGGAGTATGTTAAATGGATACTTAAGAGCAATAAACCCAGAAAAATATTTAGATATATTAAAGGAAAGTTATATCCGTTATGAAGAAGCTATCCCAATTTTTACAACAGGTATGGGAGATATTCTTGTGTGGGAAAATAACTATTTATTATTACTTAAGTATCGAAAAGGTACGGTAGATGTAGTAGCTGGAAAATTCAAGTTTTTCTTTAAAAATACGAAAGATGATTATTTTTTAGAGAAAGTATTGGATTGGAAGCATTATCAGGAGGCATTAAATAAATACGGAAAGCTTGAAATAGATGAATGTTTTGGTTACACACCTTTACTTGCACTAGGTGGACCAGAAAAAGTAGAAAACTTACAAAAAGTCAAACTTATCGAGCATGTTTATTTAATTACTCAATTTATGGGGCCGATAGAATAATGAAAGAAGAAACTGGAAGGTGGATTAATCCTCTTTCAGTTTTTTTATTTAAAAGGCTATTAATGTAAATGAAGCTTTAAAAGATACGATTGAGTTAATGTTATAATATAGAAATGTGGTAACGAGAAACTTGGGTTAAATTTATAAAAAGTAATTTTTTATGAATTAAGGCTAACATAAATTCCTAGTATTATATAATTGAAATTAAACTAGCAAAAGGTGTGGACTCCGTAACCCCATTCGTTAAAGGGGTAGAAATACTGCCAGATGGAAGTGTCGTTAGATCTGGAACGAACTATAGCGGGAAATTCCAAGAAGCCCATGATGCCTCAAAGGCGAGTATTCAGAGTAGGATTTCGAATTTGGAGAGTGGTGGGGTTAAGGGTACGGGTAAAGGTACCCAAACTATAAAAATTAAACCGACTAATGAAAGAACTGCAGAATATGAAGAAGCTATGACAAAAGCAGCTAGAGATTTACCTCCTTATGGTAGAAAACCTAATAAACCAAGAGATTTTGAAGAAAAAGTAGTAGATGATTCTATAGGAATTACTACTTATACATTTACATTTAAGAAAAATGGGGAAAATTATAAAGTTAAATATGATAAAGATGGTTACCCAATTTTTAATTCAAAATATGAAACATCTTTATCACAGTCATATCATATAGAGCCTGACTCAGTGCAGTTAAAATATCTCTCACAAAAATTATAGGACGATATAATGAAAGATCCAAACTTAGCAAAACAATTTAGCCAAACAGATATTGAGCTATTTAAATTAGGTAAGAAGCCAAAATCAGTCACATGGCATCATCATCAAGAGACTGGTAAAATGCAACTTGTTAATTACTATGAACATCAGGTTGCGGGTCATACAGGTGGTAGAGATGATGGTAGAACAGGTAAACTGAAGAAAATTATTTTGGAGATGATAAAATGAGCCGAGTAACTTGGCTATTTACGGATGGAGCGATAGATGAGCAAGTAATTATTGCTGTGGAGAATTCCTTTGGTGTCAGATTTCCAGATGACTACCGTGAATGCATTAAAAAAAATAACGGTGGTTATCCTGATCCTAATATTTATGATATTAATGATGATGAGGGTGGAGCAGTCTTTGATTGTCTATTAAGTTTTACAAGCAAAGATGCAAATATAGAAGTTGTTTATGAATTAACTTCACTTCCGGAAGGTATTATTCCATTTGCAAGAGACCCATTTGGGGTACTAATTTGTTTTAATTACTGTGCTGAAGATTCTCCGTCAGTAGTTCTCTATGATCAGGAATCAGTGAATGAGGATAAAATTAAATTAATATGCGACTCTTTTTCTGAATTGATTGAGAGATTATACTCTGATTGAGAAAAACAAAATGAACAGGAAAGAAGGTTAATTGTATGAGGAATTTAGATTTTGAATATACTTTTACCTCTATTGGCATTGAAGATATCGAAGATTTCGAAAATAAGTATGGTATATTGTTCCCTGATGATTATAAACAATTTTTGCTGTCTAAAAATGGAGGAAAAACTGAGCAACGAAGATTTAAAACTAATGATACAACTAAGAAAGGCGTAATAACATCGTCTGTTTCAATGTTTTTTCCTCTATCAATAGAAAATGAAATAAATCTAGAAGAGAAATTAAGAAGTTATAATTTGGTGCAAGTGGTACCAAGTAATTTGCTTCCAATTGGAATTGACCCAGCGGGGAGTTTGATTTGTTTATCAATTGATGGGAAAGATAGAGGTAGTGTATATCATTGTGATATGGATTACTTTGAAGAAGATAACGAGTTAAGAGAGGAATACATCCGACTAATTTCTAAAAGTTTCTCTGAATTTGTTAATGAACTTTCTAAAAAATAGAATTGCATTATTACCGAGTAAACATGTAAAATATCCAAATTAACTAGCTTTAGTTGGACTATTGAAAAAAAGAATAGTGACGGGTTAATGTTACTTATAAAACATATGAACTTAAAGCACTTGATTGTTATTTTGGACAACAAGTGCTTTTTTCATAGATGTATGTAAACTTAATGAATAATGCGCGGTATATATTAATAAAAGAAAATAGATTGTTAATATTGTATAATTGAAATTAGAGGAGCAAAAGGTGTGGATTATACCAAAGAGTATTCTTTTAGAAATGATTTATTAACTCTTATTGAGGAGTGTGAATATGAAAGTTAATAATTCTGACTATGGAGGTTTTATTGTTTCTAAGAATGTTGTAGCCGGAAAACCAATACGTTATACATTTAGAGAAAAATCAGAAGTTCCTCAATTAAATGGGTGGACTATTTACTCTTCAGAAGATAATGATGAATATGTAAATGATTCTAGTAATTTTCAAGTTTTAGGAGCAAACTCTGTATTAGAAATAGCCCCAGTTATGTTAGAAATTTTTGATGCTCCCTATGGAACAGACCTATGTTGGTTGTATAAAGCAGGTGTTCATGTAGGGTTTTATGATTTGATAAGTGAAGATGAGAAAGATATTGGTCAAATTGTAAAAGGAAATTGATGCTATTTTGTGAGTTCCTTGATTACTAACAAAAATACATTTCCACTAAGAAAAGTCAACAGCGACGTTAGGAGAACGTCATGGTCTGTTGACTTTTTTTAGTGTGATTTCATGACAAGATTTATTTATCATCTTCGTTTAAGTTAATGGTTTCTTTGTTTTTACGAACTTCAAGGATAGCTTTTCTCATGTCTCGTTCGATTCGTTGCTTGTAAAGAAGTTCTGTAAATGCTCTGAAGCATTCATTACCACTTCCAACATACACTCGAATCAATCAGTTTAAATAAAAAAGCTCGTCTTTTTCATCACTGTTTTCTCAACAAAAACCGATATTTGCCCGCAAATCCTCAATAATAGTAATACCATTGATATTATAGTTTGTCCGCTTGATATTCTAAGATTACAATGAGACTAGATAAAAGTTTATATATTAAGCCAGATGATATACAGTTTAAAAAGTGTACAAGGATATGAAAAGAGTAAATTGAAAAAGGTGAAGTGCCAAGAGAACTGTTTACTCCATAACAGCTTGATCAGATTGAAAAGGGAAGAACTAGAATAAAGGAGGTTACTTGGCGCCATCATCAGGTTCCTGGAAAGATGTAATTAGTATTAGAAGATATTCATGGGGCAGTTAACCATATTGGTGGAAATAAATGATGGAGAGAGGGTATTAGATGAGAAAAGATTTAGAGTGGGAATGTGCTGATGCAGAAGTATTAGAAACTAAGATTAAAGAAATTGGATTACAATTAGGCTTCCAGTTACCTCAAGATTATATTGATTGTGTAAAAATAAATGGAGGTGCGAGTGTATTACCAGAAGAATTTAAAGTAGGCAATGTAGAGCGTTGCTTTGGTAGTTTATTTAGTTTTGATGAGGAAAGTAGTGAGTACATTGTTAAAAAGTATGAAATATACAAACCTACGCTTCCGCAAAAAGTATTCCCTATTGCAATTGATCCAGCTGGAAATTTAATGTGTTTAGATTATAAAAATAATACAGAAAACCCAATTGTAGTTTTTTGGGAACATGAGAATGCTGGCGAAAAAGAAATGTTAATGCGTCAAGAAGGTTTAACAGAAGCACAAGTAGAAGAACTGGCAAGAGAAAATGTATTTTTTGTTGCTAATACGTTTACAGAGTTCTTAAGTAAGTTACATGATTAATAGAAAGTTAAAATTAAAATGAACATACTACATAATATCAGTGCTATGTATACTGTTGATACAAAAGAACCTCCTTCGAAAGAAAAAGAAATTAAAGCGCTTCAGCATTTCTCAGTAATAGTTGTACTTACAGAATATATAGAAATGATTCAGCTAGCTTCAAATGTTGAAATTAATGTTAATGACCAAATGTATATTAGGATATGGGGAGCTTCGGATTGCATAGAAATGAATGAAGCTTATAAAGTGCAGAATTACCTTCTTCATTCACTCGCAATTGGTGATGATGAAGGTGGGGGTGTATTAATTTATCTACAAGGTAAAGAGGGTTTTGGTATATATTATAACAGTTTTGGAAATTTGGACATGGAGGATGCAGTTAAAATTGCACCATCTTTAACCGAGTTATTAGTAAATAATGTTGGTGTGAATATCTTATTAGACATTTGAGAACATGTAGAGACTTTGGTGTTATAGTTTCATTGTAATTTGTTTTCTAATAGCTATAGGGAATACAGCAAAGAAAAAATAACAATATCTATTATTAATATTCTTGGCTTAGTTTGTTAGTAAACAACCAGATACAAAAGAATACATATAAAGTATGAATAGGGATGTAGTAAAAATGACAATGATACAATTTAATTCTTATCATCAAAAAGTAGAGATAAAGAGAAATTTAGAACTTATGAACTTAGAACATAAAAAAATTAGAGAGTATGTAAATTTTGATGTATGTTCTTTTGAGCAATTAGATGAATTTCAATTAGGATACAGCATTGACATCGATGGAAACTCCCTTGTAACCGATGAGGAAGATACTTGGGATGCAAATTGGATTGTTATTGCATATGAAACTATGTGTGGAGATCCAATTATTATTGACTTAAGTGAGGAAGGATACCCTATATCTTCACTCATGCATGGAATGGACAGTTGGAGTGGTGGCGATTTTCTTGCAGATTCCATGGAATCATTTATTAATTTTATGAAAGATATAGGTGATTTTCTAAATGAGAAACAAGTGTTAGACGGTAAAAGAATGATACTAACTAAAGAATTGGATATGTTGTTAAATGAGTTTTTGGAAAGAAATAAATTTACTGATTTTGAAATATGGCACTCTTTATTAAGTCCATTATTTGATATTGCAGAAGAATATGAGCAAACAATGGAGATAAAAGTAAAAAAGATGAAGGAAGAAGGAAAGAAAATAACGGAGATTGCTCACATGCTTAATATAAAACCTAAAGAAGTGTATGAGTATATTAAAAAAGTTTAATAGAAACTCTTCACTTTTAAGAGAATAATCAAGCGCGATGATGGAGCAATACAGGCAGAAAATGCTTGGATTTTTTATAAAGCCCAAACAAAAATCTGCTGAAGAAGAATCCATTTTGATCAATCTTTTTTCAAAATGGATTCTTTTTATTTATCGTAAAACTTAGGATTAAGAGTTGTTTTTGATTAGAGTTTATATCTATTGATCACATAAATATTCTTGAAGAAGTAGAAAGAGACCTTGAGATGTGTGCACTAAATCGTTTAGTAAATGGAAAAGTAGATAATTTTTATGAAAAGGTATTTAAGGTGTATAAAATGGGAGGATGGCCTTGTGGATGGAAAGGTGAGTACATGAAAGGGAAAATGATTGTCTACTTACCAAATGAAAAATGAAGGCTTACATACCGACATACTTTATGAATTTCATGAAATCTATGGCGAAACGATTATAGAGAGATGACGGGTGATACGTAAAAATATCTTGATAGTTTAGGAGGGATTATTAAATGATTAATCTATCTAATATTCCAGATTTGATAGCAAAGTCAGCAGCGAGTGATATTGAAATTCAAGCAGTAGAAAATCGTATAAATGTTACCTTACCTAATGTATATAAGGAATTATTGAGATGTACAAATGGCTTTTCAATCGGTGGTGGGTTACTTATTTATGGTACGGAGCATATTGCAGAAAGGAACGAGGTTTGGGAAGTAGATGAGTATGCAATGGGGTATGTCGTAATTGGTGATGACGGTGGCGGTAATGTATTTTTAATGGTTCAACATGCAAAGGAAAAAGAGGTGGTAGTAATTGATTCTGGGGACATGAATCCAAGCCATGCTACTGTAATTACCGCTGATTTAAAAAAATGGGTGAATAGTGGTTGTGTAAGTGAAATAGAACAGAAAACAATACATAAGTCATCTGATATTTGTAATATAGTGTTAGTGAAAACTCCTAATGAAGGTTTGAAAGATTTAATAAGAATAAAGAACGTATTAGGGCTTGAGATTTCCGCAATTGATTTGCTAAAGGGTTCAAAAAATTTTCCTTATATATTAGTAGAGAGATTTCCATACGGGAAGGCGAAAAAACTCATTGAAAAATTAGCAATTGATAGTACTATACTGAGTATAGAAACGACTGGAAAAAACAGTTAATGTTAGAGGGTAACTTTCATACGAATAGAGAAATCTATATGGATCCAAGGGAGTAAATAGGGAGAGTTAAAAATGATTATAAATGATGCAGTTTTTGGTGACATTGAGTATACATATGGATGGGTTAAGGATATTACCGTTGAATTTTGTGGAAAAGAAGTTGAAATAGCATTGATAGTGAAAGGTGAAAAAGACGGTAATTTTGATGAAGAACAATATACTGCTTATAATTCATTATTGCAAAATTGGGAACAACTGCAGCGAGGTTTTTTACAAGCGATTTTAGACTATTACAAGCAAGAGCGTCAACAATTAGGGTATGATATTGGATTTAATGAAAATTATCCGTATATCGAAACAATTGATCAATTACTTAAGAGAATCACTTTAGTTGGAATTGTAGTCCCATATGGAGATATTCATGAAGAGCGAGATATTGGGATAACTTTCGATTGTACGTGGGATACAGAGAATGGATTAGGAATACGTTTACTAAATGAAAAAGTAATTGAAGTGGGGTATCAAGACGTTGCTATTTAACTTTTAATCTAAGGAGTGAAAAAGTAATATGAAAGAATTTGAGGAAAGGTTTAGTGAATTGCAAGCTGATATGATATCTATATATATATGGAATATGCTGAAAATAGAGTTGATAAAGTATATGTGTACGCTTCATGTGAAGAAGATATGATTTCTAGTATTTTCTTTTATTTCATTAACAATAAGTATGTAGAGTGTCACAAGGTGAATGATGCATTGGAAAATGGGGAAAAAAGATATGATGTATCTCCAGAACGAATGTTTCAGGTTCTACAAATTATAAGTGAAGATATTGAAGGAATTGAAATGTTATGCAAAGAATACGAAAAAGATATGCCAACTGAGATGAAATTAATATACGATACTAAGAGTGGTAAGTTTAAAGCTGAATATGAGTATGATTTAATCCATACAAATGATGATATAAAAACGGCGGATGATTTTGCTGATGAGTGGTTTGAGGAAGTGAAAAATAATAACCTTTAAAAGGGTACAGTAATAGTTATATCTTAGTTAAATAGATAATGAGTGGGAGTAGAAAATGGAGAAATCAATGGATTTTAATGAGCGAATAGCCATTTTATATAAAATGCGTTTTCTAGAGAATGAAGGGGATGATATTGAAGTTTTTGAGAGTATTCTTAATGAATTAGCGAATAAAGGGACAAATGATATAATTCCTGATCTTTGTATAATTTTTGAGGATGATTGGCTGAGCCATCAGCGGGTGACTACCTTATTGAAACGATTTTTTTATATTGCTGAACATTCCGGGGTAGAGGAAGGGCTATACAAATTAGCTATTAGTATTCCTAAAATGTTACCTCACGCAGAATTCTGGGCGGAAAGAATTCATCGGACACTTTTACATTCAAAAGGTTTAGTCGTATCGTATATGAATGTTTTAGAAAATATAAATAATTCAACAAAGTAAATAATTAAAGGGATTCTTCTTGAGATAAGAGAGGACTGCCAATGAGGTTATTAGTCAATTACAAGGAGTTCATAAAAATAAATAAGAATTGTAGAACTACTGTATTATAGATAAAACTAAGAACACCCTAGCGAAGAGTTAGGGTGTTTGTGTTATATAGTTTCACCATACGCTTCCGAATTAGGAGCAGGAGTAATCAACGAATCTTTTGCAGCGTTTCCTATAATAGAATGTAGGTGTTTAACATTTAAATATAGGAAGAAAAACAATTAAGCTTTTATTTTATTTAAAATGGATACTCTATTAGTAGTGAATAGTAAATAATTTTGCTTTACTGTCTTAATTAAAATACGATCAGTTGTACCATATGCTGTTCCAATTCGGATTACGCTTTTTTCTTCAACACCAGCATATGTATTATCTTCCGTTACCTCAGTGATTTCACATAATGGAATATGAATTTTAGAGAATTGCCATGAAATAATTAGTTCATCTTTTGTTTTTTCAACATGAATACCTAACATGTTACCAGAACCTTTCTATAGTAAAATTTCACTCGTACTATTTTATTATACAGATTTATAGATTATATTTCTATTTTTTTACAGAGAGTATACAATTAACAACGAGAAAATGTTCATTATTACTTTCATCCCTATTATAACGAATTCTACAATAGAAAACAGAACGTATATTTGGTATAATCGAAATATACTATATGAAACGATGTACATGAGTTTGAGATTTTTGAAAAAAGGTAAGTAATACATAATAATACATACGCTATAGGATTCAGTTCATGTTATACAAATCAATCGTTAGAAAGGAAAAGAAGTATGAATCAAATTTCATTCGAAGATTTATTTGAAGAAGAAAACAAACGAGAAAAGGTGGAGGTAGCTGAGATTCCCGTACCTTTATCGCCCTTACAAAAGGACATTTTAGAATTAATTAATTCTGAAGAAATAAGTGCACTTGAGTTATGCGAACAATTAATACGAGCTGGTAAAATATCAGATGAAAGATTCACAACGAATAAGCCTAAAGCATATGGGCAAGTATGCTTACTATTAGAAGGGTTTGTTAAAGAAGAAAAGCTTATTTTTGTCAAAAGTGATGAGAAAAGAGATAGAGTATATAAATTGAAAGACGAAGATTCTAACGAATAAAATGTATAAAGTATGGTAATGAAATAAGGAAGTCCTCATATTTGTGTTGAAAGATTATTTTCACATAAGCGTGGGGATTTTTTTGAGGGAGGATGTATGAAAGATTGGGAGTATAATGAATTATTTCATGCAATTCGGGAGGCGTACGAAGAGTTATTAGATGAAGAGAGAGGGTATCGATATGCTATAGCAAAACTAGCGGGTGAATTTGATAATGTAGGAAAGATTGAAGATGTTATCGTTGATACTGCCATAGGAGAAATAGCAGTCAATCATCATATGGTTTTTGTTGGGCGTATTAAAGGTATAACAAAGAGGCTAAGTATGTTTAATCTTCAAGAGGCAGAAGGTGAATTGACAGTAGAGGAAATAAAAGATTTATCGATAAGAATAAATAATGTAATAGAAGGGTTAAAAAATGTAAAGAGTGATTATAAATCTTCGGTTGAATAATTCATGTTTCTGCAAATGTAAGAGACATAGCTAAACAAGAGAATAGAAATCGCTGCATACATAAAACGTAAGATAGATGAGAGATAATAAAGATTGGAAAAGGAATAAGACTAAAATAATGAGATTGATAGGCATATGGTTATCAAATATAAAAAAATTTATCCCGCTTTAATGGGCAGTAAGACCCCCACCTCAAAATTTAGCGAAAGCAAAGAAGTTAGATGGGGGATCAACTGCCCATAAAAGTCCGATTGGTTCAACTAATAATCAGTGGGGGATGAAGAAAACCCCCACTGATTAAAGTTTCACTTTATCTTATAGATAGTTAAATGGCTATTACGATATTAAATATAATCAACTTTTGTTTTATTTTTTATAGGAAAACAAAAGAGTAATCGTAAAGACTACTCTTGGATTTTTTTCTTTTCTTTCTTTTCAATTTCGGATACGGATTTTTCAGGTTGTTTTATAAGCTGTCCAAGTTCTCCAGAACGCCCCAATTTCCTTTCGAAATTATCATTACTATTAAGACCAGCATCAAACCATAATTCTTGATTATCATTTATATATCCTTTTATATGAGGAACGCCCATAGGACTAGTTTCGTGTTCTGTAAATGTAATAGATTTTACATCTTTAACATTATAATGAATATATTTTGCTACTCTTGTTTCTTGTACTTTCCAAAACTTTTCCTCTTCTTCTTTTTGTTTTAAGTATTCCATTGTAAAATACCCTCCTGCTATGAGTAACAAAGCAGATACAATCAAAATGACTATTTTCTTCATGGAAAATCCCCTTATAAAAAACTTACCAATGCATTCTTCTTAAAATGAGACGAAGAAGAAAATAGTAGTACAAAGACTACTCTTGTTTCTTTTCCTTCTCTTCTTTTTCAATTTCAGATACCGACTTTTCAGGGTCTTTTATAAGTTTTCCAAGTTCTCCAGAACGTGTGAAATCATCTTCGAAATTTTCTGTAGTACTAATATAAGCTATAAAATCCAATTCTTCATTATTATTTATATAACCTTTTAATCTGGGAACACCCATTGGACTTACACTGTGTTCTTTAAATGTAATCGATTTTACATCTTGAATATTGTAATGAATATACTTTTCTACTCGTGCCTCTTGTGCCTTCCAAAACTTTTCTTCTTTTTCTTTTTGTTTTAAGTATTCCATAGTAAAATATCCTCCTGCTATGAGTAACAAAGCAGATACAATCAAAATGACTATTTTCTTCATGGAAAATCCCCTTATAAAAAACTTACCAATGCATTCTTCTTAAAATGAGACGAAGAAGAAAATAGTAGTACAAAGACTACTCTTATTTTTTTTCCTTCTCTTCTTTTTCAATTTCAGATACTGATTTTTCAGGGTCTTTTATAAGTTTTCCAAGTTCTCCAGAACGCGAGAATTTATCTTCAAAGTTTTCTGTAGTACTTATACTAGCATTAAACCACAATTCCTTATCATCATTTATATAACCTTTTATATAAGGAATACCCATTGGATTTACTTTATGTTCTGTAAATGTGATAGATTTTACATCCTGAATATTATAACGAATATACTTTTCTACTCGTACTTCTTGTACTTTCCAAAACTTTTCCTCTTCTTCTTTTTGTTTTAAGTATTCCATAGTAAAATATCCTCCTGCTATAATACAAATAATGGATAAAATAATTACCAATTTTTTTTTCATTTAAAATCCCCTTGTATTTGAATATAGTTAAAATATACCATGAAACGAGTTGAAACATATGGGTGAATTCAAAAAAAATCCAATTGCGACAGATGAAGATTATTTCGAGTTATCAAGTAACGTTTATGACGATGATTCTTTACACAAAGGAGCGGAAATAAAAGGGGTCGATGGTAAGAAATGGGTAGTTATAGAATCAATTGATGCAGATTGTCAAAAAGTAAAAAATGGATTAGAAGCTATCGCAGTAGTACCAGCAGACAAATATGATGAAAATGCAACACATTATGATGATATAATCCTAGCATTTCGTGGAACAGAGCCTACGCAATTAGCAGATTTCGAAACAGATATCGATCAGATTACGTTTGGAATTAAAACACATTCTAAAGTAATTACTCCAAGTAACAGTCAAACTATAAAACCTGATTCTGAAACATCATTTGATACTGGATTAAAATGGGCAAAAAATGACATCGTAGCAAAATATAACCCTTCTTCTCTTCATACTACTGGACATAGTAAAGGTGGTGCAGAAGCGGACCTTATCGCTGCAGAATTAGAGTGTTATGCAACTACATGGGCTGCACCGAATCCCTATCGTATACTAAGTCCTGAAGCAAAAAGACGAGTAGATGAAGGGAAAATGGACAATAAAGCAACTGATTATACACATGAAAATGACCCGATTGGTAACCACACTCAATTCGGTGCACCTCTAATTGGTAAGCAATACACAGTGAGACAGAACGATACAAAACAAGGAATTTTTACACGTTTAACTATGGACGGACACGGCAGAGATACATTTAAGGGATCCTTTCATTCAAATGGAAGCCCCATATTAAAATTAGAACCTGAAGATATTATAAAACAAGTAAAAAAAATTCAAACACTCAGCAATCGATTATCAGATATCGCAAAAAATATAGAAGAGTTTCAAAGAAACGAAGCTGAAGCAGTTCAAAAGTTAAAAAATCAATTAAAACATGAAACAGGGCCAGGTGGGAAATATCATCTATTAGAAGCATACGAAATAGATGAAGCCATCTCACGAATTGCTAAAACGAAAGAAGGTGGAAATGACTATTTTCACGATGTACACATGGCAGAAGAATTAATTCATCTTTTAAGAAAAGAACAAAAAAGTTTAAGTAGATTTGGGGACGAAATTAGTGATGCAGCAAATTCACTTAGGGATAAAGACAATCAATTAGCAGGGAATTTTCAGTTTAGATAAGGAGATAATTATATGATGGATTTTATGGGGGAAATTAAAAAGATAGAAAAGCAAATCGAAAGTGTTACAGGAGATTTAGCGGATCAGGTAGTTGAGGAGTTACAAGCTGCTAAAAAACAGATTGAAAGAGAAATGCAGCGTATGATGTTAAAAACAGAAGTAGGGTTTAAATCAATAGACATTATAAAAGAAGATACATATACTCTTCAAAAAAACATAGGGGCATTTCATGAATTACAAACGAGTCTAAGAGATATAGCAGCAGAATTAGAGAAAAGTTTTGAAAGTAAAACTGGCAGTAAAATCAATGAAGAATTAAAAAAATATGAAAAACAAATTAACAACAACATTTTTAATGAACATGTTCACTTAGCAAACAGTTGTGGGAAAAAATAAGAGAAGAGGAAAAACTAAAGATAGTTTCTATTGCTTTAATTTACTGAAAGAGATGCACTATGTAAATGTGAGGTTTGAATTGAACAGAAAAGTATGTCTAGTGATAAGTTATATGAATGAATAGATAATACAAATTGTATAGAAATATAGGAGTTCGTTTATTAAATGAAAAGGTAATGGAAGTAGGTTATCAGGATATTATTTTTTAATATAAGTCAGAGGATATATAACCTGAATGAAAAAGGTGTCAACCTTTCTCGAATTGACACCCAGAAACGAATCTGTTTAACATCTAACATATTTACGTTTGAAACCAAGTCTTCCTCTATCAAGTTCTTTCTGAATACTCTCTGTAGCATGTAGCAAACTGCTTTTTTTATTATCACGTTTGATTTCAACTATACCAACTTCTTTTGCAATCTCGACTGCTTTTTCGTGTAGTGGTACATATGAAATTGCTACTGTGTTTAGGAAATTATTCATAGCGGATTTTGTTCGTTCTGGAGAATGATGAATTGTATCTTTCACCATTTCAAGCATATCGGAAATTTTACTTTCGGAAAATTCATTATCTTTGCGATTTCCTAAAAGCCAACAGTAGCAACTCCAGCCGGCAGACATTTTAAGCTCGTCCCCACTTGCGATCCATTGATCAGCAACGTCTTGTGCAATATTTGACTCCGATAAAGTTACTGCTACAACATAATCAGATAGCATATAAAAATAAGCCCCATCTATCCAACGATTAAAATCCGATTCACTCATAGCTTTTGGGTCGGCAATAATGCCTGCAAAATACATAGCATCGTAGTTGCCTGTGGCATAAAGTTCTTCAGCTAATTCTTGATTTAATTTTATTTTTTTAGCGATTGGTTTCATGGCACCTGTAGCTACGCCAAAAACTGGCTCGTGGGCGCCGTTAGATATGTATATTTTTTTCGTTCGTTCCTTACCTAGAGCTTCAAGTTCTTGCATAACTGTTTTAAAATCCATAGCTGTGCACTTCCTTCCTTCATATAAAAACCTTTTTAAGTCTTGTATACTTTTCAATGTTAATACTAATTGTATTCTGGAGGTATGTCTACTTTCTAAAGTTTATCAAAATTCGATCTGAGTGTTGAATAAAATGAAGCCAGAGATAATCTGGAAAATGGTATAATATAGAAAAAGTGGGCGGTAAAAATCATATAGGAGGAATTTAATTGGAAAAAAAGCTGAAACGATTATATAGAGAGATAGCGGAGACGGTTAATGAAATGATTCCAGCAGAGTGGGAGGAATTTTATTTTTACGCTCAAATATCAGAAACTGGAGGGGGAACTTACTTTTTCTATAACAACTTCAGAAATAAAGAAAATTATAATTATAGTGTAGAAATTCCTTTTAAATACGAAGTTAATGAAGAGGAGTTTGAAAGGAAAGAAGATTTTTTATATAAATTGAGTAAGGAATTAAGAAATGTTTTCAAAGATAACCACCAAGAACTTTGGTATTCCTTTACAATGTCTGTTGAACATAGTGGGGAATTTAACATGCATTTCGATTATACAAATTGGTTCGATACAGAATATAGTTTTAGTGATCAGATGATTATTTGGAAACATAAATACTTAGGTGAAGTACCAATTGATGAAAATGATAAAGAGCTAATTAATAAGTATGACAATGAATTTCCGAATAATCCTATTTGACGGAAAGGAAAGAAGAAATGGTTTTTATAAAAATCATGAGTTTTAAAATTGGTTCTGCAAGATAGGAATTAAAGGAGGACTACAATGGAAGTACACGGAATGGTTTCAATATGGTTCGGTAATATGCAAACGCAAGATCAGTTAGATACATATATCGATGTTACATATGATGAAGAAGGAGACTCTATACCAGCAAGATTTTTTGTTGATTTTAATATAGATATGATTGATGTAGATGAGGATTTTATTGAAAAGGAAGTGTTAGAAGAAGCAAGTGATGACATTTCTATGCTATTAACGGGATGTTCATATGATGATAAAATACTCTCTCGAATTAAGGAAGTAGTTAAGTTAAATAAATCCTATAATTCTATCGTTTTAATTTATAATTTTCAATATGACAATTCAGTAAGTAATTGTAAAGGTTTTAATTTTGTAACTACTACAAGCTATTTATAATGGTAAGAAGATCACTGTAAGGTAAGGAAGAATGAAAAGTATGTATAGTTTTTCCAATAAATATTTGGTATGATGGTGAATGGGAAAAATATACAAGTTGTTAGTGGCTCATAAAAGGGGGATTGAATTGAAAAGAACGATTGAATTCGTACTAGGTTTAATTGGTGGCATTATAGGAATTATTATTTCCATACTATTAATAGTTGTAGCGTTTAATATTATGGAAGGGTTTGATTATGAACTTTTAGCTTATTATTCTATTATTTTAACGGTTCAAATAGGGTTGCTTATTTTATCATGTTTAGTAAATAAGGTTAATAATAAAGTTTATGGAGTTTGTATGATTGTGATTCCTATAGTTATGTTATTTATGTCATTATTCTTTTTGCTTATTCCAACAATATTACAAATTATGTCTGGTTCATTTGCATTTAGAACACTAAAGTTAGAATCGAATGTAGGATAAATATAATTATTAACGTCTGAATATTATGTTTTTTTGATATTTTCGTTTGCAGTTCAAATTAACATAAGGTACAAAGTTATACGCTTTAGGAGGATAAATAGATGATTATTTGGTCTGGTTGGGGTTTTTTAGTCGCAATTATTGTAATTATTAATACTCTTTTGGGTAAGGCTATCTTTGGAACTATAACGGGGGACGCTACATATTTTCAAGACCATAGTTGGCCAATGGCGGTAATGTTTATTATATCAGGGGTTATGTCTTGGTATTTAGGAAGATATATTAATAAGCCAAATGGGAAAGTTTATATAGATGCCGAAACTGGTGAAAAAGTTATGTTTAACAAAAAGCACTCACTATTTTTTATAAAGATGGAATATTGGGGACCGATTTTAGGAATTATTGCGATTGTAACTTTAATTACAAAATAAAAAAGAGGGTGGGTATAGTAAGAGTAATCTATTCAAGTAAAAGGAGAAATCAGTCATGAATACAAAGAAACTACTAGGGGTAGCAGTTCCGGTCATGTTGTTATTTGGTTGTGGAGTGTCTGAGAAAACGAACACTTCTAAACAGGAGAAAACAGAAGAGTCTAAAGTAAAAGAATCGAAGTCTAATAGTAAGAAAGAAAAAGTTTCAAAGGAAGACTATCCTAATAAAGTGTATAAATTAGGGGTAGAGTTTGATAAGTTGTTTGCGGAGCATAACAACATTACGAGAGAGGTTTTTGACGGTAAGAAAAAGAAATCAGATATAGTAGATAGTGTGAAAGAATTAAATAAAACGTTAGATAAATTCGAGTCGATAGATCCCCCTGCAGAGTATGTAAATCAACAAAAGGATTTTGAAAAAGCAATTAGTTATTTTAGAGAGTCTTTTTCTTTAATCAATGAAGTATTCACCCGAAAAGAAAAAAGAGAAAAAGGCGATAAGACTGATAAAGAGTTAATGGAGAAATCCGAAAAGTTAGTGAAAGAAGGAGATATTTACTGGCTTAAGGCATTCAAAGACCTTGAAGGGGATATTAAAATCGGTGACGGTACAGTATCTGTGAAAGATTTGAAAGAGTTAGATAAGAAAGCTGGAATTAATACGGATAACGTTATGAAGAATGTGAAAGATGGTACGGAATTAATTGGTAATTGGGGATTCAAAGGAACAGACGGTTTCATTATGTCACTTATTCTAAAAGGTGATAAGACATTTGAAACGTATGGTAAAGGTGAGTATCCAAATAAAAAGAATTATATTGAAGGAACTTGGGAATATGATAAGGAAGCTTTTACAATCTATTTACATCTCAATAAACGTTTAGTAGACGGTGTAGAAGAGACAATTCAAAAAAAGAAAATAGCATATAAAGTTCAAGATTATGATGGAGAAAACTTACGATTATTTAATGAGGCTTCATTCAATACAATTAAGTATGTGAAGCAAAGGTAAAGTTATGTAGGACTAGGTTTAAATGGCCTGGTCCTTAATTAAATTGTGGGAATGCAACTAATATTTTATCGTTGGCTTTGCCTATTTTATATCATGTTATTTTTTAATAAATTGATAAACGGAATTTAAATGTAAGTATGAGGAGTTGCTTATAAATGATAAAGGAATTTACTAGAGTAGTACTAACTACGGTGATGCCAATTAGTCTTATCATGGGTTGTGGGAACGCTGAAAAAAATAAAGTACAAGAGGCGAAAGCGGCACAATCGGAGAAAAAGGATTATACGGATTACTCATATGGAAGCAAAGGTATATTAGTAAGTGGAAAAGCGAAAGAACGTCAACAATACGAGGTTGGATATATGGATGAAAATAAGTTAATTGGGATTGACGAAAATATTGAGGACTGTATTGTTTTAGACAATAAAGATGAAGCGGGTCTTGTTTGGAAGCAAATAGAGCGTGGATCTATTATTGAAGTACAATATGGTAAGGACCGCAATGATATCGTAGGCGTACAATTAGTAAGAGATCGTGAGTCATACGAAATTAGTGATAAGTTTGATCGAAATACGATAAATGAGATTGTCGAAAACGTTAAAGGGAATTTGTAATAGATGTATTTCGATAGTATAGGATTCCTTATCATGAAATTGTGAATCAACGGCATTTTTTATATGAAAATGCCGTTGATTTGTGTTGAAAAATAAGTACTTTTGACGACATTTGCAATTGGTTATAAAATAATGTCTATTAAGGGATTTTGTGGAAGGTATAATTCACCTGCTGGGGATAAAATGAAGTGTTTATAAAAAGGCGGAATGAACATATTTTTATACATAGTAGATTCATAGTCTTTCACGAATGAGAAAATAAAGGGAAGTTAGGATGCTTACATGAACTGTGTAGGTATTTCATACAGCAATGAATATTAAAAAGCGAGTAATCACACTATCAACAAGTTTAGTAATGTTAGGGAGTGCACCTTTAGCGATTTCAGCAGAAGAGATAAACAAATCTCATACTGACTAGCTTAGTATTGCCCAAGAAGAACGTGGAACAAGCGGGTTCAGTTATTCGAATTTCAATCTAGAAACTCCAGATTACATGCAAATTAATGAGGCAGAAGTATCAGAAAATGAGAAAGTTCTTCTGGCAGAATATAAGCATAAACATTCTGAATCAGAAGAATTACATAAAATGAAAGAAGCGAGCAATTTGATTCAAATGAATTTAATCCAGCCTAGCTTGGAGTTAGTCGTAAATGGTGGCGGTATAAACATACGTAGCGGTGCAGGAATTATTAGCGGTCGTGGTGGTGGGATTTTTGATCCGAATGCACCCATCACTCGTGCATCTATCATGATTGACAACGCATTACAGTATAAAGGTGTTACAGGTGAATTAGTCGCATTACCATTTAGGGATAAACATTTAATCACATACAAACAGCCTACAGATAGTTACTGGTGTTGGAAATATAATGGTACAACAACTCGTGGTGAGGCAGCTGCCTTTTTAGTGAAGATGTTAGATGCAAGTCAAAAATAGAAAGAATGGTAAAGGAGCTATCCAACATGATAATTTGGAACAGCTCCTTTTTATCCCGCTTTAATGGGCAGTAAGACCCCCACCTCAAAATTCAGCCAAAGCAAAGAAGTTAGGTGGGGGCTAATAATCAGTGGGGGATGGAGAAACCCCCTACTGATTAAAGTTTCACTTTATTTTAGCCTCTATGAAGCCCCTTCCAAGCCCCTTATAAGCACCTACCAAGTAATAAATCACTAAGAAAAAACAAAACAAAAACAACTACAAGAACAAAAAAGCGCGAAAAAATAAAACCGGCGTTGTAGTAGTTAAAAAAATTTGGAATTCAAATGCAAAAACAAGGCCCCCATTCCTATATGTATATTGAAGGGTTGAATTCTGCCTTTTTATGAATAAAAGGAGGAGGGAAACATATGGCTGTGTACCGTAATGTCCAGGTGAACTTTTGGCAAGATGAATTCATATTAGATTTAACGCCAGAGGAGCGTTATTTTTACATATACTTGTTAACTGGTACGAAAACGAAGCAATGTGGAATTTACGTATTACCGAAGCGTGTGGCAGAGCTTGAAACAGGTTACAGTATGGAGACTGTTGAGAAGCTATTAAATAGATTTGTTGCATACGGGAAGATTTTATATGATGCGGAAACGCAAGAGTTATACATACTAAATTGGCTACACTATAACCCTATTTTAAATACAAATGTAGAGAAGTGTGTGTTACGTGAGCTAAAGACTGTAAAAAGTAAAGAGTTCATACATATGTTTTTACATAAATGTCTGGAAGAAGAATGTAAGATTCCGTTGTTATTAGAACATTTTAGCATACCGAAAGAAGAGGAGAATAGTAGTTTACAGGAAGTTACTGAGGAGAAGGAAGAGATAGAAGAGGATACTTCGCATAGTGAAGTTTATAAGTTTTACGAACAACATATAAGTAATCTATCTCCATATATCGTGAAGGAATTAAAAGAGTGGATACAAAAAGTTTCAGGAGTGAGAGTATTAGAGGTTCTCAAGATTGCGTTTGAACAGAATAAGCGAACATTTGCTTATGTGAAGGGGATTTTGAGAAATTGGTGTAGCGAATATAGTGGAGAAAGGCGTGTAATGGGAAGTTTAGAGAGAAGGAGAAGTGTTTTGAGTAGTGTGTTTTAATTTACATTAATTTAACACGGAATGTATGTTCGTTTTTGTGGTTTTTATGCTATACTACAATTAAATAAGGGTATTTTTATAGTAGATAAAAAGATGCGGGGGAACAAAATTTGACTACAAATACAGCTCAGTTGTTTCAATATGTCTATATGACAGAAGAGCAGGAACAATTATCATTGCGTTATTTAAAAACGAGAGAAGAAGAGATTTTAAATAATATTCAACTAACGACAATTAGAGATCAAAAAAGAAGTGATTTTGCAAATCAGTTTATAAATGATTTTAGGAAAGTATATAAACAAGATCCAGCTTTCTTTCGGTTATTTTATTATTTGTTAGGGGAGCAATTGTTAAATGTTCTTATAATAAGGTTTAAATATGTGGATTTTACTAATATGAAGATTTATTTAGAGAAAAGTGCACTTCCATTGGATAAACTTGTAGTAATTTCTTGTAAATATTTAACTAATATCTCGAGTTATGTAAATGAGGCATATGTTTTTCTTCGAGAATTAATAGATGAGAATCCGAATTATATCGAAGAGCAGCTATTAAAATTATCTAATCAGCAGCAACTATCATTACTTCTCGTAATGTTTGAAGTAGATTATGAGAGGTTCCATACATATAGCTCTTTATTGGACGAAAGATTAGAAGAACATGCTGAATTTATATTGAATTTGAATGGAGAAAAGGTAAAGGTTGAAGCAGTTGAAAGATATATAAAAGGTGAGAGTGATAGGGAATTATTTTTAGGTGGAAATTTACCAGAATATATTTGGCGACTATTATTTAGCATTCATCAGTATTCAAATATTGCGAGGCGGTATGTTGAAATATTAGCGAAGAAAAACGTTTGGGGTTTTATGAATTATGCTACGCGTTACGTGTGTCAAACTCTCAATCAGCCTCAAAACTATAAACGAACAGGGAGTATAAATAAGAAAACCTATAATGAAATTCAAAATTTTTGTAAACAGTTTTGGATTTCTGAGGAAAGATTCTTTGCACATCGTTTAAGGCAACATAATTTAAACAATGAAGAATTTTGTAAGACGTATGAATATGAAATGTTATGCTCTGTGGCGGAAGAAAATCCTGAATTTGTTCAACGTACTTTGCAATATGTAAGTAAAAGTAATTACCTCATAATCGCCCGAACGTTAGCTGAAAAAGGACATGAGTTAAATAGAGGGAGAATGCGAGAAGAATTTTTTGTCGCTGCTTTGCAACTTAAGTTGTCGACGGTGCGGGATACGTATCGTGATTATTTACTCGGAAAATTGTCATTTGATGAAATGAAACAAATACTTAAAAATCCGAAATATAGAAACATGTATTGGGATATGCCAGTTTTAGAAGTTGTACTTCTTTGGGATATAGATGATGTGGCAAAAAGAGAAGCGGCACTCACCTTGCAATTTGGAGATGTGCATAGTGTTTATTTATATGAACTTCTGTATGAGTGTTCAGCTAGAGGGATAGAACCCGAAAAAATAATAGAAGATCTATTTTCTTACGGGCTAAGTAAAGAAAAGCTGATTGATTATTCAGTTGAGCAAGCCTCACATTATGTAGAAGAGAGAAATAAAGCGAAGGAAGCACTCGTTACGATCATTATAAAAGAACAGGCATACATAATGGAACGATTTGATACGTATTCTGCTGAGGCAAAAGCATATATTTTGAATGAATTAGCAAGAGATAACAAGGTTGAAATACGTCCGATTTTAATTAAAAACTTAGGTGATTCATCTAAAAAATTACGTAAGTCTATAGTTGAACTGCTTTCAAAAGACATAGAAGCGGCAGAGGATGTAGCGCTAGAACTTCATAATAAAAAGAAAATTGTTCGTGAAAATGTGATGAAAATACTACTAGCGTATAAGATTGAAACATATACGCAACTCGTACAGGAAGCATTGAAAGAAAAGAAGAATGCCTCTTTGGCCGAGAAGTTTGCTCCATTACTTGGAGTGGGAAGAAACTCAGAAAATATAGAAGAACTTTGTGACCGTATCGTAACGGAACAAAAAAGAAATTCACTTCTGCAATTGATTGGGGATGAACCACAAATCCGTCTTCGTCATTCAAATGAAGTTGCCGATGCCACAATTTCATTAGCTTATTTACAACAGTACATTTCAGATTCAGTCATTGAAAAGAAAGAAGCAGCTGAAATAATTGGTAGTAGTTTAAATGAACAAGACTTGAAAGAATATGTGCAAGCAATATATCAAATATGGATTTCTCAAGATGCAGATGTGAAGAAACGCGGTATTCTCTCTTTATATGGAATATATAGTGATGACAAAATGGTCGGTATACTTAAAAAGCAAATCGATGAATGGGTACTAGATATGAGAGGAAAGATTGCAGCAGATGCTGTTCGTGCTCTAGGTTTGTCTTCATCTAAGCTTGCACTTATGTCTATTCATGCAATGGCATTTAAATATAAACATAAACAAGTGCGTAATGCGGCGAAAGAAGCACTAAGTCTTGCTGCGAAAACACGCGGTATAACGGAAGAAGAGCTGGAAGATCAACTAGTACCAGATCTTGGGTTTAATATACGTGGTGAGAAGAAGATTGATTTTGGGAATAGATGCTTTACTGCTATTTTAACGTCTGAGTCAAAAATTGAATTGGAGACAGAAGAGGGAAAACGTGTGAAGTCACTACCAAAGCCAAATGCAAAAGATGATATAGAAAAAGCTGAATTAGCTAAGCAAGAGTTAGCCGCTTTAAAGAAAGAGCTTCGAAATGCACTTTCCATACAGAAACAACGTTTGGAAGCTGCTTTATCATTAAAACGCTATTGGTCATATGATACGTGGAAATCGGTATTTTTGGAAAATCCAATTATGAAGCGATTTTCCACTTCACTTATTTGGGGTGAGTATGCGGAAGGAAAGTTACTGAAAATGTTCCGTTATGCAGAGGATGGTACGTTTTATTCAATAATAGGAGAGAAGCATGAAGCTTCATCTGGAACTGTAATCGGTTTAATTTATCCGCTAGAATTATCTGGAGCGGAAAAGGAAATGTGGAAAGAGCAACTGGAAAATTCGAAAATTGTCCAGCCATTCCTACAAGTTGAACGTCCAGTGTTTGTAGTGGAGGAAAATGATAAGGTTACTGTTGAGAGATTTGGCGGTATTTTATTAAATGGTCGCTCATTATTTGGTAAGATGACGAAACTTGGGTGGATTCGTGGATCGGTTCAAGATGGCGGTGTGTATTATACGTTTTATAAAGAAGATACTCGCACGGGGTTAGGGGCGCAACTGTCATTTAGCGGCGCACCGATTGGCTATGAAGATGAAGAAGATATATGTGTGTATGACATTGAATTTTATAGGGCAGGTACAGTCAACCGAGGTTCATATGAATACGATGAAATTGATGATGAAAGCCGCATTGTACCAAAACAAGTAGATAAACGCTTCTTTAGTGAAATATTATATAATGTGCAATTAGCGACCGATTCAAATCTTGGTCATAATGAAAGCTGGCGTAACAAACGTTAAGAAAACCCTCTTCATTTGTAGAAAATGAAGGGGGTTTTTCTACTTTTCTAAAAGGTTCTTCCTTAAATAGAAGCGAATAGTTTGAAAAGGGAGGGGTTATATATGGAAGTCGTCATAAAGAAGAAACGAACTAGAGGGAAGAAAATTTTTATTTGGTGTAGTAGTATCGTTCTTTTGTTAGTTATTTGTACAGCGATTTTTTTAAACATATATACGCTTAGTTCTGTGCCAAAGATAGATGGGACGATAAAACTAGAGGATTTACAACATGCTGTTCAGGTAAAGCGGGATAGTAAAGGGGTACCGCATATTAAAGCGGAAAATGCACATGATTTATATTTTTCGCAAGGGTATGTACAGGCGCAAGATCGTTTGTTTCAAATGGATTTAAGCAGAAGGCAAGCTTCCGGAATGTTGAGTGAAGTTGTAGGGGAAGTAGCTGTTGATCGAGATAAGTTGTTTCGAACGCTCGGATTACGGCGAGCAGCTGAAGCGTCTGTTAGTCAATATGACGGGGAAGCGAAATATGCGCTGCAGTCATTTGCTGATGGGGTAAACGCTTTTATACGCGAGGCAAAAGAGGAAAAGAAATTGCCAGTTGAGTTTACTATATTAGGATATGAACCTACTGAATGGTCCATTGTTGATACGTTAACAATTGGAAAGTATATGGCGTTTGACTTAGGGGGACATTGGCACGGACAAGCGTTTCGATATTGGGCGCTGAAAAATTTACCGAAAGAGCAAGCAAATGAGCTATTTCCTACATATCCGAAAGATGCGCCTAGATTGCTAGCTGAACTGGAAAATACAAATGTAAATGTAGCACAAAGTTTTGCAAAAACGATCATTCCGCCAGAGTTTAATGGTAGTAATAACTGGGTCATAAGCGGAGAGAAGAGTGCGTCTGGTAAGCCAATTTTAGCGGATGATCCTCATCTATCTCTTGCGACACCTTCTATTTGGTATCAATCGAAACTTGAAATGAAAGATTTACAAGTGAGTGGTGTTATTTTCGCTGGAGTGCCAGGTGTTATATTAGGTCATAATGACAAAATAGCATGGGGCGTTACGAATACTGGCCCTGATGTGCAAGATTTATATATTGAGAAGAGAAATCCTAATAATGAAAATGAATTTTTGTATAACGATAAGTGGGAAAAAGCTACAGTTGTTGATGAATCTATTAAAGTAAAAGGTGGGAAAACAATTCCGTATAAAGTGACGGTTACGAGGCATGGTCCAGTTATTTCAGAGTTTGCGGATAAAGGGAAAGAGAAAACGAAAACGGTATTCGCTTTGAAATGGACTGCTTTGGAGCCTTCCGCTGAATTAAAGGCTGTATTAAATATGAATAAAGCGAAAGATTGGAATGAGTTTGAAACGGCACTTCAAGACTTTCATACACCAACTCAAAACTTTGTATTTGCATCAAATGACGGCACAATTGCTTATAAAGCGAACGGAAATATACCAGTGCGTAAAAAAGGTGATGGTAGTTTACCAGTGCCAGGATGGACAGACGAATATGAATGGGAAGGGTATATCCCGTATGATCAACTTCCAAAAGTAATCAATCCAAAACAAGGGTTTATTTCAACTGCGAATAATAAAATTGTGGATGATAACTATCCGTACCATATTAGTAATACGTGGGCACAGCCATATAGGCAAATGCGTATTCAAGAGTTTTTACAAGAGAAGGAAAAGTATACGGTGAAAGATTTAGAAGGGTTACAAATGGATCAAAAAAATTTATACGGGAAAGAATTTGCTCCTATATTGTTAAAAGAGTTAAATAAAGCATCTTTAAATGAAGTAGAGAAAGAAGGCGTAAAACAATTAACGAAGTGGAATTTTTATGATAGTAAAGATGAAGCGGCGCCATTACTATTCCATTTGTTAATGAAAGAGATTTCGAATACGTTATTTTCAAAAGAAATACCGAAAGATGTGATGGAGTTATTTGAAGGGAAGTCACAAGTTGTTGATGAATTGATTCGAAAAGAAGTAGCAGGAGAAAATAGTGCTTGGTTTACGAAGTACGGAGGCTTCACGAAAGTTGTGCATACATCGTATGAAAATGTAATGAAGAAATTACAGAAGGAATATGGACCCAATGTTGCGGAGTGGAAGTGGGGCGATTACCATCAACTTGCTTTTACACATCCAATCTCAAAATCATCTAGTATGTTAGCATTACTAGCATTTAATCGTGAAAAACCAGTTCCGATTGGCGGAAGCCAAGTTACCGTTCAAGCAGCGAGTTACGGAGATAACGGTATTGTCAATCATGGAGCTTCATGGCGATTCGTAATTGATACGAAAGATATGTCAAACGGTTATCATATCGTAGGGCCAGGACAATCGGGACATTTTAGAAGCGATTGGTATCATGATCAAATCGATGATTGGGTAAATGGAACGTATCATACGACTACATTGAATACGGAGGGGATAGAAGGTAAGGTGTTAAGTTTACAACCGAAATAATGTTTGAAGAGGCTCTTACTATAGGTAAGGGTCTCTTTTTTGCTGTGTGACAAAATTTGACAAAAAATTCTGTAGAACTTTGTTATAATTTTTTTTGGAATATTTTGTTTAAGGTTTTACAGCAATAGTGATACATGTATTCTAAATTAAAGGGTTTTATAGGGGGATAAATACAAGAATGAACGACATGGAGAAATATCGAGAGAAAATTAAAGTGATTTCTTTTGATAGAGAAAAAAATCAAATGGTTGAAGTGGAAGAGAGTAAAATAACTTTTGATGATGTTGGCGGAATGGAAGATATTAAAAAGAAAATCAATATGGACTTTATTATGCCGATTAACAATCCAGAGTATTTTCAAGCTTTCGGTAAGAAAGTAGGAGGCAGTTTATTATTTTATGGGCCGCCTGGATGTGGTAAGACATTTTTAGCGAGAGCAGTTGCAGGTGAGATAAACGCTAATTTTATTCATTTAGAGTTGCAAGCAATACTATCGATGTGGTCAGGAGAAGCAGAGAAAAATTTACATGAAGTGTTCGAAGAGGCAAGAAAAACAAAGCCTTGTATTTTATTTATAGATGAGTTAGACGCATATGGCGGGAATAGACAGAAGATGGGTGCTCATCATCAAAGAACGTTAGTTAATCAATTGCTAGTGGAGATGGACGGAAGCAATTCTTTTAATGAAGGTGTTTATATAATTGGGGCAACAAATACACCATGGTATATTGATCCAGCGTTACGACGACCAGGCCGTTTTAATTCACTTGTTTTTGTGGCACCACCAAATAACGAGGAAAGACTGACAATACTAGAGTTGAAAACAAAGGATAAACCGAGAATGGAATTGCAGTTAGATTTTGTTTCGAAGTATGCAGAGCATTTTTCAGGAGCAGATTTAACATATTTAGTGGAAGATGCTATTAATGAAGCTATTCAACGTTCATTTGAAACGGGACAGTTACAACCCTTATCCAATGAAGATTTATTAAAAGCAATGAAAAAACGGCAACCGACAACTTTAGACTGGTTCTCAACCGCAAAAAATTATGCAACGTTTAGTGATGTAAATAAAGATTTTGACAAAGTATTAGAGTATATGGAAGAACACCAATTGAAATAAATGATATTAGTTTGGAGGGAAAGGAATAGATGGAAGAGCAACTTAGGAGAATCTCGCACTTATTGAAGCTTGGTGATGTTGAGCTAGCAAAAGAAGAAGCGGAATGGATGATTAAAGAAGATCCAGAAGATGCTACTGGTTATATTTGTTTAAGTCATGTGTACTACTTTGGATTACGACAAATTGATGAAGCAAGTAAATATTTAGAAGAGGCACTAAAAATAGATCACTTAGATGAAAATGTTTTATTAACAGCGTTAGATATTTTTTATGCGCAAGAAAATTTTAAGAGATTAAAAGAGATAGCAGAAATAGGGATAAAAAATTATCCGGAAGAAGGAGTATATTACTTTTATGTGGGTGAGGCAAAAGTACATATAGAATCGCTTAATAAAGGTATTACATACTATAACAAAGCGATAGAGTTAGAACCTGAAAATGATATGTATGTAGGAAGATATGCTTTTATTCTTTTAAGTTATTATCCGAAACGAATAGAAGAGGGTATAAAGGCGGAAAAACGTGCGTTAGAGCTGAATCCAGAAAATGTAACAAATCTAGTCTCTTTTGCAAATGTAGCAAAAGAAAAAGGGAATTTTAAAAAAGCAAGAATGCTAGCTGAAACTGCAATACGATTAGAGCCGAATCATGAAGGTGCCTACAAAATTTATAGAGATACAATCGGAACGAAAAATAAGTATTGTGCTTTTATGGCAAGTTTTACGTATACATTTTGGAATTCATTTTCTAAGTTTTGTAAAATATTTTCGTTTACAAGTAAGAAGAGTCTTAAATTATATTATATTTTAGTTGTTTTAAGCCTTTTAGGATGGATAATCCTCCCTGTATATTTAACAGGTTGGTATGCCGGTTCCGTGTATATAGTTATTTTTATGATGTATATCATTTCATCTATTATAAAAGGGCGGATTCATAAAGAAGTAGGATTAGGAACACGCTTTGATGCTGAATACAATGTGAAAAAAAATAAAATCATTCGAAATCGTGAAATTTCCAATATGGAAAGTACAGTTAAAAAAGGAGAAGCTACTACTATTCCAGCTGCGAAACTATCAAAAGAAGAACTGGAAGCACAGCTAGAGGGCTTTTGGAGTAAAGGAACTGTGTATGAGGGGCAGCAAGAGGTTGCTGCAGCAGTGAAAGAACCAGCTTTATCATCAGCTGAACATAAAAAGATTCAATCATATTCAGATATTGAATCACCAAAATATAATAAATGGTATATTTGTTTAATTGTCGTTTTATCGATCTCCTTTATATTTAAAGTTGGGAAATTGTATAATTTAAATAATACAAATGCGGTGAATACGACGCCAAAAATGAGTCAAGAAACGAAGGATATTATTGTAGAGCAGCAAGATAAAGCGCTCAAAGATAAAAAAGAATCGTTCGATAAGTTAGAAGTAGTAACTGTATTATACGTATTAAGAAAAGGTGATTGGAATGGAAGTACAATTGAGGGAGCTATAGAGAAAAGTTATGTACCGGTTATGTTAGAAAAAGTAGGACAACCAGCCGGGGAGAAGTTAAAAAAAGCAACTCCTATGAAAATATATAAAGAGGATACAAGAACGTATGTATTACTTCAAAATGGAGATAGCTCTTTTATAATTGAAATAACAGCAAGAAAGTTAACTCATATTTACGGTGAGAGCTGGAATAATGCGCAAGAAGAGATGCAAAAATATGAAGAGCTACTAGGGAAAATAGAGTCACAAGGCGTTGAAGCAGGGGGGATTTAGCATGAGTATTAAAGTAGTAAGGGCAACGGGAATGATGGGAGGAGCAGCAAGAGTCGCTGTAAAGGTAGATAATGAAGTAGTAATGAAACTTGAAAATAATGAAGAATATACGCTTCCTTTTGAGGGAGATGAAGCAAATATAAAAGTAAAACAATTCTTTTTTGGGAGTAAAGAAAAGAAAGTAAAGGATGGCGATATAGTAGAAATTAAGATTAATAGTATCGCCATTTTATTCATGATTGTGTCAATAATGGCTGTTGCATTTGGCTCTTCAATTGGTATAAATATAGTTATTTTTGGTGTTATTGGAGCGTTAGTTACGTTAGTATATGGATTGAATAACTGGTTTAGTTTAGAAGTTAAATAAGTATTGTATCTGTTTTGTGTTAATTCATTTCATTTACTATACATAAAGTGTAATTATTTTTAATAGAGGACGGGGAGAATCATTATGAAGAAAATAATTGTAGCATCTAGTTTGGCGTTAATAGTAGGTTTGACAACTGGTTGTAGTAGTGAAAAAACAAGTGGGCCTAAAACTACATCTGTACAAAAAGAAAAAGAGTTAGTAGCGAAAGACATTTTTAAAAAAGCGGGTGATAAATTAAAACAAGAAGAATATCTCACTTTAACGTCTCTTATGTCAATGAAGGGGAACAGCCAATCAGAAGAGATTAAAATGAACATTCAAATGGAGCCAAAACGAAAGAATTCTAGAGCGGAAATGAAAATAAGTGGAACAGATATTGTAACGTACGAAGTAGATGGAAAGGTCGCTGTTCAAGTGAAAGACCCTGGTACAGGAGAGTTAGTTACGATACCTAATGATCAATTTAATGTTGATGACGTAATGGTAAGTAAAAATTTACTTAATGAGTTAGATTTACCGGAAGATTTAGCTAAAAAAATGAAAGCAAAGAAGGAGGGAGATACATATAAGCTTACACTCGACTTAAAGGGGAAAGAAGCAGTAGATACATTACAGAAAATTAATGGAGATATGAAAAAATTAACGGACGGATTTAATATGGATGCGTTCACTGTTGAATATATCATAACGAAAGATTATAAATTTGAAGAGATGCGTACAATTATAAATGTAAGTGAACGTAATACAGATAAGAAATCTAGTGCGGATAAAGAAAAATTGGATACAGTTGTGAGTATAAAAATTGATTCATTTGAAAAATTTGATCCAATTAAGTTGCCTGAAGGAAGTCAATAAATTCAATCATATAAAGGTAAAAAAGGAGCGGAAATACGCTCCTTTTTTTATTTACCTTACTATTTTTAGGAGGTTAGTATGAATAAGGTGTGGATAAAGGGTGAATAGCATTTTTATTGATGAAATTTCATTAAATATTCTTATGGAATATATGTGAAACATTGTATAAAATAATCAGGAAAGCCAAAAATTATAGGGGGAAAGTTGTGAAGAAAAATAAGAGTTTAATAAGTTTTTTAGGAGTGTTTATTATGCTGTTTTCTTTTTGTTTTCAAGGAAATGTACAGGCAGATGTAAATACTGTTCAATCTGGGAAAATCAAAGCAGGAAATGTAACGGTATGGGAAGTTGGAAATGTGGCGAAAGTGTTAGCTGATGTAGAGCGCTTAAATTTAAATACAGTAAATGTACCGATTCAGGTAGATATTCCGAACGTGACTTCTACGAACATGGTAATTAATCAAGCGCAAAAGCAACAGGCTATTCTTTTAATTCAAGAATTATTAAAGCGTAATATTCAAGTTATCGTGGAACCGTTCCCGTATATTCAGCAAGGAAATGTTGGGGAAACGGAATGGAATCCGAGTAATATTAATGATTTCTTCTGGAATTGGAAAACGGTTATTTTGCAAGATATCTTTCATTCGATTACAAGTAAATACAATGTGTACGGAATCAAGATTGCTTCTAATTTCGTGAATATGGAATATGCAGAAGGATATTGGAGCGATACGATTGATTTCGTTCGTCAGCAGTATAAGGGAAATGTTTTGTATCAAATGAATTGGTGGTTAACAGCAAGTTGGGATCCTTCTTATGAAGCGAAGTTTGTAGAGAAAATCAATCGTCCGTATTTAAAAAAGGTAGATATAGTTAGTATCGATAGTTGGTTTGAAGTTTCGGGAAAAAGAAATCCATCATACGAAGAAGTAAAGCAAAGTTTATTTGCGACGACAGTGTATAACCGTGGGCAAAATGTTGTGCAGCAGTTGGAACAATTACATAAAGCAACAGGAAAACCGATTTACTTTGGTGGATTTAACGTTCCGGCACGTGAACTTGGACTGCAGAATCCGTGGAATCCAGATGTTTCAAATGTATTTTCAAAAGACGTACAATTAAACGGATGGCGCGCTTACCGTGATGTATTAGAACCGAAACCATATTTTAAAGGTTTTTCAATTTGGTTTATTGGCTCTCATAATAGTACGCATGCGTATCAAATACATAGTAAAGAAGCAGAAACAGTTATTAACGGCTGGTACCGAAAATAATTTTTATAAAATAGGTAAGTTTTGAATTTTACCACATATATTTCTAGTGAAAGGCCTTTCACCATCTTATCACCTAGGGGGCAATCATAATGAAATTTTTGTCTTACCTTACAGTAATTTTGGTGATTCTTGGCGGTTTGAATTGGTTGTTTGTAGCGTTAGATTACAATGTAGTTGAGAAATGGTTTGGTTCTATGCCGGCGCTTGTGGACACTATTTATTGGCTCATTGGTCTTTCTGCTATTTATCAAATTTTTGATCGGTTCTTCACGGACAATTAGCAATTATACTTTATTACTAGAGTGTTAAGTACGATTATGTACTTAACACTTTTTTGTATGTTTATAAAAATAGTTTGCACATGCAAGCGATTCCATTGCGTCTTACGCTGTAATAATAGAAAACAAATTGACCACGTATTATATTTCGGGTTATAATTCAGAAAGTTTAAAAATTAATAAAAATGAGAAATAGGGAGGTTTTCAGGGTGATGGAGAGAGTGTATAATTTTTCAGCTGGACCATCAATACTCCCTTTGCCAGTTTTAGAGAAAGTGCAAAAGGAGCTTGTAAATTATAACGGGACAGGCATGTCTATTATGGAAATGAGTCATCGATCTTCTTATTTTCAAAGTATTATAGATGAAGCGAGTAACCTACTTCGTGAATTAATGAACATTCCTAATGAATATGATGTATTGTTTTTACAAGGCGGTGCGTCATTACAATTCTCTATGATACCGTTAAATTTAATGAATACGTATAAAAAAGCAGGGTACGTATTGACTGGCTCATGGTCTAAAAAGGCGCTGCAAGAAGCTGAAAAAGTAGGGGAAGTTCAAGTGATTGCTTCTTCTGAACAAGCGAAGTTTACTACAATTCCTAAATTGGATGGTTTACTGAGCGATGAAAAACTAGATTATGTACATATTACAACGAATAATACAATTGAGGGGACGAAATATGTGGATATTCCACATGTAGATAAAGTACCGCTCGTTGCGGATATGTCCTCAAATATTTTATCAGAACAATACGATGTTTCGAAGTTTGGTCTTATATATGCGGGAGCGCAAAAGAATTTAGGGCCAGCGGGCTTAACGATTGCAATTATAAAAAGAGATTTAATTGGGGGAGCAGATCGCTCCTGTCCTACAATGTTAAACTATGAAACTTACAGTAAAAATAACTCCTTATATAATACACCGCCGTCCTTTAGTATTTACGTAACGAAACTTGTATTAGAGTGGCTGAAAGAGCAAGGCGGGGTATCTGCGATTGAAGAACAGAATAGAATGAAATCTTCACTTCTTTACAATTTCTTAGATGAATCAAAATTGTTTACTTCACCGGTTGATCCTACGTATCGATCACTTATGAACATCCCGTTTACAACAACGTCAGAAGAGCTGAACAATGAGTTTTTACAAAAAGCGAAAGAACGCGGTCTTGTTACGCTAAAAGGACATCGCTCAGTCGGTGGTATGCGCGCTAGTATTTACAATGCGATGCCAGCAGAAGGTGTACAGCAATTAGTAAATTATATGAAGGAATTTGAGCTTGAGAATAGATAGGGAGATGGGGATATGTTTCGTGTTCAAACGTTAAATCAAATTGCAGAAAAAGGCTTGCAAGTACTTAGCGGAGAGCGCTATGAAGTAGGGGAGAGAATGGATCACCCAGACGGCATTTTACTTCGTAGCTATTCTTTACATCAAGAAGAATTCTCAAAAGATTTAAAGGCGATTGCGAGAGCTGGTGCAGGGGTAAATAATATTCCTGTCGAGCGATGTACAGAAAAAGGGATTGTAGTCTTTAATACGCCAGGAGCGAATGCCAATGCAGTAAAGGAACTTATCATTGCCAGCCTTATTATGTCTTCACGTAACATTATTAACGGCGTAAGCTGGACGAAAAATTTAGAAGGTGAAGAAGTACCGCAGCTTGTTGAATCAGGGAAAAAACAATTCGTTGGATCAGAAATTGCAGGGAAACGTCTAGGTGTTATCGGACTTGGCGCAATTGGTGCTTTAGTTGCGAACGATGCGTTAGCTTTAGGGATGGACGTCGTCGGATATGATCCTTACATTTCAGTTGAAACAGCTTGGCGCCTTTCTACACATGTGCAAAGAGCATTTAGTTTAGATGAAATTTTTGCAACGTGTGATTATATTACGCTGCATATTCCTCTTACAAATCAAACGAAGGGGATTATTGGTGAACACGCTCTAGAGAAGATGAAAAAAGGTATGCGTCTATTCAATTTCTCAAGAGGAGAACTTGTAGATGAAAAAGTTCTTCAAAAAGCGTTAGAAGAAGAGATTATTGCGCATTACGTAACGGACTTCCCGAATGAAAATGTGATTAAAATGAAAAACGTAACAGCGACGCCCCACCTCGGCGCATCTACGTCTGAATCGGAAGAAAATTGTGCAGTAATGGCAGCGCGTCAATTACGTGAATATTTAGAGACAGGAAATATCCGTAATTCAGTAAACTATCCAAACGTAGAACTGCCGTATATCGGAAAGAAACGTATTACAATCATGCATCAAAATGTTCCAAACATGGTAGGACAAATTACAGGATGTTTAGCAGAACATCATATTAATATTGCTGATATGATTAATCGTAGTAAACATTCTTGGGCGTACACAATGATTGATATTGATAACGGAATTGATGATATAATAAAAGAGAATATTGTGGAAAATATAAGCAAAATTACAGGTGTTGTAGCCGTTCGAATGATTGTGTAAAGGAGAGAGGAATTTGGCTAAAATCCGACCGTTTCGGGCCATTCGTCCAGTAGAAGAAAAAGCAGCGGAAGTGGCTGCTTTACCGTATGACGTATTAAATAGTGAAGAAGCAAGAGAGGTTGTAAAAGGGAATCCGTATTCTTTCTTACACGTTGATAAAGCAGAAATTGATTTAGACCCGGCACTTTCACCGTACGATGATCGTGTATATGAAAAAGCGGGTGAAAATTTAAATCGGTTTATACGAGAAGAAGTGTTCATTCAAGACGAAGAGCCAGCGTTATACATTTATGAATTGACGATGCAAGGAAGAACGCAGTCAGGTCTTGTCGTTTGTACATTTATTGATGAGTATGAAGATGATATAATTAAAAAACATGAAAGAACACGTCATGAAAAAGAACTTGATCGCATTCGCCACGTAGATGTGTGTGACGCGAATACAGGTCCTATCTTTTTAACGTATCGTACAAAAGAAGAGATAAAGCGTTTCATTGCCAGCTGGAAAGAAGAACATGCGCCAATCTATACATTTACAGCAGAAGACGGCGTTAGGCATGTCGCTTGGAAAATAGCTGATGAAGAAGTAATTGCAAGTTTAGTAAACTTATTTAAAGATATTCCTAATCTTTATATTGCAGATGGACATCACCGCTCCGCATCAGCTGCAAAAGTTGGGCTCATGCGAAGAGAACAATATCCGAATTACACAGGAGAAGAAGAATTTAATTTCTTCCTATCTGTTTTATTCCCTCATGATGAATTATCTATTTGGGACTATAACCGAGTCGTAAAAGACTTAAACGGCTTATCAGAAGAACAGTTTTTAAAACAAATTGCACAATACTTTTATGTAGAAGAAGCAGCTGTGTCTCCGTATAAACCAAATGAGCCAAAAACATTTGGAATGTATGTAAACGAGAAGTGGTATAAGCTAACAGTGAAAGAGGAAACGTTTGATGCGAACGACCTTGTAAAAGGTTTAGATGTATCTATTCTGCAAGATCATTTATTAAGCCAAGTACTTGAAATACATGATCCGCGATCTGATTCACGCATTGATTTTGTCGGAGGAATCCGTGGTTTAGAAGAACTAGAACGCCTTGTAAATAACGGTGAATATAAAGCAGCGTTCTCATTATATCCGACATCAATGGAATCTTTATTAGCAATCGCAGACGCTGGGGAAATTATGCCACCAAAATCAACGTGGTTTGAACCGAAGCTGCGCAGCGGGTTGTTTGTACATTCTTTAAAGTAAATACAGACTTCTTTAGTTTGAAAAACCGAAATGATTATAGTTTCGGTTTTTCTTATTTTAGCTCAGTTAACGTTCCATGCTGATTTTCATGTTAAGATTGAAATATGTAATGACAGGTCGTTACAAAAAATGGAGGAAATACGATGAAAATGCAGCTGCAAGAAAGTTTTTATGTTGAGTTGAAAAATGCAATTCGTTCTCATTATAACGAACTTATAATTAGGTGCGGTGTTGACACAATATATGGATACTCCATATTAACAGACGATTGTGTCAATAGTATTGGACCAGTGGCTAATGAAGAAAGACTAATCAAAGTTAATAAGTCGGAGCCTTTATACAATTATTATAGATACGGAGCTGTTGAGTGGAGCGAATGGGACGATTTTGGAATGTTTGATGAAGTGAACAAAATTATCAAGAAATATCATGATATCGTCGAAGAGGACTTTAACATACGAGTAAATACACTGTTGAAAGAAACGTTAAATGTGTTAATGGAACTTGAATCAGAAGGCTTGTTTGGAGACAGAGATGATAATCGATTTATTGTCATTTGTGTAACTGATTCATCAAACGAAATCATGATTGAATCAGCTCGATTGCTTAATACATTAAAGACATACGAAGAATATGCTTCAGAATTTGCATAAGAGTGAATATAAGTAAAACTGCGCTCTATAAGAGGCGATTTTCATTTGATCGAAAGTCACCAATTAATAGTAACGATTCGTTGTGATGTAACCATTGAACAATTTGAACCTGATGAAAGAAATCGTCCAAAGATTACTGCGATGTTTATATGTAGGAATCAACTTGAAAAAGAAGTTATGAAGGGGAGTTTTTCGGGGATTATTCTTTAGTTAGTAGAAAAAGTAATGAATAGGTGGGGCCCACATGCCTCTCAGGCTTAGCGTTTTAATTTCTCCATAACGAAAATTTTATCCCGCATTTAACGGGCTGTAAGACCCCCACCTCAAAATTCAGCTAAAGCAAAGAAGTTAGGTGGGGGATTAACTGCCCGTAAAAGCCCGATTGGTTCAACTAATAATCAGTGGAGGATGAACAAAACCCCCACTGATTAAAGTTTCACTTTATGTATTATACTTCTTAACTATTAGAAAATAGTTGAATAAGCTCGTCAACAAAAAGGACATTCCTAGTATTACAAGAAATGTCCTTTTTACTAAATTATAAGGTGTTTTGCTAAAATTCAAACTCTAAAATCAGTTTGCTAGTTTGACCTGTAAACTGATAATGATAGGATCCTCTCAAATTTTCTAAGTTACCGGTAGCTTTAATAATTGTTCCTGGGGAATCTAGATTTCCTTTATCAAATATTCCTTGCTCTATAGCTGTAAATGTCCCTTGTTGCCCCTTGTAAACCCCTTCAAAGTGTAAAAATCCAGAAATTTTAGCAGTAGCCAGGTGACCATCATGTATATTTGAGTCTACATAATATAATAAGTATTCAACAGAAGCTTTTCCTTTTAATTCCCCATCAATATCATATTCAACATGGGCCATATTAATAGGGAAATCTTTTCTAGTATCATCGATTGGTTTTTCATCCCATTTACTTACTGTAAACGTTACTTCCATACACGTAATCTCCCTCCGATTATATACTTTTAAAAAGTATCCATTCACATTCATATTTCATAGGAATGTTTTTATTCCACGCCACTCTCTAAAATAGAGAAAGACCCATTTTCACAATCAATTTCTGCCAACGCGCCGTAAGGTAAAATAAACTTTGGCTCGGTATGACCAAAATTTAAATTATAAAGAAGTGGCAAATCTTCTAAGTTATATTCTTTCATAACTTTTAGTATTTCATGTTTATATTCTTCATAATACATTTCGTCTTTTGGTTTACCAAAAATAATCCCTTTTGCTTTTTGGAGAATGCCTTGCGCTGCGTAATTTCGTAAACAATACTTTATATAACTTGGTTCTGGGTGATCTTCAGAAGTTTCAAAGAAAAGGATACTATTTTCCCAATGTTTTTTCTCAGGCCAAAGTTCTGTTCCTTTTGCAAATTCCAGTACTTCTATACAACCACCAATTAAGCGTCCTTGTACGGTAGTAGAGCCTTGAAGTACCTCATATCCATTGTTTTGCTGCATCGTACGTCTTGTATCTTTATTTACCTCTATCCATTCTAAACGCTCACTCGTCCATTCAGGAGCTGGTTGAATTTCGCCAATCGTTTCATTTGAAAAGAGAGTTCGCTTTACCATTTCAATCGTATATGGATTCATCTCTATATTTTCAGCAAAATCCGTTAAAATGGCTGGACCGTAAAAAGAGGAGATTCCTGCTTTATGACAAAACAAATGTGAAATGGTAACATCAGAGTATCCCATAAAAATTTTCGGATTTTCACGTATTACATTAAAATCTATATAAGGAAGTAAGCGGATGCTATCCTCTCCGCCAATATTTGCGATAATTGCTTTCACGCGCGTATCTTTAAAAGCTGTCATTAAATCTTCCGCACGAGCTTGTGGATTGTTATAAATGAATTCGCTACCTTTTAAACTATTTGGCATGGGAACAACCGTAAGACCGAAAACTTCTTCTAATCTCTTTACTCCTTGGTCATATCGCCATTTTATCTCAGAATCACCTGCGCCTCCCCATGAAGGACTTACTGTTGCTACGATATCACCTGGTTGTAATCTGTTTGGTTTTTTTAACATGTTAACTCCACTCCTACATAATGTAATGGACTACGACTGTACAAACTGTAGCTTTGAAAAAATATGATGCATCACATTATTTTCTTCATCATCAATCTGTTTACCTGCTGGTATTCAAGAATTCAGTCTTAGCGTTAAATTGCATTTGAGAATTAAAGTATGCAACATTGCATAAGAAAGAGGGTTGCTATTTTTTATTAACTGTAACTATAATAGTTACAGGTTGGTCGTATCCAATCAAAAAAATAAAATCATCATGAATGGAGATGTTTCATAATGGGTATGAAAAAATTAATTTTAGCAGGTGCTTTAGGTATCGCAGCATTATCAGGAACGAATTTACCAGGATTAGAAGTAACAAAAACGAGTGCAGCTTCTATTGAATCGAATTTCTCGACGTTAGAAGGACGAGTAGTGGAAGTAGATAACGGTGTAATTGTTGTGAAATCTAAGCAATACGAAGAACCTGTTAGTGTATACATGGATACTTTCTCAAATGTGAAAGTAGGAGATGAGGTTAAAGCTACTGGATCTATGATGCGTAATTTTACAGAATATATGGTTGCAACTGCAATTGAAAATACAACAAATAAGTTAGGCATGCACATGAAAGAAGATGGCTCACCTGATTATGTAATTGGGGAAGTAGCAAAAGTAGGAATGATGGAAGATGGGGGAGAAGGTTTTACAAAATATGTCGTAGTTGAGTATCCATCACTAAACGGGAAAAAAGTGATTATTGATATTTTCTTAACGAAGGGACAAGTATTTCATACGGGCGAGAAAGTAAAAGTTGATATGAAGTATGTGAGCTGGGGCGGAAGTTCTATTAACTGGAACACGGTTGATCATATCGAAAAAGTGTATGAGGTAAAGAGCAACGTTGAAAATAATGATGATGTTTGGATTTGGTCTTAATTAGATTCTTATAAAAATGTATCATGCAGTACCCATCGAATGATCATATGTATGACAATTCGATGGGTACTTTTTGTTTTGTGTTTTTTGAGAATAACGGATTTCCGATTAGAATATGATGTTAATACTGGAGCGAGATGAGGTTTATTTACGAGCTAAAAAAAGGGTGGAGAATTTAAAAGCTTTTTACATTCATTTAACGGTTTATATTCTAGTGAACTTAATGCTTTTTATTATAAATATAATCTCTGATTCAAGTAAATTATGGTTTTTATATCCACTTGCAGGTTGGGGAATCGGTATCGTTATACACGGTTTGACAACATTTCCAGTTGGGATATTCGGAAAAGAGTGGGAAGAACGAAAGATTAAAGAATATATGGAGAAAGATAAGTAAATTCATTTTGATCATTCGATTTTTAAAAAAATACTGAGGATTACAATTCATAAAAAAAACAAAGATGTGAAGTCCCTTCTATGACTTCGCGTCTTTGTTTTTTCTGTTTAGAAGGAATACTAAGACATATAACATGTCCAATGATAATAATAGAAGAAATAATTTTATAAACGAGGTAACAACGATGGAGAAGTGAAGAAATCCATCGCTATACCTTCAAAATGAATTCATGTACATTCTATAAATCGTTGTGCTCTTTTAGAAAGCGTCCGATCTTTCAGCCATATAATCGATGATTCGGACTGATAAGGGAAATCCATTACATCTACTATTTTTATAAATTCTTGCGAGATATGAGATACAGCACTTTTAGGCAGGATAGACGCGCCGACTCCAGTCATGATAAGCATAAGAATAAATGCCGAGTCTGGACATTCACATGCTATGTTTAATTGAATACCTCGGTGCCTGCATTCATCAATGACGAGCTGATGATAGCTGTTTTCTTTATCTTTATGTAAAAGTAAAAGGGGAATATGACTTAATTCGGTTAGAGGAATTGGAAGCTGTGAGTGATATAGTTCCCATTTAGCAGGCATGACTATTACGTATGGTTCTTTTGATAAACAAATGCTAGAAAAAACATCTTTATTAAAAGGGGAGCGTAAAATAGCAAGTTCGATATATCGATTTTCTAATTGCTCTATTAAGTAAAAAGGGCCACCTTCCCATATTTTTAAGTTCACATTTGGATAGTTTTCTTGAAAATAGCGGATTTTTTCAGAGAGAAAAGGAATGCAAGAATGAAATGCTCCAATAGATAGATTCCCCCTTAGCCCTTCACCGGTATCTTTAATTTCCGTAATGGTTTCTTCTAATTGCTGAATAATGTTTTTTGCTTTCGTATATAAAATTTTTCCTTCTTCAGTTAAATGCATATTTCGACCGTTTCTTTCAAATAAGTTTACTGATAATTCTTGTTCTAGTAGCGATAGCTGTCTACTTAGAGGTGGCTGTGCCATATGAAGCCGCTGGGCAGCACGCGTAAGCTGTTTTTCTTCAGCGATTACAGTAAAGTAACGAAGTTTTCTTATATCCATTTCAAAGTCCCTTCTATACCTTTTTTATATACAAAAACAACCTTATAGATAGTTTTCATATAATACCCCACATGATATCATAAACAAAAAGTTTTAAAAATAGAAAATTCTAAAAATTTAAAATTTAATTCGGTAGAATCATAACTTGAAAATAGATCGTACCGTTTTAAGGGGGGATTTTTATGAAAGTTTCGTTGTTTATTACTTGTTTATCAGATATGTTTTTTCCTGAAGTAGGTAAAAGTGTCGTAGAAATTATGAAGCAATGTGGAGTGGAACTAGATTTCCCAGAAGGACAGACTTGTTGCGGACAACCAGCTTACAATAGCGGATATCAGGAAGAAGCAAAACTAGCAGCAAAGCAAATGATAAAAGCATTTGAGCATAGTGAATATATTGTGACGCCTTCAGGTTCTTGTGCCAGCATGGTTCATCATTATTATAAAGAAATGTTTAAAGAAGATAGTGAATGGTATGAAAAAGCAGTTCATTTAGCGGATAGAACGTATGAGTTGACGGATTTTTTAATAAATGTACTTGGAAAAAGTGATTTGAAATCTAAGTTGGTTGAGAAAGCTGTTTTTCACCAATCTTGTCATATGAGCCGTGCACTTGGGATAAAAGAGGAACCACTTCAGTTATTATCGCAAGTAGAAGGTCTAGACGTAAAAGAATTACCATATTGCCAAGATTGCTGCGGGTTTGGTGGCACCTTTGCAGTGAAAATGAGCTCGATTTCTAAAACGATGGTTGATGAAAAAATAAAACATATTGAGGCGGCAGATGCAAACCTTTTAATTGGAGCAGATATGGGATGTCTTATGAATATTGGAGGAAGATTGCGCAGAAAAAATAAAAATATTCAAGTGTTACATGTAGCAGAAGTACTGGCGAAGGGGCTGAATAAATGAGTGAGGCGGGGGAACAAGTTTTTTTGAAAAGAGTAGATAAAGCGTTGCACGATCCGCAGATGAGAAGTGCGGTTCCGTTTACACAAGATAGGCTTCGGATGGGACGGGAACAAGCTACACATGAATTAGGGAATATGGAAGAATGGCGTGAGGCAGCATCTGAAATTCGGATGCATACAATTGAAAATTTAGATAGTTATTTGGAACAATTAGCTACTAATGTTCGAAAAAATGGGGGGCATGTTCATTTTGCTTTCAAAGCAGAAGATGCCGTATCGTATGTTTCTGAAATCGCAAGAAAAAAAGAAGCGAAATCAGTAATTAAGTCAAAGTCCATGGTCTCAGAAGAAATATACCTTAATAAAAAATTAGAAGAGATAGGGGTGAAAGTAGTAGAGTCTGATCTTGGAGAGTACATTATTCAATTAGCTGGAGAAGCTCCATCCCATTTAATTGCCCCAGCTATTCATAAGACAAAGGAACAAGTAGCAGAACTTTTTTCTAAGGAAGCTGGAAGAAAGATACCGGTTGATACAAATCAACTACTACAATTTGCTAGGGAGCAATTGCGTAAAGAGTTTTTAGAAGCTGATATTGGTATTTCTGGTTGTAACTTTGCAGTAGCGGAATCTGGATCAGTTGTTCTTGTAAGTAATGAGGGAAATGCTCGTCTTACTACGACATTACCAAAAGTTCATATTGCTATTATGGGGATGGAACGTCTCGTTCCCACATGGAAAGATCTTGATATAGTCATTTCGATGTTAACAAGAAGTGCGACAGGCCAAAAAATTACATCTTATGTAACTGGAATTAATGGCGCACGTTTACCTGAAGATATGGATGGACCTGAAGAGTTTCATTTAATTATTCTAGATAATGGTCGTTCTGATATTTTAGGAACTGCTTATGAAGAAATATTAAAGTGTATAAGGTGCGGAGCTTGTGTAAATGTTTGTCCTGTGTATCGTAATATTGGGGGCCATGCTTATGGAAGTGTGTATAGCGGACCAATTGGGGCAGTACTAGCGCCTTTATTAGAAGGGTATGAAGAATTAAAAGAACTACCTTTTGCATCAAGTTTGTGCGGAGCGTGTACAGATGTTTGCCCTGTGAAAATTCCATTACATGACCTTCTCATTGAACATCGTAAAGATGTGGTGGAACAAGGGTTTATAACGAAATTTGAGAAACTGGCCTTTAAAGGTTTCACGTTTATGGCGAGCCATCCGTTCGTGTATGAGAGAACTATTAAAATGGCACACACAGGTTTATCAATATTTGCAAAAGATGGTTATATTGCGAATGGTCCCGGCCCATTAAAAGGGTGGACAGAAAGTAGAGATTTTCCAAAACCTGCGAAACAATCATTCCGTGATTGGTGGAAAAAAGAAATGAGGGATTCATAATATGAATACGGATGTACAACAATCTTTTTTAAACAATATCGCACGTAAACTAAACCGAGAACGTCGCTCGGGGGTCACTCCTCCTAAGTGGAAAAACAATCCACTTAGACACTTTCCTAAAGAGATAAATCACGAAAGTTTAGTAGAGCAGTTTATTGCAAACTTAAATACGTTACATACAGAAGTAAGTCATATATACCGTTCAGAAATAGAGAATGCACTTCAATATGTTGTACATAAATTTAATGTTCAATCTGCGGTGTATTGGGATGATGATAGATTACATCAGCTTGAAATAGGAAAGCATTTAACAGGAAATTTCGTTTCTCATCGAATTTGGCAAAGTAAAGAAGGTGAAAGAGAACTACGGGATTATGCAGCTCAAGTGGATATGGGCATTACATATGCCGAAATGGGACTCGCTGAGACTGGAACCGTTGTTTTATGGAATGGTGGTGGACGCGGACGTTTAGTTAGTGTTTTGCCAGCAGTTTATGTAGCGATTCTCTCAGAACATACCATTTATAGACGTTTAACTGAAGGAGTAACTAGTATTCACGAACAAGTTTCGAATGGATTACCCGCCTGTATTAATTTTATCACTGGACCGAGCCGGACAGGTGATATTGAGATGGAATTAGCTTTCGGAGTTCACGGCCCTGGAAAGGTTCATGTCATTTTATTAAAGGATTAGAGAGAAAAACAAAAGAATACGAGGGGGAGTGAAGATTTTGATGAAGAATAAATTTCGTTATTATGTCTTTACAATGCTCACGTTTATTACGATGGTAAATTATATTGATCGAGGGGCCATCGCTTATGCGCAGTCTTTCATTATAAAAGAATATGGCTTTGACCCGAAGGAATGGGGAGCTATATTGGGGTATTTTGGTTACGGTTACATGATCGGTTCTTTATTAGGAGGCATTTTTTCAGATAAAAAAGGGCCGAAATTTGTATGGATCGTAGCAGCAACTGCTTGGTCTATTTTTGAAATTGCGACCGCTTTTGCTGGAGAGATAGGGATTGCTGTTTTTGGAGGGTCTGCTTTAGTAGGATTTGCAATCTTCCGCGTTTTATTTGGATTAACAGAAGGTCCATCTTTTGCGGTATCGAATAAGACAGCAGCAAACTGGGCAGCTCCGAAAGAAAGAGCGTTTCTAACATCCCTTGGTTTTGTTGGCGTTCCATTAGGTGCAGTATTAACGGCACCTGTAGCGGTTCTGTTGCTATCTTTCACTAGCTGGAAAGTAATGTTTTTCATCCTCGGTACAATTGGAATCATATGGGCGATTATTTGGTATTTTACTTTTACGAATATGCCTGAGGATCATTCACGAGTGACAAAAGAAGAACTAGCTGAAATACGAAGTACGGAAGGTGTGTTGCAATCCGTAAAAGCAGAGAAAGAAATTCAAAAAGAGCCATGGTACTCCTTTTTTAAAGTTCCGACATTCGTTATGGTTACGATAGCATATTTTTGCTTCCAATATATCAATTTTTTAATATTAACTTGGACACCGAAATATTTGCAAGATGTATTCCATTTTCAATTATCCTCCCTTTGGTATCTTGGGATGATTCCTTGGCTTGGCGCTTGTATCACATTGCCGCTAGGGGCGAAGCTATCTGATCGTATTTTACGGAAAACAGGAAACATTCGTTTAGCTCGAACAGGGTTACCGATTATTTCCTTATTACTGACAGCAATTTGTTTTAGCTTCATTCCCGCGATGGATAATTATGTAGCTGTATTAGCACTTATGTCGCTTGGAAATGCGTTTGCTTTTTTACCGAGTTCATTATTTTGGGCAATTATTGTCGATACGGCTCCTGCTTACGCAGGAACATATAGTGGAATTATGCACTTCATCGCTAATATCGCCACAATCTTAGCCCCGACTTTAACTGGATATTTAGTTGTAAGTTATGGCTATCCTTCTATGTTTATCGTAGCTGCCATGTTGGCTGCTATTGCAATGGGGGCAATGTTATTTGTGAAACCAGGGCAGCAAACGAAGACTGAAAGCTTATTTAACTGGAGAAATAAGAAGGGTTTAGAGGAACCTCGTGCTAATTTTGAATGAGTGATGAAGTAAAATCGAATAGTGGTATATGAAAAAACTCCTGAACTTGCATACTGAGTATGCAAGTTCAGGAGTTTTTTTCATTACACGGAAGAAATAAAGTGAAACGATCAACAACATACAGAAGTATAAAATGACATATAAATCTCTGTGATCAAATATTTTATGCGAAGTTTATTCTATAGCTTTGTACTCGAAGGATGTGCGAATGAGTGTTTATTTTCATTTTTTAGCAGTAATTGCATGTGAAATCAAAACATTATGTGTAGTACATAATAAATACAGTTGTTATCCTTTTTTAATTACATGTGGATATAGGATAAAGTTGATTTATCATCCTATATTAAAATAAAAATAAACCACTGTTCGATTTGAATATTCCACGTTATAATGGTGAGAGTTTATGACAGAATAAATATTTACATAAGAAGTGAGGTACTGTATGAAAAAAAGAACGACAGACATTATTTTTATTATTATTGGTGCATTTCTTTTTGCGTTAGGTGTCAATTTGTTTGTTATCCCGAACGAGTTTGGTGAGGGTGGGGTAACAGGTATCACGATTATTACGTACTATTTATTTGAATGGTCACCGGGCTTAGTTAACTTAATTTTAAATGCGATTTTATTAATAGTCGGTTATAAATTTTTAAATAAAATCACAACAATTTATACGATTATCGCTGTAGTTACGAACTCACTATTTCTTCATTTGACAGAAGGCTGGACGATTGCTTCGGATGAAATGCTCGTAAATGCCATTTTTGGAGGAATATTTATCGGGTGCGGGATTGGTCTTATCATTCGCGTTGGAGGAACAACGGCAGGTACTACCATCTTAGCAAGGATGACACATAAGTATTTAGGTTGGAGCATTAGCTACGGTCTACTGTTCTTCGATTTAATCGTTGCGTTTTCATCTTATTTCATCATTGGTGCAGAAAAACTGATGATAACAATTATTATGCTATATGTAGCAACGAAAGTAATGGAATTTGTAATTGAAGGTTTAAATCCGAAAAAGGCTATTACGATTATTTCTGATAACCCAAATGAAATCGCCGGGAAGGTGACTACATTAATGGGCAGAGGAGTTACGGTGTACTCAGGTCATGGTTATTACACGAAAACTCCGAAGGAAATTCTTTATGTTGTTATTAATAAGCAAGAAGTAGTGAAGCTAAAACGGATTGTTCAAACTACGGATCCAGCTGCGTTTATCGCTATACACGATGTTCGGGACGTATTTGGAGAAGGATTCGTTGATATTTCTAAAGCTTAGAACTTATTTTTTATTAAAATAATCTTAATACTAAAACGTAAGAATCTATTTTGAATAATCTTTTTTCAAAATAGATTCTTTTTCTTTTTCTTGCAAAAAATCCAATTGTTTCTTAAGGTAAGGATGTAGAAGGATGAACAAGAGAGGGTTTAATGAAGATGATACATATTTTATTAGCTGATGATGATAAGCATATTAGAGAGTTGTTGCATTATCATTTACAAAAAGAGGGGTTTAAAGTTTTTGAAGCAGAAGATGGAAAGGTAGCGCAAGGCGTATTAGAGAAAGAAAATATTCATCTTGCGATAGTAGACATTATGATGCCATTTGTTGATGGCTATACGTTATGTGAAGAAATCCGGAAATATCATGATATACCTGTAATTTTATTAACGGCGAAAGATCAGTTAGTTGATAAAGAAAAAGGATTCATTTCTGGTACGGACGATTATATTGTAAAACCATTTGAGCCAGCTGAAGTCATTTTCCGTATGAAAGCATTACTGCGTCGCTATCAAATGCTGAGTGCTGATATGATTACACTGCACGGCACAACAATTGACCGAAAAGGCTTTGAAGTGAAGTGTAACGGTCAAACAATTTTACTTCCATTAAAGGAATTTGAATTGTTATCACAACTTGCTAGTTATCCTGGAAGAACATTTTCAAGAGAAGAACTAATTGAATTAGTATGGGGAATGGACTTTGAAGGAGATGAACGAACAGTCGACGTTCATGTGAAGAGACTACGAGATCGCTTCTCAAAACGAACGGATGATTTTCAAATTACGACAGTACGCGGACTCGGTTATAAGTTGGAGTTGAAATAAAATGAAATCATTATATTCTAGATTTGTTTTTATGACGGTCGGGATCATGCTACTTAGCAGTATTATCGGTTTTTTATTAACAAATGTGTACTATCAAGTGAAGTTAAAACCGTATAATAGTGAAAAGATTTTAATGTATGCGGAAGAAGTAAAATCGTTATATGAAAAGCAAAGTGAAGAAAATCAAGAGGCATACTTACAGTCTATTGCGAAGCTAGGGTATGAAATTTATATTGTCGATGATCAAAAGAATGGAAAGCGTATCGGTAATGCGTTTCGTAAAACGACAATAAGTGATGATACCGTTCATAAAGTATTGCAAGGAGAAATATTTAATGGTGTTTCTACTTATCCAACGCGTCTTTTTATTACAGGATTTTTCGATAATGAATTAATTAATAGCGTCGGTGTCCCGGTAAAACATGGTGATAAACAGTACGCTTTATTCATTCGCCCTGACATTCAGCAACAATTCGGCGAGATGAGAATTTTCTTAGCGGTATTACTTGGGTTTATCGTACTATTAAGCATTATCTTTATCGCAATCGCAGCAGGCTATATTGTTCGTCCCATTCGTAAATTTACGAAAGCTACGCAAAAAATTGCGAGTGGTGAATATGAAATTGAATTAGACGTAAAGCGAAAAGATGAAATAGGGATGTTATCTACAAGTTTCCAAAAGATGACGAAAAGTATAAAAGAACTAGATGAAATGAGACAAGAATTCGTTTCGAATGTTTCACATGAATTTCAATCGCCGCTTTCTTCTATACAAGGTTTTTCGAAGACACTGCAAACAGAAAAGATGAGCATGGAAGAAAGAAACTATTACTTACAAATTATTGAAGGTGAAAGTAAGCGAATGTCTAGTTTATGTAAACAGTTACTTACGCTCGCTTCTTTAGATAAAGAGGAAAAGGTTTTACAAGTAAAAGACTTTTCCTTACAAAAACAAATTAAAGACGTCATTTTTATGCTTGAATGGAAATGGCGTGAGAAAGATATTGCCGTTGAATTTGATGTACCGGACATTACAATACAAGGTGATGAAAATTTACTTCATCAAGTATGGAGTAATATTTTCACAAATAGTATTAAGTTTTCAAACGATGCTGGGACCATTGAGTTTTTTGTCGAAGAGTTAGAGTCTAGTGTCATTATCTCTATATCCGATAACGGAATCGGCATGGAAAAAGAAGAAATGGCTCGTATTTTTGATCGTTTTTATAAGGTGGATACAGCAAGGGCAAGAAACGTAGAAGGTAGCGGTTTAGGATTGTCGATTGTGCAGAAGATTGTTGAACTGCATAAAGGAACCGTTTCGGTTTATAGTACGAAAGGGGAAGGGACGACTGTTCGGGTTGAACTTCCTAAATAAATGTAAGGGGAGAGGCTGTTTGGGAACAGCCTCTTCTTTTTTTGTCTCTAGTATACATGTAAAGTGAAAAAATGTGAGTCATTTTAATTACATAATTGGACGAGTTTGTGGAGTGAGCTCAGGAGGAAGTTTATTTGAAAATGTAGAATCTCTACAGAGTTATAAGGATTGTATTAAAACTTGAACCGTGTAGGGAGGAAATTACTTTGAAACGAATTGACTTGTTATTAAACGTACTAGATTCAACATTTGATAAAGAGAGTTGGTATGCACCGTTTAAACATGCTATAGAAGGACTTACAGCTGAACAGGCTATGTGGAAACCATCTGGTGATGCAACGAATACCATTTGGGAGAACGTTAATCATCTCATTTATTACAAAGAGAGGCTTGCTGTAAACTTGGAAGGCCGTGAATGGACACATAATCTTGACGGTAATGACACCTTTTATCTTACTAAGCAATCTAATGATGATATGGAATGGAAGGAAGTCGTTGACCGTTCTGAAAATGCTCAACGTAATTTAAGACAGGTATTAAGCGCAATCTCCGAAAAAGAGCTTGAACAAAATACACTAGAGGAGAAATTACTGGACATCATGCTGCATGATGCTTATCATACAGGCCAAATTATTCAATTAAGGAAAATGCAGGGAGCTTGGCCATCAAAGCGTTAACTGAACGTTTTCGTTGGTGCTATTGTTGAATAAAATTTAGATATTCAAACGACTTTATTGTTATATTTTTAGTGAAGTATTTTACATCCAAAATGAAATAACTATATGTTTAACCCCGTCCCCAATTTAGAACGGGGTTATGTTTGTTTCGCTATAAAGCCGCATCTTTCCCGCCTCTTCCTTAAACCGAACCCCAAAAGTATCCGCTGTAATTTCATCCGCTTTCGGCAATGAACGTAATTTCGGATGAAGTAGCCATACGAGAGAAATGAATAAAATCCCGATGCTAGCGAGCGCGAAAATGAGTTGGCTACTAAATACATTTGCGGTGTATCCACCAATTAAAGAACCGAACGGCATAGCAATTTTCCCCATACTTCTTGTTTTTGATAATTCCTGAATATTTAATCTTACTCTCTGTAATCTTCTGTTCATATTCCGTTCATATTTCTTTTTTATGATTAGTGCATAGAAAGAAAGAGGAAGGAGCGAGCGAAATGTTTTTAGCTCTGCGTGAATTAAAACAATCAAAATTACGATATGGATTAATCGGACTGATTATGGTGTTATTATCATTTTTAGTTCTTGTTATTTCAGGATTAGCAAATGGACTATCATATGATAATGCTTCATCGATTCAAAATATGGAGGCAAATAAGTTCGTTTTAGCAGATGATGCGGAAAATAAATTACTTCGTTCACAAATTAAGAAAGATGATGTAGATAACGTAGTCAATCAAGTAGGGGAGAAAGAGGCTGTTCCGTTTCGTGTGAAAGTTTCAACGTATGAAAAGAAAGATAGTTCGAAAAAAGTGGATGTTGCCATTTTCGCAAGTGAACGTGATTCATTTTTAGAACCGAAAATTGTAAAAGGTGAGAAATTAGGTACAGCAAACAACGAAATGGTTGCTGACGAATCTATTAAAGAAAAAGGAATCGATATTGGAGATACAATTATCGACCCTGTTTCAAAGAAAGAATTTAAAATCGTTGGATTTACGAAAGATCAAATGTTTAGCCATACACCAGTCGTTTATGTAAATGAAGACGTATGGGGATCTATTTCACAACCAAATCAAAAAGATTATAGTGCAATTGCACTTAACACAGATAAAGAGATTAAAAATGCACACGTAATTGACAAAAAAGAAGTACTACAAAGTATTCCAGGATTTAAAGAAGAGCAAGGAACATTAACGATGATCATTGCGTTCTTACTTGTTATCGCTGCGTTACTAATCGGTGTATTCTTCTACGTCATTACACTGCAAAAAACACAGCAATTAGGTGTATTAAAAGCAATTGGTACGAAGAACTCATATTTAGCAAATAGCTTAGTCGTACAGGCGTTATTCTTATCTGTCGTTGCGATGGTAATTAGTATCGTTCTTGTACAAGGATTAGAACAAATTTTACCAGCAGGTATGCCATTCTTATTAACAACACCGATGATTGCACAATATGCAGCAATCTTTATCGTTATTAGTATTTTAGGAACACTTATTTCGTTATATCAAGTATTAAAAGTTGATGCGCTAGAAGCAATTGGAGGCGGGATGTAATGACTTCATTATTGAAATTAGACAAAGTAAGTAAAGTGTACGGAGAAGGGAATACGGAAGTAACAGCCCTTCATCCGATGTCGCTTGATGTGAAAGCTGGAGAATTTATCGGAATCGTCGGTCCTTCTGGATCAGGGAAAAGTACGTTATTATCAATCGCGGGTGCTTTATTATCACCTTCAAAAGGGGATATTTACATTCGTGAACAAAATATTACGAAGCTATCAGAAAAGGAAATGACGGACATTCGTTTGAAAAAAATCGGCTTCATTTTCCAGTTCGCAAATCTCGTTCCATATTTAAATGTAAAAGAACAATTACTTTACATTGCAAAGCTTAAAAAAGAAAACAAACAAGAATCAGAAAAGCGTGCGGATCATTTATTAGCAGCATTTGGATTAGGGGAAAGAAAAAATCATTATCCAAATCAACTATCTGGCGGAGAAAAACAAAGGGTAGCAATCGCTCGCGCGTTTATGAACAATCCGGATTTAATATTAGCGGATGAACCAACGGCAAGCTTAGACTCAAAACGTGCACGTGAAGTCGTTGAAATGATGAAACGTGAAGTGAAAGAGAGCCAAAAAGCAGCAATTATGATTACGCATGATGAAAGAATGCTTGATGTATGTGATCGTATATTGACGCTAAGAGATGGAAAGTTAATATAAAGAAAAAAGACAATCGCACAAGTGTGCGGTTGTCTTTTGTATAATTACTTTATTTTGAGAATAACGCTTTAATTTTATTTCGTGTAATTAATAAAACGCCGCCTAAGACAGATAACATACCTAAAGCCATATTGTTTGATTGCTCACTACCAGCGTTAGGAAGTTCTTTAGCGTTATTGTTTGTGTTTGTAGTACCAGTCTTTGTTTCTGGTTGTTTCGATTGAGATACTTCATTAATTTTGTTATCTACATTTTGCTTCGTAGTATGTAACTCAGCTAATTTGTCCTCAATTTTTTTCTCAGTATGTTTAAAGTCGTTGATTTTAATATCTAAGTCTTGTTTTTTCTTTGTTAAATCATCTGAAACAGTTTGTTTCGCTTGTTTAATTTCGTTAATTTTATTTAGTAAATCTTCTCTAGCTTTTTGTAATTCAGCTAGTTTGTTTTTTACATCTTGTTTCGCTAGTTCTAAGTTAGCGGAAAGGCTATCTAAATTGCCTTTAATTTTTTTAAGTTCCTCTAACGTGTTACCAGTATTCGGTTTGTTTTCTTTTAGCTCAGCAAGTTTGTCCTCAGCAGTTTGTTTCGCTTTCTTTAATTCAGCTAACTTTTCATCTACTTGTTTTTTAACTTCTTTAAGTTCATTAACCTTTTGATCAATGTTCTCTTTATGTTGCTTCATTTCACTCACTTTTTCATCGACAGTTTGTTTATGTTCTTTAATCTCATTCACTTTGTTATCGATATTTTGCTGATGTTCTTTCACTTCAGCAACTTTATCTTCTACTTGTTTTTTATGCTCTTTAATTTCAGCGATTTTATCTTCGGCGATTTGCTTGTCTTGCTGAAGTTTTGCATCTAACTCTTCTTTACGTTGTTTAATTTCGTTAATTTTTTCATCAGCAACTTGTTTACGCTCGTGTAGTTCATTCACCTTCGTATCAACATTTTCCTTAACTTTGTTAAGTTCATTTAATGTTTGATCCACGTTTTCTTTGTGTTGCTGCAATTTCGCATCTAACTCTTGTTTATGTTGCTTAATTTCAGCTAATCGATCTCCCGTGCTTTGCTGAGGAGTAGCATCAGTTACGTCTGCATGAGCAGAATTTGCGCCAGCAATCATTGCTAAAGCTAGTGTAGACGCAGCGATTGTTTGTTTTGTTTTCATATTTTTGTACCTCTTTTCTTTCATATGCATGAACTGTTTTGTGTAAAAATGAGCATATAGAAGTAGATTATCTTATCATTATATACCATGTTAAGTGGTTAGAGGAAGGATTTGCATAATAATCTATCATTATGTAAGTATAAAATTCTCTTATTTTGGAGTGGGGGACAAGACTTTAGCTAGATGAACAATTTCTTTTATAGTAGAGTTTACATCCTTACTATTACGAATAACAAACAAATAATCCGCCTCGTTTTCTATCGGATCGACCACATCTTCATGCAGTGATTCAGCCTGTTGTCGATCGAGTACTTCCTTGAAATTAGAATATCCACCTCTAAAAATATTCGTACTTCGCGTGCTTCGAGCTACTCTTTCGTAAAGGACATCATCTGGAATGTCAAAATGAACGAGTATACGTACATATTCCTCTTTCTGAAACAATTCATTTAGCAAATACATCCGGCCGTTTCGGCTTCTATTTGAGTTGCAAATAATAAGATGTAAACTCGTATGTTCTTTTGCATAATCAACAATGAATTTCGAAAGACCGTGCTTAAATGTATTAGCGCCTTCAGCCGGTTGTAACTTTTCATAATGCGTGTTAATAAATTCTGCTTGGTTATCTTGATCCATAACGAAAGAGTGAGGTAACTCTTTTTCTAGTTCTTTAGCAAATGTAGTTTTACCGCTGTGTGTTTTTCCTACTGTAATAATGACGAATCGTTTCATATTGTCCTCCATGTGTATTGTTATAATCTGGGATATTCTGTGTGAATCGACAATTTTCCTGCCAAAGAATATATAAAGCATCGGAGTGAAAGTAGGCTAAAAACTTGACAAAAAAACTTATTTATGCTATAATTTACCAAAATAAAAATAAAGTGTATAATAGGGTTCTCCTGGCCAGGGGAACCCTATTTTTGTTGTGAAAATGAAGGAGAGTGTATGTGCGTGAAACAAGGTGAAGCAAGTGTAACGTCGTTAGTATCAGCTTTCAGCAGGGCATATCATAGTGAATTTGATAGTCCGAAAATCTTTGATGATTACATCGCTAAAGAATTCATATTGCCAAAAGAACGAAGCGATATTGAAACGAATATGGTTCAAGGGATACAGTTTTTCAATACAGACATTGCTGAGCGGTTTCGAGATAATCCGAAAGAAATATTAAATTGGATTACACAAGTTCAATTATCACCAACACCTTTGGCACGCGCAGCATATTGTGAAAGAGTATTACTACATGAGATTACATTAGGTGCAAAACAATACGTCATACTCGGTGCAGGTTTGGACACGTTCGGTTTTAGACATCGAGAATTAGAGAATGAAATAGAAATTTTTGAAGTAGATCATCCTTCTACGCAAGCATTTAAGAAGGAGAGAATAAAAGAAGCAGAACTTGAAATTCCAAACAACCTTCATTTTATTTCGATGGATTTCACGAAAGGATTTTTCAGTGAACAGTTACGGAATGAAGGAGTTGAAAATAAAAAGACTTTCTTTAGCCTATTAGGTGTTACGTACTATTTAACGAAAGAGGAGTTATCTAGTTTAATAGAACGTTTATTTGCGATGGTTCCAGAGGGGAGTTCTATCGTATTCGATTATCCGGATGAAAACTTATTTAAGGAAAAAGGATTCTCCAATCGAGTTGAGAATATGGTGAAAATGGCTGCAGTAGGCGGAGAACCGATGAAATCGTGTTTTTCTTATACCGAAATGGAAGCACTGTTAGAGAAGGCAGGCTTACTCATTTATGAGCACTTAACACCAGAGGATATTCATACATTATATTTTGAAGGACGAAATGATTATTTAAAAGCTTTCGAGACGGTGCATTACGTGCATGCGGTGAAGAAGTAGGAATTAGTAGGCATGGGGAGGAATCTCTGTGTCTTTTTTTTTTGAGAACAAGAGGATAAGATTTATTGAGAAAGATAATGATAGATATATTGCTACATGAGTTACTACATCTAGATGAACATAAGGAAGAATACGGGGGTATTTATCGGAATAAATAGAATGTTCAACCAAAAAAGAGAATTATGTTATATAATAATTTTAATAAACTATATTTTAGAAATTACCCCCTATTGTGTAGAAAGTATATTTTGTTTTGAGAAGCTAAAATGTTTGGCTAAAAGAACTTGTAGTGGGGCTTGCTACAAGTTCTTTTATTTGTAAAATTTTCATTAACTAAAATGTGGAAAAAGGAGGATGTAAGTTTGATAAGAAATTTAAAGAAAGCAGCACTTAATTCGTTAGATGGGAAATGGGGAGTAAGTATAGGGGTATCGGCGTTATACTATTTTGTACCAACTTTAAGCGCATCAGCAATCACTAGTTTTATATATTTAATATTTGTCCTGTTTATTGGGGTAATTGGTTTGGATGTTTTCTTTATTTATTCAATTGGTGGGCAGCCACAAGTAGATCCAACAGCACTAGTTTTACTTATTCTAAGTTATGTTTTTATAGGACTGATTTGTTTCTTAATTTACAGTGTCATACAAGGTATCTTTAATTACGGGTATTCTGTTTTCACCTTACGCTTAGGTAAAAATGAAGATGCTAAGGTGGACGATGTATTTGTGGGGTTTAGGAAGAACAATTTGTTTAAATCAATGAAATTAGGAGTGTTGCAGGCTATTTTTCTCTTTTTATGGAGCCTGTTATTAATTGTTCCAGGTATTATTAAATATTTTTCTTATTCAATGGCATATTATATTTTAATAGAGAATCCAGATTATACAGCAAGTGAAGCACTAAGGGAGAGTAAAAGAATAATGAAAGGGCATAAGTTCAAGTTATTTGTTCTTTGGTTATCTTTTATTGGTTGGTTTTTATTAACGGCATTTATAGGTATGTTTACATTTAATCTGTCATTTATATTCATTTCCCCTTATTACAACACAACTGTCTCGCATTTTTACTTAGACTTAATTAAGAAACAGGATGCTAGAGAAGCGAAGATAAGTATATAAAGAATATAACTAGTAAGAAAATATTTTTAATGTATATTTTCTCGATTGTGGTCATGCAATTATGTATATCCCTTTTTAATGTGGTATTGAAAGAAATAAAGTAGCTGCAATTGGATAAGTTTACTTGTAGCAATTTGGAAAATGATGTTATAACAGTGGAGGGATTTAAAATGGGGAAGAGTGAGATGTTTCAGGATTTTAATTTTAAATTAGTAGTAATTGAAGCTTTATTAGATAAAGAGCCATTATTTTTAAAAGAATTAAAAGACTTAATAGATAAGTATACGAATAATTTTGAATGGTATTCAGGAGCTGGCTCGATTGTTGAAATTAGAGATTTTTTAGAAGGGTTAATTTTGGAAACAAGTGATTTGGAAAAGATTGAATCCCTTTGTTTTGATGGAGGAAATGAAATTTATCATATCTTAAAGCCAGATTGGGATGGTGAAGACAGTTTATTTGATGTAATATCTGTTGAAGGATTTCAAAATTTAAAAAATCTAAAAACAGTGGAATATATTTCAATGTGTTACCCAAAAGTATTAGAACCATTTAAACAAGCTGGAATTGAAATTGAGGATTAATGAGAGACAAGTTATACAATAATGGAAGTGATTCTTATTAAGAAAGAGTTACTTTTTCTTATGCAACGAACAAAGTAGAATGGAGGATACTATGATAATAATCGATAATGATGGTGAAGGCTACTGGAGTAAAACTGTTGATTTGGGCATTTTAGGTAAATTTAATAGTGTTTTTATAGATTTAGATGGATGCGATATAACAGGGGCGACGGACAATATGACTCAAGAAGAAAAGGTAGAAAAAGCTACAAAATATTATGGTAATAGATTCAAAGAGTTAGAAACAAATGTTGAATTTATAAATGAGCAATTTCTAATGTGGGTTATAACGCATTTATGTAATATAGAATATCCATTTTGGGAATTTGGTGATGAAGATGAAAGTAGTGAAGATTATCCAGATTATATAGTAAAAGAAGAAATAAAAAAATTCGAAGATGAAAATGGACAATTGCAACATGATCCGTATAGTCCAAGTCCGATTTATAGAGAAATTCAGAAATATAATGTATATAATAATGAAGATAATTTATTAAGCTATGAAATCATAATGAAATATTTACCGGTTCTTGATTTCAAAAAGCTTGTAAATACAATTAGACCTAATAGTATAGATACATTTGAAGATAACATAAACTTTCAAGTGAGTAGTGAAGTTTGTGGTGGAATGTTACTTTGTGCTACTTACGGAACAATTTATGCTAATAACGAGCTAGAAGTTACGCATAATTGTTAGTACAAAGATTACTGATAGGTATATCGCTACACATCTATTAACTGAAAAATATTAATTGCAATCAAGCATAAAAAACGTGATTCTTAGTAAAAAAATAGTGTTTTTTTACTATTCAAATATGATTACATTTGAATTTACTACCTCAGTTTGATTTATCATATTTCAATCGAAATAGAGAAGTAAATTGGTATAAAAGATATGAGGATATATACTTTAGGTTTTAAATTACAATAACTTTTGGGGAAACAAAAGACAAAATAGAAGATGTTAAAATTACAAGTATGTACGTTCCATATGTGTATATTTGCTGCTCAATAAACGATCCTCTCACGTAAGTTTATACCACATATTCACTTTTATTTACAAAAAATACTATTAATTATTTGCGGATAATTGTTATAATATAATTAAATTGATATAAAAGTTTTTTTCTAAAGTATGTATTTGAAGAATTCTCATGCGAAAAGAGCCAGTTCTCAAGTAGAGAACTGGCTCTTTTTTGAAGAGAAGTAGGATTAGATGTACATAATGGGATAGCAGGATTTCACAAAAAAATCTGTATTTATCCACAACAGTATTTAGATATGACGGAATTTTTAAATTTATAAAAAGATTAAGAGGCGATAGAAAATGAAAAGATATATTAGTATAAAAGGAATTGGTACATATCTTCCGAAAAGAAAGGTAGAATCTTTTGAAATAGATCGTATGCTACAAGTGCCAGAAGGCTGGACATTAAAAAAAGCTGGGGTAAAAACAAGATATTTTGTTGATGGGGAGACGTCTTCTTATATGGGGGCGGAAGCTGCAAAAAAAGCTGTAGAAGATGCGAAGTTAACATGGGATGATATCGATTGTATTATTTGCGGAAGCGGAACGATTCAACAGGCGATTCCTTCTACAGCATCACTTATTCAAGAACAGCTCGGGCTACAACATTCTGGTATTCCATGTTTTGATATTAACTCAACATGTTTGAGTTTCATAACAGCACTTGATACAATTTCGTACGCAATTGAATGCGGGAGATACAAAAATGTTGTTATTATTTCTTCTGAAATTTCTTCTGTTGGATTAAATTGGGGCCAAAATGAAAGCAGCATTTTATTTGGTGACGGTGCGGCAGCTGTTGTTATAACAAAAGGCGATCATACATCTTCTATTATTGCTTCCCATATGGAAACGTATAGCTCTGGTGCGCATTTATCAGAAATTCGTGGAGGTGGAACGATGATTCATCCTCGCGAGTATAGTGAGGAACGAAAAGATGACTTCTTGTTCGATATGAATGGAAGAGCCATTTTTAAACTATCTTCTAAGTATTTGTTGAAGTTTATCGACAAGCTACTTATGGATACTGGTTATTCCCTGGCCGATATTGATTTAATTGTTCCTCACCAAGCGAGTGGGCCAGCTATGAGACTCATTCGTAAAAAACTAGGGGTTGATGAAGAGCGCTTTATGACCATTTTTGAAGACTACGGTAATATGATTTCCGCATCTATTCCAGTCGCTCTTTTCGAAGCGATTAAGCAAAAGAAAGTGCAACGTGGAAATAAAATACTATTACTAGGTACTTCTGCAGGACTTTCTATCGGGGGCATCCTTCTTGAATACTAGGAAAACAGTATTAATTACAGGGGGACGTGCACCAGCAACTTTGCATTTATGCAGACTGTTTCATAACGCCGGACATACCGTTATTATTGCAGATAGTATTCCGTATCCATTAAGTAAAGTTTCAAAGAGTACGGATTATTTTTACGAAATTCCTTCTCCAAAATGGAAAACAAATGAAAGTATCCGTGCGCTACTATCCATTATTCAACGACACAATGTGGATTTGCTTATTCCTACTTGTGAAGAAGTGTTTTACATATCTAAATATAGAGAAGAATTAAGTGCATTTTGCCATGTGGTAGTAGATGATTTTCAAAAACTTTCATTACTGCATAATAAGTGGGAATTTATTCAGTTCGTAGCGAATTTAGGGTGGCAAGTACCTGCAACATATAGAATAAATAATGAAGAAGCGATAAGTTCAATGATGCACAAAACATCAGCTCATACTCTTTTTGTAAGAAAGCCGATTTTCTCCCGTTTTTCTGATAAAGTGGAATTTATTACAAAAGAGGATGCTTTAAAAGAAAGCGTGATAGATAAGTCGAATTATATTATGCAAGAGTTTATACGAGGGACGCAGCATTGTTCTTACAGTATCGCACAATCTGGGGAAGTGTTAGCGCACTCTACGTATAAAACGGAATTTACTGCAGGCTTAGGTGCTACCATTGCGTTTCAGCATATGAATCATCCTAAAATTAATCAGTTTGTGAGACATATTGTAAAAGAGCTAGATTTCTCAGGGCAAATTGCTTTTGATTTTATCGTTACAGAGGATGGAGATGCGATTCCGATTGAGTGTAATCCACGTACTACAAGTGGATTACATTTATTCGATGAGGAAATATTGCCCGCTTTCTTTCATGAAACAGTAAACAATACACTTATTCCAAAAGAAAATTCGGAGTGCGCAATTCGGTTAGCGATGCTTTTATATGGATCTGCTTATTTAAAAAGTAAACCAAAACGTAAGCGATGGTTAAAAGTTCTATGCTCTTATCCAGACATCGTTTATCGTCACAATGATTGGAAACCATTTTTCTATCAGTTTTTTAGCATGTATAAATTATGGCGTGAAAGTTATAAAAATGAACGGACTATTTTAGAGCAAACAACATATGACATATCGTGGGATGGTGAAGATTTATGAAAATGCTAGTAACTGGTGGAACGGGCTTTCTAGGACAAAAACTCGCCTTTCGACTGAAGAATATGGGCTATGAAGTAACCGCAACGGGAAGAAATAAAACAATTGGTAAGGTATTAGAACAAAATGGAATCGAGTTTGTTCATTGTCCTCTTGAAGACAGGGATCGTGTGCTACAAGTTTGTAAAGATAAAGATTATATCTTTCATAGCGGCGCACTTTCTTCACCTTGGGGCAAGTATGAAGATTTTTATAATGCGAATGTGTTAGGAACGAAACATATTATCGAGGGATGTCAAAAGTACAGTATAAAACGCTTGATCCACGTATCAACACCAAGTATTTATTTCTATTATGATGAACGACAAAATGTAGTAGAAAACGCGAAACTTCCTGATACATTTGTAAATCATTATGCAAAAACGAAGCACATGGCTGAACAAGCTATCGATCAAGCTTTCATGCATGGTTTACCAGTTATCACAATACGCCCGCGCGCTTTATTCGGACCAGGAGATAATGCGATTCTTCCGCGTCTTATTAAAGTATGTGAAAAGGGTGCTTTACCGAGAATTGGTACTGAAGATGTTCTTGTAGATATTACGTATGTTGAGAATGTGGTAGATGCTTTACTTCTTTGTATGCATTCCCCAAAACATACATTAGGGCAAAAGTACAATATAACAAATGACGAGCGTGTAAATTTATATGAAGTCATAGAAAATGTAATGAAGCGTCTTGATAAGGAAGTAAAATATAAAAAAATTTCCTACAAAACCGCATTTTCACTAGCTGCTATACTAGAAGGAATCTCAAAAACTATTTTATTCGGAAAAGAACCTATTCTCACAAAATATACCGTTAGTGTCCTTTCAAAAAGCCAGACATTAAATATTGATAAAGCTAAAGAAGAACTAGGATATGCTCCAAAAATCAGTATAGAAGAAGGAATTACAAAATTTGTAGACTGGTGGAAAATACAATGAAAATCAAATCTTTAAAGCTATATGATACAGGATATTGCACACATCCAGAAAAAATTGCATACTCCAAGGGCAGTTGGAAACAAATATGCTTTCCTGCTACAGTAGGGTTACTTGAGCATCCAGAATTAGGATATATTTTATTTGATACTGGGTATGCGGGACATTTTAAAGAGGCGACAAAAAAATTTCCTTACTCTGTATATGCAAAACTTACGCCTGTTCATTTTACGGAAGAGCAATCTATTAAACAGCAACTTCTTCTTGATGGTATTCAGCCAGAAGAAATTAAATATATTATTCTTTCTCATTTTCATGGCGATCATACTGCTGGTTTACCTGACTTTCCAAAAGCGAAAATACTAACCTTCGCAAAAGCTTATGAGGATATTAAAAAGAGAAGTAAATTTGGTGCTCTATTAAAGGGGTGTCTAAAAGATACACTGCCGATGGATTTAGAGAAAAGAATGTCATTCATTGATCAAACTCCATCCCTTAACTTACCTTCTACATATGGAAAGTTTGAGGAGGGGTATGATGTATTTGAGGATGGCTCATTATTTGCCGTTGACTTAACAGGACATGCAACGGGACAATTTGGTCTATTCGTTCATTTACAGAGTAATAAAATTGTCTTTCTTTGTGCAGACGCAGTTTGGCTAAGTAAAACGTATCAAAACCTTGTATTTCCTAGTAAGATTGCCAATCTTTTAACGAGCGATCCAAAATCTTACCGAAAGAATATTGAGAAGTTACACCATTTATCACAAACATCACCTGAGATTGAAATTGTACCAACTCATTGTGAACATACATGGGATAAAATTAAAGCAGGGGTGTACTATGAATAAACTTCGAATTCTCAAGCAATACTTGAAAACAAAATATGGCTCGAGATTTTCAAATCGTGAACAGTTGGAACAGTTTCATAAACGACAAATAGAAAAACAACTTTTGTTCACAATAGAGGCGTCTCCTTTTTATCGCCAGTTATATACGCCGTTTTTACGTGAAATTCAAAAGGGGAATTTGTCTGCACTCCCTATTATTGATAAAGAAGTAATGATGGAACATTTTGATACATTAAATACAGTTCATATTTCAAAGGAAGAAGCGTTTCATGTAGCATTTGAAGCAGAAAAGACCCGGAATTTCTCACCAACCATTCGCAATATAACTGTTGGTTTATCATCAGGAACTAGCGGAAATCGTGGGGTTTTTCTCGTTTCCGAGGAAGAACAAACGTTATGGGCTGGCTCGATTATTGGAAAGGTGCTTCCTTCTAGCATTCTACATAAACACACGATTGCTTTTTTCTTACGTGCAAATAGCAATTTATACGAAGCGACAAAAAATAAGCGAATCTCATTTCATTTTTTTGATTTACTAGATTCGTTTCAACAGCATATCACGCGATTAAATGAAATACAGCCATCTATTTTAATTGCACCTCCGTCTATGTTACGGAAAATCGTTTACTGGCAGCAAGAAGGGCTCATTACGATTTGTCCCCAAAAAATTATCTCTGTAGCAGAAGTGCTTGAAGATATTGATAGAGAGTTTATTTGTGCAACTTTCAAGCAGACAGTACACCAAGTTTACCAATGTACAGAAGGTTTTCTTGCTACCACCTGCAAGGAAGGGACGTTACACATGAATGAAGATCTCGTTCATATTGAAAAAGAATACTTAGATCAAGAGAAGGGGATATTCGTTCCTATTATTACTGATTTCATGAGGAAAACACAGCCGATTATACGCTATCGTCTCAATGACATATTAATTGAGAAAAAAACGCCGTGCAGCTGCGGCTCACCTTTCTTAGCATTAGAACGAATTGACGGTCGATGCGACGATATATTTATTGGAATAAGTGAATTGGATAATAAAGAAATATCTATTTTTCCTGATTTCATTAGAAGAGCAATTTTGTTTGCATCCAGTGACATTCAAGAATTTAAAGTGATACAACATAGCATAGACAAAATTGAAATTAAACTTAAAGCACTACCTGAAAATCTCGAATTATGTCAATCAAAGGTAAGGCAAGAATTGCATACACTGTGGGCTACTAAAAAGTGTGCGATACCACAGTTCTTCTTTTCGCATTACGATATTCAAGTATATGATAAAAAATTAAAAAGAATAGAAAGTCTTGTAAGGCTTGGTGAACATAAATGATTCAGCTACATGATGTTCATTCTTTGCATAGCATTGATTGGGAATCCAAAAAAGATGGAGCATATGTACGGGACAGTTTTCTGCCACTGTTTCAAAAGGGCGTTACAGCATTTATTGAAAATGTTAACACGCAGCTCTTTCTATTAGAAATTGATGATCTCATCTTGCCAGTTACTCTTAATAACGCAGAGTTCGAAAATTCATATGTATGTTCTCCTTATACACATTACGTATCTTATGCGTTAGAAGAGCTATGGGAGTTGAAAAAACCATGGCTAGAGAAGCTATTAACCTATCCAATTCATCTTATGGGAAGTTGGTTACGACGAACGAATTTGAATAGAGTAATTGTTGTAAATAATTGGATGCTTTCAACGAACCTTTATCACTCTATCAACGAGCAACAAATCGAACAAATTACGAATCTACTTGTTGAGAAATTTCCAGAGCATACCATTCTATTTCGCTCTTTAAATAACGAATTATATCCCGTAACGACAGAAGCGCTATCTACAGTAGGTTACAAGAAAATTATGTCTCGTTCTATATACTTATTTGATCCGAAACACTACAAAAAAATGAATCGGAAAAAACGAAAAGACTTATTAAACGATAAAAGTTTATTAGAGAAAAGCAATTATGAAATCATTACAAATGAAGAATTAACAAAGGAGGATATTTTACAAATTTCTGATTTATACAACCAACTATATATCGAAAAATATTCTGCACATAACCCAATGTTTACACCCGCTTATTTATGGAATGCTCTTCAGCATCGTTTATTTGAGATAAAGGCCATAAAAAAAGGGGATACAATTGATGGTGTTATTGCTTATTTTATAAGGGATGGAGTTATGACAACGCCGATTCTTGGCTATAATACAAACTCTGACCAGCAACAAGGTTTATACCGTATACTTTCCCTCCTTATTACAATGGATTCTATCGAAAAGGATTTAATTTGCCATTGTAGTGCTGGGGCTGGAGAGTTCAAACGAAATCGTGGTGCAACACAGCAAATCGAATACAGTTATGTATATAACGATCATCTACCACCTAGCCAACAAAAGGTATGGAAAGTATTAATGTGGATATTAAATACATATATAGAACCGATGGCAAAAAAACATCGCTTTTAAACAAAAAGACTTTTATGACTGCTTGTTACTTGGAACTCTTTATTTAAGTGTAGCTGCAATACCTACGTTATAGAGTTAATATAGTGTATTTTTTTATATGTATCGTTTGGATGAAAGAGAGAAGTGCTTGAAGAGTAGTTCTCTTTTTTATTAAGTTTTTGAAACAGCGCATTATGTACATATAGTAAAGGAGTAGAAGATTAGTAGGCATGGAGAGAAATCTTTATGTCCTTTTTTATGAGGATTTTTAATTTTTAAAATATATTGCAAGAAATAATTTACAATTTGTAAAAAATAAATTACAATTATCTAAAGAGGTGTTACTATTGTTGCATAATAAAATTGTAGTTTGTCGAGCAGAAAAAGGTTGGACCCAAGAAGAACTGGCAACAAGAGTGGGAGTTAGTCGTCAAACTATCGCTACTCTTGAAAAGAATAAATATAACCCTTCTCTAATTCTTGCCTTTAAAATCGCAAATGCATTTGAAAAGCCGTTAACCGACGTATTTGATTATCTAGAGGAGTGATACATATGTTGTTGTTAAAAATTTTATTATTTGGTTTAATAGTGATAAGTAAGATGTATGTAATAAAATTTCAATCAAGTGATGAAGCAAATGACGAACGAGGAAGAGAAATTCTATATAAAACAAATAATGTTTTGTACAATATTCTATATTTGGGTATCCTTGCTATTATTGTTTTACAATTAATTGATATTATTCCTTTGAAATTTCTACCTGACTTGTTATTATATTTTGCACTTTCATTAAGTGTGTTAGGCAGTATTTTTATATTTATCAACAGAAACAGTAAAAATTACTAATACGAGTTAAGTGTTTAATCTTGTTCTGTTAGTTGATTAAACAAAATGTTTTTTAGTAAGCTACATAAAATAATCAATCTTTTTCATAAAAATTTAAGGAAGCCAAAAGAACCCCACACATTTTAATCAAAATGTGTGGGGTTCTTCTTTTTATAGAATAAATATTTGTAGCAATACTTTGTTCAAATTCTAATTAAAACTAAAATCCACCTTTTCTATTATCAATTTTTTAAGTGTGAAATATCTCTATTTAATTAAACAAACTAGTACTTTAAGGGCTTTAATTTAAACAATCAATATAACCTTATATCATCTTGTTGATGAAATTCATTGTGAGCAGAGAAAAAGTAATTCCATTACATCAATTGTTATTGGAGCTATACTTAGTATATATTTGCTACTATTTGTAATTAGATTGTACAAAGGTAGAAGAACTTTCATTTTTAAGCAAGAGAAGAAATCCTACATCGGATTAGTAGTTAGTACATTTTTACTTATTATTACTGCTATCCTCGTTTTTTGTGTTGCCTATTTGTGGAGAGTTTTCAGCTTGAATTCCGGTAATACAATAAATTTTATTGGTATGGATTATAACATTATTAATTAGTGGATTTTTCCCGGAAATTAGAAGTAATAAAAAACAACGTATGAAAATAAAAGATTTAACATCAAAATTTACATGTATGTAATGTTAAAGGCTAGAAAGCTAGATTGGCGTGAATCGCTAATTGTGGTTTGCAAAAAACGACAAAATCTCTTAAAAAACAATTAACTTTTAACGTCATCTATCTTTACAATCCCTCCTTATAATGTGAAGTGGACAAGCACCTAAGAGAAAACAAAACATGTCAGTTTATACATTTTATTATTAAGGGGAGAATTTGTATGAAAAAGACAGTTGCTTCGTTAGCAGTTATGGCGGCATTATTGCCGACGTTTTCAGCACATGCGGAAGGGAAAGAGCAAGTTCGAAAATCAGCTACAACTTTTAACGTTATTAGTGATATTCAAGGGGATTTAGGAGACTTTGATCATGTGTTAAAAGATATGAACAAAGTGACACCACTTTCTAGAGCGCTTATTATGAATGGGGATATAACGCCAACTGGACAGCAGTCACAATACGATGATGTAAAGCGCGTACTAAACAAAAATAAGCATCCAGAGAATGTATGGTCAACTGTTGGGAATCATGAATTTTATGCTGGTAAATGGACAGCTGATGGGAAGCTATCTCAAAGTACATGGCCAAATGGTGTAACGGAAGAAACGCTATTCAACCGCTACTTGCAATTTAGCGGGCAAGAAAAGGTATATCATAAAAAAGAATTAGACGGTTATCCGCTTTTATTTTTAGGAACTGAAAAATATATGAAATACCATGATTCAAAAATGTGGGATGAAGTATTTATGAGTGATGAGCAACTAGGTTGGTTAAAACAAAATTTAGAAGAATATAGTCAAAAAGATAAAAATAAGCCAATCTTCATTTTCTCTCATCACGTTTTACCTGATACAGTATCTGGATCGAGACAATCACCGTACTTACAAGATTATTTAAACGTCGATAAGTTATACGATATATTAAAAGACTATCCGCAAGTTGTTTTCTTCACGAGTCACACGCATTGGGATTTAAACTTACCAGATTGGGCTGGTAAAAAGAAAATTGCAGGCGGAGATGAAAAAGGATTTACTGTTGTAAATACGGGCGGAATTGAAACGGGCTGGATGTCAGCCGGACCAAATGGTGGAGAGAAGACTGCTCCTGATGGCTATTCGTTTAAACAAGGTCTACAAGTGAAAGCATACGGTAATGATGTAATTGTAACAGCTTACGATTATAAACGTGATAAGGATATAAAGAAACTATTAATTAGTGATGCGAAGGCCGCACAAATGGCACCAAATGTAACGGCAGATGATAGTAAAAATATAATCGTCGGTGCAACGGAGTATATGGAGTACTCTATAGAAGGATCAAGTGAGTGGAATTCGTATAATCCAGGGAATCCACCAAAATTTGATGGGGACAAAATTGTATACGTACGACATAAAGGCGAAATGAATTTAGAACCAGGATTAACGCAGCTACTTCAATTTTCGACAAATAAGTGATTGGAAGATGGCCTACTTTTTAATGAGTGGGTCTTTTTATGATGTCGTTTTTGTCAGTAAGTCGATATGTTCTGTCGAATCGTCGATATATTGAAAAAATCGTTGATATATTTCAAGTTATGAACGATATATTTGAAAAACCGTCGATATAAATTTCATATACCGTAATATGGTTAAAATCATTATTATAATTTCATGTACCGTATTGAAGATAAAACCTTTAATACAATTCCATTCACCAAACCGAATTTCAATACATTTTTCCACCAGAAAGATGACTTCATCATTTTTACGTGTAATAATAGTATCGTTACATACATTGTGAAAGAAGTACAAAAGGAGCGTTATTCATGAATTTAGCTAAATTTCCGAGAAAAAAATATACAGAGTCATATACACCAATTGAAAAATTAAACAATTTTTCTGAGGCACTTGGCGGGCCGACTATTTATTTTAAACGAGATGATTTACTTGGTTTAACAGCTGGTGGTAATAAGACAAGAAAGTTAGAGTTTCTAGTTGCGGCTGCACAGGCAAAAGGTGCGGATACGTTAATTACAGCTGGTGGTATTCAGTCAAACCATTGCCGTCTAACACTTGCAGCTGCCGTAAAAGAAAAAATGAAATGTATTCTTGTATTAGAAGAAGGGCTTGAGCCAGAAGAGAAGCGAGACTTTAACGGAAACTATTTCTTATATCATTTACTAGGTGCTGAAAATGTAATTGTTGTACCGAACGGAGCAGATCTTATGGAAGAGATGCATAAAGTCGCGAAAGAAGTTAGTGAAAAAGGTAATACACCATATGTAATACCAGTTGGTGGATCAAATCCTACTGGTGCAATGGGATACGTTGCTTGTGCGCAAGAAATAATGACACAATCATTTGATCAAGGAATTGATTTCAGTTCAGTCGTTTGCGTAAGCGGTAGCGGCGGTATGCACGCTGGTTTAATTACTGGTTTTTCTGGAACACAAAGTAACATTCCTGTAATCGGAATTAACGTAAGTAGAGGAAAAGCAGAACAAGAAGAGAAAGTAGCAAAACTTGTAGAGGAAACGGCAGCTCACGTTGGTATTCCGAACTTTATCTCACGCGAAGCTGTTACATGCTTTGATGAATATGTAGGACCAGGTTACGCTTTACCAACGCCAGAAATGGTGGAAGCAGTTCAATTACTTGCGAAAACAGAAGGTATTTTACTCGATCCAGTGTATACAGGTAAAGCAGTAGCGGGACTAATCGACTTAATTAAAAAAGGTACATTTAATAAAGAAGACAACATTTTATTCGTACATTCAGGTGGTTCACCAGCTTTATATGCGAATACATCTTTATTTGCGTAAGTGTAAAAAAGCATTGGGTATCCAGTGCTTTTTTGTTATATAATGGAATTATTAGGGTGAGGGGGAAGTATATGAGTTCAACCTTACAATGGATTATATACACGGTACTCGGCATTTCTAGTTTACTAATTTCATTTGTGGCGTATGGGATTTATTTGTATTTCACTTAAGTGAAATGGTAACCAAACTAAAGGAAAAATAAAATGATTGCTGTGTTACATAGAGTAAAACATAAACCGATAATGGCTAACATTTTCTTCTCAGATCGGCTATAAAAAGAGAGGACTGCTAATATGATCGCTATAATAGCGGAAGCTAATATGAAGTAGGCGAAAGGCACAACATATTCTACCCCAACTCTGTCTAAAATAGGTGTGAAGAGAAAGAGATTAATAGTAACGAATATACTTACAATGAGAAACGTATAACTCTTCCAAGTGTATGTTTTTACCTGCATGTACCGCACTCCTTCCTCTTTACTGTTTATATTTCTAAGTTTAAATTGATTACCTTTATTTTACAAATTAAAATATTTTGTATTGAAAAGAGGGTATTTATATGAGAGTTAGAAATTGGTTTCTTGTTTTTATTTGCATCTGCATATTCATAATAACCGGCTGTTCAAATACAGTAGGAAATGAAGATCAAACAATCAAAGTGCAAAAACATGTAGATGATAAATATGAAGTTTTGAGGGAAGTTACAGATAATAACGAAGTGTTGCAAGTAAAAAAATATTAAACGATACTAATTTTGAAAATAAAATAGTGGAAATGTCTCGTTCAGCTGATTATCACTTTATTTTTCAATTTAAAAATCCGAAAATAGAGGCGAAAGCTGTGTTGTATCAAATTTGGGTAAGCCCTAATAAGGATAAAGCGGAAATCATCTCGGGGGATAATCAGTACGCTCAATTAGAAGGAAAACATGCAGCGACTTTGTTGCGGATTGTTACAGGGGAGAGGTTAGCTGAATAAACGTATATGGGTTATAGAAATTCAGTTCGTATTTTTCATTTTGAGAGATAATTAGTTTTCAACAATAATAACTATATATTTATATTGGAATAAATATTGAGAATCGGATAAAATGGAAATTGACTTGATGTGCATGAATCTGCCAATGGATAATAGAGCTAGGAAATATATTGTTTTTATAAAGATTCGATGTTATGTTTAATTTTCTTAATATAATATTTCGCTTATATAGGAGTGGCTATTTGAAGAAGTTAATAGTATTAGTTTTATTGGTTACATGCTGTCTCACTATAGCAGGATGTTCTAATAATAGGATTGCAACAAAGGATGAGTCTAAAACTTCAATACCTGTAAAGATTAAACGTATTAATAAAGCGTGGTACAAACATATATAATAGTTTAAAGAATCTTAAGATTGTTGATGATAAAGATTATAAGGTGAAATTAGTTAGGCCAATAGTAGAGCTTGTGAAACCTGGTGAAAAGCGGGAAGCATAGTTCGCATTTAAATTAATAAAATATTCACCAAAAAGAGTCTACATGTAGAACCTTTTTATGGATATTTTTCATAAATAGGAGGCATTCTATGTTGCCTGCCTTTAACTTGAACCTTCTAATAATTATTTTACTAAGTTAAATATCACCCTTCAAAATTCGGGAAATGCGGAGGCACGTAATAACTCGATTGGCGTGGTCTTTTTTCACTTTATCTACCATGTTTATATATCTTTTTATTAAAAAATCTAACTTTAATAGATTAAATGAGATGAAATCTGGAAAAAACAATGAAATTTCAGGGGAAATAAGGTACACTATTCAATGGTTTTGGTTTAAAATCAATTGACGTTTATGTATACGGGGGAAAGATTGATGAACAATAATTCAGTAAATGAATCTGTTGAAGAAGTTGAGAACAAACGGGTAAGATCAAAAAAACGTTTTACAAACTGGAAGCTAATCGCTGTGGGTGGCGGTGTAATTGCACTACTTATTGGGGGATTGAGTTATTATCAAGCAACTCACTTCAATTCAAATGTTACAATTAACGATACAAATGTTGGTGGTTTGAGCGCTGATCAGGCAATACAGAAATTAAAAACGTCTGGGCTAGCAAATAAAGTCTATATTGATCAACAAGAAATTTTAGATGAACAAGATACAAAAACGGAACTGACGGAAAAAGATTTGCCACAAGTTAAGAAACTATTAAAAAGCCAGTGGACATTTTTCCCTTCTGCAAAGGAAAAAGATTATTCCTTGCTGCCGAAAGAAGTAGATCAGTATCGTAGTGAAACGATGAAAAAACTTGTAGAAGAAAAGCTTGTTTCTATGAATGAAAAATTAAAAGCGCCTCAAGATGCTATGGCGAAGCTTGAACAAGGAAAAGTTGTTATTTCGAAGAGCGTTGATGGAAAACAGTATGACGTAACGAATCTATTAAAAGATTACGATAAACAGAAGCATAAAAGCGAAATTCATCTAAAGTCTGCATACATACAGCCTATTAAAGAAGATGATCCAATTATTAAAAAAGAAGAGAAAGCATTACAAAATCTTCTGACGCAGTCTGTTGATTATAAAGTGCAGGATGAAATGTATTCATTAAAAGCAAAAGATTTAATTCAAAATGCTACTATGTCAAAGGATATGAAAGTAACAATCGATGCGAGCGACATTAAGAATAAAGTTGCTGAAATTAATAAGGCAAAATCTACATTACATAAAGACTTCGCTTTTAAAACACATTCTGGCTCAGTTATTTCAGTCAAGGGACAAGGATACGGCTGGGCACTAGATGTGGAAAAAGAAACAAAACAAGTTCAACAAGCCTTTGAGAAAGGCGAAAAATCGATTGCTGCTTCTAATATTCACGGGAATGGTTGGGAGAAGGAAGGGATCGGTTATAAAACAACATCGAATAATGGCATCGGAGACACATATGCAGAAGTATCCATTGCAGATCAACAAATTTGGATTTATAAAGATGGGAAATTAGTTGTCACAACAAATGTAGTAACGGGTAAACATAGCACGGGTGAAGATACATCACCAGGTGTATGGTACGTATTATATAAACGAACTCCATACACGCTGAGAGGAAACGCAGTAGGGAAAGCTGATTATGCAGTGAAAGTAGATTACTGGGTTCCATTCACAAATAGCGGTCAAGGATTCCATGATGCCGGTTGGCGAAAAGACTGGGGAAATAATGCCTATTTAACAGGGGGATCTGGTGGGTGTGTAAACCTTATGCCTAACGTTGCAAAAACTGTGTATGATAGTTTGAACACGTATGATCCAGTTATTGTGTACTAAAATATAGCTACGTATCAAGAAATAAATAAAGCGAGAAATCTTACTTGATGGTATAGGAAAAAACACCTCTTGAATTTGCATAGAAGTATGTAAATTCAATGGAGGTGTTTTTATTTGAAAACAAGAGTTCATTGCTTATAAGAAACAAAGTAAGAAGAGGTTGAGATGAAGTAACAGGTATTCCAAAAGTCAATAAAATTGACATTGAATATCATTTTCACTTATTATGGAATCATTGCATTTAATTAGACATGACTTTTTATTCATATAATAGATTGCTAATAAGTGTCCCATTTAAGAATTAAAACGTAGGAAAGGGAATATAAAAATGAACTGGAAAAAAGGCGGATTATGGATTATTATTTTTTTCATTGTAAAAGGTACGATTTCTACATTGTTAATCGTCACAGGTGCTAAATATTTTGATTTATCATTTATGCAACTTTTCGTACTAATACTGGTCTTATTACTGATTTCTCTCATAAGCCGAAAATTGTTGTATAGACATAAACAAAACAAAAAGCAAAAAGAGCTAAATATATAATGAAGCCCCAGAGACCTTTGGATTTCTGGGGTTTTATTTATTCAATAGTGAGTTTTGGAACCGCGATACAAATGATACACGCCATCAGTTTTACTGGTTATAAATCAAAAATGTGATAATTTTATTGAATAAATAGAAAACACTGTTCTTTTTCTTTTATTTCATTTAATATCAATAAGGGCACCAAAAAAATAGATAGGGGTGCTAGAATGTACGGTATTATTAATTATGAAGTGTTTTTATTAACAGGGATTCTACTAAATCTAATTCCTGGTGCAGACACTATGTATATTGTGGGGAGAAGTATTTCGCAAGGTAGAAAAGCAGGTGTGTATTCTGTTTTTGGTATTATTACTGGTTCTTTAGTTCATACGTTATTGGTTGCTTTTGGTTTATCTATTATACTTACAAAATCCATTGTGTTATTTAACACCATTAAGGTTATAGGTGTTATTTATCTCGTATATTTAGGAATGAAAATGATACTTGATAAGACCAATGTAGTTTTTCAAGCCTCATCCAATAAATTGAACATTGGAAAGATATACTTACAAGGACTTTTAACAAGTCTTACAAATCCCAAAGTCTCTTTATTCTTTATTGCGTTTCTTCCGCAATTTATAGATACAAAGGCTTCAGGTCCTATGCCTTTTATCATTTTAGGAATTACTTTTACAGTAACTGGACTATTATGGTGTTTATTTGTTGCTTTTTTCTCTTCATATGTCACGAAAAAATTAAGAGGAAATCAAAAGGTAGGAATGATTCTAAATAAAGTAACAGGAATCATTTTTATTGGTATGGGGTTAAAATTGCTTCAAACGAAGGCTCCACAATAAACCTGAATCATATAAAAATGCCCCCCATTCAAGAGATGTTACCTCGGATGTAAGCTAATTTCTATATACTAACAAGTCCCTTCAAAATTGGAAGGGGCTTTTTGTTTTATTAAAAATTTATCCCACATCAACTGCCCGTAAAAGCCCGCTTGGTGAGGGATGATTAAAGTTTCACTTTATTTCATCGTGCAAGATCTATTTTTAATCAATTGTGATGTATTATATGTGTCCTCCAATGACAAGGTTAAATTCGTTCAGTTTTTCATCGTAACTTCGTTATCTTGCTGTTACATTCCAAAATACGTACAACAGCGTGCCTTCAAGGTTATACTGATGCTGGAGGTGATTCAAGGTGACATACGATTGGAAAATGAGTTCGAAATATTTTTCGGAATTTGATTTTTTCATTAGTCAGAAAGCTTTTGGGTCCTAATAGTAAACATCAATTCTTCATTTTGAAACTAAAATCGTTGTTATATTAGGTTTCAAATTTTATGTGGTACAGACATTAGTTGAAAGATAGGTTTTGCCTGCTCTGACTTATATCGTAAATTTAATAATTTATAAAGATGGATTTAACGGGGGGGATATTATGAAAGATAGCAAACATTTTAATTTTCATAAGCTTTGGCTAGGACAGTCTATAAGTTTGCTAGGTACTCAGTTCACAATAGTGGCTTTGCCACTTTTTGCATTAGAGGTACTACAAATAAGTGAGGCGAATGCTGCTATGCTTCGTGGGGTTATATTCGTCCCGTACCTAATTTTCGGGTTAGTAGCCGGTGCTTTAATAGACATTTTTCGTAGGAAAAATGTCTTGCTAATTTGTAGTATATGTCAAGGAGTATTGTTTTTATCAGTATTTATAATGACTGTAACAAATATTATAACGTTCCCCTTATTGGTATTTATCATGTTTTTAAATGGAATATTCACCACATTTTACAACATCGCCATTCCTTCTTTCTTACCAGAAATAGTAACAGATAAAGATCAGTTAAAAAAAGGAAATGCTCAACTAGCACTTTCGGAGTCTCTTTCTATAGTAATTGGTCCTATGCTAGCTGGAATCGTCATTACTTTAGTTGGATTGACAGGCTCATTCACTGTTGATGCAGTAACGTATTTTGTTTGTTTTATATTTGTATTATTCATCTCAAAGTTTAAACCGCATACAGAAGGTTCTTTAAAAGATGTAAATTTAAAATCCATATACCAAAATATACATGAAGGTTTGATATATTTCAAAAAACACCCTATATTGGAGCCGATTGTAACGTGTGGTGCTGTTTACGGTTTTTTTAAATACATATTAAATAGCATTTTAGTAATATTCCTTTATAAGGTAATGGGGCTATCTGAAATTGAAATAGGGTTTGTTGTAGGCTCAGCAGCAGTGGGATTTTTAATAGGTAATACGGTTCTCATGAAAAAAAGTCAACAAATTAATAATACAAAAATGCTTATTTATAGCGCTACTGTATCAGTTACCGGTTTGGCTTTTATACCGATAATGGGATATATGGGATCAGTTTACGGTATAGTAGCCGCAAGTATCATACATGGTATGGGGGAAGGTGTATTTGGCCCTTACGCTGCAACTATACGACAACTTGTCTCACCAAATCATATGCTAGGCCGAGTAAATGCTGTACAGCGCACGCTTAATTGGGGAGCTTGGGCATTAGGAAGTTTTGCTAGTGCATTTTTAATTTCTATATTTGGGCTCCAAACTACTTTATTTATAGGAGGTTTCGGAACAACATTGTGTTTAGTGGCGTTGTTAAGACGAGGTGTATCAAAAGGAACTGACATTGAATATACGAGTTCATTTTAGAGGAGATGATTATGATGCATAAGGTATTAAAAGGAACTGACATAGAAAATAAACCACACATTTTATTTATAGCGGGATGGACAAAGCCTATACAAGATGCATTAGACAGTGGATATACTGTTTCGTATATAGGATCTTACGCTAAACACATATATTTTGATGGGGCTATCTTAGAAAAATGTTTCTATAAAAAAGAAATAGACACAACAAACATACCTTTGTCTATATACTATGCTGAAGTATTATTTAAAGAGAAACCTTTTGATGTGGTTGTATCTTTCAACGAAACAGCATTAGATACGGCTTGCATAATTGCAAAGATTTTTAATGTTAAAGGGTCTTCTTATAATGCTAATATGATAACCCGAAATAAAGATATGATGCGTGAAATTCTAGCAGATAAAGACTTTTCGATAGATTCGATAGTTTGCAATAACATTGAAGACATTAATGAATTTTTGAACAAAAAAGATAGTGTTATAATAAAGCCGCCGATTGGGGCAGGTGGTAAAGGTGTATGTAAGCTAGACAAGGGTGATGACGTAGGGATATTTATCGAAGAAAATGGAATTCAACTACCTGTTTTAGCGGAAGAGTACATTGAAGGTGATGTAGTTTATACGGTTGAAACCGTTACTTATAACAAAAAACATTCTATATTAGCTATATCAGCTGAAGTATTTGAAGAAGATACATTTATAATAAACTATACGATTATGCCGGCACCTTTAGATGAATCTCAAAAACAGTTAATTATGGAAAAAGTAATGTTATTTTTGGACGACATGCAAATGGAAAATGGCATTACTCATACAGAAATAAAGGTAGATAAACATAATAAGCCAATAATCATAGAGTCTCAAGTTAGAATAGGTGGCGGCAACATCTGGAAGATGGTGGAACTAACAACCGGTATATCTCAATTCGGATACTATTATGAGGCGTTAGCTACTGAGACTTTAGATGAATTTAGATGTGTACCTTCAAAATGTCAAGCTATGTCTTTAAGTCTGATTCCAAAGCCAGGTTGCATAAAAGAAATCAAGTATAAAGAGTTAGCTAACACATCCGAGATCGTATTAATTGATCTATTAGTAAAAGAGGGCGATATCATACCAACTATTGTAGACAGTACTCAACGTAAGGGGAGTATATTATTTACGGCTAATGATTTAGAACATATGTATGAAGTTGCAGAGAAAATATGTGACAATATAACGTTTGTTTATCAGGATTTATCAGAATGGAAACCTTCTTTAAAAAATATATGTAAAAAGAAATGTAGAAAATGACTGGTCCATATAATAAAGGACAATTTAAAACACATGTGTATGTTAATCAACAATTGGATAAGAGTGAGGCTAATGTATTAGCTAAAGCTATATTTTTCGATGAAAATGGCAAGTTTATATAACGAGTCCTTCAATGGTAATTACAATTAGCCGAATTTTATCCTTAGTGGGATAAAACTCGGCTTTTTTGTATTGAAATATGCCTAGCGTGTTTTTTTTTCGTGGCGGTACCCCATGTCCATCAAGCTAATAGTTTGATGCCCCCAAAACAAAAAATTTGTCTCTTCACAGTTAGTTGTTTATGAAAATAAAGTTCATTTTTTGTGTTTGGATATTCGCTTTTCTTAGCTTGATGGCAATGTGGCTCTACCCCTTATAAACCGTACAAAAATCTTTCAAATAGCTTTAACTTGCACAATGCTTCCCGTTAATATAATACGCTGATTCTGTGAAAACCGTAAATACAACCTCTACTTCTGGAATTCCAAAATCCTTTACATATGTAGTAATGGCCTTGGCAAATCGATCACGAATTTCCTGTCCACGCTCGAACCATTTCACTTCAATAAGAGGAAACGCTTCTATTTCTTCTCCATTGAATACAAACGTAGAACTTGGTAGTTCGAACGTAAAATTATCCGTACCACACTCACAAATCTCTGCGAGCTCTTCTACTAATGGCTTGCTTATGCGTTTTAATTGTTCAGTAGTAATTCCACGAAATACAACATGTGGCATATGAATCCCTCCGTTAGATAGCTTTATATTTGCTCACATCATAACACAATTTATTTTACTGCACTAACATCTATTGGTATATTTCAATGACATTTTTAAGAACGATAATTTTGTGTTTTGTACAGCACCGAGGTTCATCCTGTTTTACCGATCCAGATGAAAAGTTAAGTTATACTTATGCAATGAACAAAGAGAACTTGCACTAAGAAAAGCTCTTATACGGTTGCCTCTGAAAAAATGAAAATACGTAAATAGTTGGAAATATTTTTATGCTGTAAGGTTTTTAACTATGAATATTGGAATAGATATTAAGTATTCAACAGTTCAAATAAAACGAGTCATCTTTTTATTTTAAGAAAAAGATGACTCGTTTTATGCTAAAATTCACTTATTGTATATTTTCGTTAAAATGTGGGTGGGCCCCCTTTTAGCAAAACCGGAGTGGAAATGATGAGTATAAACAGTTTTGTGGGATTGATAAAGGATGAATTATTAAAAGAGGTAAGCATAAGAAGTGAGGATGAATTCGAGCCTGTAGTAGTTCAAGATATTCCTAGACTTTGGAAGTGTTTAGGGATGGGTAATTATGCCGCAGTATTTATGCATCAAGAATACAAAGATTGGGTAGTGAAAGTTTACGCGCGAGAAGGAGAAGGAATTGAAAAAGAGTCAGAAGTATACCGAAGAATCGGAAACCATCCTTCTTATTCGAAGCTTATATATAAAGGAGAAAATTTCATAGTATTGAAACGGTTAAAAGAAATTACCTTATACGATGCTATTCATAAGGGGATTAAAATTCCTAAGCAGGTGATTCTTGATATTAATGAAGCTTTAGAGTATGCAAGAGAACAAGGATTAACTCCTTGTGACGTTCACGGGAAAAATGTGATGATGGAAAACGGAAGAGGGTATGTAGTCGATGTATCTGACTTCTTAAAAACAAAAGAAGATAGTAAGTGGAGAGACCTAGAAAAGGCATATTTTACATTTTATTTGCCTCTTATTTATAAATTTCCTTTCCCTATTAAAATACCATATTTTATGTTAAACATTGTTAGACATTCGTATAGAAAATATAAGAAGCTTAAAATGAAATTCAATTTGTAAAAGGACCACATACTTATCTTTAGGTTAGATAGGTGAACCACTAGTAAACAAAAGGACCGTACATTTTAGATATGTCTAATATGTACGGTCCTACTTTTATAACATCATGAAGTAATCAGTAAGCTTTACCTTTCTTTTTTCACGCAATTACTTATTTTCTTCCTCAAACCTTCTATTCTTTTTCTTGTTTATTTCGCAAGAATTGATGCGTTATTTGAGCTCTGTATGGTTATACAGTGTGGTTTTACTACTCCGGATTCTATTTGCTACACTCTTGAAGTTAATTATATTTTTCGACGTACAAAATAAAAAGCTAAGGACCCCATAATTACAGGTGCAACGAAGTCAAAGAAATGCGAAAAATTAAAAGGAAAAAGAACAAGAAATGGTATAATTGTATAGAGAACTGCTTGTCCTATAAATACAGGGATTCCAAATTGAAATTCTCTACATCGCTTGATTTTCCTGTATAACACTTCCCCGATTAGACAAGCTATAAGAGCTGGTATACTACCATAAGTGAAGATCGTTTTAATGAATTCTAGTACAACGTTCGGGTGAATAAAGCTAGGATGAGAAATATATGAAATCAAGAACCATCCAAAAATAAAAGCAAACAGACTTGCAGCATAACTAATTACAAATTTTATCAACGTAATCATCCTCACAGTTTTCTAATGATAACTCTATTATATGACATTAAATCCTATTATTGGTAGAAAGAAAAAAGCGGATCCCTACTCTAAAAAGCATCCACTCATCCTTCTATACTTGTTTTATTTTCTTTGCTCTAGCAAACTTCCAAAAAGCTGCAAGTAGTATGAGCAGCGGTATTCCCTGAATAAAGAGAAATCCTCCAAAAAAATAAAGTGCACGACTAACTAGAGGAGGGGCTGTTGCCGACTCACCCGCAAAATAAGCTCCATAATTAGCCGCCACACCTGCATAATCAGCTATCCCACCTATAAGAAAAGCCGCTGGACTTATGATTAAATTTATCCCTAAACAGATCATTATTGAAGATAGGTTTTTAGCCTTGATTTTTGGTGAAACAGACAAGAAAAATAAGAATATTGCAGTGCCGTTTATAAGAAGTAGTGTTATTACAAAAAAAATCCCCATAATATCCCTCCATGATTTTAATTGTACCATCAGCAGGACAACTTTGTGTAAATTTGGATGAATAGGGTCTTCATGTGAGGTTAACGAAACGTCTCATTAACAGTAGTCAATGATGCATATAATTTTCGTTTTTGCTTTCTTATCTGAGCTGGATAGCGGTGGGGTGAGTCATAAATTGTGAAACACACTCTTAAGTTATTTAATATGAAAAAATGAAATTCTCCTCCCGCAATTCATTCAAATTGGCCAATCATCGCATCTTTTGAATAAAATTAAGCAACACAATTAACCATCCTATGCAAGAAAGTTGGGCTAGTTAATCGCATATGTTTTATGGAAGGGATGTGATTGACTATGGAACGGCCGAATTGGGGAATTGGAGGATTAGTATTCGTTGGCTGCATGTTTCTTGGCGGAGGAGTAGGGTCTATGTTAGGGAATGCCCAAACAGGATGGCTAATAGGAATGGGAGCTGGATTTCTTGGGATGGCTTTAACGAGACTGATTAGAAAGTAATATAACCGGATTCTGCTTCCGGTAAATAAGGAAATATGTATGTAATACATGGCATAATAGCTTTATAAATTATAGTTAGAACCTTCTCTTTTCTAAATTTCTCCATACATAGATATGATTCTCGAGTTGGAGTATGGCACCTTAGGGTGTTTTTTTATGCTTTTTAAAAATGCCTTACCATATAATAGACTTCGTTAGATTCCGATAATCTTTTTTGTAATAGTATAGATTCATTACCGTTTCAGACTTAAGTATTCATTCATAACCTAACAGTAAAAGGGGGGATGATTCAAGATATGGCGTTTAATGATGAATTAATTTGTCAACAGTTTGCAAGAATTATCGGTGGTCAAGAAGGATTCGCCGGTGGGAAATGTGTGGCAACAATAAATCGGGATGAAATACAAGCAACTATTTTAGGAAAACGTTTTAGAGTAACAACTTCTTTCTCGTTTGAATCACGAGATAATAAAACTGGACGAGCATTATGTCTAGGACGTATAGCGCTCTTGCAGAAGGAAGTCAATGGATTTGTTGCTACAATTATTAAACAAGGAATAATCGTTTCGTCTATACACAATGAGTGGTTATGTGATGATCCAAATTTGATTTACGTTAATATTGAAGATGTTGATGATCCGCTAAGTTTTGCAAGGAAAGTTAGAAGAGCGTTATGTAGTTAACCGATTTTTTTAGTTAAATGTGCAATAGAAAAGGATCTTCAATCGAAAGATCCTTTTATGCATAAGATGAATGTTTTTCCTTTTGTTTCATTAATTAAGTCTAATTGACTAGCAAACGAACGTAATTTCTGTGCACGAATCGATATAATAATCTTCGCTTTTATCCCGCATTAACGGGCAGTAAGATTCCCGCCTTAAAATTCGGCTGGAGCAAAGAAGTCAGGTGGGAGATTAATTGCCCGTAAATGCCCGATTGGTTCAACTAATAATCAGTGGGGGATGAACAAAACCCCCGCTGATTAAAGTTTTACTTTATTATAGAGTCAGTCTTTTAGTAGAAATTACATATATACGACAAATTGTGACAAAGAAATACATATACTTTTGTTATGCTATGAAAGTTATTGATTTGTAATGTATATATAGGAGGATTTTTAAATGTTAAAGAAATTGTTATTATGTGTACTTATGAGCTTGTGTGTAATGGCTTTAAGTGCTTGTAAAGGTGATGAAGAAAAAGTAAAAGTAGCATCAGATGAGCAAAAAATAGATGAAGATAAAAAAGTAGCGGAGGAAGAAAAACGTAAGCAAGAAGAGCAACAAAGAGCAGAAGAAGAGAAGCGTAAGCAAGAAGAGCAACAAAGAGCAGAAGAAGAGAAGCGTAAGCAAGAAGAGCAACAAAGAGCAGAAGAAGAGAAGCGTAAGCAAGAAGAGCAGCAAAGAGTAGAAGAAAAACGTAAACAACAAGAGCAGAAGACGCAGCAACAACAGTCAATACAGCAAGAGAGAACACAAAAACAAGAAAAAACAACACAAGTAACTGGTGGGAAACCAACAAGATCACAAATTTCAGTTGGTTCACATGTAGTTATTCAATTAGATAATGATTATAGTAAAACTGTAAGTGGCGTTGTAAAAGACATTTTGACACATAGTGAAACACATACATATGGCATTAAAGTTCGATTACAGGATGGACAAATTGGCCGTGTTCAAAGTGTTAATTAGTGAAAAAAGATTTGACTACTTTTCAAAGAAATAAACACTACAAAAAACCGGTTCTTTCGTAAAGGAATCGGTTTTTTATCATTTGATAAGGAAGGGAAACGAACTTGGAGGGAGTACTGGAACCATACAATACATACATTGAGGGGCATGTTTGAGTTATGGATCTATCCTTCCGTTCTAATGAACTAAAAGAAGAACTTCCCCATACCGATTAGACTACTAAGCATTCCGATTCCATTCATGGTGCCTTTTCCTAATGTAAGTAAGTTTCCAAACATTCCTGGCTGACCGTTATTCCCCCATCCCATAGGACTTACCTGTCCTCCCCATCCTGGAGGATTTCCAAAAACACCCCAGTTATTATTGGTATTAAATTTAAAAGCTTTAGCTGGTGGCGATAGTAAAGCGGCGAGATGACCTTGTGCGAACATCCCTGCATGATTGAATGGTTGGGCCCAGGGTAAGGGAGGTTTTTGGAAATTACCTACATGGCCTTGTAATGGCGTCCAATTAGCGGGATGTCCTTGTGGCATCATCCCTGCATAATGGATTGGCTGACCTAAAGAGAAGGGAGGAGTTTGAGGATTGAAACCCGTATAATAGGCTGGCGAATCCCAACCAAATGGATAGCCTCGACAACTCCAATTCTTAGGAATCTTCAAATCATTCATTCCCTCAGCCTTAGTGATTTGGGGCTGTAAATATAATGATGAAATTGCAATTTGGTTCGTATATTGCTCACTGTTGCCCTGTAAATTCAAATACCAACATTGGTACATAAGTTTATTCCCCTCACTTTAAAAATGTAATGTTAGACTTAGCCTATGTAATATTCCTTTTTATGGATGGTTACATAACTAGATTTACAAGCCTGTATTTAAAGGAATAGGTGTATGGTCTTGTTGATTTATCCTACTATTTGTGGACAATAAGACAACTCCACCTTAAAATGTAACCTAATTTAATTTCCGTTAACAAACGCGTTTATGAGCGTTTGATCAATAAAAAAGATTTTCAGATGTAACGTTGAGCAAGTAGAATTGCTAAAAAGAGAATATCCAGTTGAAGAGTTTGGCAAAATACTGCAAGGACAATATATTCTTGTGCAGGTATGCAAACGATTTAAACAAATCAATGGAATTTACAATGAAGGGGCAAATGAATATATGAGTGAAACATTACATAAAAGACAACCACCATATTTAATGCTTGTAATCCTTTTTATTGGAGCATTTGTTTCATTTCTAAATAACTCGCTTTTAAATGTAGCCTTGCCATCAATAATGAAGGATTTAGACATTCAAGATTATTCAACGATCCAGTGGCTGTCTACAGGGTATATGCTTGTAAGTGGTATATTAATTCCGGCATCAGCATTTTTAATAACCCGTTTCTCGAATAGGAGCTTATTTATTACATCTATGTTGATTTTTATTCTTGGTACGGGCTTAGCGGCTTTAGCACCGAACTTTGGTTTATTATTGACTGGCCGAATGGTTCAAGCAGCAGGTTCTTCGGTCATGGGGCCTTTATTAATGAATATTATGCTAGTAAGTTTTCCGAGAGAAAAAAGGGGAACGGCAATGGGGATTTTTGGGTTAGTTATGATTACAGCCCCAGCAATTGGACCAACACTATCAGGCTATATTGTAGAGTATTATGACTGGCGTTTGCTTTTTGAAATGATATTACCGTTAGCAATCATTAGCTTACTGTTAGGGATTTGGAAATCGGAAAATGTCATGAAGCAAAATAAAAATGCAAAACTTGATTATCTCTCATTATTATTATCTTCTGTCGGTTTTGGCGGTTTGTTATATGGATTCAGTTCTGCAAGTTCCGATGGTTGGACGAATAAAGTTGTTTTAACAACTTTATTGGTAGGCGCTATTGCCCTAATTGCTTTCATTATACGTCAATTAAAAATGAATGAACCGCTATTGGATTTACGTGTTTACAAGTACCCAATGTTTGCACTTGCGTCTGTAATTGCAATTGTCAACGCAGTGGCCATGTTTTCGGGTATGATTTTAACACCAGCTTATGTACAAAATGTTCGCGGTATTTCACCGCTAAGCTCTGGGCTGATGATGCTTCCAGGTGCGGTAATAATGGGGATTATGTCACCAATTACAGGTAAACTATTTGATAAATATGGCCCTCGTATTCTTGGTATAGTAGGACTTTCCATTACAGCCGTTTCAACTTATATGCTGGCAAACCTGCAACTCGACTCTAGTCACACGCATATTATTCTTATTTATACACTGCGGATGTTTGGGATGGCAATGGTGATGATGCCGCTTATGACAAATGGCCTTAATCAATTGCCAACTCGCTTAAATCCGCACGGTACAGCTGTTAATAATACAGCTCAACAAGTATCCGGTTCAATCGGTACGGCTATTCTTGTTACGATTATGAATTCTGTAACAAAAACAAAAGCTGAAAGTCTAATGGCTGATGTAGATCCAACAACCTTCACAGAAGCTACGAAGGCAATGTTAACTCAGAAGGCTTTATTATCAGGAATTCAATATTCGTTCTATGTAGCGCTTGGCATGAATATTGTTGCACTACTATTAGTTTTTTTCGTTAAACGTGTAGATACAAGTGCGGAAGCTGTCGAGAGGTTAAATCGGTAGAGGAAAATAAATCTTTAGATCATGATTCTTATAAGTTTTTACTGTTTAGTTAGACTATGAAGAAATGCGAATTTCTGTTGCTAAGGCGCTGGTCTTTAAAGCTGGAAAAGAACCACTGAAATAATTATATATAGTAAAAAGGATCTGATATTCATATCAGATCCTTTTTCATTAGCAACACAGTATACTTATTTACCTTATTTGTTTGAATTGACATGAGAAACTACTGCTTTTTCTAATACTACAACCTTTAGCTTTCAATTTCTGATAAACATTATCATAATACACTTCATTTTCATTTAGTATTTTTTCTGCAAGTTATACATGTAATAACAACAAACAACTTAGATTACCGACCTTATAAGCAATATCATAATCATGAATAGTTAGGGGAAAGATAAATTAAGGTAATTAATTACATATTTTTATCCCAGGCGATTCATTGCTAGCTTCTTTTTATTGAATGGGATATTTTATCCCGCTTTAATGGGCAGTAAGACCCCCACCTCAAAATTTAGCGAAAGCAAAGAAGTTAGGTGGGGGGGCGGGCTGCCCATAAAAGCCCGATTGGTGTGGGCTAATAATCAGGGGGGGATGAAGAAAACCCCCACTGATTAAAGTTTCACTTTATTTCACGTTTTTTGAAAGGGTGTTTTTAATGGATAAAAAAGTATCTGCCATTCCTCAGCCGAAAACATATGGACCGCTGGGGAATCTCCCATTAATCGACAAAGATAAACCGACCTTATCTTTTATCAAGATAGCGGAAGAGTATGGTCCTATTTTTCAAATTCAAACTTTAAGTGATACCATCATTGTCGTTTCTGGACATGAGCTGGTAGCAGAAGTCTGTGATGAAACAAGATTTGATAAAAGTATAGAGGGTGCTTTAGCAAAGGTTCGTGCCTTTGCTGGAGACGGATTATTTACAAGCGAGACTCACGAGCCTAACTGGAAAAAAGCTCATAATATTTTGATGCCTACATTCAGCCAACGGGCAATGAAAGATTACCATGCCATGATGGTCGATATTGCTGTACAACTCGTTCAAAAATGGGCAAGGCTGAATCCGAATGAAAACGTAGATGTTCCAGAGGATATGACTCGCCTTACATTAGATACAATTGGTCTATGTGGTTTTAATTATCGATTTAATAGCTTTTATCGTGAGACGCCTCATCCTTTTATCACGAGCATGAGCCGTGCTCTAGATGAGGCGATGCACCAATTGCAGAGGCTGGATATAGAAGATAAACTCATGTGGAGAACGAAACGTCAATTTCAACATGATATCCAATCCATGTTTTCTTTAGTAGATAATATTATTGCTGAACGTAAAAATAGTGGGAATCAGGAAGAAAATGATTTACTTTCCCGTATGTTAAATGTGCCAGATCCGGAAACTGGTGAAAAATTAGATGATGAAAATATTCGTTTCCAAATTATTACCTTTTTAATAGCTGGGCATGAGACAACAAGTGGATTGTTATCTTTTGCAATCTATTTTTTATTAAAGAATCCAGATAAATTGAAAAAAGCCTATGAAGAAGTAGACCGTGTTTTGACAGATCCTACTCCAACATACCAACAAGTTATGAAACTTAAGTATATACGGATGATTTTAAATGAATCGTTACGTCTATGGCCTACTGCTCCAGCATTCAGTCTCTATGCAAAAGAAGATACAGTGATTGGTGGGAAATATCCAATTAAGAAAGGAGAAGATCGTATTTCTGTTCTTATTCCACAGTTACATAGAGATAAAGACGCGTGGGGAGACAACGTGGAAGAATTCCAACCTGAACGATTTGAAGAGCTGGATAAGGTTCCTCATCACGCTTATAAGCCATTTGGAAATGGTCAACGGGCATGTATCGGTATGCAGTTTGCACTTCATGAAGCCACACTCGTAATGGGAATGCTTCTTCAACATTTTGAATTCATTGATTATCAAGACTATCAGCTGGACGTAAAACAAACATTAACGTTAAAGCCTGGTGATTTTAAAATTAGGATTCTACCCCGAAATCAAACTATTAGCCATACTACTGTTCTTGCGCCTACAGAAGAGAAATTGAAAAACCATGAAACCAAGCAGCAAGTTCAGAAGACTCCTTCTATTATTGGGGCCGATAATCTTTCTCTTCTTGTTTTGTATGGATCGGATACAGGGGTAGCAGAAGGCATTGCAAGAGAACTAGCAGATACAGCTAGTTTAGAAGGTGTTCAAACGGAAGTGGTAGCTCTTAATGATCGAATTGGAAGTCTACCGAAAGAAGGAGCGGTTCTTATTGTAACTTCTTCTTATAATGGAAAGCCGCCAAGTAATGCAGGACAATTTGTGCAGTGGTTGGAAGAATTAAAACCGGATGAGCTAAAAGGTGTTCAATACGCAGTTTTTGGTTGTGGAGATCATAATTGGGCGAGTACTTATCAACGAATTCCAAGATACATTGATGAGCAAATGGCTCAAAAAGGGGCAACAAGATTTTCTAAACGCGGGGAAGCGGATGCAAGTGGTGATTTCGAGGAACAGCTCGAGCAATGGAAACAAAGTATGTGGTCTGATGCGATGAAGGCATTTGGATTGGAACTTAACAAAAACATGGAGAAAGAACGCAGTACTTTGAGTCTGCAATTTGTCAGCCGTCTTGGAGGTTCTCCTCTTGCGCGAACATATGAAGCAGTTTATGCATCTATACTAGAAAATCGTGAACTTCAATCATCTAGCAGTGAAAGAAGCACGCGACATATTGAGATATCTTTGCCAGAAGGCGCTACGTATAAAGAAGGAGACCACCTTGGGGTGCTACCAATTAATAGTGAGAAAAATGTCAACCGAATTTTAAAACGCTTTAGATTAAACGGAAAAGATCAAGTCATATTGAGCGCAAGTGGACGCAGTGTAAATCACATACCTTTAGACAGTCCTGTTAGTTTATTCGACCTTCTTAGTTATAGTGTAGAAGTGCAAGAAGCAGCCACTCGAGCACAAATACGAGAAATGGTGACATTCACAGCATGCCCTCCTCATAAAAAGGAATTGGAATCATTATTGGAAGAGGGAGTTTATCAAGAACAAATATTAAAGAAACGTATTTCAATGTTGGATCTTCTTGAAAAGTATGAGGCTTGTGAAATCCGATTTGAACGTTTTTTAGAACTTCTTCCTGCGCTTAAACCGCGTTACTATTCTATTTCAAGCTCGCCACTCATTGCACAGGATCGTCTGAGCATTACGGTTGGTGTTGTGAATGCGCCTGCATGGAGTGGAGAAGGGACATATGAAGGAGTTGCTTCTAATTATTTAGCTCAGCGTCATAATAAAGATGAGATTATTTGTTTCATTCGAACGCCACAATCAAACTTTCAATTACCTGAAAATCCAGAAACACCAATTATTATGGTTGGACCAGGTACTGGAATTGCACCATTCCGTGGATTCTTACAAGCGCGTCGCGTTCAAAAGCAAAAAGGTATGAAAGTAGGAGAAGCACATCTATACTTTGGTTGTCGTCATCCTGAAAAGGATTATCTCTATCGTACAGAACTAGAAAGTGATGAAAGAGATGGATTAATCTCTTTACACACAGCTTTTTCTCGCCTAGAAGGGCATCCAAAAACATATGTACAGCATATAATAAAACAAGATAGAATCAATTTAATTTCGTTATTAGATAATGGGGCCCATCTTTATATATGTGGTGATGGAAGTAAAATGGCTCCTGACGTAGAAGCTACCCTTTGTCAAGCCTATCAAGAAATTCATGAAGTCAGTGAACAAGAAGCAAGGAATTGGTTGGATCGTGTGCAAGATGAAGGGCGATATGGAAAAGATGTTTGGGCTGGTATATGAATGTTTCTTAATTAGATAAGTAATATGTAACGAATGAACTTCTTTCGAATAAGTGAATAATTTATTTATAAAAATCCCGTATTTTATATTCAATACGGGATTTTCTTATTTTTAATAAGCTGGACTCATACTGTAGAAAAATAATAGGTAATTCATTTGACAATTAAAATGACCTACTATAATATATATGCCATAGCATGTAATTAATGAAATGAATACATTTATCGTGAATAATTGACTGGTATGCTATACTCTTTTATATATTAATTTGTAGAGGTGATACATGAACTTACATGATTTAATAGGCTATCTTGTTCATCGTACTGATGTGAAAATGACGAATTATTTTACGAAGAAATTAAAGCCTTTTGGAGTTACGCCAGAGCAGTGGGGGATTATTAGTGTTCTTTGTAGCCAAAGAGCCACTACTCAAAAAGAGTTAGCAGAAGCGATTGATAAAGATCAAACGACTGTCGTAAGAATGATACAGTCGATGGAGAGAAAAGGGATTGTAAAGAAGGCTTTGAATGAGCAAGATCGACGTTCACACAACCTTTTTTTAACTGAAAAAGGTGACGAATTAAAGAAAACAATCTTGCCTGTAGTGACAGACGCTCACCATTTCGTTACAAGTAATTTGAGCGAAGAAGAGATTAAAGTATTACAATCATTATTAAACAAATTGTATGATACACGCTATTAATATTTGTTCCTTATTGATGCTATTCATAAGGAACAAACTTTGTTTTATGTATTATATATGCTATAGCATATATTTTTGTTTCGTGTAATGGTGGAGATAGCTTTATTTTGTATAATATTTGATTCAAGATCACTTTTTGTCTAGTACCAGTCAAATTTTTTGTATTATATATGCTATAGCATGTTAATTATTAAATAAATAAGAAAGATGTGATTGCTATTTTAATATTAATCAATGTAGTAAAAGTTGTATTGTTTCTATTCTTTTTAATGACAGGAACGAAAATTATATCTGGGAAAATGGCAGAGGAGTTTAAGCGATTTGGTTTACCTTCGTTTTTTAATTTCTTAACCGGAGCTTTTGAGATTGTAGGAGCGATTGGAATGTTGATAGGAATTTGGATTCCAACAGTAGCTTTATTAGCAGGATTGTTGTTAGGTGGTACGATGCTTGCAGCTGCATTAACTCTTGTTGTATTAGCGAGAGATCCTTTTAAGAAAGCGATACCTGCACTTGTTTTGTTCGTCCTTAGTATAGGAATAAGTTGTTATCATATTTTTTAAACATAACCGAAAACGGTTAAACTTTATGCGTTCAAGCTGATATCGTTTTGTAATTATTTTATAAAAGGGGTTGTGAAAATGTAGGTGAAATTTCAAATGAGTGCAGGAATAATAGAAGCGCTCATTTAAGATATTATCTGCATTCGAATTGAAAAATATTGAAAATAGGAGTGAGCGAAGATGGCATATTTATTACAAGTTGATTTTCCGTTTGAAGGTCCTTTTGGTAAAGAAATGGAAAAAGGATTTTGGGATTTAGCAAACAGTATTAACGAAGAAGAAGGATTCCACTGGAAAATATGGACTGAGAATGAAGAAACAAAGGAAGCTGGAGGCATTTATGTATTTGAAGAAAAACAAGATGCTGAAAAATACGCGGAAATGCACAAAAATAGACTTCAAACATTTGGTGTTAAAGATATTAGAGTAAGAATTTTCGCCATCAATGAAAAGTTAACGAAACTGAATCGTGGTTATAGTAAATAATGAGGGACTCAGAATTCAAAAAAGAAGGGGATAATCCCTTCTTTTTTGAATTGATGCTACAGAAAGAATAGCGTTTTTTTATTGTAGGGGCATCTCTTTTTGATAGTTTGATAGCAATGTAACAATACCCCATTATTGTTTTTCAGACTTCCCTTGTTCTAGAATGTATGCTTCTTCTTGTTCCGGTGTCGCTAATTCGTATGCTTGACCAGTGCTGTTATTTTCCCATTCCCATAATAAATTATGCTCTGCAACGGATTGAGAGAAATCGCCTTCATACCAACGAACCAAAATCTTGAGGTACTGTTCTTTATGTTGTAAGGTTCCACTATTACTTTCATCAATTACTCGACGTATTGCTTCGATGTTTTCTGGAGTCATTTTAATAAATCCTTGCTTTTCATGAGATAATACTTTTTGATGAGTCATTTTGTGCATGGCATTGATTATATGACGATCAGAATTGAGGTCAAGTATTACCTCTTCCCCTTTAATTTTATCAGTCTGCTTTTCCTTAACGTCTGAACCTGCATATGTACCGACTTTGTAACCAGTAAAAATACCAACTGCTATAGCAATAACTAAGCTTGCTGTGATTTTAATCCACTTTTTCAAACCTCGTACCCCCTTTTATTGAAGTGTACCATAAAAGAAGAGTTATATACTCCTATCTGTCTGTATGATCTACATAAAGCAGCATTATCAGCAAATCAATGATGCAGAAAATTTTCGTTTTGGGAGTAATTAAAATTCTTAGCTTGATGGCGCTACCCTATCGCTATCAAGCTAAGCTCATACAACGTCAATTATAGTAAAGTTTGTTTCGTTTTTCTAAAGGCTAGATGTAGGGAATTGAAAGATTTTCATACGAAATAAACCCTAATGGGTTTCATTTTTTGATTTAAGTCGCTTGATTATAAGACATGGTACAATTGTAAACGACACCTAATATATCAAAGACTAATTTCTTCTCATGCCTATGAGATTTTCGTCCGTTTTGCTGTAGGAGGTTAAACAGACGAAGGAGAAGCTTTGATAATTCTTGGGTGTCTTTCTGTATAGCTTGGAAAAGAAGAAGAAAGTAATCTTTAATCATATACATGGCCTTATATTCACTCAGTTCTCGTTCCTTTTTTATCCCGCTTTAATGGGCAGTAAGACCCCCACCTCAAAATGCAGCGAAAGCAAAGAATTTAGGTGGGGGTTCAACTGCCCATAAAAGTCCGATTGGTTCAACTAATAATCAGTGGGGGATGAAGAAAACCCCCACTGATTAAAGTTTCACTTTATAAGAAGTAATTGCCATATTTGCATGCCCATCAAGCTAAGAAAACAGATGAACCCCAAAACAAAAAAATCCTTCGCAAAATTTGTGAGAGAAAAGGAGAGATAAAGGTATTTTAACCTTATCTCTCTTTTTCTATATTCATTTATTTTCAGGTAAGGAGTTGATTAGTTATTACTATTTATAAGAACGTGAAAAAGTGTTGATGCCAGTTGGAACTGTTGGAAAGGTTGAGGGGGGGAATCCAAGGAAATATGAGAGATGTGCATGATGATTTGGCGCAGGGTTATGAATCCATCTTCTATGAAATTGTGGGATTATATAAGCATTTATTATCCTGGAGATTTTAAAATAAAACCTACTTAATTATAGAAGTGATTTGAACGTAAGGAAATTGTAAGAAATGCATAAGAAAAAAGAAATTTTTATTGTGTAGGATACAAATATAGAGAAGCGCAAAAGAGGGAGGATAAATAGGATTTATTTATACGAAAACCAAACTAGTAATAAGCGCATTCTAAATAAAAAATCATTTATGGTACGAACGTACATGTGAAAAAGAGAGGTTTTACCGTTTGTTACGACAGTATGGATAAAGCCAGAATAGTAGTTTATGTGATGTTTGTAATTGAACAAATAACAGATGAAATTAATCATTTATCTAAGGAGGCATTTATTTATGGAAAATAAATTATCTGGGGTGTTAGCCGCTACTTTGGCTCTAACGATGAGCCTGCCAACAGGAGCGATAGCGTCTTCTAGTAGTAAGGCTCCAGTTGTATCTAGCCAAGAAGTTGCTAGCAAAGATTTGGAGAAGATTGCTGCAGAGAACGCTGAACTACTCACGAAGTCCTATGAGACGACTAGCGTGCAGTATGCGCTGGTTGATAATGGTAAACTTATTTTGTCGGGGCAGACAGGTAAGAACGACATAGAAGGGAAAGAACCACTAACTAAAGATACTCTATACGGAATTGGTTCAACCAGTAAAGTATATACGGCTGCGGCTGTTATGAAACTAGTAGACGAAGGAAAAGTTGATTTGGATGCTCCTGTTGTCCGCTATATTCCTGATTTCAAAATGAAAGATAAACGATATAAGCGCATTACACCGCGTATGCTGTTGAATCATTCCTCGGGTTTGCAAGGTTCGACGTTCAATAATGCATTTTTATTTAAAGATAATGATGCTTATGCCCATGATATCTTGTTGCAACAATTGTCCAACCAAAACTTGAAGGCAGACCCTGGCGCGTTCTCAGTATACTGTAATGACGGTTTTACGCTGGCTGAGGTCTTGGTAGAAAGAGTCAGCGGTATGAGTTTTACTGAATTTCTACATCAAAAGTTTATAGAGCCATTAAAACTGAATCATACGATAACATCGCAAGACAAATGGGAAGACGAAAAGCGGGCTGGACAGTATTCTCCGACATACCAGGGACAGCTTCCAAGTGAAATGGTAAATCTGATTGGTACGGGAGGAATCTCTTCTACTGCAGAAGATGTGGTGCGATTCTCACAAATATTTATGGGACAGGGAAAAGAAATTCTCTCTAATAAAGCAGTCAAGGCGATGGAACAAGAAGAATATAAAAAAGGAATGTGGCCGGGAGATAGCGGAAATGTGTTCAACTATGGTCTTGGCTGGGATAGTGTGAAACTATACCCATTCAGTGAATATGGGATAAAAGCGTTGACTAAGGGTGGGGATACGATACTGCAACATGCTACATTGGTCGTGCTTCCAGAACAGAAGATGGCAACAGCTGTATTGTCCTCCGGCGGCAGCAGCATGACAAATCAACTGTTGGCAAACAAATTACTGCTAGCTAGGCTTAAAGAGAAAGGAACAATTAAGGATATAAAACCAGATAAATCTTTCGGCAAACCAGTCAAGGCTAAAGTGCCTCAAGACGTGGTAAAAAAAGCGGGTTTTTATGGAAATAGCCGCAGCCATTTCAAAATAGAAATTACGAAGAAGGGAGAACTGTTTTTACCAACTAAACCGGAAGAAAAATATGTATATACGGCGGATGGAAGCTTTATAAATGAGAAGGGTACTTCCAAGCTTAACTTCGTTACTGAGAAGAATGGAAAAGTTTATTTGAGAGAGAGCACATATGAATTATCGCCGGGATTGGGGCAAACTGTGCTGACTCAATATTTAGCCCAAAAATTAGAAAACAATGTGTTACCGAAGAAAACAGCTGCTGCATGGGCGAAGCGTGAGGGTGGCAAGTTCTACCTCGTTAACGAAAAATTTAATTCTATGAACTATCTAGGACAACTAATACCTCTTAACACACAAATTACGATCAAGGATGGGTATTGGGACGGCAAAAAAATTACAGGTCCGAATACGGCGACGCATCAAATTCAGATTCCTGTGATGTATGGGCGGGATACGACGGAAGCTCATTTTTATACAGAGAATGATACTGAATATATGGAGATGGCCAGCTTTTTATACGTCAGTGAATCTAACGTAAAATCCCTTGATGCAAGTCAATTATCGAAAGTTACACTGCAAAAAAATGGGCATGCGAAATGGTTTACGATTCCGCAAGAGGTAGCAGGGAAAACGATGAATGTGGAGTTGCCATCAGGAAGTTCATTCGCGGTGTATGATGAGAATGAAGTATGCGTCAATTTTAGCGTTGTTAGTAATAATAACAAAGTGAAACTACCAGAGAACGGAACGGTTGTATTTGCTGGCGCACCGAACTCCGAATTTACAGTTGCATTGAACTAGCTACAACTCGGGATAGACTTCAATAAAACAGTGCGACATGGAAAAGATATTTTATTTGTATCTTAAGTATTCCCTTAAATGCTATTACACTTAAATTCTTAGCTTAACAGCAATGGGATAGCACCACATGCCTATCAACTTAAGAAAATAAATCAATCCCATGTCCATCAAGCTAGTAAAAATAAATACCTAAAAAATAGTAAAATTGACATCCCTAGAGTAAAAATGTAAAAAATTATTGTTTAGGGACAGCATAAAACCTTAGTTTGATAACGATATGATGCTACTAATAAAAAAGAAATAGGAGAGAATATCCTATTTCTTTTTATTGATATAATAAAATGTAATGAATAGATCTAAAGTAATGATAATAATTAGAAGTAACAAGTGTATAAGTGCATCAGTTTTTCCGTTTAGTAAAGACTTTACAAAGAAATCCCATTCTGTTTCATAGGGAGGTTCTACCCAATTTCGTTGCAGTCCTAACATCATTCCATTTATGAAATAGACAATGCTTAATAGAATCCTTCCAACAAATAAAGCAGCTACTTTTATATTCCACTTCTTTATTAGGATTATATAAAGAAGTGGAAATAGTATAAGTGCCCAAAAAATGATAATAAAAACTGTATTCATCAGTTTCTACTCCTTTTGTGGATAATAAAGTTATGATCCCGCTATTTGTGGGCTGATTAAAGTTTCACTTTATCTCTCCGTCTCGAAAAACTCAATCCATTCTCCATCAGGACCAGCGAAGAATATGTAACGTGTTCCATCTGGTAATGTTTCGATTTCTTCTCCTAGTAAAAAGGTTACTTTATGTTTCCTTAGTCTTTCGATTTCATCCTCTAATGAATCTACCTTAAAGCAAATGTGATGTACTTTTCCTTCTGCCGGAAGAGAAGAGTTGTAGCCTTCAATTAATTCGAGTATCGTTTCCTTCGATTCTTCCACACCTAAAAAAGCGAGTTTTAAGTCTGGATTCGGGTGCCCCATACGTTTAATGAGATGTAAGCCAACTACTTCTTCATAAAATGAAATAGATGTTTCTAAGTTTGCAACCATAAGTCCAACGTGTTCAATTCTTCTAACTGGCATGTAGATTCCTTCTTTCTGAAAATTATATACAATATGTTATTGAAAATTAAGAAAATAAGCAAGATAAAAACCTTACAAATTTTAGCGTGTTATATGGTATAGTGAGAAAGTATGTTTGGGGAGAAGGAAGGAGATTATACGATGAATATACCTACTCAAACTCCTTCATTATCGGAAACGATGAAAGAGTGGCATTATGCATTAGCGTATGAAATTAAACATTGGAAAACGATAGGTGGTAGTAAAATTTCTATCATGAACGGTCGTTTTTTATATACAGATTATGAAAGTACAGTATACGTATTTCAGCTTATTTCGGAAGTAAGCTTACCGGAAGGTTCACCAATTCGAATTGAGTTAGATGGTGAGGAAGCGACAGGAGAAGTATTATCTGTACATGGATTAGAAATAGAATTGAAATTAAATGATTATATACAAGGTGAAATACGAGAAGCGGTTTTATATAGTGAACCGTGGCAATTGTTAGAGCAACTACAGGAGCGATTAAAAGAAGCGCGTAAAGATAAGCTAAAACGTAATCGTATAAAGCGTCTTGTTGATGGGACGAGCAGTCCGAAACATATTGAGAAGATGAAAAATCTGAAAAATGAATTGGCGTATCGTTCATTTTACAATCCGACAACGTACGTATGGGGACCACCTGGAACAGGGAAGTCTTACAATTTATCACGTATTATTTCGGCGCATTATCAAAAAGGAAAGTCGGTACTTGTGTTAGCTCATAGTAATGCAGCAGTAGACGTATTAATGAGTGAAGTAACGAAGCAAATTGAAAAGAAAAAGAAATGGACGCCTGGTGAAATTGTTCGTTACGGTTATAGTCAACATGAACATATACGAAATCATGAAACGTTACTTGCATCTAAGTTAGTTGAAACGACGAACGGATCTTGGGGAGAAGAAAGACTCTATTTAGAAGAAACACGTCAGGATCTTCGTGAAAAGATTTTATCATATAAAGCGACTTCTACTGATAAGAAGCGCATACAAGAGATTGAAAGTGATCTTCGAAAGCAAAAAGCGAAAATTAAAGAAGTTGAAAAAGAATATATTGAAAATGCGAAAGTAATCGGGGCGACTTTATCGAAATGTGCGATTGATTCGCTTATTTATGAGCGTACATTTGATTTAGTTGTTGTAGATGAAGTAAGTATGGCATATGTTCCGCAAATTGCATTAGCTGCTTCACTTGGAAAACGCATCGTCGTTTGTGGTGATTTTTTACAGTTACCTCCAATTGCGATGGCAAACCATGAACTCGTTCGCAAATGGCTCGGCGAAGATATGTTTTACCATGCTGGGATTGTGGAGTCTGTTAATAAATCAGAAGCACATCCGAACCTGTTTATGTTGCAGGAACAAAGACGTATGCATGCGGATATATCGAAGTTTACAAACTCATTTATTTATAAAAATAGAGTATATGACCATGCATCTGTTTCAGAACGTAAAGAACTTGCGAAACTACAACCGTTCGCAAATGAAGCGAGTGTTTTATTTGATACGAGTTTAATGGGGGCATTTTCGCTAAAAGATGCTGCATCTGGTTCTCGTTTTAACATTATGTCTGGTTTAGTAGCGATGCAAATGATGTTAATCGGACTGTTAGATGGTGTTCAATCGATCGGTGTTGTTACACCTTACAGGGCACAATCCCGCTTTTTATCAACTTGTATTAGAGAAATGTTGCAGAGAACGAAATATCAAAACATACCAGTTTTAGCGGCGACAGTTCATAAGTTCCAAGGTTCTGAAAGAGATATGATGATCTTTGATACGGTTGACAGTTATCCGCAAGAACGACCTGGCGTATTATTCTTTGACCATAAAAACCATCGCCTCGTCAATGTAGCAGTGACAAGGGCGAGAGGGAAGTTCATTCAATTATCAGATTGCCATTATATGCGTAAAAACCTTTCGAGAAAACAAGCGTTATCACAATTAACAGCTCATATAGAACGTCACGGAGATGTGTATGATCGTACGACATCAAGACAATTATGGGAACGAAAAATTTCGAAACGTTTACGCTGGTTTATGGAAATGAATCTTGAAGAGCCAAAAGGGCTATTGAAAGATATTTTAGCCGCAAAACGAAAAATTATTATTTCACTTCCAAGTACAAAACATGTGGATAAGCGAGTATGGCAAGCGTTAATGCGTACAAATGCGCAAATAACAGTGTATAGTGATGGACCAGTTCCATTAAAAAATGTAAAGTTACAAAGGCAAAATAAAGCATTCCCATTTATCGTAATCGATGATGAAATTTTCTGGGCAGGCGCACCGCTCACATCTCAAATGATATTTGAAGGTAGTACGGAATTTCCGTACGTATGTGCAAGACTGCAAGCACCAGAAACAATTGGTGTATTAAAAGGATTTTTAGATATCCGGTAAATTCGGATAGGAATTCCTTGACTTTTAATCAAAATGAACTTAGAATGAATGTAATTTAATATAATTTTATGAAAATTCTTATCACGAGAGGTTGAGGGACTGGCCCTATGACACCTCGGCAGCGGATTCGTTATGAATACTGTGCCAATTCCAGCAAGGTAACTTGAAAGATAAGAAAGAAGCTCATTTTGACTGTATATGCAGAAGCCTCTTTCTATCTTTTAGAAAGAGGCTTTTTTACGTGAAAATATAAGGGGGAAGAAAAATGGGAGCGACTGGAGTAACGTCACAAAGAAAAACAATTGAAGAGAGTATTGAAAGAAATAAGGAAAAGTACATAGAAACAAGCCATGATATTCATGCGAATCCGGAGATTGGTAACCAAGAGTTTTATGCATCAAGAACGTTAAGTTTATTGCTAGGGAGTGCAGGATTTCAGTTGCAGCACAATATAGCTGGACATGAAACGGGATTTATCGCACGAAAAAGCTCTGGAAAGCAAGGACCAGCAATCGCATTTTTAGCGGAGTATGATGCTTTACCAGGACTAGGTCATGCGTGTGGTCACAATTTAATTGGCACAATTAGCGTTGCGGCAGCAATCGCATTATCAGAAACGCTTGAAGAAATTGGCGGGGAAGTTGTCGTGTTTGGTACGCCGGCTGAAGAAGGAGGACCGAACGGTAGCGCAAAATCGAGTTATGTAAAGGCAGGTTTATTTAAAAACATTGATGCGGCGCTTATGATTCATCCGAGCGGAAAGACAGCAACAACGAGTCCTTCATTAGCAGTCGATCCACTTGATTTTCACTTTTACGGAAAAACAGCTCATGCTGCAGCTTCTCCGGAAGAAGGAATTAACGCATTAGATGCGGTCATTCAGCTGTATAACAGCATTAACGCACTTCGTCAACAACTTCCGTCAGATGTGAAAATTCATGGCGTTATTACTGAGGGCGGAAAAGCACCTAACATTATTCCAGACTACGCAGCGGCAAGGTTCTTCATCCGCGCAGCAACGAGAAAAAGATGTGCGGAAGTTACAGAGAAAGTAAGAAATATTGCACAGGGAGCAGCATTAGCAACAGGCACAAAAGTGAAAATTCATCAATTCCAAAATGAAATTGATGAACTACTCGTAACAAAAACATATAACGACATCGTAGCCGAAGAACTAGAATTACTAGGTGAGGACGTAAATCGGAAAGAAAGATTTGGCATCGGCTCAACCGACGCAGGAAACGTAAGCCAAGTCGTACCGACCATTCATCCGTACATTAAAATCGGACCAGATGACTTAATTGCGCATACGAATGAATTTAGAGAAGCAGCCCGTTCAGAATTAGGAGATAAAGCGTTAATTACATCAGCAAAAGCATTAGCAAATACGGCGTATCGATTAATTACGGAAGAAGGGTTGTTAGAGAAGGTGAAGGAGGAATTTAGAGAGGCGCAGAGGAATCAGGGGTAAGTGGTTAAAGGGAGTGGATGATCCACTCCCTTTTCTTTTTTGAGGAAATTTGATGCCAATTCTCTTATTCCTTTATCAGAACGACAATTTCTCCTCGAACTCACTCTTTAATACAATTAAAGGAGACGATAATCCAAATTGCATTAAAGAGTCTAAAAATGCAGCGAGAGAATCCATCGAATCACTCATGACCTTCATCATATAATTAAACTCCCCACTAATTCGATATAAATCGGTTACTTCAGGAGCGGCATTACAATATTGGATAAAATCAGAGCATTGGCTCGTTTTAAACATGATGAATGCTTGAATGTTTTTATTAATTTTAGAAGGCTCAAATTTCGTTCGGTAAGCCGCTATAACTCCTTGATCTTCAAGTTTATTCATACGCTCTTTTACAGCAGGCTGCGTCATGGATATGATCCGTCCTATTTCTGAAACGGAAATTCTCGCATTTTCATATAACAGGTTCATAATTTTATGATCGATTTCATCTAGTTTTACTGTGTTTTGCATTGTGTTGCCTCCTTATTTTATTTTCTAAAGTGAATTATAAATTATAACTATAATATCATAAGTGAATGAACTGAATTACCTATAAATCTATATTTAAAATTATTTGTGTTTACATGAAAATATAAGTATAGCATTTATCAAACGGAATTTAGGAAGGATGGAAAAAATGAAGAATCTTGATGGGAAAGTAGCATTAGTAACAGGAGCGAGTCGCGGTATTGGTCGTGCGATTGCGATGAGATTGGCAAATGACGGTGCATTAGTTGTGATTCACTACGGCCGAAATAAGGTAGCTGCAGATGAAACAATTAGTGAGATTGAATCTAATGGAGGAAAGGCGTTCTTAATTGAAGCAGATTTCAATTCAATGGATGGTGTCAAAAAGCTAGTAGAACAATTGAAGAATGAATTACAAATAAGAGTTGGTACAACAGAGATTGATATTTTAGTAAACAATGCAGGGATAGGTACACAAGGAACAATTGAAAATACGACAGAAGGGATTTTTGATGAAATTATGGCCGTAAATATTAAGGCGCCGTTCTTCTTGATTCAGCAAACATTACCATTACTGCGAGCAGAAGGACGCATTATCAACATTTCATCAGCTGAAGTAAGACTTGGTTTTACAGGGTCCATTGCATACGGCTTAAGTAAAGGTGCACTAAATACGATGACACTTCCTCTAGCTAAACAACTTGGAGAAAGAGGGATAACAGTGAATACAATTATGCCTGGATATACGAAGACAGATATAAATGCGAAATTGCTAGATAATCCGGAAATACGAAATTTTGCTACGAATTCATCTGTGTTCGGACGAATAGGGCAAGTTGAAGATGTTGCAGATGCAGTCGCATTCCTTGCTTCCTCTGATAGTCGCTGGGTAACAGGGCAAATTTTAGATGTTTCTGGAGGGTTTTGCTTATAGGGGCACTACTACTCCATACCCATTAAGCTAATCAAGTAAATTACTAGATATGAGACGATCCTCGCTTCATATCTGGTGATGTATAGAAAGGTAGGGATGCCGAAGAAGCCTATTCAAACGTGATTTTTTCGCTAGGCAATTTGAATAAGGAGGCTATTTTTCATTATTCGTAATCTAAAATAATCAAATTTTATTTTACAGTAACATTAAAACAAAATTATTGACCGTTTGGTACAAAAAAGGGTATTCTATTCATGTTATCTTTAAAATGAGAGGAGGATACGATTGAATAAACGCGGCAGACCTCGAGAGTTTGATTATTCCTCAATTGTAGATGTTGCAATGAAAACATTTTGGTTAAGAGGATATGAAGGGTGTTCTACACAAGATTTATGCAGTGATACAGGACTTGGAAAAGGAAGTTTATACAATACTTTCGGTAGTAAACATGAACTGTATAAACAAGTATTAGAACGCTACCATGAAATTGGGATTAGGGAACAAAGGAAATTGTTACATACTCCAATTCCAGTTAAAGAACGATTAAGTAATTTTTTTGAATGGGCATTGAAAGAAGACTTTGAGAATATGGATCAAAAAGGATGTTTATTGATTAATGCCAGTATAGAACGTGCTAAAAATGATTTAATGGTACAAGAAATTTTCTCGAAGCATGTTGAACTTCTTAAACAAGCTATTGAAACAGTGATGGAGGAAGGATTGCAAACAGGTGAAATTTCAAAGAAGCAATCAGCTGAGGAATTAGCCAGTCTGCTTTTAAGTAGTTATTACGGATTCCGCGTTCTTAATGTATCGATGCAAAATCGGATGTTGTCTGAACAAGTTATCAAAGGAGCAGTGGAGTCTATTTGTGGCGCTTAGTGCGCTCTTTTTTCGCACTATTTTTGTACCGATCATTACAATAATGAATAAGGAGTGTTTTTATGCCATTGATTATTTATTTATTTATTTATTTATTTATTAGCTTTAGCAATCTTTTGTATGACTACATCAGAATTTATGGTTGCAGGTATGATGAATGGACTTGCTCTTGCATTCCAGGTTTCTGTATCATCTATTGGGTATTTAATTTCAGCTTATGCAGGAGCAATGGTAATAGGAGGCCCCATTTTAACTGCAATCCTCTTACGGATGCGCAGCAAACAAGCATTATTGTTTTTAATGTTCGTATTTTTAATTGGTCAATCGCTCGGAGCTATTGCTTGGAACTATGATATTATGATGATTTCACGTATTATAACTGGTATTGCTTCAGCTTCAGCTTTTGGAGTTGCGATTTCCTTTTCTGCAACATTGGTTCACTCTGATTCAAGGGGAAAAGCTGCATCAATTGTACTTGCAGGTTTAATGTTCGCAACTGTATTAGGTTTACCTATAACGACCGTTATTTCGCAATCTTTTGGCTGGCGTATTAGTTTTGGGGCAGTTTCGGTTCTTGTGCTAGTATCAGGGATTATGATTCAACGGTTGTTACCATCATCTTCAAATAAAGAGCAATTAAATTGGAAAGACGAACTTCTGCGATTTAAGAATATTCATCTTTGGGCAGCGTACGTAACAAGTATGTTCATTATTGGTGGTACGTTTGCAGCATTTAGTTATTTCACTCCTATCTTTACAAATGTTACAGGCTTTTCAAGTACAAGTATTCCATATTTACTTGCTCTCTATGGCAGTGCGACGGTAATTGGGAATATAATAATTGGCAAGTTCGCTGATAAATTTACAATGAAAATACTTATGGGTGGATTAATTATATTAATCATAGCATTGTCTTTATTTGCTTTAAGTGCAGAGAATAAATACATTGTAGTTATTTCTACGATTTTTATTGGTTTAACTGGTGTAGCGTTGAATCCAGCTATGGTTGCGAGGGTGATGAAAACAGCTAGTAATGGAATAATGATAAATACCGTTCATAGTTCTTTTATTACGTTAGGTATTGTTATTGGTTCGTCACTAGGTGGTCTTGGGATCAGTAAAGGATATGGTTTTGTATCTCCGCTATGGATTGGAGCTTGTTTAGCTATCCTTGGGGTAATTTCATTATTCCCATATTTACATAAAGGAAAGGTAGATTAAGATGTTTGAAATTTCTTTATATGGGGTACCGCCACATCATCATCAAGCTAATACTTTCATATCTCCTTAAATTAAAATTTTCTTTCTCTACAGATAGTTATTCTGAGAAGCTGCTCATTTTTTCGTTTTTGAGGCATTTCTTTTTCTTAAGTTGATGGGTATGTATGGTGACCTCTATTAGACGATAGTGAATGAACAATTTTGGGGGGCAGTTCAACTTTATTCAAAATAAGATTTTTTTGCAGTAAAATCAATGTTAGTGGAATTTTTTTATCAAACTTTTTTCTAAATGAACATAAATACTTGCGATATTTAAACTAGTACTATATAGTTCTAGTTATGACAAAGGTAAAATTAATGAATCAAAAACGTGTGATTGAAGTAGCTGCAACATTATTTTTAGAAAAAGGGTTTGCTTATACAAGTATGGATGAATTAGTACGTGTAAGCAAAGTTTCAAAGTCTAATGTGTATTATCACTTTTCTAATAAGGAAGTATTATTAGAAGGGGTCGTTGATTATTGGATTGAAATGTATCAATCTGCAATTGATGACGTACTTTCTCAGAACCAATTTTTAGTTGAAGATCGTATCCAACGGTTTTTAAAGCAATTATCACAAGGAGTTCAGTCGAGAGAGTATAAGGGGAGCTGTCCATTTATTACTCTTTATATTCAAAGTCCTACACAGGCCACGCAAATAAAAGAAAAAATAGGTCTTTTTTTTACAGGATTAGAAAAGAAAGTTTCTCTATTACTTAAACAAGGGGTAGAGAATGGAGAATTCAGAAATACGATTCATATTGATGAGGTTGCATCCCTTTTTATTACAAATCTTGAAGGAGCGTTATTTATTTCAGAAACATTGAAGGATGCAACTGTAATCACGAAAACAGCAGATCATTTTTTAAAATTGCTTCGATAAAAGAAGCATTTTTTTTACATCAAATTAGTACTAAATAGTACTAAAAAGGGGTCTTATATGAGAACAGTATTTTTAATTGGTGGAACAGGCTTTATTGGAAAGCAATTAGTGAAAGAATTAGCCGAAGAGGATGTTAAAATTTTTCTTTTAGTGAGGTCGAAAAGTAAAGCAATACGCATCTTTCAAGAAAGAGGCATCTTAAAAAAGGCAGTTATGGACTTTATTGAAGGTGATTTGACGAAAATAGATTTAGGTCTAAGTGCTGAAGATAAGGAAAGGGTATTGAAAACGGATGTGATTATTCACGCAGGAGGCCCCATGGATATTCAAGCGACAAGTAAAGAGGCAGCTTCCGTATTTTTAAATGGCGCGAAACATATTAGTGAATTAGCTAAAAGTATTCATCAATTGAAGGGCTTGCAACAATTTATTCATGTTGTAGGTTATATGAGTCCCTTTGATGATAAAAATAGCAAGATTGCAATTGATGTGTTTAAAGAAGGAAACAATTATTCGAAAATAAAAAATCCATATGAGAGAACAAAATTTTTAGCAGATCTTTATATCCGTCACCAGGCATCAGCAATAGGTTATCCGCTTTCTGTAATTAATCCGCCAACTGTAGTCGGTAGTAGTAAAACAGGGAGTACAGAGCAGATAGCAGGATTAGGTTTGCTTGTAATGAGTATGCGAAGAGGGCTCATGCCAGTGATTCCTGGAGGTAAGGGATATAGGTTACCACTTATTTCAAACGATGAGCTTGCGAAGTTTATTGTGCAGGTTTTCAGATTGGAGCAACCGACTATTCAAACATATACACTTGTTGAAGACAAACCGCACGATCAGAACATTGCTGAATTATTAAGTATTATGTCGGAAAGTATGAATATGAGGGCACCCAAAATCTCTGTCCCAATGCCACTTATGAAAGCAATTATGAATAGTGGAGTAAGTAAAATAACAAAAATTCCTTCTGATGGACTAAATTTTATTACAAAACGAAAATTTTCAAATGTTTCAGCGAAAAAAATTATGGGAGGAGATTGGTTTAAGAAGACGAGTGTAATGAAATTTTTCCCTGCCGTAGTAGCTGATCTGGATTATCGAATGATGTATCAAAATGCCCAGCATAGTCATTTATTTAAACGAACATTATGCGATAACAATACCCTTTACCAATTACAAGGAGAGGGTAAACCGTTTATTTTATTACATGGTTTATTGAGTGATGGAGAGGATTTATTTCCTTTAGCACAAGAGCTTCATGAAAAAACTGGTCAACCTGTATGGATCTTGGATCTTCCAGGTTTGGGACGTTCTCCTTTTAAACAAGAGAAAAATCTTCTAGATATCTATTTGAATGTAGTGAAAAAGTTATTGGAGAAAGCTACGAATGGGGCACATCTAATTGGCCATTCATTCGGTGCGTTTATTCTTCTGGAAGCATTGGTACAAGAGTACATAGATAAGAAGTATGCAATCACTTTACTTCAGCCACCTGTTGTTAAAAAAAATGCTAAATTGCTAAATGTTCCTCAATTTATGAACAAATGGACATTAAAACTGGCAACTACTAATTTGATAGGGCGTTATTTATTAAGTAATGGTTTGTTTGAAAGTATGGAGAGCATCCCTGAACATTATATTGAAAAAACAAAGAACAGTTTTACTTCTCCTAGAATTTTAAATACTACGGTTCAGCTTAACAGTTTACTACTGAAAAACAATCAAGGTGATTTCAATGAAGTAACAAAGTATAATCTTCACATTATTTGGGGGGGGTATGACAGAGGCTATTCTGCTCCATCGCATCTTGGTAAAGTTGATTTTGTTCCATATGGCCATCATTTTCCTCTTAGCCATCCGAGTGAAACGGCAACATTAGTAATAAAAAATAGTAATACTAGCAGATGAGAGTGTGGGATAAATAAAAAGCGTGTAGTAAGATCGTTGTGTTTTTGAAATAAAATCGTACTGTTTGGGGTCCCGCCCCATGCCCATCAAGCTAACATTTTGAAGTGCCCCCAAAACAAAAAATTGTACATTTTCACCTAGAGATGCTAATTTTATCGTTTTGGGGTATTTGCTTTTCTTAGGTTGCTCGACTTAAACTAGCAATCGTACCTGTCGAACCGCCAAAAACTGCTAATAATTAAAAAACTTTTTACATAACAATTTAACCCTTTGTAGAAAACTACGAGGGGTTAAATTGTTCAAAGAGTATTCCATTTGAGGTCTAATTAATTTAAGTTCTTAAATGAAAATTTGAGGAAAACATTCACGAACACCAGAATTTCTTAATGAATTAAATAATGCTGCACTGATTCTTAATAGGACGTTGTTATCAGTTCCATCTTCTAAATCGTATATTACAAAGTATGAATTATCGACTGTGAAAATACATTTTCGTTCTAATTTAAATTCAGGTGGTACAGTTGGAAGTGTATCAACTGGTTCAATTACAGGTGTATCTCCTTCATCTCTGATAAAATCGAAAGTTTGCTCGTCAATTTCATAGATATTAACTGGATCAATTTCTACACCTTTATCTGGAATTGTAATTTCATCTTCAACTAATAAGAAAAAGCGTTCGTTTCGAAAGTTAAAAAGAGATCTTGCTCCAATTTCAAATGATGCCATTTTATATTCGCCTCCTTTGCAACTTTTTATCGATTTAAAGTTACATTTATATGGTATGTCAGATTAATAGGTTTAGTTACAGCTTGTACTACACAAATTACTAAATTAGAAGTTTTCTCCTATGTCTATCAGTTTAAAATTAAAGAATACCCCAGAACGAAAATCTGGGGATCCCTCCCTCACATGCTTGTTCCCATTTAAAAGCTGGATTAGATTAAACCTAGTTGATTTAAACGTGTTTCTTATCCCTTATCTTTCTAATTTATTGATTATTAAAATGTAGACTGATCATTACGTTCTATATTATAAATAGTTTTTATTAAAATAAAGTATTAGACTCAATAGTAGCTATCCAATTATTATACAGTTAATAAGGACAATTCTGAGAAGATGTACGTAGTAATAAAAAGGGAGAGGAATAATTTGAATCAAAATAAATCGATAGAAACAGAAGAAAAAATATCTATCATACAAAAAATGAAAAAATGGGCTAGAAACTTAAAAAAACAACTTCTTGTACTTTATTTGGCATATCGAGATGAAAGAGTCCCTTGGTATGCTAAATTATTTACAATGCTTGTTGTTGCGTATGCTTTTAGTCCTATAGATTTAATCCCAGACTTCATTCCAATCTTGGGGTATCTTGATGATTTGATTCTTGTACCATTAGGTGTATACTTAGCATTAAAACTTATTCCTAAAGAAGTGTTGGAGGATTGTAAAAGAAAGGTAGAGGAAAGACAGACAATAAGCAAACCAAAGAATTGGATAACAGGCATTATTATCATTACTCTCTGGATCCTTGTCTTTGTATGGGCTGTAAAAATTGCAAACCTGATTATTTTCAGGATGGAAGAATAAAGAAAGGTACAGAGTATATACAGCTAGATATGGAGGTATTAATGAGCTCTCTCCAAACAGGACAAACATATGGAATATCCGATGCCTATGTAGGTATGACTGATAAAGTACTAACCCGTGTAATTTTTATAAATTAATATATGTATTATCTTATAAAAAAAACTCATCAGGATTCATTCTGATGAGTTTTTTTGTTTATATAATTTATCATAATTATTCTTTTTTCTCCGGCTGATAGGAAAGAATAACGACACCTGAACTGGTCGTTCTTGTTTCTATAAGTTTTAATGCTTTTGTATTGTTCTGGTCTTTAAAGAGACGCTTTCCGCTCCCTACGATAACGGGATTGACTATAAAGTGATATTCATCAATAAGGTCATGTTGCATTAATGTTTGTGTAAGATCACTGCTGCCATAGATTAAAAGGTTCTGACCGGACTGTTCCTTCAGTTTTGATATTTCTTCTACAATATTACCCTTGATAAGATTTGCATTCCATTCGGTTTTTTCCAAAGTTGTTGAAGCAACAAACTTAGGCATGCTGTTCATCTTATCAGCAAAACCTTCTTCATCAGTCATAGAAGGCCAGGCAGCTGCAAAACCTTGATAGGTTACTCGCCCTAGTAGAAGAGCTTCACTTTCAAACAGTAAATCGGATTGAAACTTTGCTACTTCTTCATTGAAATATGGAGCAGTCCAAGCTGGTTCCTCCATGACACCATCTAGTGAGAGGTACATCGATACAATTATTTGTCCCATTTTGTTCTCCTTTAGTTTTAAATTGAGATTTTTACATATTGGTAACACAATTATTAATTCTCCAACTAGAGAAATTCTCCCTTTTTAATAGTTTCGACAAAATGTATTTATGTATGTTTTGGAATAATCTAATATATATTAATAACTTTGAAATATTGTATAACTTCTAATTTTTATGCATCATTGATTAGCATTGCTTATTGTGCTAACGAATCAGGATAGTGTGGCGACCGACTAAATTTTTGCTTATCCTCAATTATTAGAAGGGAAGTTCTATCATTTCGCGAATTAATTAGACATAGACGAGTGCTATAATTTTCTATATATACATAAAGAGGTGACTACGCATGAATCAAAGACCGTCAGAAGAAGAATACGCTGGGAGCTCCGGCGAATATATCCGTTTGGTGCCAGACGGTAACATCATCGACATTCTGCTCGCTCAGGAAAAGCAAATGACCGAGCTCCTGGCATCGTTGACTGAAAGCCAGGCCGCATATCGGTATGCGGAAGGAAAATGGACACTGAAAGAAGTTGTGGGCCACATTACAGACGCGGAACGCGTCATGACCTACCGCCTGCTCCGGTTCGCAAGAGGGGACCAGACGCCTTTGACCGGTTTCGATCAGGAATTATTCATACCTCCTTTCGGAAGCTGGACAACCGCGCAATTGGCCGAAGACTACCGGGCCGTACGGCAATCAACGATTACATTGCTGCGCGGGCTACCAGCGGAGGCGTGGACCCGTAAGGGCACAGCCAACAACCTAAGCATTACGGCGCGCGCCCTCGCGTACGGCATTGCAGGACACGAGCTTCATCACATGGGGGTTATCCGAAACCGGTACTTGAGTTAATCGTCTGCTGAGGCCTTTGGAATGGAACTAACACCACTCATACAACCTTAGATACCGTTCTTATTAGGGTCCCGCCCCACAACCATCAACTTAAGGATTTAGACTATTTTTATGAATATGCACCAAAAACAAGAGTTATATCGCTTTTTCTCATTTTGGGGTATTTGTTTTTTCTTAGATTGAGGGTGACGGGGCACTACTCTATAATGATCAAATTAAAATTAAAAATAGTTATAGAGACTCCATTTCTCGGAAATGTTGTAACTATTAAGTTGTAAAAAGAACCATAGTTTTTCATTTTTGAAAAGGCTATGGTCTTTTTTAGTTGTAGCAAAGTTATGATGCGAGGAAGTTTTTTTGATTAACTAGTTGCATAAAGAACTAAACAGTGTATATACTATAAACATCAAAAAAAGTTGATGAAGGGAAGTGAACTACAGTGGTACAAGATTTTCAGCTCTATGAGAAAAAGTTTAAAGCGTTGGCGGATCAAAAACGTTTAGAAATCATGTATGAGCTTTGCCAGCGAGGCCAGACTTGTGTATGTGATTTAACAGAGATTTTTGAAATGACGCAATCTAAGTTGTCCTATCATTTAAAGATTTTATTAGATGCAGGTTTAATTGTAAAAGAAACAAAAGGTACGTGGAGTTATTATGATTTAAATGATGCGGAAGTAAATAATTTATTATCAGAAGAATTATGTTGTATCTTTAGAAAAACAGGCAAAGGTAGCTGTTGTTAAAATTTTGCACTATTAATCAAAAAAAATTGATTAATAACAAATAAAGAGGAGGAATAAGCTATGAGATATGTTCACGTTGGTATAAACGTTACGAATTTAGAGAAGTCTATTGAATTTTACGAAAAGGTATTTGGTGTGTCACCAGTTAAGGTGAAAGTAGATTATGCAAAATTTTTATTAGAGACGCCAGGACTTAATTTCACGCTGAACGTACGAGATGAAGTGAACGGAAATCAGGTAAATCATTTCGGTTTCCAAGTGGATACAGCTGAAGAAATTACATTTCATAAAGAAAGATTAGAAAAAGAAGGGTTCTTTGCGCGTGATGAGATGGATACGACTTGTTGCTATGCAGTTCAAGATAAGTTTTGGGTAACAGATCCTGATGGGAACGAGTGGGAATTCTTTTATACAAAAGCACAGAGTGATGTTCATAAAATTGAAGATACATCTTGTTGCACGACTTCTAACGTAGTAGAACAAAATTCTTGTTGTTAATAGGAGATGGAAAATAAAATGAAACGTTTATCTTTTCTAGATCGATATTTAACACTATGGATTTTTCTAGCTATGGCTGTTGGGATTGGTTTAGGGTTTGTGTTTCCTAGTGTAGTAGACGGACTGAATACATTACAAGTTGGAACAACGTCTATCCCGCTTGCTGTTGGTTTAATTGTCATGATGTATCCACCGTTGGCAAAAGTTCGCTACGAGGAAATGGGCCGAGTATTTAAAGATGTAAAAGTATTGGTTTTATCTTTAGTACAAAACTGGATTATTGGACCTGTACTTATGTTTGTTTTAGCAATTATTTTTCTTCCTGATAAGCCAGAATACATGGTCGGACTCATTATGATTGGTTTAGCACGTTGTATTGCAATGGTAATTGTTTGGAACGACCTTGCAGATGGGGATAAAGAGTATGCTGCAGGTTTAGTGGCTTTTAACTCGGTATTTCAAATGTTATTCTTCTCTGTTTATGCATACGTGTTTGTAACAGTCATTCCAGAATGGTTAGGAATTGAAGGGGCTATTGTCGACATTACAATGGTAGAAGTAGCGAAATCCGTATTTATCTATTTGGGAATTCCTTTTATAGCAGGTATGTTAACACGTTTTGTACTTGTTAAGTTAAAAGGAAGACAATGGTATGAAAAAGTATTTATACCGAAGATTAGTCCACTTACATTGCTGGCACTACTATTTACAATCATCATTATGTTCTCATTAAAAGGGGAAATGATTGTTAGCGTACCATTAGATGTAGTAAGAATAGCGATTCCGTTATTGATCTATTTTATTGTCATGTTTTTTGTTTCTTTCTTTATGGGAAGAAAAATTGGTGCAAACTATTCGGTAACTACAACGTTAGCATTTACAGCAGGTAGTAATAACTTTGAGTTAGCAATTGCTGTAGCAGTTGGTGTGTTTGGTATTCATTCAGGCGCAGCATTTGCAGCTGTTATCGGACCGTTAGTGGAAGTACCTGTAATGATTGCACTTGTAAACGTCGCTTTTTGGTTTAAGCGTAAATATTTTAATGATCAATCAACTTAAAAATAAAGGCGGAAAACAACATGGAAAACAAAAAGACAATTTATTTCTTATGTACAGGAAATTCATGCCGAAGCCAAATGGCAGAAGCATGGGGCAAACAATATTTAGGTGATAAGTGGAATGTATATTCTGCAGGAATTGAAGCACACGGAGTAAATCCGAATGCTATTAAAGCGATGAAAGAAGTAAATATTGATATAACAAATCAAACTTCGGATATAATTGATGTAAATATTTTAAATAACGCTGATTTAGTCGTTACCCTTTGTAGTCATGCGGATTCTGTATGTCCGTCGACACCTCCGCACGTAAATCGTGTTCACTGGGGATTCGATGATCCGGCAGGAAAAGAGTGGTCTGAATTTCAACGTGTTCGTGATGAAATTGGTGAACGTATAAAGAGATTTTCTGAAACAGGGGAGTAAATAAAGGAAAGAGCCAATCTTCTATTTTATAGGGGGTTGGCTCTTTTTTCTATAGATAGTCACTATTACATTGGTTTACAATAACTATCTCAACAAATGTAGAATATTATGTAAGAATGATATAGTTAGAATAGTCATCCCCTTTTATTAAATTTATACATATAAAACACTATTGATAGTTAATAATGAATAAAATTTGTTTTTTATAATAATCGAGGTAGTGGTTATAAAAAGTAGTTTGTAATAAAAAAAATTTCACATGAAAGGAAAAAAGGGTGAAACATATAATTAAAGATGTATTAATGAACTATTTTAAAGAAATCCATACATTAGTAGTGGGACAAGAACTACATAAGAATAGCTGGCATACAGATCTACACTATAAAATCATCGTAAATGGAGATCCGTACTCAGCACGGTTTATAAATAGCGAACGAACAATCAATCCAGCTTTTGGGCCGTTATCAAATGAACAATTGAAAGAGCAAGTACGGTTTACGTATTATTTACGAGAGCATGGAATCCCATTTATGCAGATTAAGGAGAATAGGGCGGGAGAGTCATTTACATGTGTGACTTTGAATGAGGAACAGTACCGGTTTGTATTGTCTACTTGGATGGAAGGGGAACATATTACTTATTGTACAAAAACGCTTGCAGAAGTCTTTGGAAAGGAAGCAAGAAAAATACATGATATTTCTAGTGCGTTTCAAAGCTCGACTTTTCAAAAGAAATCTCATTTAGATGGATATGGTGAGTTTATTAAGCTATTAGAAAATAAGGGTGGTACAAGTAAGGAATTGAGAGGTTATATAGATTACGCTAAGTACCATATAGAATACGCGCATAAGAGTAATTTAGAGTTTATTGTACAAACTGATTTAAATCCTTTAAATGTCTTATGGGATTCAAATCAGTCTGTAAAAGGAATTGTAGATTTTGAATCGATTGGATATATTGATCGTATTGAAGGGCTAGCTTTTTTAATAAAGTGGTATTCCCGGACAGAAGGAATAGAGTCACATGTAGTATGTTCGGAAGTTGCTAGTGCATTTTTAAATGGGTATGGAGCTAATAACATTTTAACTCCAAATGATTATAAAAGACTTTCTTCGTTGCTATGGTTATCAGGTAGTCTAAATTGGAACTTCGTTAAAAAAACGATGAGTCTAGTAGATGACGAGAGTGAATTAGTAGAACATTTGAGAGTTTATAAAATAAGAGGAGAAAGACTATCGTCATTGTTAATTTGTAGATAACATTTCTTTTCCTAATCTTGAATACGAAAAAGAAACCCTAAGTAATCCTTCCTAAAATCAGCAGATTTATTATTGGTTAGCGTTTGGATATTAACCCCGTCTATAAAAACATCGCCATCTGTAGGTGTGTCGATAGTGGATAAAATATTTAATAAAGTCGTTTTTCCGGATCCAGAGGCTCCCATAATCCCCACAAACTCACCCGCTTGAATATCAAAAGAAACTTTATTAAGCCCTGGTAATTGGTTCTTGTTATAAATTTTTGTCACATTCCTTGCAGATACTAATGCATTCATTTTATTTACTCCTTTTCATCTATTTATATATGAAGTGTATCTTTTGATATAAAAAGAAGCATGAGTAAAAAGCGCAATCTTGTGCTCATATGCTGTTACTTTGTATTACGAAATTGTGTAACTGATAAAAAATATAGATACATTATGATAGGGGTATGAATAAAAGAAGCATCACCTTCCAAACTCCCATTACCTATAAAATGAGGTAACTTCAACATAATGGACATAAACGATGCTTATACATGTAAAGTAAGAGTTCATGAAAATGAATAAAGACTGCTAATTTTCGTGCGATTTGATTATGTAGAAATAGGGGGAAGTGACATGGGAGACAATACTCCTAAGAAGATTTTATTTATTCAATCGGGAATTTCTTTTTATTATCCAATGATCGAAGCAGCAATTTTGAATAGTTTACAAAAGGTAAACAGCGATACAAGTATGGTGAGTCCAGAAAAAGCTATAAAAACCGCGTTAAAAATGAAACCAGATTTTATTTTGGTACTGAGCGGTTTAAGTGAAGAATTTAATCATATTATGCCATTCTTAAAAAAGGCAGGGTTTACTACTGGGCTTTGGCTAACAGACGATCCTTATTATACGGATGTAACACAAAACGTTGTTCCGTTTTATGACTACATATTTACGCAAGATTTAAATTGTATCAAGTTTTATAGGGAGATAGGATGTAAGAATGTATTTCATCTCCCATTAGCAGCAAATCAAGAGGTATTTAAACCTTCCCCTAAAGAAGATACATATAAGTATGATCTTAGTTTTATAGGTACAGCATTTGAAAATAGAATTCACTTTGTTGATTCGATTGCAGAGTATTTAGTAGGGAAGAACATAAAAATTGTAGGATTCGGTTGGGAGAAGTTAAAGAATTATGAAAGATTAAAGGATAACATACAACTCTTGCCACTTGCAAAGTATGAAGATGCGTTACATTTTTACGTATCTACTAAAATCAATATAAATTTGCATCGTTCACTAATTGATCAGGAATTGAATTGTAACTCTGCAAATATTCAAGCGTATTCAGTAAATAATAGGACGTTTGAAATTAATGCCGTAGGTTCTTTTCAATTAACTGATATACGTCCAGATGTAGCAAAGCATTACATACCTGGTGTTGAAATAGAAACTTTTAATAGCGCATCGGAGTTTATACAAAAAGCGGAGTATTATTTGGAACATGTACAAGAAAGAAAACGTATAGCAAAAAATGGGCTGGATAGGACCTTGAAACACCACACATATGATAAACGAATCATACAATTATTAAACTATATTAATTTAAGGGGCGTGAAGATGTAGTCTAATCATTAACTTAAATGAATTAACATCGGTATACATGAAGTTAAGCATTTGGTGCTTTTAACTAGAGTTGACGCTCGCATTCTATAAAAATCATTTACGAAAAAGGGATTTGGATAATTTTTTTGAATTTATTTATTCTGAAAAAACAATTTTGCATTGGAACTAATTTATCCTGCTTTAATGGGCAGTAAGACCCCCACCTCAAAATTCAGCGAAAGCAAAGAAGTTAGGTGGGGGGCGGGCTGCCCATAAAAGTCCGATTGGTGAGGGCTAATAATCAGTGGGGGATGAAGAAAACCCCCACTGATTAAAGTTTCACTTTATATCTGATAATTAGAGGAGATTAAAAATGAATCACTTTTTTGTAGAATTTGGTGAATATAAGGCAAGTGTTTGTGAATGGGGGGATAAAAGTAACCCTCAAATCATTTGTTTTCATGGTTTAGGAAGTACAAAATTAAGTTTTATAGAAATAGTGGAATTTTTAAAGGATAAATATCATATTGTATCGTTTGATCTACCGGGACATGGGAAAACACCAATTTTTGAGAAGGATGAAGATTACGGTGCATCTCATTTAACAAATTGGGTAGTAGCATTACTTGAGCATATAGGAAAAGAAACATTTCATATAGTAGCACATTCATGGGGCGCAAGCGTTGCACTTCACTATGTAGCAGAACGTCCAGAAAAAGTGAATAAAATGGTTTTGTTAGATGGCGGTTATCATCATGGGAAAATGAATGCAGACTATTTTGCGAAGCCATATAAAGATGCGAAAGAGGGAGAGTGTCCACCGCGATCATTAAAAGAAGAAATCATTCATTACGAAAAAGATTTTGATGAATATATTTTTGATAGCAAAGAAGCATTCCTCCAATCAGAAAAAATGGTTTACAGTAGGTGGTCACCATTAATAGAACGTGCGGTTTATGACTTAATGCGAGAAGAAGATAGTAAAGTAAAATGGCACGCTAATGGCGATACCGCTAGAGGTGTAATTAAGTTTCAATATACGGTGTATAAAACATTGAAATCGCATAAAATTAAAAGTGATATTTTATTGTTGTATTGTGATCTTCCCGATAATTATTTAGAAATAAGAGAATTGCAGATTGCGGAATTTAAGAAGCATATTGATATTACGACTAAGCTGTATAAAGATACAGGGCATTTAATGCACTGGGATAGACCAGAAGAGATTGCTGAAGATGTTTTAAAATGGTTCATATAAAGAAAGTCCGTTGTTCGAATGTAAGCGACGGATTTTCTCTTGAAAAACTTAATGTAGTTGTCATAGCCAGTTCCTTTTAAATAGACGCAATAAAACCTAGTTATAAGTTCAAAAGGAAAAAAGTGATGAGAATAAAGAATTAACAAAGCAAGCCAATGCATTGCAAGTTAAGATTCAACAAGAATTTTTAGCTACATTTAATGAGTTGAACATGAATGATATTACTGGCGATGTAAAAGAATCCCGTAAATCTTTAGATGATCTTATGGCTTGGAGCAGGTTGAGAGTAGTAAGCTTGACAGATTGTTCTGTAGTCGTTTAAATGAGTTATCAACTACAGAAAGAAGTGAAGAGAATGAATGAAGTTATCATTGAAGAAGGATTTAAAAAAGAAATAATGGAATGCAAGCAATGCGGATGGGAGGCAGAATTTATTACTTCCAAAAATGCTGCAATTTTGAAAAATGAACGACGGATTGCAGTAGAAAAGGTCACGTACCGATGCCGAATCCTTAGTTTTTCTGCAAAATCGGAATATTACTTTAATCGATCGTAATTAAGCGCCAAGCATCCATAACGGGTGCTTTTTTCTTTGTTATATAGAAATTACACATTAAACGTATTTAAATAATGTTTTAGGTATAACATGAATTGACTCACCCAATGGTACAGATAACGGATATTTTTCTATTTAGATTAGATGTTAAATGTACCGTGAAACTCTTGGAAATACAATGCTGGAAAAATATAATGATATTGATATATTACAGAAGAAGGCGCAATTGTAGGAGTAAAGGGGATATGCCCAGGTTGCATACCATATTGACCATATGAAGGATGGTGAAGTAAATGTTGCCAAGTCGAAGTTGGAGCTACAAAAATCCTCATCGGGAAAGGATTCATAATATAATCACTCCTAAAGTAGCATTCATGTAATAGGGTATGCACTTACTGAATATAGATGTGCATAATCTAGGTTTATAAACATAATAATCAACGGACAGAAAATAGGATTACTAATCTTATGATGTGTTCATTATGGGTGTTTTATTTTACTATGTAGATAGAACAAACATGTGTATAGCAATTATCGTAGGCGCTGCCGTGATCTGGTGGTGTCTTGCTCGTTGTCAAGCAAAGATAAGGGGTAAATAAAAAAAGAGAGCTAATGCCCTCTTTTTTTGATCTGGTAATTAATCGCAGATTGGTATTCCAAGCACTCTTAGAGCTAATGCAACTTGAAGAGAAATCTCTAATCTAGCAATTTCAATACCAGCTACTGAAAGAACTAAAAAAGGTTGTCCATTTACAAACACAACGCAACTATCCATGGTTACGCCTCCTTTCTAGTAATCTAATATAGTATATGAATCAATCATTAATATGTAATAGTTAGATTAATTGTTTTTATAGAATTGATAGATTTGCCCATTTAAACAAAACAAACGAACACAACGATTGAAAAATAGAGGGGGGGAAGATAGACTCGCAAATTGAAATATTATTAGTCTAAAACACAAAACATAGACTAGTAAACAAGCTGTTTTCCCTTTTTAAACATAGAATATGATGAATTCTATTTTTAGAGGAGGGAATCATATCTATGGGATGGAATAATAATTTTGGGCATTCTCGAGATCGTAATAACTTTTGGGATGATTTAGTATTTTGCGGATGCGGTCGTAGACGTAGAAGAAACGATTTTAACGATTGTCATTGTAGACGTGACTGTGATTGTGATGAGTGTCGTCGCAGACGTAATCATGACCGCGACCACGATCGTGAACATAATCATGATCATGGTAATCATCGAGATTGGTAAAATGTTTTGAAAGAGTGCACATCTTAATCGCACTCTTTTTTATTATGTTTTTATGAATACTTATTAACTCGAAGGATACAGTTTTAATTTGATTTAACATCTGACAAAATGAACGAACACAATGAACAAAAATAGAGGTGAAGAATCATGAAGTCTAACGTTACATTTTCCATGCAAATGAATGGAGAAAGCAAAGATGCTACGGCTTATGTTAGTGGTATTGCAAATATATCTGCATTTCTGTTAGCTAACGCAGATAGACATATAGTTGATAAGTTGATAGCTCAAGTTGACATAGAAGAGAAGATGTTCATCAAAGCTACTTTAGCAGGATTAAAACATCATTCTCAATAAGTAAAGTGTCTCAAAAAACATTTTATTAATTAGCATGATATACCATCACATCATCAGAAAGACTAATATACATTAGTATCCATACAATAAAAAACGTCATCATTTCTAATCTGGCCTGTTTAGAAATGATGACGTTTTTTTGTATTTAAAGGTATTAAAATTTCTTAAGTTGATGGGCATGTGGGGGATCCCTATTTTCAGCTTGTTTCAATTCCTTTCTTACTAGATATCCACTCATTTGCCCATGTATTGACGGAAAAATTCTATTTGTTCGTTGTTAAGTATTGTTGCTTCGTCTTTTCTTAAGTCAAGGTGGAATACATGACCGATAGCTTTGTCATTATGACCATATTCCTTGTAAATATAATGAAGACCTGCGGATTCTAATTTACTAAGGAAAACAGGTTGAATCCCAACCAATCCATCATTAACACTACAAGTCACAAAGGACGGAGGAAAAGATGACGTAATGTTTGACTGAAAATCCATTTCCTTTTCATATTTATAAATTTCTGTTCCAAGGTAGTCCTTCATCAAAGCATTTAAAAGACTCCTGTACCATTCTTTCGTTTCTTTGTTTTTTATTCTATCGAGAGGATCATACATTCCGTGGTTTAATCCCATTGCTTTTATTTTTATATCAGGCATTTTGAAGTCAAACAGATTTGCATACTTTAAATTAGTTATAATTGTTGCATATGGAATAAGGAATGATTATTTGTTCCTTTCCCATAGCTTTCTATAGTCACCTTTAGGGAGGCATATTAATTTGGATAATGTAGTATCATTAGATTCTTTAAGATCACTAAAACTCTCTTGCGTTGTTAAAAACAAGGAAATCGTTTTAAATATGGGCTTATCGTTGTATATCCGCATTTTCCTGATGGTATCCCATGCTCATCAACTCAAGAATTTTATAACATCTCCAGGATGAAAATTCCATGTATTTTTGACAGACAACGGCTTATTTTTTCGTTTTGGGGGTATTTGCTTTTCTTAGCTTGATGGCGATGGGGTACTACCCCATATTAGAAAAAATGATATTTTGATGCAAAGTTATGGTGCAAGCAAAAGCATTACAGTTCTATCACCAATTCATTTTTTGATATAATAGATGCGTGGCAGGAAATAGATAGAAAGATACTGCTAGCAATTTATACTTAAAATGTTGGGAGATTGAACAGTGTTATGGGGACAGAAAAAGAAATTAGTTCCGCTAAATTAATATGGAAGATGACGCGCCCGCATACGTTAACGGCGACGTTTTCTCCTGTAATTTTAGGAACAGTGGCATCACTTTATGTTGCCAAAATTGATTGGCTTTTATTTATTGCGATGATGTGCGCATGTTTAGCATTGCAAATAGCAACGAACTTATTTAATGAGTACTATGATTTCAAACGTGGATTAGATACCGCTGATTCTGTTGGTATCGGTGGTGGAATTGTCCGTCATGGATTGAAACCGAAAAATGTGTTAACAGTTGCGCTTTTATTGTATGTAGTAGCAGCAATTATTGGATTTTATATTTGTATGAATAGCAGCTGGTGGTTAGTCGTTATCGGTTTAATCGGGATGGCGGTTGGCTATTTATATACAGGTGGTCCATTACCAATTGCGTACACTCCGTTTGGAGAATTAGTTTCTGGATTGTTAATGGGGACATGTTTTGTACTCATCGCTTTCTTTATTCAAACGAATACGATAACAATTGAAAGTGTATTGATATCCGTTCCAATTGGAATTTTAGTCGGTGCAATCAACATGTCGAATAACATCCGAGATATTGAAGAAGATATTAAAGGTGGAAGAAAGACATTAGTAATCCTCCTTGGGAGAGAAAAAGCAATAGTAACATTAGCTGTAGCCTTTTTCATTGCTTATTTATGGATCGCGGTGGTTGTATTGATGGGTTATATAAGCCCTTGGGCATTGGTTATGTTCCTAGGTTTGAGAAAGCCAATCTCTGCTATTCAAAGTTTCCAAAAAGGAGCAAAAGATCCCGGATATATGCGTATCGCAATGAAATCAACAGCGATGACAAATACGATTTTCGGCTTCTTATTATCGGCAGGATTATTAATCAGTTACTTGTTTTAAATAAAAAATATTATTACGTGACTAAACCCCAATTTCTCAATTTTAATATAGAGAAATTGGGGTTTTATTTTTATAGCGTGTATTTTTCCTTTTAATCAAAAGCAAACTTTAAAAACAAATAAAAATATCAAGCATGTGAGCATCAAGAACGGAAGTGCATGGAATATACATCTTTAGCTTGATGGGTATGTGGCGGTACCCTATATCCATCAACTTAAGACCTTTATAACACCCTAGAATGAAAATTTTGTTTATTTTTTACAGAAAACGGGTTATTTTTTCGTTTTGGAGGTATTTTCTTTTCTTAGCTTGATGGCGATGGGGTTGAACTCCTATATCAATCTCTTGAGAAACTTTGCAACAGAAGCGGTCTAAGAATCAGATGTATCATTTTGTAACATGAACGGTCATAGAGTATTACAGTTAAGAAGAGTGTAAATATCAGATCATTCAGTAGTGATACTAATTAGGAGGAAACTAATGAAAAAACTCACATTTAACGATTTGAACTCGCTGGAAACTATGAGAAATCCCATACTGTTCTATAAAAACCTCATCGAGCAACAAGAGCGTTTCTTTCACATTGATGACTTTTATGGCATGGGAGGGGCATGGGTTGCATTGCACTATGATGATGTGGTTACCATTCTGAAAGATCCCCGTTTTATCAAAGATTTACGTAAATTCACACCGCCTCATGATAAGCAGAATCCCATTGAGGAGAATACAGCTGTGAGTAAACTGTTTGAATGGCTGATGAATATGCCGAATATGCTTACGGTAGATCCTCCTGATCATACTCGCCTACGTCGACTAGTCTCTAAATCCTTTACACCACGTATGATCGAGGACCTTCGTCCTCGTATTCAGCAAATTGCCGACGAATTGTTGGCTGCTGTACAGGAACAAGGAAAAATGGAAATTATTGCGGATTTTGCTTACCCACTACCCATTATTGTCATTTCAGAGATGCTCGGGATTCCCGCCACCGATCGAAACCAGTTTCGCGAATGGACACAAGAACTCATGAACGCCTCTGTGGATCCAAGTCAGGGAACTGCAGTTACAGCAACACTTGAAAAGTTTATTCATTACATCGAAGTATTGTTAAACGAAAAGCGTCTAAATCCTGATGCCGATTTGATAAGCGGGCTAATTCAAGCAGAAGAGCAAGAAGACAAGTTGAGTAAGAACGAGCTTCTTTCGACAATTTGGTTGCTCATTATCGCTGGACATGAAACGACAGTTAATCTAATCAGTAATGGTATACTAGCATTACTTCAACATCCCGAGCAAATGAATTTACTAAGGAAAGATCCTTCCCTGATTCCTTCCGCTGTCAACGAACTATTACGCTATGCTGGCCCAGTTATGTTTAGTAGCCGTTTTGCTGCTGAAGATATGACAATACATGGAAAGAGGATTCTCAAAGGCGAATTAGTTCTAATCTCTCTGACTGCTGCAAATATTGATCCACAGAAATTTTCCTATCCAGAAGAATTGAATATTTCACGGGAAGAGAATAATCATTTAGCCTTTGGAGCTGGTATACATCACTGTTTGGGAGCTCCATTAGCGCGACTAGAAGGACAAATTGCATTAGGCACTTTGTTACAGCGGCTTCCTAATCTTCGCCTAGCAATCGAACCGAATCAATTAAATTATAACCATAGTAAAATTCGTTCTCTTGCTAATCTACCAGTTGTTTTCTAGCCTATGATTTCAATGGGCTTAAACTGTTTATTTTTTCTTGGAAACATTCGTTATTTTTAAATTTTATAGTACACTTAGAACGAAATTTCGTGCTAATTTGTAACAAAAAAGCACAAAATTTCGTTTTGTAGTAATTCTGAATCCTTAAGTTGATGGCGATGTGGCGGTACCCCTATACCAATCAAGCTAATATTTTGAAATGCCCCAAAAACGAAAATTTTATCTTTTTATAGGTGTCCATGAGAGTTGAACTCATTTTTTCGTTTTGGGGTAATTTTGAATTCTTAAATTGATGGCAATATGGTGAGAACCTTTAATCGTAATTAGCATTATGATAATCGTTATTTAAGCTGGGCACTCTTCCATGGGGACGATATTCTATGTGAAAGGTATTATGTTATCACTTGTACTGAGGCTCTTCATGTTCAATTTGTTGAAGACGAGGATTTAAAGATTCAATAATTTCTTGAGCTTGTTGTGCTGCACCTTTATATAATTGTTTTGCTTGCTTGTTATCAGTATCAAGAACAAATCCTTCTAGGCATGCTTGAGCACTCTTTAATCCAGCGATAGTTTGTTTAAGTTTAGTACTTACTGTCATGTAGTATTCCTCCTTGTAAATGTGCTTCAAAATATAGAGTGCCTATTTTGTTATCATCGTACGATTTCCAATTTTAGGGTTATGCGAATGAGAAATTTTATAGTTAATCATTCAAAGAAGGATTTTTTTAGCTAATAGATGCATGGAATAGTTTTGTCCCAATAACAAAAACTAGCAGAAATAAAACGATAATATATAAAGGAGATTAAATGTGCTGAAAAAGATAAGAAGAATTTTCCAAGTGTTCCTCTTTTTATTTATCGGTGGATGTTTAGTTCTGTTTGTTTGGGGTGAAATTGACAGAACGATAGCCGAAAAAAATGGGGTATTTAGCCATAATTCTAGTCAATACCCTATGCGTCAAAGTGATATTACTTTGTATACAGATGGGAAACAGTTAAACAATCAACTATTCTCAGATATAGAGAAAGCAAAGCATTACGTGCATGTTAACTTTTTTTCTATTGCTGATGATAAAGTAAGCCATCAGTTTCTAGAGTTATTGCGGAAAAAAAGTCAAGAAGGTGTAGAAGTATACTATGCTTTGGACAGGTTAGGTGGAATTTTACTAAAGAAAAAGGAAAGAGAATTATTAGTTAAAAAAGGAGTTCATTTTACATATTACAATAAACCTGCTTTCCCTTATCTTTTTTCTTCTTTGGATCATCGGAATCATCGTCGTATTTCAGTTATTGATGGAAAGGTTGGTTACATTGGTGGATTCAACATCGGAAAGAAGTATTTGGGGGAAAAGGAAAAAATCGGTTATTGGAGAGATTATCATCTTCAAATACGAGGAGAAGGAGTTCAAGATTTAGAACAACAATTTGTATTAGACTGGAAGAGAAACTCAGAGAAACCGATTCCGATACACAATGCGGTAAAGGAAAAGGGAGCAACCTCGCAACGATTTACTGCATATTATAGTGGAGAAAAACTTGGGCAAGATTATAAAATGCTGTTTCAACAAGCAAAAGAATCCATTATTATATTAACACCTTATTTTATACCAAAAGACAGAACTATTTGGAACGCATTAGTAGATGCAAGAAAGAGGGGAGTCCGTGTCAAAATTCTATTCTCACCTCATTCGGATGCACTATTAGTTAAAGAAGCAGCATATCCATATATCCGAAAAGCATTAAAACAGGGGATGGAAGTATATGGTTACAAAAATGGGGTGTTACACGGTAAAGTATTTTTGATTGATGAAAAAGTATTGATGGTTGGGACCGTGAATTTTGATTCACGCTCGTTTCATTTAAATGAAGAAATGAACTGTTATATTCATGACCCTATCTATATTTCGAGAATAAAACCAGTGATTAATGCAGACTTACAAAATTCAAAGCAAGTAACATCCTCTGACGTCAACCAATTATCTATAAAAGAAAAAATAAAAGAAAAGGTTGCAAAAATGTTTGAGTATTATTTGTAAAGACAATGTATTTTTATACTTGGATAACAGGGGCTATACGCTTAGTGATTTTACATATTTTCCATGGAATCAGCTGGGCAGTTGCTACAAGTTCGATAGAAAAGGCTGTGATTGATGTATTCCACGATCTCTTCGTGGAGAAGCAATGGCATGGCTTTAGGACCAGTATTAGATCTTTGGGCAACCTAAGAAAACAGGTCACCCCCAAAACGATAAATAGGCTTTTTTCACAATAAAACCTAAAATTTCGTTTTGGGGGTGTTATAAAACTTTATCTTGATGGAAATGTGGCGGTACCTCTGGTTTTAAGTTAAAAAAATCCCCGGAAATAAACCTTTTATAAATATGATTATTTTATTTCGAGGGGCTCCTTATAAATCTTAGCTATATATTTTACGAAATCAATGACGGGATAGTGTATGAGTGAACGGTGCTGCGTAAAACGGATCCCTTCTTTTTCCATGTTCGAAATGAGTTGTTCAATTTCCAACTCTTTTTGTTGTATCCTATTATAATTTTGATATACAATGTTTTTCCATTGATAGGAAGAACCGTGAAAAAAATTCTCTCCTTTTACCCTGTGACTAAATATAATTTCTATTTTTTCTCTACGTTGTTTTTCCTTCATATGCGCTTCTGTTGACTGCATGTTTATCGCCTCTTCCCTTTTTGTTGTATACTGTTTCAAAAAATTTGGTCTAACTCATCATAGCCAATGTGCATTAAGCTTGTTGGGAATTGTCGTTTAAGGCTATCTCATCAACTATATTTTTTTCAAGCGCTTAATCTAATATATTGGATCATAATCTTACGTCTAAATAAGTTGATAGTGTATATAAAACACTATCAATCTTTATTATAAAACGATTCTTTATAGGCATGCACCTTTTTACACTCACCAAAATTTACAACATGACGAGTATCTTTATCGATGAATGTTATTCTGTATTTACTGAGGTTAGTTTTTATTTTGACTAACTAACATATTGTATGCCTCAGTATCTATTTTATAAAAAAGAAAATAGATGTAACGGTCCCTCTTTTGATAAAAAAATCCTATGAAAATATAGCGCTCTTAAAGAGTTTTGTTACAAGTTTGTTATGTTGGATTTAAAAAAAGGAAAGTAATATTTATTTGTAGAAAATTTTTAGAGATAAAAATAAGCTGAATATTCATGGTAAGAAAAGGGGGCACTTATATGCTAACAAATGATTTAGATTTCCGATTAGAACCACGTTTAAAAGAACTGTATGAACAACATAAAATAAGAGCGCAGAAGATAGACTGGGGTTATCATGAATTTTTACCATGGGATAAGGGAATGGACTTTAAAAGAGTTCCTTGGGATGAAAGTCAAGTTACTCTCCCTTCTGGTGTAATTACGGCCATTGAAACAGCTTTATTAACAGAAGTGAATTTACCGTGGTTTACAACGTATTTATCTGCAACTTTTAAAGGTTCCCTTTCTGTTATTACAGACTTTATTCATACTTGGACCTCAGAAGAGGATCAACATTCGAATTTATTAGAGACATATTTACTACTCACTCGAAGTGTAAACCCTAAACGTATACATGAATTAAGAAAATCAGTCGTTGAGTGTGGATTTGAGCCTGATTTTCATACACCAATCGAAGCCATGACGTATACGACGCTACAAGAACTTGCAACAATGGTGTTTTACAATAATGTAGCTAAGGTGGCAAGTAAGCATGATCCAGATCTTGCTACATTATTACGCCGTCTTGCAAAAGATGAAACACTTCATTATGCGTTTTATCGAGACGTTATTCGAACACATTTAGAATTGGAACCAAATTATTGCTACTATATTGCCAATGTGATTAGGAATTTTAAAATGCCAGGTGCCGTCATGCCTGATTTTGAAAATAGAATGGCTGTGATTGCAAAAGAAGCAAACTATGGGCCACTACAATATTTTGATCAAGTACTTGATGTAGTGGTTGAGTATTGGGGGTTAAAAGACTTACGACCAATTGCCCCTCTAGCAGAAAAAGCAAGAATTGAGATTTTAGAGTATCATATAAGATTGAAAAAAATACGGGATCGATTTGGCCGTTTTCAAGGAAAAACGGATCTACGTTAATGAGTAGAGATTTCAGAATATACGCGTGGGAATTCCCTTTTCTTTTATTTGAAATCTAGAACGCTCTCTATTATTTTGAGGATGTTTTCCTTAATTTAACTTCTGAAGAAAAAAGTAATTGACACCAAAAATAAACTCATGATATTATTAAATATTTGATAAAAAACAACATGTGTGTTAAGCTTGAGAAGGTTACCACATATGGAGGTGGGTTATATGTTTCAAATTGGCGATAACATTGTTTATCCAATGCACGGAGCAGGTATAATTGAAGCCATAGAAGAAAAAGAGTTCTCAGGGAAAAAGCAACTTTATTATGTCATAAAAATGTCCATTAGTAATATGCAAATCATGATTCCTAAGGGCAAAATATTGAGTTCGAATATACGTCCAGTTATTGATATACTTGCATTAAAGCACATTATACACATTTTTCACCATGAAGAATCCTGTAAATTACTGCCGTGGAAACAAAGGCATAAAGTGAACACGGACAAAATAAAAACGGGTGAAATACAAGAAGGTGCTGAAGTTGTACGTGATTTAATGCGTATGAAGAAAGAAAAAGCACTGAATACAAGCGAAAAAAAATTGTTGGATGATGCATATAAGTTTTTGGTTAGTGAACTAGAATTAATTAAAGGAATCACTGAAAATCAAATAAAAAGTTTCTGTTAAGATTTATTATAAATAATGTATGACATCTCTCAGAAATATCCTGAATTTTCTGGTCTATAATGATTATTAAAAGGAAGGTATTTCAAAGATATTCAATTTCTTCAACTCACTTTTAGAGTAGATACCTCTTTTGTTATTACTTCAATCTAATCCATTTTTATTTTTAAATTTCTTTTACGAACGTTTGAAGTTTCATCAAATAACTCGATTAAATAGTCACTTGATTTTTACAATCCTGATTCACACTGGCACGGACAAGGAGCCGTAAGGATGAAAGAGAGGTAGGGCTTTCATTGTTTTAGGTAATATACTATCTAAGTCATTATTTCTAGAAGAAAAAACAATCAATCTCACCGCCATCTTTAAGAGTTCCTTACATCTACTGAGACAGTGAATAGTAATTGTTTATCTTCTTTACGTAAAATTGATAAACGAACTGGTAACAACATATGGTCAACTACAAAAAATTGGTTTCCAGACCAGGAAACCAATTTAAATTTTATTTACATACCAATAGTAAATTAAGCGGTAAGAAGGAGTACACACATGAAAAAAATGTTAACAAAAGAATTAAGTAATGAATTAAAGAAGCGAGAAGGGATCATCTCTATTACAGTTGAGTCTTATGAAAAAATCGAAGTTGGTGGAATTCGTGTAGATGGACCAGCTATTATTCTAATTAATCAAGAATAGGTAAAAATAGTTGCATACAAGGAGAAAAGGATCGGCCTTTAAGAGAAGGGGGATCCTTTTTGTTTGTTGCAGCTAATATGGGATATACATAACTTTTATCTGATATGGTGGGGTTAAAAGGAAGGAGAGGGTTGGGATTATCATGGTGGAGAGCTTAATATTGGTAGGATTTCTTTTTACCTTATATAAATTAATTGATAAAAAACAAACTAATTATTTAAAATGATAGATTGTTTCCTTTTTAAGGGCTAGATTTATTTGAGAGTGAAATGGATTATTTAAAGGAGGAATTTAGATGGATGCAAGGAAAGAACGCATAAAATACGAGAAGATGTCAAAGAATTATAATCGTATTTATTTAGTTTCGTTTATCCTATTAATTGTACTTGTTTGTAGTAGTGTGATTATCATAGGAGCTACAGGGGGAAAATATGGAGTGTTTTTATTGTTAGCAATTTTACTTAATGCACGTATTACGAAAGAATCTCAAAAAAAGTATGAGTACTATTCTAATAAAGGGCGTATTTAAAATGATACATATCTTGAAAGGAACAACCTAGATGTACATTCAAAATATCCCTATATCATCACCTATTAACTAGTAAAAGTAACTTTATATAAATAATTTTTTAGCAATTTAGGAATAGAAACCGTATCTTATTAAAATGTTATTTCCGTTCATATAATGAATTATCCTTCTAGCATATTTATAAGATTTACATCATATATTAGGAGAAAGAATGCGAGTTAGAAAGGAGTCTTATAGAATGAGTTATTTGGAGGGAAATGACTTTAGTAAACAAAATATGGTAAGTGTGCCTAATCCCTATGTATATCAGACATTACAATCAGTAATTGGTAAACATGTGGTTATTGAAACTGTAAGAGGAAATATAAGAGGTAAATTAAAGGATGTGAAACCCGATCATTTGCTCATTGAAGATACGGTGCCATATATTGTACGCATTCAACAAATTGTATGGATTATGCCAAAACAATAATCAAATTACATGTAATTTGATTTATAACAGATTAGCGTCATAGAACATCAAATAAAAACACAGGGTTTTATCTCTGTGTTTCTTCAAATTTTCGTTTTTGGATATATGCTTGAGCATGGATAATTTCTTTCTGAAGTTCTTTTAATTCTTTCGTAGATCCAGATTCAATCCTCATGTACGTAGTAACTAGACTAATCATCATATCCATCTTCTCTACTATATTTTGAATGACCTGTTCAGATTGCTCTTTTTTAGGGTGTTGTATTGCTATTAAAGCATTTTCTATATAATTGTTCTTTCGTTGCTGGATATCATAAATAAACTGTTTTGTGTTTGAGTTCATTTGTTATTCCTCCGTTTTGGATATACTTCTATTCTATCATATTTGAATGGAAAATATGATATTACCCTAAATTCACACCTGTCTCGTATATCTCCTCAAATATATAACCTAATCTCTTAACGTACAGGGAACTAATCGAAATGTGTCAATTTTGTGTGAAACTTATAATTTTTTGACATAGTGCCCCCATGTTGCAAGATGGAGCTGCAGCACCGTTCTATCAAATGGACCCGTTTTTTACTTGTAACGTTCAAAAGGTTTAGAGGTTGTAGTACAATATCGCACACAAGCAATTGTAAATGGAATTGAATAATCAGCTTCAATCGTTGGGTGTAAATAAGAATGATTGAGGCTGAACGCGTAGAAGAGAGTAAAAAACGGGGAATAAAATAGGGAGACCAAAACTAGAAAAAGAAAAACTTTCAATTACACTACGTATAGGAGTCCTGTCCCATCGTTATCAAGCTAAGAAAATACAACTCCCCCCACAGTGACCTTTTTAGCAATCCACGCAACAGAGCCTTTATAGTAAGAGTATCTTGTTGGTAATAATCAAAAAAATCTATATTGTAATATAAAAAAACACTATGATATGAAAGGATACCTTACAACAATCCCAATAAATTCTTCTCAATAATTGAAAATAAAATCAATCCAGATTATTATATTGTTATTGTAAATTTATTTTATTGAAGGAGGATACATAGATGAAAAGCTCAAAAGGCGCTATTGAATCAGAGATAAGCAAAGCAATTACTCACTGGGAAAAGGACTACCTAGGACGCGGGTCTATATCCGTTAAGACAGATATATTACGGGATATGATTATCGTAAATTTACAAGGTATTTTAACACCGGCTGAATATACTGTTTGCGAAACAAAAGACGGTATGCTAACGATAAAGAAAAATCGTTCGGAGCTAGTTGAATCTGGAATTGATGATCTGAAAGAGATTATACTAGAATTAACGGGAGAGAAAGTGAAAAGCTTTCATACGGATATAAGCTCTCGTACAGGCGAACGAGTAATGATTTTTAAATTGCTTCATAATCTTGAGGAAAAATTTTAAAAATAAAAAATACCTTAAGGTTAGTGGAAGGATTAAGAAACCTACAAGTTTTGCACTTTATTTAACTTTATTAACATGCTAATAATTAAAAACTTGAAGCGAATTAGGTATAATAACTCTAAAAAAACAGATGAAGAAATTGACAAACTGCTTAATATGGTTTATCTTATAATTGTTTTAAAAAATTGATAGATGCTCATTTTAACAGTTTACTATAATTAAGGCTTTAGCATTTTTTTAATATGTCATATTGAAAAAATGAAAAAGTTTCTTAATGAAAAGATAGCGTATAACATAAATTGATATATTGATTGCATAATCTAGGAGATCAGAAATATACTTTTCTTTTTAACAGGAGTAATACATACATTATCTTCTATAAAATGGGAGCTCTTCAAAAAACTTTATTGAAGTTAGTTGAAGGGAAACCGACAATCTCCATAATTCAATGATGATATAAAATCATTGAATTATGGAAGTTGTCGGTTTTTTTTATGGGAAAAAACGATGTACTACAAAGAGTGAATGGAAATTGAAGTTAAAAAACTATCTTAAAAGAAATTTTTATAGGTTATTTTCGTTTGGAAGGGAGCATTGTACATGTTAATTTCGCTGAGTTCATCAACACTGTTAACATTATTTTTTATGGCGCTTAGTGCTTCTTGGCTAAGTGGATTGTTGTTTTTACATGCAAGGGTGCCTTTACGTTTTGTTCATATCCATATTGGTATCGCTGCATTGCCTTCATTGGTTTCTTTACTCGCACTTGTTAATCACAATGGAGATAGAGTTGTAGGGCCTTGGCATTTAGATACTTTAGCTTGGTTCATGGCTTTCTTTGTTCTTACAATTGGTTTAATCATTCAGCGTTTTTCTATACGCTACTTACTGGGAGATCGCTCATATCGAAAATACTTTGCACTTTTTACATTTACTACAGGTGTATCTTCAGTCGCATGGTTAAGTAATGATCTTCGTTTCATGATTATGTGTTGGGGTACAACACTTATAGGATTGATTCTACTCATAGGGCTAAATAAAGGGTGGAAAGTAGTTAGTGAAGCAACAAAAATTTCTAGTTATTTATTTACAATAAGCTGGATCGCCTTGCTAGCAGCTATCATTTGGCTTTTTCAAGTCACTGGACAGTGGCAGTTCACATCAGTTTTAACGAATGAAAATGTAGCTCAATTTGAAACGTTGGAGAAAACAGGAATTAACTTATTGATTATAGTAGCTGTGATGATTCCAGCAGCACAATGGCCTTTCCAAAGATGGTTAATTGAGTCAGCTGTCGCTCCAACCCCTGTTTCTGCTATTATGCATGCGGGTTTAGTAAATGCTGGCGGTATCATGTTAACTAGATTTTCACCTCTTTTTCATGATGATATTGCACAAATCATTTTACTAATTTTCTCTAGTATTTCTGTCTTAATCGGAACAGGAATTAGTCTAGTTCAAGTTGATTATAAACGTCAGCTAGTAGGATCAACTATTGCACAAATGGGGTTTATGCTTATTCAATGCGCATTAGGAGCCTATTTGGCGGCTGTTATTCACTTAATTTTACATGGTTTATTTAAAGCTACACTGTTTTTACAAGCTGGTTCTTCCGTACAACGTTTTGGGGCAGTGAAGCCGTCTAATGAAGGGCTATCTAATTTATGGATTATGGTCGGACGTGTTTTCGGATTATTTACAGCGATTGCTTTTTGGTTTACGACTTCTGGAGAAGGGTATCAAGTCGTGAGTGCGTTCATCTTAGGGTGGTCATTATACTTTTCATGGAAACAGCTTGTTGTTTTTGGAGAGGGAAGAATGGGACGAATTGTTGGCGTATTTATTTTAGCTGGATTTTCTCTCATTTACTTTACCGTTCATAATTCTCTTTATAAATGGTTGCATACTGACATGTATCAAAATGTTCAACCTTCAGCTTCAGCCGTTGTTTTTGTTATATGTCTCTTATTATTTGGTAGTGCTATTAGTACTCTCGTTTCTCGTAATCAATCCTCTACAATATTTGCTGTAATGTATCTTTGGTTCGTTCGAGTAGGTGAGGCGAGACAAAAGTCAGTAGAAAGTCATCCAAGCTATCTTAAACATTATGTATCAAAGGGAGGTAATCAGTGATGAGCATATCGTCAATCGTAACGAAAGAAACTTTAAAAAAGAAAGAGACAAACATTGAAGTACAAGAAAAGAATATGAATGATTTAGTTGAATCTGCTAGCCGAGTGATTGCACCACTTTGGCCGATCGCTACATTTGCAGCTCATCACCCCTGGATGGGTCTTGAAAAACAATCATTTGAACAAGTTGCAGATTGGTTAAAAGAAATTCGTAATGTGGATATATATCCGAGTGCTGCTATGATTCATTCAGCAAAGGCAAAAGGGAAGATTGAGGAATCATTTTTACAAAGTGGCTTGTCTCGTTGGCTTGATTCACAATCTTTTCATATCCCGCGAAAGAAAGCGGAGCAGTTTTGCCAAGCAGCTTTAAAATTAGAGGGATTACCTTCTAGCCTATTATCATCGCCACAATTAAATAAACTGGCAGAAGAAATGAGTTATATAAATACAGGAAGTATGAAAGACGCTTCTAAGCAACCTGTAAGTACATTGATAGAGAATCAAAAGGGTGACAACCTATCTGATATTCTTAATTATCATATTATTAAATGGTGTAAATTATATCTTGATGACTCCGGGGCAAGTTGGACGATGCCAAATCGAGAAAAAGGTTTGTATCGTGCATGGCATCACCTTATTACATTTGATCCAGCGCTCAGTAAAAATGAGCGTAGCGTTTTAAAAGATTGGCCAGAGGATGCCGAGGTAGCTTTAACAAGAGGTTTATCTGAATTAGGAATTTCTGAATCTAACAAGCAAGCTTACCTTGAAGGGCACTTGCTTGCTTTGCCTGGGTGGGCAGGAATGATACTATGGCGTTCCCGACAGTCAACTCAGGAGCAGGAACTCGTTATAGAATATTTAGCAGTTCGAATTTCTATGGAGCTGGCCATTGTCAAACCTTATTTACCTATAAAAAATCAAAGGGCTGAGAAAAAAGTTGTGATTGTCCCACTTATAGCTTCTTGGATCCATTGGGGGAATATTTCAACGCTGGAATGGTCACAAATGTCTGCAGCTGAACAAAGCGAATTATTAGCATTTGCATATCGTTTTGATGAAAATATTCGCAGGAAACTTTGGCTAGAAGCTTGGGAACAGACGCATGCAGAGCAATTAAAGGAAAAGATTGTTTCTAAGCAACGTGCAACTAATGTTAAAAAACGTGTACTAGCTCAATTAGCATTCTGTATTGATGTACGTTCAGAACCGTTTCGTCGCCACCTAGAAAAATCAGGTCCGTTCGAAACGTTTGGAATAGCTGGTTTCTTTGGGTTACCAATTGCGACTAGTGAACTAGGTAGTAATAACAGCCATCCTTCTTTGCCAGTTATATTAAAACCGAAACATCAAATAAAAGAGCTCGCGGATGAAAATGAATATAAATCTTATCAGCAACGTAAGAAGATAGACAGCTCAGTAAGTTATACGTTTAAGACGATGAAACAAAATGTACTTACAAGTATGTTACTACCTGAGGTAAGTGGGCCTTTACTTGGTCTACAAATGGTGACAAGGAGTTTTGTGCCAAGAAGAGTAGGTAGTTTCCTTCGTAATCTTCGTAAAACGATGTTACAAAAACCTGATACAACATTCTCACTTAATCATGTTCATGATACAAAATGTGAGATACCTATCGGTTTTACGAAAGAAGAAAAAGTGAACTATGTGCGTCAAGCTTTAAAAATGGTGGGATTGACAGAAAAATTCGCGCCTTTAGTTGTAATGTGCGGACATAGTAGTCAAAGCACGAACAACCCTTATGCTGCAGCGCTTGAGTGTGGTGCTTGTGGCGGAGCAGCAGGGGGATTCAATGCAAAAGTTTTCGCTACTTTATGTAATCTTCCAGAAGTAAGAGAGGCGTTGTCTGCCGAAGGTATTAACATTCCGGAGGACACCATTTTTGCAGCAGCTGAACATAAAACAACAGTGGATGAATTGGAATGGATTTACGTCCCAGAACTTTCGGAAAGTGCGCAAGAAGCATTTGATAATATTGAGTCGGTTATGCCAAATGTTAGCCAACATGCAAATAGAGAGCGTTTAACACAATTACCTAATTTTAAAACGAAAATAAAAAATCCGATTACAGAGGCACATCGTTTTGCAGAAGATTGGAGTGAAATACGTCCGGAATGGGGATTAGCCCGTAACGCATCTTTTATTATCGGACAAAGGGAATTAACTCAGGATTGCGACTTAGAAGGTAGGGCTTTCCTTCATAATTATGATTGGAAACAGGATGAAAGTGGCGATATATTAGTTAGCATCATTGCGGGACCAGGAACAGTAGCTCAGTGGATAAATTTACAATATTATGCTTCAACTGTAGCTCCTCATTATTATGGTAGTGGAAACAAAACAACCCAAACTGTAACGGCAGGTCTCGGTGTTATGCAAGGAAATGCAAGTGACTTGTTGCCAGGCTTACCTTGGCAATCCGTTATGCAGTCAGATAGTGAGGCATATCATTCACCACTTCGTTTACTAATTGTAATTCAAGCACCTATTGAATATATAGAGCGTTTGCTAAATAAGCATTTCACATTTCGAGAAAAGGTTCAAAATGGATGGGTTAGACTGGCAAGTGTTGATCCAGAAGGACAATGGAAAAATTGGTCATAACCATGTAATGAATAATGAACTATCCTTACTAGTTTAAAAGTTCTATAAATACAATAATGAAGAAGGAGTGCTCCATATGAATTCAAAGAATAAAAAAGTATTAGTATTAACAGACATTGAACATGGAATAGAGCCTATTATCCAACAAGAAACTAATATTCAACAAGAAAACATGTTGAATATACACAGCTATGATTCTGTAATTGTACATCCTTATGGAGATATAATGAGATCTATTATTATTGCTATTTATGAAGAAAATGTGGAAGAAATTTTTGTTGTAGGAATAGAGGATAAAGAAACTTCTTCAGTTAATCTACAAACTCAACGTGATTTCATAAAAAATAACAGAGAAATAGACTATCTCTTTAAAAATTGCATGCCTGAATTTTCAAGTGATAGCCTGAATGCATGGCTAAGTGGACAAGAAAATGTTAGTGAAAATATTGAAAAGAGTATAGATATGATTCGTCACCACCCGTTAGTACCTTCTGATATTAAAGTTCATGGTTTCATGATTGATAGAACATGTGAAAAAGAAACGGTGGTTAAAATTCCTACTAATAAAATAGTTGCAAAAGTTAATTAATCTATGAAAAACAAATAAATTCTTATGTATCAATCGCTGTTGTATAATAAATTTTATTATGTTTTAAGAATCAGAAGAGGTAGCCATGCAAAATAAAATTATCGTTATGTTTCAAAAAGATTTTCGATTATATGATAACCCATCTCTATTTGAAGCTTCTCAGTCCGGTGAGGTTGTTCCGGTATATGTACATGACGAAACTTTTCAATAGGAAGTGCGTCAAAGTGGTGGTTACATCATGCTATAAAAGATGTCCAAAAACAACTTGAGGCATTGGGCTCTACTTTAATAATTCGCAAAGGAAACACACAGGAAGAAATACTTTCTCTCATAGAACAGTTAGGTATAACGGCTGTATATTGGAATATTTGTTATGATCCGGACAGATTACAATCTAATCAAAAAATGAAAATAATGTTAGAAGGTAAAGGTATTATCTGTAAGGAATTTAATTCACATTTATTATTAGAACCGTGGATTATAAAAAAGAAGGATAACACTGAATATAAGGTGTTTACGCCTTTTTACAATGCATTTCAAAAGCAGGTAATACCTAAGCCTATTAGTAAAGTGCAGCGTATAAAAGGAGGAAATCCTTTGCCAGCAAGCTTATCTGTTTCAGAATTACATTTGCTGCCGACTATACGGTGGACATCTCATATTGAATCAATATGGGAGCCTACAGAAGAAGGGGCATACAAAACATGTAAGAAATTTTTCTCTAGCAAATTAGACTCTTATAGTGAAGGAAGAGACTTTCCAAATGAAAATGCTCATTCGATGTTGGCACCTTATCTTTCATTCGGCCAAATATCAGTGAGATGGATGTATCATTACTTAATAAATAAAAGTATGGAAAGACAATGTAGTCTTTTTGAAAAACAAGTAAATAGCTTTATCCGTCAATTGATTTGGCGAGAGTTTTCTTATTATTCGCTATATCATTATCCATTTACAGTATATAAACCTCTTAATAAGAGCTTTGAACATTTTCCGTGGAATAATGAAGAGGAGTTATTAACAGTATGGCAGAAGGGGGAAACTGGTTATCCGTTTATTGATGCGGGAATGCGGGAACTCTGGCAAACAGGTTTTATGCATAATCGGGCAAGAATGGCTGTGGCCTCTTTTCTTGTAAAGCATTTGTTAATTCCATGGCAGGAAGGAGCAAAATGGTTTATGGATACACTACTAGATGCTGATATTGCAAATAATACAATGGGATGGCAATGGGTTGCTGGAAGTGGAGCAGATGCATCACCATACTTTCGTATTTTTAATCCCATCACACAAGGAGAAAAGTTTGATAAAGGGGGGGAGTATATAAGAAAATGGGTACCAGAATTAAGAGATATGCCTAATAAATATATACATAAACCTTGGGAAGCATCTGAGCATATTTTACAAAAGGCTAATATACAGCTTGGTCATACATATCCTTTGCCAGTTGTTGATCATAAGGCAGCACGGGAGAGAGCACTTTGTGCATATAAAAGTATGAAAGAATTCGCATAAAATAGGTTAAACAATATGTATTTGAAATTTAAATATTAGAATGTTACCCATTAAAGGGACAGAATAATCATATAGAGTTTCTAAAACCTTTTATTGAAAAAGGAGAATGTTTATGAAAAAATCTAGTATTCTAGTGTTTTTACTAACATATGGTTTGTTTTATGTTTCTAGTATTTTATTTCCAATTGATCGTATGTGGTACGATGCACTAGAAAAGCCGTCTTGGACACCTTCTGGTATGACAATTGGAATAGTTTGGGCTGTATTATATGAATTTATTGCATTATCAGTTGCAATTATTTACAACAAATATGGATGTAAGCCAAAAATATTTTGGTTTGTATTCCTTTTAAATTACATGTGCAGTCAAGCATTCAGCTACTTTCAATTCAGTCAAAAAAATTTATTTTTAGCAACAGTAGATTGTTTACTAGTCGCTATTACTACGTTACTCCTCATAGCGGTTTCTTCCAAATTATCTAAAGCATCGGCATGGTTGCTAATTCCATATTTTTTATGGGCTACATTTGCTACATATTTATCTTGGACCATTTATCCCACTTTAACGGGCAGTAAGACCCCCACCTCCAAATGCAGCGAAAGAAAAGAATTTAGGTGGGGGATCAACTGCCCATAAAAGTCCGATTGGTTCAACTAATAATCAGTGGGGGATGAAGAAAACCCCCACTGATTAAAGTTTCACTTTATAGTATAAATTAAAGACGTAAATAAAAACTTGAGCATAATAAAAATGCTCGAGTTTTTATGTGTATGAATGATAATCTGAAATATGGAATATATACATCTTAGGGAGGTCATCTTTGTGAAGAAATGGATAAAAATTATTCTGTACTCTTTACTAGGTATTTTACTTATAGGAAGTATTAGTTTTTTTGTTTGGTCTCAGTTTACTTATAAACCGACGAAAGAGGCTTTGTCGTTAGTAGATGATAAAAAAGATGAAAATCATATCGTTTTTGGAGAGAAAGATGCTAAAATAGGGGTTATTTTTTATCAAGGCGCTAAAGTAGAAGCTGAGGCTTATAGTTACTTAGGGGAAGCTCTTGCAAAAGATGGGCACTTTGTAGTAATGCCTAAGTTGCCATTAAATTTAGCGATACTTGGAATCAATGCAGTAGACAGTGTAATGGAACAGTATCCTAAAGTTCAAAAATGGTATGTTGCAGGGCATTCAATGGGGGGAGCTATGATTTCTAAGTATGCCTTTCAGAATGAAGACAAGGTAGACGGGATCATTTTCTTAGGCTCTTATCCTGCAGATGACTTCTCTACGAAATCGATTCCGATGTTATCAATTTATGGGGAAGTAGATGCTTTAGCAACTATAGAAAAATAGAGAACAATAAAAAGTTCATGTCAAAGAATACAACTATGCACATGATAAAAGGCGGAAACCATGCTCATTTTGGCATGTACGGTGAGCAAAAAGGTGATAATGCAAGCTTAATTACGTCAAAAGCACAGCAAGATGAAACAGTGAAAGTAATGGAAGAATGGTTGTTAAAACAATGATAGCGAATGTAATCAAGTGATCGAAAGAATTCTCCTTCCTTGAGATATCCTAATGGTAGGTTGGGGAGGTAATTAAGAGTCTGCTCATAAGAGTAGGCTCTTTTATTTAATTTCTACCTCTAATTGCTTCCTTATTTTCTCCGGAACATCCTTTTCAGAAATAACGTCGTAAGAATATACATACTTTCCTTTTACATGAATTTTTAAGTAAGTTTTGTTTATAAAATCATTAGGGGTGCTAGTTCCTACTGTATATTCTTTCTCATTCCTTGATTCATCAACACCTTTTAGGACGTACATAGCTCGTCCTTTATGATGATAATCTGGAACACCATATCCCTTCGTAATGGCGTATACATTTTTTTCTTCAGTAATCGGATTAAATCTATCCAAATCCCCTCGTAATATGAAAGGGAGTATGTATATAGGTAGGCCTATTCCTAGTATGCAAAGTACTCGTGACATTTCTTTGATATTCAAAAACGTTAATAACCTATTGTATAAAGTTTTTTGAAAATTTAGGTTTAACATCTTTAAAATAGGTGTATTACATATTACATAACAACTAAATAAGAAAATAAAAAATCTAAGGGAGGAAAATACAATGCATAAGAATGAAAGAAAACCGGTGGTTCATGAATATGATAATGAACATGAAGTAGTTGTGAAAGTAAAAGAGCTAGAATTGCAAGGGATTCACCAAGATGACATTTACGTCTTAACGCATGAAACACATCTAACAAAAAAGATTGCGGATGATACAAATACAAATACGATTGGAGTAAAAGAACAAGGATTGGGAACAAGTATTATCAACTTTTTCTCCAAAAAAGGGGACGAACTCCGAAATCAAATGGAGGAAATGGGGTTGTCGAAGGAGGAAGCTAATTTATATGAAGAAAAATTAGATCAAGGGAGAATTTTACTTCTAGTAACAGCTGAAACACCAACGGCGAGTGATAGGCAGCCGCAAAACTATCATTCTCTCTAATAGATTGCAATATCTGATAAATAGATAAGTAAATTATTTTAGGTTGTAATATGGAAGAAAATAAAAGTAGAGAAGGGTGAGAAAAATGAAACATACAATATTTAAATATGCTGTGATTGGGATTACGACCGGAGTCATGGTCTCCCTGTTAAAAAAAGAAAATCGGAAAGCAATACAAACAAAAGGAAAAAGCGTAAAAGACAAACTACAAGAAGGAAACATAAAGGAAACATTAGAGAAGGTAACTGAGACAAGTAAACAATTCTCTGTAACTGCAGCTAATGTTGCAAAGCAAACATTACCACAACTGCTTACAGCCACACCGGTTGTCATTTCTACTATTAAAGATTTAACAGAAAACGAAAATAACAAAAAGAAAAAAGATGAAAAGGATAACGAAATAAATCAAAATAGTAAGGACATAGACGGAGAAAAAACGAAAAATGAAAAGGAATATATGAAAGAAGGGAAAGAAGAGAGTGCTTAGATTGAACTCTAAAAAGAGAAAGTGAGGAAAAAAGTATGAAATCTCTATATGCAATTGATGTAGGAATTGGTTTTACTAAGCGGGCATATCGACAGGATGTAGATTCTGAGGTGACGATTAAGAGTGAAGCTTCCACACTAGCCCCTGTACCTAATCATGCTGAAAGTGAAGATTTAACAAAGGTAAGTTTTATAGACTTAGACTTTGCATACTACATGGGAAATGAAGCACATCAATCTGACGCTTCATTTCTTCCTCCATTTGACGAAGAAATAGAAAATTATTATGAAAGCGAACAGTTTAAACAACAAATATTTGGTTGCATTGCAAAGGATTATAAAGAAAATGTCGTGTTACCTTTAGTTGTTACCGGGCTTCCCGTTACTTATTTTGGTAGTCAGCATGAGCAATTACAACGTGCACTAAAAAAAGAAACTTCCGTGCAAATTGATGGGAAATTTATTACTATTACGGTGGAAAATGCTTTGATTCTTCAGCAACCGGTCGCTTTACATGCCTATTTCTTAAAAGAGGGAATCATTCAGGAACAAGATCGTATCTTAATTATTGATGGTGGATTTCGTACATTAGAAATGACAGATATGAAACAGAATGTCATTTTAAATCATTATGAGACGGAACTAGGATGTAGCAAGCCTTTGAAAAATATTAAGAATATCCTGCAGAATCATGCAGGGGAAAGTGATCATTTGCATATTAACGACATACCAAAAGTATTAGAAAAAGGATATGGAGGTCGAGAAGAAAATCATCAGACGAGTCAGGTTAATACTTTGGTTCAAAAAGAGTTGGATACACATTTCCAAGACGTTATGCGTGTATTACAAGAACAATTTAAGTTAGACCAGTATGATACTATTATTTGGACAGGAGGAATAGTAGATATTCACAAAAAACGAATTGAAAAAATGCAAGGTGAAATTTCTTCTTTCCGTATGGTAGACGCTTCGAAAGAGGCTGCACTTCATGGATACTATATGATTGGAAGTCAAGTATTTGACGAAATCACGAATCAATCTGCATGTGAATCCAAATTATAATAACGACCGAAATGGAGTTCGTTGAATAGACTTGCCAAATTATGTGGCTTCTTTTCCACATATAAATAAGAAAAAATGAAAAGTGCTTGTATAGAGGAAATGTTTAAAATTTAGAATCCAAATAACTAATATATAGGGGGTCTTCCTTGTAACAGAAGAAGACCTCCTATGCCATTTAGTTTGTAATTTAGAAGATCTAAAAACTTTTCCTCCAAGACATGAATACCTACATATAAATTTCATATTACGGATATTATTCAATCAAACATAAAACTATTCAGAAAGGAAGAATGATATGGAATGCATAAAAATGCCGAAATGGGATTGGTATCATGTGAAAACTAGTGAACTTGAAAAACTTTCTTCTATAATCCCTCCTGATGTAACATCTTATTTCTCTCAATTTGTAAAAAAAATAAGTTCTCCTTGTGAAAATGGATTATATGTTTATACGTTTTCACCAAGTCAAACTTGTGTATATGGTTCGTTTTTATATGATCAAGATAAAAAGGACGCCAAAATCCAAAAGTTTCTTCATTATTTCGCAGCGCATGGAATACTGATAACGGTCCAGGAAAAAGAGGAAGAGAATTTTCAAAAATTAATACATAATTTCTCTATAGGTATAAAAAATTGTAATAGTTCCGCTGAAGGATTATGTGCTATCTTATCAATGTTTATATCTCACTATTTACGAAAGGTTGACTATTTTGAAAACAATTTCAGAAATGTGTTATGGGATTTTTACCATCATAATAACATAGCAGTTTTAGAAAGAATTTATCATATTCGTCATGAATTATTTATGAACACACATGTGTTTCGTTTAATACAAGAAGTGTTACAAGGCTTGGAGGAAGCTTGGTTAGAAAACCTAACAAACACCCTTTGTTATAAACAAACACACGTAAAATTAGAGCGGGGATTACAACTCGTTAAAGAGTACCAAGAAGAATTAGACACGATGATCCATTTACAAGAAGTTGTTTCTTCTCATCGTGGGAATGAAATTATGAAAGCTCTTACTGTATTAACTGCTGTAAGTACGCCTTTGACAGCCTTAGGAGCATTATGGGGGATGAATTTTAAATATATGCCTGAACTAGAATGGAAATATAGCTATTTAATCGCTCTCTTATTTATTATTTTCACAACAGGGGGTATGTATTTGTATATGCGATTCAAAGGGTGGACAGGTGATTTATTACGAGTAAAGAAAAAGAAATCTTTTTTTAAATCTAATTAATCCTGTTTATAAAAAATATGATAAATATATGGTTAGTAATATTTGTTAATTCAGGTAGTATCATATCCTCATCAACTTAAAGTTTTGATGTCCCCGCAATGATAAAAATGGTGAATATTTATATGAAAGATTAGAGCTCTCCTTCTTGTAGGAGGGCTCTAATCTTTGTTTAAAAACTATATCATATACATGGGCACACTCATTATCTGAAAGCGCTCCTATTATTTTTAAAGGACTGATTACAACTATATAATTGTTAATTGATAAATAAGTTGCAATTCTATCATATTATTTCTAATAAATGGAAATAACTAAAGGTGAATAATTTTGAGGAGGTTTTCAATTATGGCAGAAAACCAGGACATGAATTCTCTAGATGAACAAGACGTGAAACGTGAGACATTGACAACACGACAGGGGCACCCTGTGAAGGATAATCAAAACATCCGAACAATTGGGAATCGTGGTCCAGCAACACTTGAAAATTATCATTTCATCGAAAAAATTTCTCATTTTGATCGAGAAGAGGTTCCGGAACGTGTAGTACATGCACGAGGAGCTGGAGCATTTGGGTATTTTGAAACCTATGGAAAAGTTGGAGATGAGCCGGTAGAAAAATATACTCGTGCGAAAGTATTTTCAGGGGCTGGCAAAAAAACACCGTTAATGGTTCGTTTTTCTACAGTAGCTGGAGCCAAGGACTCACCAGAAACAGCAAGGGATCCACGAGGTTTTGCAGTGAAAATGTATACGGAAGATGGCAACTGGGATTTAGTGGGAAATAATTTAAAAATTTTCTTTATTCGTGATGCGATGAAGTTCCCAGATATGATCCATGCGTTTAAGGTTGATCCGGTTTCGAATGTGGCGAATCCTCAGAGAATGTTTGACTTTGTTTCTCGTACCCCAGAGGCAACGCATATGATTACATTTTTATTTTCTCCATGGGGTATTCCAGCAACATATCGCCATATGCAGGGATCTGGTGTAAATACTTATAAATGGGTAAATGAAAAAGGCGAGGCTGTATTGGTGAAATATCATTGGGAGCCGAAGCAGGGAATTCGAAATTTAACACAAGAGGATGCAAACAGTATTCAAGCAATGAATGTTAGTCATGCAACACAAGATTTATATGAAGCAATTGAGCGCAAAGATTATCCAGGGTGGGAGCTATTTGTACAAATTATGGAGGATGATTATCATCCAGAACTTGATTTTGATCCTCTTGATGATACGAAGCTTTGGCCAGAGGAGCAGTTCCCATGGTTACCGGTAGGACGTATGGTTCTTGATCGTAATCCAGTTGATTACCATTCAGAGATTGAACAAGCTGCTTTTGGTACAGGAGTACTTGTTGATGGAATGGACTTCTCAGACGATAAAATGCTACAAGGTCGTACTTTCTCTTATTCAGATACGCAACGTTATCGCGTTGGTGCAAACTATCTGCAATTACCTGTTAATGCACCTAAAGCACCTGTTCGTACAAATCAACATCGTGGTCAAATGGATATGCGTAATCCGAAAGAGTCTGGAGAAAATCCGCATATTAACTATGAGCCATCTATGCTAGGTGGTTATAAAGATGCAAACCAAGAAAAGCATCATCCACACCAACCAACTTACAATGCGGCTGCTATGAGTGCACCAATCGATCGTCCTAATAATTATGGTCAAGCAGGTCATACGTATCGTAGTTTTGAGGAGTGGGAACGAGATGAGTTGGTTAAAAATCTATCTGAAGCACTTGCAGTATGTGACAAAAGAATTCAGAATGCAATGATTGAACACTTCACACAAGCTGATGAAGATTATGGCCGTCGTGTAAAAGAAGGTATTGAAAAGAAAATGAAAGAAGCTAAAACGGAAAACAAACTTCCAGGCCGTGAAGTAAGTAAGTCAAAATATGGACAAGGTTCATTAGCTGCAAACGAAGCAACAAAAGATGCAGTGAAGAAAAGCCATGAATCAGATCCTTATTAATTAGACCTAAGCACAATAGGATATACTTAGAGGTGCCGTAAAATGGTTAGACAGCCTTTTATACGATTACTAAGTAGTTTTGTTTAAAAATATGAGAGTTACTAAATATCATAAGATAGTTGATAAACAAGTAAAAATAAAGCTTTATAAAAGATGCTTTTGGGTAAATCCAGGAGCATCTTTTTAAATAGTGATATTGAGATGTTAGGTTGATAAACCTCCATTAGTTTCGAATTGAATATTCTTCTTAACAGCTAACATGTATGGATTAGCTTTTTTAGGTCTCATAGGTGTATTCGTATATCATTATATTAATATAAAAATGACGCTTTAAATAACCCTCAAAACAAAGGTTTTTTGTCAGAAAACAATAAAATCTTATTAATTTTTATAATTTGTTGAATTTTTATAGAAATAATCCTCTTAATATATTAAAATAACATCGTATTATGTCTGATTTTAATTAGGGGAGAGAAATTTTATGTTGAAAAAAATCATTCCAGTTGCTTTAGCAATAAGTACAGTTACTTTTACTAGTGTATTTGCTGCGCCTTCAGCACAAGCAAGTACAGAATCAAACCGCTACATAGATGTGCAAATGCTCGGTATTAACGATTTTCATGGGCAACTAGACACTGTAAAAAAGATTAACAATAAAGATGCAGGGGGAATTGAGTACTTAGGGGCTTATTTACGTGATCGTGAAAAACAAAATCCGAATACATTAAAGGTACATGCGGGCGATGTTGTTGGAGCAAGTACTCCTGTTTCAGCATTATTACAAGACGAACCTACGATTGAATTTCTAAATGATTTGAAATTCGATGTTGGAACTATAGGAAATCATGAATTTGATGAAGGTGTTGCGGAAATGAACCGCCTTATTTATGGTGGATACCATGAGAAAACAGGAAATTTTAAAGGAGCAAAATTCCCATATGTTGCTGCAAATTTCTATAATAAATCCACCGGTCGTTTATTTTTACCACCATTCACTATAAAAAAGGTGCAAGGAGTTCCAGTTGGATTTATCGGAGTCGTAACAACGGATGTTCCTAACCTTGTTATGCCTACTATGCTAAAGAATGTAGAAATTACAGATGAAGTTGAAGCTATTAACAAATCCGTAAAGCAATTAAAAAAACTAGGCGTTAAATCTATCGTTGTTCTTGCGCATAACGGAGGTACAACAGATGGGAATGGCGTAACAAATGGTGATATCGTCCGATTAGCAAATGAGACTGATCCAGAAGTCGATGTTATTTTTGGTGGGCATAGCCACACCTATGTAAATGGAACTGTTAATAATAAACTTGTCGTACAAGCAAATTCTTATGGTATGGCTTTTGCCGATGTTGATGTAAAGATTGATCGTAAAACACAAGACATTGTTGAGAAAAAAGCAGAAATTGTTACAACTTACCATGAAGGCATAGAGCCTGATAAAAAAATAAAGAAGAAGATGGAGAAATATCAAGCAAAAATCGCACCTCTTGTTAATGAAGTTGTAGGTAAGTCTATTGCTCCACTAGATCGCAAACTCAATATGGCTGGTGAATCTACTCTTGGAAATTTAGTTGCTGATGCCCAGCGTACAACAATGCAATCCCAAATTGCACTTATGAATCCTGGTGGTATTCGTAATGACTTAGATGCTGGTGATATTACATGGGGAGAGATATATGGTATTCAACCATTTGGAAATCAATTAATAAAAGTAAATTTAACAGGTCAAGACATTCGTGATATTTTAAATCAACAATGGCAAAAAGACATAACAAGAATGCTTCAAATTTCAGGGATCCAATACACTTGGGATGCGAACAAGCCTAATGGAGAAAAAGTAACAAGTATTCGCTTAACAGATGGAGAAGAAATTATTCCTTCTAAAACTTACAGCGTCGTTGCTAACGCATTTTTAGCTTCAGGTGGAGATGGATTTGTATCCTTTAAAAACGGTAAAGATGCTGAAACAGGACCAACTGATTTTGAAGCATTAGTAGATTATATAAAAAAATCAAAAGAACCAATTCAGTCTATTATTGATGGAAGAATTCAAAAGATAAATTAGTTTTTTATTAATCTCAAAAACAAATAGATTACCTGTGCACTATACTTTTTCCTGTGCAGGTAATCTATTTTTTATGGGTTTGAAATAAAGTTTTACTGTGGACAATGGGTATACCGTCTAGATGCAGAGTGCCGAAAAAATGAAATTCGTATAATTGCCAATTCGTCCGTAACTATCATTGTTTTGTTTGATAGCAATGGAGTCCGGACACATCCATCAACTTAAGAGTTTGGACTATTCTTGAGATTAAAAGCACATTACCATTTTCTTAATTAATGAGAAAGGGTGATGTGCTTTTTATGAATATGCATAAAAAAACAAGGGTTGTCATTATTTGCCGAAGATTTATCTCGATAAAAGTCTCCCAATACACTTAAACCATTCATTAAATAAATCTTACTTTTAAATTTTCGATCTTAATGTTGATTGTTATGTGTTAATAAAAAATTAAATATTTCTGCACAACTTCTGCACATATATAGGTAGTTTCTATGTCATGATATATCAGTCAAGTGAAATGTTTCACATAAAGGGTAGAATACATCTTCACTATAGTTTCTGCGTAACTTACGCATACCCGAAACGATTTACTCTCTTGTTATACTTTTACATCAAAGCCCACATTACACTACAAAGCATAACAGGAAGGGGACATGAACATGAATAACCGAATGATTAAACACCTAAAAAACTTAAAAGTGAACAAAAAAAGTCTTGGAGCGGTTGCATTAGCAACTGGAATTATTGGCACGACACTTATTCCTCAAAATGCATACGCGCACGGTTTTGTTGAAAAACCTGGTAGCCGTTCCGCTTTATGTAGCCAAACTTACGGCGCACTAAATGTAAACTGCGGAAGCATTATGTACGAACCACAAAGTTTAGAAGCTCCAAAAGGATTTCCGCAAGCAGGCCCAGTTGATGGACAAATTGCTTCTGCAGGCGGCAAATTTGGTGGCATTTTAGATCAACAAACGGTAGATCGTTGGTTTAAAAATACAATTACTGGCGGGGAAAATACGTTTACTTGGAAGTTTACAGCGCCACACTTAACAAGCAAGTGGCATTATTACATTACAAAAAAAGAATGGGATCCAAATAAAGCGTTAACAAGAGCAGACTTTGAGCCAATTGGTATTGTACAACATGATGGCTCTGCGGCCTCAAATAATGTAGCGCACAAAATCAATGTACCTACTGATCGTAGTGGATACCATGTGATTTTAGCTGTATGGGATGTAGCGGATACTGTGAATGCGTTCTATAATGTTATTGATGTGAATTTGATTAATGATGTGAAACCAGACATAGAGGCACCAAGTATTCCAAATGGTCTTCAAGCTCAAAAAGTAACAGCGAATAGTATTGAACTAAAATGGAACGCTTCTACGGATAATGTAGGGGTAAAAGGATATCAAGTCTTCCGTAATGGAGAGATGATTGATACCGTACCAGGCACTCATTTTATTAATAAACAATTACAACCAAGTATGGAATACACTTATACTGTGAAAGCGATTGACGCAGCTGGAAATGTATCGAAAGAAAGTGAAGCGCTTACAGTGAAGACGACTGTTGAGGCTCCTGATACAGAAGCACCAACACAACCAAAAGGATTGCATAGTATGGGAACAACAGCGTCAAGTGTAGATTTAATGTGGAGTCCATCTGACGATAATATTGGTGTAGACCATTATGATATTTATAGAGAAATAGAAGGATCAATGAAAAAGATTGCAACATCTACAACGACTTCTTATATGGATAAAAATTTAGCTGCTAATACTACTTATAAATATGTAGTGAAAGCGGTTGATGTAGCTGGAAATGAATCTGTACAGAGTGATACATTCACAATTACTACAAAAACTGAAAACGCTCCATATGAAGCATGGGATGCAAAGAAAGCATATAAAAAGGGAGATAGAGTTCTACACGAAGGAAAATTGTATGAAGCAGTCCAGAATCATCAAGGGCATGGGGACCCAAACTGGATTTATGCTTTATCATTATGGAAAACAGTGTAAACATTACTTAAATATAAATTAAGAGATAATTGGCTTTGATGTAATAAGAAAAACTTGAGAAATCACTTCACTCTTTATCAAAAAGACGACGTATTCAGCGTCGTCTTTTTTTATCTATTATATGTTTTAATGTTACTAGGTAAAATATAGCATAAATCATTTCCTATCTACATTGCTATACTATTGAACTCTTTACACCCCCGTAGTCCTGGCGGCTAGAAGCCTTATCGCTTCATTCTTTAGATTGATACTTGCGTTAATATCCTTATCATGATGTGCACGACAAGAAGGGCTGTCCCATTTACGTAGATTATCCAAGCTATATGATTACAAATGTGGGGGGAATTTCTTTGCAAGCAATTATATTTCATTTTGAATAGAGAATGACGTTTTTTGTTTTGGGAAAGAATATGATTCTTAACTTGATAGAGATGTGGTGGTATCCTATTGTCATTAACTTATTATTCTATGGTTTTCTTTTCTATTTACTTATATTTTTATTGTTATTGAACTCTACTTCATTAAAAGTTTGTTTATATCCCAGGTTGCCTCGTGTGAAAATAAGAATAAACAAAGCAACAAATCCCAATCCTATCACTACAAATATATCCGTATTCTTTAAAACAGGGTTGGTGGAATGAATTTGTGCCAAGCTAAACGTATTTATACTCGCATGAATTAGCATGGCAATAAATAAGTTACCGTGATTGCAGTTATAAACCCAAGTGAGAATGATTGAAATCGGTAAACACAGTAAAATAAAAATTGGTAAATGAATATATAGGAGAGAAAAATCAGAACCCGGGCCACCCCTTTGTGCAGCCGTTAAGAAATGTGGAAGATGCCAAAAGGTCCACAAAACACTAAGTAGTAATGTAGCTTTTAACGGTCCAAACTTCAATTGTAGTCGAGGCAGGGCAAAACCTCGCCATCCGATTTCCTCAGGTAAAGGTCCACCGAGAAAGAAAATTGCTACAAAAGAGATGAGATAGGTTATAAAAAACTCATAATTAAAGTCAAGGAAAGTAGGTATCGCTCCATTTAATATCACCATACCTAGAAACATTGCAGCGGGGATAACGATGAGAGTAAACACATACCACTTCAAACCGACTTTAGTAGATAGGATGCTTTTTCTAAATTTTTTCCATGATTCCTTGCCTTCCAGAGTTCGAAACATGATATATGCTGCTAACATAGGACCTACAAATGCATTGGCGAAAAAGAAAATATCAAATGCCCTTATTTTAGGGAAAATACCCCATTGAGATAAGATAAATGGAATTAATACAATCCACGAGAATAAATATGCCATTACAAAAAATGAAGTTAACGGATAGGATTCCAAATACCCTCTCAGACCTGTTGATGAGTTTTTTGATTTTGTTAAATACTTCAACACAATCACCTCTTCATTTATAAAATACCGCATATGTGCTAATTCTACATATTTTCATAAAGAACCTTTTTAATGTAATAGAGTTGGTTTTTTTGTAAGAAGGGAGCGATATGTTCCGAAAGAAATGTAGAAATTTCTATAATAGTTTCCTTCAGTTCCTTATCTAACTTGAGTGCATCTGGGGGAAGTACCTTCTATCAAATTAAGAGCATAGACAAGATGAACTTTCGTCTATTAGAACTAAAATATTCATATTATAGAGGCATACTAGATTATGATGTTTTCCGTAACAAATATAGTTGAAAACTTCAGGTTTAGAGAGAATTATAAAGGGTATACATACACTATAAAGAGTTGATTGGAGATGAATGTTATGGTTTCAAATTACAGTAAAATTTATAGTGAATGAGTCTATAAAATTTGTATTCTTACTTTAAATAAAAAGGGGGCTAGTATACATGAATAAATGGTTAATAAATAAAAACATCCTATTTATTTTGTAAACGAGGGGCGTGTGAAAAATGAAAAATATGAAACGCAAGCTAGGAACCTTTGCACTCACAATGACTGGGATTGGCTCGATTTTAGGGTCTGGCTGGTTATTTGGTGCATGGAAGGCTGCTAAAATATCAGGAGGGGCCGCTATCTTTTCTTGGCTCTTAGGAATGATTGTAATATTATTTATTGCCTTACCATATAGCGAGTTAGGAGCCATGATTCCGGAGGCTGGCGGAATGGTAAAATATACCCAATACTCACATGGAGATTTCGTAGGATTTATTGCTGCATGGGCTAATTGGATAGCCATCGTCTCAGTTATTCCAGTTGAAGCTATAGCCTCAATACAATATATGAGTTCATGGCCTTGGGAGTGGGCAAGCTGGGCCAAGGATTTAGTAGACAATGGGATATTGACTTCAAAAGGTCTTGCAGCTGCTTCTTTACTTATTATTATATATTTCTTTTTAAACTATTGGACTGTTAGTCTATTTGCAAAAGTAAATTCTTTAATTACCATATTTAAAATCATAATTCCTGGTCTTACAATTGGTGCATTGCTATTTGTTGGATTTCATGGAGAAAATTTTACTAGTCATCAGGACTTTCATGTATCTAATTGGTCAAATGTATTAACTGCTATGGCAACATCCGGTGTTATTTTTGCATTCAATGGTTTTCAGAGTCCCATTAATATGGCTGGTGAAGCAAAGAACCCAGGGAAATCCATTCCTCGGGCAGTTGTAGGATCCATTTTAATTTCAACTATAATATATGCATTATTACAAATTGCTTTTATCGGTGCTGTAAATCCCAATATGATAATTAATGGATGGTCGAATTTAAATTTTAATTCACCATTTGCCGATTTAGCGATAGCACTAAATATTAATTGGTTAGTTATTGTATTATATTTAGATGCTTTTGTATCTCCTTCGGGTACAGGTACTACTTATATGGCAACAACATCACGCATGCTGTACGGAATGGAGAAGAATGGATATTTCCCTAAAGTTTTTGGGAAATTACATCCTATATATGGTGTGCCTAGATTTGCCATGATGTTTAATTTAATGATTTGTTTTGTTTTTTTATTCTTATTTAAAGGATGGGGTGTTTTAGCTGAAGTGATTTCAGTGGCTACATTAATTTCATATGTTACTGGACCAATAACAGTAATGACCCTGAGAAAAACTGCACCTAATTTTCATCGTCCTTTCTATATAAAGGGATTAAACATTATCGCGCCTTTAGGGTTTATTTTTGCATCATTAACATTATATTGGGCAAGGTGGCCATTAACAGGAGAAGTAATGTTTATTATACTTATGGGCTTACCTATATATTTTTATTATCAATTAAAAACAAAATGGGTTGGATTTAAGAAGAATTTTTTAGCTGGATTATGGATTGTGGGGTATTTATTATTTATGATTTGTATATCGTACATTGGAAGTGAAAGATTTGGTGGGTTAAATATTATAACTTATGGATGGGATATGGTACTTATTTCAATTGTTTCATTTCTATTTTATAGATGGGCTATAAATAGCGGATTTAAAACAAAAGATCTAAAGGTAGCACAGAAGATTAATGGTAGAATTAGTTGAATAATATACATAAATTAGAAAAAATGATTTATTCGAGGAATAAAGAATGTGTATGTATTTAGAAAATATAGTTAAATAATTTCTTTAAGTAACAGGAGCAGCTAGCAAAGGCTAACTGCTCAACTCTCGACCAAGGGAGCTAGAGTTGGGAAAATATTCAAAGCTGACTTTTTAAAGTCTTATATAGTATCGAGAAAACGTGGGTCGTATTTGTATGAAACATAAAAGAGTAGCTAATAAAAGTTAATTGCTAAGCCTTCGAGTAAGAAGGGAAAACAAAAACTGTATTTGCATTACTAACGGATGTAGCTCTGTTGGAAGACAGAGTGAATGAATCCAAAAAAATCTAGACAACTTTCTGAACAAAAGTTTATTAGCGCTTCAAGTGCTTTAACGGAAATTGAAATGAAAATTATGGGTTAATGGTATGAATGTATACCAAAAACTATTACGTGAAAAGTATGTATTAAATGGTGAAGGTAAATTAAATGAAAATGTATCTTGAACAGAAGACACTATATAGTAATACTTATACAAAAACAGTTAATTTAACTAAAAAGGACAGTTAAATGAAATATAACCGTTCCTAATTATAGGAACGGTTATAAATTTATCATGTGCTGGAGGTCAATCCGAATGGCATGGACTACCGTTGCTAAATAGTATAGACATGGAAATTAACGAGTATACGTAATAATAGCAAATAATAATAGTGGAAGCCGTAACGAATTATTAGTTCGTGATGCTGAAAGTGCAATCGATCAAATGAAATATAAAATCGCACAAAATTTCAATATACAACTTGATGGTCGATTCACTCGCTAATTATATAGTGTATGGATTAGAAGGAGGGATTATAATCTCTCCTTTTTTAATGGGAACAATCTATGCTCAAATGGTTTTCAAGGAATTTTAAGTAAAAGTATAAACTATTCTTCTGGATAGAAAGAACTAAGCTAATAGTTAGGAATTCATCATTTTGATGAGAACATATTTAATAATAAAAAGTAGTTAGCAAAAGCTAACTACTCGGTAACCAATTTGTTCTAAAACAGGTTAGTTATATTTTGGACAAGTCTTAAAAAATATACAACATAACTGAAAACAGTAATCTATGTTAATTGCTCTAACAAACAAAGCAACAAGGGTCTAATATTAATTATAAAATAAATTAATTAATTATTAAGTATTCACGATGTTAAAAACATAACAAAAGACATGTTTTATACCAATTTCGCTTCCTAATTGTTTATTACATTTAATAATGTAAATAATCTTATTAAAATAAATGGTGCAACGCAAATTAATTTAACTGTTGTAGATGTTGAAGAGTTAACTTGAAGGGGTAAAGAAGCTGTTTACTATTGCTTAGAAGAAATATCAGAATAGGTTTTTATAAGGAGAAAGCTTCATTTCGTTTATATCAAAATTTTTTGGGGGAAAGAGATAAATGGTAGAAAGAATGAATAGATAAACAAATTCTCAAAAATCATTATTACGTAGGGGGAAATCTATGGATAAGATAATAACGTTAATTTAAAAATTTCTTTTTTTATTTTTAACGTATTATTCTCGGAATAACATAATTCCTCCAAATAAAAGGGGAAATCAAATGTGAAATCATCGATAGATAGTATTCAAAAAAGTAAAAAATTAAAAAATCAAGAAAAGGAAGAGAGAGCAACATGGAAATCAATGTCTATGTTTCTAGTTCCCTTGCTTTTAAGTAACATATTACAATCAGTTGGACAATTATTTGGTATGGTGGTAGTTGGACGATGGCTTGGTGTGAATGAATTAGCTGCCATTTCAGCATTTTTTCCATTATTCTTTTTACTTGTTTCGTTTGTAATTGGGATTGGATCGGGTAGTTCGATTTTAATTGGTCAGGCATTTGGAGCCCGTAATGAAGATCGTTTAAAAGCCATTGTTGGTACGACGTTAACATTTACCTTTATAATAGGCGTTATTTTGGCAATAGCGGGAAATGTATTTGCTCTGGACATTATGCGTTTTATGGGTACGCCAGAGAATATAATTGATATGAGTGTGTATTATGCACGTATTTTATTTATTTCTATGCCAGTTTTATTTCTATATTTCTCCTATACAACGTTTATAAGAGGTACAGGAGATTCTAAGACACCGTTTTATTTCTTAATTGTTAGTACAGTCTTAAATATAATTCTATTACCTATTCTAATTTTTGGTTGGCTAGGAATACCCAAACTTGGTGTGTATGGAGCTGCCTATGCTTCTGTTATCTCGACCGTTGTAACATTTATTGTTATGCTTATGTATTTAAAGAAGAAGAATCATCCACTGCAATTAGATGAGACCGTACGGAAATATCTTCGTATGGATTGGGATTTATTAAAACTATTATTACGCCTTGGAATTCCAGCGAGTATTAATATGATTCTTGTTTCGTTATCTGAGATTGCGGTAATCGCATTTGTGAATCGTTTCGGTTCTGATGCGACTGCTGCATATGGGGTTGTAAACCAGGTTGCAAGTTATGTTCAGATGCCTGCGGTTAGCCTTGGAATTACGGTATCTATTTTCGCTGCGCAATCTATTGGTGGGAAACAATTTAATCGATTACAGGAAGTTATTCGTGCTGGAACTATTATGAATTATATAATTGGTGGTATATTAATCGCTTTTATTTACTTGTTTTCAAGAGAAATCTTATCGTTATTCTTAACGAACACGAATACAGTTGAAATTGCGCATAGTTTGGTGATGATTACACTTTGGAGTTACTTAATTTTCGGTCATGCTCAAATTATTGGTGCGACAATGCGAGCAAGTGGAACTGTATTATGGCCCACTATTATCGGTGTCGTATCAATATGGCTTGTAGAAGTCCCTGTTGCTTATTACCTTTCTTATCATACAAATCTTGGTATAAAAGGAATATGGATTGGATATCCAGCAGCATTTATTGTAAGTTTACTTTTGCAATATGGATATTATAAACTTTCATGGAAGAAGAAACAAATTTCACGACTTGTTAGTTAGAATAGAAGGTGAAAAATGATATTCTCTTATAAGTTGTCAGTTTTAGGAGTATGACTATAACATCATCAAACGAATAAAACCGAGTTACCCTCAAACGGGAGTATGTTGGGTTTAATTGTAAATTCAATTTCACCCTTTCATAGTTATCTTTAGAAATTCAACTCAATTTTTCATGTTGGGGAAGAATATATTTCTTAAATTGATAGGAATAGGACAGATTATATTTCGATTTGAGATTACGGACAATAAGGAGTTAAAAAAGCCAAAACAGCTACATACTATGTAGCTGTTTTGGCTTACATAAATTTAATTAGTAACCAGAGTCTTCTGAAGTAAGGTTATCTATCATTTTATAATCGTATTTTTGTAATGGTTTCTCAGCAGGCCCTTCAAGTACTTCTCCTGTATATGAGAATCGCGAACCGTGGCACGGACAATCCCAAGAACGTTCTCCATTGTTCCATTCAACTTCACATCCAATATGGGTACAAGTTGTATCTACAATATGAAGCTTACCTTCTGCATCTTTATAAGCTCCTTTTCTATGTCCATCAATATCAACAACAGCCCCTTCATCGTTAGATAAATCACGAATACATTTTTGTGGAATCTCTAACTTTCCTTTAATTAAGTGACCAACAACATTGGCATTTTCGACTAAGAAGTTCTTTAAACTTGGATTCATATGGAAACGGGAGGGAGTATATAATTCCCGAAATTTGTTCTTTTCTTTTAATATGATATCTCGGAATAAAAGAGCAGCTGCAGTTCCATTAGTCATACCCCATTTTCTGTATCCAGTGGCAATTAATATGTTTTTTTGATCAGATGTGATTTCACCGATATAAGGAATTTTGTCTAGTGTAATTAAATCTTGGGCTGACCAACGATATGCAATTTTTTCAAGTCCAAAAACTTGTTGTCCAAATATTTCCAAGGCCTCATAATGTTTTAGTGTTTCTCCACCCTGTCCTGTTTTATGACTTTCTCCAGAGATAAGAATAAATTCTTCTCCATTAATTGTTGTGGAACGGAGAGAACGTGTCGGTTCATCTACACTAATATACATACCACCTGGATAATCTGTTCTTGTCTTAGCGGCAATTATATAAGAGCGGTCTGCATGCATTCTTGTAGAGTAAAGTCCTGCACCTTCATAAAAAGGGAAATGGGAACAAGAGAGAATATACTTCCCTGTAATTTGAGCTCCTCCACGGGTAAGAACTACAGGTTGCTCGCCTGTTTTTATATTTACTGCCGTGGTATTTTCAAAGATGTGTCCACCTTTTTCTGTAATTATATTTGAAAGATGGACTAAATATTTAAGTGGATGGAATTGTGCCTGATTTCTCATAACAAGTGCATTATGTATTTTTAAATCAATAGGAAGTTTGTTTACAAGTTCGCCTTCAATATGAAGCTCTTTATAAGCTTCTGCTTCTTTTTCTAACTTATATGCATATTCTTCTGTTGTGGCATACAGATAAGCATCTTGTTGAGTGAAATCGCAATCAATTTGATGTTTATTAATTGTGGTTTGAATGAATTTTAAAGCATCGATGTTTGCTTCGTAATACAATCTTGCGGTAGTTCTTCCGGTATATCTGATAAGCTCGTCATAAATCATATCATGTTGAGCAGTAATTTTAGCTGTCGTATGTCCAGTCGTTCCATTTAATAATTTGTCTGCCTCTATAACAGCGACTTTTAGACCTTCATTTACTAAAAGATAGGCAGAAGTAATGCCAGTAATTCCTCCTCCTACAATAATAACATCGACCTGCATGTCATTTTCTAAGGAAGGGTATTCAGGTAAATGAACACTGCTCGTCCAGTAAGATTCAGCATTATGTGGTAATTTTCCACCGTAATTATCGTTATTCTTCAATATAAATCCTCCATCCAAAGTTTTATAGTTCTATTATTTCCACTTATTGAAGAGGTAAACTTTGAGCTTAGAAAATAGCAAATTGTGACTGGACGGCGTATTCAATGCATCTGTACTTTTGTATAAATAGAAATGATTTGTCTTTATCCTATATCTTTAATTATCTATCATGTTCAGAAGGATAAAAGTAGAAGATCCACATGGTGAAACAAGATATTTCTTAGTTTGTGTGAATGACTCGGAAGGTATTTTTCCCTATTTTAGATATTGGGTTGCATTTAAATAAAATTTGATTGAATTAATACTAAATAATCATAGAAAAGAGCGTGTTTTGAAAAAAGGTAAATCCAAACAAGCTCTTAATATTTTCAGTGGGTTTCTTTTTTTATTCACGTAGTAGATATTAATGATGTTACATATTATCTATTCTATGTTATAAAAAATTTAAATGTTCGTTTAAAATTAAGAAGTCTACAGCTTGATCTAATGATGAGGGAAACATGTATAATCTTCCTAAATGTAATGGGAAATTCAACATAGAAACAAGTGGTTTTAACAACATTAGTAATGGTTCGTGCAGTGCAATTTCATTTGTGTGATATAGCAAGAAGAATAATCACATTAGAAAAAATCAAGAATTTAATTTGTTAAGAGTAAAAAGAATCTTCAATATTTAAAACGCAAAAAACACCGAAACGACAAACATCGGTGTTTTTTGCGCTTTCGGGCACAGACGCTACTTCAATCCTATCATGATAGAAACAATTTCGAATGTAAGGAATTTGTAAGGGATAGGTAAGGAAAAAGAGATTTTCAATGTGTAGGATAAAAATATGAGGAGGCGTGAAGGGGGGATAAGTACGGCCTATATATAACAATCAGTAACAAGAGTGTTTTGTGAAAATAATGAGTACCATTGTTGCCTTTTCATCATTGGAAGAATGGATAGCTGTGTGGTTCGTATATGACACTGCTATCAACTATCTATACAATTTTAATAGAAGAGAGGAATGCTTTATGAAAACACGCAGTAAAATCACATGTGCAAGTCTAGCACTTTTAATAGGTGGAAGTTCCCTGTTATACATAACACCAACATCAGTTGTAAAAGCAGAATCTACGCAAAATGTATCTAGTTCGTTACAAACAAGTACACAAAGCGATCGTACTTCCGTTAAGAAAGCAATGCGAGATGAACTGCAACTTGGATACCCGGGAATACTCGCTCAAATTTCTAAGGGTGGTAAAACTTGGAGTTATACTGCTGGGGTAGCGGATCTGAGAACTAAGAAACCAATGAAAGAAGATTTTCGCTTTCGCATTGGCAGTGTGACGAAAACGTTCATTGCAACAGTTTTACTTCAATTATCTGGAGAGAACCGTTTAAATTTAGACGACCCTATTGAAAAATGGTTGCCTGGTGTCATTCAAGGAAACGGATATGATGGTAACCAGATTACGATCCGGCAACTATTGAATCATACAAGTGGTATTGCTGACTATATAAATTCAAAAGACTTTGATATTACGGATATAAAAAAATCGTATACGGCTGAAGAATTTGTAAAGATGGGGATTTCTCTTCCACCAGACTTTGCTCCTGGGAAGGGTTGGTCTTATTCAAACACAGGATACGTAATACTGGGGATCCTTATCGAAAAAGTAACAGGAAACAGCTATGCGGAAGAGGTTGAAAATCGGATTATTGAACCGCTTGATTTGTCAAATACATTCCTACCTGGCAATTCAAGCGTGATTCCAGGAACCAAGCATGCCCGTGGATATTTACAACTAGACGGAGCAAGTGAGCTAAAAGATGTTACTTATATTAACCCAGGTAGCTCGGATGGAGATATGATCTCTAATGCTGACGACTTAAACAAATTCTTCTCTTACTTACTCAGTGGCAAATTACTGAAGGAACAACAACTAAAACAAATGCTTACTACTGTTCCTACAGAAAGAGAGGGAACTAGATATGGTCTTGGAATTCTTGAAATTACGCTTCCGAATGGTGTTCCGGTATGGGGACACAGGGGTGCTGTTCCAGGGTTTTCCACTTTTGTTGGTGGAACACTTGGAGGAAAACATACACTCGCTATCAATTCGAACAGTTTAAACATTAATAACCCGGAATTTTTTAAAAACATTTTACTTGCTGAATTTAGCAAGTAGGAAAAACGGATAAATTTTGTCATTTGTAATTTCAATCGGAATGGATTACCGCTTGAAATGAGTATAGAGGGATTAAGTATCTAGAAACAATCAAGCCAATCATGAAGGATGGCTAAGTAAAAGGATTTGTTTATATATTGGCCAATTAAAAGAGCAACACATATAATGAGTGATTATTATGTATATACTATTGTATTTGTATGGGTATTGTAACTAATTGTAAATTTGTATAAGGTGCGAAGTCTAATTTAAGACTTCGCACCTTTGCTGTTTAACAGCTTTTATTGTGAAGCTATTAACAATAGAAAAAGGAGAATGTAACTAGTTATTTGGATGAATCTTGGTACATGCGCTATATAGGAGATCTTGCTGAAAAAATATACAAGAAAAAATCAAAATTAGAAGAATATATGTATGAGAGACAAGAAAGCTGAAGTAAATTAAAAATCTTTGCTTTTTTTGGTTTGGAAATAGTATTTTATCATCTTCACACATATAAGAAACAAAGGAATGTATATAAAGTATGTTTTGATAATAAAGGTTTAATTGGTTTGTTTTAGTAGTTTTATACTTATGAGTTAATTGGAAATTATAGCGGTTTTGTATACATAGTTTTTCTCGCCTTAATTGATAGCGCACAGATATGACGGTTATTTTAACCAAAATTTTCATGGAAATACCTTTAAGAAGAACGTGAGTTCGCACACATTGAGAACAAACGTTCTTTTTGTTAGGAGTGATAACCTTGTATGATTATTCTCTTTTACCGAATCGTATTATTCTTTGTGTAGATCTTCGTAGCTTTTATGCAAGCGTATCATGTATTAAAAAAGGACTTGATCCACGATATACGAAATTGGCTGAGATGTAAACCGGAGTGGATCAATCGTATTAGCAGCAACACCGCCATTAAAGCGTTAGGAATTAAGAAAATGGCTAGGTTGTACGAAATACCGAATCGGCCAGATATTATTATTGTGAATCCAATTATGCATACGTATATGAAATGTTCAACCTACATAACAGATTTAGCTTTACAGTATGTTGCGCCGGAAGATTTTCATCAGTATAGTATTGATGAAGTAGCTATAGACCTTACGCGGTCAATACACTTATTTGCTTCAACGCCTTATGAATTCGCAATTAATTTTCAAAAAGAAATATATCAAAAAACAAGACTAGACTGTACTATCGGTTTAGGACCAAACATACTCATGAGTAAGCTAGCACTTGACCTGGAGTCGAAGAAAAATGAAACTGGCATTGCGCAATGGGAATACGAGGACATTCCAACTAAGCTATGGCTTATACGTCCTTTAAGTAAATTTTGGGGAATTTCACATAAAACAGAAGCAAAACTAAATCAAAAAGGGATATATACAATAGGTGATTTAGCAAATTATCCTCTTCATTATCTAAAAAAATCATTTGGTAAAATGGGAGAAGAGTACCATTTACATAGCAATGGCATAGACTTTAGTCGTATATCTGAGAAATACGTACCTGCAACGACTTCAGTTGGTAAGAGCCAAATTATTTTACGTAATTACAATATAGATGAATTTCTAATTATATTATTGGAGCATATTGAAGAAGTTTGTTATCGTCTCCGTAGACAAAATAAACTTGCTCAAACGATACAGTTTTCAGTAGGGTACAGTTCAGAATATGGAGGGGGTATACGAAAAAGGCATACAATGAATAGAGCAACTAATTTGACCATGGATATATATAACGTCTGTAAATACTATTTACACGAACTGTATACTGGTGAGCCAATTCGATCAGTTAGTATTTCACTATCCAATTTACTAAATGAGGGAGAAGAACAGATTTCATTATTTGATAACATTGTACAACGTGAAAAAGAAGTTAAACTAACAAAGGCAATGGATGAAATTAGAGATCGCTTCGGAAAAAACAGTATACTAAGGGGAATATCATATACAAACTCGGCTACGGCTAGATATCGAAATACACTACTGGGGGGCCATAAAGCATGATGAATTCAAAGATACCTAAAGGACGAACCATGATCAAGTGGCGGGCATTTGCGGAGTTACCTGAACAATTTATTGGAATTAATAAGCTTATAGAAGAACAAACAAAAATTAAACGCCCTACATTAACTCCGGAAGAACAGGAAATTATAGAGAAAAAAATCATAGACTCTTACACATCAGAATCAGAAATATTACTTACATATTTTGAAGATGGTCGGCTGCTTACATGCTATATGACAGTAGTTAATATGGACTCTTTAAAACAAACTATAACATGTACAGATCCATACCGTAATAAAATTACAATTAATTTTAAGGATATCATACATATACAATAATGTTTACTTGAAGAATATAGATAATTAGTTAGGTTAAGCACTTTGAATTATGTGCCAAATATTATAACATGATAGAAGAAAAAGCTTTGCATAATATGCAAAGCTTTTATCTCTATTTACTCACAAAATATCCAATTGTGTAGATAATCCATAAGTGGACCGGATAGAAAAAATAAAACATATATTTTGTAAATGCATTATTCACACCACGTTCGCCGTTGTATAAAAAGAAGAATGGTAATGCGAATACCATCATCCATTGGTTGTTGAAACCAAATAAACCTATTTCTGTGAAAATTTCTTCCGCCATAAGTAACGTTGGGACTTCCATTAATGAAAGTAATACATATGTGATAATTAACCACATTTTCTTTTCTCTAAAGAAATAGAAGATTAATGTCATGATGACGCCCATGAAACTTGCTTCTGTAAACATTCCTAATGTACCCACAATAATTGCAGTTGGGATTCCGAGTAAATAGTTTTTTGTATGTTTCGTATAATCAATGGCACATAAGAATAACAGAAATAATAATGAAGTTATTGGTTCAAGGTGCTGAGAACGCAATTGATCAAATGAAGTATGAGATTGCACAAGAATTTGGTGTACAGCTTGGTCCAGATACAACATCTCGTGCAAATGGTTCTATCGGGGGTGAAATCACAAAACGTTTAGTAGCTATGGCGGAGCAACAACTTAGCGGTAGGTTTACTCATTAATATAAGTACAGGTAATGGAAGATATAGGGGGGAGTAATGCATATGTTTTTCCTGGATTAAATCCATAAATATATTTAGAAAGTTACAAGAAAAGCATCTAAATAGAGTGTTTTTTTCTTTATTGTATAAAAATTATCTAATAAACGTGAAATCGAAGGAGATGAACGTAGTATTGAAAATATATATACAAACGAGCATAATGAACAGAAATAGACACAGTTAAAAAGTACCTTTAATGTTTGCACAAGTGTACTTTTATAGATGTTTTTTCTTTCTGTGTTTCCTTAATAAGGTTCTTTAGGTAATGATGTAATGTAATTATTGCTAATATAAACCCACTCAAAATGCTCTGGTTTATAAATGTTTTATAACAGTATAGGAAGTAGGTAGATGATAATGAGTGATTATTTTGTAGAAACAAGCATAAAAAAGATTAAGGAAGCCAGCGAGAACAATAAATTAGTAGTCTTTGTGGGGGTAGGGGTGTCTGCAAATTCAGGAATACCTACATGGGGAGAACTAATAACTGAGATGGCAAAAGATTTAGGAGAGTTTGATGTTAAAAACTCTTCAGATACATATTTAAAGATACCTTAATTTTATTATAATGAGAGAGGAGAAAAGGAATATTTCCAGAAGTTAAACGAAGTATTTTTCTCGAGAAAGTATAAAACTAATCCCTTGCACAATGAAATATTTAAACTTAATCCTACCCATATTATCACAACAAATTATGATACTTTACTAGAAGAAGCAGCTATTGAAGGAGGATATTTTTATCATGTGGTTAGACATGATTTAGATTTACCATACGATAATTTAAATAAGACAATTATTAAAATGCATGGTGATTTTGAAAATAGAAATATAGTTTTGAAAGAAGATGACTATTTAAATTATTCAACTAATTTTACGTTAATTGAAAACCATTTAAAATCTTTAATTGCTACAAATACAGTTCTCTTCATAGGTTATTCTGTTAATGATTCTAACTTTAATTTGATATTCCAATGGGTTAAGGGTATCCTGAAGAATCATTTTCAACCAGCCTATCTTATTGAAAGTAGTAAAGAATATTCGAGAATGGAACATCACTATTATAAAAACCGTGGAATAAATATTATATATTACGATGAAATCAATTCTTTACAGAAAAATGAAGTTTTTGAGGACATGAATTGGAGAGGTAACTGACTATATGATGTAATAAAACATTTTAATACCTTTAATAAAGCTAATAGTTTAAATGAATTAGAATATGTATATGATAAATTAAAATGCTTTGAAAAGTTAAACTTTATTATGCCAGAGCAAATTATCAAAAGTTTGAATTTGAAATCATCCGTTTATGACTTGTCTGGTGATAAAACGATAACTTGTTCACTCTTAGAAAATATATTAACTAATATATTTTCTAAGAGTGAACAGCCCAAAAAAGAGAATTTATTTAAGAAGATTAGCTTGATATTTAATAAAGCAAATATTGCAGGGGTATCCAGAGATACAAAAGTTATTTTTGATGAAAACGATGGAGACAATTATCTAGATGGTATTATGAATGAAATCATAGCATCTGATAGTTTAATGGCAACTAAGGATATTAAAAATCCTAATAATCTTATTTTAGATAAAAATTATTTTTCAATGTTGAAACAGGCATTTGTTCATTATGAATCGGAAAATTTTTTAGAGGCATATAGATATTATAAAAGTATCTCCTTAAAATCTTTTTCTGATAAAGAATATTTAATCTATTATATATCCGAGTTTAATCGGAAACATGTTGGGAATATGTTATCTAAATTTTCTTTGAATAGCTTAGATATAGAAACAAAGTTAGAAATTGAGGAATTAGATATAGAAGAAATTTATTTAAAGTTGCCATATAAAGAAAGAAAAAGTTTAGAGTTTGTAAAAGAAATTCAAAATTTCAATTTAATATACAGAGTGCAAAACAAATTAACAAAAGAAGTAGAACAGCTAAAGAAGACTAAGCGTACTGTTGAAAAATGTGGATTTACAACGTTAAGGAAATTCCGATATAAAAAAGCCTAACTTCTCAATTTAATGTGAAGAAATTAGGCTTTTTTATTTAGTGATGAAACCCATTATCACATTTTGTATCATGTGGCATAGGCCCATCCAGGGAATCCAGAAAGGCAACAGTCTGTTTGAGGTTTCTCAAAAATAAATGCGCAAGATCCATGGAAAATCCATTTCGAACCACAACTCGCATAATTGTCACCGTTTCCATATCTGGAGGCAATGGATAGGCGGGTACTTGCCAACCGAACACACGCAATTGTCGAGATAAATCATAAAGGTTCCAGTTTGATGTGTAGCCATCTTTCAGTCGCCAAGCGAAAACCGGAATATCCGACCCCTCGGACAAAAGTTCAAACGGTTCCATCTTCTGAATGGCCTTGCTTAGAAAAAGAGCGACTTTCTGAGAAGCCTTTTGGACATCATAGTACCCACTTTTCCCTAAACGCAAGTAATTGTAATATTGCAGGAGCACTTGTGCACCGGGACGAGAGAAATTCAGGGCAAAGGTCGGCATATTCCCGCCCAAATAGGAAACGCGAAAGATTAGATCCTCAGGGAGATCTTCAGCTTCCCGCCAAATTATCCAACCCAATCCAGGATAGACTAATCCATATTTATGTCCGGATACATTGATGGACTTCACCCTTGGTAATTGAAAATCCCAGACTAAATCTGGTTGAAGAAACGGTGCTATAAATCCTCCCGAAGCTGCATCCACATGCATGGGAATGTCAAGACCAGTCTTCGCCTGTAAATCATCCAACGCTTTCGCAATGGCGGCAACCGGTTCGTAAAGACCAGTATAAGTCTCACCGAGAATCGGTACCACACCAATCGTATTTTCATCCACAGCTGCGAGGACCCCCTGAGGATCCAATTGAGGATGTTCAGGGCTAACCTTCACATAGCGTGGTTCAACCTCCCAATAATTCGCGAATTTTTCCCAAACGACCTGAACAGAAGAACTAAACACAATATTTGGACGATCTACCGGCTTTCCTTCGCTTTTACGTGCATTTTGCCAGCGTCGCTTTAAAGCAAGCCCACCGAGCATACATGCTTCTGAAGATCCAGTTGTTGAAACGCCCATAGTTGTAAGGGGGCTGGGCGAATGCCAGAGGTTGGCTAAGATGCGGACACATCGCTCCTCAATTTCAGCTGTCTGTGGATATTCGTCCTTGTCAATCATGTTCTTGTCGAATGATTTTGCATATAATTGCTCTGCAGCAGGCTCCATCCATGTGCTAACGAATGTTGCAAGGTTCAGGCGGGCGTTGCCATCAAGAGCAATTTCATCATGGACGATTTGATACGCTGTTTCTGGTAACATGCCTTCATCAGACATATGAAAGCGTGGAACGACGGATTCTCCTTCGCGGGCAAACAGAGGATTTACAGAAAATTCGTTAGGCAGCTCTTTTTGCATGTGATGCGGTAGAGACTGTGGATTATCTGGCATGATCTCTTTTCCTTCATATGCATCGTTTTGAACCTCTGCTTTTCGATCCTGTGGCATATAAGCACCCCTTAATTAATTGTTTAATAAACATATTATTTACAAAAAATCATTTGTTAAACAAAGGGGACAATTCTATTGAACGACTCAACACAATACCTACTTTAGCTTGGTTTTCGCAACTTCGGAAAATGAGGGACGATAGAACGTTAATGATTTTACGGTTGCAACGTTTTTCTGCAACCAACCTCATATTAATACTTTTATCTTCATTATATTAGTGATAGGTAGATTAAAAATATTGATATCTGTGCATAATTCAGCACCTGCTACTCTTAGTGATTTTTTATTATACATGAGAGAAATAGAGAGAAGGAATTACGTAATTTCTTATATCAACTTTGTTTCTTAATTGTTTATTCCATTTAATAACACAAGTGATTTTATTAAAATAAGAGGAGAAAAACCCTTGAATAGAAAGGATATTTAGTAGAAAAATATTTAAAGAGAAAATCTTTATCTTTAATTCAAATATCAGTACATGATTGATATTAGCAATACAGGAATAGTTATTTAATTCTAAGGGGAGGAACAATACTATGGCAAAAGTTCTAATATTTAATTTTCCAGGAGAAGGACATATTAATCCAACAATTGCACTTGTCGAAGAACTAATAAAAAGAGGCGAGGAAGTTATTTACTATTGCGTAGAAGAGTATAGAAGTAAAATAGAAAATACAGGAGCTTTGTTTCGACCTTATGAAAATTTCATATTACAAATAGACATGGTAAAAAGGATGAGTGGGCAAATAAATCCTCAAGAAATATTATTACACATAGTAAAATCTATGGATAAAATAATAGAGATAATTTTAAAAGAAATAAAAGGGGAAAAATACGATTATGTTATATATGATAATAATTTCGCTGTTGGATGGATCATAGCAGACATATTACAATTACCTAAAATTTCTTCATGTACAACATTTGCCATTACTAAAAAGATAGCTTCTACTCTTATGAAAAATCATGGAGAAAAAAATAAAAAATCTCCTTTATATCAGGAAGTCATGGGTATTTTAAAAAAATGGGAAGATATTTATGGCATTAAGCTTAATGAAAAACAAAATGTGATGACATGCCCAGGAGATATTACTATTGTATATACATCAAAATTGTATCAACCAAATGTAGAGGAATTTGATGATTCTTATATATTTGTCGGGACTTCTATTGAACAACGCAAGGATGTAAATTCTGTTTCCTTAGAACAGGAAAAGGGAAACAAGTTAATTTTTATTTCTATGGGAACAGTATTTAACCAGCAACCAGACTTTTATCACACATGTTTTGAAGCATTTCGGGATAGCCAGGTTACTGTCATATTAGCTGTAGGGGAACAAAATGATATTAATCAACTAGAAAATATTCCTTCTAATTTTAAGCTATATAATTACGTTCCTCAATTAGACATTTTACAGCATACTGATCTATTTATTACACATGGGGGAATGAATAGATCCAGTGAAAGCTTATATTTTGGTGTTCCTATGCTAGTTATTCCAGTTATGGGAGATCAACTTATAGTTGCTCAAAGAATAGAAGAATTAGAAGCTGGAGTTCAGTTAAATCGTAATTTGCTTACTCCAGAAATATTACGGAATACAACAATGCATGTGTTATCAAATGATATTTATACAAAAAACAGCCATAGAATTGGGAAATCTTTAAAAAATGCTGGGGGGTATAAGAAAGCAGTCGACGAAATTGAAACCTTTAAATTTAAAATGGGTATTAATTAAAGCAAAACTACTGTGACTTTAAAAATGAACTATGAAAATGAGCTATGTGGAGGGGACTAAAATGAAGCATTTAGAACAAAGATATCAAGAAACTAATTATCTACAATCTTATGAAAAAAGTCTAAAATTATGGCCAACTAGTTTTTTTTCTTATTTTGTGGAAACATCTCAAGGAAAGATCCATATTATTGAAAGTGGTAATAAATTAGCACAACCTCTCGTATTACTCCATGGAGCGAAGATGAGTTCGACAATGTGGTATCCAAATATCTTACACTGGAGTAACCATTTTAGAATAATATGTATTGATATTTTAGGGGATAAAAATAAAAGTGTTCTCAAAAAAGGCTTTACAGATCGCTTAAGTTACGCACTATGGTTAAAAGAAGTACTACATACATTAGAAATTAATAACATAAACATTGTAGGGTTGTCATATGGTGCTTTGCATACTGTTAACTTCTTGACATTTTTTCCAGAGAAGGTAAATAAGGCTGTAATAATGAGTCCTGCAGCAACATATATTCCTTTTCATCCTTTGTTTTTTTCCTATGCTTCAGGAATGGTGAGTAGTAGGGAAGGAGTAGTAGAATTTTTAGATTGGATTTTTGATAATCGGTACACTATTCATCCTTTTATTCAAGAACAATTGATAGCAGGAATGATGTGGAATAATTCAGTAAAAAGTGAAACGCAAATAGAACAGGGATTCCCATATATTTTTACAAATCAAGAGTTATCCGAAATTAAAACACCTATGCTATTAATGTTAGGAGAGAATGAAGTAATGTATAATCCAATAGAAGCTTTCAAATATGCTGAAAATTCATCACCCAATCTAACTATAGAATTGGTGAGGGATGTAGGTCATTTGATGTCTATGGAGAACCCTAAGTATATAAATAACCGAATATTAGATTTTTTTGATAATTAAGGCGTTTCTAGTATCACATTGCAGATGCTACATTAACTGCACTACTATAAGAACTGTAGTAGCTACACTAAAAATAGGTTTTTAGTTGAATGAATGCTTGTTCTTTCTAATACAACAATAAATGACCTAGCAATCAAACTTGCTATGGTACTGTTTATACCGTTATTCTTAGCATTACTTGCCAAAGTCATACTTATGAGATTTATAAGAGAATCGATTGCTGGCAGACTAGCATATCTATCTTGTCTATTTTTTATACACTATGTATTTAAATTTGTTACAGAGTAGAAAGACATCTTTGGATGTCTTTTCTTTATAAATAAAAGTAACGTGGTATGTAAAGCTATACGTTCACACAAGATTACATGTATTTAGTTTTGTAAATCTATAGAATTTCAGTTTGGATTTTCTTGTCCAATTAACTTTCATTATTCATGTGTTCGTTAAATTCACATTTAACGAATAATTGATAAAAGAAAAATAGTAGGTATTTGTGTAAATATATTGCAGGATATGGTCGAGTTAAATAAAAAATGTATTATAAGGTTTCAGAAAAAGAACTGAAGTCAAAATTGTCTTCAGTTCTTTTTGAATAATTAATGTCCTCGGACAACAAAAGTACTAATCACTCGGCCATTGTAAGTTACCTCATATTTATTTCCCTCTGTGATTGGCATAGAGAAAACAACTGGAGAAGATAACCCCTTTGTAGTAACATTTGTCATACCAATAACTTTATTAAATTCATATTGTTTAATAGTATATGTTACTCCTTTATCTCCTACTATAGAAAAAGAACTTGTCATGTGAGCTGGTACATTCGTTCTATTTCCATAATCTTTATCAGCAACCGTAACCTTTTGAATCTTCGCATCATTAATTGCAGCTTCTGCTTTTGTTAAACTTAATTCTGGAAAAGACAAAGTTGTTATACCTAAAGTTCCCAAAAGAATAGTACTAGATAAAATGATTTTTTTTGAACATTTTAAATCCTCCTAATGTTATTATTTCACTTACGTTTAAATATTAATATATTATGTTAAATTATTGCATATTCAGAATTTGATAAATAAACATCCGTTTATTCGTATAATTTGAAAATATCATTATATAATAAATGAAAAAACAGCTGACTTCTTACATAAAGTAACTAACTGTAGAGAAAGAAAATTTTGGCTTGATGGGCATGGGGTACCGCCCACATTTTAACCAAAATATATGCTAAGCAAATTTTGAAAAAAAGCCGATTTTACCCAGTTAAGAGTACATCGGCTCCTTAATATTTAGCAGTAATTTCGTATCCATGTGTACATAAAGATCTTTCCGTTATCGTTCCCTTAGAAAGAATCTGGCTTTACTCAGTTTTCTACCAAAAAATTGAAAAAATTTTAATGGCTTGATAATTAAGTTTAAATGATTTATATTTGTATTAAATGATAGATATTTCTATCAAAAATGACTTTATACAGAGAAAGGTGTGATTGAAATTGTTAAACGCCTCATTGGTGGAAAGCCTTTAGGTGCAGCAGCATTGAAAAGATTGGGAAGTAATGAGTGAGTTTTCACAATAAAGAACGCTATAGCTTTATGTAGTGCTTGATACCCTTGGATTGAATTATTTGGTAAAAACATCGAAACGCATTGAAATATATTTCCGTATAGTAACTAAATTAATTTTAAGAGATTAATAATGAATTAAAAAATCTATTAGTTGTTATCGTGTCTTGATGAAAAACGTAAAAATAGACAAGAGAAAATCCTGAAAAACCTGTTCACAAAGTATGGTATGAAGGCAAGCTAGTGAGGGGAATTCAAAAATTATTGGATAAAAGCGAGGCAAATAATATGACTTTTGAAGAAAAATTACAAGCATATGCAGAACTTACAGTGAAAATTGGTGTCAATATTCAACCAGGGCAATACTTATTAGTCAATACATCAGTGGATGTATTGGATTTCGTCCGTTTAGTTGTGAAAGAGGCCTATAAGGCTGGAGCAGGGCGTGTTCATGTTAATTTTTCTGATGAGGAAATGGATCGTGCTTACTTTGATTATGCCTCAGATGAGGAATTTAATCGTTTCCCAGAGTGGATAGTCAAAATGAATGATGAGCTAATCGAACGTAAAGGTGCATTATTAATAATAGATGCTACAGATCCTGATAAATTTACAGGTATTTCAGCTGATCGTCTAGCTATCTATCAAAAGGTATCGGGAGCTGCTCTAGGAAACAATCGCAACGCCGTAATGAAGGATTTAATAGCTTGGTCGATGATAGCAGTTCCTTCATCAAAGTGGGCATCAAAGGTGTTTCCGAATTTAGCATCTGAGGAGCAAGTACCAGCATTATGGGAGGCTATTTTTAAAGCTGTTCGTATCGGTGAAGGCAGTGCTGTTGAAAAATGGCGTGAACATGTAACAAATTTAGAATCTCGTGCGGTTCTACTGAACAATAAAAAATATGCGAAGCTTCACTATACAGCACCAGGTACTAATTTAACAATTGCATTAGCACCAGAGCATAAATGGATTACTGGAGGTGGTAAAACGCCAGATGATACTATCTTTATGGCTAATATGCCGACGGAAGAGGTTTATACGTTACCGATGAAACAAGGTGTAAATGGCTATGTAAGCAATACAAAACCTTTAGTTTACCAAGGGAATATTATCGACGGCTTTAAACTGACATTTGAAGAAGGAAAAATTATTAAAGCTGAAGCACAGAGAGGACATGATTTATTACAGGAGCTTATTAATGTGGATGAGGGCTCTTGCTATTTAGGTGAGATAGCACTTGTACCACATGAATCGCCAATTTCAGCATCGGGGATTTTATATTTTAATACATTGTTTGATGAAAATGCATCGAACCATTTAGCGATTGGTAAAGCTTATCCAACATGCTTAGAGGATGGAAGGGATTTAGAAAACGATCAACTCGAAATGTTAGGTGCAAATATTTCAGTAATACATGAGGACTTTATGATTGGCAACAGTGAGATGGACATCGATGGTATTTTACCAGATGGAACTGTAGAGCCAATTTTCCGTAAAGGTAGCTGGGCATTTTAAGTTTTTAATTTGAAGAAAGGAGTATATGAAACGATTATTAAGCATAATTGGTGCAACTATATAGATGTTTCATCTGTTTTTGCTCAGATTGAAAATTACCTCTTTAATTAAAAGTAAAATGCATTCAAAGGAGATAGGCCAATGAATTTCTGGGAAATCGTTTTGATAGTTGTGAATTTTAGTCTATTGAGTTGGATCCTGTTAGTAGGCAGGGAAACGAAAAAGTGGTCTGAATTAGCTACTTTGGTTGCTGTTGTAATGGTTACAGTTCAGCTATTGGTAGAAGGGTTTAGATGGCAGATGATTCCGGCATATGCATCCCCAGTAATCTTGATTTTATGCTATTTATTAGCTGAGCGGAAAAAGGGCTTTAGAAGCCGGGGTATATTCATGGTTAAAACTTTGTTGTTGTGCATCTATTTGTCTGTAGCAGTTGTGCTACCTTTACTTATGCCAGTATTTTCATTTGAAGAACCAACTGGCCCACATAGGGTCGGTACGAAGCTATATCATTGGGTTGATCATCAAAGAAATGAAGCATATTCGAATAATCCAACAGATCGACGCGAATTGATGGTGCAAATTTGGTATCCAGCAGCTCAAAAAAGCAAGGGTGATCAAGAACCTTATATTCGTAACATAAATGAGCTCTCCAAGGGATTGGAAAAAACATTGTCCATTCCTGCATTTGCATTCAGCCACTTGGAATTGGTAAAATCTCATTCGTTTATGGATTTACAACTCTCAGACTCAGAGAATCATTATCCCATATTACTTTTCTCCCATGGTTTTAATGGTTTTCGTAATCAAAACACGTTTGAAGTTGAGGAGTTGGCTAGTCAAGGCTATATTGTTCTAAGTATCGATCATACCTTTGATACTGCAGCTACCGTTTTTCCGGATGGTCGAGTTGCTTACGTACAGCCCTTCAATTTAACTGATGACGCAGGGGATAGCCACATAAAATTATGGGAGGAAGATGTCACCTTTGTGCTTAATCAGATAGAGAAACTTAACCAAAACGATGAGACCGGATTCTTTACAGGAAGGCTTGATACCTCAAGAATTGGAATGTTTGGGCACTCTTACGGTGGAGCTACCGCAGCACAAATACTTGCAAAAGATTCTCGTGTTAAAGCAGCTATCAATATGGATGGCGCTTTGTATGGGGAAATTTTACCTGAAAGTGGGATTGGAAAACCATTTCTGCTCATGAGTGCAGTAGAGCCTGATGAAGCAGATCCCGATAAAGTGACGGAACGATATGGGCGTGGGCTAGCTGGCGGTGGTATGTCAATGGTCATTCCTCATACAGATCATACAAGCTTCACTGATTTACATTTGTTCTCCCCACTGTTACAGAGTCCAGGTGAAAATCCAAAGGAAGTTCATCGCATTATAAACGAATTCAGCCTGGCATTTTTTAACCAGTATGTAAAACAGAAGGATGACGGCTCAACCCTTAAAAGGCTGATGACCAAATACCCGGAAGTGAATTTTAAAGTAAACCGATAACTTTATGCAGAAAGTACCTTCATTAAAAAGTAGGAAAATTACTGTAATTATTAATCCTTCATGAAAAAATGCTAAAAAAATTAGCAAGAAGGATAACCATATTAGTGAAAAAAATAAAAATATCACAAGGGAACATCGTGAAAAATAGCTTAGAAAACCTAGCTAATGTGATTATTTTCTCTACCAAGAAAGCGACTCGTACCATTTCCTTTGGCTTTTGTATGTATTACATCAAAAAATTAATCTCTTCATCGTCATCTACATAATGAAATGCTAAAAATGAAGCATTCAAAGTACTATCAGTTTCAGTAATATAATTCTTTTGGAAAAGCTAAATTCAGCAGCTGGACACTTTGTTTGAGATTGTTTATCATAATATCAAATGATATATTTATCTATCAAAAAATGACGACTTTATATATAAAAAGGAGAGATTGACGATGAAGAAAGACTTATCAACGTTAAAGGAAGCGAGATTTAACGCAATTCTTGATTCAGCTACTATATTGCTTGTTGAAAATCCTACTGCTTCGATGAATGAAATTGCGGAATATGCGGGAATTGGCATTGCTACACTCCATCGTTACGTCGAAAGCAGAGAGAAATTGATGCTGTTCTTGGGCCATCGGGCTATACAACTGGTAAGTGATACCGTAAACCAGATCCCACTGGATGAGGAAAGCAGCGAAAACTATATTCCAGAACTCATTGAAGCGTTAATTCCTTTAGGTGACAAAATCTATTTTCTAGGTCATGATGCATCTGTATTTAACAACAAAGAATTAGGTGAAGCTGAAGAGAAGCTGAGGGAACCTATACGACGCGTTATTGAGTTGTTACAACAAAGAGGTTACTTTCAGCAAACGGTTAGCAGCGAATGGATTTTGAATACGCTTTATGCCCTAGTTTTCCATACCTGGGAACAGGTACATGAAGGAAATGTGGCTAAAAAATCTGCTGCAGAGCTTGTTTTAAATACATTTTATTATGGTTTCAAAGCTAAGGATGAGTTAAGAAGGGAGTGAACGGATACAAATCCATGATAATTAACATCAATAATATAGAAAGCGAAAAGGAGGGCTGGGAAATGAATCAAATCTCTATTGTAAAGGCTGTTCATCAATCCATGGTGGGCGCCCAGCTAAATGTAATGGCATTGGAATACATGGCGTTTGCACTTGCAGGATCTGAGGAGCAGAACGCAGTCGAAGGGACTTTTTGTAAGCTATGGCGGCAGGGGAACAACCGTTTTAGTCATCAATACGCTTATGAAGCTCAAATGGATGGGAAAACTCTAGGGATGATTACTTGCTATCCCATCCCCGTTTTAAATCGTCTTGCTTGGCCCACTTTTAAACAGCTGCTTTCATTCGGAAAGTTGGATTTTGTTTTTTATAACATTCTGAATATCAAAATGCTTTATTCCATGATTACCTTGAAGGAGGGAGAAGATGACGAGTTTCACATCGGAACAATCGCCTTATTGCCTGAAAGTCGAGGACTGGGGATAGGTACCAGACTACTTGAGTTTGCCGAGGAACAGGCTGCCCTGCAAGGCTTTGCCAAATGCTCACTAACGGTAAAGAAAGAGAACCAACTTGCCATTAAATTGTATCAGAGGTTAGGCTACCAGATTACAAGTGAAATCAGTAAACCAAAGTTATCGTTGTACAGAATGGTCAAAAACATAGGACGTTACAACCTGTTATAAAAAAGTTGTAACGTGTTAGGGCAGTACTAATAGTACCGTCACATCAATATCAATCCAAGAGTGAACTACCCGCCACTTAACGTCCTAATGGACTGTTTGAAGTGGGGGCTTCTCGGTTAGTCGTTACTTTTGATAGCTAACGAATTCGTCCTAAGACAACCGAGCTAACTCCCTCGTTCCAAGGGTTATTTTATTGCTATCTATGCTAACGCTAATAGGCGTATTGCTTCATTTTTGATATTGATAGCTGCGTTATAATCTCTATCGAGATTTACACCACATATACAAGAATATACTCGCTCAGACAATGACATATTTTTCACATTTCCACAACGGCTATATGTTTTTGTGGAAGGAAACCATTTGTCTATTTTCACAAGTTGTTTGCCTTGTTCGTGTAGTTTATAAGCTAAAAAAGAAGTGAACATACCCCAACCATTGTCAGCGCCACTTTTCCAAAATGAAGTGCTTGCGACATTCCTTTCATATTTAAATCTTCAATAGCTACAACATCAAAATGAGTAGCTAACTCTTTAGACTTATGATGAAGGAAGTTCTTACGTTGGTTCGCTACTTTTTCATGTAACTTAGCTACACGGATACGTTATTTATTCCAACGAATAGAACCTTTTGTTCTTCTTGATAATACTCGTTGTGCCTTTGCTAATCGGTCTAACATTTCACGATAGAACTTAGGATAATTGGCTCTCTCATCCTCAGAACTAACGTATAATCGATCCATCGCAAAGTCTAATCCAACAACTGTTTCTACTTCTTTTTGTACAATCTCTTTTTCGTATTTAGTCAAGATAGACACATAGTATTTACCAGTAGGTGTCATAGAAATCGTACATGACTTGATTACATGGTCTTGTGGTATTTCTCTATGCTGCTTGATACGTACCATTTTCAGTTTTGGCAATTTGATATGACCGTTAAGCAACATAATATTTCCGTTCACTACATTCGTTGTATAAGACTTTCTGTCTTTTTTGCTTTTGAATGTTGGGAAGTCATTTTGACCACGAAAGAAATTCTTTCTAATAAGGCAATCAAGGAGATGGAACAAGAGGAATATAAAAAAGGAATGTGGCCAGGGGATGGAGATAATGTGTTCAACTATGGTCTTGGCTGGGATAGTGTGAAACTATACCCATTTGATAGATATGGGATAAAGGCTTTGTCTAAGGGCGGCGACACGGTCCTGCAACATGCGTCATTGATCGTGCTTCCAGAACAGAAGATGGCAGCAGCTGTGTTGTCATCCGGTGGTAGTAGTATTACAAATCAATTGTTGGCAAAAAAATTACTGTTAGCCACGCTAAAAGAGAAAGGGACAATTAAGGATATAAAACCAGATAAATCCTTCGGCAAGCCAGTCAAAGTTAAAGTGCCTCAAGACGTGATAAAAAAGTCGGGCTTTTATGGAAATAGCTATAGCCATTTCAAAATAGAAATTACGAAGAAGGGAGAACTGTTTTTACCAACTAAACCGGAAGAAAAATATGTATATACGGCGGATGGAAGCTTTATAAATGAGAAGGGCACTTCCAAGCTTAACTTCGTCACTGAGAAGAATGGAAAAGTTTATTTGAGAGAAAGCACATATGAATTATCGCCGGGATTGGGGCAAAATGTGCTCACTCACTATTTAGCCCAGAAATTAGAAAAGAATGTGTTATCGAAGAAAACAGCTGCTGCATGGGCGAAGCGTGAGGGCGGCAAGTTCTATCTCGTTAACGAAAAATTTAATTCTATGAACTATCTAGGACAACTCATACCTCTTAATACACAAATTACGCTCAAAGATGGCTATTGGGACGGTAAAAAAATTATAGGTCCAAATACGGCAACACATCACATTCAGATTCCCGTAATGGATGGCCGTGATACGAAGGAAGCACATTTCTATATAGAGGACGGTAATGAATACATGGAGATGGCCAGCTTTTTATACGTCAGTGAATCAAACGTGAAACCGCTTGATGCAGGTCAATTATCAAAGGTTACACTGCAAGCAGATGGGCATGCGAAATGGTTTACGATTCCGCAAGAGGCAGCAGGGAAAACAATGACGGTGGATTTGCCATCAGGGAGTTCATTCTCGGTGTATGATGAGAATGAAGTATGCGTCAATTTTACCGTTGTGAGTGGCAATAACAAGGTGAAACTACCGGAGAACGGAACGGTTGTATTTGCTGGCGCACCGAACTCAGAATTTACTATCACATTGAACTAGCTACAATTCGGGATAGACTTCAATGAAACAATACGACATGGAAAAGATGTTTTATTTGTATTTTAAGCATTTCCTTTACAAAGAGAAATTCCAAGAATGATATTAAAGTTAAATTCTTAGCTTAATATTGATGGGTATCTCTTTTTTTTTCGTAAATTTAAAATGTTTAATATGAGAGATTGTGTTCTAAAACGACGCTTTAGCGCTCTAACCAAAAAGGCTTTGGGAAAGAAAAATAAAATTTTATAAATTAATATTCCAATTATACCCTATATATTTACATTTAAGTAAATAATTTGTATTATTTGTTTGTTAAAAATATAATTAAAGGAGTAGTTAAAATGAAAAAAAGAATTCTTATTCCTGTAATGAGTATAGGTTTTCTAGTCTTTGGTGCATTTTATAGTCCTGATCAGAATACAGTTTCTGCGCAAATTAACACTGAAAAATTATCCGTTAATGAAAGTGAATTTTGGCTTAGTAATGGAAATCCAATAAAATATTCTCCATATTACAATACTATTATTGGGAGTGCTGATTTAAGTTCATCTAACGAAGGAAAAAGAAGCTATGTAGTATTTGAGTTTTATAATTTACGAGGTGATTTATTACATGTAGCAAGTGCCAATATTCTTCATCACTCGAATCTTCAAAAATTCTCAGTCCCTATAAAATATTTAGAAGAAGGTAGTTATTCCGTAAAGGTCAAGGTTATAAACGCAAAGGTAAATCCAAAAACCATTAAATTTGTTCATAAATAGTAAGGTGTTAATGAAATTCAATAATTAGTACAATATGATGGTTTAAATAACATAGAGACACATTTGGGTGTCTCTATGTATACAAAAGACCTACTATCCTATGAGAATAGTAGGACATTTCTATACTATTTATTATCCAATCCATCATTTTTTATAAACATATTGGATTTCTCAAAAATATACCAGTATTCCATTCGTCACCATAATAAGCATACTTGTATTTGTGGGTGGCACTTATTTTAGAGTAATTAGCAATTATAAATTTTAAAAGGAGAATTCATAAATATGAGCACGAAGAAAAAAATAGGGAAGAAGTTATTACTTGCTAGTGCAATTTTTACGATAACTATTCCTTCGGTTTCATATGCGGAGAAATTAATTTCACCTGAAAATTCCCAAGGTTCTCCAAGCATGTTTGAGGAGAGAAATAAGGATGTATTGAAATCAAGTCTATATCCCAATACATATAATAATCCGTTTAACCATCAATTTAAATCGACATTAAAGGAAATAAAAACGAATATAAAAAGAATAGACAATATTGCCAATGAAAATCCTGGAATATCTACTACTCTTTCATTTATACGTTCTATGCAAAATGAAGATTATAAGTCTGCATTTAATTTAACTTCTCGATCATTACAGAGAGTAATATCTGAAAAATGGCTGGAGAATTATTGGAAAGAAATTCCTGATCAATTACAAGCGGGTTCTTTTATAGAAATTGGGAAGGTTACACAAAAAGAGACAAATTCCGTCCATACAAATATAGAGATGCAATTAGTTTTTGAACAAATTACTGTACCTTTACTAATAAAATTGGATCCATCTGGTAAAATAGATGATTTTCAACTCAGAATGCCGTTTAGTCCTGTTGCAGATCGGCCATCGTATAGTAAGCCTGAATCATTTGTTGATAAAGAAGTAGTAGTTGGAAGTGATGCATTTCCATTACCAGGAACATTATCTATTCCGAAGGGAAAAGGTCCTTTCCCAGCGGTTATTCTTGTTCACGGAGGTGGAGCAGCCGATCAGGATTCAACAGCGTATGCTTTAAAACCATTTCGTGATCTAGCTGAAGGCCTTGCCTCGAAAGGAATTGCTGTCCTTCGCTATAATAAGCGAACCTATGAACATGGATTGAAAACAGAACTTAGTCCTTTTTATACAGTTGATAAAGAGACAACAGATGATGCTCTTCTTGTAACTCATTTTCTTCAAAATGAAACTATGATAGATAAGAAACAAATTTATATTATTGGTCATAGTCAAGGTGGAATGGTGATTCCAAGGATAATTGAAAAAGATCAAAATCAAAATATTGCGGGGGCAATTGTGATGGGAGGAGCGGCCCGTACAATTCAAGATGCTGCTTTAGATCAATTGGAGTATCGTTTGTCTATTGGAGCAATGAACCTAGAAGAATATAAATTTTACAAATCGCAATTTGAATTATTAAACGACCCTAATTTTTCTAGTCAGAATCCTCCAAAAGATTTTTATTTAGGATCACCAGTGTTTTGGGATTCTATTCGCAAAATTAAAGCAGCAGAAATGTCAAAAAAACAACAGACACCGTTATTGATTATGCAAGGAGAAAGAGACTTTCAAATTCAATCTAAAATCGAAATTCCTATTTGGAAAGAACAATTAAAAGAGCGAGATAACGTTGAGTATCGACTATATCCAAAATTAAATCACTTCTTTACAGAAGGAGATGGGGAGTTAAGTAAACCGGATGAATATAATAGCCCAGCTAATATTCCTGAGTATGTTATAAATGATATTGCTACTTGGGTGCAAGGAAAAACGAAATAAAACTGATAACTATATTTTTAATAGCTATTTTCGGTTCTTAAGATAGAAACATTTTTAATTTCTAGCTTGATGGGTATGGGGGTACTATTTCAAAAATCCAATAGCAATACTTTAAGTTTTAGAGGATACTAATGTTGAAGAAACAAAAGAAGAAGTATGAAATTAATGTATTAACTTTATAACGTATAAAAGAAAATGTAGTGATTAATCAAAATATGTTGGATGCTTCTCGATTAACTTTATTATAACATTGATATAGAAAATTTTAAATGCAATTTTACGTATATATAGATTGATTTATATTTATGCATATTACTCGTCATTTTCTTTTTGTTTTCATAATTTATTATTCTAATTTGCAATAACGATAATCAGTTAGTAAATTAGAAACATAAAAATAAATAACTATTCAAAAAACTGTGCATAAAAACCTGAATTATAACAAGTTTTTAGCACAGTTTTTTTATTTTATGCCTTTCATTAAAACTTGAATCTTTGGAGCCATAAAATATAAAATTACACTTAAAATGATTGAAAGGCCACCAATCGCACCGAAATAAATAATTTCTGTTTCAGGATTATATAATCGAACTATTTGAGCATTTATAGCTTGTGCAGCTGCACTAGTTAAGAACCATAGACTCATTGTTTGAGCAGAGAAGGCAGCTGGTGCTAATTTGGTTGTAATTGATAGACCTACAGGTGATAAACAAAGTTCCCCGATTACTACTAACAGGAAGCTAATCGCTAACCACATAGGGCTTACAAGGGATTCTGTACCATGGATATATGCAGGGATAATCATAACTAAGAAAGATAAACCAGCAAATAATAAACCAATAGCAAATTTATTAGCCGTACTTGGTTGACGTGAATTAAGCTTTACCCATAACCAAGCAAATACTGGTGCTAACAAAACAATATAAATAGGGTTTAATGATTGAAACCATGAAGATTGCAGTTCAAACCCGGCCAATTTTAATTGAGTACGCTGATCAGCATATGAAGCTAAAATGATAGCTCCTTGTTCTTGAATGGCCCAAAACATTGTTGCAGCAATAAATAATGGTATGTAAGCAATTAAACGAGACTTTTCAATTTTTGTAGTTTTCGGGCTACGATACATAAAAATAAAGTAACCAGTTGGAATGAGAATACCTAAAATACTTACTAATAAAGTGAATCGATTAATAGTTAAAATACCTGTTGGTATCGTTAAAATACAAAATAGTACTATAGCTATTGTACCAATACTAAACTGTTTAGTAACTTTTTTTCTTTCGATGTCTGTTAAAGGATTTGGTACTTGTGTTCCTGCTAAACCAAGGTTTTTCTTTTTTGTAAGAACAAAAATAATTAAGCCCAATAGCATACCAATTGCAGCAACACCAAAACCTAGGTGGAAGTTATACTTTTGACCAAGTGTCCCTATAATAAAAGGAGATAAAAGAGATCCTAAATTAATACCCATATAGAAAATACTGAAACCTGAGTCACGTCGAGTATCTGTTTCACTATATAAATCACCAACAACGCTAGATACATTAGGTTTTAATAACCCTGTACCTAGTACTAAAAACACCATAGATATGAATAAAGTACTTATAGTTCCTGGTAGTGCTAAAATTAGGTGACCTATCATAATTAAAACGCCACCCCAAAAAATCGTTCTACTTGAACCTAATAGACGATCTGCAATCCAGCCACCAATAATGCCAGACATGTAAACAAGAGATCCATAGATGGCCATAATTGACGCTGCGGTCGCATGATCCATTCCTAAACCACCTTGTGAGATTGAATAATACATATAATAAAGTAATATTGCTCTCATCCCATAGTAAGAGAATCGCTCCCAAAATTCTGTAAAGAATAGGGTAAACAACCCCTTAGGGTGTCCGAAAAAACCGCTTTGCGGAACAGTACGAATAATATCGCTTTTACTAATCTTCTCCATAAGAATACACTCCTTATATTTAAATATAACAATACCATATTAGTACAAACCAATAATTAGAAAATTAAAATAAAAATTTACTTAGTCAATTATTAGAATTTTTATAAAAAACAAATTTTGTGTTGCTTTTAATTTGGGTTTTACTTATATTATTTAATGTGGATATATTGATTGGAAATAATGATAGTGTATAAATATTAATACAAAATGTAGGAGGATTTATATATTGTTAATGAAAGAAGTTGCTATAGAAGGTATTTATCAGGAAATATTAGATGGAAAAAGAAATAAATTCCCTCCAAATACGTGGAAAGAAGATAAAGATAATAAAATGGCGCGGAGGGTAATAACATATTTGCTTAACAGTATTTTAAAATGGAATAAGGAAGACATAAGAAAAAAATGGAACACAAAATTAATTGTAAAGTATAGGCTACGGGGATTACTCAAACATAGGTATGAAAATAGCCCTTTTAAAGCAATAAATGATTTGTACCCAAATCAGTTCAAAGAATGGGAATTTGGTATGACTCCTTTAAATTATTGGACTAAAGAAAAAGCATTAACAATTTTGAAATGGATTATTGAGGAAAAAGAGGCCTTTCACGAGAAAAGCTCTTAGGAGTATACGGGAAAAAATGGTTAAAAAAAATAAGCTTAGCGCACCTCTGGCTATGTATTGGAATAGTAGCCCGTATGCAATGATTAATGATCTTTATCCAAGACGTTTTAAAGAATGGGAATTTGGTATGACTCCTAATAACTTCTGGACTAAAGAAAAAGCATTAGAAGCATTGAAATGGACCATTGAAGAAAAAGAGAGGTTAACTCCTAAACAATTGCTTGATATATACAATATAAAATGGTTAAAGACCCATGGATTAGCATCGGCATGTCAATTAATTTGGGGGAATAGTCCGTTTAGAATGATTAATGATTTATATAGAGACCGTTTTAAAGAATGGGAATTTAGAGTTACTCCTGTTGGATATTGGTCTAAACGTAAAGCATTAGAGGCGTTAAGGTGGACTATTGAAGAGAAAGAAAAATTGGATGAAAAACAGCTATTAAAGGTATTTAATCAAAAATGGCTAATAAAACAAAAATTATGGACACCGCTAAAACGTTATTGGAAAGGAAGTCCATATGAAATGCTTAATGCTCTATATCCAAATCGTTTCTCAAAAAATATGTTAAAAGGATATATTTAAAAGCAATGATTAAATTCATAATTATTGAGAAAGTTTATGATATAACATTCGGTTATTAATTTTGGAGAAGATACCTTAAAGGTGTCTTTTTTATACTTAAAAAAGAAAAATATTAATTTGTGTAAAAAACTTCAAAATACTAAAGGGATTTCTATTCTTAATTAAATAAAATTATTCATTAATTGTTTTATCTCTTTTCCTATTAGAACCAAATTTTTGCTAATTGAGATACTCCTTTTATTATCTCTTCTTCGCATAACTCACCAAATCCAAGTTGAATATTCCGAGAAATATTTTGAACAAGGATATACTATAATGCCGTGATCATGTGCTCTTTCAATTAGCATTTTTTCACTCATTTTTGTTTTCACTTCAATAATAATGAAAATACCGGAGCTACCACCTTTAATCTCGACAAATTCCTTAAAGTGCTTTGATAATTCCCTATTTAATAGATTCATTTTACGTTTATACAAAGCTTTCATCTTTCTTAAGTGCGAGTACCAATATCCTTCATTCATAAAAGTTGCCAACGTACGCTGATGAATAGATGAGGATGTTTGTTCAAGTAAAGGAAGTATCTTTTTATATTCATTTATTAGCCGCCTAGGCAAAACCATATAATTGACACAGATAGAGGGAAGGAGTGCCTTTGAAAAAGTTCCGAAATAAACCACCCTATCATTAGAATCTAAACTTTGAAGAGACGGTATAGGTTGATGAATATATCGAAATTCACTATCATAATCGTCCTCAATAATATATCCCTCCACCCTTTTTGCCCATTCAATTAATTTTAATCTTTCACTGACTGGGATGGTCACTCCATACGGAAAGTGGTGAGTAGGAGTGACATATAAAAGTTTAGAAGGCGATTTTAAAAGAAGATCGACTTGGATACCTCGTTCTTTTACAGGAATTGGATCCATAGTAAATGATTGAAGAACAAAAAGTTCCCTTGCCACGTTATATCCAGGATCTTCTACTGCCAATAATAATTTGTTCTGCGGAAGTATTAACCCCTCTTGATTGAAATAAGTAATCTGCTAGTGCTTTCCTTAATTTAATGTCGCCTTGTTTTTCTCCGTATGAAAACATGCTAGAGTCTTTAATAATTTTGTTTGTAATCATTCTCCATTTTTTCAAGGATCCATAATGTTTTCTTTTCAATTTTTTAGTATTTCACTTATGAAAATATGTTTTCCGTACTGATTCTTGTTATTGGTATTAATAATATTCATCACTTTTGTTTGGTTTTTATGTGAATGTTTATTTATAATCCACGGAAAATATTCGAGTCATTTTATCTTTTTTCGATAGTATCTGCCACCTAGTTGCAGAAGCTATTCTACTATCACACAAATTGATGAGGGAGTCTTCGGACATAAAATATACACGTTGTAACTTCTAATCTTACAATATTGTAAGATTAGAAGTTAGATAGTTAGATAGAAGTCATTAACTTATGAAAAAATCTCATCTATAATCCAGATATAAATCATTAATTAAAGGAGTATTTTAATGAAAAAAATTATAAGTTATGTGGTGGTTATTGCTATTTTTATAGGAATAGGATTAGGAGTAAAACGTTATGTGCAAGGTCCAGGACAACCAGTCGATGGGATTCTAGTTAGTGGTACTGCAGCTGATATAGAAAAAGTCAAACAAGAATTTAAAGATGATATTAAACAATCTATTGACTATAAAGTTAAGTACGTCACTACAATAAGAAAGACCCAATTATCAGAAGAAGATAAGAAACAAAATGATACAAATGAAGAATTTGAAATCAATACTACAGAATATGCAGTTATTAATAGTTCTACCGCGGTAAAATTATTTAATAAGGGACTTCTAAGAGCTAGAAAAGATCCGTATTCAGCGTCTACTATCTCTGAGATGGTGACAGATAAAAATAAAGTATCTAGTGATCAGAATCTATTATTTTCTTATGCGGGTAAGAATTCTACGGGTGATAATCCTACGGTTGATAATTTTGAAAATAACCAGTTGAATTTGAACGGTAAGATGGTACCTGCCCAGTATGTTAAACAGCAAATTTGGATTGGGTATGACCCCATGAACCTTGTTATCCTAAAAGACCAAGACTATAATGCAATTTCTGAATCAGAGTCAATAATGAAATTAATTCAATTTAAAAAACGAGATTTTGATTATAAAAACAAACAAGAAGTAAACAAAGTTTTACAAGAGATTAATAAGGTCTCATCGAATAATCAGCATAAAATAAACTTTGTAGAGGTACAAGACTAATTTAAAATGAAAATAAGGTGATATGAATGGAAATCGTAAGAATAGAAGATGTCGTCAAAAGTTATGGTGAAGGTAATAGTAGGGTAGATGCTTTGAAGGGCATAAACCTTACAATACATCAGGGGGAATTTGTTTCAATCGTAGGAGCTTCTGGATCAGGTAAAAGTACATTGTTGCATATTTTGGGAGGATTGGACCGCCCAAGTTCAGGAAAAGTATTTATTGGAGAGAACAATATTTATAAATATCCAGATAATGAACTTTCGATATTTAGAAGAAGAAAAGTTGGATTCATATTTCAGTTCTTCAATTTAATTCCTGTATTGAATGTGCAGGAGAATATAGCTTTACCCACTTTATTGGATAATGAACCTATAGATAATTCTTATATGGACGAAATTATTGAAATTCTGGGACTTCATGAAAGAAGAAATCATTTACCATCTGAATTATCAGGAGGTCAGCAACAACGGGTTTCGATTGGGAGAGCACTTATAAATCGCCCACATTTGATTTTAGCTGATGAGCCTACAGGAAATCTTGATACTCAAAATACAAAAGAAGTCATGGATTTATTAAGATTGACAGCAAAAAAATATAATCAAACTATTGTATTGATTACTCACGATTTAAAAATCGCATCAACTTCTGACCGTATTATTACAATTCAAGACGGGCAAATCATTTCCGATCAGTGGCTAGCCACGAATAAGCCTAAGACGGGAGGAAACTAATTTTGATTGGTAATTATAAACAATTAAGTAGGAGATACTTAAAGGGGAATATGAAACGTACAATTTTAACTTTGATCGGAATCATACTCTCTGTAGCGTTAATTTCTACAATCGGCCTATTTATGAACGGAACTCAGATTTCTCAAATTGAGAATACGAAAAAGAGGCAAGGGTATTCTTTTCATGCTGTTGTATTAAATTACGATGAATCGATATTGAAAAAAATTAAATATAACCCGCAAATTGAATCATTTGGTTTAATGTCACAGGGAGAAACAGTCCAAGTCGGAGAGGCTGCTGTACAAATGAATTTTGCTGATGATAACGCCTTGGAGTTTTTAAAATACAGTATTATTAAGGGGAGATTGCCATCTAATGATCAAGAAGTTGCTGTTGATCCCTGGGTATTACCTTATATAAAAGATAATATCCAAATAGGTGATTCATTCGAATTAAATGAAAAAAAATACAAATTGGTAGGTTTTCTAAGTGATAGTGTATATACACAGGAAAATAAAGTGGGGCGGTTACTAACCTATAAGCGTAAGTTTAGCGCTGGGGAAGGAAAAATATTAGTCGGAATTAGCCCGGAAGCAAACTTTAATGAGATTTTAGAGGGAATCAAGACTATTTCCGGAGAGAATAATATTAATATAAGTGAAGAATTAATTCAATTAGAGAAACCAGGTTACAATAATTCGATTATGGCCACGCTAATTATTACTATCAGCATTGTTGTGATAGCGACAGTTGTTGTGATTTACAACGCTTTTCAAATTAGTGTCGTGGAACGAACGAGGCAGTTTGGCCTGTTGAGAAGCATCGGTGCAACACGAAAGCAAATTAGACAAATCGTGCTGAGAGAAGCTACTTTTTTGGCTGTTATCGCTATACCATTAGGAATTATATGCAGCTTAATAGCACTTGCCTCTCTTCAATTCACTTTTTCACTTTTAATGGAAAATAGTAAAGGAGTCTCGATATTCCATGTTGATTGGAAGATTTTATTAATCAGTTCGATTATTACCTTCCTCTCTGTAATAGCGTCAAGTTTGTACCCAGCGTATTTTGCAGGAAAAATCTCCCCATTGTTAGCAATCAGCAGTAGGTTGTCAATTAAAAAGGAACAAATCAAAAAACAAAAGAATTCCATATTGAGAAAACCTTTATCTTTTCCTTTGAGCATGGCTATGAAAAATGTGAAGCGCAATAAAAATCGTTATACCATTACAATTTTATCAATTATTATAAGTAGTGTGTTATTTATTACTTTTTCGTATTTAATGAATGTTGCATTTGCATCTAAATCTTTTGATAAGTTATCTGTTAAATCGGATATTATAATTAAGCTAGAGGATAATAATTCAGATCATTTAGCTGAAAATGAACAAGTTTTGCATCAATTGAAATCACTTGGAAATATATCTAACGTAAACGAAAAGAAGGAGAATAGATTTGAAACTAAATTAAAGGATGTAACTCAATCTTCCGCGACAGTTAAGGAAATAGAAAACACGATTGGAAAAAGATATTCCATTACAATCGTAAATAATTATCAAGAAAATAAAACAAAAAAAGAAGAAAAACTTACTTTACAAGTGCTTGCATATAGTTTTATCACAGTCATTTCTTTAATTAGTAGCGTTAATATCCTCAATACTATAACTATAAGTATCATGACTAGACGAAAAGAATTGGCCGCTTTGAAATCCATTGGTATGTCACAAAAGGATTTGAAAAAAATGATTACCTATGAAGCTCTGATTTACGGTTTTTCTGGAAGTTTACAAGGAATCTTTTTTGGTTGTATATTGTCTTATATTATATATTTAGCTATTTCTGATATAATGAAAATGGCATGGACGATTCCCTATGAGGCTTGTATCGTTACGTTTGTTTCAGCTTTAATAATTAGTTATTTATCAGTCTTAAATCCATTGAAAAAAATTAAACAAGATAACATTATTGATACTATCAGAGAAGAATAATATTATAGGCCTGGCTAGATTATAGTCAGGCTATTGTGAGTGAAGAATAAGCTAGGGGAAGAAAAAGGAGGGGGCATACTTGAATAAAAAAATATTACTAGTTGAAGATGATGAAGCTCTTGGTCTAGCCATCGAATTTTCATTAAGAAATGAGGGTTATGAGGTAGTTAGAGCGTCCAGTGTAAAAGAAGCAAAATACCAGTTTGTTCACAATACATTTGATTTGTTCATCCTTGATATTGGTTTACCAGATGGTAATGGTTATGACTTATGTATATACTTTAAAAGGCAAAATGAAAAATCAATTATTATTTTTTTAACGGCACTAGATGAGGAAGCAAATGTGGTAATGGGACTGGATATAGGCGGAGATGATTATATAACCAAACCATTTCGGGTTAAGGAACTCATGGCTAGAGTGAAAGTACAATTGCGCAAACAAGCGACGCTTGAAACACCGCCTCAGATTTTAAGGTCTGAGAATATAAGAATCGATACGAACCTAGTCAAGGTTTATAAAGATTGTGAAAGTATTACATTGACGAATTTAGAATACAAGCTTCTATTGAATTTCATGATGAATTCTCACAAAGCCATTAAAAGAGATGAGCTCCTACTAAAAATAACGGAAGGAGATAATGTCTTTTTTGATGAAAATACGTTATCTGTATACATTAAGCGTTTAAGGGATAAAGTTGAAGACAATCCTCAAAAACCGCAGTTTATCGTTACCGAAAGAGGATATGGTTATCGTTGGAGTAAGGACGTGATTGGGTGAGCAAAATAATGAAAAATACTGAAATGAAAAGCTATATGACGATACTAACTGTTCTTTTATCTTTATTTACGATTTACCAATTTATTACTCAGCAATTATTCTATGATCATTTAAAACACGATTCTATAGCAACCTGGGGAGAAATTACCGCTAGATTGGTTGAGGAAAATCCTGAAAATGAATTAGAAATTATGAAAGCCTTAACAAATCATTCGTCTCATTCAAGTGAATATCAGGAAAAAGGGACAGAGATCCTAAAGCAGTATGGATTATATGAAGACTTGGAATCAAAATTTTTTCCTCATTTAAATTATCTAATTTTTGACCACAATCAATTTATTATTTGGGGATTGATTGCTTTTGGATTTTTGATTTTTTTTGCAAACTACATGCAACAAAAAATTATTTTTAATAAAATTAGCCAGCTTACTAGAGCTGCAAAAAAAATAATCGAGGGAGATTACTCAGTTGTCATTAATGAAAATAAAGAAGGGGATTTCGCGAAACTGGCAATTTCATTTCGCTCAATGAAGGATATCATTAGAAAAAATATGCAGGATTTGCTTGAAGAAAAGCAGTTTTTAGGAGAAATGTTGCAGGATATATCTCATCAGTTAAAAACACCGCTCTCAACTATTTCTATCTATAATGAAATGTTATTAAGTGAAAAACTATCCCGCGAGCAACAAGTTCAATTACTGCAAAATAATGATATTCAAATCTCTAGAATGAATGTCCTAATTCAGAATTTGTTAAAAGTAGCAAAAATTGATGCAAAAGCTATTTCGTTTGATAAAGAGCCAGGGAATTTAGTAGATACGACTAAGGAAGTTCTACATCGCTTGCAAAGCATGATAAGTGATAAAAATATATTGATTGATTGGAATGCACCGAGAGAAATAGTCGTTATTCATGACAAATTATGGATGCAGGAAGCTTTGTTAAATCTGTTGAAGAATGCAATCGAACATTCTAAACCCGGTGGTAAAATAATGATTCAGGCCAAAAATTCTCCAATCTATACAGAACTAGTGATCCAAGACTTTGGAGAGGGAATCTCAGCTGAAGAATTACCTCATATTTTTGAACGATTCTATAAATCAAGTAGTTCTAAAAAGCACGGATCGACCGGAATTGGGTTGGCACTTGTCAAAGCTATTATTGAGGCACATCACGCCTTGATTACAGTTGAAAGTGAAAAAAATGCTTATACAAAATTTACAATTACTTTTATGAAATTTTAATAACAGTTGGGTATATATTTTAACCTTTTTAATATAAAGGGGTTTTTTTATGTTTAATAGATTGAAGTATTTTCTTTTATCTGAGAAAGAAATAGTTGATACTGTGAAAAATTACAAGGAGGAAAAAATACACGTTTCCATAATAAAAGATTTTTTAGGGGATTTAATCTTAATAAGAACTTTTATATTTTTAATGTTTGTTCCAATATCAACTTTTATTTTTTCACTTATAATTTATGGAGCTGTTTTCTTTTTATCCGGTATTAAGATTACTGTTTGGGGCATCACTATAATGTTATTGGTTCCAATAACATTACTTTTCTATATGAATATAACTAATACATCAATTATTATTACTGATTTAGTGAGAAAATTTTTATTAACCATAAAATATCTAAATCCATTTTACTCAATATTAAATAAACCTTGGATATTTATTTTTGAATTATTATTTGGTTTTTTATATGTCTTTGTGCTATCTTTATTTTCTATTTGGATAGTATTACATTCATTAGAAATAGATTTCTCTGAATTTAGTTCGGAGGACAATCGAAGTTTCCAATTTTCAATTATTATTTTGCATACAGCAATTTATTTGTTTATAAGAGTTCATGGCCAGCATTGTAAGACAACTAAGCAAAAAATTAAAAAGCTGAAAATGAAATTTTATTTATGGTTTTGTTCTATGATTGCTAGTATTGTATATATATTTGAATCACTCTTTAATTATATGAATGGAATCCAAGCAATTTATTTTATTTTTGTTTTAATGATTGCTTTAGAAAGAACAGTGACACATTACAAGAAATTTATAGATTTTTTAGAATCTGAAAATTTGTATGAAAAATATTTTTAGAGAAAAAAGTCTTTTGAAATATAAAAATTTATACCTACTAAATACTGAACGAGTAAAAAAACGCTATTCTTTCTCTAGAATCATAGGAAAGGATAGCGTTTTTTTATGACTATTTTTGTATCTGATGAACTATGAGTAGTTGCTCAAGAAATTCAAGGCTTTTATCGCCAAATATCTTACGAAATCTTGCCAGAGAGTTTGGTTTCTTGCAACGAACCTGTAAATTTCAAACAAAAGATATACTCAATTCATGAGTAAGGATGGAAAAAAGAAAAAAATTCTATAATATTTCATATTATATCATATTATGTATATATTAATTTTATATAATATGAAATAATACATTTTATAATTATTTATTAAGATAAAATGTTATATTTTTGGGTAGAATATATAAATGGAGGAAATGTAATGAACAAGAATTTAAAATTTACTCAAATGATGATCGGGATTAGTACGATGGCATTATCATTTGGAAGTATTCAAACACAGGTATCAGCAGAAGAAAAAGCACCCTATAATATCTTACAAATGAAACCAATTGGGACAGAAACTTCAAAAGATGAAATTGTACATGCTACCAAAGTGGACGAAACATTGACTTTTGAAGAGCGTTTAAAAGTAGGCGATTTTTCACAACGTCCTACTCTGGTTATGAAACGTGATGAAAGTCAATTAAAGCAAAGCTACACTCTGGCAGAACTGAATAAAATGCCTGATAGCGAATTCATTGATACGCTATCAAGAATTTCTTGGAATCAAATTACCGATTTATTTCAATTTACTCAAGATACGAAAGCTTTCTATCAAAATAAAGAACGTATGAACGTTATCATTGATGAATTAGGACAACGAGGAAGTGCTTTCACAAAAGAGGATTCAAAAGGAATTGAAACATTTGTTGAAATATTACGTTCTGCTTTTTATGTAGGGTATTATAATAATGAATTAAGTTACTTAAAAGAGAGAAGCTTCCATGACAAATGTTTACCAGCATTGAAAGCGATTGCGAAAAATCCAAACTTTACATTAGGTACAGCTGAGCAAGATAGAGTAGTAGCCGCGTATGGAAAATTAATTGGTAATGCCTCTAGTGATACTGAAACAGTACAGTATGCGGTAAATGTTTTAAAACAATATAATGATAATCTTACTACGTATGTAAGCGATTATGCGAAAGGACAAGCTGTATATGAAATTGTAAAAGGAATTGATTATGATATACAGTCTTATTTGCAAGATACAAATAAGCAACCTAATGAAACAATGTGGTATGGAAAGATTGATAACTTTATAAATGAGGTTAATAGAATTGCTCTCGTGGGAAATATAACAAATGAAAATAGTTGGCTAATTAATAATGGCATTTATTATGCAGGTCGTTTAGGGAAATTTCATAGTAATCCATACAAAGGATTAGAAGTTATTACACGAGCGATGAGCTTGTATCCTCGTTTAAGTGGACCTTATTTTGTAGCAGTAGAACAAATTAAAACAAACTATGGTGGAAAAGATTATAGTGGAAATGTAGTAGATCTACAGAAAATACGTGAAAAAGGGAAACGACAATACTTACCTAAAACATATACATTTGATGACGGATCAATTGTCTTCAAGACGGGAGATAAAGTAACAGAAGAAAAAATTAAAAGATTATATTGGGCAGCCAAAGAAGTAAAAGCACAATATCACCGTGTAATTGGTAATGATAAAGCACTAGAACCGGGTAACGCTGATGATGTACTAACAATAGTAATTTATAATAATCCAGATGAATATCAATTAAATAGACAATTATATGGATATGAAACAAACAACGGTGGAATTTATATTGAAGAGAAGGGGACCTTCTTTACATATGAGCGTACGCCAAAGCAGAGTATTTATAGTTTAGAAGAGTTATTCCGTCATGAATTCACTCATTATTTACAAGGAAGGTATGAGGTTCCTGGTTTATTTGGAAGCGGAGAAATGTATCAAAATGAACGATTAACTTGGTTCCAAGAAGGGAATGCAGAATTTTTTGCAGGATCTACACGTACAAATAATGTTGTTCCGCGTAAAAGTATGATAAGTGGCTTGTCATCTGATCCAGCAAGCCGTTATACAGCAAAGCAAACTTTGTTCTCAAAATATGGATCATGGGACTTTTATAAGTATTCCTTTGCACTACAGTCATATTTGTATAATCATCAATTTGAAACATTTGATAAGCTTCAAGATTTAATCCGTGCAAACGATGTGAAAAATTATGACTCATATCGTGAATCATTGAGCAACAATACACAATTGAATGCAGAATATCAAGCGTATATGCAGCAGTTGATTGATAATCAAGATAAATATAATGTACCGCAAGTAACAAATGATTATTTAATTCAACACGCACCAAAGCCGTTAGCTGAGGTGAAAAATGAAATTGTGGATGTAGCAAATATAAAAGATGCAAAAATTACAAAATATGAGTCGCAATTCTTTAATACATTTACCGTGGAAGGCAAGTACACAGGTGGTACATCAAAAGGTGAGTCTGAAGATTGGAAAACGATGAGTAAACTAGTAAACCAAACTTTAGAGCAGTTATCCCAAAAAGGTTGGAGTGGTTATAAAACAGTTACAGCCTATTTCGTAAACTATCGTGTGAATGCAGCTAACCAGTTTGAATATGATATTGTTTTTCATGGTGTTGCAACAGAGGAAAAGGAAAAAACAACTACTATAGTAAATATGAATGGACCATACAGCGGGATAAGAAATGAAGAGATTCAATTTCATAGCGATGGTACAAAAAGTGAAAATGGAAAAGTTGTCTCTTATCTATGGAACTTTGGAGATGGTACAACGAGTACAGAAGCCAACCCTACCCATGTATATGGAGAAAAAGGAACATATACTGTGGAACTAACAGTGAAAGATAGTAGCGGAAAAGAAAGTAAAGAACAAACAAAAGTTACTGTAAAACAAGATCCGCAAACAGGTGGATCCCTTGAAGAGGAAAAGGTACTCCCGTTTAATACACTTGTAAAAGGAAATCTGATTACTCCTGATCAAACAGATGTTTATACGTTTGATGTTACAGTTCCAAAAGAAGTAGATATTTCTGTGGTAAATGAACAAAATATTGGAATGACATGGGTACTTTATCATGAATCAGATATGCAAAATTACGTAGCTTGTGGTGAAGATGAAGGAAATGCTATAAAGGGAAAATTTGTAGCGAAACCAGGGAAATATTATTTGAATGTGTATAAATTTGATGATCACACTGGTGAATATTTATTATTAATAAAATAAATTTATTTTCAATATGTATATAACGGTTGTTTTTTAGGAGGAGTCTGTCACGATAGGCTGCTCGGTTCTGGTGCAAAAAATCTATAAAACTTGGACATACTGATACTATTGCTCTAAAAAGGTGTATGATCGGTATGGAAAAGAAAAATTTGTTCAAATGGAAGCACTATCAGCCTGATATTATCTTATTAACGGTAAGATTGTACCTATGGTACAATCTAAGTTTTCGTGATTTAGTGGAAATGATGGAGGAACAGGGTTTATTCATTTCTCATACAACAATTATGCATTGGGTTCATCAGTATGGTTCTGAATTGGATAAACGGATCCGACGTTATCTCAAACAAATGACTCTTGGAGAGTCGATGAAGCATATATCAAAGTAAAAGGTCAATGGATATACCTGTATCGTGCTGTTGATTCGAAAGGAAGCACAATCGATTTTTGCCTAAGTAAAACAAGAGATCAGAAGGCTGCAAAGCGCTTTTTCAAGAAAGCTTTGCGGTCTTTTCATGTTTCAGAGCCTCGTGTTATAACAGTCGACAAGAATCCAGCTTATCCTATAGCAATTGAACAGTTGAAAAAAGAAAAAAGCATACCTAACGGTATGCGACTTAGACAACAAATGTACTTAAATAACATAGTAGAACAAGATCATCGCTTTATAAAGAAACGAATCCGTTCTACGCTAAGGTTCAAATGCTTTGACACAGCTATATCCATTCTTTCTGGAGTAGAAGCTATGCATATGATTAAAAAGAACAGATTGATTTACAGGATCAATCTGTCCAAAATCAGAAAGAATTCATCCATCAATTGTTTGAATTTGTAGCATAAAATACAATTCTGTTAGGAATATATTCGTTTTACTGGTTTTCATTTTATCTTTGCATCAGAACCTATTTTCTAAACGTAGCTGTCCTAATTCACTTGGCTCTTTTGGCCCTTTTCCATAAGAATATTGTTTTCCTACAGGTTGTTGAAAACAATACATTTGATCTGTACGATACCATTTCATCCATGTCTTAATTTGGGAAACGTTTTTAATTCCGAGCTTCTCCATAATCGTACGATTTGAATAACCATCTTTCTTCATTTCAATCACTTTCCACTTTATTTCTTCTGGGTAATGAACTCTAACTTTAAAAGATAGATCATAAAATTCACTCTAACATTCTTTCTCAATATTTCTTTTAAATTTTTGAAATATAATATAGTTAATTCTTTTATTTTTATATCTGTTTTCAACTGTTATGAATCCTTATTGAAAGGATTCATTTTTCATTCTGCTTTTGTAATCCAGTCGATTTTTCCGCATTAACTCATAGATTAAAAGGTCTAATTTTTGGCTAGAATCAATTACTTGTTGATGTCTAAATCCATAGTTATTTACAAGATCATTCAATTCTTTTTTTGATCTTCTATCATGTCATATAGCTTTCTTGTATCCACTTCTCTCGTTAAACTCCTTTATTTAGAATCTTGATAAAAAATGTACTCAAAAAATCACAAATAAAAAAACAAGACTGAAAACAGCCTTGTCCTGAAGGAAAACTCCTAACTAACTCTTATATCTAGAGTACAATATGTATTTTAAATTTAAAACTAGAAAATATAAACAAAGGATAAAAAAACTATAATTGTAACATTTTACAAATAAACAGTCAGAATAGCCTTTTTATAAAGGAGTTGTAGCTTTCCGTTATTTAGAACTAGTAAGGGGGCGCAACATGTCACCATCAAGCTCAGGTGTAAAGTTCCCAATGTTTCTTTGTTTTTAGTAACTATAAATTTATTGTTTAGTTTTGAAACCAAAATATTAAATATAAAATAAATCATACTCCCAAACAATATAGCTCTTAACATATTAAATAATTCGCCAACAAAATGATGACAGATAAAAGTTGAGCCAATAATCCTAAATTCCGACACCACTTTGTTAAAGTTTTATTAACTCCTATTCCATAAGATTGTGTGGAAATATGGTACATAATCTTCATATTTGACCGCCTTTGAAAATTGCTATAAGTGCCTACAAATTTCTTTGGATGTAAGAATATTCACTTACTGTAAATGTATTATTTACTTATGAATAACAAAACATGACTACTCGTATTAATACAAGATAGAGATGAATATGTTTGTGAAAATGTAGAGGAATAAATATTACTTTTTAATTTGGTATTTTATATTTAAATGTTATGTGTTAATAAAAAGTTAAATATTTCCGCACAACTTCTGCATATATATAGGTAATTTCTATGTCATGATATATCAGTCAAGTGAAATGTTTCACATAAGGGGTAGGATACTTCTATACTATAGTTCCAGCGTAACTTACGCATACCCGAAACAATTTGCTCTCTTGTTATATTTTTACATCAAAGCCTACATACACTACAAAGCATAACAAGAAGGGAACATGAACATGAATAACCCAATTATTAAATATCTAAAAAACTTAAAAATGAACAAAAAAAGTCTAGGGGCTGTAGCATTAGCAGCTGGAATTATTGGCACGGCACTTATTCCTCAAAATGCATACGCGCACGGTTTTGTTGAAAAACCTGGTAGCCGTTCCGCTTTATGTAGCCAAACTTACGGCGCGCTGAATGTAAACTGCGGAAGCATTATGTACGAACCACAAAGTTTAGAAGCTCCAAAAGGATTTCCGCAAGCCGGCCCAGTTGATGGACAAATTGCTTCTGCTGGCGGCAAATTTGGTGGTATTTTAGATCAACAAACAGTAGATCGTTGGTTTAAAAATACAATTACTGGCGGGGAAAATACGTTTACTTGGAAGTTTACAGCGCCGCACTTAACAAGCAAGTGGCATTATTACATTACAAAAAAAGGATGGGATCCAAATAAAGCGTTAACAAGAGCAGACTTTGAGCCAATTGGTACTGTACAACATGATGGTTCTGCAGCCTCAAATAATGTAGCGCACAAAATCAATGTACCTACTGATCGTAGTGGATACCATGTGATTTTAGCTGTATGGGATGTAGCGGATACTGTGAATGCGTTCTATAATGTTATTGACATAAATCTTATTAATGATGTGAAACCAGACACAGAGGCACCAAGTATTCCAAATGGTCTTCAAGCTCAAAAAGTAACAGCACATAGTATTGAACTAACATGGAACGTTTCTACGGATAATGTAGGGGTAAAAGGATATCAAGTCTTCCGTAATGGTGAGATGATTGATACCGTACCAGGCAATTATTTTATTAATAAACAATTACAACCAAGTATGGAATACACTTATACTGTGAAAGCGATTGACGCAGCTGGAAATGTGTCAAAAGAAAGTGAAGCACTTACAGTGAAAACGACTGTTGAGGTTCCTGATACAGAAGCACCAATACAACCAAAAGGATTACATAGTATGGGAACGACAGCGTCAAGTGTAGATTTAATGTGGAGTCCATCTGACGATAATATTGGTGTAGACCATTACGATATTTATAGAGAAACAGAGGGATCAATGAAAAAGATTGCAACATCCAATACGACTTCTTATATGGATAAAAATTTAGTTGCTAATACTACTTATAAATATGTAGTGAAAGCGGTTGATGTAGCTGGAAATGAATCTGTACAGAGTGATACATTCACAATTACTACAAAAACTGAAAACGCTCCATATGAAGCATGGGATGCAAAGAAAGCATATAAAAAGGGAGATAGAGTTCTACACGAGGGAAAATTGTATGAAGCAGTCCAGAATCATCAAGGGCATGGGGACCCAAACTGGATTTATGCTTTATCCTTATGGAAAACAGTGTAAACTTTACCTGAATATAAACTAAGAGATAATTGGCTTTGATGTAATAAGAGAACCTTGAGAAATCACTTTACTCTTTATCAAAAAGACGACGTATTCAGCGTCGTCTTTTTTTATCTATTATATGTTTTAATGTTACTAGGTAAAATATAGCATAAATCATTTCCTATCTACATTGCTATACTATTGAACTTTTTTCTTTAATAAGTCCAAAAGTCAACGTGGAGAATCCAAGTGCTCATAAAGGATACTTAGCTAACTGTTCACCCCACGATGATAATTCAGTTTCAATAAATCCTGCTTTTTTATATACAAATTTAGCTGTAAGGTTTTCAGGAGCATATCCAATCATTATTATAGAAATGTTTGCGTTATTATTTCTTCTTATCTCATCAATTACCAGATATATAGCTTGTTTACCTATACCTTTCCCTTGAAAATTTTCATCAATCATAAGTCTATAAATCCAATAATTATTATCATCAGGATCTATCCCAAACATAGTAAATCCTATCATTTTTTCATCAAGATAAATACCGTTTGCATAGAAATTATCTAGAAATTGAACTTCTGCGATAGAATAAAGGTTGGATGCAATAAATGTTTGTTGTTCTTCTTTAACAGATAGTCTAATTGCTTCTTTCCAATTACTTTTGTCAATAGGCTTTAAATATAACTTCTTCAATTTTATACTCTCCTTCTAATATTGAAGAGGAACACGTAGTTTATAGGCTAGTGAAACGTTATCCTCTTGTTTTTTTGCCCATTCAAATAAAAATATTTTCTCATTGACACCGCCTCCTTAAAGGTACAATTAAAATCACTTCGTTATATTCAATATAGTTATATTCTTTATCTATAAATTCTTTTCCTACTGAACAAATCCTATTTCTTTAGCTAATTAATTCAAGGTATATGCTAACAAATATCGGTAGAATTTCTTTACTTACAATTCTATTTTACTTTCAATAAAGAGTGGCGTTTTTTCGTTTTGAGGAAGAATATAATTCTTAACTTGATAGCATTGCCATCAACCTATTATTATAGGGATCTCTTTTCTATTTACTTATATTTTCATTGTTACTGAACTTTACTCTATTAGAAGTTTGTTTATATCCCAGGTTGCCTCGTGTGAAAATAAGAATAAGCAAAGCAATAAACCCCAATCCTATCACTACAAATGTATCTGTATTCTTTAAAACAGCGTTGGTGGAATGAGTTTGTACCAAGCTAAACGTATTTACACTTGTATGAACTAGCATGACAATAAATAAGTTACCGTGATTACAGTTATAGATCCAAGTGAGAATGATTGAGATTGGCAAACACAATAAAATAAAAATTGGCAAGTGAATATATAGGAGAGAAAGGTTAGAACCCGGTCCACCCCTTTGTGCAGCCGTTAAGAAATGTGGAAGATGCCAAAAAGTCCACAAAACACTAAGTAGTAATGTAGCTTTTAACGGTCCAAATTTTGATTGTAATCTAGGCAGAGCGAAACCACGCCATCCAATTTCCTCCGGTAAAGGTCCACCGAGAAAGAAAATTGCTACAAAAGAGATGAGATAGGTTATAAAAAATTCAAAATTAAGGTCACGGAAAGTAGGTATCTCTCCATTTAATATCACCATACCTAGAAACATTACAGCGGGGATAACGATGAGGGTAAACAAGTACCACTTCAAACCGACTTTAGTAGATAGGATGCTTTTTCTAACTTTTTTCCATGACTCTTTGCCTTCAAGGGTTCGAAACATGATATACGCTGCTAACATAGGGCCTACAAATGCATTGGCAAAAAAGAAAATATCAAATGCCTTTGTTTTAGGAAAAATAACCCATTGCGATAAGATAAATGGAATTAATACAACCCACGAGAATAAATATGCCATTACAAAAAATGAAGTTAACGGATAGGATTCCAAATACCCTCTCAGACCTGTTGATGAGTTTTTTGATTTTGTTAAATGCTTCAACACAATCACCTCTCCATTTATAAAATACCATATATGTGCTAATTCTACATATTTTCATAAAGAACCTTTTGGACGTAATAGAGTTGAGTTTTTTGTAAGAAAGGAGCGATACATTACGAAAGAAATGTAGAAATTTCTATAACAGTTTCCTTCATTTTCGTGTCTATCTTGAATACATCTGGGGGAGCATTTCATGCCTATCAAATTAAGAACATAGACAAGATGAACTTCGTCTTTTAGAACTAAAATATTCTTAATGCAGAGGTATACTCCAACAAATGTGGTTATTAGTGCTTTACTAACATGATTCGTTGAACCCTTAATATAGAGGCATACTAGATTATGATGTTTTTACGTAACAAATATCGTTAAAAGTTTATAGGTTTAGAGAGAGGTATAGAGGGTATACATACATTATAAAGAGTTGGTTAGAGATAAACTTTATAGTGAATTGGTCTATAAAACTTACATTCTTACCAGGTAACCGAATACTGCTCGTCCAGTAAGATTCAGCATTATGGGGTAATATTCCACTGTAATTCTCATTATTTTTCACTGTAAATCCTCCATCCAAAGTTTTATAGTTCTATTATTTCCACTTATTAGAGAGGTAAACTTTGAGTTTAGAAAACAGCAAAAGAACCATTATTCAATTAAATGGTTCTTTAACGAAATAGCTTAGTTTCATTCAACGGTTCCTTAATCCATTTTTCAGTTCCAGCAGATGTTCTTTTCATCATAAATATGACCTTTGGATCATCAAAAAATCATATTTATGATGTAGAAGAAGGTGCGATCATAATTCTAAATAACTGTTAATTTAGCGGTATTTGATAGATTTTGTCACACTTAAAATCATTAAAATTTATTCAAAACAGTATTCTTTTTTTTACTTTTAAATCTTATCTCCAACCTACAATTATTTTGGATTATAAAACATGTATCTTTAATAGCAACATGTTTTTATATTAGTTAATTGCGTTTGATATACTGCTTTGGCTCAGTGCAACGGATAATGGGTTCAATTAAAGGGTATTATCAAAAAGAATACTATAAAACAATTTAAGAAATAGATAAGGGGTGAACAAGTGGTGGAAAACATGATAAATGAGGATAAATTTGGCTTACAAAGGCAACCTTCTCAAAAAACGGTTGGTCAATATTTATTCGATTGTTTAAAATTGGAGGGCATTACCGAGATTTTTGGTATTGCAGGGGACTATAATTTTACACTTCTTGATACTTTAGAGTGTTATAAAGGTATTCGCTTTATAGAAGGGCGGAACGAACTAAACGCTGGCTATTCTGCAGATGGCTATGCAAGAATTAAAGGATTATCTGCTCTTATTACAACTTTTGGAGTCGGAGAACTCAGCGCTTGTAATGCTATAGCTGGGGCTAATAGTGAGCATGTACCAATCATTCATATAGTGGGTGCGCCCCCCGAAAATGAACAAAAAGAGCATAAGCTGATGCATCACACATTAATGGATGGGAATTTTGATGTTTTTCGCAACATGTATGAGCAAATTACTGCATACAGCACGGTGCTTACGCCTGAAAACGCTAAAATTGAAATTCCAGCTGCAATTCAAATTGCTAAAGAAAAGAAAAAGCCTGTATATCTTGTTGTGGCCGATGATTTAGTGACCAAGCCGATTAAAAATCGTGTAGAGCCAACACGCCAACGCCCAACATCTAATTTGAAAACTCTTCATGCTGCGGTCAATCATGTCCATAAGCTACTAGATCGTGCACATCGACCAGTTATACTGGTGGATGTAAAAACCATGCGTTTCGGTCTTCAAGCGGCAGTTCAACAACTGGCAGACACCATGAATGTTCCTGTTGCAACGATGATGTACGGAAAGGGAGGATTCGACGAAACCCATCCAAATTATGTGGGAATGTACTTGGGATCTTTTGGAGATTCTGAAGTTCAAAGTAAGGTAGAAAATGCAGATTGTGTCATCGCAATTGGTATGGTATTAGCGGATACTAATACCGCAAGTTTTACCGCAAAACTAAACCAGCTGATAACCGTCAATATTCAACCAGATATGGTTAAAATTGCTGAGGCAGAGTATCCGAATGTTCTTGCAACTGATATGTTACTTGCAATACAGAATGTGGGTTATAAGGGACAAGGGTTGGTAGAAAAAATGTCATTCCCTTACGACCAATTAAATACTAACACCGATGCCCCTCTAATAGCGGCGAACTATTATCCACGTTTTCAGCAGATGCTGAAAGAGGAAGACATTGTAGTTGTCGAGACCGGTACATTCTATTACGGAATGGCAGAGGTGAGACTACCGAGCGATGTAATATATATTGGGCAAGGTGGTTGGCAGTCCATCGGTTACGCAACCCCTTCGGCGTTCGGTGCTATTATGGCTGTGCCTGAACGCCGAGTGTTGCTGTTTACAGGGGATGGAGCCTTACAACTGACAGCCCAAGAAATCAGCACCATGCTTTATTATGGATGCAAGCCTATAATTTTTGTCTTAAACAATGATGGTTATACGATTGAAAAATATTTGAATGTAAAAACAAAAAATCAAAAGTACAACAAAATTCCTCAATGGTCTTATACTAAGCTAGCGGAAGTTCTTGGAGGTGATGCGTTTACAGCTACAGTCCGTACCTACGGAGAGCTTGATCAGGCAATAAGCCAAGCTGAAATAGAAAGTACTAAAAAACTCTGTATTATTGAAATGATTGTAAAAGATTCAATGGATGCACCTAGATATATGAAAACAATGCGCAATTATATGGAGAAGCAAGAAATGCAGCGTACTCAGCAATAGTCTTGAATAGACCAGGAAGATAAGTCTAATTTTTTTAGAGGAATTCTGAAAAATTGTTAGGTGTATTTTAAGATATAAAGTTGATGAATGTTCGATATATTAGGAAGAAGCGTGTTTTGAAGAAGATAATCATAACACGCTTTTTTTATATCCAATTGTCATCCCTTATTTGATACTAATAGCACAGTCCAAATCATATTCTTATAATAGAAAGGGGTGTAAAGTTAATTGATAAAAGTAAAAGTTCGTTTACAACCCATTGTAAGTAGGATAAATCTACCCACCGTTTTAAGAACAACTATACTTCCAGGTGAATCAATTGAAAGATTATTTATTGCAACCCAAATAGGAGAAATCTTTTACATAGGAGACGGAGAAATAAGAACTTTTTTAGATATTCGTTCTCGAATCATAAAATTAGGGAAGTCTGAACAAGGTGGATATGATGAAAGAGGGTTGCTAGGACTAGCGTTTCATCCACAATTTTATTATAACGGTTTGTTTTATCTTCATTATTCATTAGCTGGAACACAAGGACCGGGCGCTCTTGCTGAACCGTTTAAGCCTAATCCATGTGACCCAAAAACGTTAAATTTAAGATGGATAAATAGGGAAACTCAATATGATCATATTGATACCGTAGAAGAATGGATTTTACAACCGAATGGTCAACCTCAAAAAAGACGTACATTACTTAATATAAGAAGGCCATTTCTTAATCATAATGGGGTTAATAGCCTAAGTTTTTCACCTGAAACTGGGGCACTTGTTTTAATAACTGGAGATGGTGGATCAGGCTATGATCCATTTAATTTAAGTCAGGATGATATGGAGATAGCCGGTAAAATAATTGAAATTGATGTAGCTAAGAATACACTTATCAATAATCCCCCTGTAGTCACACGTTTTGATGAACTTCCCTCATCTATTCAGGAAACTCTTACGGTAATTGCTAAAGGCGTTCGTAATATCACAGGTATTTCATTTCAAAGGTTTTATAATCAGTATATTAAATATGTGGGAAATGTTGGGCAAGATTTGGTGGAATCAATTTTTTCATTTGTTCATTATAGACCTATACCAGTCACTCAACTTGTTCAAGCTTCTTTAATGATGAGATCTACTTCTGATCAAGACGGATTTATTAACTTTGGTTGGCGTGGGTGGGAAGGGAATTTTCCTACTTCTTTTATAAGACGCTGTTCTTCAACTCCCACTTTAGATGAAAAAATAATAGCTTATTATAATGAAACAGTTAAAACGTCAATGAAGCGGCTTCAACCATTCATTAGTTATTTTCATAAAGGTTCAGGACCTGATAAGTTTGATGGAACTGCACTTACAGGTGTCCAACCATATATGGGGAATGGAATCCCGAATTTAACAGAAAGTATTGTGTTTATCGATCTTGCTCGGAAGGAAGAATCTAACTCCCCAGTTAGAGGGGTTTTAGCCTATACTCGTCCTAGTATAGATGGTAAATTAAATGATTTTAGTGTTATTGAAACCGATTATAATTTTGGATCTCAATCAGCTTATTATGTTAACTTGGGAACAAACCTGAATCAAACTAGATTATATTTAGGGGTTTATGAATCTACAAATGTGACTGATTTAAACAAAGGTACTATTTTTGAAATTGTTCTATAAGACATTACCATAAAAATTCATACGGTAGGTCATGTTATATCTTTATGAAAATAAAGAGAGGGCATTTCAAAATAAATATAATTGCGAATTAAAAAAAAGGGTATTCAGCAATATCTTGCAAAATTTATGTTCATGAATTTATAGTAATACCAATTGAAATAGCTGCTATTTTAAAATATTTTCAGAGGAGCAATCATTCTTACAATTTTATTATAAAGGCAATACCGCATAAAATACGTGGGAATGAATAGTATAGAAAATGACTGTTTGGATATTTTTGGGTGGTGATTTTAATCAAATGGTTTGTCCGTTATTGGTATCAATCAATGAGAGAGATAGATGGAGACCATATTCACTTGAAAAAGCTCCCTTTTGCAGCCAACTTGATTATTACAGCCTTGCTGAGTGCACTTGCCGCCATGCTTCAATCAGCAGGAGGCTTTATGACAGGTATAGGCTACTTAATTAGTTTTTTAGCGACATTACCAATTTTTTTAGTTACGTCCCTTTCTATTCGTCAAGGAATCCTTTCTTATATCCTTACAATTCTCCTTTTATTTATCATTCAGCCGAGTGAATTAATTATTTTTCCATTTACAACAGGTTTATTAGGTATAGCTATAGGTGTGGCTTTTTTTCAATTGAATAAGAGAATTTTGGTTGTTTCTTTTTCATCAATATGTCTACTGGCGGGGATCATGGTGATACTGTATGTATTCCGTTTCCCAGTACTAGGCCCTACTGTTAATACAATTATAGATGCAAAGGTTATTGCAATAATATTTATATTAAGTTTTTTTTACTCCTGGCTATTCGTTGAACTTTGTAGAATATTTTTGAATAGATTGTATCGTTTTTTATAAATGCTGATTAAATTCCATTGAACGAATAAGTGTTGTAATATTAGATGTTTTAAAAGGAGGGGCAAGATGAAGCTAGCTTTTAGTACAAATGCATTTACAACATACACATTACTTGAAGCTATTTCAGAAATTGGAAAGTTGGGGTATAAAGGGGTTGAAATTTTAGCGGATGTTCCTCATGCTTTCCCACCTGTACATACTGCTGCTTGGGTAACTGATGTACGACAAAAAATAGAAAAATATGGCCTTGAGGTCTCAAATATAAACGGAAATACAGCAGCTGGATTTTTTCCATATTCTACTGGAGAACCTACATTTGAGCCTTCATTATGTAATGCAAGAGAAGAGGTGAGGAATCAGAGAATTAAATATACAAAACAATTAATAGATTTAGCTGTAATAGTAAATGCAAAAAACATCAGTATTACAAGTGGAAAGTGTCTTTCAGGGAACCCACCAGATCAAGCAATTAATCATCTTATAAATTCACTAATAGAGATTATGGACTATGCTGAACGACGTGAAATCAACGTAGGGATTGAGTACGAACCTGGCCTGTTAATAGAAAATGGCAAAGAATTGAATGAATTAATTCAAATAGTGGAATCAAATAGGCTGGGCGCAAATCTTGATCTCGGGCATGCAGATGTAATAAGAGAGGATATTCCCACTTTATTATCAAGTTTAAAGTCTAGGATATGGAACATCCACCTAGAGGATATAGCAGATCACAAACACTATCATCTTATACCTGGTCATGGGAATATTGATTTTAATCAATTATTTAATTATGTAAAGCAAATTAAATATAAGGGATTTATTACAGTAGAATTATATACCTATTGCGATGATCCAGTACTGGCAGCAAAGGAATCTATAGAATTCCTTACACCATATTTTAAGAATAGCCTTTTATGAGGGGAGAAAATTTATGAAATATTTTGATCCGCACATCCATTGTTATTCTCGTACAACAGATGATTATGAAAATATGAGTCTGGCCGGTGTACGCGCTGTTGTAGAACCCGCATTTTGGCTTGGAAGCGAACGCCGTTATCCTGAAACCTATTTTGATTACTTCCAACATTTGCTTACCTTTGAACCTGAGCGTGCTAAGCAATATGGAATCACTCATTATTGTTGTTTAGCTATGAATCCAAAAGAAGCAAATAACATTGATATTGCCTATCAAGTAATTGATGGATTGTCCGAGTATTTGCAACATGAACGGTGTCTTGCAATTGGGGAGATTGGATTTGATAGGATTACTCCTGAGGAAGAAGATGTGATGCGGAGACAACTGAAATTGGCTAAAGACCTCGATATGTTAGTTATGGTGCATACTCCCCATCAAAATAAGCGGGAGGGAACAAGAAGAACAATAGAAATCCTAAGGGAAGAAGGGCTTGAACCTGATAGGGTATTAATAGATCATAATAATTCAGATACTATTGATCTTTCCGTTGAATATGGAGGTTGGAGCGGAATGACAATTTATCCGACAAAAGTTTCAACTGATGAAGCAATTGAAATAATTGAACATTACAGCATAAATAAGATTATGGTTAACACTGCAGCAGATTGGGGACCATCTAATCCTCTTAATGTTGTAAAAACTGCACTTGAGATGCGAAAGAAAGGGCATGCGGAAAATATCATTCAAGAACTAGTTTGGAATAATCCAGTTTGTTTTTATGAGCAATCTGGAAAATTAAAACTAGATTCATAAGGGGTGAAAAGATTATGAAACTTGCATATAGCAGTAATGGATTTAAAAGATATGACCTGTTAAAAACAATAGATATATTATCCGAAATCGGATATGAAGGTATAGAAATCTTACTAGATATCCCGCATGCTTTTCCACCTGAAGTAACGAATGAGAAAATACTCATGATAAAAGACAAGTTGAAGCAACGGAACATGACTATATCAAATTTAAATGCATTCATGTTGTATGGAATAAAAGATAATTGGCATCCATCTTTTGTAGAGGTAGATGAAACAGAAAGAAGACAACGTATAGAACATACTCATAACTGTATTGACTTAGCTCAAAAACTCGGTGCAAAGACACTATCTACCGAACCAGGGGGGCCACTCATCAATGTAGGGAGGGAATGGGCAAATAAAGTTTTTATTTCTGCAATGGAAGAATTGGCTGATCATGCCGAAAAGTCTGGCATAACAATCCTTGTTGAACCTGAGCCTGATTTATTAATTGAAACATCAGATCAATTTATAGAATTTAAGAAGGCTGTTCCTTCGCAGGCAATTGCATTAAATTTTGATATAGGACATTTCTTTTGTGTTGGAGAAGACCCAGCTGCATTGGTTTATAAATTACTACCATATACACAACATTATCACCTGGAGGATATTGCAGCGAATCGCGTACATGAGCATCTGATTCCTGGTCATGGTGCTATTCCTATTCTAGAAGTTTTACAATCTATAAAGAAAACGGGTTATGATGGTTTTATTACCATTGAATTATACCCTTATGAAAATCATGCAATATCGGCCGCTAAAGAATCTTATGACTATGTGCAAAGTATCCTTAACAGCCTATGAGAAGAATTCGTACTTATTTTGAACTGATAAGATTTCCGAATACCTTTACAGCGATGGCAGATATATTGGCAGGCACCTGGATTGCAGGAATAGTTTTGAATCAAAGTTATTTTAGTCAGATTATTCTTCTTATGTTAGCGAGCGCATGCATATATGCGTCAGGGATTATTTTAAATGATTTTTTTGACTTTGAAATAGATAAAAGAGAGCGTCCTGAAAGACCTTTACCATCTGGTCGTATATCAATTCGTTCTGCTTTATGTTTTAGTTTTGTGCTTCTTACTGTAAGTATCATATCTGTATGTTTTGTTTCAGGTATCAGTTTTTTAATTGCTTGTATCCTCATTATGTTGGTATTTGTATATAATCGCTATTCAAAGCAGTATGACGTTTTAGGACCATTAACGATGGGGCTTTGCAGAGGCGTTAACTTGTTACTAGGATTGAGTATTGTACCAGATAAATTAGTAGAATTTTGGTGGTTAGCGGGATTAGGATTTATATATATTTTCACTGTTACTGTAATGTCTAAAGGTGAGGTTGGATCCGGCCTCTATCCTATACGAGTAAGAATTATGGCAGGAGCGGTCTTAACATGTGCTATTGCTATTTTGCTTTTGCATTTCTATGGTGTATGGGGAACAACTGTTATTACGATAATAGTTTTTTTATTATGGACTTTTTCAGGGATTTTACCAGCATTAGCAAATCCAATATCATCTAATATTAAAAAAGCAGTAGGAACATGTATAATTGGTCTTCCATTATTGGATGGAGCAATTGCTGCTTCATTTGGAGGATGGCCAGCTTTCTTTTCTGTATCTTCTTTCCTAATTATAAGCTATATCATGTCTCGTATCTTTCCCGTTACATAGATGAAAGGATGATATCTATGGAGAAAAAGAACGTGGTTGTATTAGATATTATTAGTTTGACGGAGGAGCATCTAAATGATGCTGAATTAACCCCAAATATTCGGAAGTTGCTAGAGAATGGCCAACAAGCAAAAATTAAACCTGTATTTCCGGCTGTAACTGGTTCAATGCAGGCTACGTATATTACTGGAACCTCACCAGCTGAACATGGAATTATTTGTAACGGTCTTCCAAATTGGGATACAAAAGAGATAACAATGTGGAATCAAACAATGCTACCAGTTGAAGGTAAAAAGATATGGGAGAAGTTGAAGGAAGAAGATTTGACAGCTGAAACAGCAGTGTTGTTTTGGCAGTTCAGTAAGTTGAGCACAGCAGACTATGTAGTTACTCCTGCCCCAATTCATCTCGATAAAAAAACAATTATGTGGTGTGATTCAAAGCCGAGGGGGCTATATGAAAAATTGAGGGGAAAATATGGGGAGTTCGATTTGAAGAGCTTCTGGGGTCCGCTCTCTTCAGTTAAATCCAGTGAATGGATATTAGATGCAGCAATAGATGTTTTAGAAGAATATAAACCAAGATTATCACTTGTATATCTACCCAATATAGATTATAACGCACAAAGGTTTGGGCCTGAAAGTGAAGCTGCGAAGAGATCCATTAAAGAAATTGACAGTTTAATTGGAAACTTTGTCGAGCAATTGGAAGAGCGCAACTTGAAGGAGCAAACACGGCTAGTTATTTTATCAGAATACAACTTTAAGACAGTTAATAGACCTATATTTATCAATCAAACGTTGAATAAAGAGGGATATGTGGCTATCAAGCATGTCGAAAATATGGATTTTCTCGATTTGGAGATGTCGAAAGCCTTTGCTTTAGCAGATCATCAATTGGCTCATGTGTATATTCAGGACTCACGTGATATTGGGGTAGTTAAAGAAATTCTCGAAAGAACACCTGGTATAGCCGAGGTATGGGGAGAAGAAGAGAAACGGGTTCATAAGATTAATCACGAGCTTTCGGGGCAGTTAATTGCTATTGCTGAACCTGACAGTTGGTTTGTGTACTATTGGTGGTTGAACGATGAACAGGCACCAGAATTTGCATACAATGTAGATATTCATAGGAAGCCTGGTTATGATCCAGTTGAGCTGTTTGTAAATTCAAAAACATTCCAAATACCACTAGAACCGGAGCGAATCAAAGGATCTCACGGTTTACCAGCAAAGGACAAAGGAGATTATGTGTCACTTGTAGTAACAGGGAGAGATTTTGAACTTCCAGATACATTAGAAGCAACCGAAGTCCATGACTTGTTGTTAAAACTTGTGGGGAATGGGGAGAGGTGAAAGAATGACATATCAGATGGGTGTATTATTTGTGGGAGTGCTAGGCACAGTTGCAACAACAACGATTTCTGGACTTTTTGCAGTCAATCAAAATCTTGCTCCACTAAGGGGCGTTATTTCTACAGAGAAAGAATTCGAGACATTACAGCTAACTCCACTCGATCAGATTGCTTTTGGTGGATGGGATATACAAAAGGATTCATTGATAGAAGTAGTACAAAAATATGGTATCATTCAGGAATCTATTTTGAAGAAAATTGAAATGCAACTCAATGATGTTCCTATTTGGCAAGCACCACTGGCTAATGTAAATGATTTTCTTAAAGGGGTCTATAGTCTGACAGGAGAGCCTGAGAACTTAATGAGCGCAGTGAATCAAATTCAGGCAGACATTAAAGAATTTAGAAAAAAATATAATCTTGAAAGAATTGTTGTGGTAAATACGGCTTCAACAGAAGAAAAGACAAAAAGTCATTCTTTATATCAGTCATTAAAAGCATTTGAGACTGGGTTAAGGGAAAATGCACCTCATATTCGACCAGGTATGCTGTATGCATATGCGGCAATGAAATCAAAATGTGCCTATGTAAATTTTACGCCGAGTGTGACGACTGAGATACCAGCATTACAGGAATTAGCAGAACTGCAGGCTGTTCCGACGGCAGGAAAAGATGGAAGAACAGGTCAGACTTTATATAAACATGTTTTAGGAAAAATGTTCAAACAACGTGGATTGAATATTGTCGGGTGGTATAGTACGAACATCTTAGGGAATCAAGATGGTGCAGTTTTAGAAAACCCAACACATTCTTCAACAAAAATTGATTCGAAATCCATTGGGTTAGAACAAATATTGGGGTACAGTCATTTTGATCATAAAGTAAGAATTGATTACTTTCCTGTCCGAGGAGATAGGAAAGAAGCCTGGGATACCATTGACTTTGAAGGTTGGTTAGGAGAACGAATGACAATGAAAATTAATTGGTTAGGTATTGATTCGATTTTAGCTGCCCCTCTAATAATTGATCTGTCCCGTTTTATGGAGCATGCACTTAGAGAAGGGAAGGTAGGAATAATGGAACATCTTTCCCTTTTTTTTAAAGCTCCAATTGGAACAGATGAGTATGCCCTTGATAAGCAATACCAAATGTTGTTGGGATACGTAGAATCTTTTGAATAAATTGATAATTTCGAGTCATCAATGATCTAGGGAAGCAATATTCATCTCTAAACTCAACTATGGTGTTTTTAGCGGAATATATAGTGTATTTTTTAGGTTTAATTATTATGGCTTATTGGTTTACTCAATCTAGAAAGAACAAAATGATGATTATTCAAGCAATACTTGCTTTTGTAACTGCAGAACTAATTGGAAATTTGGTAGGGAAATGGCATTTGGACTATCACCCATTTACAGTATTACCTAATGTTAATAAACTCGTCAATCATGCAGTAGATAACTCATTTCCTGGCGAATATACAACTCTATTTTTTTGATTTGTTTTTCATTTTGTTTGTTCGGAAAAGGGCTGGGTGCGTATGGGTTATACTTGCATTCTGTGTAGCTATTTCTCGTATCTGAGTAGGAGTTCATTATCCTTTCGATGGTATAACAGGAGTTCTAATAGGAATTTTTTCAACACTATTTTCGTATTTGGTAACACCCAAAATTACATTTATTAAACAATTGCTTAATTTTTACGAGAAAATAGAGCAGAATGTAATACCCTCTAAAAATAAATCGAAAAACTTTTGATTATGTAACACAATAAAAAAGATTACATATACTAATGAGTATTTTTTTCAATATCGTCTATATTAAAGAGCGCTTTTAAAAGCGCTCTTTAATTCTTAAATAAGAATTTTGTTTAATTTTATTAGTTGACCAAGAATATAGAAAAATTTATCAGGAGTGTTAGTGTAAATGTACTTGAAGAGATAATGTACTAAAAAAATGTCAACAATAATTGGAATGTTTTTAGTGGTAATTTATTTATTGATTCTATTTATATAAAAATTACATAACAGTAGCTGAAATAAAGCCATTAAATAAGACATTAAGTGTAACTGGAATCCATATAAAGGGTTATGGCCAACCACGAATAAATAGTTGGCCATAATGATCTTAAAGATCCATATCTTTTAATCCAGGACTATGCTCATTTGGCATTTCAGGAAGCTCTGGTACAGGAAAACCTTTTGGCGGTTCCGTTACTGTTAATGTTCCTTTGTTTCTACTCGGTGATTCACCTTGGAATATTTCTCCCATTCTTGTTGGATCTAAGCTGAAATTAAATTGTGCGTTATGAAATCCCATGTCTACATACTTTCTGCACTCTGGATATTTATTGATATCATAGTTCGGCACAGGGAAGAGTTTGCCCCATTCAACCCCAAGTGTCTCTAAAGCTTTTGCGAAAGCATTTTGATGTGCATTATCACGTACAATTAAAAATGCAAGTGTTTCTCTAAAGGTTTGATTGGAACTCATTTCATAAATTCTAGTTTTTTGAAGTACACCTGTAGATTCAAGTACGACATTATCTAATAAATCGCTAATTAAGTTTCCATGACTATATACCCAAGATCCATTCCATGGGTTACCAGCTGCATCAACAGGTAATGAACTTTGAGCGCCTACAATAAAGTGATGAGGATTTGCATGTTTAACCGCTTCATCAAGTGGTGCTTTGTCAATACCAGCATTTCCTGGCGTAGGTTCACCAGATCCAGTTAATAGTTGATTAATTGTATGTTGTACAAGTTCTACATGGCTTATTTCCTCTAAAAAAACACCTCGAAGTAAATCACGATATTGCTTCTCTTTACCTCTAAAATTTGAGCTTTGGAAGAAGTATTGCATCATTGTACGCATCTCCCCATAATGCCCACCTAATATTTCTTGTAAAACTTTTGCAGCAGCTGGATCTGGTTTGTCCGGCTTAATCATATTAATTATTTCCTCTTTATAATAAAACATGAAGTACACCTCTTTTAAGTTAGTTAACATTGTTATCGTGTCCGCTAATTGGTTGCTTAATACTTAAATTCATTTTTTTACCAACAAACAGTTACCTTAAAATGCAAAAGTCTTTTTGAAATAACTCTTTTCGATATGAGATGAAAGTGGGGGATAGCTACTTAGCATGTAATAAAAAAAGATAAGATTACGGAGTGCAATCTTACCTTTTCATAAAGAATAACAAATTGTATCTTCAAGGTTTCAAAATAACTTTAATACAATCATCTTCACGATTATTAAAAATTTGATAACCGTAGCTCGCTTCTTCAAGGGGGATTTTGTGTGTAATAATCTCCTTTGGATCGAATTCTTTGTTTGTTATTTTTTCAAATAGTTCCGGCATAAAATGAATGACAGGTGCTTGTCCCATTTTCAGATTAATATTTCTAACCCAAAATGCCCCGAGTGGAAAGGCATTATAATTACCGCCATAAACACCAGTCATTTGAACCGTTCCGTATTTTCTTACAGCTTTCGTAGCAATTTGAATAGGGCCGAGAGTTCCACCTTGTAATTTCAATTTTTGTTCTAGAAATTCTAGGGGTGATTTTTTTCCATCCATGCCCACGCAATCAATGACTACATCGGCACCGCCATGTGTAATTTCCTTTAAATGTTCTCCCATATCAGGAAATTTTGTAAACTCAAATACCTCAACGTTGTTAATCTTTTTTGCATAATTTATTCGATAATCTAAGTAATCGACTGCGATTACGCGTTTAGCACCTTGCATCCAAGCGAATTTTTGGGTCATTAATCCAACAGGGCCACAACCAAGAACGATAACAGTATCACCGGGCTTAACGCCTGCATTTATTACACTCCAATAGGCTGTTGGTAAAACATCGGATAAAAACAGTAGGGATTCATCTTCAAGTTCGCATGATTCCGGTATAACAAATGGAGTGAAATTTCCAAAAGGAACTTTTAAATATTCTGCTTGTCCGCCTGGATGGTTACCAAATTTCTCTGTATAACCAAAGTATCCACCAGAATCATAATGAGGATTGGAGTTATCACATTGACTTTCCATTTCATGTTGGCAATAAAAACAATGTCCACAAGCAACGTTAAAGGGAATAACAACACGATCTCCTTTTTTTACTTTCGTAACATCTGGACCAACTTCTTCAACAATGCCCATTGGCTCATGACCGATAATATACCCTTGCGGTAAAGGCATGTTGCCTTGATATAAATGTAAATCAGAACCGCAAATAGCGGTTGAAGTAATTTTTACAATAATATCATCTTTTTTCTCTAACTTCGCATCATCCACCTGTTTAACTTGTACTTTGTTTGGACCTTGATAGGTTACAGCTTTCATCTCATATCTCCTTAAGAATCATTTTTCATAATTTATATGTATCTCTTGGTAAAACAGAAGTCTTTAGTAAAGAGGAAGCTATACATAGTGTTGTTATGAAAGTATGTTATAGCAACTCTTCTTTCTTATGTCTTTTTCCTTATTTTAAGAAGAAACTCAATATTTATACATAATCAAATTCCCATAAAAAGGATAATTATTATTTCATAATTTGTAGCATATTAAAAACATCGGAGGTGAAATAATATGGCAAACAATAATAGTGGAAATCGTAATGAATTGTTAGTTCGAGGTGCTGAACAGGCTCTTGATCAAATGAAATATGAAATTGCACAAGAGTTTGGTGTACAACTTGGTGCAGATACAACAGCTCGTTCAAATGGATCTGTTGGTGGTGAAATTACAAAACGTTTAGTAGCAATGGCTGAACAACAACTTGGTGGTAGAGCTAACCGCTAAGTAAATTGACATACAATATAGTAGATATGTAAATCAATTTCTTTTGTATATGTGTAAAAATAAAAACCCTTATAGTAAATGGATTCTCACTCAAAGATTATTGATAATCTTCTTTCATAATCTTTGAGTATTTTATTTGTAAACTACTTTCCTAAACAATAAACACGCAGTGTTGGAAAGGTGTTTTCCATGCATAGTAGAAAATCTTTTGCAGGAAAAAGCATACTTAAAAATTTGATTTCAATATTGAAGTCAATATTGATTATGATATTTTCGAAAGGGAGGAATTTAAAAATGGGTATATTAAGTGGAAATCCTCAAAACGAACCATTACATTACGGAGAAGTATTTGATATTTGGAGTTATCTTCTAGCTGCACAAGGTGCCGTTGCAAGTCACCAAGTATTTATGAATCACACAGGTGATGAAGATTTGAAAAAGTTTCTAGAAGGCTTAATTGAAAATGACATGAATTCGGAAATAGAAGAATTAAAGGCGCTTTTAAAAGTTAATGGGGTTGCTTTACCACCTGCGCCTCCAGAACGACCAGTTGCATCTATTGAAGACATTCCTCCAGGAGCGCGTATTAATGATGTTGAAATAGCAGCAGCTGTTTCTGCAGGATTAGCAGCTGGTCTTGTGACATGTAGTCAAGTAATGGGAAAATGCCTTCGAGAAGATGTAGGGATGCTATTTGGACAATTTCATATGAAAAAAGCGCAAGCAGGTGTAACTTTGCTGCGTTTAAGTAAGAAAAAAGGATGGGTAGTACCACCTCCGTTACATGTGAAAAACTCTGATCAAGCTTAATAAACAAAAATAAAAAAGTGGCATTGGCCACTTTTTTATTTTTTAGATGTATCCTCAAGCTTGGATTTATTTATTGTAGAAGAATCTATATATTCATCTGACATTTCCATAGCATAGTTATCATGCTGAATATGATTGTGATTTCTTAATGTATTCTCGTTACGCAGTACTAACCTCTTCATATAAATGTGGAAGAAAATTTCTGTTCCACCAATAATTAAAGCAGCTATAAATGAAGAAAGTCCAATATTACGAGTAGCATCTAAATTAGTAAACAAGGATGTTAGTAACCAAATTCCGAAGAAGCTTAAGCCGACATCTGCTATTGTAGCAATCATATTTCCGTATTTAGGTAAAATGAAGAGATCCCCGATTAAATAGGCAGCTCCTGTAAGGAAAAGAGAAATTAGTAATACTCTAGGAATTGAAATGCCTTTAAAGATACTAAGTATGATTAGTAATACTGCAGTTATCGCTGTGTATTTAATTAATAAAGCAACAATATGTTTCATCCTTTTCCTCCATTGTTTAAACGTATATGGAATAAAATATTTCATTAAAAACGGGTTATGCTTTTATATAGCGTAACCCGTTTTAATCACTCTTTAATGGGAAGAGGTACAAGCTGGGTAAGAAGCAGGCTTATACTATGGATAGTATTTGCGGAATATCGAGTTTTATTCACAAAGGGTAGGTCTATCCTTATAATAGAGATGTTGCCTAAGTACAGTGTTTTTTTACTAAACTTAATAATTTTTTCTATTTTGATTTTGAAGTATATTTTAATTATTTAATATTAAAACCAAAGTTTTTTTGCTTAATGTGCCTTTTTATCTACATATTTTCCGTAATCAGGTACAGCAATTTTATCAAATTCTTGAACGAGTGTGTTGAGGCTTGTTGATAGCAATTCACCTGACATTGGTATCCCATGTCCCGTAATAGCGACCAGAGGCTTTAATTGTTCTAATTTAATGACTGATTCTTTAGCAGCTTTCCAGTCTGCTGTTAAATAACGAGGGGGTCCGCTTATTTCCTGCTCCTGAGTAAATACTTTATATAGATATTCCTGTTTCACTGTAACAAAAGCATCACCAGCAATTAAAGTTCGGTCTTTTTCTCGAAATAATGAAATATGTCCAGGAGTATGCCCTGGTGTATGAATCCATCTAAAATCTGGCATATGAGGAATAGTTCTATCGGTAGGTAGCGCTTTTACGCTACTTCCTAAATCAATTGGTTCATTAGGGAACAGGGGAGACATTTTCGCTACTATACCACCTTCAACTGTTGGATCTGGTTCAGGATAGCTTTGTTGTCCAGTCAAGAACGGTATCTCCATTTCATGAGCATAGACTGGAACATCCCAATACTTAATGAGTTCAATTATTCCTCCAACATGATCAAAATGCCCATGAGTTAAAATAATTGCTTTTGGGCGACTATTTGTACCAAATCGCTTCTCAGTGACAGAAATAATTTCATTTGCACATTTAGGCATTCCAGCATCAACTAAAACAAAATCATTGGTATGTGGATTTCCAACAAAACATATGTTGACGATTTGAATTGTGTAGCAAAATAAATTAGGCAATACTTCGATGCCATGACCACTTTCAATTGAAGTTGCCGGAATAAACTTGTAATCACTTCCATAATTCATTTCATTGTCCAATTTTTCTCCTCCTTAAGTTATTCTAATATGACATTATAGTTCCCTAATTTTGAAAATCCATTTTGGGGGATGTCGTTTTCTCCCGCTTTAATGGGCAGTAAGACCCCCACTGATTAAAGTTTCACTTTACAGTATACTGACTTTGTTTCTTACTCGTTTATTACATTTACTATCACAAGTGCCCTTATTAAAATGAGGAGAGAAACGTACTTGATTATAGGAAGTTTTTAATTTAAGAGGAGGAACTATCATATGGCAAAGGTACTAATGTTTAATTTTCCAGGGGAAGGACATGTGAACCCAACTCTTGCACTTATTGAAGAATTAGTAAAAAGAGGGGAAGAGGTTGTTTATTATTGTGTAGAGGAGTATAAGGAGAAAATTGAAAAAACAGGAGCTTTGTTTCGTCCATATGAAAATTTTTTAGCAAAAGTAGACATGTTGAAAAGGATGAATGGAGAAATAGATCCCTCTGAACTATTATTACATATGGTAAAATCCATGGATAAAATAATAAAGATTGTTATAGAAGAGTTGAAAGAAGAAAAGTATGATTACGTAATATATGATAACAATTTTGCAGTAGGATGGATCATAGCTGAAGCATTACATTTACCTAAAATCTCTTCATGTACAACATTTGCAGTTACGAAAAAGTTATTTAACGCATTGATGAACAATCATAATGAAGGAGACAAAAAATCACCTCTTTATCAAGAAGTTACGCATATTTTAGAAGAGTGGCAAAAGGTATATGGCTTTTCTATGAATGAAAAGAAAAATGTAATGACTTGTGCTGGAAATATTACTATCGTATATACGTCTGAATTTTTCCAACCTGATGTGGAGGAATTGGATGATTCTTATACCTTTGTTGGACCCTCTATTACATCACGGAAAGATATGCAAGAAATTACTTTTAAACAGAAGGAAGAAGAGAAACTCATTTATATTTCTATGGGAACTGTATTTAATCAACAGATGGATTTTTATTACATATGTTTTGAAGCATTTAAAAATTTTCCTGCTACCATCATATTGTCCGTAGGAAAACATATTGACATCAACCAATTGAAAAATATCCCATCTAATTTCAAAGTTTATAATTATGTGCCTCAGTTAGAGGTATTGAAACAAGCTAATCTTTTTATTACACATGGGGGAATGAATAGTTCTAGTGAAAGCTTATATTTTGGTGTTCCTATGATCGTTATACCAGTTATGGGAGATCAACTGATAGTGGCCCAAAGAATAGAAGATTTAAAAGCTGGCATACAATTAAATCTAAAAAAGCTTACTCCAGTGACATTATATAATGCAGTAATGGAAGTATTATCGAATGATGTATACTTAGAAAATAGTCATAAAATCAAATGTACTTTAAAAAATGCTGGTGGATATATTAAAGCCGCTGAAACAATAGAACTATTTAAGTTGAAGACGGGTATTAAATAAGATGCCCCAGTTGCCAAACACAGCAGCTGGGGCATCTTATTATTTCTTCCTAACTTAATTATACCACGTAAATAAAGTTCAAAATAGACTGTTTCTTCTCATTTACTCCTGCTACAATCAAGAACACATGCAAAGTAAGGAGAGATGTTACATGAGTTCTTTCGTTCTCGATTTTCAGGAAATAGAAAACACGCAGCTTTCACTCGTTGGTGGGAAAGGTTTGAATTTAGGGGAGTTATCCAACATTCAAGGGATACAAGTGCCAGAAGGATTTTGTGTGACAACAGTAGGATATGAAAAGGCTATCGAACAAAATGAAGATTTTCGCACTTTGTTGCAGCAGCTAACAAAGTTGAAAATGGAAGAGCGAGCTCAAATTGGTCAAATAAGTACGAAGATTAGAGAAGTTATTATGGCAGTAGAAATCCCTTCTGATGTAGTGGAAGCGGTAACTCATTATCTCTCACGTTTTGGAAATGAACATGCGTATGCCGTGCGCTCTAGTGCTACGGCTGAAGATTTACCATATGCTTCATTTGCAGGTCAACAAGATACGTATTTAAATATTATCGGAGAAGAAGCGATTTTACAGCATATAAGAAAGTGCTGGGCGTCTTTATTTACAGAGCGAGCAGTTACGTACCGCATGCAAAATGGTTTTGAACATAATCAAGTTTCTATATGTGTTGTCGTTCAAAAAATGGTTTTCCCTGAGGCTTCGGGCATTTTATTTACGGCTGATCCGGTTACTTCTAACCGAAAGGTGTTATCAATTGATGCCAGTTTTGGACTTGGTGAGGCATTAGTATCAGGATTGGTCTCTGCCGATAATTATAAAGTAAAAGAAGGCGAAATTGTCGATAAGATGATCGCAACTAAAAAAGTAGCTATCTATGCCTTAAAAGAGGGCGGAACAGAAACGAAACAGATTGATCCGGCTCAGCAAAAAATTCAAACATTGTCTGAACAACAAATATTACAACTAGCAAGTATTGGAAGACAGATTGAAGCTTATTTTGGTTGTCCGCAAGATATTGAATGGTGTTTAGCCCATAATACATTTTATATTGTCCAAAGTCGCCCCATTACGACTTTATATCCAATTCCTGAAGAAAATGATGGGGGAAATCATGTATATATATCAGTTGGCCATCAACAAATGATGACTGATGCGATGAAACCACTTGGGTTATCTTTTTTCCTGTTAACGACTAATGCTCCTATGCGTAAAGCGGGAGGAAGGCTGTTTGTGGATGCTACGCAACAATTAGCTTCACCTGCTAGCAGAGATTATTTAATAAACACTTTAGGAAAATCAGATCCACTCGTAAGAGATGCATTAACGACTATAATCGAGCGAGATAATTTTATTACATTGTTGCCGGATGATGAAAAAGAAAAGAGTGTTAGTAAAAGTAAGCAATCTGCAAATTCGCAACCAGAAATCGAAAATGATCCGGCAATCGTTATGAATTTAATACAGAATAGTGAAGCATCCATCGAAGAGTTAAAACGAAACATGCAAATGAAATCAGGGGTGGATGTACTTGATTTTATTTTGGAAGACATCCAGCAATTAAAAAAAGTATTATTTAACCCGCAAAGTATCGCTGTTATTATGGCAGGAATGAATGCTTCAACATGGATGAATGAAAAAATGGAGCAATGGCTAGGCGAAAAAAATGCAGCAGACACGCTTTCTCAATCGGTACAAAATAATATTACATCTGAAATGGGTTTAGCATTAATGGATGTCGCTGATGTGATTCGGCCGTATCAAGAAGTTATTACGTATTTACAACATGTAGAAGATGATAGCTTTTTAAATGAACTAGTTCAGTTTAAAGGTGGAGAAGAAGCCCGAGATGCGATTCTAACTTTTCTAAATAAATACGGAATGAGATGTAGCGGAGAAATAGATATTACGAAAACGCGCTGGAGTGAAAAGCCAACTACAATTATCCCGATGATTTTAAATAATATAAGAGATTTTGAATATGGCGCGAGTAAGCGGAAATTTGAAGAAGGACTGCAAGAAGCATTGAAAAAAGAAGAAGAGTTAATAGAGCGATTACAGCACTTGCCGGATAGTAAACAAAAAGTAGAAGAGACGAAGCAAATGATTCGTAATATCCGTAATTTTATCGGTTATCGTGAATATCCAAAATACGGCATGATTAATCGTTATTTCATATATAAGCAGGCATTATTGAAAGAAGCTGAGCAACTTGTGCAGAGCGGTGTCATTCGTGAGGTCGATGATATATACTATTTAACTTTTGAAGAACTTCACGAAGTAGTCCGCACGAATAAACTAGATTATGAGCTGATACAAAAACAAAAAAATGATTACAAATTATATGAAAAACTAACGCCTCCTCGTATCATGACGTCTGATGGAGAAATCATTACGGGTAAATATAAACGAGAAAAACTCCCAGCTGATGCGATTGTAGGTTTGCCTGTTTCTTCAGGAGTGATTGAAGGAAGAGCTCGCGTTATTTTAAACATGGAAGAAGCGAATTTAGAAGAGGGAGATATATTAGTTACAGCTTTTACTGATCCTGGCTGGACACCATTGTTTGTGTCTATAAAAGGGTTAGTCACTGAAGTTGGTGGTCTTATGACGCACGGGGCAGTTATCGCACGTGAATATGGATTACCGGCAGTTGTCGGTGTGGAGAATGCTACGAAATTAATAAAAGACGGACAACGAATTCGGGTACATGGCACAGAAGGGTATATTGAAGTGTTGTAATGAAATAAAAGATCATCCGCTAATATAGTGGATGATCTTTTATTATATAGCTGACTCATTTCTTCAAACCAGCTGCATAAAAAGGTCCATGAACTGCGATTGTAGATAAAATACGAGCAATTTCCTCTGGTGTTTCTTTTTGTCCATTATTTAACCATTGCTGAATCACACCAATATGAGCAGATGCCATATAAGAAGCTAAGTATTGGCTTGGGACAAGTAAATTCTCTTTGTTAATGAGAGCGCCATTCGTATCTTCAAATATTGTTTTCCACATAAAGTCCTTCAGTTTTGTTTGGAAAGATAAATCTCCTTTGGGACTTAATACAGCTTTCATAAAATCACTATTTTCATTTAGAAATGCAAGAATAGAAGTGATAAGTAGAAACGGCATTGTTGGGGAAGGGTTTGACCCAAGATCAGCAATCACTTCAGGTAATCTCTGTTTGGCAATGCTGGAAATTTTATACATAATTTCTTCTTGGCATTTCGTCATTAAATCAAATTTATCTTGATAATGCGCATAGAAAGTACCGCGATTAATGTTTGCTCTCGTTGTAATATCTTTCACTGTAATGGCGTCAAAACCTTTTTCTTCAATTAATTCCACCAATGCATTTCGAATGGCAGTTTTCGTACGAACAACACGTAAATCTAAATTACTATCACGCAAAGCATGTCCCTCCTTCATTTTAGCCAACACATTTCAAAGATGTGTCTTATAACCGACACATTTACGATTTTTGATTATTGTATAAGGTTCAACTCGAACATATAATTCAAAATATAAATAAACAACACGTTGTTGGTTATTATAAATCAAATGATAGGAGGAGAAAAGAAGATGTTTAAAAATAAACTTTTATTGTTATCACCAGTTATTGCACTACTTGTTGTTTTTATTTTCTCATTAACGTTATTTCCAACCGTTCAACCTCAGCCGAAAAACTTGCCAATCGCAATTGTAAATGAGGATCAAGGAGTAGAAATTCCGAATCAACCGAAGATGAATATGGGGCAAACGATTGTTGATAATATGAAAAAGACATCAAAATCAGAGGAAGAACCTGCGGTGAAGTGGGTAGAAGTGAAAAATAAAGAAGCAGTTCAAAAAGGCTTAAATAATCAAGAATATTACGCAGCATTAGTTATTCCGAAAGACTTTAGTACAAAACAAGCATCATTACGAACACCACAGCCATTTTCGCCAGAGGTAGAAATATTCGTCAATCAAGGAATGAATACAGCAGCATCAACTATGGCTGGGCAAATGTTAAGTGGGGTAGTTGATAATATGAACAATACTGTTCGCGCGCAACTACTAGAAGGCTTGAAAGCAAAAGGAGCTACATTAACAGCAGATCAAGTTTCAAATGTGGTAACACCGATTACGAAGATAGTAACAAATGTAAATGAAACCGGCAAAAATAGTGCGAACGGTAATTCGCCAATGTCTTTATTTCAGCCGTTATGGATTGCCAGTTTAGCGAGCGCAGCAATTATCTTTATTGCGATAAGTAAAATGCCAGTAGGTACAAGAAAAGAAAACTTCGTATTAAAACTAAAACAAATCGTAATAGGGGCTGTTGCGACACTTGTCATTGGGTTCGGTCTTACATGGATCGCGGATGGTATGGTAGGGTTAAATATTTCGAACTTCACAGATACGGCACTTTTTTTATCTATTACATCCTTTAGTTTCTTCTTAATGATATCGGCGGTACTTTCATTAGTTGGACTAAAGGGAATCGGTGTATTCGCTCTCTTACTATTCTTCGGGGCACCGTTATTATCGTTAGCACCGGAAATGTTGTCGCCATTTTATCAAGACTGGGTGTATGCATGGTTGCCAATGCGATTTATGATTGAAGGATTGAGAGAAATATTCTTCTTCGGAAAAGGGTTAAGCTGGAGTACACCTCTTACTGTACTCGTTTGGATTGGTGCGATAAGTATGATGATTATTTTAGCGACTGCTTTCAAACGTAGTGTAGGAAAGGAACACAAAACAGAATTAAACACATAAAAGATAAAAACGTTTCACTAGGAGTGAAGCGTTTTTATCTTTTATTGACTTATAGGTTAAAGGGAATAAAAAAGTTCGGATTTGCAGTTCCTTTTTGTATACATGCTCCTGCTATCTCAAATTGCATAAAATGTTATGCGGAATAATGGAGGGGATACGATGTATAATTCGAATTATTATGATTCGTATAGGCAAAATGATAAGCTGATTCGTGATATTGAGAAAGCAATTAACGGAGAGTTTAGTGCTATAAATTGCTATGCGAAATTAGCCAATATGGCTCCAAATGCGGCGGAACGAAATCAAATTCTTGAAATTCGTAACGATGAAATAAAGCATTTTCATCATTTTGTACAAATCTATACAAATTTAACTGGTCAGCAGCCAAAACCACAAATTACGGAAGAATGTCCAAATACGTACTTACAAGGATTAGAATTCGCTATACAAGATGAACAGAAGACGGTAGATTTTTACTTGGAAATTTCAGACGAAACATCGGATGCGCAATTAAAAGAGTTGTTGCGCAGAATAGCTGCGGATGAACAAAATCATGCGGTGTGGTTTTTATATTACTTTGTGAAGACGAAGTGAGCATTAAGAATGAATGGCTGATGTGATGAATATATTAGAATTTATCCCACTTCAATGGGCAGTAAGACCCCCATCTCAAAATGCAGCGAAAGCAAAGAAGTTAGGTGGGGGTCGGGCTGCCCATTAAAGTCCGATTGGTGAGGGCTGATTAAAGTTTCACTTTATTTTAAAGCGCAGTGCAACAATTGCATGAAAAACTTAAATATAAGCAGAAAGAAACCGTTTCATAAGTAGTGGGACGGTTTTTTTCGCGGTGAAATACAAGTTACATAGATATCGATAAAATATAGTAATTGAATTTGGTATATAATGTATGAAATGAAAACGAAAATAAATAAGCTAGGAGCAAATAAATGAAAAGAGGAATTACAGCAGATGTTCCAAATGAATATGATAATTTACTTTGGAAAGTGTTAAAGCCGATTGATATTTCTTCATATGATTGGTGGGTAGAGAGTGAAGAGTCATACTTAGTAGCACGTGGTGGATTGGATGAGGCATTATTTCCAGAAGAGCCAAGTATAGTGGAAGGATCAGATTTGAAAACTTTATTTAAAGACAATATATATTATGTTGTTTTTGCAAATTTAAAAGCGTATTCAAAAGGAGAGGAAGTAGTAGATATTGAGACATATGAAGAATTTAAAGAGAGTAAGTGTGAATTAGTTTTACTAGTTGCGGATTGTACATACGTCACAATTTACGCTAAAGATCAAAAAAAGATTGAATTGATGTATGAAAACGCAAGGAATCAAGGTTATTATGTTGAATACGTTACAGACGAAAATGACGGTAGAACGCGATTATCAGTATGATAGTAATTTGAAAGGGGAACAGCAATATGGATAGAAACACAGTTAAAGAATATACAATTCGAACTGCTATTGAAGGGGAAAGTGATAGCATAATCACTCTATTAAAAGAAGTAGCAGAGTGGTTACAACATAAAGAAGTAGATCAGTGGCAATATTTGTTAGGCGGAGAGGCTACAGCTGAAATACTAGAAGGTATAAGAGAGAAATATACATATGTGATTACGAAGGAAGATGAAATTATCGGTACAGTGACAGTATCTCCTAAACAAAATAAATGGGATGAACATATTTTTGGTAAAGAGGAAGTTTCTAATTCATTATATATTCATAGATTTGCGGTGAAACGGAAGTATAAGGGCAACGGAATAGGAGAATGGATTTTACGGTGGGTAGAAGAGAATGTAAAACATGACAAAGAGTTTTTGAAACTAGATTGTGTAGGGCATAATCGCATATTGAATGATTTTTATAAGAGAAATGGTTTTGAATATGTTGGGAGTACAGATGGACTTAGTAAGTTTCAAAAGAAAAGAGGATAGTGAATGGATCAAATTCATACTAATTTAGTTAAGAGGTTAATAGGTTAATAGGGGAACAGTTTCCTGAATGGGTACATTTAGAAGTGAAACCTGTAAAGTTTGTGGAATAGAGCGAGAGGATGGGCACTTTGGAAAGCGTTAATTACATATGATGCGAATAAGGCAAGTAATAAGATAGTGGCAGAAGAATCGTATCGTGTCATTCAAGTGATTGTGGATGATTATGAGAAGTAGTAGAAAAAGCCTATTTTAAAATAGGCTTTTTTATATGATTAAATATAGAAATCTAAAGAAGGAATCTGATGTAATTATACAGAATATTTAGATAATAGGGGGTGTCGAATTTTGAGTGAAATTGAATTAAAAAGGAATGTAATTAAGACAGGGAGTGAGAAGAGAATCATTCTTCGGTTTATACTCGCTAGTCTAGTTGGGGTGTTTATGTTTTTCGTACCAGTTACGATAAATGGTGTTTCGTCCATTATGATTGATCATATCGTATCATGGATTCGGTCTTCGGTTCCGAGCGTCGTGCCTTATTATGCACTACTCGTTATGATAATGGGTGCGATTTATCCGTTTTATACGAAAAAGTGGAATGCATCTATCGTAGACATTTGTTTTTCGATTTTAAAAGTAGTTGGTGTTGTCTTTGGTGTATTATATTGCTTGAAAGTAGGGCCAGCTTGGTTCTTTGCACCAGATGTAGGGCCGTTTTTGTATGAAAAACTAGTCATATCGGTAAGTTTACTCGTACCAATTGGTTCGGCTTTTTTAGCGTTATTAGTCGGATACGGATTACTTGAATTTATCGGTACGTTTTGCCGTCCCATTATGAGACCGTTATGGAATACACCAGGACGATCAGCAATCGATGCGGTTGCGTCTTTTGTAGGGAGTTATTCGTTAGCTTTATTAATTACGAATCGCGTGTATAAAGAAGGGAAGTATACGACAAAAGAAGCAGCGATCATCGCTACAGGCTTTTCTACAGTATCCGCAACATTTATGATCATCATCGCAAAAACATTAGGCATTATGCATTTATGGAATGTTTATTTTTGGACTACTCTCGTTGTAACATTCATCGTAACTGCTATCACCGTAAGAATCCCACCTCTTAGTAGAAAACCAGATACATATGTAACAGAAGAAGGATTCCCAGAGCCTGTTTATAAAGAAAAAATGCTAGAACGTGCTTGGGAAGATGCGCTAGAGGTGTCAAAGTCTGCACCGAGTATTATGAAAAATATCGCAGTGAATTTAAAAGATGGTTTTATTATGACAATGGGAATTTTACCATCCATTATGTCAGTAGGATTAATTGGTATCGTCTTAGCGAAATTCACGCCAATATTTGATTGGATCAGTTATATTTTCTATCCGTTTACATGGGCTTTACAATTACCAGAAGCAGAACTAGCTGCTAAAGCCGCATCCGTTGGTATCGCAGAAATGTTTTTACCTTCTCTTTTAGTTGTAAGTGCACCACTTGTGACAAAGTTTGTCATTGCGGTTGTTTCGGTATCATCTATATTGTTCTTCTCAGCATCCATTCCTTGTATTTTATCAACGGACATTCCGTTAAAAGTATCGGAACTTATTATTCTCTATGTACAAAGAACGATTTTAACATTGCTCATTATTACGCCGATTGCTTATTTGTTACTTTAAAGTTTTTAAAAGTGGTGTATTTCCACATCACTATTAAGCTAAGAAAATCAAATATCCCCAGACGTGAAAATATACAACTATCACGTCTGGGGATGTTTTTACTTATCTTTCGTATATGACGTAATGCTTCTTAAGAAGATTCCTCATCCTGCAAAAAAGAATCCTAAGCATAATAAGCTGCCTGGCGTTCCCCAAGTAATTTGATCTAGCATTTTTATCCCCTCCCAATTTATTATTATATAGCATTTATTGGGAATTATCAAAATCTTCCTTTTTCAAATGCATTCTATTATTATTATAAAACGTTTTTATTTTATATGATATAGTAACAACAAAGGGGGCTTTCAAATGGAAATCATTCACGAAAGAGCAAAGTTACGGTTAATAGATGGTAATGATGTCGAAACTTTGTTTTCAATTGTAGAAGGAAATCGGGATATTTGGGCGTATTTAATTTCTAAAATGGATAGTGTTCAAGATATGCAGCAATATGTGCAAAAAGCGATTCAGGGTTATGGAAAGGGTTCTCAAATGCCTTTTGTTGTAGTGGATCAACAGACGAATACGATTGTAGGAAGTACACGTCTATATAATATTTCAGTAGAAGATAAAACGGTCGAGTTAGGGCAGACTTGGTATCATCCAAGTGTGCAACGTACGAGTATTAATACAGAGTGTAAGTATATGCTTCTCCAGTATGCTTTTGAAAAACGGCATATGCTGAGGGTACAAATTAAGACAGATGCAAGAAACGAAAAGGCACAACGAGCAATTGAAAGATTAGGTGCAGTAAAAGAGGGCGTGCTTAGAAATGAAAGGAAATTGCCAAGTGGTCATGTGAGAGATGCAGTTGTGTATAGTATGATTGCAAGCGAATGGCCAATAGTGAAAGCTCGTTTATTGGAAAAATTAGAATTGTATAAAGAAAAGTTATAATTCGTGTTTTGAAAGGTATATTGTTCGTAATACATGAAAAATATACCTTTTTTCTTACAAAATGCTACTTTATTTTAATTACTTTTGTTTCATCGTTCCCTTCTGAGAAAAAATTCGTTACAATGTAGTTGTATGGTAATAAACTTATGAATTTAAAACATGTAATGAAAACCGCAAATGAAAATGAATTGATAATCCTCAATTTTAAATGAAAACCCTTTTATACATAAATAACAAGTAAAGTTCCTTCTTTTAAATAAACTCAAACAAAACGATTTGATATAAATGTTTTTTTATAGAAGTATGGATGATGTACGGAGGCAATTACAAATGAAAGAAAATAAGAAAAGTAAGAAAAGACGAATCTTTCAAGTATTTTTACTAATGATTTGTTCTGCTATTTTATATGTAAGTTATGCAGCTTACGATATTTGGAGCTATCGTTTTAAAACAGATGATAGTGTGAAAACGGATGCTGGTATCGTACTAGGAGCGGCTTCTTGGAATGGAAAACCATCCCCTGTATTTAAAGAAAGAATTAATCATGCAATTTCTTTATATAAGAACGGAAACATTAAAAAGATTATTTTTACGGGTGGTACAAAGTTCGAGGCAGAACTTGAGGAAGCGCGTACTGCAAGAGTATATGCAATGAAACAAGGTGTAAAAGACGAAGATATTTTAATTGAAACAAAATCCCTTTTCACTGAAGAAAACTTAAAGAATGCGAAGGAAGTTGGACTAGAGAACGGAATACGCACATACACGATTGTAAGTGATCCACTTCATATGAAACGCGCAATGAGAATCGCAAAACATATTAATATTGAAGCGTATGCTTCACCAACGCCGACATCAGCATATAAAACGTTAGACACAGAAATTCCATTCTTCTTTAAAGAATTATTCTCGTATATTGGATATGTAACCTCTTTGCCATTAAAGGCATTGAAGGGAGACTAATATAAGAAAAGAACCGATCCTTAAATAGGAACTTTTCTTATTAGTCAAAAACATTGTATTTTTATCGGAATAGTGAAACAATAGAGAGGTAGCTTCATATAATCATAATGAAAAAGTGAGCGGTTGATGAATCGAACATAAAGGAGATTATAGTATGGCACTCTCATTTGTTGAAACAGAAGAACAATCTTTCATTATTGCACAAATAAATAAATTGATTCCGAAGTTCATGGAAAGGGAGCATCAACTAAGTGAATTAGGATCATTTCCGTATGAAAATATAAGTGATTTGAAAGATATTGGATATACGAAATTAACGTTACCGAAGGAATTTGGTGGTAGTGCGATTTCTTTATATGACTTCGTTTTATTTCAAGAGAAAATCGCGGAAGGCTGCGGGGCTACTGCATTATCGATTGGCTGGCATCTTGGCATTGTAAAAGAGCTAGCGGAAAATCACTCTTGGAATGATGAGATGTTCAAATGGTTTTGTGAAGAAGTACGTAATGGTGCGCTTTTTAACAGAGCAGCAACAGAACCAAAAACAGGGAGTCCGACGCGTGGCGGTAAACCAGAAACAATAGCGGTTCAACAAGGCGATAAGTGGGTTATAAACGGAAGGAAAACTTTTACAACGATGGCGCCGATACTTGATTATTTTATTATTTCAGCGAGTATGGAAGGCCGCGAAGAAGTTGGTGAGTTTGTCATTCCAAGAAATACACTTGGTGTATCCATTGAAGAAACGTGGGATAGCGTTGCGATGCGAGGGACTGCAAGTCACGACCTTGTCTTACAAAATGTGGAGATAGAAAACCGTTTTTTTACAGATATAAAGGGCGGAAAAGTGAAACAAAAGGGTATTGGCTGGTTGCTACATATACCAGCATGTTATTTAGGAATTGCACAAGCAGCAAGAAATTATGCAGTTCAATTTGCGGGATCATACAAGCCAAATAGTTTAAATCATTCTATTAGTTTATTGCCGAATGTTAGAAGATTAGTTGGAGAATTAGAACTTGAGCTTATGCAAGCTCGCGTCTTTTTATATCAAATTGCGAAAAAGTACGATGAAGCAGAGGATAAACTATCACTGCAAGCCGAATTAGCAGCAGTGAAATATGCCGTAACGAATGCAGCGATATCTATTGTAGATAAAGCAATGCGCATCGTGGGGGCAAAAAGTTTATCAGAAAAAAATCCGCTTCACCGCTACTATTTAAACGTCAGAGCAGGATTACACAATCCGCCGATGGATGATGCAACACTATCTATGTTGGCGGATGCGGCGTTTCGGTCGTAGTTAAAAAATATTAGTCTAGAGCTAGAAGATCCTATTGCAGGATCTTCTTTTTTTATAATTAATAGATTGCATCTTACTATTTTCAAATTAGAGAAATTCTATTAAATTAGTAATCATATTCATTGGAAATTATGCGTAAGAATATAGTAAATGAAGGGAGATATAAAATGAATAAAGTGAAACTGAAAGTATTAAATGTAAGATATGTAGTGGTATGTATTTTATTCACGATTATATGTATCCTCACTTCATTCATCATTTCTAGTAATTCTAGCGTATTTAAATCATATTATATGAATCAGTTATTAGGAACGAATTCTACTAAAGGTCTAATGTATATGATAGGAAGTGAAAATCGTTATTTTGCAGAAGAATTTCATAAAGAAAAAGGACGAGCATCTTTGGAATCTTTTTTACTTTCACTTTCTACAAACATTAATGTAAATGATCTCCGAAGTTTATTAACCAGGGAACTTCCTAATATGAATCAATTTTACTCGGAAATATTAATTGCTGGGGAAGGAACAGATTATACGAACATTCCTGAAGAATCCAGTATTCCTTTAGATAAAATTAAAGATAAAGGTACTGCTATTGAACACCCAAAGAGTGGGAAAGAAAACAATTCTACTGGTGAAAATGCAAATACACAAAATAACGGTGAAAATAAAGTTTTTATTTATCATACACATAGTTGGGAAGCGTTTATTCCTCTCATTCCAGGTGCTACTGTACCCGATGATGCTTCCAGTACAAATAATGAAGTGAATATTACATTTGTTGGAAACTATTTAAAACAAAAGTTAGAAGAAAAAGGAATAGGTGTTTCACATGATACGACAAATATGAGGGATTTTCTGCGGAATAAAAATTTAAATTGGGCCCAATCTTATAAAGGGTCCCGCCAAATATTACAAGACAAATTAATGCAAGATAAAAATATTATGTTCCCAATGGACCTCCATAGAGATGATGCACGAAAAAATACTACAACAAAAAATATTAACGGAAAGAATTATGCTCGGCTCTATTTCATTTTAGGGCGAGAAAATCCTAATTATGAAAAAAATAAAAAAATAGTAACGGCAATCAATTCATATTTAGATGAAAAGTATTACGGTTTAAGCCGAGGGATTTTTATTAAAGATCGTAAAAGCGGGAACGGAGTATATAATCAAGACCTTTCTCCCAATGCATTATTGATTGAAATGGGAGGGGTAGATAATACACCAGAAGAATTATATGCTTCCGTTGACGCATTAGTAGAAGCATTTAGCCACTATTATAATGAAGTAACTAAGAAAACTAACTGAAATAAAAAGGAGTGACATCTAGTCAGAAGTGCTAGGGGGTTACTCCTTTTTTGTGGAATATAAAATCACCAATAGATGTTAGTAGTTAAAAAATCTTTCTTTTCATTCTTCTTTTTATAGTTTTATAGGAGAATGCTATGCTTCTTATTTCACCTACTGTATAATAAGAAAAAAGTACGAAAAGAGGTCATCTCATGCTAGAGGTTATTGCAACATGTTTAGAAGATGTGAAACGAATTGAACGAGCTGGCGGGAAGCGAATTGAATTAATTTCATCTTATACAGAAGGCGGTTTAACACCGAGTTATGCATTTATTAAAAAAGCGATAGAAGCAGTACATATACCGATTCACGTTATGATTCGTCCGCATGCGAAGTCTTTTACATATACGGAAGAAGAAATTGAAATGATGAAGGAAGATATTATCGTTGCACAGAAGTTAGGTGCAGCTGGTGTTGTATTAGGTGTATTAAACGAACAAAATGAAGTGGATGAAGAAAAATTAGCCGATCTATTATCTGTTGTAGAAGGAATCAATGTAACGTACCACCGTGCGATAGATGATATAGAAAATCCGGTAGAAGCGATGAAAACTTTAAAGAAGTTTCATAAAGTGACTCACATTTTAACTTCAGGTGGACAAGGAAATATAGTGGAGAATATACCGGTACTTACAGAAATGCAAAAGGTAAGCGATGGTCAAATTCAGCTAGTAGTTGGAGCTGGTGTGACAAAAGAAAATATAAAGCAATTGCTAGATGAAACTGGAATCACGCAAGCTCATGTCGGTACAGCGGTAAGAGAAGGGAAATCATGTTTTTCTGACATTGATCCTAATTTAGTACAAGAATTAGTTCAAATATTAAAATAAACACGTAAGAAAGAGGAGAAACGATGAAGGAAAATACGAAAAAAGAATTATTCTCATGGGCTAAAACGATAGGATTTACCCTTGTATTAATCGCTATTATTCGCAGTGTTTTATTTACACCTTCATTAGTACAAGGTGAATCGATGATGCCTACTTTAGAAAATAACGAACGAGTGCTCGTGAATAAGATTGGTTATAGTATCAGTGGATTAGATCGCTTTGATATTATCGTCTTCCACGGAAAAGAAGGATACGATTTAGTAAAACGAGTAATTGGTTTACCAGGCGATACAGTTGAGTATAAAAATGATGTGTTATATGTAAACGGAAAAGCGATGGAAGAACCATATTTAAAAGAGTTTAAAGAAAAAGCAGCAGGCCGTGTATTAACTCCAGACTTTACGTTAGAACAAATTACAGGAAAAACGAAAGTGCCAGAAGGCCAAGTGTTTGTTTTAGGAGATAATCGTGAAGTTTCGAAAGATGGTCGTATGTTTGGATTTATTTCAGAAGATGAGATTGTCGGAAAAGGACAAGCTGTTTTCTGGCCGTTGAAACAAGTAAGAGCGTTATAAACAGAAAGTATGGAAGAAAATATTCTTCCATACTTTTTTTGTGCCTTATTTATATATATCGAGTCATAGGCTTGAAAAAAATATTGATAGAATTGAGAGAATATTTTATAATTTTAAATTATATATTTGTTTCAAAATACGGAATTAAAGTTCTGGAATTCGGAACAAGAGGGAGATAGAATGAGTATAAATAAAACGGCAGTTAAGACAATGGATATTTTAGAATTGTTTTATGAGCATGAAGAGCTAAGTTTAACAGAGATGGTTCAACTTACGAGTATGCCGAAAACATCTGTTTATCGTTTAATTGGCTCGTTAGAAGAAATGGAGTTTTTACAAAAAAGCGAGAAGGGGAAATATCGTCTCGGAGTCGTTTTTTTACGATACGGTCAACTCGTTTCACAAAGATTATCAGTAAGAAATATTGCGATTCCCTATATGAAAGAGCTTAGAGATAGTTTAGGGCAGGCAGTTAATTTAATTATTCAAGACGGTAATGATGCGATTTATGTGGAAAAGATGGAAGGTGCTCAGCCTGTACGTGTGTATACAGCAGTTGGTAGAAGAGCTCCACTTTATGCGGGTGCATGTCCGAGAATTTTACTATCGTATTTCTCTGAGGAAGAGAAGCAGAAATACATAGAGGACACGGATTTAAAACAGTTTGCGGATGGAACAATTGTGGATAGGGAGCAGTTGCTAGAAGTGTTACAAATGGCGAAAAAGGAAGGACACACAATTAGCTACTCTGAGTTAGAAAATCATACAGCCGCTATAGCAGCGCCCATTTTTGCAAGTGATGGAACGGTTGTAGCGGGGATTAGTATTTCGGGATTAGCAATTGAGTACAGCGAAAGTAACATTTCATATTTTATTGCGAAGGTGAAAGAAACAGCACATCGCATTTCGAAAGAACTTGGCTTTTTGGCATAGAAAGAGGGAGTGGGATGAAATTTTCTGCGTTAGGGGATCAAGCAATTATTGTTACATTTGGTGAAGAAATTGGAATGGAGACATACGAAAAAGTGCAGCGATTGTTTCAAGCGTTAGGGCGGCATCCGTTTACAGGAATGGTTGAGTGTGTGCCGTCTTTCACCTCATTAGCAGTCTACTATAATGTATACGAAGTATGGAAGCGAAATGGGAGAAGTGAAGGGCCGTATCATTACGTTTGCCGGTATATACAGGAGCTTTGTAATTCGTATCAAGAAGAATTACATCAAGATGTGAAACATATTTCTATACCTGTTTGCTACGGAGGAGAATATGGACCTGATTTGGAAGAGGTTGCGCATTATCGAGGATTACGAGCGGAGGATGTCGTTCGCATACATAGCGAAACAACATACTTTGTATATATGTTAGGTTTTACACCAGGGTTTCCGTATTTAGGAGGGCTATCAAAAGAATTAGAAACACCTAGAAAAGAAACGCCACGATTACAAATACCTGCTGGTTCGGTAGGGATTGGTGGAAATCAAACAGGTATATATCCGCTTGAAACACCGGGTGGATGGAATATTATTGGCCGAACACCAATCTCCTTATTTAATCCAGAAGAAGAAACACCAACATATATTCAAAGCGGTATGTACTTACGATTTATTCCAATAACGAAGGAAGAGTACATATCACTTGAGGGGGCTAAAGAATGGATGTAGAAGTTTTGCATGCAGGGATGTTTACAACAGTCCAAGATTTAGGGCGAACTCATTATCAACAATACGGTGTACCAGTTGGAGGGGCCATGGATCAAAGTGCACTTCGGATAATTAATATGTTAGTCGGTAATGAGGAGAATGAAGCGGGACTCGAAATGACAATTATGGGACCTAAATTGTTAATAAAGAAAACGACCTTACTTGCGATTGGCGGAGCGGATATGGAGCCGTTACTGAATGGGGAGCGTATTCCATTGTGGCGTCCCATTTTAGCAGAAGAAGGTAGCATGCTTTGTTTCGGAAAAGTGAAAAGTGGTTGCAGAGCGTATGTAACTTTTGCAGGTGGTATACAGATTGATCGCATAATGGGAAGTAAAAGCACTTACATACGTGCAGCGATTGGTGGTATTGAAGGGAGAATGCTGAAAAAAGGAGATTATTTTCAAATTGGTACGCACACAGAAATGGCGAGTCGTTTTATTCAAGACTTAAAAAAGAGAGAGCAAATCAAAACGAACTGGGCAATTAGCAACAGCATACGGCCAAAGTATAAGAAATATCCTAAGCTTCGCGTCATAATTAATTTTGAATATGATCAATTTACAGAAGAAAGTAAAAAGGCATTTTTTACGAAAGAGTATAAAGTATCTAATTACGCTGATCGTATGGGCTATAGAGTTGAAGGAGAAGTTTTAAATAGAGTGGAAGAAAAAGAGATTTTATCGAGTCCTGTTACATTCGGAACGATTCAAGTGCCGAATGGTGGACAGCCGATTATATTAATGGCAGATAGGCAAACGACGGGCGGATATCCAAGAATGGGAAATATCATTTCAGTAGATTTACCTCTTCTTGCACAGTTAAAACCAGGAGACTATGTTTCATTTGAGAAAATTACACTTGAAGAAGCGGAACAATTGTATATAGAACAAGAAATCAATAGGAATCTATTAAAGAAATTCATCGCTTTACGAAGCTGACATTAGGAGGGTAATATCGTGACGACAATCGATTTAAACTGTGATTTAGGAGAAAGTTTTGGAGCTTATAAAATGGGGAATGATGATGAAATTCTTCCGTTCGTTTCCTCTATAAACGTTGCTTGTGGTTTTCATGCGGGTGATCCGACTGTAATGAGGAAAACGGTCGAAAAGGCACTGCAGCATAACGTAGCAATTGGTGCGCATCCTGGTTTTCCTGATTTAATTGGATTTGGAAGAAGAAATATGAACGTTGCACCAAATGAAGTATACGACTATGTATTGTATCAAACCGGTGCATTAGACGCTTTTGTGAAAGTAGCAGGCGGGAAAATGCATCATGTAAAACCGCACGGTGCTCTATATAATATGGCGGCGACTAATCCGGAAATTGCAGATGCAATTGCAAAGGCAATTTATCATAGTAATCCAAATCTATTACTTTACGGATTAGCAAATAGCGAGGCATTTATACAGGCTGCGGAAAAATATAATATAACTCTCGTACAAGAAGCTTTTGCAGATCGTACGTATAAGCAAGATGGGACATTAACGAGCCGTACGGAAGAAAATGCACTTATAAAAAATGAAGATGAAGCGATAAAGCAAGTGCTTCAAATGGTGAAAGAAGGCTACGTAAACGCTGTGAACGGAGAGAAAGTAGCAGTTCACGCACAAACCATTTGTTTGCATGGTGATGGAGAGAAAGCAGTGCAATTTGCGAGAAAAATATACAGAACATTCGAACTTAATGATATTTCTATTTGTGCACTGAAGTAAAAAAATGAGGGGAAGTGTTGGAATTGGTGAAATTAATCGGGATACTACTTGTTGCGGTGGGCTTTTTATTTAGATTGAATACACTTTTAGTAGTTATGGTAGCAGGTATTGTTACGGGTATGGTTTCAGGATTAAGCTTTTATGATGTGATCAGCATGTTCGGTAAATTTTTCATAGAAAATAGATATATGTCTATGCCAATTATACTAACTTTACCGGTAATCGGAATTTTAGAGCGTTACGGTTTAAAAGAAAGAGCAGAAGCACTTATAACGAAATCAAAAGGCGCAACAACTGGAAGAGTATTAATGTCATATTTTACGATAAGAGAATCATCAGCAGCACTTGGACTGAATATTGGTGGTCATGCACAAACAGTAAGACCGCTCGTTGCACCGATGGCAGAAGGGGCTGCGCAAGGGAAATATGGTAAGTTACCTGAAAAGTTAAGAGAAAAAATTAAAGCAAACGCAGCGGCGGCAGAAAATACAGCATGGTTTTTCGGAGAGGATATATTTATCGCGACTGGTGCCATTTTATTAATGAAAGGATTCTTCGATTCAGTAGGTATGCATGTTGGTGTATGGGATATGGCGCTTTGGGGTATTCCAACTGCAATATCAGCACTTATCGTAAGCTGGATCAGATTTAGAAGATTTGATAAATATATAGCAAAAACGATGACATCAAAAGAAAAAGAAGAGAAGGAGGCAATATAAGATGAATATCATTACAATGGATACAATTTATTACGTATTAGGTATAATCGTTGCCTTTATCGCTGTACGTATTGCCTTTGATAGCCAACATCCAAACCGATGGGGGTCTAGCTTGTTTTGGGCGTTATTTGCCATTACGTTTTTATTCGGAAATGTAATCCCTTCGTTTTATGTTGGTTGTATTGTACTCACTATGGTCGTATTAGCTTCATTAAACAAAGTAACAAAATCAGAAGAGAAAGAAGTACCAGTACAAGAACGTGTGAAACATGCGGAGAAATTAAAAAATAAAATTTTTATGCCTGCACTATTAATTCCTATTTTTACAATTATCGGTACGTTAACGTTAGGGAAAATCAAATGGGGGAATGTTTCTCTTGTTGATCCAGATAAAGTAACATTAGTTGCATTAGCACTTGGGGCATTACTTGCATTTGTTGCGGCGATGCGTATTACAAAATCGAAAATAACAACGCCTGTTCAAGAGGGAAGCAGATTATTACAAGCTGTCGGCTGGGCTGTCATTTTACCACAAATGTTAGCAGCACTTGGCGGTATTTTCGCGAAGTCTGGCGTTGGACAAGTTGTTTCAGATTTAGTTGGACAAGTATTACCGACAGAGTATCCGTTCGTTGCTGTTATGGCGTATTGTTTAGGAATGATGCTCTTTACAGTTGTAATGGGAAATGCATTCGCAGCGTTTGCCGTTATTACTGGCGGAATTGGCTTACCTTTAATTGTACAAATGCATGGAGGAAACCCGGCGATTATGGCAGCGCTTGGTATGTTTGCTGGATATTGCGGAACATTGCTTACTCCAATGGCAGCAAACTTTAATATCGTTCCGGCGATGCTTTTAGAGTTAAAAGATAAAAATGCAGTTATTAAAGCACAAGTACCAATAGCTCTTTCCATCTTTATTATCAATATGTTTATTATGTATGGCCTAGTATATCGTTTTTAATTAGGAGGGAAAAACTATGAAAACAGTATTATTAACAGGGTTCGATCCGTTTGGCGGAGAAAGCATTAATCCAGCTTGGGAAGTCGCAAAAAGTTTACATGAAAAAACAGTGGGAGAATACAAGATTATTAGTAAACAAGTACCAACTGTATTTCAAAAATCAATACAAGTTTTAAAAGAATATATAGAAGAACTAAACCCTGAAATGATTATATGTATCGGACAAGCGGGGGGCAGACCAGATATTACGATAGAGCGTGTCGCAATTAATGTTGATGATGCAAGAATTGCTGACAATGAAGGAAATCAGCCGGTAGATGTACCGGTTGTAGAAGAAGGACCAGCTGCCTATTGGTCTACACTTCCGATGAAAGCAATTGTAAAAAGACTGCAAGAAGAAGGCATACCGGCTTCCGTTTCACAAACAGCAGGTACATTCGTTTGTAATCACTTATTCTACGGTCTCATGCATGAACTAGAGAAATATGATAAGAAAATGAAAGGCGGATTTATTCATATTCCGTTTTTACCAGAGCAAGCGAGTAACTATCCAGGTCAACCGAGTATGTCACTTTCTACTATTCGTAAAGGAATAGAACTGGCAATTGAGGTAACGACGACAGTTGAGGTGGATATAGTGGAAGTTGGGGGTACGACGCATTAAATAAATCGAATCGTACGACACCTCCTGTAAACAACTGGTATAATAAGTATAGGAAAATACATAGAGGTGATTTTTGTGCAACAATTTGAAGAAGTACGTTCAATTTTAGAAAAAGCGAAGAAAATTACAGTGTTAACAGGTGCAGGAGCAAGTACGGAAAGTGGTATCCCAGATTTCCGTTCAGCAAATGGATTGTATGCTGATGCGAATGTGGAGATGTATTTATCAAGAGGATATTATAATAGAAATCCGAAAGAATTTTGGAAGCATTATAAAGAAATCTTTCAAATTAATACGTTCCATCAATATAAACCAAATCGTGGTCATCGTTTTTTAGCTGAATTAGAAGAACAAGGGAAAGATATTACGATTTTAACGCAAAATATTGACGGTTTACATCAATTAGGTGGTAGTAAGCATGTCATTGATTTACATGGAACGCTTCAAACAGCACATTGTCCTAAGTGTAAAGCGGGATATGATTTACAGTATATGATTGATCATGAAGTGCCTCGCTGCGAGAAGTGTAATTTCATTTTAAATCCAGACGTTGTGTTATACGGAGATACATTGCCACAATATCAAAATGCGATAACACGTTTATATGAAACAGATGTACTTATCGTTATGGGAACGTCGTTAAAAGTACAACCTGTCGCTTCATTCCCACAAATCGCAAAGAGGGAAATCGGTGCAACGACAATTTTAGTAAATGAAGAGTTAACAGGGCAAGAATATAACTTTGATTTTGTTTTTCAAAATAAGATTGGTGAGTTTGTTGAAGGGGTATCTTCAATGAAATAAGTTAATGAAAAAACTGGGGTGTATAGAGAACACCCCAGTTTTTTGTTTGAAGAAAATTCATGTTATGACGAATTAAGGGGAATGGTAATAAATAGGATATAAAATTAAAAAACTGAAAATTAAATCTTTTATTTCTTTAGTAATTAATATAAAATTCTATATATATCATATAAATAAATTTGATACATAATAGTTCTATGTAGAAATGTTAATAGAATGAAGCGAGGGAGCGAAATGAGACAGAAAAAGGAGCAGAAGAAACAATCGAAAAAGAAAAAGACCCATATTCCTTTTCGGTTAAATGTACTATTTTTTATCGTCTTTCTTTTATTTTCAGCTATTATAATTCAATTAGGTAAAGTACAAATTATTGATGGAGAAACATATAGAAATGAAGTGAACAAAAAGGAAGATGTAACGGTAAGCACTCCTGTTCCTAGAGGGAAAATGTTTGATCGGCAAGGTCAAGTGATTGTAAATAACAAACCGCTACGAACCGTTACATATACGAAAATGAAAGGAGTAGATTCGAAAGAAGTTTTACAAGTAGCAAGACAGTTAGCTCAGTTAATAGAAATGTCACAAGAAGATATAGATAAGTTGACAGAAACAGATAAAAAAGATTTTTGGATGCAGTTAAATGAAAAGCGAGCAGCTGCAAAAGTGACAAAAGAAGATGAGAGTAAATTTAGGGAGCAAGAAATAGAAGGAAAAGAATTAGATAAAAAAGTAGAAGAGTTACGCAGGGAAAGAATTACGCAAGAAGAATTAAGCGAACTTTCAAAAGAGGATTTAGAAGTACTAGCAATTAAAAGTAAAATGAATGCGGGATATAAAATGACGCCGCAAATCGTTAAAAAAGATGTAAGTCAAAATGAATACGCAGTCGTAAGTGAAAGATTGGCAAGTTTACCAGGAGTGGATACGACAGTGGACTGGGAACGTGAATACCCAAATGATAAAATACTTCGTTCTATCCTTGGTAGCGTTTCTACTGAAAATGAGGGCTTGCCAAGAGAACAGTTAGATTATTATTTAGTGCGTGATTATAACCGAAATGACCGTATTGGTAAGAGCTATATCGAGAAACAGTACGAAGATGCATTACATGGAACGAAAGAACAGTCTAAAAATATTACGGATAAAGCAGGAAATATTATTCGGACAGAAAAAGTGACTGAAGGAAAAAGTGGAAATAATTTAATGTTAACAGTGGATATGGAGTTACAGAAAAAAGTAGAGCAAACTCTTGAAAAGAATTTACGAGCATTTCATTCTGCGGAGCCGATGATGGATCGTGCATTCGTTGTAATGATGAACCCGAAAAACGGGCAAATTTTATCAATGGCAGGAAAGAAAATTGTAAATAAAGATGGCGGCATGCAAATAGAAGACTTCGCTTTAGGAACGATGACAAGTTCTTATGAGTTAGGCTCAACTGTGAAAGGGGCTACGTTATTAGCCGGATATCAAACTGAAACAATTAAGCCGTATACGCATTTCTTTGATGCCCCAATGTATTTTAAAGGAAGTAGTAAGCCAAAGAAATCGTGGAAAGAATTTGGTGATATTGATGATTTAAGAGCTTTACAAGTTTCATCAAACGTTTATATGTTTAATACAGCATTAAAAATGGCAGGTATAAATTATGTACCAAATAATCCGCTAGATATCAAGAAAGAGACATTTAATAAAATGCGCTACTACTTTAGACAGTTTGGCTTAGGTGTACCGACTGGAATTGACTTGCCGAATGAATCGATTGGTCAAATGGGTAGAACAGATAACATACCTGGTTTTTTACTTGATTATGCGATTGGACAGTACGATACATATACGCCGCTTCAACTTGCTCAATATATGTCAACAATTGCAAACGGCGGTTACCGAATGAAACCACAAATTGTACAAGAAGTGAGAGAGCAACCACTTAGACCAGAGGATGTAGGAAAAGTTATACGCTCTATTGAACCAGTTATTTTAAATCGAGTGGATATGGACACTTCATATATTAATCATGTAAAAGAAGGATTTAGAAGAGTTTTTCAAGAAACTGACGGAACAGGTACGGCAACGTTTAAAGGATTGCCGTATAAACCAGCTGGAAAAACAGGAACAGCTGAAACCGTATATGGCGGAGAAAGTGATATTGGAAGAGATGAAAACAATAACCGAAAAAAATGTTATAATTTAACTCTTGCCGGTTATGCACCATATGATGCTGATCCGGAAGTAGCTTTTTCAGTTGTTGTACCTTGGGTAAATGATGACAAATCAGGAATTAATTCTGCGATTGGTAAAGAGATTTTGGATGCGTATTTTGAATTGAAAGCGAAAAGAGCGGGTGGAAATCCAGTCCCAGTAGAACAGCCGAACAAAGCCCAGTAAAAATATATCACTGCACAGAAACGTATTGTGCAGTGATATATTTTTTGAGTGAAAAAGTGTTTAAATAAGGTGGGAATGGATATGAAAGAGGAGATTAAAAGAGGCTGGGGGAAATACATACTCTTCGTGTTTGTTTTGGTAATAGCCTATCATTCTTTTACTTTATGTAAAGTGGAAGGGAAATCGATGCAACCGACTTTGTATGAAGAAGACTACGTATTTGTAAATAAAGCAGCAGTGCATTTTTCTAATTTAGAGCACGGAGAAATTGTCATTATAAAGGAAGAGGATGAGTCGAAATATTATGTAAAACGAGTAATAGGACTTCCTGGTGACGTAATTAACATAACGAATGGGTCAGTATATGTGAATGACAAAAAGCAAGAAGAACCGTATACAAATAAAGATTTATTCAATAATACGCAAGTGTTTTATAATTTTCAAAAGACAAAAATCCCGCCAAATAAGTTATTTGTAATGGGAGATAATCGTGAACTTAGTAGAGATAGTCGAAATGGCTTAGGATATATTGAAGAAGATAACATAATAGGCAAAGTGGAATTTGTATATTATCCGTTTTCAAAAATGAAGATCATAGAATAAGTGGGGTTATACAAAACCCCACTTATTAAAGTTTCACTTTACCCCGCATTAACGGGCAGTAAGCCCCCCACCTCAAAGTTCAGCTGTACAAAGGAGTTAGGTGGGAGATCAACTGCCCGTAAAAGCCCGATTGGTTCAACTAATAATAAGTGGGGATGAACCCTCCCACTTATTAAAGTTTCACTTTATCTTCTTTAAAAAACCTTTTGGATTAAATGAAATGAAAAATTTATGCTTAGATTCATCGATTATGAAATTGTTATTTTTAGTTAAAAATTCTTCAACCGCTTCCATTGGACCAGGGCCCCAATCAGGAGAAACAGGGTTTCCATTAATAGATGTATCCTCTACAATAATATAACTGCCAGCAGTAACGATAGATTTATAAAGTAAAAGCTCTTTTGCGACATGCTCTTTACTATGATCTGAATCTAAAATAACTAAAATCACATCATCTGGTTTGCGTATATTTAATATTGTTTGGACGGCCTGTACAGAAACAGAGGAAGCTGTTAAATACGTAATTCGGTCATGAGATGGACGATTTGGTTGAGGGAATACATCGATAGTAAGAACGTGACCTTTTCCAATTAGATCTAATATAGAAGCTAAATACAATGCACTACCACCATAACAAGTACCACATTCAATAATTAAATCGGGTTTTAATTCGTAAACAATTTCTTGATACAAAAAAAGATCAGTGGGAAGTTTGAGAATGGGGACCCCAAGCCAATGTGTATCATATAACCAGACTCGACTATCGTAATATTGTTTTAAAAACTCGCTACTTATGTTATCGATTTTGAACACTCCTTTCTGAAACGAAAGTTGTACAATATGATATGTGAAATATAATTATAAGGAGAATGTTTTTTAATAAAAATGAGCAAAATACCTTATTAAAAACCAATTGTTTGTATAATAAAAAAATAATTCAACAAGTTCTAATCAAAATGCAATTTAATTATGTAGATAAAGGGAAACGGAACGTATGTATAAGTACACAATTTGCTTCATTAAAAAAGGAAATGAAATACTCTTATTGAATAGAAATAAAAAGCCGAATATGGGAATGTGGAATGGTGTCGGAGGAAAAATAGAAGAGAATGAAACGCCGTACGAAGGAATCATTCGAGAAACGCTTGAGGAAACAGGAATAGAGCTTCCAAGTGTAACGTATAAGGGAAATGTTATTTTTAAAGATAAAGACGAGTCTTGGGAGTGTGAGGGAATGTATGTATTCATTGCTGATTTACCAGATGGAGTGCATATGGACACGCCATTAAGTACGGCGGAAGGATTATTACAATGGAAAAAAATTGATTGGATATTAAATTGTGAAAATAGAGGTGTAGTTAGTAATTTACAAAGCTATTTACCAATAATATTAAATGAAGAAAATAAGTTAGAACATATATTCACATATGATCACCGGAATATTATTAATTACACAACTGCATGTTTGGAGGAAGATGATACGAACAAGCGGTATGAAAAACAACTTGTTTCTCCATAGAAAAAGTATAAAAATAATCACTCTTATAATCTAATAGAGATTATTTTAATAGAGCAATCAGCATTTTTATGTTGATTGCTCTCATTATTTAACTGAGAAAAAGACATGTTTAAAGTGTCCCTTATTATATGTATATAACTTTATTGTGTAACATAATTTAAAATATAGTTTGTACATTGAATAACTTGCTATGGTTCTCTATTAATCTTTCACAATTGTCTAAGCGGTTATTAGATTGCTAGCATAGAATATATTGTCTTCTGCAATTTTAGGAAGATAATCCTATAAAATTTTAGGAGGAATATACTATGGAAATAGAAAACCAACAAGTAGATCCAGTATTTGAAAATCTATGTCAACGATTTTTTGATATTCTAGGTGGTACTGATCACTCGATTGATCCAGGACCTGTATGTACTGTAACTCGAACTAGAATATTTGATGAAACAGTATTAGGAAGAAAATCAAATTCGCCTTTGGTGAATTATCAATTTTTTTCGTTTGAATCTCTTGATGAATCAGGAAATGCACTTTGTTTAGGGGAAACTGCAGCTTTTGAAAATCAGGTTGAACAAGTCCTTTCTAATCTTCGTGATCGCGGTATTATCGTATCGGGTTTGCACAATCACTGGATAAATGAAAATCCCCGTTTATTTTATATTCACTGGGAATCGATAGATGATCCTATTGCATTTGCGAGAAAATCAAGAGAATCTATTGATTTCTTAGGTCCAGTATTACCACCAGATTTGCCACCACCTGTAGTATCTCCAGAATTTCAAGCATTATGTGATGAATTTACTGCTACGCTAGGTGGTGACGGTGAAATTGAAACAGGGCCTGTATGTTTTGTTATGCGGAATGTGAATTTTGGAGCGACTATCTTTGGAAGACCTGCAAATTCACCTCTTGTGGGACATCAACTTTTTTCGTTCGAATCCCTCGATCCATCCGAAGTTGCACTTTGTTTAGGTGAAACGGCAACGACTCAAGATCAAACTGATCAACTAATCTCACAACTTCTGAGATTTGGCTTTAAAGTATCGGCATTTCACAATCATTGGCTAGATGATAATCCACATTTAATATATGTTCACTGGGAATCGGTAGAAGATCCTATTGCATTTGCGAGAAAAACGAAAAATGCGATTGCGTTTTTGGGCTAGTTTTAATAAGTTAATTTAAATAAAAGAACTTGCTATTTTATAATAATTGGCAGAGTCGTGACCGCTTTTTCGCGGTAAATGTGCCAGTTGTCTTGGAAGCAATGTGATATATTTGTATTGTGAGTAGCGGTGGAAAACATTGCTCATAAAATTCCTTATAACTGAAAATGGATTGTCATAACCGGTGGCGATGGTTGTAGAATGAATAGTTGTTTTTGATTTCACATTTAATTGCAATTCACGTTGTGTATACGGAGAAGGGCTTTTGTTCTTCTAACTATTTAATAAAGTATGTAATGAAGAAAAATTTAACAATATTAGGTAGTTAAAAGAAGAATGAAAATTCATATGTCGTATTTCAATTACAATATAATTAGTAAATAAAAAGTATCCAGGGAGGATACTTTTTATTTTGGAGGAAAGTGAAAGTAGTAGGAAATAAGAATGTAGTATCAGCTAATTTTTTGGATAAGGGTGATACAGTTGAATTTAATTGTGAAGGGAAAGTTATGACTCAAGCTATTATCAAATGTATAAAAGAAATGGGCGAAATTAAAGTGCCGTTTTTATTTTGATTAAAATAATATTAATGATGATTGTAGGCGCAACCTTTACATGGTTAGCGTCTGATTTGTTGTTAAGGGAAGATGGGTAGAAAAAATAGACTAGTAAACAAGCTGTTATTGACTTTTAAACATAGAATAAGATGAGTCTTATTAAAAAGAGGAGGGGATTATAGTTATGGGATGTAATAATAATTTCAGACGCTTTCGAAATTGTAATAGATTTTGGGATGATTTAATGTTTTGCAGATGCGGACATAGAGACTGTGATGAATGTCGTTGTAAACGTAACCGTGATTGCGATTGTGATAAATGTCGTCGTAGACGTAACCATGATCGTGACTGTGATTGTGATGAGCGTAAAGAGTGGTAAATTCCTTTGGAAGAGTGCTTTGAAGAAAAGCACTCTTTTTTTTATTTAGTATTCTATATTACTAGCCTCGAATCGCCTTAATGATAAAGCAATGTTGCTTCACATCAAAATATCCTTTTTGCAAGATAATCTCATGCATACGATATAACTCCTCATAATACCTTTCGACAGTAAAATCAGGAATTTGTCACGGAATCGCTTTTAAATAATAGACAATAGCGCCAATATCATAAAAACGTTGGAAAGGAAACTCTTCTTTTGCTTCTAAAATAGTAAATCTATTTTCCTCTAACTCACTACATGCAGTTTCGAGTGACCAACTTGCAAATTCGATATTTAGCGGTGAGCCAAACTGCTCATTAAGTTCAGCGCAATCAAGACTGCCAACTTGTTGTGAGAGAAAAATCCCAGTAGGAGAAAGAATTCTGTTTACCTCAGAAGCAGCATACGATTCATGTAGATTTAAGATTAGATCAAATTGACCATCTTGAAATGAAAAGACTACGTTAAAATTAGATGAAAAATGGGATGATATTACTTTTCTCGTATTGAAAGAGTAAATAAAATGATGTGAAGGAGATAACTTAAATTATGGCATTCAAAGCGAGGAAGAACTAAATAAAGCTCTCGAGGCAGCTAAAGCGAGTCTAGAAATAGAGGGTATGAACATTACAAAAGAAATGGAAAAAATTATAAAAGAAAAGTTAGCTGGAAAGATAACGCGCAAGTAACTTATTACATTAGCTGATACGATTGTGAGAAGCGAACGTACTTAATGATCTAGAAGTTGCCACAAATTTTGTTAAATAAACGGGAAAAAAGAGATGGTAAATCCAACTCTCAGGCTGTAGGTAAACTATTTTTGGAGAGTTCAGATACTAAAAAATAGTTTGTCTCTAGCTTCACGGCGAATTTATCCAACAATATATATATGTAGTACGTTCTATGCTACAATTTACTATAAGTGAGGAAGGAAGGTGTCTTATGAAAATATCCGTTTATGTTGCAAGTGCATTTAGCAAGGATCATAAAGGTGGAAATAAAGCAGGAGTGGTATTTATGGAGAATCCATTGACCACTACTCAAAAAATGGCAATAGCCAAACAACTGGGCTATGCGGAAACCGCATTTATATCAGAATCTGAAATTGCTGATTATAAAATTGAGTATTTTACACCAAAAGAAGAAGTTGATTTATGTGGTCATGCGACAATTGGTTCTTTCGCGATACTGATGCATGTAAATAAACTTTTCAAGAATCGCTATACGATTGAAACGAACAGCGGTGTTCTGACTATCACCATAAAAGATGACATCATATTCATGGAACAAAACGAACCGATATTCTATGATGTTATATCTCCAAATGAATTTATCGACTGCTTTGACATTAATAATATAGACAATACATACCCAATTCAAATTGTCTCTACGGGTTTAAAAGATATTTTAATTCCTATAAAAAGTGAAACACAATTACATACAATGCAACCTAATTTTGAAAAAATTAAAGAAATCAGCAAGTATTATAATGTTGTCGGGATGCATCTATATACTTTTAATGACAATCGAATAATATGCAGAAACTTTGCTCCGCTATATGACATCAATGAAGAAGCAGCGACTGGAACTTCAAATGGTGCATTAGCTTGCTACCTTTATGAACAGCACTATTTGCAAAAAGAAGTCTATGTATTTGAACAAGGTTATTCTTTACACTCGCCTTCTGAAATATTAGTTAAATTAGCAACCGATAGCGAGAATAAAATAGAAAAAGTTTATGTTGGTGGTAAAGGCTATTACTGTGAAACGAAGTATTTAAATGTAGAAAATATTGATTGAAAAAAAGAGATGGTAGATCCATCTCTTTTTCATTTTCATATGCTCCGTGATTAACTGCGAATCGCTTTAATCAGAAAACGATGTTGCTTCACATCAAAATAACCTTTTTGTAAGATGATTTCATGTATAAGATATAATTCCTCATAGTAACCTTCGACAGTAAAATCAGGAATTTGCCACGGAATCGCTTTTAAATAATAGACGATCGCACCAATGTCGTAAAAGCGTTGAAAAGGGAATTCTTCTTTTGCTTCTAAAATAGTAAATCCATTTTCCTTTAACTCACTACATGCCACTTCGAGCGACCAATTTGCAAATTCGTTATTTAGCGGCGCGTTAAACTGCTCATTAAGTTCCGCACAATCGAGACCACCAACTTGTTGGGTAAGGAAAATCCCATTTGGAGAAAGGATTCTGTTTACCTCAGAGGCAGCATATGATTCATGTTGATTTATGATTAAATTAAATTGACCATCTTGAAATGGCAAAGCGGTATCATCCGTTACCTTTACAACTGTAACCCCTAAAGGTTCTAATTTCTTTCGAGCGATTGGCACGTTTGGAGCAAAGCCCTCAGTAGCATAAATAGTTGAAGGGAACGGTTGCAACATAGATAAAAACTCTCCGCCGCCAGCACCCATATCGAGCATTGATATTGCATGCTGCATAAGCTGGAAAGCAGCGCTGCCATACGACCACGATAAAGGTGCGCTCTTCATCCGACCCGTTTCTGAAATGAAAGAAAAATCCCAACCGCTAAAATTTGTATTAGCACTTTCTAATAAAGTTAAAAATAATGGATCACGTTTCATAATTGTATCCTCCTATTTTGTAAGTAAATGATATGATGAGAAAAGAAAAAAGGAGGACCTCTTATTAAAGTGGAACATTTTTACGTTTCGTGTTTGAATAGATTCATATACATTTGCTCCTTGTGAGAATGGTTATTTATATATTCTAGATAATCGAGTGGAATTCCTTTGAAGTTAGTAGGAAAGGTAGTTGTTTAATGGAAAACTGGATAGAGTTTACGGACAAAGAGAATGATCAAATTTGGGATAAGATATATAGTGAGCTTGACTTTTCACCAAGTGATTCTATATTTCCATCATTTATGGTATCAAGTCCTTTTGTTACATATGATATTTCTCATTACTTTGGAGAGTCGATAAACGATCTGGAAAGTAAAGCGTTACAAGCCTTTCAAGAAATTACAGCATCGAATGAATATATCATGGCACTGGATTGGCAACATGAGTGTTATTGGGTGAATCCACATGTAGAGTTTGAAAGAAATGAATTTGATGAGTGGATGATACCTGTATTTCCAAATGGAGATTACTATTTCTTTATTCAGAAAGAATTTAAGTGGGGCTATTTAGGCCACCCTTGGGAAGAGAGTATAACGATATTTGGAAAAGAACTTATAGAAAGCTTTGAACGAAATAAGCCGGAAATGTTTCGAAATATTTTAAGGCAAGGGTAATGGTTGAAAGAGGAAAACCGCTTATACTTCATTCTTGAAGCATAAGCGGTTTTCTTTAAAATACTTAAAAAGAAAAATCTTTTGGCAAAGTATCACTTTTAATCACCATTCTTAACCCATGTTTTATAATCCAAGGGTTAATAGGATGTTGTTTATCATGTAACTGCTGCAACAATTGAAAAACGAGTTCGTTATCTTCTTTCGTAATCTCGTTAATATGATTGGCTACTGATAAAAACAATTTTTATTCTTTAATCGACAACCCATAAACCAAAGTCTCGCTCGGAGTCGTAATACTAAAACCAGTCGTCTTATAATCAAGTTTCACCGTATCACCAGTGTATTCTTTCGTAAATGAATCCATTTGTACGGTAAAATTAGCATCTTCATATACAACGTCATCTGCATTATATATATCCCAAATTAAATCAACATCAACGAAAATACTACAAGAGTTTGTCATTGTCCCTCTAATGCGAATGATCTTTTTATCTTCACGTTCTAATCTATGTATAGCTGCTTTTGCTTCATCAGTAATGCGAATGTTCATCGTATCCCAACCTTTATGTATATTTCCTTTATTATTGCAAAAACAGGAGAAATAGGGAAGGGAGAACATGCCCATCAAGCTAAGATTAAGTAAAATTCCGATTAACTAGATTTTTTTGTTTTCTAAAGAATTGGTATCAGTTATCTAAAAATCTGCATACCAAATAAACCTGTATAAGGTGAATTTTATGCAAGTTGTTGAAGTAGATGTGGAGATAGATATCGCTGTAGTTCTTCAGCGAACAAATGAAATTCATCTTGAATCGATAGAATCATACAAAACGCCATCCTTACTGTATTTTTTTACAAAAAGAATAACGCTTCCTATAAATTATAGGTATAAATTCATCTTAGGTTGATAGTAATGTAACATGCCCCTTATAGGGTGGGGTTACAATTGAATAAATTAAGAGAAGTTAATTTTTTAAGGTGTGACTGCATTTTATAATGAAAAAGTGTGGCTTTTTGACTTTTGGTATACGGATAATGATTATAATTTTCCCCTAATAAAAGTTTATGTCAGAGCTACCAAGGAGAGATCATACGATGTCCGAGAAGCTGCATGCTGACGAATTGGAAATTGAAGAGCGACTTGTACGTCGTTTGCTTGTCGATCAGTTCCCCCGCTGGGCAGAGTTGCCCCTTCGAAAGGTAGAGCCAGTTGGAACGGTAAATGCCGTTTTCCGACTTGGCGACGAATATTCCATTCGGCTAGCGAGAAGGGAAGGACCGACCACACCAGGAGGACACGAGTTCCTATGGCTACCAAAACTAGCGCCATTAGTTCCGCTTGAAATCCCTGTACCTATCGCTCAGGGGCGCCCAAATAACGACTACCCATGGTTTTGGGAGATACATTCGTGGCTGAGGGGTGAAACGGTGCCGATAGAGGCGATTGACGAGATTCAGGCAGCACGCGATCTCGCAGGGTTTGTCCTAGCACTGCAACAAGTTGATCCAACGGGTGGGCCGTTAGGACGCGGAATTCCTTTGGCACAACGGGACAAGGACTTCCGATATTGGCTAGCACGATTTAATGGCGATCCCGCGGTGTCTGCTGTATGGGAGTCGGCTCTTTCTGCGACTCCGTGGAACGGTCCACCTGTTTGGCATCACGGCGATCTAGATGCACGTAACTGGCTCGTACGTGATAAGCGTATTAGCGGTGTAATTGATTGGGGGATGATGGGTATAGGTGACCCTGCGTGTGATGTAATGGTCGCGTGGAAGTTGCACTCGCCAGAGGCGCGCGATGGGTTCCTTGATGCTATTCGTACAGACGATGCTACATTGGCAAGGGCCCGCGGATGGGTTGTATCACAGGCAGTTGCAATCCTTGCCTACTACACGCCGCAAAACAATCCAATTTTGTACAATGAGGCGAAATCCTGGCTAGACCTAGTACTAGATCAAAAGTAATTCAGTGATTTTAATGAAAGAATAACGTTTTTTTCATTTTTGAGGAAATTCGTTTCCTTAACTTGATGGCATGGGAAGGGAGAAGCATTGGAATAAAAAACGAGCAAACACATTTGTTTGCTCGTTTCACTTTATTTTAGTTCACATTTATCAAGTGGAATCACTTTCGTTTTCTTCGTAAATTTATATCCTAACCATAGTACTAAGAAGAGTGGTAAACCGATGTAAGAAACGAGTACGCCGTTCCAGTCGATTGATTCACCCATAAATGCCCCGTAGTTTTGGCCTAAAATTACGATGATACAAAGTGCAAATGCGAAGATTGGACCGAACGGGAACCATTTTGCTCTATATGGTAAGTCTTTTAAATCTTTACCTTGTGCGATATATGCTTTACGGAAACGGTAATGACTAATTGCAATTCCGACCCATGCGATAAAGCCAGACATTCCAGATGCGTTTAATAACCAAATGTATACAACACCGTCACCGAATAAAGAAGCAATGAAAGCGATACTACCGACAATTGACGTTACGATTAATGCGTTAACAGGTACACCGCGGCTATCTAATTTGCCTAAGAATTTTGGTGCTTTTCCTTGGCGAGCTAAATCCCAAAGCATACGAGTTGATGCGTACATACCAGAGTTACCAGCAGATAGTACTGCCGTTAAAATAACAGCGTTCATAACAGAAGCAGCAAAGGCAACGCCCGCTTTTTCAAAAATAAGTGTAAATGGACTTACTGTTACATCGCTTGCAGCAAGGCTTTCAGTCGTATAAGGAATTAATAAACCGATAACGAGAATCGCAAGGATATAGAATAAAAGAATACGCCAAAAGATAGAACGAATTGCTTTCGGAATATTACGCTCTGGATCAGATGTTTCACCAGCAGCAACTCCTAACAATTCAGTACCTTGGAAGGAGAAACCAGCTGCCATAAACACACCGATAATTGCCATGATGCCGCCGTTAAATGGAGCATCTGCAACAGTGAAGTTTTTGAAGCCAACAGTTTCACCGCCCATAATTCCAAAAATCATCATGAAGCCGACAATTAAAAAGATAATAATAGTAACGACTTTAATAAGTGCGAACCAATATTCAGATTCACCAAACCCTTTAACAGATAAGTAGTTTAAAAGGAAAATAATAGCTAAACATAATCCGCTCCAAATAAGAGAAGGGGTATCAGGGAACCAAAATTTCATAATTAATGTTACAGCCGCTAGTTCAGCAGCAATTGTAATGGCCCAGTTATACCAATAGTTCCATCCGAGTGCAAAGCCAAGTGATGGATCAACAAATTTTGTTGCGTACGTGCTAAAAGAACCGGTAACAGGCATGTAAGCTGCGAGTTCAGCTAAGCTTGTCATTAAAAAGTAAACCATAATCCCAATTGCGGCGTATGCAATTAATGCGCCACCAGGTCCAGCTGAATGGATGACACCACCGCTGGCAAGAAATAATCCGGTACCAATTGTACCGCCGAGAGAAATCATTGTAAGGTGCCTAGATTTTAGACCGCGTCTTAATTCACCTGTTTCTTTTGTAGTTTGCGTTTTAGAGGTAGCTTGATTCGTTGCGCTATTCATGTTCAACACTCCTTTTCTTGTAAGATAGGAAGGAGCGGGGGAGAAAAATACAAAAAACCGCCAAAGGAATTTGGCGGAACGTTTCACAAATAACCACCCCATCATACCCTTCCGTTAAGATAGCACCCCACGTTTACACGGTAATTTTGTAAACGTGACAGTTCTGTTCCTTTCGGAGACAGCCCCAGCTCATATTTCCAGAGAAGAAATATAAACTTCGGCAACTTTTCCTTTCAAACGGAGTCGGTGACATTCCCTGTGTCTCGTCCGTCTTACTCTTAAAAGTCGCAACCTCTACCTCATCGGATTGATGAGGATTTATATATTGCTAAGATTTTTAATATATGGCAATTGTAATGAGTTTCTGGATATATTGCAAGATATTTTGTTAGGAAAAGTCAAAAAATATCGGTTATTGTATAGGAAACGCTTGCAAAACTCCACCCGAACCTACTGTTATGTAACAAAAAATAAAGAAAGAAATTGTTATACAAATGTTTCGCAAAAAATATTGAAAAACCCTTCAAAAATAAAAGGAAATTCAGAAAATATAATTCGACATTTATAATAAGGTCATATTTTTTGATATAATTAGAGAAACGTTGAATCAAAAAAGGAGAAATCAATATGAAATTAGAAACAGAAAGGCTTTATATAGTACCGTGTACAGAAGAGAGTATTCACGTCGCTAACGAGCAAGGATATAATAGTGGTCCACATATTGTAGGGCATGTAGAAAATGTAAAACAAAATAAGGCTTTATTACCTTGGGGGGCGTGGTATGTCATTCGCAAAGAAGATGACATCGTTCTAGGGGATATAGGATTTAAAGGGAAACCAAATGAGGATCATACAGTAGAAATTGGTTACGGTTTTATTGAGAAATATTGGAATAAAGGATATGCGACAGAAGCTGTAAGAGAATTAATAAATTGGGCTTTTCAAACAGGAGAGGTAGAAACAATTATTGCGGAGACACTTCTTGAAAATGAAAGCTCGATTCGTGTATTAGAGAAATTACATATGAAGAGAACTGGCACTACAGAAACGATGATTAATTGGAAAATAGAAAAATAAAAAATACCGCTCGAAGTATATCGGGCGGTATTTTTTATCGTTATGGTAGCATTTGTTTTTGATCATTCGGATATCCAGTTGTCGGTGTGTTAGAACGATTGGAATGATTGCGAATAGCAATGAAAATAGAAATAATAACGACAAGACCAACGGCCACGTAAGAAAGTGAAATAATAGTTGGATCCACTTTAAATGTAGTAAGTAGTGTACGAATGTTTGTAAAGATTATAAGGCCACCAACTAATACGCCAAGTAAATGAGAAGGAACGATGCGCACTAGCCATGCAGCGATCGGTGCCGCTACGATACCACCAAGCATAAGAGAAAATACCCAAACCCAACTTACTTGTTCCCAGCCAAGTGAGATGAAAAAGCCAATTGTTGCAGCGAGTGAAACAGGAAACTCACTCGTATCTACAGATCCGATAACCTTTCTAGCTTCATTTCCTCTTGCTAAAAGTACAGGTGTCGTAATCGGCCCCCAGCCACCACCACCAGTTGAATCAACGAATCCAGCGAATAAGCCAAGCGGAACAAGCTGTTTAGCAGACATACGTTTATTTGAAGTAACAATTTGTTTTTGAATGATGAATCGTAATAAAATATAAACCCCTAAAGTAAATAAAAATATGGAAATGTACGGTTTAATTACATCACCAGGTAAATTGCTTAAAAAACATGCCCCAATAAATGCGCCAATTGCTCCTGGCAATGTAAGTCTAGAAACTGTATATTTATCAACGTTGCCAAATTTGAGGTGTGATGCACCAGAAGCAGCAGTTGTAACGACTTCAGCTAAATGAACAGATGCGGAAGCTACAGCCGGTGCGATACCAAACATTAATAATAGTGAGGTAGATGTTACCCCGTACGCCATTCCAAGTGCTCCATCAATCAATTGAGCGAAAAACCCAATAATAGCAAAGACAATTAATTTCTGCATAAATAATCCCCCTGTAATAATAAATGAAAAAGACACCTTTCCCGTATGAGAAAAGTGCCTTTGGTTTTTCCAATCAGCAATAATTAAATTTGTTTTATTATAATACATATTAATCGTATAAATCAACTAGGCTTTAGAGTTTTTTGAATTGAATGAAAGAAAAATAAAATATACAATAAAAGGATGGAGAGAAAGGGGAGAAAGACATGTTACGATTTGATCATCTCGTACACGCAGTACATGGTACACCGGAGAAAGCAGCAAAACAAATGCAGGAGCTTGGATTTCATACGGCAATAGGCGGAGAACATATTACTTGGGGTACTTGGAATAGTTTATGTTATTTTGATTTATCATATATAGAATTTTTGGCAGTTCAGCATGAAGAAAAAGCGAAGAAAGCAGACAATCCATTAGTACAAGAAACAGTAGTGAAATTACAAGCCGGAGAAGGGATGCTGCAAATCGCAATTCGAACAGATACTATTGAAGAGCTAGCAGTTAAGTTTAGTAAGCACGGTTTACATACGATAGGACCATTTGAAGGAAAGCGAATGAGAAAAGATGGTCGCCTTTTAGAATGGAAAATGTTATTTGTAAAGCAAGAAGAGTACGGACCCAAATTACCTTTCTTTATACAGTGGAATGAAACAGACGAAGAAAGAAGAAACGATTTACGTAACATTGGGACGATCACTGAACATAAAAACAAAGTACAACAAATTGAAACGATTCATTACGCAGTGAAAAATGTTCGAGAAACAGTGCGGAAATGGAAAGCAGTCATGGAGCTAACTGCAAGCCCAGTCGTGAAAAATGAAGAATGGAATACGGAGTGTCAAAGTGTATCGTTTGGTGACATTCAAGTACAGTTTTGTGAACCGATTGGAGAAGGTCTAGTGCAAGAATATCTAAAGAATTATGGTGAATATCCATTTGCAGTCGAGTTTAAAGGGGAAAATAAACGAGAGCATGAAGTGTTAGGGAGTTTGTACATATATTGATAGAGGTGAACGCTGTGAAGGAAATACTTAGAGAGATAGAGAGAAAGCTAGAATGGCCTCGTATTGTAAAATGTACAGCTATTTCAAAAGGTTTTTCACATGAAGAGAAATATAAAATAGAATTAGAAAGCAGAGAAACATATTTTGTGAAAGTATGTGATGTTGTCCATTTTGAACGTAAACAAGAAGAATATACGTATATGAAACAATTAGAGTCATTACATATTCCAACGCCGAAATTAATTCATTTTATAAAACTTGAGGAATTAAATAAATGTGTTCAAGTATTTGAATGGATCCAAGGTGTAAATGGTGAAGAAGGTTTAACGAAGCTATCGGTGAAAGAACAGTATTATGCGGGAAGAAAAGCAGGGGAAGTATTAAAGAGGATTCATTCAATTGAAAAAGAAAGTGCAAGTAATAAATGGGAAATGATTCGATGGAATAAGTATGAAAGATACGTAGAAGCGTTAGCAAACTATAAAATAGACTTCCTTGATTTGAAGCCAGTTTTAAGATTTGTAGAGGAGCATAGACAATTATTGAAAAATCGTCCAATCATCTTTTTACACGATGACTTCCATCCAGCAAATACTATGATTCATAATAAGGAATTTATCGTTATCGATTTTGGTGGATATGATTTTGGCGATCCTATACACGATTTTTATAACGTGGCGATTTTTACTACAAAAATAAGCAAACCATTTGCAGTTGGACAAGTTCATGGTTATTGCGGGGGAGAACCGTCACTTCATTTTTGGCAACTGTACTCCTTATATGCAGCAATGACATTCCCAGCGGATATCGTATGGACAAACCGAAGCACGCCCCATTTAGTAGATGATATGGAGGAAAGATTGAACGGAATTTTAGAAGATCATAATCATTTTTCATCCTATATTCCAAAATGGTATCAATCACATCATGAGGATATAATAAACTATAAGTAATGGAGGGATTCATATGGATAAAATAGCAGTAATTTCAGATATTCATGGTAATATTCCGGCATTAGATTCTGTACTGAAAGACATTAAAGTAAGAGGAATTGAACGCATTATTTGTCTTGGAGATTTAGTCGGAAAAGGCCCTCATTCTAGCGAAGTAATTGAAATCATTCGTAAAGAATGTGAAGTAGTTGTAATGGGGAACTGGGATGATTTTATTACAAAACCGACTGGATTTGAGGCGTTAAAATGGCATCAAAAACAACTATCGGAAGAACAAAATGACTATTTAAGAAGCTTACCATTTTCAATCGAATTTTATATGAGTGGCAAACTGATTCGTATGTTCCACGCTTCACCAAGAAGTTTATATGAAAGAATTCAACCGCACGCTTCAAGAGAAGAGCGTGTTAGTATGTTCGAAAATAGTGATTTGACGGAAAATATAGAAGGGGAAAGAAAACCAGATGTCGTTTGCTATGGTGACGTTCACCAAGCGTTCGTTCAAAATTTCAGAGGGAAAACGTTATGTAATGCTGGTAGCGTAGGCAATCCTCTTGAAATTACACAAGCTTCTTATTTAATATTTGAAGGAACGTACAATGAAAAAGAAGCAGCGAGCTTTTCTATTCAACTCGTACGTGTACCGTATGATATTGAATTAGCTATCAGGCTAGCAGAAGAACTCGATATGCCAGAAATTGAAGAATACAAACAAGAATTACGGACTGCTTTATATCGAGGGTTTAAGGGAAAGTAAGTCAAACATATCAACGATTCGATAAAGGATAGAGTTATTTACAAAAGGTTACACGGATTATTACTCGTAATTATGTTATGTAAACTAATTGTGAGGAGGAATATCATGAACCGAAAACAACGAATCAAAGAAATTGTAGATCACATATTAAAGCTAAACTTAACGCATCCAATAAGAGTTGGAGTAAGTGGTATTACAGCTTCAGGAAAAACAACATTTGCAAATGAATTAGCGGAAGAAATAAAAAAACGAGGATTACCAGTAACACGCGCCAGCATTGATGATTTTCATAATCCAAGAGTGATTCGCTATGCAAAAGGAAAAGAATCTGCAAGAGGGTATTATGAAGATGCACACGATTATACAGCTTTCAAAAAAAGGTTATTAAGCCCTTTAGGACCTAACGGGAATTTACAATATGAAACAATTTCTCATAATTTAAAAACGGATATTCCTGTACATAATGAGCCGTTAATGGCTCAACCCAATATGGTGCTAATAGTAGATGGAACGTTTCTATTGAAAAAAGACGTTGCGTATTTATTTGATTACAAAATCTTTGTAGATACAAATTTTGAGATTGCGAGAAAACGTGGTGCTAAGCGGGAAACTGAAGCTTTTGGAAGGTATGAAGAAGCAGAGAAGATGTTTTTGAACAGGTATCATGCAGCTTGTAAAATGTATATAGATGAGCATAATCCGAAAGAACTTGCAGATGTTTTATTTGAAAATAGTAAATTTGATGATCCAGTAGTTCTATTTAAAAGACATTAATACAGTTTATATAGGGGGAATGAACATGTGTTTAGATGGTTTCAAAAAAATAATAAAGTGAATGAAGAGAAGGATGGACAATATTTAGAAATCAAAAATGAACAGATAAATGAACAGTTAAAACAAAAAATAATGGAACTAGAGAGTATAAGTGAAGACATTTGCAGTAAGTATCAAAAAATATATGAAGAACGTTTTGCGCAAAATAGTAAATTAAATTTGAAGCTGTCAATTAAAAGAGATATAGACGGTGATGAATTAGAAGAACTAACATCTAATAATTGTTTAGAGTATGAATATAGATCAGAAATTAATTTTGAATATGATGCTTCAAAATCATGGGAAGTCTGTACTATTTTGCTTTGGTACTATTACCAAGGATATCGAAAAAGTAGTAGCATAGGAACACTTTATAGCGGAACGATTAATGAATTAGAAGAAGAAGTTAAAGCAACATTGGAAGAACTGTTACATAGTGAAGATAATTAATGATTCTATTTTATATTGCGTTAAGAATGGGTTTAATTTTATGATACTAATAGGGAATAATTTAGGAAGAGAAATTTAAAGGGGATAAAAAAATGACAGAAGTACTAGAACTAAAAGAAGAACTACTACAAATTAAAAATAATAATTATGCTGTACCAGAAGATGTAGATGCATATCCATATGCGCAGTGGATGCTAGATTATATCGGTTCACCTGATGCTGAATTACGTGATGATTTAATTTATAGTACGCTTCACACATGGATTACAAATGATGTGTTTAGACAAAAAGAATTACGAGGATTAATGCTACAAGCAATTAGTCCTGATTATTTATTTTATAAAATTGGTGAAAAGGGAACAGATTCTGTATTTAAACGTGCGTTCTCTGTATTAATCCCGCCACTTATTTTATCTGTTCATGAAAGAGAGCCGTTGTTATCGGAAGAACAGCTGTACAGTGTGGCAGAACAAGTACTGGAATATGTATATTTAGAAGAAGATGTAAGGGGTTACGTAGAAGGAAAAGGCTGGGCACATTCTACTGCACACGCTGCTGATGCACTCGATGCTTTAGCACGTACAATACAAAATCGTGAATTTTCATATGCAATATTAGCTGCTGTTCGTCAGAAGGTTCGATTAAGTGATTACGTGTATGTGCACTTTGAAGATGAGAGATTAGTAAAGCCAATTATGTCTTTACGTAACCAAAATCTTTTAACTGAAGAAGAGTGGAGCAACTGGTTACATAGTGTAGCAACTGTTGAAAATATCCGACATCCGCAGCATTCTATTTTAGTACAAAATATTAGAACTTTCCTAAGAAGTTTTTATTTCAGAGCTTTAGAGACAGAAGGTAGTACAGCCTTTACAGATGATATATTGGAGACTTTGAAGGGTTTACGTAGGTATTAAAAAACCGATTATACCTGTAGTCTCTCTACAAAAATAATCGGTTTTTTAGTTGTTTTGGGCAATTGATAAGAAATCTTTAGGGATTCTAGTAACATAAAATCTAGATTGCCGAAACTCTAAACAAATATCAGTTAAACGATTAATATCTATATGCACCTGAATCACTCTCCCTATTATATTTCGTCTCGATATAATAAATTATAAAGTTTCCAGGAAAATATTAACACTTAAATTCAGCTTAAATTAAGAAGTAAAGTCTTATTTAGTTAATAGAAAGGTACATAAAACCAACACCTCCCAACCATACTAAAAAATGTGCTGGAGGTGAATGAAATGGACAATAAAGACTTTGAAAAAGTTTATAATGATTACTTACATCAAGGAGAAGAGCAAGCTCAATTTGAAGTAGACAATGAAGTCAATTCAGGAGCAGAACAAATTGTTGCTGTTCGTAAAAATGATGATGGTGATTTAATTGCGTTTAAAACAAGTAGCGGGAGAGAGTTAGATTATATGACTGCTCTTAGTGAAGCGAAATCTGGGAAGTTAGCTCATGTAGATGTATTTCATAAGTATGGCAGAGATATTATACGTAGTGAACCTGATGGAATAAAGGAAAATAACTTAGATAATTTACCTTCATTTTAAAAGGGTAAACCTCAAGAAGAGAATGTTCATTTGGATATTCTCTTCTTTGTGTTGCGAAGTTTTCCTAGCAAATAGACAATTCATTTTTTAAGTGCGATCATACTTTTAAAGAGCACTCTAAATTTCTCTTTATCTTCTGCTGTAAATGGTTTCGGTCCCTTTGTCCGCTTACCACTTTTTCGAACCATTGCACTTAAATATCGTGTTTGTAACAATTGTTCAATGTTATCATTCGTATACTTATAGCCTTTATGATGTAGAACGATACAGCCTTTTGCTAAAGCAAGCGAAGCAAGACCGTAATCTTGTGTTACGATTAAATCTTCTTTTTTTGCTAACTGCATAATGCGGTAATCTGCAGCATCTGCTCCGGAATCAACATAAATTGTTTCCACACCTTTAGGCTGCTCTGCATTAGAATAATGAGAAAAGCTAGTAACGAGGGTTACAGGGATTTCTGCATTCGTAGCCTCAAAAATAATTACATCTTTTACAGGACAAGCATCTGCATCAACGTAAACTTTCATTTTTATCACTCCTATAACTAGGTTCGTGTTGATAATAATGGTAGATTTTTCTTTTGTCAAACGATAGAGCTTTATGTAAAGTTATTTTTCACAAACTAAAATAGCCTCACGCAAACGAGAAATACCTTCCTCAATTTGATCAATTTTCACTTTTCCATAAGATAAACGAATATAACCATCTTTCGCACCGAAAATACTACCGGGCATAAAGGCGATTTCTTGTTTTAAACTTTGCATAATAAGTTGCTTTTCATTTATTGGTTCTTTTAATTTTCCCCATATGTACATACCACCGGTTGGGTTTGAAAAAGAGATTTTATCGTGAAGTTGCTCGTTTAGGGCGTGAACGATAACGTCTCTTTTTTCTGCTAGTTGTTTTCGTAACGGTACGATATGAGACTGAAATGGTACAGTTTCAAAAAATTGCTGCATAAGCCACTGCGGGAAAATGCTCATACCTAATTCCATTTGGTGCCTTGCGTCGGATAACCGTTCTACTACAGACTGCGGAGCGACAAGCCAGCCAACTCGTAAACCTGGTGCAATCATTTTTGATAAGGAATGTACATAAATGACAGTTCCATTTTCATCAATTGATTTTAAAGTAGGACAAGGTTGTTTCTTTTCTAGCGTAAGTAAACTAGACGGATCATCTTCCACAATTGCAATTCGTAAGTCTGCGCAAAGTGATAATAGTTTTTTTCTCCGGTTTGGATGCAGCATTGTTCCCGTAGGATTTTGGAAGTTTGGATTTAAAAAGATCATTTTAATCCGATGCTTTCTATATAATTCTTGCACATCGTCTGGATTAATACCATTTTCATCGACAGGTAACGGGAAAATACGAATACCTGCTGATTGGAATAGCGGTAAGGAATAACAGTGTGAAGGACTTTCGAAAGCGACTGCATCACCTGGATTTAATAAACATTGCACGATAAGGTGAAGTGCTTGTTGTGCGCCAGAAGTAATCATAATAGACTGCTCAGTCGCTTCAACTTTTAAATATTCCTTCATATATTTTACTACCGCTTGTCTCAGCGGGAGATAGCCTTGTGGATGATCGTAACTTAATGAGTGTGTTAACGGTTGTTCTCGTAAAATCGTTTGTAGTTGATCGTGAGGATAGAGGTTACAACCGAGCTCTCCGTTTGCGAAATCAATGATGTTTTCATTTTGTTGTACTTCTGCACGAATATGGCGAAGTAAAGGTAAGTTTGGTAAGAAAGTACCACCTTCTACGAAATTTCTCCAGTTCGGCGTTAATGTTGGAGAAACACCCCACATATGTGTACTTACACGTGTCCCTTTACCAGTCGTACTTTCTACAATTCCCATAGCACGTAACTCATTATAAGCAGTAGTAACTGTACTTCGATTTACATTTAACTGCGTAGCTAATTTCCGTTCGGAAGGTAGGAAGCTTCCTGGAGGAAGTTCGCCGTATGTAATACGTTTCTCAATAAAGTCAACAACTTGCTGATAAATGGGGACTTTACTGTCGTTATCTAGCTTCCATTCCATACAAACGCCTCCGTATCTCTTATATACATTCAGTATAACAAATTGGCTGGGTAAAAAAACAGCCAATTGGACGGTGTTATATCCAGCCAATTTTACTATGCTAAATATGGAAGGGGAGATTCGGATGAAACGATGGCAAATGGAATGGCTCCTAGTATCAGTAGCATTAGTATGGGGAGCAAATTATACAATTGGAAAGTATGGTGTGGCATATATGTCATCCATTCAATTTAATAGTTTACGATTTTTAGTAGCATCTCCGATATTATTACTTATTACATTTTTAATGGAACGCTCATTACGTATTGAAAGAAAAGATTGGTTACGATTAGTAGCAGTCGGTATCGTTGGTACGGCAATGTATCAAACGATGTTTATGCTATCTGTGAAATATACTTCAGCAACGAACGCCTCATTATTAATTGCGATGTCACCTATTTTTACAGGGATATTAGCAGTATTACACAAACAAGAACGTTTTTCGATGAAAGTACAAATTGGTTCAATAGTAGCGTTTATTGGTGCAGCATTCGTTTTATTAACAGGGCATACAGGAGGAGCTACTTACGAATATGCTTGGCTCGGAAATGTAATTGGATTAGTCGCAGCAATTGCGTGGGGATGGTATCCAATATTAGCGCAACCTCTTATTACAAAATACTCCGCAATGAGAGTCACATCATGGTCTACTTTAATTGGAATTGTACCTCTCGTAATATACTGTTTATTCAACGTAAATTCTTTAACGTGGCCAGTAGATACGCCAAGCTGGGGATCATTAGCATATTCTATCATCTTTGCGACCATCTTCGGACTAGCAATGTGGTATGTCGGTATTAGTAAAATCGGCTCAACGAAAGTAATGGTTTATATGTATCTTGTGCCATTATTTGCAGTGATCTTTGCAGCCGTAACAATCGGAGAGCAAATCAATATGATGCAACTAGTTGGCGGACTTATAATCTTTATCGGCTTATATGTTGTAAAAAAAGGCGGAATCAAAAAGCCAGCTCTCAATTTGAAAAAAGTAAGTTAACAGTAAAAAGAATCTCTTTCATATAGAAGGAGATCCTTTTTTATTTCGTATTAAAAGCGCTTGTTCAACCGCCCATTTTTGATGATCGTGAATGAGAAGCTCTACAGCAAGTAAGGGAGACATCCATCGCAAAACATGATCCTCCTCACAATTTTCAGTTTGTTTCTGCACCATGTTCGCAGTGTAAAAGAACCCATCATTTAAATAATATGTATCTTCCATTTCTGCATAAAAATATCGTGCCGCATTACCGATATATTGATCAATTTCAATTGCCCATCCTAATTCCTCTAGTAATTCACGATGCAAACATTCATCTTTTGTTTCATTACCTTCCATACCGCCACCAGGTAAAAAGTAACGGTCTCCTTTTTGGATAACAGCAATCATTAAAGAAGATGAATGGAAAATAATCGCATAACAACTAGGTCTTAATACATAATGAGCGGTACTTTTTTTCGAGCCAAATGTGAGTTTTGAAATCATAAAACCAACCTTTCTCTATAAAATACATAAAAGTAATATTAAGGTAAATAAAGAGTGGAATAAGTATAATCTGAAAAGATTGGAGTGGTAACAACATGATAAATCGAAAATGTTCAAGATGTAAAGAAATAACAGGTACGATGCACGGTGGTAAAAAAATTAAGGAAGAATTTCTATGTGAAGACTGTTTGCAAAAAGGAATTGCGAGCGGGGAGATCGAATTATCACAAGTGGAGCAAGAACAAACTTCGTATCTTTCTATAAAAATATTAAAAATAATGAGTGTGATTTATTTAATAGGATCAATTTTAATGGCTTTTTCAACCGGTCCATTTATACATAATATGGGGTTTGATGAAATATCAAATTCAGGATCAGAATTAGGTTTAATAAGTATAGTTATGCTAGGTACTATATTCCAGTCTGTACTTGTATTTTGCGGGATATGGGTATTCATTCTATTAGTAGAAACCGTCATTAAAATTTATGAAAAAATGAAGTGAGTGAGAGGGAGAAACATATGCGAGTAAGAAACATCCAAGGGGAAGATTATGTAAAGATTCATTCAGTTTTAAATGATTGGTGGGGCGGGAGAGACATGGCTGACATGTTACCAAAACTGTTTTTCGTTCATTTTCAACAAACAAGTTTTATCATTGAAGAAGATGGAGAAACGTTAGGTTTCTTATGTGGATTTTTTTCACAAACATATAAAGATGAAGCATACGTTCACTTTATCGGTGTAAATCCGAAGTATAGAAGAAGAGGAATCGCATCGACATTGTATTCTTACTTCTTTGATGTTGCGCGTGCAAATAATCGTAAGATTGTAAAAGCAATTACTTCACCAATTAACAAAAAGTCGATACAGTTTCATCAAGAAATTGGTTTTCGAATTGAGGCTGGGGATGATGAGGTAGAGGGTGTATCGGTACATACAAATTATGATGGGAACGGCGGTAGTAGAGTATTATTTTTGAAAAATGTGTAAAATTAGGCTAGCTTAACGTTAGCCTTTTTGTTGTGAGGAGATAAAAATATGGAGAGTAAACAAAGTAGAAATGAGTACTTACGCCGCATTTATAAAGTGCAAGATTATATAGAATTACACATAGATGATCCACTTTCAATTGAAAAGCTAGCGGATGTAGCAGGATTTTCAAAGTTTCATTTTCATCGTATTTTTAAGGGGATAGTAGACGAGCCATTATCACGGTATGTAAACCGATTAAAATTAGAAAGAGCAACAAATTTACTTACATACCGTTTGGATATGACAATTACAGATATTGCGTACCACTTCGGATTTACAGATTCAGCAGTTTTCTCCCGAACATTTAAAAATTATTACGGAGTAAGTCCGTCTCAATATCGAAACGATAATAGCAAGAATTGCAAAGACGTAAATGAACCTTCTCAATACAATGAATATAAGAAAGTTCGAGGAAATGTTGAAATTGTAACAGCGGACGATATAGACGTCGCATACGTAAGACATATCGGTACATATGAAGAGCTAACGATAGCTTTTCCAAAAATGATAGAGAAATTATTTCATTACGCAGCGGAGGAAAACTGTCATGTATTTGAGGATACGAAAGTATTAACCATTTACCACGATCATCATGAATTTACTGAGGACAATCATTTACGAACTAGTTTATGTATAACAATTTCGAATGAGTCCGCAGTAGAAACGAACGACATTGGAATCATGGTAATACCTTCTGGAAAGTATGCGGTAGGTCATTTTGAAATATTCCAAGATGAATATAAAGGAGCGTGGGATTTCTTATACGGTGAGTGGCTTCCCAATAGCGGATATAAGCCGAGAGATTCATATCCTTTTGAAATGTATAAAAATGACCCAAGGCAGCACCCGGAAAATAAACATATAGTTGATATATATGTACCTATCGAACCTTTCTAATCATAGGTTAAAGGGGAAGGAATAATGAAAACTGCTGAAAAGTTAGATCTGATTATAAAAGAAGAATATGAAAATGTTAATGGTATGTTAGTAATACAGAAAGGTAATGTTATTTTTGAAAACTATTATAACGGTCACGGTCCAAATGATGCATTTCATATAGCGTCAGTTACAAAAACGATAATCTCTGCGTTAATTGGGATATGTATAGATAAGGGCTATATAAAAAGTGTGGATCAAAAAGTAATAGAAATTTTCCCAGACTATAATTGTAATTCATCTGAAATAACAGTGCGGCATCTACTTACGATGACAGCTCCATACCCTTATGCAGATTGGCAGGAACCACTAGAAGAATTATGCACACAAAAGGATTGGATAGAATATACGTTAAATAGAATTGGACAAGGCGGAGAAATTGGGTCTTTTAAATACTCATCTGCAGGAGCGCATGTACTATCAGCAATCATAACGAGCGCAACAGGAAAGAGTGCCCGGGACTTTGCGAATGAATACTTATTTCAGCCACTCGGCATGAGAGAACTTCAAAACTACAATATGAAAGCATTTGGATTCGATGACTTATTTGGAAAAGATGTAAAGGGATGGGTTCATGATCCAAATGGTATTTCGACGGGCGGCTGGGGACTAACGTTAACAGTTAAAGATATGGCTAAGTTTGGACAGCTGTATTTGAATAAAGGTATTTATAAGGGAAAACAAATATTAGCAAAATCATGGATAAAAGAATCGACAACAATGAACCAAAATCAATATGGTTACTTATGGTGGTTACGAGAAGAGGATGGAATCTTTTCATACTGTGCAATGGGCGATGGTGGGAATGTGATTTGCTGCATACCAGAGAAGGAACTGGTGGTGGCGATTGCTTCTGAAGTCATACCGAATGCAGGGGATAGATGGAAGTTAATTAAAGAATCCATACTTCCTTATTTAAACGATTAATATGGTTATTTCTATAAAAATAAGAATAAAAGGTTTAGTTAAACTTGTTTTATTCTCTATGATAGAAAAAAGTGTTGTATTAACCAAGTTGTGCAACTAAAATTATAAAACTTCAACCCCTATACGATTATCGAATAGGGGTTGAAGTACTTAATGAGCTAATTATTAAGATACATAAAAATGAAATGTTTTTTATTGTTAACTATTTTTTAACTTTTTGATGTATAAGGTACATCATGCCAAACACAATTACCAGCAAGATAAATTTAATTAATTCCATTAGGCTAATATCCCATCTTGTTTCTACTCCATCTGTTAAATAAAATACATTAAACATACCATGTAAAATTGCGGGTGTTATCACAGAACGGCTATACTCTCTCGTATACGTCAAAATTATAGATAATATAAATAATAACGAGAGATAGCTTAATATACCTACAAACCATAATTCATAGTTTTTATAAAAGATTGATACTGGTAAATGCCATAAAGACCAAAGCGATGCAGTAATGATTGCTGTTTGTTTTAATGAATATTTTTTTCGTAAATGGTAATGAAAATTTCCACGCCATATGATTTCTTCTAAAAATGCAGACAAAGCAGCAATTGTAAGACCAATGAGTAGGAGAAATCCTAATTCATTACAATGATGAAATAAGAATTTTATATTATAAATATAAAAATAGAAATGCAGACATAGACCTAGAAGTATTGGGAATAAAATGGAGAAAATTAATGTTCTTATTTTTGGACGTGAAATTCCAAATGTATGAACTATTTTTTGTTTCTTATATAATTTCCGATATAAAATAGCAGCTAAAAGCGGAATAACCATCGTAAACCCTAAATAATTACGACCATTTTCTATGTTCAGTAAGATGATATATACAAGCGATGTGAGAAAATAAATACATAATGTTGAATGATAAACTATGTTTCTATTCATATTTTTCACCTACTTACATGTATAAGTGCTTAATCAAATATCCGATATTTTAATTATATATGAAATGGAAATTACATATGTTGAACTTGCAGAAAAAATCAGACCAACCCCGTAACTTTCCACAGCAAAAAATCGTTTAACAAAAGAAAGGATTTTCAATTACGAATGGGGGAGAACCATGAAAATTCTAATTCTAGGCGGTACACGATTTTTAGGAAGAGCTTTCGTAGAAGAGGCTTTACAGAGAGGACATGAAGTTACGTTATTTAATCGCGGAACGAATAAAGAAATTTTTCCTGAAGTAGAGCAGTTAATCGGTGACAGAAATGATGATGTCTCAATTTTAGAAAATCGAAAATGGGACGCGGTAGTCGACACGTGTGGATTTTCTCCTCATCACATTAGAAATATCGGAGAAGTCTTACAGAATAATATAAAGCATTATATATTCATCTCAAGTCTTTCCATATATAAAGATTGGATTCCGCATCATATAAAAGAAGATTATATATTACAACCTGAACCTACGGATGATCAAATAAAGACTGTGGAGAATGGTGAAGTTTCTCCTTATGAGTATTATGGTGCGCTGAAAGTATTGTGTGAAAAAGAAGCAGAGAAGTATTGGCCGGGGCGTGTTTTACACGTAAGAGCAGGGCTTCTTTCAGGGATGTTTGATTATACAGACCGGCTTCCATACTGGATTGGGCGTGTAGCAAAGGGAGGAGAAGTGTTAGTTCCAGGAAGAAAAGACCGCCCAGTGCAGGTAGTGGATATAAAAGACGTCGCAAACTGGGGACTAAACATGGCAGAAAACAATAAAGCAGGTACATTCAATGTTACAGGTCCAAATTATGAATTGACGATGGAAGAGCTATTAAATACGTGCAAAAAGGTCACGAATAGTGATGCTGCATTCGTTTGGGTAGATGAATCATTTATGAATGAACATAAAGTACAGCCTTGGACAGAGATGCCACTATGGCTTCCAGAAACTTTTTCATTAGAAGGTGAAACGAAGCCGTGGAAAGGTGGTTTTTCTATTAGTATTGAGAGAGCTGTTAAAGAAGGACTTACCTTTAGAAGGTTAGAACATACGGTTACAGATGTGTATGAGTGGATGAAGAGTGTGGATGAATGGGAATTAAAAGCAGGTATTTCAGGTGAGAGGGAGAAAGATTTGATAGAAAAGTGGTATGAATCAATTTAGGGAATCCTCTTTGTCTATACTTGATTGAACGTAAGCGATGGAAGGAAGGATAAAAAGCTATGTGGAAAATCACCATTCGTAGTATTTCACAAAACTTAAGTTTCAAAAATCCAGCTACAAAGAATGAACTCGCTGAAGTTCACAAAAATTTGCAGGTGGAATTACCGAATGACTTATATCAATTATTACAGGAAACAAACGGTGTACAAGGTGAATATGGGGACTTTATATGGTCTGCTTCAAAAATTACAACTGAAAATATGAATATGAGAAATATAGTTGATTTCAAGGATTTATATATGCCTTTTGACTGTTTATTATTTTTTGCTGATGGTGGAAATGGTGATTTGTTTGGTTATTCCATTTTGAATGGAATCGTGCAAAGAGATGATATATATGTATGGAACCATGAAAATGATAGTAGAACGTGGGTTGCTCCTTCTTTAAAAACTTTCATGGAGTGGTGGGAGAGTGGGAAGATAACAATTTAAACATAGTATCATGAAAAACGCCTTGTTACGAAAGAAACAAGGCGTTTTTGGCAATTAACAAATCTATCACACTATCGATTCTTCCCCATACATGTCCCATAACTTAGAAAACATCTTTTTTATCCTTCTTCGTCATCTTCATTCCAGTCTAACTTGATATCAACTTCCTCAGAGTGTTCTTCTGTTTCAAACTCTTTTTCTTTCACATTACCAGCTGTGCCAATTTCTCCGTAAAACACAACGTAGTCTTTATACCGTATTAGATAGCAGTAAGACCTCCAGCTCAAAATCGAGCAAATACGAGGAAGCCCCGTATAAATAAGTTGTATGAATTACATTTATTATTAGATTATGTTTGCGACTATATTTTGGAAATTTTCTGTCGATTTACAATGTGCGATAGTATATATTGTATATAAAGTATATATACAATATTTTTAAAAAGAGGTATTTGCATGCAAATCGTTATTACGAACACTTCAAAGGAACCTATTTATGAACAAATTGGCGTCCAAATAAAAAAACTTATTTTACTAGGTGATTTAAAGCAAGGAGATGCTCTTCCTTCAATGCGTCAGTTAGCAAAAGATTTAAGAGTAAGTATTATTACAACGAAAAGAGCATATGAAGAACTGGAAAAAGACGGTTTTATTTATTCAATTGTCGGAAGGGGGTCCTTTGTAGCAGAACAAAACATTGAAACTATGAAAGAACAAAAATTAAAGACAGTTGAGGAAAAGTTGTGTGAAGCGATTCAAAATGCTAAACAAATGGATGTTTCTTTAAATGATCTAAAAGAAATGCTTACAATTTTATACGAGGAGGAAAACTCTTGGAAAACGTAATAGAACTTCAAAATGTCAGTAAATCTTTTAAAGGATTTCAAATTAAAAATTTTTCGATGGAAGTAAAAAAAGGATTTGTTACGGGTTTTATTGGGGGAAATGGATCAGGTAAATCTACAACGATTAAAATGATTATGAATTTAATGAACCCAGATAGTGGAAATGTCTCCTTATTTGGCATGAACTATTCAACTGATGCGAAGCGAATTAAAGAAAGAATTGGTTTCGTTTATGACGATAATGTGTTTTATGATGAACTCACATTAAAGGAAATTACTAAAATTATTGCGCCTGCTTATAAAAAATGGGATTTTAACCAATTTACATATTATAAAGATCTGTTCGAATTACCATTAAATAAAAAAATGAAAACATTCTCCAAAGGAATGAAAATGAAAGCCTCTCTTGCAATTGCCCTTTCACATCATGCTGAACTAATTATTATGGATGAGCCTACTTCCGGACTCGATCCGGTATTTAGAAGAGAATTATTGGATGTTTTACAAAATATTATGCAGGATGGTGAGAAAACTATCTTTTTCTCATCTCATATTACAACGGATTTAGACCGCATTGCCGATTATATTACATTTATTCAAAATGGGAAGCATATTTTTACAAAAGATATTTATGCCATTGCAGAAGATTATATTTTGGTCAAAGGACCACTAGATATGTTAGATTTTGAAACTGAGCGTGAATTTATATCTGTATGTAAGGCAAATACAGGTTTCGAGGGATTGATTGAAAATGTAAATTCTATCGAAACTTTATTTAATAAAGAAGTGGTGATTGAAAAACCAAGTTTAGAGGATATTATGTATTTCATGAAAAAGGGGGAGTCAAGATGCTTAATTTAATTAAAAAGGATTTGATTTTACAAAAAAACTTTTTACCTGCTTATCTCTTATTTTTAGTTACCTATTTGTGGGCCGGCATGGATGTAGCATATGTCATAATCATTTGTAGTGCCGTTTTTGTAATTAACACATATCAATCTGATGATAAAGATAATGCTAATATTTTAGTAAACTCATTACCGTATACTAGGAAGGAAATTATTAGTTCAAAATACGTTGGAACCTTATTTTTTACAATAGTAATCATTCCATTTTGTTTGATTGGAAAATATTTTATTTTAGACAGCATGGAATTTCAGCTTTCCTTAGAAAGTTACATCCTAGGCTTCTTGGCAGTCATGTTGATTACTGCATTTTACATCCCATTTTTTGTTGCATTTAAAGTGAAAACACTTGTACCAGTTTTTATATTTTTATCTATTGGAGTTATATATTTAATGCGAAATACTCCATATTTATTAAATAAATATGCTAATGGCGTACTGACCTTTTTAAAAGAGATTTCAGATTTGAAATTATTTCTTATATTTGCTGTCATTGCAGTAGGGTGCTATGGGGTTTCATGGATATTATCTATTCGTAACTATCAGAACAAGGCTCTTTAATAGCAAGTTCTAAAAGGAGGATCATTTAAATGCCATCAAAAAAATGGCGTCCTATTCGAATACGAAATTGGCTGAAAACTCTTGGAGCATTTTTCGTTATGCAACTAATTTTTATCATCCTTGATATGAATTCGTGGATACCGAATTTCAAGGAAGGAGGAGTTGGGGAGCGTCTCGTTAATTCAGAGTTCTTTACGGAATGGTTCGCTCCTTATAAAACAAAGCAATTTAACGTATTAACGGTAGTTATGGCTATTTTACTATTCCTAAATATATTAACAAGTGTAATAAAAGACGCTTTTTCTAGAAAAAAAATTAATTAGCACATAAGTTGACCTTGCATCTTTTTTAATAATGTCTTAATGATATTTAAAAACAACAGGGGAAAGATAAAAACCTCACTTATTGAAGTTTTACTCTATCTTTCACAACGATTTTCAAAAACTTATTTGATTTCTCAGTTTGCTGGATTAATAACGTTTCCATTCGTACCCCCATAATGTTTTTCTGGTGTGCTCTGTGATTGTATCATATGTATATACCTGTAATGATAAAGGGTAAGTCTAATTATCGGAAAGTTCGAAACTTATTGAATAAAATGGGGAAATTTAGTAATCTTATTTGTACAGCACATACATAATAGTTTTATAGCGATTTTTAAATAAAGTATAGGGGGAAATCGGTGTGGATCTAACATTTAAAGTTGAAGAAACATGTTTTAACTACCGCGTCGGAGCAATTTGTAAACATAATAATAACATACTCATTCTGCAAGGTGACGGTGAAGATTTTTGGTATGTACCAGGCGGAAGAGTAAAAATGTTAGAAAATAGTGAAGATGCGTTAAAACGAGAGCTTGCTGAAGAGTTAGCCGTTCCTATTGAGGTGAAGAGATTAATATGGTCGGTAGAAAATTTCTTTACACTTTCTGAACGAAAGTTTCATGAAATTAGTTTTTATTATGAAGTAGAACTAAAGGAATTACCCGTGAATGGAGCGGATCAATATATTTTGAATGAAGAGGATAGAACATACAAGTTTAAGTGGGTGCCTGTAGATGAGTTACATGCATATAACTTACAACCAGTATTTATAAAAGAGAAAGTAAAGGATGTATTCGTTCATACAGAGCATATCGTTTTACAAAAGTAAATGTACGCGGAGGGAAAAACGGTGAAGGGAACAAAAAAAGAGATTCATATAGACGGAAAAGTAATTCCATATACACATATTGAAAAAGGTTCTAGTACGGTTTGCTTTATGTTCTCAGGTTCAGGATACAATTACGATAAGCCGTTATTTTATTATGCGACGATGCTTATGCTCGAAAATAAAATAGATGTAGTACATATTCATTATTCTTATGACGAACAAGTAATGAATAAACCAATAGAAGAACTAACGAAAGTAATGATGGATGATATTAATCCTATAATGAAAGAAGTATTAAAAGGTAAGCAATATAACGATACTATGTTTTTAGGGAAATCACTCGGAACCATTCCGATTGCAAATGATGTAATGAAGAGAGAAGAGTTTTTACAGTCAAAAATGATACTACTTACACCTTTACTAACATTTGAATCTATTTTCGACTCCATTTTACATAGCCATCACGAAGGGCTTTTAGTAATTGGAGATAAAGATCACCAATATAATGCAGATCAAATTAATCAGTTGATTAAAACGAATCTAACGATCGATGTTGTTAAAAATGCAAATCATTCTGTAAATGTTGGGGAATATGAAACAGAGAATTCAATTGAGGCGATAGCAAATATAATAGAAAAACTTAAAGAAGTTATTAGGACAAACTAATCTATCAATACATAAAAAAAGAGGTGCAATTTGCACCTCTTTTACTTTAATAAGCCTTCAAAACATGAAGTAAATAATCCTTACGATTCAGCGGATTATAATCGACACGTTTTCGAGTAGGGAAGGGGGCCATAAGCTTTGTGAAACCAGCTGGCTTCGTTGTAAATATGCCTTCTCCTTCTGTAAATGAATGAAGCATGCGTTTAAAATTCTTTGTTTTCGCAACAGGTAATGATCCTGTTAATTGGTAAGAATCATTATATAATATAGGCTCTGCAAAAGTTGCTGGAACGGCAGCGAGCTTATACATCGCAGTACTAATTGCATGTTCCGGTACAGTTAATTCAAACTCGTTTACTGGTTCATATACACATGTTTTGGCTTGCTTTAAAGCATCCATTAGTACGAGTGGTGTTAAGTTTCTAAAGTCACTCGCTGTTGTAACAGGACTAGCATAACCTGTATGTGTTAGAGTGACGATAATATCCGTAACTTCCCAACCGTATAAACCTTGTTTTAACGTTTGGAATACAGTATCTTCAATCGCTTTATGAAATGCTAATGGAAGTGATCCGAGCTCAACACCTAAGTTATATGATATGCCAGAATGCAGTTCACCACGTTCGATTTTAAAACCAATTGTTGCATAAAACGGATTCGCTTTTTCGCCCATTACTTCAACGCTATTTCCTATGCCAATTGGTTTCTCAATACATACAACCCGCGTATTTGAAAACGTAACCTGCAAATTATATTTATCATAAAGTGTTGTTTCAATTACTTCTTTTTGTACTTCACCGAAAAGGCGAATATATAGTTCATGATGAATATCATCTTTCCACACTTGAATGAGCGGATCTTCTTCGCATAGTTCCATAAGAGCAGCGTATAGATCATGAATTTGTTCTTTTGGTAATGCTTCAATAGCAGTTTCCATTTGTGGTTCCGCAAAGTGAATGTCTTTTATATAACGAGTTCGTTCACCGATAATATCACCAATTTTAATATCACTCAGTCCCCACACTTTGCAAAATTCTCCGCTTGGAACGATAGCGGTTTGAATAGCATCTCCGTTATGAAATACACATAATTTCTTAATCTTTTCTTTATGTGCTAGAGATTCACTACGTTGTATATGAACATATTTTCTAACGTGTAAATGACCAGAAAAAACTCTTACATATGCAATCTTTTCCCCAGAAGATTCACGTTCAATTTTAAAAACAACACCGGATAATGTTTCATCTTGTGTTGATTTATGAGCAGGAATTAGGGCCGGAAGTTTTTCAATTAGTTCAGTTACTCCTATACCTGTCATTGCTGAACCGAAAAAGATTGGATACACATTTGCTTGCTGTATTTGCTGTTCTAGTTTTTCTCTTAATAGTGCGTCCGGTATTATTTCGTTATTTACATATGATTCAAGTAATGATTCATTAAATGGTGCTAACAGTTCCATACAAACGTCATATGATTTGTATTCAATGATCCGGGCTTCTTTCGTTCCTTCGTTTAGAACAGAGTAGAAGGGGAATGCTTCATTTGAAAGAACCTCTTTTATTTGTTTCATAACTTTTTCAGTGTTTGCGCCACTACGATCAATTTTATTAACGAATAAAATAGTCGGTATGTTTAGTTTCTGTAATGTTCGCATTAAAATTTTTGTTTGTGCTTGCACACCTTCAACGGCAGAGATAACTAAAATCGCACCGTCTAGAACGCGGAATGATCGCTCCACTTCAGCGATAAAATCAGCGTGTCCAGGTGTATCAATGACATTTACTTTTACATCATCAATAAAGAAAGAAACGACAGATGCTTTAATCGTAATTCCGCGTTGTCTTTCTAATTCCATTGAGTCAGTTTGTGTATTACCACTATCTACTCGGCCAATTTCTTTAATCACATTCGTTTCATAAAGAATACGCTCAGTCAAACTCGTCTTGCCAGCGTCTACGTGCGCGACAATCCCTATATTTATTGTTGTCATTTGTGAATATCCTCATTTCATTTTCCATTTTCATTTCCTCATTTCTATTTGTGTATTGCCGCATTATCAATCACTCTCCAGTCATTTAAATTATTACTATTATAATGTAATTTACATTTTTTGTAACGCTGCAAAGCGCCTTAACTTGGAAAAAATAAAATGAAAACAAAATGCTTGCATTCTAAATCGATATAGATTATATTAATTGATATATCAACTATTGATACATCAAATGTTTTTATTTTGATTGTAAAGGAGGGTTAATTTGACAAGTTCATGCTCAAAAGAAGCGATTATTTTATATAAATTACACTTTCTAAATAAAGAAGTAAGTTCGAAATTTGAAGGGTGTACGGGTATGAGCCAGTCTCGATTAGAGCTTATACTTCAGTTATTTGAAGTAGGTGAAATTAGTCAAAAAGCACTTCAGCAAGAAGTGAATATTGATAATGCTGCGATAACAAGGCATTTAAAGCAGCTTGAGGCCAATGAAATGATTGTAAGACGTAAAAATCCAGATGATAACAGAATTACGTTAGTTTCTCTTACTGAAGAGGGACGAAATAAAATTCAGGCGTTTCAAGAGGAAAAAGAACGTTTTGCAGCATCTGCATTTAAAGGATTAAGTGAGGAAGAACGCGATAATCTTTTAAATATGTTAAATCACATTCAAGAAAATATAAAAGAATTATAAAAAAGGGAGAATACAACTATGACTAACTCAGTAAAAACAAATGATTTTAACGAAATTTTAACAGGACGTCGTTCAATTCGTAAGTACGACCCTTCAGTGAAAATTAGTAAAGAAGAAATGACAGAAATTCTTACAGAAGCAACACTTGCACCATCTTCAGTAAACATGCAACCATGGAGATTCGTAGTGATTGAAAGTGACGAAGCGAAAGCAACACTTGCGCCACTTGCGAAATTTAATCAATCTCAAGTAGAAACGTCTTCAGCAATGATCGCTTTATTTGGTGACTTAAACAACTTTGATAACGCAGAAGAAATTTATGGTACAGCAGTAGAGCGTGGATTTATGCCAGCAGAAGTAAAAGAAGATCAAATGAAAAAACTTTCAGCTTACTTCTCTATGGTTACACCAGAAGTAATGAAAGATACAGTATTAATTGACGGTGGTCTTGTAGCGATGCAATTTATGCTAGCAGCTCGTGCGCACGGTTATGACACTTGTCCAATTGGTGGATTTGAAAAAGACCAAATCGCAGAAGCTTTCGGATTAGATAAAGAACGCTACGTACCAGTAATGCTAATTTCAATCGGGAAAGCTGCTGACAGTGGTTACCAATCAGTACGTCTTCCAATTGAAAAAATTGCAGAGTGGAAATAATTTTATAAAAGAACTTCAATAAGTGAAAGATGAGAGGGGAAGCACCATGATTATTATTCACGCAATATTTCAAGTAGATTCAGCGAAACAACAAGCATTTTTAGAAGAAATTCAGCCACTCATTCACAGTTCAAGAGAAGAAAGTGGAAATGTATCTTATGACTTATATAAAGATACAGAAAAAGAAAGTGTTTATACGATGGTAGAAGTATGGAAAGATGAAGCAGCAGTTGCGAGCCATAATACGAGTGAACACTTCACATCTTTCGTTAGTAAAGCAGCACAATTTTTAACTGCTCCGCTTAATATAAAAGCTTATAATGGAGAATTAGTAAAATAATAAGGTAGAAAAAGATGACTTTAGCATATGGCTGAAGTCATCTTTTTTGTATAAGTAGAATCCATTTTGGACTCAGTTATGTTGATAGATAAGTGTTGCTCGTATCCTCAGTAACTGTGGCGAATTGTATGTTAAATTCGAACATTTGGTTTATTGGGATATTTTTCCGTGTTATAATTTTCTTGTAAATAAAAGGTAGAGGGGAGTAAGTAATGGGAGAATTTCAAAGTAATTTGCATACGGCAACGCAACTTGCAACGAAAATGAGAAATGCTTCAGATAGAATGCAAAGTGCTACTAGTCGCTCTATAAATAAGACAACGCGTACTACACTATCTGTGAACTTCAAAGCACAAGAAGCAAATCAACAAAATTTACAGATTACGAAACAATTTTGTACTGCTTTTCAACAAACAATTGATAATATCCATTCCGTAGCAAATGAATTTGAGAAAATGGATACCGGACTTCAAAAGACTTTTCAATAATGTAACAGCCTACGTAAAGGGGAAAAGGTAGGGAGAAAAGATGAGTCAAGAAATTGAAACGAAAATCAGTCAATGTAATCAAAAATTACGAATTATATTTGAAGAACAAAATGAAAACCGAATCGCGCTGCAAAATCAAGAACGAGCTGAGGCTAGTTTTCATGAATGGAAAAATAGAAATAATCGTTTATTTAACCGAATACTAGAAACTTGGTTTGGTGACAAAGAAGCATTTCACCTTTTTACGAATATGCGGCAAGAGATCGGGCAGTACGAAAGAAAACTTACATTCGAATTAGAAAACGAAAAAGAGACGTTGCTTAAAGAAAAACGGCATCTCAGCGAGAAAGAAAACGACCTTTCCTATGAACAGCAGCAACTACAAAGGGAGGCCAATACATGAGTTTAAACATGTATTTGGGAGAAGTACAAAGTCAAACTCAAAGTATGAACGCTATATGTAATGCTACGATTCAAAGTATGGAACAAGCCATTCAATCTATTGATGCCTTTGCGATAGACACAGTATTACAAGGACAAACATACAGTAGTGCAAAAGCCTACCTTGTCCAAACATTTCGGCCATTAGCGCAAGGAATCATATGCTTATGTGAAGAATTAATTCGCCAAAACGAAGCATTTCCAAACGAGTTCCAAGCGAAAGTTGCTTCGACAGATGTGATCGAACAAGAAATAAGAGAACAAATACGGGGAATTAATCAATCGATTACAAGTATAGAAGCAATAGAAGTACTTACACCGATGCCCGGAGTAAGTGCGATTGTAACGGTATTAGGTGCAATGAGAAAAAAACTGGAAGAAAAACTAGAGCGTTTACAAGAATTCGAACATTCATCCAGCAACAATTACAGCACCGCCCTCCAATTAGCGGCTAGCATCACAGCCGGACTCGCTGAAGTGCAAAGCGGGAAAGGATTTAGTCCTGTGAGTGGAACGTTTAGTACACAAGGGTTGAATATGGATTGGGTGAGTTCGATTCAGGGGATTATTGAAGAAACAGCCCGAAAAAACAAGATGAAAGAAATTACTTTGCAAAAACAAGAAATGAACTTACAAGAACAGGAAGACAATAGATCATGGCATGAAAAAACAGCCATTTATGCGCAATCATTTTTGCATGGAGTTATCGAATTTTTTCAAGGTGCTGGTGATGCAGCACTAGAAAACTTTGTTGGACTACAACCGCATGAGAATGATAAATTAGAAAGTAAGACAACTTACCAAGCTGGAAGGTTGGCTGGAAATGTTATATCAATAGCCGGGTCCATTGTAGAAATGTTTGAAGGTATTTCGCTCATAGGCGGATCTAATTTCTTAACGATCGTGGCAGAAGTAGGAACTGGTGGATTAGCATCACCAATTGTTATTCCATTAGATATAGCAGCAACAGCTACTGGGGCAAGTCTTTTTGCGCATGGTGGATTTGTTTGGAATAAATCGATTCAAAATGCTAAGGATACTCTTCAAAAAATCCAGTCTTCTGGTGGAGGTAAGGGTGCGAGTAATCGAATACCTTCTTATGGAAAAGATTCTGTACCTAAAGGTCCATACCGTGAAGTAAATGGTTATCCAATAAAAGTGAAAGCAGGAGCTCAAGAAAAGCATATTCCTGATACACCGAACTATAAACAAGAATTAGCAAATGGAAAAAATAAGAGTATTTTCTATGGTGATAATAAAATAGCGCAAGAATTGCTTGATAAGTTTGCCGGAAAAGGAACCACTGTTACCAAAAATAAAGAAAGAGTGGACTTTGGTAAACCAATAGGTAAATACTATGACACTGTGACCGGACAATATATAGAGACTAATAGAGGAATGATACATTATGGAAAAGATGGTGCCCATATAGTACCAGCAAAACCATCAGAATAAAATTAAGAAAGAGGATGTCTATGGAAGCAGATTCTTTATTTAAAACATTAACAGAGCATGAAGGTGTAGAAATCATATTAGAGTGGAACAGTGGGTTGAGAATTATAGGCAAAACAGACACATTTTATGAGACAGACAATGGATTAGATGATGATGACCCCGCATACGCAGAATATTATGCAACAGCATTTCAAGTAAATCATATTTTATCTCAACCTTCTACTAACGAAGGTATTGTATATAATTGGTTGAAACAAGAAAAAAGTTCATTGGTTGAAATTTCTCTCTATGATGATCCACCAAGTGCAGTGTTTTTAACTGACGGAAAAAGAGTATGGGAAAGAGAAATGTGTAAATAATAGGTGGTATTTAAAATGTTACCTTGATTGGCATATATGCCAATCAAGGTTTTTTCTATGTTTTTACACCTGTAAAGGGTGTTCATCGATGGTATAAAATTAGCTATAAGAAAAAGAGACGGATGAGAGTATGAGTGTACTTAGGATATCTAATAAGAAATCTCAATGCCGATTTTGTGAAAAAACAATGAGAAGAACTTAGGGGATTATAGAAGAACAAGCTCGTCAAACCGAGATGAAACAAATTACTTTGCAAAAACAACAATTTAACTTGCAAGAGCAGGAAGACAATAGATCATGGCATGAAAAAACAGCCATTTATGCGCAAACATTTTTGCATGGAGTTATCGAATTTTTTCAAGGTGCTGGTGATGCAGCACTAGAAAACTTTTTTGGACTACAACCACATGAGAATGATAAATTAGAAAGTAAGACAACTTACCAAGCTGGAAGGTTGGCTGGAAATGTTATATCAATAGCCGGGTCCATTGTAGAAATGTTTGAAGGTATCTCGCTCATAGGCGGATCTAATTTCTTAACTATCGTGGCAGAAGTAGGAACTGGTGGGTTAGCATCACCAATTGTTATTCCATTAGATATAGCAGCAACAGCTACTGAGGTAAGTCTTTTTGCACATGGTGGATTTGTTTGGAATATTTGGCACATTATAAAAATGAAATGAAATTCAAGCATATAGACCTAAGTGAATATCACTATGAAGATGAGACAGAAGAAATCGAGGATATAGTAGAAGGAATTGAAAATAATCCTGCATTGGAAAATATTATTCCTCCAAAATGGCATTCATTGGTCAATGAATTGATCCATGACTATGAGAATATGGATGATAGTAGTTTTTATGAAAAATACAAAAAAACGATAGGAATAGGTCAAGTGTGGTTCTTACCACAAGAGTATAAAGAAGAAAATGAGCAAAAAAATCTATTAGGAAGTTTAATTGTGTTTGCCCTGACGGTAAGAGATTATATATTACAACTGGACTATAAAGAAGATTTAGAAGACTACATTGATAATCTTAAAAATTTCTGGAATGGATCAGAAACAAAGTTAATTCAATTTATTTTAGAGAATGATCAAAATTATTATGCATGGGTACCAAAAGAAGCAAACATCCCAAATATGTATGAAGTGAAGATTGAGAGTGTCGATGTAGAGAAAGTTCTATAACGAACAAATCGAAATGGTTTTTATTATATGTAATATTAGAATGCATTTTACTAGTTAATTGAAAACAATGCATGCGTGGGAGAAAAAAGGATGTATTGTTATTAAAAATTAGAGGGAAAGAAGGCTGTTGGATTGAGTTAAGCACCTTATTGTCAATATACGACAATAGGTGCTTTTTTGCGTGCAATGAAGAAAAAATAAAAGATTCATTTTCACTCTATTTCATCTTCGAATTGCATGTTATAATTTGGAAAAAATATATTCTTAATTTTTAGAAAATAAAAAGGTGGTAGATACTATATGAGTACATTAAAGAAAATTACTAACCATATTTCGAAGGTTATTATAGGTAAGGATGAAGCGATTGAACTTGCAGCTATAGCTCTTATAGCAAGAGGACACATTTTATTAGAGGATGTACCGGGGACTGGAAAAACAACATTAGCGAAAAGTTTGGCTAAAAGTGTGGACGCTAAATTTCAAAGAATACAATTTACAGCGGATACTTTGCCTGGAGATGTTATTGGTCTTGAATATTTTGATGTGAAGGAATCGGATTTTAAAACGAGGTTAGGACCCATTTTTGCCAATATAGTAGCAGTGGATGAAATTAATCGAGCTGTACCGAGAACGCAATCTTCGTTACTTGAGGTTATGGAAGAGCGTACTGTTACAATTGCGAAACAGACACATTCATTACCAGAACCTTTTTTAGTTATTGCTACGCAAAATCCTCTTGAATCGGCCGGTACATTTCCTTTACCTGATGCTCAGTTAGATCGATTTTTACTTACTATACGCCAAGGATATCCTACGAGAGAAGCAGAAAAGGAGATGATGAATCGGTTTCAAATGCATGAACCGTTAGAAACGTTACATTCCATTATTTCAACTGAAGAAATTATTACAGTGCAAAAACGTGCAAGAGAAGTGTTAGTAGGAAATGATGTGCAAGATTATCTACTTGAAATTATTGAGGCAACGCGTAAACATGAGTTAATTGAAATTGGTGTAAGTCCGCGGGGTACTTTGGCATTTATGAGAGCAATTCAAGCACGGGCAATATTACATGAAAGAGATTATTGTACGCCAGATGATATTAAGACGCTTGCTGCATCCGTTTGCGCTCATCGTTTAACATTAACGATTGAGGGGGAGATGAAAACAACGAAAGAACAAATCATGAAAGAAATTCTTCATACAATTAATGTGCCAGTGGAGAATGTACAATGAATCAACAACTTGTGTATACACCTTTAGCGGAGCCTTTCGTAATGGGAGTTATGTCAGTTGTAGCCGTTATTTTATGTGTATTTTCAAGTAATCTACTATTTTTATCTCTCGTATTTTTGTATGTAATTTTAATAGGTGCTATGCATGTATATATACGTAAAGTATCTCGTGTTGAATGGGAATATAGCCAAGGAAATTCAAACGTTTTTATAGGTGAAACGAATATGTGCAAAATGAAAATTTCAAACAAGTCGTTATTCCCTATTTTTAATATCGTATTTCGATTTAAATGTGAAAATAAGTTAACTTGGAATCCTGATGAAATAAACAAAAATCATAGTACAGGTTCAAATTATTATATAAATTTTAATATAAAAGGAAGAGAATCGGTTTCATTTGATTTGCAAGCTGTAGCTGTAAAAAGAGGAATTGCGAAATGGGAAGAAGTTGAAATTGTCATTACGGATCCCTTTGGATTCATAACGAACCATATAACGTATAAACAAGTTGAAACGCCGTCTTATTTAGTTTTACCAGCTGTTCCGAAAATGCAAGTTCCTGAATTGCAAGAATGGTCACGAGGGTTTCGAAAAGCGATGTCATCCCCCTTATATGATGAAACGAAAGTAATGGGAGTGAAGTCGTATGAAAATGAAGATTTTCGTTCTATCCACTGGAGTGCAACAGCGAAAACAGGGAAGATAACCGCGAAAAAGTACGAGCGAACACAATCAGATAAATATGCGATATATCTCAACTTGCAAAATAAAAGCGGTATTTCTTTGAGAAATGATACAGAGGAACTCATTGAATTAACAGCAGGCATATGTAAACAACTGCTTATGCAAAACTGTTCATTTGAAGTTTGGATCAATAGCGTAAAAGATAACGGTTTGCTACATATAAAGAACGGTCATAACCGAAAACATTTGCAAAATGTATTAAAAGTACTCGCCTCAATATCGGACCAAGATACCCCTGTATCTTCTACTTATTTTTACACAGCAGGCTTTCGTCGAAAAGAATTGGATGCAGTTCCTTTAATTCTTGGTACTTCCCCAAGGAAATACAGTAGAACGAATAAATGGGTCGTAATTAAAGAATAAGAAGGGGTTTATGTCATGGCTAATAAAGAGAGGCATGTGAAAGTAAAGTTGTGGAGTGTTAGAGTATTCATACTATTTTTCTTTACGGTTAGTGCGATAACGTTATCACAAGGTGTTGTGCATGTACAAGACATAGTAAAAGGGCTTTTTTCTAGTAAGACGGAGACAATATCGGAAAGAAATTATGATTTTACTACTGTAGACGCACAGTTTGATGAACCTGAAAGAATTATAGATGAAGAAACAGGAGTTGTAGATACAAGAACAAAAGTAGATAGGGAAATTCCACTTTTTGTACGGAAAAATTCATGGGCTGATGTGTTTTCTGTTCTTTCAAATTCATGGATTAGTGTCGTTTTTTATGTAGTTATTGCATTAGTTATTCTATATGCTTTTTATAAATTAATGAGGAAAAAGGTAACGAAATCAGAAATAGAACAGGATAAACAATCGATAACAAAAGAAAGTACGGATAGAACCGAAAAGAACAAGAAAGTGATGCATCAGTTTGAACAGCCGTTACCTAAAGATACGATAAGGAAAACGTTAGTTGAATGGGAAAGAACATTACCATTTCATGAACAGAGAAGGTCTTATGAAACGATGCAACAATGGTTAACGAGAATTTGTAGAACGAGAGATATTATTCCGATATATGAGTCTGTTCGTTATGGTGAAAAGACGTATACGGAGTTAGATATAGAGAAGACTGTACGATGGGTAGAGGGGAACGGGAAAGAGTGATATTAATACAAGTAAATAAAATTAACTTTAAATTAATTTTATTTACTTATATTTAATTACGTGGTAATGTATACTTACTTTTTTATATCTCTACCAATGTAGAAAGGTTGCCTTAGTAGAGTATTGCTCGTTACATGTTTTGTGAGGTTATCTTCATTTTATCAATATAGAATGAAAAAGAGATAAAACAATTACGAGTAGCATGTAAATAATAAGTTATTATTTATTTTTAAATTTTTGTAAGGGTGTGAAAATAGAATGAAACCGGTATTGAAAAACATACTCCTTTCCTTTATTTTTTCTGCAGCAGGGATGTGTTGGTTTCTGTTTATGTTAGTTAGAGGAGGTGGAGACTGGTTATTGTCTTGGGTAGGTGTATTCATGGCCTTTTTATCTTTATACACGTTAATAGATTTATATTGTAAGTATACATACGATAAAAAATTAAGTATGTTGTTTATTAAAGCAACGGTTACTACCTTTAGTTTTGCAGTATTAGGAATCACATTTGGTATTGTACACGAGCTATTACAGCCATGGAGTCTCAGTTTAATGGTTTGGTATTGGTTGTTAGTGTTACTTTTGTTTGTAACGACCATAATATTATTAGTTTTTGTATTATTTGTTAATCGTAAAAATTATAATATTCCTGGGAGATATAGAATACTTATACTGCTAAATTTATTTCTTACGTTAGCGCCAGTACTGTGGCCATTACTACTTACTCTTATCAGGAATGGCATGAACGCTAGTGCAGGATGGTAAAAGTGAATGAACTAAAAAGTTGATATAGGGTTTTAAGTATGTAAGAGAACGTGTTTTCATAAATTGAAAACACGTTCTTTTTTTATTTTCATACATTACTTTTTCTCATCTGGGCGTCTAATTTTGAAAGTAAGTATTTCGTAAGGAATGGATAAGAAAAAAGAGAGATTTATTATATAAGATGAAAGTGTAGCTTGAATCAATACGATATGGATAGAGGAGAGAACCTTATGAAAAAATGTACTTCAATAAAGTTAGGAAGTTTGGCAGTTTTAATAGCGGGTACTACTCTTTTCGCACCAGGTTTTAATGTGAAAGCAGAGTCTATTCAAAATATTTCTAGTCCGTCACAAGCACAGGATCAAAAGAATCGGAATAGTTGGAAACAAATAATGCAGGAAACAGTACAGCTTGGAACACCAGGGGTATTAGCGAGGGCATCAAACAATGGAAAGATTAGTAGTTATACTGCAGGCGTCGCGGATTTAAATAGTAAGAAACCAATGAAATCGGATTATCGTTTTCGGATTGGAAGTGTGACGAAGACTTTTACTGCTACGACTGTTCTTCAATTAGTAGGAGAAAATCGTGTACAACTTGACGATTCTATTGAAAAGTGGCTACCTGGCCTCATTCAAGGAAATGGATATGATGGCAATCAAATTACGATACGTCAACTTTTGAACCATACAAGTGGTATAGCTGAATATTTAAAGTCAAAAGACGCTGACATTATGAATTCGAAAAAAACGTATACAGCAGAAGAAATAGTGAAAATAGGGCTTGCTCTACCTCCAGATTTTTCGCCAGGTAAAGGTTGGTCGTATTCAAACACAGGATACGTAATACTAGGAATGCTTATTGAAAAAATAACTGGTAATAGTTATGCGGAAGAAATTGAAAAGCGAATTATTGAACCTTTGGACTTGTTAAATACGTTTTTACCAGGTAATTCACCAGTCATCCCAGGAAAGAATCATGCTCGAGGGTATATGAAAATTGACGAAACAAGTGAATTGAAAGACATGACGTATTATAATCCAAGTTTAGCTAATTCAGCGGGAGATATGATTTCAGATGCGGACGATTTAAATAAGTTCTTTTCATCTTTGCTCGGTGGTAAGTTATTGAAAGAACGCGAGCTAAAAGAAATGCTTACTACAGTTCCAATAGAAGGAAAAGATCTTGGTGATGGATATGGCCTTGGGATCTATGAGACGAAACTTCCAAACGGTGTTTCAGTTTGGGGTCACGGAGGAGCAATTCCTGGATTTACAACTTATGCTGGTGGAGTATTGGGAGGTAAACATACATTAGCTGTTAATAGTAATTCTTTAGGTGCGATGGATATTATTACACAATTTAACAAAATGATGAAAATTGAATTTAAGAAATAATAGATGAAAAGAGTTCTACTATAGAGGTATATAAGGACTTGTATGTGATTTAATTGTTATTAAAATATAGTCTTAAAAAATCCCGAATCATGAGAAATAAATTTCTCATGATTCGGGATTTTTTATGTGCTGTTACAAGATAATGATGTATTTATTTTTTATTTTGCTATAAATATATTATATTTATTTGATATTCATTATTTATAGAGACTTTTACATTATTAAAATATTGGAACATACAAAGGTAAGTAATTCTAAATTTCGGAGTTAATAATAAGTGAATTCTGACTTTTGTTGAAAAATATTCAAATGTATTTCCTTAATTTACATAATAAAGTACTTTTATCGTATGAATTAATAACAAATAGAATTAAGTATACAAAAATAGATAATTATGATTTGTGTCTAAATGATTGACTATTATGAAATTAATGATTAATATAGGTTTTATACTTTAATTCCATTTATATTACAAATATGTATTTTATTTCAATTTAAATTGTGTCGTAAACTATAATTGAATATATTGTGAAAAAGAATAGAGGGCGGGAACAGCAATAGAAAAGACTATCTTATCAAATTGTGTAATGAAATTAAAGGGAGGATAAATATGTATAAACAAGTGGTAGAACTGTTAGAAGAAGCGGCTATATCGTATAAACAATATACACATGAGCCAATATTAGATTATGAAACAGATAGAAAAATTAGAGAAAGGTTTAAATTAGAAGGTGTACCCAGTAAAAGTTTATTTTTAAAAGATAAATCAAATAACTATTACATATTTGTAACTGTTGAAGGAGAAAAATTAGATTCAAAACTTATGAAAGAGTTGGTTGGAAAAAAGATTTCTATTTGTTCAGCGGAGGAGTTAATAGAAAAAACTTCTTGTGTTCCAGGATGTGTATCTCCATTTGGCTATTCAGATGAAATCACACTTATTATAGATCGAAAAATTTATAACTATAATAAATTTTTGTTATCTCCCGGTATACCTGAGATAACAATTGAAATACCTACAAAAAGTATAAATGAAATTTTAAATATTGTTGAGAATGATATTTTACTATATGAGAAAAAATTATAAATATATTAGGGGGGATTTTAGTAATGCCAACTATAAAAATGTATTTATACGATCAAAATAGAATAATTGAAGAGCAAAATAAAGGGATTTTAGATGAGTGGAAAACTGTATCTTTCAATAATTTTCACGATAGCATTTTAGATCAATCTAAACCATTTCCTTGTTATTTTGCAGTGGATTCTGAGAAACATGGTTGGTCTAGATATATATTTTCTGAATCGGCTTATGATGAAAATGAATTGTTCAAACTAAGAGATGGGATTTATGAATATATTAAAACATATCAACAAATTGCAAAGAGAACTACTTTAGTAATATTTTTTAAACCATCTAATAAACAATTACTGGCTGAAGAATACAAAAAACAATTTTGGAATGTATTACAATTTTTAATGAGAAATGATCCGGAGCCATGGAATACAGAAATACCAATGGATCCTTATAACGCTAAATGGGAATTTTGTTTTGGTGGTGAACCTATATTTGTCGTTTGTAGGGCTCCAATATATTCTGAGAGAAAAAGTAGATATACAGGAACCGGCCTTGAAATTACGTTACAACCTCGAGGTACTCTGGATGATATTACAGGTGATACAAAACAAGGGAAACAAGTGCGGAAAGTGATTAGAAAACGTTTGTTAGCATATGATGATATTCCAATGCATCCAGATATAGGGGATTACGGAATAAAAGAAACCTTTGAATGGAAACAATATATGTTACCAGAAACAAATGAGGAAAGTGTAATGAGATGTCCTATTACGGGGTTGAAGAAAAATGATTAGCATGATATTCAGTTATATATTATTAGGGATTTCATTGTCTGCACCAGTCGGTCCGATTAATGTTGCTCAAATAAATAAGGGAATAAAAAATGGTTTTTTGAGTGCATGGTTAGTAGGAGTCGGGGCAATGTCAGCAGATGTTGTAATGATGTTTTTAATTTACTTTGGTATTTCGACTTATTTAACAACTCCAGTTGCTCAACTTTGCATTTGGATTTTTGGTTTTGTAACGATGATTTATTTGGGCTATGAAAGTATGAAAGAAGCTACTAAACAAGTTCAATATATTTCATCAGGTGAAAAAGAACATCCTTTAAAATCTTTTCTGTCGGGGTTTGCTATCGCAATTTCTAATCCATTAAATATTATTTTTTGGATAGGGATATATGGATCAGTTCTAACTAGTGCTATGAATACTATTGGAAAAGAACAAGCTTTATGGTATAGTGCAGCCATTTTTGCTGGGATTATGCTTTGGGATATATTTATGGCTACATCTATTCATTTTGGTAGAAGATTTATTAATCATACAGTAATGAAATGGATTTCTATAGTAGCAGGCATTGTTTTAATTCTGTTTGGAATATATTTTGGCTACGAGGCAGTAAAAGGAACTGCTCAACTATTGTGAAATTTTTGATGATTAGAGAGAATAGTGATTTGCTTGGCGGGGGAATGGTAATAGCTGAAAAGAATGAAGTATTACACGAAATCGCATTACCATTACTCGGGATTATGTCTAATTTAAAAATGAGTGATTTAATACAGGAAGAGAAACAGATGGTGAAACTACTCCAAGAGCGTGGTTACGCGTATGACGATCCGGCATTTACCATTTTATTTTTTTCTGCGACGCACTTGCCTTTTATACGGATAACGCCTATAGGACTATATGACGTAAAAAGTAGTAAGGTACTGGACTCTCCAGTGAATTTGATAAAACAGTTTTAGAAGGAACTCCCTCGCTCTAGTAGTTATGTAAAGTGGGGGAGTTTTATATTTTAAGGGTATTGTTATTAATGGAGTTACATATAAATAAGCTCAAAAATATTAACAGAAAAAATATTTTTAAAACCGACTTGACATATAGGTATTGGTGGATTAATATGTGGATATTACTTATTTTACCACTCATTATTTTAACGCTAAAACAATTTGAATAGCTGATTGGATAACCAAAGGCACGTATACATTTCGTAATTTTGAAATGTGTTCGTGCCTTTTTGTATTATTCATAGAGCAAGGAGCGGAGGAGATATGAATAAAACGATGCCAACATTAATCGAAGAAACAGATTGGTTGTTTCGTAAAATGGTCCGTAAATTTGTGAAGGAACGCGACAAAATTAAGATTGAAGGTATTATGTTGCCGGGCTTTTTAATATTAAACAAAATTATTCAAGATGGTGAGCAGCGTCTAACTGATTTAGCAGAAGAACTTGATTTGACATCAGGAGCGATTACAGCATTATGCGATAAGTTGGAACAGAAAGGATTGGCTATTCGGAAGCGTCATCAGGAAGATAGACGAATCGTTTTACTTAATATTACTGAAGATGGCCTGAAATTTATAAAGCGAAATCATAATATAAGAACGAGCTGTATATCTGTTTTATTTGATGGATTTTCATCAGAAGAATTACAAATGCAAATCGAAGTTTTTGAACGCTTAGCGCATAATGTAGAACACCTTTCTCATACGATCATGGAACTATGTGATGAGAATATAGAGAAGTAACAAAGAATGCTATTAGTCTAGTTAATTAGGTCTGAAAATTCGAAAATATAACTTATTAATAATATGAATAGGAGTGGAAAGAATGGGACATCCAACAATTTATCCAACAGGAGCAACAGTATATAATCCCGGGAAAGCTTGGAGTGGTTATACAATTTATCAAGCTGCAGATCATGGTGCTTTATTAATTGATATGAATGGGAAAGAAGTACACTTATGGAAAGGGTTACGCGGATTTCCAAACAAGGTGTTACCAGGTGGATATGTGTTTGGTCATACAGCACAAAGAGATCCTGAGTTTGGTTTTCAGGATGAAGTCGATTTAGTTCAAGTTGACTGGGAAGGAAACATCGTCTGGAAATTTAACCGTCTGGAACATATTGAAGACCCAGGTCATGCTCCTGAGTGGATGGCTAGAGCTCATCATGATTACCAACGTGAAGGAAATCCTGTCGGTTACTATGCACCAGGATTAGAGCCGAAAACAGAAAGTGGAAATACGCTAATTTTAGCCCATAAAAATGTACATAATTCGAATATCTCTGATAAGCCATTATTAGATGATGTAATAATTGAAGTAGATTGGGAAGGAAATATTGTTTGGGAATGGGCTGTGAGTGATCATTTTGAAGAACTTGGATTTGATGAAAGTGCTAAAAATGTTTTGTTTCGTAATCCGAATGTAAGGTCCTTTGGTGCAAATTCTGACGGAGATTGGATGCATATAAATTCTATGTCTACCATTGGTCCGAATAAGTTTTATGATCAAGGAGATGAACGTTTTCATCCAGATAATATTATTTGGGATGCTAGGGAATCAAATATCATTGCAATTATTGATAAAAAGACTGGAAATATTGTTTGGAAACTCGGCCCAGATTATTCAAGTCCCGATGTGAAGCATTTAGGATGGATCATTGGACAACATCATGCACATATCATTCCGAAAGGATTGCCAGGAGAAGGGAATTTACTCGTATTTGATAACGGTGGTTGGGCAGGATATGGGCTTCCAAACCCTGCATCTCCATACGGTTCCAAAAATGCTGTTCGTGATCACTCCAGAATTTTAGAAATTAATCCGGTAACTTTAGAAATCGAATGGCAATATACGCCAACCGAGGCGGGGTATCAAGCGCCTTTAGATTCGTACCGATTTTACAGTCCATATATTAGTTCTGCTCAAAGGCTGCCAAACGGAAATACATTAATTACGGAAGGGGCAGATGGTCGCATTTTTGAAGTTACTCGTGAGCATGAGCTTGTATGGGAATATATTTCACCGTATAAAAACAAAAGGAACTCAAATATGGTATACCGTGCGTATCGTGTTCCGTATGAGTGGGTGCCTCAATTAGAAAAACCAGAAGAGAAAGAAATCATTCCTCTTGATATAGCAGCATTTAGAGTGCCGAATGCTGCAGAAACTGGTACGGAATCCGTTGTGACAGTTGAAGGGACACAATCTTACGGCACTGGAGATTTTTGTGTAGCGACATTAGATGAAACAAATAAAAAACGAGATTAATGCTATGGGTTAAAAGTGTGGGGAAGAGTAATTTCTCACACTTTTAAAAATTAACTTGATAGGTTTGTTATACGACAAAATGTTGCCATTTCTTTATTTGTAATAATGTAACGTAATATTTTAGTGAAACAAATCGTTATGGAGGAATGATAAATGGTGAAACTAAAGCCTTTATTTTTAAGCTTATCAATGATTACTAGTTTAGCTATCGCAGGATGCTCGAATGGAAGTGCGGGAACGACAAAAAGTAATGGGAAAGAAACGACCACAGTAAAATTGGCTATAGATACAGCTGCAGGCGGATCTTTTCAGTTTAGAGCTGCTGAGAAACAAGGCTATTTTGAGAAAAATGGTATAAAAGCTCAACTATCAAATTTTGCTTATGGCATTGATACAGTGAATGCGGTATTAACGGAACAGGCTGATACAGGTCTTGCTGCTGATTATGCACTTTTAAACTCTTTAGGAAAAGGAGATATGGTCGTAGTTTCAACGCTAACTCGAGGAAATGAAAAATCATCAAAAGATAATGAACTTCTAGTTAGAGAGGGCATAAAAACAGAAAATGATTTAAAAGGGAAAAAGTTAGGCGTACCTAAAGGGACAGTAACCGAGTATATTTGGGCGAAATATTTGGCGGCAAAACATATTAATGAAAAGGAAATTACCTTCGTTCCATATAGTACACCAGACGAAGCTATTGTAGGGATGAAAAATGGTGATATAGATGCGGTTTGGAGTTCTGGCGCACTAAAGGATAAATTTAAAAATATAAAAGGTGTAACAAAATTAGATGATTTAAAGAGTGCGGGTGTCACAATTGATAGTTATCTTTTAGCAAAAAGATCATTTGTTGAGAAGAATCCTAAAGCTGTTGAAAGTGCACTTAAGGCTCTGTCTGAAGGAATTAAATATGTAGAAAATAATAAAAAAGAAACTGCTAAGCTAGCTTTTGAACAATTGAAACTACCGGAGAAAGATGCGTTAAAAGATATTGAAAGACAAAATTATGTTATTGGATTTACAGAGGAGGACGCGAAACATTTAGAAGATATGAAAGTATGGTTAGAAGAGAAAGGGAAACTGAAAGATAAATATGAATTGAAAGATAAAATGAATCTTGAAGCACTTAAGAAAGCTTTCCCGGAATCTGTTACTTATAAATAGAATAGGAGTGAAGTATGGTGAGCACAGTAAGTGAAAAAGAAGTATTGAAATCTCCTGTAGCCATTTCTATTTCTGGATTGTCTAAATCATTTAATCATGAACAGTTTGTTTTGGAAGATGTAAATTTAACAATTGGGAATGGCGAATTTTTCATATTACTTGGCCCAAGCGGATGTGGAAAATCTACGTTACTCAGTATGATTGCTGGATTTGTTGAAAAAACTTCAGGAGAACTTATGGTAAATCATAAAGAAATAAAGAAGCCGGATAGAAATCGCGGTGTCGTTTTTCAACAAGCAGACGCAGCTCTTTTCCCGTGGCTGACAATTAAAGAAAATGTTGAATTTGGTTTGAAAATGAAAAAAATGATAAAGCAGACTCGAAACGAAATATCCTCGCATTATATAAAACTAGTCGGTCTAGATGGGCATGAAGGGAAATATCCGAGAGAACTTTCTGGAGGAATGAAACAAAGAGTTCAATTAGCACGTGTTTTAGCCAATGATTCGGAATTTTTATTAATGGATGAACCGTTTGGAGCACTCGATGCAATGACTCGAAGAACGATGCAAATAGAGCTAATTCGAATTTGGAAAGAAACAAACAAGACGATTATTTTTGTCACTCATGATATTCAAGAAGCGCTATTACTAGGGCAAAGAATTGGGGTAATGTCTAAAGGACCTTCTTCAAAAATCGAAAAGATATATGATATTCCACTGTCATATCCAAGAACATTTACAGATAAAGAATTTAATTACTATTATCAAATGATTCAATCACACTTTGATTGAAAGGAAGTCCGAATATGAGTACATTGAAAAATGAGATTGTAAACAAACAGCCAATTAATGAAAAAAAGGCAGTCAAAATTGATTTACAAAAGAAGCTATTACAAAGCGGGATTATCGCTTGGGTACTTATCCTTACAATATGGAGCATTGTAACAAATTTTTCTGACCCGCAATTTTTGCCAAGTCCGATAGCAGTTTTGTATGGGGCAATTGAACTGAGTCAAAATGGTTCCTTATTCATATATATAGGAGTCAGTTTTTTAAGAGTAATAACAGGGTGGGTTTTAGGAAATCTTGTAGCTATCCCAATAGGTTTATTAATTGGTCGAATACCATGGTTAAGAGCGCTTTTTGATCCAGTTATCAATTTTATTCGCTTTATTCCACCTCTTGCATTTATAACATTATTTATGCTTTGGTTTGGTATTGGGGAGCAATCAAAAATATTCCTCATTATGTATGCAACTTTCTTTATCGTGACGATTAATACAATTACCGGTGTGCAAGCTGTTGAAGAAGATAAAATTCGTTCAGCGAGAAGTATGGGAGCATCGGAATGGCAAATTATGTTCCATGTCATCATACCTGCTGCACTACCTTATATTTATACCGGTGCGAAACTTGCGATGGGATCATCCTTCATGGCCATTGTTGGTGCTGAAATGGTTGCAGCCAATGAAGGAATTGGCTATATGATTTGGAATGCGCGATTATATTTCAAAACGGACTGGATTTTTGTCGGTCTTGTTGTTCTTGGACTAATGGGATTCCTTATGGATCGCATATTTAATCAATTTGGTAGAGTTGTCCTTAAACGATATAATGTTGTGAAAAAATGAAAAGAGTCCTTCACCTAATCAAAACAGATTAGGTGAAGGGCTTTTTTGTTCAAATAAAGTGAAACTTTAATCAGTGGGGGTCTTACTGCCCATTAAAGCGGGATAAAAGTTGATGTATGTTACTTTTTAATTTCAATTTCAATTTTCTGTGCTAAATCAGCAGACACTTTATGAAAATACCCTAAAACGACCTTTCTAATATCATCGGAGATAACTTTCATATCACTAGCTAAGTTTTTAGCAAGATGCTCTTTTTCTATTGGTTTTAACTTCGCATAAAATTCACTAGGTTGCGTAAAATCATCCTGTTTCGTTATAGAAGTTCTTTCAAGTTTACCTTCGACGTATCTTCCGTTACCGCTCGTTATTTGATTAGCAGGTGTCCAATTTTGCTGTTGGTTAATCGTTAATTTGCGGAACTCAGGTCCAAGTCTTCTTCTTTGAGAATCGCTATAAATGTTAGCCCGCCCTTGCAACATTTTATCATCTGATAGTTCTGCGCCGTCTAGTAAATTAGAAGGGGAGAAGGCGACTTTTTCTACTTCTTCCATATAATTTTCAGGATTTTTGTTTAATACCATTTTGCCTACTGGTATAAGAGGATACGCTTTTTCATCCCATACTTTTGTATCATCTAAAGGGTCATAAGAAAGTTGTTCTTCATCTTTTGGGTCCATGAGCTGGACATATAATCCGTATTCCACTGGTTTACCATTTGCAATTGCATCATATAAATCTTTCCCGCTATAATCAGGGTTTTCAGTAGCAAGTTTATTTGCTTCCTCACTAGTAATGAATTGTACACCTTCAAATGGGTACCAATGATACTTTACATACTTTCGATTACCTTCTGCATTTCTCCAAACATATGTATTAACACTATGTCCCGGAATGTGGCGAAGACTTTTGGTCGTACCGGCATCAGAATATAAATGAATAACGAAATGAATGGATTCAGGTGCTTTAGCGACAAAGCTCCAAAAATTATTAGGGTCTATTAAGTTATTTTTAGGTGAAGGTAATAACGCGTGAATCGTTTCTGGGAAGCGCATCGGATCGCGAACAGTAAAGACAGGAATGTGATTACATAAAAGATCGAAAATGCCTTCCTTTGTATAAAATTTTGTAGCAAAACCGCGTACATTTCTAGAAGTATCAGGTGTTCCTTTCGTACTAACAGCTAATGAAAATCGTACCATAACGGGAACTTTCTCATTAGACTGTTGTAAAAAACTTAGTTTCGTATGTTCAGACATTGGATAAATCGTTTGAAAATAACCGAACGCACCAAATCCTTTTACATGAACAGGTCTTTCTAAAATTTTTTCGTGAATAAATTCTTGTAACGTCTCGTGAAGTACACTATCTTGCTCTAGAACAGGTCCACGTGAACCAACTGTTTGTGAGTGGAGTGTAGCTTGTTCATTACGTTCTCTATCTTCATTAAAGTCATTCCCTAGTAAAGATTGCCCCTGTTTATCATAGTTTTCATTCATCGATATAGCCTCCAAATTTATTTCGTCTATTGTTACTAAATATGATTTTATAACCTTGATTATGTATGATATGCAAAGTAGTAACAGACCGCTAGATGAAAAAAATGCACATGTAGTGGACCTGTTGAAATAGAAGAAATTATGGAAAAATGAATATCGTGAAGAAAATTACTATTAAAATTTTAATCTAAAAAATGAATTTATAGAGAATAAACATAAATAAACAGGGAAAATAACTAGGAGGAATTTAACATGTCGGATTGGTTTCAATTAGATAAGGAATATATGATGTCTACGTATTGTCGTACGAAGGTTGCAATAGAAAGAGGAGAAGGGTGCAAGCTTTATGATGTGGATGGTAAAGAGTATATAGACCTATTTTCTGGCGTCGGAGTAAACGTATTAGGGTATAATCATCCGAAAATTGTGCAAACAACAATGGAACAAGTTACAAAATCGTTGCATCTGCCGTTTCATTTTTTAAACCCAGTTGCGATTGAGTATGCTAAGAAATTAGTGGATTGCTCATTAAAAAACGGAAAGGTCTTTTTTACAAACTCAGGTACGGAAGCGACAGAAACGACGTTGAAATTAATTGATAAATATAGAGTTAATATGAATGAAGAATGTGAAGGAATTGTAGTGCTAAAGAATAGTTTCCATGGGCGTACGTTAGGGGCACTTCATTTTACGAGACAAGAAAGTGTATATCAAAATTTCCCTAAAACATCGATTCCTGTATATGAAGTAGAGCGCGAGAATATAGAGCAATTAGAAGAAACAATTGTTAAAGAAAATCCAATTGCGATTATGTTAGAACCTGTATTAGGCAGCGGGGGTATCTATCCTTTATCGCGTGAATATTTACATGGTGTTCAACACTTATGTGAGAAATACAATGTACTACTTATCGTTGATGAAGTACAAAGTGGTATGGGGAGAACGGGGAAACTATTTGCTTATCAAAATTTCAATATTACACCAGATATTATTCAAATTGGTAAAGGAGCAGGAGGCGGCATCCCGCTTGGAGGAATTATTGTAGGTGAAAAGTTATGTGATGTATTTGCACCAGGAGATCACGGCACAACGTTTGCTCATTCATCTATGGGAACAGCTTTAGGGTTAACGGTATTAAACACATTGATTGAAGATGGTTTAATGCAAGAAGCGTATGAAACGTCACTATATTTAAATGATAAGTTGCAAGAAATCCAGAAAGAAAATTCTTATTATATTCAGGAAGTACGTCATGCTGGTATGATGTTTGGAATTAGTTTGAATGATACGAATGAAAATGTGAAGAAATTACAGGTAGAGCTAATGGAGAAAGGAATGTTAATTGACGTTACACAAGGGAACATCATTCGTTTACTCCCTCCGTATATAATTACGAAAGAAGAAATCGATGCATTTATTACGCAATTTATTTCTTGTATGGATAAAGTTGCTGCTGTAGTAAGTGCTTAAAAATTAAAAGCTAAATATTATATAAAGTGCACTCTAATTGTTAAAAATAGTTTTGCAATTGGGGTGCATTTTTTATAGTTGAATTTTATCCCGCTTTAACGGGTAGTAAGACCCCCACCTCAAAATACAGCGAAAGCAAAGAATTGGCTGCCCATAAAAGTCCGATTGGTGAGGGCTGATAATCAGTGGGGGATGAAGAACCCCCCACTGATTAAAGTTTCACTTTATAAAATACAGTTGTTATTAAATAATAATAACAAGAATTAGCATGGATTTTATTAGATTTTATACATGATTGAATAATATTTTACTGTTGAAGAAAAAGAAAGTAAATATAAAGATAGTAGATAAAACGATTGGTACTAACAACTAATGATAGAACGTTTCGGAAATAATAGCATACGAATATATAAATAATAAGAATGAGGTGATATATTGGAAAATAATGATATTCGATTTACTTCTTTACAAATGAGAACGGATAAATATGGTTGGGCTGGAATTCAATATACAAATAAAAAGCAAGCCATCTTATATACTCGAAACGGAGGAGTAGAATGGGATGTTGTTAATCCTCTTAATTCAATTGTATTATTTGCATATCCAATAAATGCTCGAAGCTCTTGGGCATATGGTTTAGCAAAAACGAATGACAATTTATTGCCAGCTATATTTTATACAGTTAATAGAGGAGAAAAATGGAGTGAGTTTATATTACCAATTGAAGAAGAGTGGGAGAAATCGACTGATGTTCAAGTACAATTGCATGCTACGAATATGGATAGTATATGGATTGTATTATCTAGAAAGCTTGCATCAAATAAATTTGAACATAATTTATACTATTTGAGAACGAAAGGGAAGGCTTGGAAAGTAATAAAAAATATAAGTATTAGTGATAGTATTTCAGGGATAACATTTATAAACGGTTTAGTCGGATTTATTTCATTACAAAAACATTATGAAACATCAACGGTATTTAAAACAATAAATGGTGGGGAAAGTTGGCAAGCTATAAAAGCTATTCCAAGTCTTGAAGGAATGAATAATGGGACTGCTATGGCATATAAAGCAATCTATAAAAATAACCTATTAGTAATACCAACTAAAATGAATGATGATATATTTTTAATGAATTACTCATTTGATAAAGGAAATTCATGGCATATTTCAAATAAAACAATAAATACGAATAAAGTGGCTGTTTCGTTTTTTAGTTCCTATTATGGCTGGGTTATAAATAGTGAAAATGGGAGTGTGTATCAAATAATAAAAAAAGGAGCAAAATGGATCAAAGTATCAAGTAATCCATTATTAAAAAATGTATTTTGTTTACATTTTTTTAATCGGCGTAAAGGTTGGGCGTGTAATAAAAAAGAAATATTTACTACAAAAGATCGCGGTATAACATGGAAAAAGGTAGTATATAAAATTAATAATATTGATAAATTTATTTAAAAGAGTCCTAAAGAAATTAGGACTTTTTTTGCTTTTTATGGTGAGGATTGTAACAAACAATGATAAGAGGAAAGGGGTAAGTGCAGAACTTATATTTTCAAAAATAGACGGTTGTTTTTACACAGTATAATTCACTTTTGAATATGTTAATAAAGTAGCAAATTCATAGAAAATGGTAATACTTAATATTTTATGTCACATGATGTGTAAAGGGGGCGTGTAATGAAATCGTTAACGGTTGTTATTTTGTATAGTGAAAGAGAGCAAATATTAGAAGAGTCAATTCAATCTATATGGAAGCTAAATCCTCTTGAAATTATAATTTTCATTCCTAACGATAGAAGTAATTTGTATGAAATAGCAAAGAAGCATAAATGTCATATTGTTGTGATGGATAAATATAGTACGCATGATGATGGGTATGAAGCTTCTATAAAGGCAGCAAAAGGAGATGTATTGTTATTTATAGATAGTAATTTTTCATTATCTTCAAATGAAATGAAGAATTTTATTGAGCCAGTCGTTACAAATCAGGCTGATGTGGTGTTAAACAAAATAGATAAATTTATAGAAGTTAGTAAATGTCCAAATATGGATATTGTTTGGAGAAAAATGTTAAATGAAATTTTATGTCGACCAGATTTAAAAAGCAATTCAATACTTTCATTACCATATGTACTTACGAAAGAAGTAGTGGTAAATATCGGCTTTGATTATATGAAAAATATTGTACTAGCTCATATGAACATAGTGAATCAAGGCTGGCGGATTAATGATCAATATGCAATAAGAACGTTATCTGAAGATGAAATGTTAGAAGAAGAAGGATATTTATTTAAAAAAGAATTATCAGAAAATGAAAAAGAGAAAATGGAAAAATATTTAATCGGTATTTCTAAATGGATAGAGAAAAAGGGAAGAAGAGTAGGTTTTACTGATGCAGGAAAAAGAAGGGATATTATTCAAAGTTTAGGTGAAAGCAAGCAGTATCCTTCGTATCATCGAGGCTGGGGAATGCATTCTTCAATTTATAACGGGAAACAACTTTCTGTCATTATACCAGTACAAAATGAAGAAGAGACTATAGAACAAGTAATACTTGAGGCAAGAAAAATAGAACCACTAGAAATAATTGTCGTTGTAAATGGTTCGACAGATCAAACGGCTAATATTGCTAAAAGACTTGGTGTTACTATTATTGAATATAACGAACGACTTGGTCATAATGTTGGACGTGCTATTGGAGCGCTTGAAGCTACAGGAGATATTCTTTTATTTATTGATGGTGATTTTAGCGTTTCAGGAAGTAATTTGCATCACTTTACAAAAGCAGTTTCAGCTGGTGTAGACATAGCATTAAATGATTTGAATCCGATGTTAAACCCGCCGTTTTATGTTGTAGACGTCGTAAAGTATATGCTTAATTTAGCATGTACTCGTCCAGAATTAAGCAATGGCTCATTAGTAGCCATTCCACATGCTATAAGTAGATCATGTTTAGATGCAATAGGCTGGGAAAGCTTACTATGCCCTAGTCTTGCACAAGTAAAAGCTATATTACAAGGGTATAGAGTAGAATGTGTACATTACGTTGATGTTGTAAAACCGAATAGAATTCGTTTAATGGAGAATGTAAGTCACAATGGACATCCTCCGGCAGTATTAAGAATAATTGGTGATCACGTTGAAGCTCTCTCTTACTTAATAGAACATCTTGAAATAGATGGAAAGGGTGATTAAACTGTTAGACCAGTACAAAAAAATTAACATTTCATATGAAGAATTATGGCAAATGGATTTTCAAACTACAGAACCATTTATACTCAAGGTTGATTGGGAGAAAGTAACGTATGAATTTTTAATTCGTATTAAGCCCAATGCTTCTAACACTATTGTTTTTGGATCTGGAGCAGGTGGATTTCAAGAGCAGCCAATTGGTCCACCTATTTTTCATAGACATTCTTGGATGGAAGAGTTTGAAGATACTGTTATATATTATAATGACCCTACATTATATCTTGGAGAAATAACTTTAGGATGGGGACAGGGGGAGTTAGATAGATTTTACTTGCAAGATATAGCAAATATTTTAGGGATATTATTTGCAAAATTAAAAATTGATTCGAAAAATGTGTTGTTTTATGGTAGTTCCGGGGGAGGGTTTATGTCTTTAATTTTAGCTGGATTCGTTAAGGGCTCCACAGCTTTAATTAATAACCCTCAAACAAATTTATTAAAATGGATACCTGTACCAATAAATCTAGTTTTCGATTTGTCTTATCCAGGTTTATCAAGAGAAGAAGTTGAAGAAAAGTTTGAAGAAAGAATTAATGTAGTGAAATTTTTTAATCACATTAAGTATGTACCAAATGTTTATTTCTTACAAAATTTCGCATGTGAATTTGATGTACAAAATCATTTATTACCATTCATTTCTGAATTAGAACAACTGGATAAAGATACGGAAATAAATCAAATTGTAATAGATTTATATTTCGATGAAAAAGCAGGGCATGCAGCTGTAGGTAAGAGTGAAACAATTGAATATATAAAGAAAGTAAAGCCTAACCAAATTATAAAAGAAGAACAAAAAGAAGTGGGGCTGTCAGTCGTTATAGTTTTAGGAGAAGAAAAATCGAAATTGAATCAAATTTTAAACAAATTGCAGCATATAAAACCACTAGAAATTATTATTGTGGCTGATGATAGAATGAGTGCGATACAATCTTTACCCACATTTGTTGAAAGTAATGTTGTTGTGATTGAAGAGAAAAATAAATGGAAAGCACCAGTTCATGGGGCGAAAATCGCCAATGGGGATGTAGTTTTATTTTTAGATGGGGAAGATGTTATTTTTTCGGTAGAATTAGAACGATTTATAGAACCACTACTAAAAAAGGAACAGGATGTAATCTTAAATAACATAGACTCCGTATGTTTTGAAAAGATGAGAGTAGAATGGCCAAGTATTGCTATGGTGTATAGAAAAATAGTAAACGATGTATTGGGGCGTATGGATTTAAAATATGATTCGATGTTATCTATGCCATATGCTATTACTAAAAAAGCAATTGAAGACATTGGATATGACACCTTGCAAAATCCCGTTCTTTCTCAAATAACTTTTATTGAGAAAGGGTGGCGACTACATTCCTCGTCAGCCGTCACTAACACCTCTTTGAATAATATAACAGCAAACAAAACCTCGTTCTATAAAAATGAATTAACTAAATTAGAAGTATGTGAGATTAAAGAGAATGTAAAAGCTTTGGAAAGTTGGTTACAACGAAAAGATGATAGAGGGAACTATACAGATGGAGGAAGAAAAAGAGAAATTATAGAGCAACTAAAAAAACAAAAGAGTTATTCACGTTTCCATAAAGGATGGGGTATGAATTCATCAATTTATAATGGAAAACAGTTATCAATTGTTATACCAGCACAAAATGAAGAAGCGACAATTAAAGAAGTTATCCTTGAGGCAAGAAAAATTGAACCGAAAGAAATAATTGTTGTCATTAATGGGTCAACAGATCAGACAGAAGTAATCGCTAAGCAATCAGGGGCAACAGTAATTGTTTATGAAGAAAGATTAGGGCATGATGTAGGACGGGCAATTGGTGCACAAGAAGCCACAGGGGATATACTTCTCTTTATTGATGCTGATTTTGCTATTCCAGCAAAAGATCTTCATCCGTTAACGCAGGCTGTTGCGGATGGTGTTGATATGGTTTTAAATGATTTAAATTTAAATCTTAGATTTCCTCTATATATTGTAAGTTTATATAAATATATGTTGAATATTGCTTGTAACCGTAAAGATTTAGGGGTAGGATCTACAATTGCTGTTCCCCATGCTATTAGTAGAAAATGTTTAGAGGGGATCGGCTGGGACACTCTTCACACAGCGTGTGTTGCACAAGTAAAGGCAATATTAGAAGGATATAAAGTCGAATGTGTCCATTTTGTAGATGTAATGAAACCAAATCGTATTCGTCCAAATGAACACTTTGCAAAAGTAGGACATCCACCAGCTGTATTGAGAATTACCGGTGATCATATAGAAGGGCTTTCTTATTTACTAAAGAATAGGGATTTTAAAGATTTATTTTAATTTGGAATTTCCTTTACTAATAAGCGTGAAATAGCAACGGATAAAGTGTAAGTTGAGTGTTGTTATGAAAACAAAATTTTAAAAAAGTTACTCTTTTGGTTCAGGTGTAAGTGAAAAGTAAAAACTTCTTCAAATATATGAAGAGGTTTTTTACTTTTTTATTTCAATTTATCGCATTTATTTCTATTTCAGTAAAAGATGATATGAGTTTTTTTGATTTAGATAGTTTAAGCAAACGTTAATTACCTATAAAACGAATAGTAAAATAGCATCTATTTTATAAAATTTAGTAGGAGAGTCGTGTCCGAATTCAATAAATTGCATATATTGTTAAAAGAAAGGAGGGAGAGTTATGGCATGTACTACGAATAATGTTTGTTTAGATGTGTGTCTTAAAATTACAATTACCCCTGGTAGTGGAATTGATGCAGTAGTCGATTGTGGAGGCACATGTGGGACAAGTCCTACTATTGTAATTAGTCCTAGTGGATCAATTGTTATTACTTTACCATTAGTTGCATGTTTCTCAATTGCACTAAAAGATGATTTAAGTGTTGACTCTTCATTAACAAGCCTCTCTTTTCAAACTTCTTAAGAAAAATACAGAAAAGAAAAGCCTGCCTGCTACTTTTTTTTGATCTAATGTAAAAATAAAAAAGATGGTTAAAACCCATCTTTTTTATTCTGTCATATATTAAAAATGAGATAATTTATTATTTAGTAGACAGGATGTATAATTAAAAGCACTCTTTACCTCTTTTTTGTTCGATGAGGTAAGAAATTGCTTCTATATGATCGCCAATGATTTGTTGTGTTGCTAATGAAAGGGAGCCGTCCTCAGAGAAGTGTTTTTCAGGTCGAACACGATTCAATTTATCAACATCGACAGAATGGACATTTTGTACATGAAAGCCTGCTAAAATTGTTTTCACTTGACTTAAGGTTGGTGAAAGAAGTGAATCAAACCCAATTGTATGAATGCATTTTCGACTAAAAGCATGAGGGACAGCAATTGTGGATCCCATACCTAAATCTTTCCGATTACAAGCTAAGTTGATAGCATATTTACATGCAGTGACGATAGAATACGGTAGACGATAAATATAGTAGTACTCTAGTTTATTTAAAGCTAAGTCCGTGCCGTTTTGAATAGATTGTACAAACGGTAATAAATCATAACTAGAAATTAAGAAATCACCATCTATAAATAATAGTATGTCACCTTTTGCAAAAAAGGCACCAACAGCACGTCCCGTATCATTTCCAAGCGCTTCTTCGTAACTTATAACTGTTGCACCGCAACCCTTCGCCAATTCCTCTGTTTTATCTGTTGATCCATTAACAATAATGATAATTTCAAAAGGTTTTAATTTCTGTACCTCAAAAATGACAGATTCTATCGTTTTTTCTTCATTTTGAACAGGGATGATAACTGATAATTGTTGCTCTCCATAAGTATTCGAATAAAACTCTTTACCTGTAATTATTTTTGGGATGGATTTTTGTTCCCCGTTTTGAAGCCCTAAAATAATATCACGCTTTCGATTATTATCGGTATAGTTTCCTCTTGGATTTTGCTCTATATTGAGCCAATTTGCAATGGCTTCTAGATGATAATGAATGAGTTGAGTTGAAGGGAAAGAGGGAACTTGGGGGATAGAAATGTTGAATTGGTCGCAAATTCGAAATTTATGTTCAATAATTTTCATTTGTGCCGATATTGGGTTTGATAAACTATCTGGAGTAATTACCTCAAGCAATTCTTTTGTCATTGCATAGGGAGGAAATAATAAGGAGTTAACATGTAAATCTGGACGATGAAAAAAATGATTCGTAACTTGTTGCCAAATCATTGCTATATTTGGCTGTTGTTTTTGATAAAAAAATTCATCTAAATTATTTAATACGACGTCAGCCGATCCATTTAGTAATGGTTGAAGAAATTGTATAAGTGAGGAGGAGTGAATAATGTAATTTTCATCTAAAAATAAGAGGTACTTCCCCTTCGCTTTTTTTGCACCAATTACATAAAGATTAGTAAATTCTATCGGTTCTTCTAGTGTAATAATTTCACAATTGTAAGATCGTGCAATATCAATAGAATCATCGACACAACAAATAGTAAGGATAATTTCTAAAGGCTGTAGTTGTTTACATGCTTCCAAAATTCTAGGTAAATTTTTTATTTTATGTTGTATAGGGATAATAATAGAAATTGAATTTTTACACATAAGCAGTCTCCTTTTTAATCAGGGTAGGAGATATATTTTCTTTTTATTATAAGCATAACAATCATTTGTTTTTATCAGATTCACAATTTTCATTACTTGAATCAGAGTTTTTATTTATTCCAGAAGCGAGTAAATTATTGAGAACACTAAGGTCTAATTGCAAAGGGATGGAGTTTTCAGGTGAAGTTTTCTCATTTTCTTTTTTTGCAGTTAATATAGTCTTTATATTTTTAATTTCTTTATATTGCTTTAAGATAATGAAAAATCCAGAAATAATTAAGAGAAAAGAAACAGTAGCAACTACAAGTATTATTTCCAACATAAAATAGCCTCCTTTAAAACTATAATAATATTATGGTTGAATGTAATAAAACAGAAGTCGAGCCAATGAGTTCACTTTTTAAATATATGCAAATCTTAAGTAAAAGTTACTGATTTCTAAGTTAGAGGAAACAATTATAGGAACGTTATACATATAAATAAATGAAAGGTTCATTTGTAGTGTAAAGGTATATATTATATAGCCTAAACTTCATTTTATGAAAAGTTAAATAGGGTGTAAATTTATACAAAAAGAGCATTTAATTGGACAAATAATTAATTATGTGAAATAATAACAGAAAAGGAGACGTTGCTTTTCCTTAAGTGCTTCGAATTAATTTTATTCAATAAGAGAAGGTGTGCTTAAAGAAGTTAAATTAAAAAAGGAGCTGTTTTATTATATGCAACAAAATAATGATTTAAATTTTGAACCTCAAGACGTTAATATTGTCAATCCTAAACAAGCCAGGAAAGCAGTAGTTGCTACTGGTATAGGGAATGCAATGGAGTGGTTTGACTTCGGATTATACGCGTATTTAGCGGTTATCTTAAGTCAATTATTCTTCTCAGGTGTTGATAATAGTGGATTGCAACTTGTACTTACATTCGGTACATTTGCAGCAGCCTTTCTCGTTCGACCAATCGGCGGTGTATTCTTTGGTAGAATAGGAGATAAGTACGGCCGAAAAATCGTGTTAAGTACTACTATTATTTTAATGGCACTTTCTACATTATTCATCGCATTACTACCAACCTATGAACAAATTGGTGTATGGGCACCAATACTACTTTTAGTTGCCCGAATGATTCAAGGCTTCTCTACAGGCGGCGAATATTCAGGTGCAATGGTTTATATCGCAGAATCTTCTCCAGATAAAAAGCGTGGTATACTCGGTAGTGGTCTTGAAATTGGAACACTCTCAGGTTACATTGCTGCATCGGTAATTGTTACCATTTTGACGTTATTGTTAACAGATGAACAAATGCTCAGCTGGGGCTGGCGTATTCCTTTCTTAATAGCTGCACCAATTGGCTTGGTCGGTTTATATTTACGCCGTCATTTAGATGAATCCCCTATCTTTGAAGAGATGGAAAAAGCACAAGAGGAATCTGAAGACAATGAACAATTTTCATTTATGGATATTATTAAATATCACAAAAAAGACTTCTTATTAAGCACAGTAATTGTCGCCTTCTTTAATATTACAAATTATATGATTCTTTCGTATATTCCTTCTTATCTAACTCAAGTACTTAAAGTCGAAGAAACAACAGGCTTATTAATTATTTCTATTACGATGGCACTTATGATTCCACTAGCACTATATTTCGGTAAATTAAGTGATAAAATTGGTAATAAACGCGTCGTGCAAATTGGTTTACTCGGTTTAACTGTATTTGCAATCCCAGCATTTTTACTAATAGGTAACGGACATATTGCAGCTATATTTGCAGGTATTTTCGTATTAGGTTTCTTCCTAAGTGTATATGAAGGAACATTACCTTCCTTATTACCATCACTCTTTTTCACCGATGTACGTTATCGAGCACTTTCGATTTCATTTAATATTTCTGTATCGATATTCGGTGGAACAACGCCGCTCGTATGTTCATACTTAGTTCATGCAACCGGTAATCCGCTTGCACCAGCATTTTATTTAGCAGGTGTAAGTGTTATTGGATTAGTCGTATTTAGCGTTTTATTCGTTACAACTTCAGGACGTGCACTAAAAGGTTCATATCCTACAGTAGAAACGAAAAAAGAAGCACATCAAATTGCTAAAGAAGACCCTGAAGAAACACTTTGGTGGCATGAAGAATCATTAGAGATTGAGGCAGGGAAGAATGCTTCAATTTAAAAAGTAACGTAGAAGTATAAAAAGACTCCTATGAAAATAGGAGTCTTTTTATTGTGTTATTTCTTTTTTTTCTTCAAACTCTTTTGATACACATAAAGCTTATGAATCTCTTCCTTAAATTCCTGAAGTAGCATCATATTCTCATCATTTGAATAACGCACTATATTATAAGCACCTATAACAATATGACTCTCAATATTTACATCTTCTTCACTATTGATTCGTCCTAACCATGCTTCAACAGTTTCTCCTCTTTTTCTATTTAAAGGAGGAATTAATTTATTCTCAAGTTTGAAAATTTCTTTTCTAATTTCGTTATGTGGCGGTTTGATTCTTTTAAAACGTTTTTGGTTCATTCCTTCTTTATCAGCGATGATAGTAGATTCGAAGGCAGGTATATTTGGTAAACTTAAATGTTTTCTTTTTTTTATTATTTTCCAAACTACATAAATAGCGATGGCTGTACAGGCTAATATGGTAATACTATTTATAAGGGTTGGATCAAAAGGACGTGGCTCTAATCCATCCTTAATTGTAGGATCTTTTAGATTTCCTTTATTCGACCAAAAATCGTCTGTTTCTTTTAATGCGGCTGCTGAAAATAATGGATTAATAGCGTACCCAACCCCTAATGCAACTGCTTCTATGATATATGAAAAAAGAAGCCGAATGAAAGGAAACATTTGAATAAGTACTATACTCATTACACCAATCGTAATGATAGAAGTGAAACGCATAATCTGTTGATTCCGATTTGCCCCCGTTAACCAAAATGTAATCATAATGTGTATAACTAATAGTAATAGTTTCCCAAGCGGCGGAAATGGTGCATAAAATATAGCCGAAACACCAAACCAAACAATACCGCTTAGCGATTTTTGAACTGGATAGCCAGGTCCAACTACGTGTACGATAAAGAAGAAAAGAGGTAACATAAGTGTGCCAAATAAAGAAAAAGGAAGAAGGGAAAAACAACCAATTATTTGAGTCATTAACAGTATGACAAATCCTGTCGTTCTTTTCTTCATGAATTTATGAATTAGAAATACTCCAATATAGCCTGTTGCTAAAAATATAGCAATAGCAACAAGTTCGTCCCTTTCAGTTAATAACGAAAGGAGGAGTAGCAGAATAAAGTCATTAACGTGATAAAGCCAAGTTTTCAAGATTTTCCACCATCCCTTCGTTATTTATGAGAAACGTAGGTTGCGATAGAAGGGAGAGGTCATTCTTCTGAAAGCCAATGTAAATCATTGTAGACGAACGTTCTCCTTTTCTATTTGTATAATGGAGAAATCCTTGTTTCGGAATTAATGTGCTATCGTCTGAAATACGTGCCAATTCCTCTAAAGCTTTTGCGTAATGTGTTTGTCCTTCGTTTAATGGTAAGTGTAGAGGACCACCTTCAGCTAATACACTTATAAATAATTCAAAAGGTATTTGATGCTTCGTTGCATATTGGCAAATATATGTTGCAAATGAAATAAGGTCTTCTATATTATCTTTCCAACCAAATCCACGATTAGCCGCTAAAGAAAGACAAATTGTCCAACTATAATTTTTTACAGGTTCATATTGCTTCGCCTGTAATTCCTGCATTTTAGCGGATGCTTTCCAATGAATAGAACGGAAAGATTCACGTTCATATCGTTTAACACCGATAATAGATGTTTCATCATTGTAAAAAGAAAAATTCGTTCGATAAGATCCTGTTAAAAGTTGCTGAAGTTCTTGCAGTCCTGCTACTTCTTTAGGAGAAGGATACACAATAATTTCAGTCCGTAATTTATCAAGAATGGGCAAATGTACAGTTAAAAGATGAAAAGGATCCTTTAAGACACATTCGAACTGTTCAATTTGAAACACACCACGCTTTGTTGCGGTTAATGTTAAATCCCATTTTTGCGCTGAATGTGCAGGCTGGGAAAAAGGGAAAGAAAATAGCGTTTTGGATATTTGTTCAATACCTTGATCTTTTTGTGGTAGTAGGGACGGATTTAAATGAAAATAACAAACACCGTTAACGAGTGGTATATTTGCTCCATTTTTTAAATGAATGAAAAACTGTCCAGATTCATTAGGGAATAACCGAGTTGTTTGTTTCTCGTTTATCACTTGAAATTTTTTCTCTATATAAGCGACATATTTATAAATGAAAATCGCAAATAAATAGTAGAAGAAAAAGAAAAACATAATGATTCGTTGTGGCATGATAAATGTAAATAGTATAGCGCCTGGAACAGAAAGTTGAATAATATGAAGTTGAAAAAATAAAGGTACAGTTACAACGCGCTGTCCATTCATACTTGCTCAATCTCCACAGGTACGTCAACCTCTTTTAAAATCTTTTGCATAATTTCATTTTTTGTCGTACGTAATGCGCCTTCCATTGATAAGACGATACGGTGATTCCAAACAGAAGGAACTAACAATTGTATATCTTCTGGCGTGCAATATTCTCTCCCTCGTAAAAATGCTAATGCCTGTACTGCGCGCACTAAAGCAAGTGTGGCACGTGGACTTACACCGTTAGCAATGTAATCATGATTTCTTGTAGCATGAGCAAGTTTAATAATGTAATGTTCTAACGGTTCAGATACAAAAATTTCTTTTACACGCTTCTGTGCTTCTAAAATGTCTCCTAAAGAAATAACAGATTTAACGCTTTCTAATGGCGTATCGTTGCGGAAACGACGCATCATTTTTAACTCATCTTCGGGATCAGGATAACCAATTGAAATGGTCATTAAAAAACGATCAAGCTGTGCATCTGGAAGAGGAAACGTTCCTTGTGATTCAATTGGATTTTGCGTCGCAATAACAAAGAAAGGTTTCGGAAGCGGTGTAGATTGCTTTTCAAGTGTTACTTGTCGTTCTTCCATCGATTCTAATAAACTAGATTGTGTTCTAGGCATAGCGCGGTTAATTTCATCCGCAAGCAAAATATTCGTCATAACTGGTCCAAGCCTTAACTCGAATTCACTCGTTTTCGGATTGAAATATTCAATACCTGTTACATCACTCGGAAGTACATCCGGTGTAAATTGGATGCGAAAAAAATTACCACCAATACTTTTAGAAAGTGTTTTCGCTAGTAATGTTTTCCCCGTACCAGGCACATCCTCAAGCAGTACATGTCCATCTGCAAGCAAAGAAACAAGTAATAAATCAATTATATTTTCTTTACCGACAAAAACTGATCCTATGTTTTCTTTCAATTTATTTATCATTTGTATCATTCCTTTCAAAATGTAAACGGATATTTCTATATTTTAATAAAAAATTCAGAAAATTGATATGATTTTTCAATTCAAAGAAATAAATATCCGATTATTAAATTATACTTGCATATTTTGGAATGTAGTTATACAATATCGATATACGATGTATCGTTAGTCGATATATCAGCGAACGATGTATCGGGGGTGGTTATAATGAATACGAAAGCGAGAAAATATATTCCGTTAACTGAGGCGACATATTACATATTGTTATCACTAGTGAAACCAATGCACGGATATGGAATTATGCAATTGGTAGAAGAGATGACAAATGGAGAAGTAAAGCTCGGTCCTGGAACTTTATACGGGAATACGACGAAGTTATTAAAAGAGAAATTAATTGTTGAAGTTGCCTCAACAGATAGAAAGAAGTGCTATGAGTTAACGCCACTTGGTAAAGAAGTATTAGAGCTAGAGTATAACAGGTTGCAGAGATCTGTAAGGAATGGGAATAGTATATTAGGGGAGTGAATGGAAGATGGAGACAAAAAGGGTATTTAAGTTTTTTACGGCATGGAATTTAGAAAAAGAAGAAGCTTTTTTACGAAAGATGCATCAGCAAGGTTGGGCATTACAAAAATATAATTTAATGTATACGTTTCAGAAAACGGAGCCAAAAGATGTAATATACAAAGCTGATTTTAGATTGGTTTATAGAGATTCGAAAGAACAACAACAAGAGTATTTCGAAATATACGAAATGTCAGGTTGGAAACGCGTAACAAGTTTCACAAGCTGGAATTATTTTTGTAAAGAAGTAGAAGAGGTAAATGAATTGCCTGATATTTACTCAGAAAAGGAGACGAGAATACAAAAACTAAATCAGTTATTAGTATTCTTTGTTATTATGTTAGCAACTATATTACCATCAATGTACAATCTATTTATAAGCCCGATGGAATCAAGAGTGCCAATGTGGGCGAAAGCTATGACGGGTCTTACAGGTTGTATGTGGATATACTTCTTTATAAGACTCACTTGGAAAATTAAGAAGTTAAAAAGTGAAATATTATAATAAAAAGTAGAATTAAAAAGAAGTTGATTTTGTAAGGAGAAATATCGGGATCAACTTCTTTTGTTTTTATATAATTGCATTTTTGTTCGTTCTTTTTTATATAATAAAACTCTATATAAAGGTAAGGGATTAATAGTTGCAAAGATAAACCCGTAATATCCCGAAAATAATAAATGAAGAAAAAACGATTCATATTGAGGATCAAAAAATAAAAGATGACAAAGAAGGTGTGGGGTGTAATTTATAATAAGGAAGAAAAACGTTTTTTTATTAACATATGAAACAAAAAACCCCCTATAGAAAAGTGGTAGGGGGTAATAAAAATGTTTAAGAAAAAGACTGATTTTGCGCAGGTTTAATAAATTGTTCTGGGTTTTCAACGAGTCCGCATACAGCGCATTGGACTCTATATGTTGGTCCTTGATAGGCCATATGAAAAGCATTCATATTTTCATTTGTATATTCTTCTTCTACTTGGCCAGTTTGTGGATTTAACTTGACTGGTTTTACTTGTTGTTCAAGAATATTAAAGCGAGTACGGTTCGTTTTACAGCTTGGACATAGCATTGGTTCCATATGTATACACCTCCATTTGTAGCATTTCTTAAACTCATTAATTTTATGCAAGCAAAAAAACTTTCTCAATATAAATAGGTGTTTAATGCATTTAAAATTCAGAAAAAATAAAATATAATAAGTGTACGAACTGGTTATGTCCAAACCAAATCTCCTGTTTTATGCCAATAAGCTGGGAGGCCGAGAAATCGGCCTCATTTTTTTTGCCCGCTACTATAGGAAACAAGGTTTTTATAAGACATTTGTCGAAATTTTAGGGATGGATATAAAGGGGGAAGTAAAATGAATTTAAAAATGAAGTACATCATTTTATATGTAGAAAAGTTTGAGGAATGTTTAAAATTCTATAAAGATGTATTACAGTTACCGATAAAAGCAGAGCATGGTACATATATTGAATTTAATACGGGATCTACCATATTAGCGATGAATACGCGGCAAGACGTAAAAGAATTAACAGGATTACCACTTACAGAAGGCGAGTTACAATCTTCTCATTTTGAATTGGGATTCGTTGTTGAAAATGTACAAGAAACGATTGAGCAATTCAGAGAGCAAGGTATTAAGATTTTAGTTGAACCAATTGTGAAGCCGTGGGGACAAACAATTGCATACATTGCCGATCCGGATGGGAATTATATTGAAATTTGCAGTTCATTAGAATAGAAGGAGAAAAAGAGATGGGGTTTCCGAAACTAGAAACAGAACGTTTAAGATTAAGAGAACTTACACTGTTAGATGCAGAAACGATGTTCCGTTATCTTTCAAAAGAATCTGTAATACGTTATTTTGGAATGGATTCTTTCGAAAATATTGATCAAGCGAAAACAACGATTCAAACGTTTAAAAATCGTTATGAAGAGGGAAGTGTATTTCGCTGGGGAATAGAGAAAAAGGGGACGGGCCAATTAATCGGAACGTGCGGTTTTCATTTAATTAACCATCATCATAAGCGAGCTGAAATTGGTTATGAATTAGACGATACATATTGGGGACAAGGATACGCATCAGAAGCGTTACAGGCGATTTTAGCTTATGGGTTTGAAACGTTGCAACTTATAAGAATTGCTGCTGTCGTATATGTAGAAAATAAAGCTTCTCAAAAATTATTAAGTAAAGCAGGATTTCAAGAAGAAGGATTACTTCGAAAACATATGATTCAAAATGGAGTTGCGCATGATACGATTTTATATTCATTATTAAAAGAAGAGTGGAAGAAGTAATGAGTACAAACGAGCTTATAAATATAATGAAGAAGCATAAAGAAAATAGGTTCATTCTAGGTATTGATGGACTAAGTCGATCGGGTAAAACAACATTTGTAACAAACTTAAAAGAAAATATGAAACAAGAAAGTATTCCGTTTCATATTTTTCATATTGATGATCATATAGTGGAGCGTAATAAACGCTATGATACTGGCTATGAAGAATGGTATGAGTATTATTATTTGCAATGGGATATTGAATGGCTTCGGCAGAAGTTTTTTCGAAAGCTACAAAATGAAACAAAACTAAATTTACCGTTCTATAATGATGAGACAGACTCGTGTGAAATGAAAAAAGTACAGATCCCCATAGTAGGTGTAATAGTAATTGAAGGCGTTTTTCTACAGCGAAAAGAATGGAGAGATTTCTTTCATTATATGGTGTACTTGGATTGTCCAAGAGAGACAAGGTTTCTACGTGAGAGTAAGGAAACGCAGAAAAAACTTTCAAAGTTTGAGAATAGGTATTGGAAGGCAGAGGATTTTTACTTAGAAACGGAATTGCCGGAGGATAGGGCGGATTTAATCATCAAATGATTTGAAAATAGAAGGTGAATAGAATGAATATTTTATGGGATTTTGATGGTACGTTATTTGATACGTATTCAGTTTATACAAAGGTTCTTTCTCAAGTTTTAGGAGAAGAAATAAGTGAAGAAGAAATCTATACAAATTTAAAAGTTTCATTTTCTCACGCAATTGATTACTATAAAATATCTAAAAAACAATTAAGTGAAATTGATGTATTAGAGAGTCGAATTACTATAGAAGATATAAAACCATTTGAAAAGGTGGAAGAGGTTTTAAAGTTTGCCGATAAAAATGTAATTATGACTCATAAAGATAGAGCGGGTGTATTATCTATATTAAAGCATTATGGTTGGGACAAATACTTCGTAGACATGGTTACAATTGACGATGGCTTCCCCCGAAAACCGAATTCGTTAGCTTATGATCATCTGCATAAAAAGCATAATATTGATTTAGCTATTGGGGATAGAGAATTAGATTTATTACCTGCAAAAAAGTTAGGTATTTCAACATGCATGTTTCAAGGAAATTGTGATGTAGCAGATTATTCTTTAGCAAATTACTCGGAATTTTTTCAGGTAGTGAGTGATAAATTTATAAATAGTTAGAACAAAACCTCAGCTTTTTGCTTGAAAGTTGAGGTTTTTCTATGTTTTAGCAAAATATTTTTTAAGTATTGGGAAGGAGATCATTACAACAATTTGAATTATATAGTTATAGATAAATCTATAGATGAAAAGATTTTAATAAAGCGAGTGATCACATGAGTATTTTCATTTTAGAAGACGATGTCATACAAGCACAGCAAATGAAGCGGTTAGTTGAAGAGATTTGTGAGGAATATAGGTTGCCTTTTGATTTTATTGAGGTAACTAGTAAAAGTGAAAACATTATTACTAACATTCCTAAGGCGAAGTATGTCCCAATCTATTTTTTAGATATAGAGATTAAAAGGGAAGAACGAAAAGGTTTACAAGTGGCGCAAGAAATACGAAAGTATGATACGCAAGGAATTATTGTGTTTGTAACGACGCATTCTGAATTTGCACCTATTTCGTATCAATACATGGTAGCAGCTTTAACTTTCATTGATAAAGGGTTGCCATACGAGGAGAGATATAAAGTTTTTGAACAATGTTTACTTCAATATGAAGCAAGAAATAAGCATAGTATTCCGTCTGATGACTTTCTTGTTGAAAACAGTAATGCGACTGTACGGGTTCCTTTTCATGAAGTTGAATATGTTATGACCGATGAACCGCATCGGTTAGCATTAGTGACGTTAGATCGAATCGTTTATTTTTATGGAACTTTAAAGGAAATTGAAATAATAGATGAACGTTTATTTCGTTGTCATCAGTCATATATCGTGAATACGAAGCAAATGTCTTCTTACGATGCGAAGCAAAAAATGTTAATTTTAAAAAGCGGGAAACGTATTCCGGTATCAAGGCGTTTAGTGAGTAAAGTACGTAACATATTAAAGGGTGAGATGTAATGTATATTTATGATTTATTTGCAATACTGCTTACTAGTATGTGTCATACGTTTTTATACATACAATTAATCCGGTACAATAGATTGTCATATAAAATGTTAATAGCTTTAAGTGCGGTATTTATTATTTTACTTGCTATTGTCGTAACGGTAACGAGATATCCAGAGTTGAATAGTACGATTGTGTTATTTTTAATAAGTTTAGGATTAATGCAAAATGAATTGAAATTTAAGCATAATTTATATTTTGCACTGGTGAGTATGGTGATTATATCATTAGTGAAAATGTTGCTTCTCGATTTAGGAATGAAAATCTTTATGTTAATGCCATTCAATTTATATTTATGGACAGGTAGCATTATTCATCTTATCGTATCGACACTTACTTTTATCGGTATTCTATTAGCGCGTAAAAGAATTCAAAAAATTGCTCAATATATAGTAGGTAGTCCGTTATATTATATAACTTACATATTATTAATTGTCGGGTTTATTATTGAACTAATTTTAACTCAGCCGTCAACTGAGTTTTTAGCAAAAATAAATCAACAATACAGTGAAGTAAGTTATAATTCAGCGATTATTATTTTTTTATTATTACTAATCATTGTACTAATAAGCTCACATTTATCGAAAGAAAAGTTACGAGAAGAGCATGAAAAACGTTTAGATAAAGAGTTAGTAAATTATGTGGAGAAATTAGAGGATATGCATGATGAGCTTGCTAGTTTCCGTCATGATTATATGAATGTATTACTATCGTTAGAAGAGGGAATACGTACAAAAAATGTGAAAGAAATTGAGCAAGTGTACTACGATGTTATTGCTCCCACATTAAAAACAATAAATGATCATGAACTTGATATCGCAAAATTATCTCGCATACAAATTCCTGAAGTAAGAAGCGTATTAAGAGCGAAAGTTAGCACTGCCCAGCAGCAACAAATAAAAGTAATGCTTGATATACCAGAAAACATTGAAAGTGTTTCAATGACGATTATTTCATTTATTCGCATCATTTCAGTTTTAGTAGACAATGCAATTGAAGAAGCAGTACATAGTGAGGAAAAGATATTGCAAATTGCATTCTTTGAAATGGATTCACGACAATATTTTATCGTGCGTAATAGTTCAAAGAGTGAAGAGATTGATTTGCAAAAAATTTATGAGAAAAACCATTCAAGTAAAGAAGGGGCTAGAGGATATGGGCTATTCTCATTAAAACGTATCATGAATAAAACAAATAATGCGACGTTAGAAACAACTTATGTAAGTCCTTATTTCACACAAACATTTATATTAAAAGAGATGAAATGACCATCTATGATGAAAATGAAACCGAATAGGAAATAACTACATACTTTCTTCACTCGTTTTTATACACTTCAAGTAAGAGGTGAAGCGAGATGAATGGTCTTATTTTTACAACAATGATTAGCTTTGGTTTACCGCTTATTGCACTTTTATATGCTTTTTGGAAGAAACGCTATATTCCATATATGTTAGGTGTATTGGCTTTTGTTGTATCGCAAATATTGATTCGCATACCAATATTGAATTATTTAAATGGAACTAGCACAGATTTTCAAATGTTTTCTGTTATGCAGCCCATACTATTTGCAGTTTTGCTTAGTATATCAGCTGGAATTTTTGAAGAGATAGCTCGTTTTATCGCAATGCGTTATTTTATGAAGCAACGAGATTGGCAGTCTGGTTTTTTATTTGGAGCAGGGCATGGTGGTATTGAGGCAGTGTTGATAGTTGGTATCCCGGTAATATCCCTATTATTGTCACAAACAGTCATTCAGAATGGTGACAGTTACTATTTCGGTGGTATTGAGCGTGTTTTTGCGATGGTATTACATGTCGGGCTTTCCTTCATTGTACTGCAAGCTGTCGTCCAAAATAAATTTCGTTATGTTGTATATGCAATTCTCATCCATGGGGCTGCAAATGCATTAGCGGGCATTATATCACTTCATGTCCCAGGGAAAAGTGGGATCATTATGTCAGAAGTTTCAATAGCAATTTGTGCTTTACTCGTTTTTAGTTATAGTTTCATTTTAAAAAGAAAGGGTGTATTAAAATGAGAAGAATGTTACTTATTATGATAAGTGCTATCGCAGCATTCGTACTCGTAGCATGTACCGGTAATAAAGTAGATGAAAGTACGTCAAAAAATTATATTCCGAAGGCGGAAGAAATTGTATCATTATTAAATGAGGCAAAATATAAAGAAGTGCATGAAAAATTTGATAGTAAAATGAAAGCTGGGTTACCAGAAGAAAAAATGAAAGATCTTACACCTGTAATTGAGAAAGCTGGTACGTTCGAAAAAATTGAAAAACAATCGATTGAAGAAAAAGATGGTTTATATACGGTTATTCTTGTAGCGAAGTACAGTAAAGAACAACGTGCTTTTATCATTACTTATAATGACAAAGAAGAAATCGCAGGTTTATTTATTAAATAAAAAAGAGATACAGTGGAAGTTACCGCTGTATCTCTTTTTTTGTTTTAACTAAATTATGGTTATTTATGCTACTATGAACTTATAGCTGTATAGAAGGGGGAGGTTAGTATGAAAGCTGAAATAGTTCCTAAAAAGAAGTACAGTATAATAAGCTATATCTCTTTACTCATCGGCATTTTATGTTTTCTGTTCGTATTTATTACACCGACAAGGATAGCGAATGCAGGTAATATAGTGGGAGATTATGTTACAGTTGCCCTGACAGTTACAGGTATCATACTTTCTGTCATTACAATGGCGAAAAAAACAGAGAAGAAGGGGATTGCTATTCTTTCATTCATACTGTCCTTATCATTCTTTATATTTTGGATCATCGCGATTATTTTAGTTTTGACTGGTCGAGTTAGTTTTGCGCCATAATGCCGAATAAAAAGAGTCCTTCATACGAGAAGGACTCTTTTTATTCGGTATCTTCGGTTTGATATTCTAAAATATCCCCTGGTTGGCATTCTAATGCTTTACAAATAGCATTTAAAGTTGTAATTCTAATCGCTTTTGCTTTTCCATTTTTTAATATAGAAAGGTTAGCCATTGTAATTCCAACCTTCTCCGAAAGCTCTGTTACACTCATTTTTCTTTTCGCTAACATTACATCAATATTAATGATTATTGCCATGTTATTCACCTCAGACCGTTAAATCATTTTCTGATTTTATATCTATCGCATCTTTTAAAAGTCTTTGGAGAACGGCAGCAAAGACTGCGATCACCATTGAAGCAAAGATTAGGAGCATGCCTATTATAATAATACCTGGTGCATCATCTCTCTCTGCTACAAGATAGAAGAGTGGCATACCTAATACATACAATACACTAATTGTAACAGCACATTGTTTTATCTTTTTTAAAGCTCTAACAGATAATTTCGAGAAGGCGTTGCCCTTGTCAATATAGCTTACAAGTTTAAAGGCTTGATATAGAGCAAAATAAAAAGGTATCACCGTTGCATATAGATTGATTAAAATAAGATATTTTATAAATGCAATATTCGGGTACAATTCCGCCGCATAGTTCCCGATATTAGGAATTAAAAATATACACAAAGCAAGAACGGGAATACCGATAAGTATAATAACTGTTTTTAAAAAGAGTGTCGATCCTTGTTTCATATAAAGCACCTCATTTTTAAATTATCTTTTTAATTTAACACGAAATTTATCGTTTAACAATAAATTCTTATTTATTTTAATAGGATTTTTATTGAAAAATAAATTTTAGGGAAGAGAATGATAAGACGTTTTTATAAAATAGGTGTAGTCTCTAGTTATTTGAACATAAAAAGCTATGATATGTAGCGTTCGTTGCTTTACTAATAAAAGAAAGGGAAGGTAATGATTGTTAGCTTCATGAAAATTGGGGACTAATAAAACATATATAAATGAATGTAAAACATACGGAGGAACAACAATGTCGAATTTAGGTTTACTGATGAAGAAGTTAATGTTAATAGGAACAATCACACTAAGTATGTTATGTACTGAAAGCATGATGAATTATTATTCGGTGGAAGCGGAAGTGAAAAAAGTAGAACGGAAGCCGAAAAATGTAATCATAATGGTTATGGACGGAACGAGTTCTTCAGCAACTACATTAGCTCGCTTATATAAAGGGAAACCACTTGCATTAGATGAAATGGTAACAGGAGGAGTTCGTACATATTCAGCGGAATCAGCTATAACAGACTCAGCACCAGCAGCTACAGCTTTAGCGACGGGGAATAAATCGAATTCAGGATATGTAGGTATATTACCTTCTATTGTAAGTTCACCTGGCTTAAAACCAATAAAAGAAGTGGACAAGTTACGGCCAGTTGCCAATGTTTTAGAAGGTGCCAAGCGTACTGGTCTCGCTACTGGGATTGTTGCTACAGCTGAAATTCAGCATGCGACTCCTGCTGGATTCTCCGCTCATCATGTAAACCGTAAGCATTTTGACGTAATTGCAGAGCAACAAGTGTATCAAAATATAGATGTCGTATTAGGCGGGGGAAAAGCGGCACTGCTATCTATAAAAAGAAAAGATAGTGAAGATTTAGTAAAGGTGATTCAAGAGAAAGGATATGACTTTGTTGAAACAAAAGATGCATTATTGAACTCTAAATCTAAGAAAATTTGGGGCTCTTTTTCACATAATGCTCTTGCGTTTGATATGGATCGTGAAGCAACAAATCCAAAGCAACCAACACTTTCTCAAATGACGGAAAAAGCGATTCAAACGTTATCAAAAGATAAAGATGGCTTCTTTTTATTTGTGGAAGGAAGTAAGCCAGACTGGGCAGCGCATGTGAATGATCCAATTGGGATGATTAGCGATGTATTGGCATTTGATAACGCAGTTGCAGAAGCATTAAAATTTGCAAAAAAAGATGGTAATACGATGTTAATAGCCGTAGCTGACCATGGTAATAGCGGTATTTCTATCGGGAATAGGAATACGACAAAAGGTTATAATACTACGCCGGTCTCTGCATACATTGATCCATTAAAAAAAGCGAAAATGACGCTTGAAGGGGCTACAAATAAACTGAAATCTGATTTATCAAATGTAGAAGATGTAGCTAAATTATACGGGTTGGCCAATTTAACTTATGATGAAAAAGAAAGAGTAAAAGAAGCAAAAAAGAAATCAGATGTAGGTCCAATACTTACTACATTATTGGCTAACCGTGCGAACATAGGCTTTACAACAGGCGGTCATACAGGTGAGGATGTGTTTTTATATTCTTACGGTCCTAAAAAGCCATACGGTTTGATCCAAAACACGGACATTGCGAAGACGATGGCGAAAGCAATGGGCTTTAACTTAGAAGAAGTAACAAACAAATTATTCTTAGAGAGTGAATCAGCCTTTAAACGAAAAGGTGCAACAGTAATAATAGATAATACTGATGTAGCAAACGCGGTACTCATAGTAAAACGTAAGAATGTAACAGCTCAATTATTTGTTAACAAAAATATAATGCGTATTCAGAATAAAGATTATGAATTAGGAAGTGTTGTTGTAGAAAGCAACGGCAAGTTCTATGTACCAGAAGAAGCCGTACGTTTATTTATAAAGTACTCTCTTTAAAAAAACCAATTCCTTAGCTAGTTCTTAGGAATTGGCTTTTTTTGTGTAGATGAGATTCCTATTGGAGAAAAGAGGAAATAGAATCACAACTTTTAGAATAGTTTTCCTATAATTGTACCTATTTTATCTTTTTCAAACTCCAAAAAATATTTCTCAACATTTTAGTCTTTTAAAAAGATTGAATATTCGTATTATAACGAATATTATGTTGCTATCGGCAAAAAACGATAATTTGCAGACACTGGGGAGGAAATACATTGAAAAAGAAATTAAAGCCTTTAACGGTATTAACAACAGCGGCAGTGCTAAGTAGTACGTTTGCTTTTGGAAGTCATGCAGCGTATGCTGATACGCCACCATCTCTACCAATTGATGAGCATTTAATACCTGAGGAGCGTTTGGCAGAAGCGCTGAAACAACGGGGAGTAATTGATCAATCTGCATCACAAGCTGAAACATCAAAAGCTGTCGAAAAATATGTTGAGAAAAAGAAAGGGGAAAACCCTGGAAAAGAAATCTTGACAGGAGATAACCTTACGCAAGAAGCTTCAGATTTTATGAAAAAAGTAAAAGATGCAAAAATGAAGGAGAATGAACGGGCGCAGCAACCCGAAGTAGGACCAGTTGCTGGACAAGATGCAGGATTGAATGCTAGAAAATTAACTGGGAAAGTACCTACTACACCAGCGAAGCAAGCTGAGTATAATGGAGCTGTCCGAAAAGATAAAGTACTTGTTTTACTCGTAGAATTTAGCGATTTTAAGCATAATAATATTGATCAAGAGCCGGGTTACATGTATTCTAAGGACTTTAATCGTGAACATTATCAAAACATGTTATTTGGTGATGAGCCATTTACGTTATTTGATGGTTCGAAGATTAATACATTTAAACAGTATTATGAAGAACAATCTGGTGGAAGCTACACAGTTGATGGAACTGTGACAGAATGGCTTACTGTTCCAGGAAAAGCATCAGATTATGGTGCGGATGCGGGAACTGGTCATGATAATAAAGGTCCTTTAGGGCCACGTGATCTTGTAAAAGAAGCATTAAAAGCAGCGGTAGCAAAAGGTATTAATTTAGCAGATTATGACCAATTTGATCAGTACGATCAAGATGGTGATGGAAATAAAAATGAACCAGATGGAATTATTGACCACTTAATGGTAGTACATGCTGGCGTAGGGCAAGAAGCTGGCGGCGGTAAATTAAAAGATGATGCGATTTGGTCTCATCGTTCAAAACTAGGATCGAAGCCTTATGCGATTGATGGTACAAAATCTAATGTATCAAACTGGGGCGGAAAGATGGCTGCATATGATTATACAATCGAGCCTGAAGACGGAGCAGTTGGTGTGTTTGCGCATGAGTATGGTCATGATTTAGGTTTACCAGATGAATATGACACAAAGTACTCTGGACAAGGTGAACCTGTTGAATCATGGTCTATTATGAGCGGTGGTAGCTGGGCTGGAAAAATTGCAGGAACAGAGCCAACAAGTTTCTCACCACAAAATAAAGAATTTTTCCAAAAGAATATGCAGGGGAACTGGGCGAATATCGTTGAGGTAGATTATGATAAACTTCGCACGGGAATTGGTACTGCAACATATTTAGATCAAAGTGTTACAAAATCAAATCGACCAGGAATCATTCGTGTTAACTTACCAGACAAAGATATAAAAAATATCGAATCGGCATTTGGTAAGAAGTTTTATTACAGCACAAAAGGAAATGATATTCATACAACACTTGAGACACCAGTATTTGACTTAACGAATGCAAAAGACGCTAAGTTTGATTATAAGGCATTTTATGAACTAGAAGCGAAGTATGATTTCCTTGACGTAAATGCGATTACAGAAGATGGAACGAAGACGCGTATTGATCGAATGGGAGAAAAAGATGTAAAAGGCGGCGTAGATACAACGGATGGTAAGTGGGTTGATAAATCATACGATTTAAGTCAATTCAAAGGAAAGAAAGTAAAACTGCAATTTGAATATGTAACAGATATTGCAGTAGCTTATAAAGGATTTGCGTTAGATAATGCAGCATTAACTGTAGATGGAAAAGTTGTATTCGCTGATGATGCAGAAGGCCAGCCAGCAATGACGCTAAAAGGATTTACTGTGTCTAATGGATTTGAACAGAAAAAAAATAACTACTATATTGAGTGGAGAAATTACGCTGGATCTGACACTGCGTTACAACATGCACGTGGTCCAGTATTTAATACAGGAATGGTTGTATGGTATGCGGATCAAAGCTTTACAGATAACTGGGTAGGCGTTCATCCAGGCGAAGGATTCCTTGGTGTAGTAGATTCTCACCCAGAGGCAATAGTAGGAACATTAAACGGTCAACCAACTGTGAAGAGCAGTACGCGTTATCAAATTGCCGATGCGGCATTCTCGTTTGATCAAACGCCGGCATGGAGAGTAGATTCGCCAACCCGCGGTATCTTTGATTATAAAGGATTACCAGGCGTTGCAAAATTTGATGATTCTAAGCAATACATCAACAGCGTTATTCCAGATGCCGGACGTAAGTTGCCGAAACTTGGATTGAAGTTTGAAGTAGTAGGTCAAGCTGATGATAAGTCTGCAGGTGCAGTTTGGATTCATCGCTAAAATGAAATGAAGAAGAGCTGTCATACGTCGGTGAAACCGGACTTGTGGCAGCTCTTTTCTTCTTGTGAGAAAGAAATTGCTACAGAAATACAAATTGAAAAAGTATTTACCAATTAAAGGGATAAAAGATGTAAAAAAGTGAAAAAGTTCTCTGTTTATATATATATTTATTGGAAAAAATACAAGCTTCTTTCATAAATGAAATCCTCTATTTTCCCGATTATATAAGCTATTTTAGACGTAAGTAATTTGTAAGTAATGAGTAAGAAAAAAGAGATTTTTATAATATATAATATTTATTACATCTACTTTTAACACCTGATACTAATAGTATGCTATAATGTGAATTAGCAACAAAAAGGAAAGGAATTAGAACAATGACATTAGAAAATACTAAAAATTTAAAAAAACAAGTTGCTCCATATGAAAAATCAACGATTAAAAAAAGTGTGTGGCAACTTATTAACACAGTCGTGCCATTTATTATTTTATGGTACCTTGCTTATAAAAGTTTGTCTGTTTCTTATTTGTTAGCATTAGTTCCATCTCTGTTAGCTGCTGGTTTTATGACAAGAATTTTCATAATTTTTCATGATTGTACCCATTATTCATTCTTTAAAAGTCGACCTGCCAATAGAATAGTAGGGACATGTATGGGTGTGTTAACGTTATTCCCGTTTGATCAATGGGGGCATGAACATTCTATTCATCACGCTACAAGTGGTAATTTGGATAAGCGAGGTACAGGAGATATTTGGACGCTTACTGTGGATGAATATGTAGCTGCGCCATTTAGGCTTCGTTTAGCATATCGCTTATATCGCAATCCATTCGTTATGTTTGGATTAGGTCCGATTTATGTTTTCTTGCTTAAAAATAGATTTAACCGAAAAGGTGCTAGACAGAAAGAACGTATGAATACTTATTTGACGAATATTATAATTGTTGCTTTAGTCGCTATACTTTGCTGGGCAATTGGATGGCAATCGTTCCTGCTAGTACACGGTACGATATTCTTAATAGCAGGTTCAGTAGGGATTTGGCTGTTTTACGTACAGCACACATTCGAGGATTCTTACTTTGAAGAGGATAAAGATTGGGAATATGTGAAAGCAGCTGTAGAAGGAAGTTCATTTTATAAACTTCCAAAAATCTTGCAATTCCTAACTGGTAACATTGGATTCCATCATGTTCACCATTTAAGCCCAAGAGTACCTAACTATAAACTAGAAGAGGCGCACAATAATACGCTTCCGTTAAAAAATGTACCAACGATTACTCTTGCTACAAGCTTACGATCACTCCGTTTCCGTCTTTGGGATGAGAAAAGTAACAATTTTGTGAGCTTTAAAGAATTCAAAAAAATAATTAAAAACAATGTTTCTGTTCGGGTGAAATCGGAACTATAATTTCATCGGCTATAAAATTCCCCTTAATCATTATCGATGTAAGGGGAGTTTTTGTTTTAATAATATAAAAACAATATTGAGGAGGAGGAAAGCTCATGTATAGGTACAAATATAAAGAGACTATAATTATATTATGTAAATAAGATGGATCATCATAATTTTTTATCCCGCGTTAACGGACAGTAAAACTCCCACCTCAAAATTCAGTTGGAGCAAAGAAGTTAGGTGGGAGTCGGGCTGTCCGTAAACGTCCGATTGGTGAGGGCTGATAATCAGTGGGGGATGAATAAAACCCCCACTGATTAAAGTTTCACTTTATTATTGTGAAGTAGATCATACATATATAATGGAAAGCAGAAGGTGAATGAGAGTAATGATAAGAACAGAAACAACGCAATAAAATAATTCTTTCAAAAGAAAGGGGAAATGAAAGATGTTGAAATTACAAGGAAAATACAATGAAGCGAAAGTATTTACGAATAACGTTGATGAGACTGCGACAGGGCAGATTATTGATCTTTGTAATCAAGAATTCGTAAAGGATAGTCAAATTCGTATTATGCCAGATACACATGCAGGAGCAGGTTGTACGATTGGGACAACAATGACAATACAAGATAAAATTGTTCCTAATCTTGTAGGAGTAGATATTGGGTGTGGTATGGAAGTTGTTGTAATTGATAAGAAAAAAGAAGAAATTAATTTCGATTGCTTAGACGAAACAATTCGTAAATTCGTTCCAAGTGGTTTTCGTATACGAGATAAAGAACATCGATTCTCAAAAATGATTGATTTTGATGGTGTGAGAGCTCAATTTACATTACAACGCGCTCAAAAAAGTATTGGTACACTTGGGGGAGGAAATCATTTTGTCGAATTGAATGAGGACGATAAAGGTAATGTATATATTGTCATTCATAGTGGTTCGCGTAATTTAGGTAAGCAAATTGCAGAGTATTACCAAAACTTCGCATATGAACAACTCATTGATGTTACATCAATGAAAGATGAGATTATTAAGAGGTTAACTGAAGAGGGGCGAGCAAAAGAAATACAAGAAACTTTACGTAGAATTCAGAAGCCAAAGATTCGTAAAGAACTAGCTTATTTAGAAGGGCAAGGATTCAAGGATTATATGAATGACATGAATATTGCCCAAAAGTATGCGGCGTTAAATCGTAAAGCAATGATTGATGAAATTGTTACGAAAATGGACTGGAAAATTACGGATCAATTTACTACAATACATAACTATATTGACATGGAAAATATGATTTTACGAAAAGGTGCTATTTCAGCTCAGAAAGATGAACGAGTCATTATTCCAATTAACATGAGAGATGGTTCAATTATTGCATTGGGTAAAGGTAATCCAGATTGGAACTTTTCTGGTCCGCACGGGGCAGGACGTATTATGAGTCGTAAGAAGGCTAAAGAATCATTGACTCTAGAGGAATTTAAAAATACGATGACAGAGGTGTGGACTACATCAGTAGTAGAAAGCACAATTGATGAGGCGCCAATGGTTTACAAGCCAATAGATGAAATTATTGAAAATACGAAAGAAACAATAGATATGAAGCATATTATTAAGCCATTATATAATTTTAAAGCGAATTAGAATGATAAAAGACCGCACATGAAGTGAAAGCTATGCGCGGTCTTTTATATATAAGTATAGTATTACAAAGTCTCGCTAATTTTAGTTTCACTAGGAGCATTAGTAGAAATTCTTTTCTTAACTTTAAAGTGATAATACGTGTAACAAAAGATAATAAATGGCACAGTACAATAGATTCCAAGTCGTTGTTCAGGGATAAAGATGAGACTGATTAATATAATGCCATACAATCCAAAACCAAGAATTGGTACAAGTGGATAAAGTGGAGTTTTAAATTTTAAGTCTTCTAATCTTCCACCGTCTGCTAAATAATGTTTACGGAAAAAGAATTGAGAGACACAAATTGACATCCAAACAATGATTGTAATAACTCCAGAAATAGAAATTAACCATAAGTAAACTGTTTCAGCAGCTACAACGCTCGTCAAAAGAGAAAAAGCAGAAATAGCAATCGTCATAATTAAAGCGTTTAAAGGTATTCCGCGTGATGACAATTTCTTTAAAAAGGCTGGAGCCATTTCATTTTTTGATAATGACCAAAGCATGCGAGTTGCGGCGTACAGTCCAGAGTTTGCAACAGAAAGAACAGCAGTAAGGATAACAAAGTTCATAATATCCGCTGCATATGGAATACCGATATTATCAAATACAGCAACGAACGGGCTTTTTGTTAATCCTGCTTCTTCCCAAGGAATTAAAGCAACGAGAACAAAGATTGCTAAGACGAAGAAAAACATTGTGCGCCATATAATATTTCTAATAGAACGAGGTAAAGTTTTTGCTGGATTTTCACTTTCACCTGCTGCGATTCCGACAAGTTCTGTACCTTGGAAGGAATAATTGACTGTAACCATTGTTAATAGAATAGCTGCAAGTCCATTTGGGAATAAACCGCCATGATTTACGAAATTTGATAATAATGGGGCTGGTTCATCGCCTTTTAAATCAATAAAACCGAACATAGCGGCGCCGCCAAGGATAATAAAAGCGATAATGGCAGATACTTTTATACTTGAAAACCAAAATTCTGTTTCTGCATAACTACGAGCAGATAATGCGTTAATCGTGAAGATTGTAACGCCAAATATTAAACACCAAACCCACACAGGAATATCAGGAAACCAGCGCTGCATTGTAATGCCGGCAGTTGTAAATTCAAGGCCGGTCGTATTCGCCCAGCTTAACCAATACAACCATCCGATTGTAAAGCCAGTTGCAGGATTGATAAACTTAGTGGCATATTCCTGGAAAGAACCCGAAACAGGCATGGCTACAGCGAGTTCACCAAGACATAGCATAACGAAATACATTAATAATCCACCAGCCATAAAGGCAAGTACGGATCCACCAGGTCCAGCTTGACTTATAATAAAGCCAGATCCGTTAAATAACCCCGTTCCAATCACACCACCGAGTGCAATCATAAATAAGTGTCTACTTTTCATCGTACGTTTTAATTCATTATTTGTATTATTTACTTGCGCCATTGTTTTCCTCACTTTCGTAGTTGATAGAATAAAGTTTGATGTTTTTCCGTATTATGGAATGTATTCCGTGATGTGAAATCTTGTTATAATTTTCAGATAATTAAAAAGAAAAGTCAATATTTTTTTGTTTACGCTTTCAAATTATTGTTCACAGTATATTTTATTTTTAGAAAATTGAATAAACGGATTGATTTCATTTCGAATTTTTGTTAAATTGATAGGTAATTGAGCGTACTAACATATTACAAGTCAAGTAGAGGTGAGTTATGGTACAGTCCATTGATCGAGCAATAAGTATTATAAAGTTATTAAATTCTACTAATGAAAAAGAGTATTGGGCCATTTCTGATATAGCGGACAGAACACATCTCCCAGTTAGTACAGTACATAGACTACTTAACTCTCTAATCGAGCATGGGCTAGTTACGCAAATTTCAGAGACGAAACAGTACAAAATTGGACCAATGTGGATGGAAATAGGATTACGACAATTGGAGAAGGTAGACTACAGATCAGTCGCAAGAGAAGTAATGAAGCGATTGGCCTATGAAGTGGAAGAAAGTGTTTATTTGAACATTCCAAATGGAACACATTCTATTATTATTGAAAGAATTGATAGCCCTTTAAAAATTCGAGTTATTGATAACTTAGGGGAACAAATTCCACTTTCAATTGGTGCCGCAAATAAAACGATGCTTGCCAATATGAAACAGAATGAAATGGAATATATTGTTGAGCAGTTACTTTCTGCTTTACCAGAACAAAAGCACATTCTTTTAGAGCAAATAAAGGATATAAGAAATGAAGGATATGCTGTCAGTTATGGAGAAAAAACAGAAGGGACGGCTTCAGTCGCTGCACCGATTATTGGATTTAATCATAAAGTAGTAGGAGCATTAAGTGTTGGGTTAATTAGTCATCTCATTGATGAAGATCGACTATCTTTTCTTATTGGTAAGGTAAAACAAGCAGCTCATGAAATATCAATAAAAATCGGCAGTACATCAGAACTATAATTTTGATAACTGTCGTCATTTTTTATTCATATACTGGAATTCATTTTCATAATGCGGAAAAATAGGGGGATTTATATGTCAAAGTGGCAATCAAAAGAACAATTAATTCAATTATTAAGCAGTCTTGTTGAAATTCCTAGTATTACAGGTACAGAAGCTGAAGTAATATTGCCAGACTTTGTTGTGGAACAATTATCTGATTTACAGTACTTCAAAGACAACCCGCATCATTTGCAAAAAAATCCGACGGGGGACGGACGATATTTTGTTACAGCGCTCGTAAAGAAAAGCGATCGTACAAAAAATACCGTAATTTTAGTTAGTCACTTTGATGTTGTAGATGTACAAGATTACGGAGTATGGAAAGAGAATGCATTCAACCCTAAAAAGTTAACGTCTATGTTTTATTCTCATAAAGATGAACTACCAGACCATGTACGTGAAGATATAGAACAAGGAGATTGGCTATTTGGTAGAGGAACAATGGACATGAAATGCGGCCTCACGTTACAAATGGCAATGATTGAGGAGGCCTGTGAAGGAAGATTTGATGGAAATGTTCTTTTATTAGCCGTTCCAGATGAAGAGGTAAACTCGGTGGGGATGAGGGCTGCTGTTCCAAGATTACTAGAGTTAGCAAAAGAACACGATTTAAACTATAAAACAGTCCTAAATTCAGAGCCTATGTTTTCAAGGCATCCTGGTGACCAAAATAAGTATATTTACACTGGTTCTATTGGTAAAGTATTACCTGGTTTTCTTTGCTATGGTAAAGAAACACATGTAGGTGAACCTTTTGCAGGCTTAAATGGGAGTTATATGGCTTCATTAATAACAGCAGAATTAGAGTTGAATACAGACCTTTGTGATATTGTAGAAGGGGAAGCGAGTCCTCCGCCAACTAATTTACTTCAACGGGACTTAAAGGAGGATTATTCTGTTCAAATTCCGCATCGTGCCGTCACATTATTTAATTTGTTTTTATTAGAAAAATCAATGACAGATGTCGTTTCATTGTTACGTCAAAAGGTAACGAAAGTAGCAGAGAAAATAGAAGAGAAATATGAAAAGCAAGCATATCGTTTTTCTAAATATAATCCGTTTATACCGCCTAATATGAAAGTGAATGTATTAACGTACGAAGAGCTTATCGCTTATGCAATTGAACAACATGGGCAAGAGAAAATAAATGATATTCAATCTAGTATAATAAAAAATAGAGAAGAGAAAGATGATCGTGCGGTAACAATTGATTTAGTAGATAAACTAGCTATTTTATGTAAAGAAAAGGCGCCGATGATTGTACTTTTCTTTGCTCCACCATATTATCCAGCTGTAAGTTCACGCAACAATCCGTTAATTAAAGAAGTAGTTACAGAAATGGAAAAGTATGCACATTACAATCATAACATTACATTTGAAAACCAAAATTATTTTGGAGGAATTTCAGATTTGAGCTATGTGGGCTTACAGAATCCACTAGATTCAATGAGTTCACTTGTAGACAATATGCCATTATGGGATAAAGGTTACTCGATCCCGCTTCAGGAACTAGAAGAGTTTGACGTTCCAGTATTAAATATGGGGCCGGTAGGAAAAGATGCCCATCAATGGACAGAACGTCTAGATATAAATTACGCATTTGAAACGCTATTAGATATGTTGCCGAAATGCATTGAAAAATTATTAGTTTCTAATAAAATTACACAAGCGTAGTAGGGAATAAAGAAGAATTAAAACTAGAATTCCAAAAGAAGATATAAATAAAATTATCTCAGTATAACCAAAAGAACGGACAAACTCAAGTGTTTATGAGTTTGTCCGTTTATTATTTTACGAAAGTGGGAGAGTATGTAATCCACTATTTTTTAATTAAATTCATAGCTAACGTGATCTTTTATTAGTTTTCTTTTTTCGTTTGACCAGACAGTTCAACAGACTTTTGTGTACAACGTTGCATAGCTGAAATAATGGCTGTTCGTAAGCCTTTTTCCTCTAATGTTGCTACAGCCTCTATCGTTGTTCCACCTGGAGAACAAACCATATCTTTCAATTCACCTGGATGTATTCCTGTTTCTAGTACCATTTTGGCAGAGCCTAACACAGCTTGAGCAGCGAATTTATATGCTTGATTTCTAGGCATACCATCTAATACAGCTGCATCTGCCATTGCCTCTATAATCATATATACGTATGCTGGTGAAGAACCACTTACTGATGTAACAACATCCATTAATTTTTCACTTACGATCTCTGCTTGACCAAAGCTATTGAAAATGTTTAGCACATCTTCTAAATCTTTTTCTGTCACCATTTCATTAGGGCATAATGCAGACATTCCTTCTCCAACAAGAGCAGGTGTATTAGGCATTACACGTACAACTTTTAATTTCTTATCAAAAGATTCCTCTGTACTTTTGATGTTTTTTCCAGCAGCGATTGTTACGATGATAACATCGTTTTTGATTACTTCTTTGATTTCGTTAATGACCGCTGCGTATAGGTCTGGTTTAATTGATAAAATTAAAATATCAGCATTTTTAGCTACCTCATTGTTGTCGGTAGTTGTAGTTATTCCATACTTTTCATTTGCCTGTTTTAAATTCGTAGTGTTTAAATCCGAACAAATAACATGATTTGCAGACACTACCTTTTTGTTTAGCATACCGCCAATGATAGCCATTCCCATATTTCCGCATCCGATGAATCCAATTTGTTTATCCATAATAACTCAATCTTACTCCTTTTATAATAAATTATATTATCTCGAAATTATTATTTTAAAATAATAATAACATCTCCATGCAATATAAAGAAACATTCTAAGAGAATATATCCCTTTTTGCAATAGTAAAAGATAAAAATGAATTATATTCGACATTTTGTAAATATATACACTATCATGTAAGGTTTTATATTTATGTATAGGAGTTAAGGTTATATCGATTTGTATTTTCATTCAGTAGGATAATATTTTCATACAAGTGCCTTGCCACTCTATTTATTTTTAAAAATACCTCTTGACACCAAATCGAACTATATCGCATAATATAAAAAAATTAAACCGAAAATCGTTGAAGGGAAATAGTACATATGTCTTCTTGCGAAAGAGAGTGGAATTCACCGGCTGAAAGATTCCTCGTATAGAATATATCGAACCTATCCCTGAGTCTTAAATGAAAGTTTAGGCGTTCGCCTGCGTTATAGGCGCCAAGTGGATATCTATGTATATCAATTAAGGTGGTACCGCGGAACAATGACCGTTTCGTCCTTTTTATTTTATTAAGGGCGAAGCGGTCATTTTTATTTTGCTCTTAAATAGGCTAGGTGTAGCACTGATAAGAATGGAAATCGCTGCAAGCTGTATGAAAAAAATGTAATGTATAAAAAACTTTGATTTTAGACTTGGGGGATACAAAAGTGAAAAAACAACGAATTGTTGTAAAGATTGGGAGCAGTTCCTTGGCAGATAGTCACGGAGGCATTTCTAAAGAACAACTTTCAGATCACGTTGCCGCATTGGCTCGATTGAAAGAGGAAGGGCATGAAGTGTTGTTAATTACATCTGGGGCCGTCGCTGCAGGTTTTTCAGCTCTAGGGTATCCTAGTAGACCTGTGACAATTAAAGGAAAACAGGCCGCTGCGGCTGTCGGACAAAGCTTGTTAATGCAGGCATACACGGAGGAATTCCGTAAATATGATATTGTACCTGCGCAATTATTGCTGACGAGAAGTGACTTTTCTAGAAAAGAACAATATAGTAACGCTTACGCTACTTTAGGGGAGTTGCTAAACCGTTCTGCTCTTCCAATCATTAATGAAAATGATTCCATCTCTTTAGAGGAGCTAACGTTCGGTGATAATGATATGCTGTCAGCTTTAGTAAGCGGACTTGTTTCAGCGGATATGCTCATGATTTTTACAGATGTGAACGGTCTATATGACAAAAATCCTCAGATAAATGCGGATGCGAAAAAATATTATTTCCTTCCTGAAGTTACGGAAGAAATCGCTTCTCTTGCTGGAGATGCTGGTTCAAAACTTGGGACTGGCGGTATGAAATCAAAAATTGATGCTGCGAAGACAGCACTTTCTCTTGGGGTGAGTGTATTTATCGGAACAGGACGTGGACAAGAGAAATTTGTAGATGTTTTGAAGGGCAAAGGTGATGGTACGTATGTCGGAAATGCCCCTCAAAAAGAAATGAAGATGAATAAGCAATGGATCGCGTTGCATTCACTTGTTAGCGGGCAAATTGAAGTAGACGCTGGAGCAGCTACAGCTATTATTCAGCATGGTAAAAGTCTTCTTCCTGCTGGCGTTACGAATGTGTCAGGATATTTCAAAGTTGGCGATGTCGTAGAAGTAATGACGCAACAAGGGAGCGTAATCGGAAAAGGACAATGCACATATAGTGCAGAGGAATTAAGAGAAATAAAAGGTATGCAAAGCCAACATATTCAGGCAAGAGGCGAAAGGCATAGTTATGAAGTCATCCATAGAGATCATTGGGTTTCACTTTAAGAAGAGGGATCAAAAAGGAGGAAATCAAAATGAATGAAGTGTTAGCAAAGGGAAAGAAGGCGAAAGAGATCGCTAGAGAGCTTGTGCTTAAATCTACAGAGCAAAAAAACGAAGCACTTTCTGTAATAGCTGATCAGTTAATATTAGAAACAGCTTATATTTTAGAAGAAAATAAGAGGGATATTGAAGAAGGTAAGGCAAAAGGGTTTTCTGATTCTCTCCTTGATCGCCTTATGCTGAATGAACAGCGTATTGTTGATATGACAGAAGGGATTAAGCAGCTAATTGAATTACGTGATCCTGTAGGAGAATGTGTAAGTGCATGGGAAAGGCCAAATGGACTATCTATTCAGGAAATGCGCGTACCACTTGGTGTTGTTGGGATGATTTACGAGGCAAGACCGAATGTAACAGTGGATGCTGCTACAATTTGTTTGAAGACAGGAAACGCAGTCATATTACGTGGTAGTTCTTCTGCTATTCATTCTAATAAAGCCATCGTTGCCGTTATTCACAGAGCGCTCAAACAAACAAGCTTACCTCAAGAAAGTGTACAGCTTATAGAAGATACAACGCGAGATAGCGCAAAGCAGTTGTTTACAATGAATGATTATCTAGACGTTCTTATTCCAAGAGGTGGCAAGCAATTAATCGATACTGTTGTGAGGGAAGCGTCTGTCCGAGTACTTGAAACAGGTGCGGGAAATTGTCATGTTTTCATTGATGAAACAGCGGATAAACAAATGGCATTTGATATTATTATAAATGCAAAAACGCAGCGTCCATCTGTATGTAATGCAATTGAAACGATTGTACTTCATGAGAAGTGGGCAGAGCAATATGGTAGCGAGTTGTTTTCTTCTTTGAAGGAAAGAGGCGTGGAGCTACGTGGTGATCAAAAAGCATTGGCAATTGATTCATCAATTGTACTTGCTTCAGAAGAAGACTGGGGGACAGAATTTTTATCTCTCACGCTAGCAGTTAAATTAGTTTCTTCTATAGAAGAAGCGATTCATCACATAAATATGTATGGATCTATGCATTCTGAAGCGATTATTTCAGAAAACGAGGAAAACGTCAGCAAATTTTTCGTATCTGTTGATGCTGCTGCGCTGTATCATAATGCATCAACTCGTTTTACTGATGGATCTGAATTCGGATTCGGAGCTGAGATTGGCATCAGTACACAAAAGCTACACGTAAGGGGACCAATGGGGCTTCCTGCATTAACTTCTACAAAATACGTCATTCGTGGAAATGGACAAATTCGAAAATAAAAATAAAAGACACTCCATTTGCTTGGGTGTCTTTTATTTTAAAAATTATTTACCATACAAAAAGCCCAACAAGCATAGCGCTTAATAAGGAAACAGCCATTCCGCTCACAAGAAGCTTCCAAACATTTTTCCCGATGACTGATGATTTTTCGCCGCCAAATAATGAATTGTAAGTTCCATAAATCATACCTACTGTACTAAAGTTAGCAAAAGAAGCTAGAAATGTTGTGGCAACCGCAACCGTATGCGGTTGTAAAGACTTTAAGTTTGATTTTAAATCCATCATTGCAACAAATTCATTCGTCGTTATTTTGATCCCCATTAATTCAGCTACATACATAGCATCACTGCCCGATAAACCGAGTAAAAAAGCGAAAGGACTAAAGATAATGGAGAAGATTTTTTGAATTGTTAACCCCGTTACAAAAAATCCTAAAATCCCATTTAAACATGCAGTTAAAGCTACATAACCAATTACCATAGCTAAAATAACGATAACCATATTCATCCCGACTAACATGCTGTTTGAAATAGTAGAAAAGAAATCCTTTTTTTCATGTTTGGAAGGTGTGTAAACAACATCTTCTTCTTTCGAAACTTCCACAGGATTTAATACATTGGCTAAAATTAATGCATTAATACAGTTTAAAGGGATTGCGCTGAAAATATATGTAGCTGGAACCATTGATAAATATGCGCCAAGAATGGATCCACTGACACTACTCATACTCATAATTCCAAAAGTTAATAAGCGATTTTCTTTTAAAACAGATAATTGATCACGAACAACCGCAAGTGCTTCAGTATTTCCTAAAAACATCATTTGAATCGAAAAAAAGCTTTCTAACTTTGGTAAACGAGAAATCTTTGAAATAACTGCACCTACTTTGTCAATAATCCAAGTTAAGATTCCAAAGTAAGAAAGAATATCAAAGAAGGTGATAACGAAAATGATAGGAAGTAATGCGCTAAAGAAGAAATCAATTGTTTGATTTTCCATAGCAGAAGGAAACGCAAACCGAATCCCTTCATTCGCACATGAAAGTAGCCAACTGAAAAATGACGCAATTTTATTAATGATAATACTGCCTAGCTTTGTGCCTAACATAAACCACGTAATAAAGAGCTCTAATATGATTAGAATAACGATTGGTCTCCATTTTATTTGTTTTTTATTAGGCGAACAGAGGAAAACGATTAATATGACAATGAAAATTCCTAACATATTTAATATAAAATACATGTCAACAACTCCTTGAAAGTTATTATTTGTATATAAAAAAGCTCCTATTCTTCTTAATTTAGAATGAATGTATTTCAACTCATATTTTATAAATTCTAAAAAAATAGAAGGGTAAATTCGATAAAAATAGAATTCAATATATAGCAAACAAGGAGGGGATAAAAAATGGAGGTTTATCACATAACGAGTAGAAAGAGGGAAACTTATCATGTTCAAGTGAAGTATTCGATACTTTTCGAATGCGCACTTGGCATTGCGGCAATTACTCATAAAAGGTTAATCGATACTCTTGAAAAAAGTCAAAATGAATGGGAAGAAATGAAAGAATCATTAACAGAAGAAATGAGAGAGCACTTACAGTTTGTAGAAGAACATAATACGTGGAAAGCGTTACTTCAGTTGTTGTATAAAGGGGAATTTCAGAACTTATCACAGTTTCATGCTAAAATCCATTCGCTTTCAGAAGTAGATTTGAAATATATATGCTTACCGTTTTTAGGCGAGAAGTATGAAAAGAAAAGACATTTAGCAGCAAGTGGAGACGTAACTGCAATACATGAACTAGAGGCGCTGACACAAGATCATCAGTTTTTCTCTACTTATATTCGTTTTATATGCGATGTTGATGTACAAGTGCTGAAAGCCCATTTAATTGCTGTTATGACAGGTTGGTATGAGAGCGTTATTCAGAAAGAGGAAGAAGAAATACTTTCTATATTAAAACGAGATTATGAAGCAAAGAGTGAAATGAATAAAAAGATGAAACCAGAAGAGTTTGTCGAGTGGGCTACAGGTGGCGTTCATTATATGCCAGAACCAAGTGTTCATCACGTGCTTCTTATCCCGCAAATAACGTACAGACCGTGGAATATTGAGGCGGATGTTGAAGATACGAAAGTATTTCATTATCCAGTTGCAAACGAAAGTATCCATCCTGAAGATCCATATGAACCGAACTATTTTTTAGTTCAAAAACATAAGGCACTTGGGGATGAAGCGAGGTTACGCATTGTAAAAATGTTGTTCGAACAAGAACGAACGTTGCAGGAAATTACAGAAAGACTGCAACTCGGTAAATCGACAGTACACCACCATTTGAAATTGTTACGTGCAGCGAAGTTAGTAGATATATGTGACGGGAAATATGTATTAAGAAAGAAAGCATTACAGTCGTTAGCAAAAGAATTAGATATGTTTTTGAATAGATAATTAACAACGAGAATGTACATAGAGGGAGGAATATAAAAGAAAAGTTGGTGTATGAAATTGAAAAATGTATTGAAAAATCGTTCGTTCTTTTTCATGTGGATAGGTAGCGCGATTTCAGAATTGGGCGGGAGCTTCGGAACGTTATGTAATTCGATTCTTGTTTATGAATTAACAGGGTCAAAAACAGCTTTAAGTAGTATGTGGCTATTATATTTCATTCCATCACTCATACTGCAACTAATAAGTGGCCCATTTATTGATAAATGGAGCAGGAAGTGGATTATGATTTTTTCACAATGGGTACGAGCTTCCGTTTTCTTATTGCCGTTCGTCATGATACTTACAAGTAATATAGAAGTTTGGCACATTTATATTGTTCAAATTGTAGTTGGGCTTATTACACCACTTTATACACCTGCAAGTCAAGCAATTACACCGAGCATTGTAAAGAAAGAACAACTTCAAGATGTAAATGCGTACATTGATGGAATGACTCGCCTTATGATGTTTATTGCGCCAGTATTAGGCGGAGTAGTCATTCATTGGATTGGAACAAAACTTGCATTATTCTTCGTATGCATTTGTTTATTTGTTAGTGGTACTTTCTTACTTTATATAAAAGAAAATAGAACATCACAATCCATTCGGAAAACGTGGCTAGAACAATTTCTTCACGGTTTTACATATTTTTTCACAAAACCAATCATCGTTTGGCTCGGTATATTTCTAACTTTCGTTCAATTTGGAGTAGGAGTAACAATGGTCACAAACCTTCCTTATATAAAAGATGAGCTATCAGCGGGATATGCGGAATTTGGTTATTTTATGGCCGGATTCCCACTTGGCTATGTAGTTGGATCTATACTAGTCGGAAAAGTAACATATAACAGCCGGCGTATACTTATGCTTGGAGGATTGTTTATAGGGGGACTCACATACATTTCGCTAGGTTTTAACCACAGTATTGTAATAGCGATAATACTTGAAATAATTGCAGGTGTTTGTATTGCCTTTTTCAATGTTTATAATACGACGATATGCCAACAATCAGTCCCGAACAATATGATAGGACAAGTATTTTCAGTACGATTATTTTTCATACGATCCGCTATGCCGTTAGGTGTTTTATTAGGAGGCATACTAAGTGAAATGTGGGGAATAAGAGCACTATACTTTATTATCGGTTCAATTATATGTGTCACTTCTTTAGTCGGAATATTACTCCCATATTTCAAATTTTTAGATGAGGCGATAGAAGAGAAAACAGCATAATTCGAAAAACTTAAACTTTATAATTGAAAATAATTATCATAATCAATTATAATGGAAGAATACTAGTATTCGTAATAAAAAGAAGGAGTGGATTATATGTTTATTGAAACGAAAACATTTACAGTAAAAGAAGGTACATCAAATATAGTTGTAGAACGTTTCACTGGAGAAGGTATTATTGAAAAATTTGAAGGCTTTATTGACTTGAGTGTTCTTGTGAAAAAAGTAAGACGCGGAGACGAAGAAGTAGTCGTTATGATTCGCTGGGAATCTGAAGAAGCATGGAAAAACTGGGAAACGAGTGAAGAACATTTAGCTGGACATAGAGCGGGCCGTGGTAAACCAAAACCAGATCATATCATTAATGTGGATCACGCAGTTTATTATGTGAAATCATCGAAAGCGGCTTATCAACAGTCGTAATATATAAGTAGAGGATACATGTTGTAGATGCTAACATGTATCCTCTTTTTGTAGTAATGGGGGATGGAAATGATGGAGAGTTTTTCATTCATTACAAATGAAAAACATAAAAAATTGGTACAAACAATTTTAAATGAATATTTATTTAGAGATAAAGTAAATGGATTCATGCTAATTGGATCTGTCGCAAGAGGTGACGCATATCCTGATTCGGATTTAGATTTTTATATTCTTTTAGAAGAAGGGCAAAAGAAGAAATTTCATTCTGAAACGAGAGAAGATATTTTAGTTGAATATAAGAGTGCAGATTTTAATCAAATTCAAGTAAACTTTAAAAACAATCCGATGGAACTATATTCATTTTTAGAAGGTGAAATTTTATTTGATAAAAGTGGAGACTTAAAAAAATTAAAGGGAATAGCTATATCTGAGTTTGAAAACTATCGTGTTTCTAGCGACAAAATGAAGGGTATTTCTCATTGGTTGCATAGTTCGTTAATTAAAATTCAATCTGCTTTGAAAGCAAATGATGAGTTAAAAGTTTCATACATAGTTCAAACTTCAACTTGGACATTGTTAGATGGGATATGGGCTGTAAATAATAAGCCTACACCGCCAGCAGGATCTGTTTTGAAGTATATTGAAACATTATCTAAAGTACCAACTGATTTTGAAGGTTTTATAAATAAACTGTTTTTAGGTGATACGACAGAACGTACCTCTGCAGCAATTTTCCTGATTGAGTGGGTTCTACACAATCTGGAAAATAAATAATGAGGCTATTTTATATAGGTAAATTAATATTTCACGTCGAACGGTTTATGGAATTGCACTCATAAAAAAACGTTCTAGACTATAGAAAAAAGTATTAGACTATAAAGCATAGTCTTAGACGGAACGCTTGAATATCTTTCCTTACATATTTAAATGTTATGAAAATGAGTCTATATACCCTCTGCTTAAAAGGAGATGAGCGAATGAAGTTGAATCACTTGAATCTATGTGTTGATGATTTATCAGAAGCGAGACATTTCTTTGAAACATTTTTTGATTTTCAATTTTTGGAGCAAAAGGGAAAGGCACTAGTAGTGATGAGTGATGAGAGTGGATTTATACTTGTGCTAAGCGATCCAAAAGCATTTAAGGGGAATAAGGAAGTGATGTATCCTGAAGCTTTTCATATTGGTTTTTTAGTGGATACTTCAAGTGAAGTTGATCAAGCATATAATCGATTAGTAGCTGGTGACATTGAAATAGACAAGGAACCGTATGCAATGAGAGGTAATAGTTATGGTTTCTATTTTACAATGTTTAATGGATTGTTAATTGAAGTATCCTGCCTTGACTATAAAGGTGGTAAGAAAATTCAATAGCAATCAACGAGAGAAATTGTTTGAAGATGTAAATATAGCTCCTTATCCAGTTTGGAAAGGGATTTGATTATTTTATTTGTATGATAAGCGAACAATAAATTGTTAATAAACTAGAGGATGTTCACCTTAAACGAAATATTATAGATTTAAAATGAAGTTTGATAAAAAGGTCTATTTTGTAAAAGAATCGCTTATATATAAAATGATATTAATATATGATGGTGAAAAAATTAGAGAATGAAGTAGGTTTCCCATATGGTAAAGTACGAAACTATTATAAGTAGTACCGTGAAATCAATAGGAGGTTACCGCTATGACAGCTGTTTTTAAAGATATGGCGTTCCAGCTAAGAACGGAACGACTCGACCTGAATATGTGGGAGGAATCCGATGCAGTCTGGCTTAGAGAACTAATTGGTGAACGTGGAGTGGAAATGCCAACCGTTGAATCTGTTCGTAACGATCTTATTGAGAAGCGCAAGATAGCAGTTGAAAATGGCATTTCTCTTCTCACTATTCGTAGACGAGACGAAGGAGATTTCATCGGTTACTGTGGCTTAATTATCGGTCGTTCCACGCTTGAAGAGCCGGAGATTGCATACGAGTTGTTCCGTAGTGCTCATCGCATGGGTTATGCGACAGAGGCAGCATCAGCGGTATTGGAGGCTGCGATTGCTACGGGGCGCAAAAGACTATGGTCTACTGTAGGCGCTTGGAATACTGCGTCTTTTCGGGTGTTAGAGAAGATAGGATTTAAGCGGCATCATAGTACGTTTGGCGAACGCGGTGAGATTGTTTGGAATGTGCGCGATTTGTAGGGACCTGGCCAAATTTGAAATAATAAGAAATGTCAAAGAAAGCCCATATGTTAGGTATGGGCTTTTCCTTATAGTAAATATTGATTTTTTATTTATTTAAGTGTAATAGTCTATCTCTCACCTTAATTTTTCACATCATTATATAATTCCAACGCCTCTTTCACATTCAATCCATTTTTCACAATACCATGTATCGCTTGAATCATCGCAGCTGGATGTTCAGATTGCCATATGTTGCGGCCCATATCTACGCCGATTGCGCCTTCTTGCAGTGCATTGTACGTAATGTTTAATGCGTCTTCAATTGAATCTAGTTTTGGACCACCAGCGATTACAACAGGGGCAGGGCAAGTACTCGTTATTTTTTCGAATCCTTCACAGTAATACGTTTTAATAATGTCAGCACCCATTTCAACACATACACGGGAAGCGAGTGCTAGAAAGCGTGCTTCACGTTTTTGTAATTCTTTCGCAACAGCAGTAATACCGAGTACTGGTAGACCATAATCGTGAGCTTCTGAAACTACATTTGCGAGATTTGTAACTGTTTGTGTTTCATAGTCTGATCCGACGAAAACAGATACACCTACGCCAATTGCATTTTGTTTTACTGCTTCTTTTACAGGGGTAACAATTGTTTCATTCGCTAAGTCTTTACCGACGACAGTAGCTCCGCCTGATACACGCATAACCATCGGTGTACTGCAATTTTCAGGAATGCATGAGCTAAGTACACCTCGCGTTAAAAAGAGAGAATCCGTGTAAGGAAGTAAGTTTTTAACAGTTTCCAGTGGCTGTTCTAGCCCGTGAATTGGTCCTAAAAAGTAGCCGTGATCTATCGCTAACATAACCGCTCTGCCATCAGGTAAAATTGTATTTAATCGATTTTTAAATCCCCAAGTCATTCAAAATCACTCCTTCGTTAATGTTGGATTTTCCGTTTGAACAGTATCCTTATTTGGTAAATGTGGTGACTTTATGAAAACCGCTTTAAAAGGTTTGTCAGAATGGTTAATAAGATAGTGAGATTCATGAGGGCGAACTTGCAGGACATCACCCTGTTTCATTGGAACTCTTTCGTTATTTACATAGAAATCTATTTCACCTTCTAATGCATAAAAGACCTCTTCGCACGTCGTATGATAATGGTTTTGAAACTCTTGTCCAGGCTGAATGACAACAAGACCAAGATCGATATTCGGACCTTGTATTAAATATTTCGGCCCGTTATCACCGAAGCGATAGGAGAAGTCATTTTCATTCGCTTTTAGCATACAGTTCACTCCTTTATGTAATGTGTTACAGTGCACCAGGCGCAATCCACATATGTGAGGTGAGCCCTTTATCAGCTAAAGCGAGCTGACTGTCATATACAGTTTTCCATGTTTCATAGAACTCTTTATATAGTTCGTGATTTTCAGTAATTGGTTCGAATGTTTGCTCCCACTGTACAAACTGTTCGGCAGTTTCTTCCATAGATGAATATATGCCAGCACCAACTCCAGCAGCAATCGCAGTTCCTAAAGCAGCTGCTTCTTTCACAACAGGTACTTTCACAGGAATACCAAGGACGTCCGATAAAATTTGTGGCCATAGTTTTCCTTTAGCGGCACCGCCAGCAAAAATGACTTCAGAAGGAAATGTTCCTGTGAGATTTTCTATTAATTTTAAGTTTCCAAGTGTAACGAAGGCGGCATTTTCTTCAATAGCACGAAACAGTTCTTTTTTTCCGCATTTGTCAGCGTCTAAACTTAAATTTAAAAAAGAAGGTGCGGCATGACGCCAAGAAATGTAGTTCATTACGTTTGAAAAAGTAGGGATAATACCATGTGAGCCGACAGGTACGTCTTTCGCTTGTTCTTCTAATAATGCATAAGCATCTACACCAAGCTTGTCAGCAAGTTTCTTTTCCTCGTAGCAAAAAGCGTCTCGAAACCAGCGCATAACAAGCCCTGGAAAAAATGCAATCGTTTCATATTGCCAAAGGTTAGGTACGACGTGACAATTTATTCGAATGGAAGCATGTGGATCCGTTATTGGCTCAGTAACATTCACTTCTTGCTGCCAAAAACTACCGCCGCATATTAATGTTTGATTAGGTCTAACTACTCCTGTTCCAAGTGATGCCATTTGTGCATCTCCGCCCCCGGCAACGACAGGAATTCCTTCACGTAATCCAGTTAATGCCGCACACTCTTTTGTGACGGTACCAATTACTGTACCAGCTTCATTTACTATTGGTGAAAATGGCAACGTTAAACCGCACTCGATAGCGACATCGTTATCCCATACTCTATTTTGCAGGTCAAAAATACCGGATGTACATCCGTTTGAAGGATCGATTTGTAGTACGCCACTTAGTTTATATAAAATCCAATCGTTTAACATCGTAAAAGAATGAATATTGCTATAGACGTCTGGTTCATGTTTTTTAATCCAAAGTAGGCGAGGTAAAGCGCCTAATGAAAAAGTTTGACCAGATCTAGTATATAAATCTTCTTCAAGATGTGACCGTATTTCTTTTAGCTCACTAACTTCAGCCGATGCACGCCCATCAACATTTGCGCAAGCCCATATTTCTTGCCCACCTTTATCATATAAAACAAAACCTTCTCGCATACTAGTAGCGCTAATAGCTAAAATAGAAGAGGGCGTGACATTACTTCTTTGTAAAACTTCTTTCGTGCACTGTTGTACTAGCTTCCAGTTTTCTATAACATCAAAATTCATAGAACCTGGGTAACGAGGATCTGTATTATGAACCCATTCTTTTTGACTGACCGCAATTTGATTACCTAGTAAATCAAAAAGAACAGCTCGAATGCTTCCTGTACCAGCATCAAAAGCTAATAAATGAGACATTAACAATCACCATCCTTTCGTAATAAGGAGAGGGCCGTTTCCTCATCAGTAATTAATGTATGAATGAACTTTCCTTTTAAGGCACCATAAATTGCATCTATCTTTTCTATACCTCCAGCAACACCCACGACATGTTTCATTTTGCGCAGAATCGAGAGCGGCGTACCGATTAGTCGATTATGATGTGGGAGCTTTAATAAATCACCATTCGTATTGTAAAACTGCCCTAAAATATCACCAGCTCCGTTTTGACTACGAATATATGTCATCTCACGTAGCGTTAACTTTTCTTCCTTTACAATCGTAGCGTCTTGAGATAATCCTCCAATACCGACAACTGCCGTATGTGCAAGTGAAGCGACATGAAGCATATCTTTTACACTCGGTTCTGATAGAATACTTTGTGCCATTTCGGTTGTAGATGCTAGAAACGGCGTAGGGATAATATGAAGATCGCCTTGCATGTAGTGTAAATAGTTTTGTTTTCTTGGGAGATAGTGATTTACTCCGCCAGTTAGCGTTACGATTGAAAGATTAATAGAACTTTCAAAATGAATATTTTCTAGCATTTTGCTAATCGTTTCGCCCCATCCAATGCCGAGTAAATCACCTTGCTGGAGCTGAGTTTCTAAATATTGTGCAGCAGCTTTTCCGAGAGAAGCGTGATAATTGTCTATTGGAGTAGGGATAATGAAAGCATCTTTTAAGTGGAATTTTTTCATCAGGTCACGCTCAATACTTAAACAGTGTAAACCAGTCCCTTTTACGTGAAATGTAACGATCCCTTCACTGCGCGCCTTTTCTAATAAACGGACGACTTTATTTCTTGAAATATGAAGGAGTGAAGCAATCTCCTGTTGTGTTAATTGATCTTTATAATAGTACCAAGCTACTTTCGTTAATAAATTCTGTTCAAAGTTCAGCTGTGTCATACTCGTCATCCCTTTCAACAATTGACCACTGCTTAAACATATGTGCCATATATTTTGTTTATTCCAGTTGAAACGATTAATTGTCTGGTGAAAAAAGTGTTCTAGATATGAAAAAAGGAATATACAATGCTACAAAACAAGTAGAACAAATAATCATTTTCTCAAAAAATGTTCTGAATAAAGGTAGGTGACATCATGTGGAGAACGTACCCTTATTACAAGTAAAGAAAATGAGTAAGGCGTTTTCAAATCAACTTGTGTTAAAAGAGGTGAACTTACAAGTAGAGCGTGGCGATATATACGCTTTAGTTGGAGGAAATGGTGCTGGAAAATCAACATTAATGAAAATATTAACGGGGTTATATTCGTATGATAGTGGAGAAATGTATGTAAAAGGAATGAGGAAACAGTTTGTAAATCCGAAAGAAGCACACCGAGACGGGATTTACTTAATACCACAAGAACCACTCATTTTTCCCCATATGACCATTGAAGAAAATATATGTATCGGACTAAAAGGGAAGGAAAAGGAATTAAAAGTAAAGATTCAGCAATTGATGGACAGTTTAAGGTGGGATATTGATCTTAAAGAACTAGGAGGATCACTGTCCATTGCGCAGCAACAGTTAGTAGAAATCGTTAGAGGATTAATACGGGAAGCCGAGATTCTTATTTTAGATGAGCCAACATCGACATTAACAACTCATGAAATAAAGAGTCTTTTTGTGCTGATGAAAAGTTTACAAGAAAAAGGAATTGGAATGATATATATTACGCATCGCTTTCCAGAAATCTTTGAAATTGCGAACAAAGTAGCGATATTACGTGACGGAATGATTGTAAGCCAAGGTGATATATGTGACTATACATATGACATGTTAATGGAGGGGCTATTGCCGAAAGGGTATAAACAAGAAGAGAAAAGAGAAGTAGTGCAAGAGACAAAAGAAACGAAAAAAATATTAGAAGTAACGGATATAACGAGTCACGCATTCGAAAATATATCATTTACTGTACATGCTGGGGAGATTGTAGGTATTGCTGGCATTGTTGGATCAGGCAGAACGGAATTAGCAGAAACCATATTTGGATTGAAGTCTATAAAATCAGGTTCTATTTTATTAGAAGGAAAATCAATTGATTCATGCTCTTTGCATAAAAGACTAAGCGAAGGACTAGTTTATGTGCCAGAGGATAGAGCAAGAAATGGTATTTTCTCAATTGCATCAGTTAAAGAAAATATGACTGCAGCAAGTTTACATCAGAATAGTCGTTTTTTCATTAACCATGAAAAAGAAAGCGCTTTAGTAAGGTCGTATGTAGAACAGTTTCGAATTGTTGTAAGGAGCATGGATGAAGTTCTAGCGTCCTTATCGGGAGGTAATCAGCAAAAAGTCGTGCTGGCAAAATATCTTGCGTGTAATCCGAAAATGATTATTCTTGATGAACCGACTCGCGGAATTGATGCGAAAGCACGGATTGAAGTATATGAGACGATAGAAAAAATGAAAAGGCAAGGGCTCGCAATATTATTAATCTCTTCCGATGTTGAAGAAATCGTTCAATTAGTAAATCGTGTATATGTAATGCGAAATGGACATTTTGTTTCCCATTTAGAGAAACAAAATATGACTGTAAATGAAGTTACACGTCTTGCATACGGAGGTGTAACGTAATGAAACGTATGTATAAAATGCACGAAACATCTATCATACTATTATTACTCATTTACATTGCCGTTGTCGGAATGATAAATCCAAGTTTCGTTCAGCTTAACTCGTTATCTTTAATGATGAAATCAAGCGTTATTTTAATCGTGCTAGCAATTGGCCAATCGTTCGTCTTATTTACGAAAAATATAGACGTATCAGTCGGTTCAATTATGGGATTAAGCGCAGCTGTTTGTGGAATGTTGTTAACGGATGGATATCATGCATTTTTGTCCATATTTGCTGCTATTTTACTTGGCGCTATTCTCGGTTTTATAAACGGTATTGGTGTTGCGAAGTTTCGGGTACCAGCTATTATTATGACATTAGGTATGTTAGGGGTCATTAGAGGTGCGATGTTAATCTTCACAGGTGGAAAGTGGATTGAAGATATACCAAATAATTTTAAGCAACTGTCATCGATCGTCATACTTGGTTTGCCGATAATTGTATGGGTTGTTCTTATTATTTTACTACTACTATACTTCTTTTTAAGGAAAGTGCCATTCGGAAGATACTTTTATGCGGTAGGTGATAATGAAGATGGCGCGAGACTCATTGGTATACCTGTTAATAAAGTAAAGATATATGCATTTATGATTTCAGGCATAAGCGCTGCGCTCGCTGGTTGCATATTTGTCATGAATATCGGGTTCGTTCCAAATCAAACAGGTACCGGGATAGAACTACAGGTTATCGCAGCAGCTGTATTAGGAGGAGTTCATTTAAAAGGAGGAACGGGTTCTATAGTTGGAGCTGCATTAGGAGCGATATTTTTAGAGGCGATAAGCAGTTCACTCGTCTTTTTAAAAATACCAGCATTTTGGAATAATGCTATTTCAGGTTTCTTATTATTACTAATCGTCATATTAGATAGTGTTATGAAAAAGTGGAAGGCAGAAAGGAGGATGAACCTATGAAGTATGTATACAGATGGGAAGGTGTTCTAATCGTATTACTTCTAATAGAATTCATTCTCTTTAGTTTTATAAATAGTGATTTCTTAAATATTAGTAATCTCCTTTATAGTACAAATGATTTCCTATTTATCGCAATCGCGGCGATACCAATGACTTTCGTTATTGTAACAGGAGGAATTGATGTATCGGTCGGCTCAATAATGGGGCTCACTTCCATCTTGATTGGTGTACTTTGGATGAATGGAACACCTATTTTTCTAGCGGTCATATTAACTCTTATAATTAGTTGTTTAGCAGGAGCTTTAAACGGAATCATTATAAAAATGACAGATGTAGAGCCACTTGTCGTCACACTCGGAACGATGTTTTTATACGGCGGAATTGCACTCGTCATTTCAGGAGGGGCAGGTGCTTCTGGATATGAAGGGATAAGTGGTTTACCTGACGCATTTGTACAACTGGCAAACGGTAGTTTTATAGGGATACCGAATTTATTATGGTTATTGATTATATTAACGATTTTATGCACTGTATTGTTTCACCGTACTATTTATGGGCGCCACGTCAAATTAACAGGTGCGAACGAAAATACCGCAAAATACACTGGGATCAAAACAAAAAAAGTAGTCATCATCGCTTACATACTTTCCGGGTTAGGAGGTGGATTAGGGGGCGCTTTCTTAACTGCATATTTCGGTTCCGCCCGTGCTGATATGGGAAGTGAAACGATTTTACCAATCATTACAGCAGTCGTATTAGGCGGGACACTTATTACAGGGGGAAAAGGAAGTATTATCGGTACTGTACTAGCGAGTATTTTTATAGGACTCATGCAGTATGGCTTACAAATGACGGGGTTAACAAATGAACAATCTAACGTAGTTATTGGTATTATTCTTATTCTTTCAGTTATTATGAGACATTTCAAATTACATCAATTCACACCGTGGAAAAGAAAGAACTTGCATAAGGGGGAAATGTCATGAAGAGAAAACTGGGGATTATATTAATAGTATGCATTTGTTTAATCGGTTTAATCGCTTGCTCTAGTCAAACGGCAGATAAGAAAAAGGCAGATGATGTGAAATTTGCATTCATTCCGAAATTAACTGGAGTTGGCTTCTTTACATCGGGTGGTGAAGGAGCAAAAGAGATGGGAGATAAGTTAGGCGTACAAGTGAAATATGATGGACCGTCTGAAGCAAGTGTATCAGGTCAAGTGAAATATATAAACAACTTTATTAATCAAAACTATGATGTACTTATGGTCTCTTCTACGTCAGTAGATGGTCTATCACAATCATTGCAACGTGCTAAGAAAAAAGGGATGACTGTTTTAACATGGGATTCTGATGTCAATCCGAAAGACCGTTCATTTTATATAAGCCAAGGAACACCAGATCAACTTGCTAATTTATTAATTGAAATGACTTCTAAACAAATTGGAGATAAAGGAAAAGTAGCTTTCTTTTACTCTAGCCCAACAGTAACGGATCAAAACCAATGGGTAACGAAAGCGAAAGAAATTATTAAAAAGAAATATCCGAACTGGGAAATTGTAACAACGCAGTACGGTGAAAATAATGCGCAAAAGTCTTTGTCTGTAGGGGAGAACATATTAAAAACGTATCCGGATATTAACGCCGTCATTTGTCCAGATGCAACGGCACTTCCGGCAATGGCACAAGCAGCTGAAAATTTAAAAATGGATAAAAAAGTAGTCGTAACTGGATTTTCTACACCGAACGTTATGCGTGATTATGTAAAACGAGGAACAGTACAACAATTCGGATTATGGGATGTCAAACAGCAAGGTGCGTTGGCAACTTATGTAGCAAATGAAATTGTTGTAAAAGGGAAGAAGTTAAAAGTAGGGGATAGCTTCGAAGTAAAAGGAATCGGAAAAGTGAAAGTAGAGCCAAACTCCATTCAAGGATATGATTATGAGGCAGAAGGAAATGGAATTATCGTGTTACCAGAGAGAGTTGTATTTACGAAGGATAATATTGATAAATATAATTTTTAGTAACGAAAAAACGTCCGAATATATCGGACGTTTTTTAATGTCTTCATTAGTTATGAACTGTTTCTTTTTCATTTAATCCAAGTGTACGACCAGTCGAAGTGTGAAGGTCTTGGAACAATCTTGGATTTTCAGTTAGTGAAATGCCGTAAGAAGGGATCATTTCTTTTATTTTTCCTTCCCATTCTACCATACGGCTTGGGAAACATTTTTCTAATACTTCAAGCATGACGTGAACAGCAGTAGAAGCACCCGGTGATGCACCTAGTAATGCAGCGATTGATCCATCAGCAGCACTAACAACTTCAGTACCGAATTGAAGTGTACCTTTACCGCCAGCATCAGTATCTTTAATTACTTGCACACGTTGCCCAGCAACTACAATATCCCAATCTTCACTTTTCGCGTTCGGAATGAATTCGCGTAATTCTTCCATACGTTTTTCATGTGATAACATAACTTGTTGAATTAAGTATTTTGTTAGTCCCATTTCTTTTACACCAGCAGCTAACATCGTTAAGACGTTATTCGGTTTTACAGAACCAATTAAGTCAAGATTTGAGCCAGTTTTTAAGAATTTAGGTGAGAACCCTGCGAACGGTCCGAATAATAAAGCTTTTTTATTGTCTATATATCTCGTATCAAGGTGAGGTACAGACATTGGCGGAGCGCCAACTTTAGCTTTACCGTATACTTTCGCATGATGTTGCTCTACAACTTTTTGGTTTTTACATACCATAAATAGTCCACTTACTGGGAATCCACCGATATGTTTTGATTCAGGAATACCTGTCTTTTGTAGTAGAGGTAGGCTACCTCCACCGCCGCCGATAAAGACAAATTTTGCTGTATGATGTTCAATTTTACCACTATTCATATCGTGTACTTTTACTTCCCACAAACCATTCTTCGTGCGTTTAATATTTTCGACACTATGTTTGTAGTTTAGCTCGACATTTTTCGTTTGTAAGTAATCAAACAACATACGAGTTAATGCACCGAAGTTAACATCTGTTCCAGAGTCAATCTTCGTTGCCGCCATCGGTTCGTTGGATGTACGTCCTTCCATAATGAGTGGAAGCCATTTTTTTAATGTTTCAGGAGCATCGGAAAATTCCATACCTTGAAACAGTGGATTTTTTGAAAGCGCTTCAAAACGGTTTTTTAGAAACTCAACATTTTTTTCACCTTGTACTAAACTCATATGAGGTAGAGGCATAATGAAATCTTGTGGATTACGAATTAATTTACTTTTTACAAGATATGCCCAAAATTGTCTTGAAAGCTGGAATTGCTCATTCACTTTTACAGCCTTACTAATATCTATAGATCCGTCAGATTTTTCGGAAGTATAGTTCAGTTCGCATAGCGCAGAATGCCCTGTACCTGCATTATTCCATTCGTTAGAGCTTTCTTCCCCGGCACTTGCGAGTTTTTCAAAAACTTTAATTTCCCATTCAGGTGCTAATTCTTTTAGTAATGAGCCTAACGTTGCACTCATAATTCCTGCACCAATTAAGATAACGTCTGTTTTTTGCTGCATGTTGCTCATGATAATCTCTCCATCCCCTATATTGGCAAAAAAGAGTAGGTGTTTTTATATCTAAGCCGTAAAATGAAAACACCGCCTAGGCCCCACCTAGGTATTTACCTTTTTTGTCTCAATTATATAACCATCTCATACTCTATTATAATAATTAATAGACTAAAATATCTAGTGTTATCTGATAATTTTAAAATATTTAACGCTTTATTTGCCAAAATTCTTATTTAACAAGCACTTTTCAGTTAATGAATAGAAAAAAATTACAGTTTGAAATTATCTCGAAAAAGCTTACGTATCCAAAAGTGGGTAGAAAGGATTCCTTTTTATAGGACTTTTTGCTCTGTTTGTTATATGATTCTTCTGAATATTAAAAAGGGGGATACATACGCGTACACAAGAACAAATCGCAAACTTATTTCGAAATTTTTCAATAAAGGAATGTAAAGGGTCAAGTGACTTATATGAATACTTATCAATACAAATTGCTGAAGATGAGGAAGTACTTACACTATCTTCCTACGCTCAAGCAGGCCAACCAGTCCCAAATTTACTATTAGGAGCCGTACATTATTTATTACTAGCAGGGAAAGAACATCAATTAAAAACGTATTATAGTAGCTTAGTTGAAAATGCTAATACCGATTTAGACCAAGCTATTGATCATTTTAAGGATTTCTGTAAAATGTACCGAGAAGAAATCAGTACTTTATTACAAACGAAACTCGTTCAAACGAATGAAGTAAGGCGATGTGCGTACTTATATCCAAGTTTCAGTTACATATTTAATAAGGTGAATAAACCGTTAGCGTTAATAGAAATTGGTACAAGTTCTGGATTACAACTATTTTGGGACCAATATAGCTATTCGTACGGTACAGGTGAAACATACGGAAATATAAATTCGAATGTACATTTAACTTCTGAAATAAGAGGGGAGAATGTGCCTCGTTTATTAAAAGAAAGTCCACCTGTCGTAGAAAGAATCGGACTGGACTTACTTGTAAATGATTTACATAGTGACGAAGATTATTTATGGCTACGTGCACTCATTTGGCCAGAACATAAAGAAAGACTTGAAATGTTTGACCAAGCCGCATCTTTAGTGAAAAATGAATCTGTCCAATTAATAGAAGGTGACGGTGTTGAGCTATTACCATCTATTATTGAACAAATAAATGATGATGCGGTTATCTGTATTTTCCATACACACGTCGCAAATCAAATACCTGAACAAGTAAAACATAAGCTAGAAAAACAAATACAAGAAATCGGTGCAAAACGTGACGTATTCCACCTATATAACAACATGTGGGACCGGGACCTTCATATTGATTATTATATTAACGGAAACGAATATCGTGAAACGGTTGGAGAAACGGAAGGGCATGGAAGATGGTTTAGTTGGAAGCTTGGAAATAAGACGCTTTGCTAGTATTTCTGCAAAATAAAAAATAGCTAATGGGAATATGCCATTAGCTATTTTTCATGATACTCATCGGGAGTCCAAGTGGAGATATCATTACCCAGTGCAGCAACAACAAGCCAATCCTCACATTGAACACCAGCTTGCCAACATTCATAATCATCATGAAAGCCATTTACGAAAATAATTTGCCCATTCCCTAATGTAATGATTAGATGAGGGCTTTCTATGCCGAGTTGTATATCTATAACTCTTTGTCTTCTCATTTCAAATATTCTCTTATATTCTTCTTCTTCAGTATAATCGTCAAATTCATCTTCATTAGATGGGTATTTATGGGGAGGTTTATTAAATAAACACCATTTCGTTTCAATACTGATATATAATTGCCCCTCATAATGAACAGGGTCGTGAAAATTTGTAAAATGAATCTTTATTGCGGTTGGAGAAATTCCAAATTGTAATCCATCAACTTGTGATCCTACGAAGAGATTTTTTAACACATTTTCAGCGTGAATTTTATCCTCTATATTCATTCTTGAAATCCTCCTTTCCTTAAAAATATAACTTATATTTTTATTGTAATAAATAAATTTCCATGTAAAATGAACCTTTTGTGAGAAACGGGCGAATATAGTGTGAAAGATTATGAGAGGGGAACGTAATGTTGGATGAAGTACAATTAAAAGAATGGTTATTTAAATGGTAGTATGCTTTCTAAAAAAGAGCTTGAGAAAGTTTTACTTTCGATGGTTGAATAGGGCGTAATATGTAAAGAAATGCTACTTTTAGTTCAAAAGCAGCATTTCTTTTTTTATAGTTAAATGATCGTACTCAAAATCTCCCCAGGCAATCCATATGATTTTCCCCAGTGCTTTGGCAAAATCATATAACCAATTTCAGCCTCTTTAAAATTATCCTTGTTTACCGTAACATGTCCAAGACCAATATACTCTTTTGTAATAGAAACTATACTTTATAAAAGCCGAATAGTTGATGATTTTCATTGCGTTTTACCAGCGTTGTAAAGGCATTTTTCGCTCCAGCTAACGGAATAGCACGCTCAGTAATTTGTTCCATTACTTATTCATTTGATACGAGCTGGAAATATAAAGTAAAATCTGTTTCTTCAAATTTAGCTTTTGCATAATATTTCTTCAAACTAATTTTCACTTGTTCTTTAGAAAAAAGATAAATTAAATCATAATTTCAATTTGATTACCTTCAGGATCGCTTATTACACTTTCGTAATAGCCATCTCCAGTGAAACGTGGCCCATTTAGTAAAGGATAACCAGCATCTTTAAAGATTGTAGTAATTTCATTTACACGCTCCTCACTGCCTACTGGAAACGCCATATGTGCATAGCCAGTTATATTAAGATTAAGCTCATTTTCAATACCTTTTTTGCGCATAAGTTCAAACCTTGCTCCAGTTTCAAACGTAATAAAATAAGATTCGAATTGTTTCGCTTCGTTATGATATAAAGAGTTAGCTTTACTATTAAAATACTTCGTATAGAAAGTACGCATTAATTCTAAATCATTTACCCAAATTGCAATATGTTCTATTTTCATAGTTTTCACCAGCCCTAACTTAACTAATTAGGCTTTCGCCTTATAAAAATTGTTTCTGTATTGCAAGAATTTTGACTGGGTGTTAAAGGTGATTGTTAATTTTTGGTTATATATGAGCATATAATGTGTAAGTAAGTAAAGAATCAACATAGTTTTTACAGAAAAGGGTGAATGAAGTATATGAATCCATTTGAGCAAATGATGTACGTTGGTGTCATCATGTCTATTGTACTATCTGTAATGATTTTAGGATCTTTATATTATAATCCGCGTCTTTCGTTAACTGATTATCCAAAAGATATTCAAAAGGTAGTTTTTCCAAAATCGATTTATGAAAAAAAGCAAACAATCTACTTTAACATTGCATATAATGTTATTCTTTTCGGTACTCCTTTCGTTTCTACATATATATTACATAAACATGAAAAATTATTATATATTGATGCCTATTTACATACTTTTGGTATTTTAATGATTTTTAATTTAGTAGATTTGTTTATACTGGATTGGCTAATCTTTTGCTGGATTACCCCAAGATTTGTTGTTATTCCTACTACAGAAGGCATGAAGGGATACAAAGATTATAAGTTTCATTTAAGAGGGGCTATAGTCGGTACAAAATTTTTAGCAATTGTAAGTTTATTTTTGGCAGGAATTGTGACAACGATTTAGTATGCAAAAGGGCATGAAGTGTTTATAGAAGATGAAGAGATTGATAATGTATAGAATTAGAAATGAGAATTTGATACTATTGAAGTAGGAAGTTTTAAAAACAGTATATTAAGCGATAATAATATACTGTTGCAAATGTTTTAATAAGCTGTGGAATTTCCTGGTTTTATGGGAATTTTTCATAGAATACAAAAAACGTAATGGAGGCTAATATGAAAAAAATAATTGGCGCAGCAACAGCAACTGTTTTTGGATTGGGAGCACTTACTACAACTGCTACCGCAGAAACAATCGTAACAGCAGATGTACTCAACGTACGTGAAAAACCGACTACGGAATCAAAAGTTGTCAAAAAAGTAAAAGAAGGAGAAAAGTTAAAGGTTATAAATACGGAAGAAGGCTGGTCCAAAATTGATTTAAATGGTAAAGAAGTCTTTGTAAGTGCGGAGTTTACAAAAGATGTGTATTATGTAACAGCGAATTTGTTAAATGTCCGTTCTGATGCAAGTACAGAATCAGAAATACTTGGTAGACTAAAAACAAATGATGTAATTGAATCAACGCATCAAGTAAAAGACGGTTGGTTACAATTTGAGTATAAAGGAAAAACAGCTTATGTTAACGTTTCTTTCCTATCAAGTACAGCACCAATTGAAAAAACAGCTAAAGAGAAAACGAAGCAAGTAGCGAAAGTACACAAAACAGCTAAAGCTAAGGATGAAGTTAAAGCACAAAAGATAGTAAAGCCTAAGGAAGAAGCGAAAGTACAAGAAGTAGTACAACCTAAGGAAGAAGCGAAAGTACAAGAAGTAGTAAAGCCTAAGGAAGAAGCGAAAGTACAAGAAGTAATAAAGTCTAAGGAAGAAGCGAAAGTACAAGAAGTGGTAAAACCTAAGGAAGAAGCGAAAGTACAAAAAGTAGTACAACCTAAAGAAGAAGTAAAAGTACAAGAAGTAGTAAAGCCTAAAGAAGACGTGAAAGCCCAAGAAGAAGTAAAAGCTAAGGAAGAGGCCAAAGCAAGAGAAATAGCAAAGGTTAAAGAAGAAGAAAAAGCAAGAGAAATAGCAAAGGCTAAAGAAGAAGAGAAAGCAAGAGAGATAGCAAAAGTTAAGGAAGAGGCCAAAGCAAGAGAAATAGCAAAGGCTAAAGAAGAAGAGAAAGCAAGAGAAATAGCAAAAGCTAAGGAAGAAGCAAAAGTAAAAGAAGAGTCTAAAAATAACATACAGTATTCTAAACGTGAATTAACGGTAGTAGCGACAGCATATACTGCTGATCCAAGTGAAAATGGTACATATGGTGGACGCGTTTTAACTGCGATGGGGCATGATTTAACGGCTAATCCGAATATGAGAATTATCGCGGTAGATCCGAAAGTAATCCCATTAGGATCTAAAGTTTGGGTAGAAGGTTATGGAGAAGCTATCGCTGGTGATACGGGAAGTGCTATTAAAGGAAATCGTATTGATGTTTTAATGGGTTCAAAAAGTAAAGCTATGAATTGGGGAAGACAAACTGTTAAAGTTAAAATTCTTTAATAAATATAGTTAACTAGATAGAAGTCAGTTCTCTTTATTGAGGCTGGCTTTTATTTTTTGAGTGGAAGTAACATAGAATTTTTAAAGGGTTTATTACATAAAAATATTAATAATGAGATATGGAAGTAGAGAAGAAAGGTATGTTGACAACGACGGATTAACGTATAATGAAATATATAAATAGGATCAAATCATTTACTGAATGCTTTCACTCATAATAGTGTAATTAAGTTTAAAGGATTGGTGTATTTCATGAAAGAAGTAAGAGAATATATTGAAACAAAGAAACAAGGTGTATTGGAGTTGCATATAAAAGAAACTGAAGAAAAGTTAGGTGCTGCTTTCCCAATGCAATATAGAGATCTTATTAAATTGGTTAATAGCGCTGAAGTAGGGGAATGGATACTATATCCGATTAAAGATAGTAGAAATGTAACGCAAACTTGGGATGATATATTATGTAAAGATTGTTCAATTATAAAAACTGAAATACAAAGTACATAAAGAAAATAAGACCGACATATTCTGTCGGTCTTATTTTTGTATCACAACATCATTAAGAATCGCATCAAATATGTCTTTTTGCGTGAAATTATCTGTAAAAACAGTTTCTCTAGTAACTTCAATTGTATCGTGTGGATTATACCATTTTTGTAGGGAATCCTCACCAAATTCATGCCTTTTTTCCCTTGTATTATGTCGTCGAATCGTTTCATTTAACGATAAATCAAAGTAATATGTATAGGCGTTTCCTTCAAAAAAATGTATTAATTCTTTCAACATTTCACCGTATCTTCGACTATTTAATATACCTTCTAAAATAACAAACTCACATTTTCCTTTTCCATACTTTGTAATTTCACATAGTAAATCATGTGATAAATTGCCCATCGTATCGTGTATTCTAAGCATATCTCTACGCACAACATCTTGTGATACTAAAAGTGTCCCTTGTCCGAAATGTTCTTGTAGTTGCTTTGCGATTGTTGTTTTACCGCTTGCGGAGTTTCCCCTAAGAATGATTAATGTTGATTTAAGTATAGGATTAGACATAATGTATTCCCCCAACGTGATTATATAGAAAATTTTAACAAATAAAACGAAGAAAGTGTATAATCAATATGATGGATATTTAAAGGTGATACATTAAAAAATGCACAAACCTATATGGAAACGGATATGGTTTCGCTATCTAGAGGCGATTAAAGATTTCACAACAAGAAAAAATATAAATAATTAAAAAGAGGTACTATATGCTATTTCAAAAAGATAATGTATCGGTTAGGTATGTAGTAGAAGAGGATGCACCAATCATTTCAAAATGGTTAACGAACCCAGAAGTCCTGCAGTATTACGAAGGGCGAGATAATCCGCAATCTGTAGAAAAGGTACTTGATCATTTTATACATAATCCAAACAGTTATGAAAAAAGGTGTTTAATAGAATTTGATGACGTCCCGATTGGATACATTCAAATGTATCCAGTTGATTCTGAGTGGAAAAGATTATATGGCTATGAAGAATCAAAAAATGTATGGGGAATGGATCAATTTATAGGAGAAACGACTTATTGGGGAAAAGGTATTGGCACAAAACTTGTTCACGCAGCAATTACATATATTATGGAGAACGCGGGAGCAGAAGCAATCGCAATGGACCCGAAAGTTAATAATGAACGTGCGATAAAGTGTTATGAAAAATGTGGATTTAAAAAGGTGAAGATGTTAAAGGAACATGAGCTACATGAGGGAAAATTAGAAGATTGTTGGATGGTAGAATACAAAATAAGGGAGTTATGCGAAATGAAAAAAGCATTAATTGTAATCGATGTGCAAACGGGAATGTATACAGCAGGAATGCCAGTACATAATGGGGAAAAGTTTTTACAAACATTACAAGAGCTTATTGGGGAATGCCGTTTAAATGATATACCGGTTATTTATGTACAACATAACGGACCAAAAGATCATCCGTTAGAAAAAGGTACAGATGGCTGGAAGATCCATGTGGAAATTGCACCACAAGAAGGGGACAGTATCGTTGAAAAAACGACGCCAGATTCGTTCCACAAGACGAACCTAAAAGAAGTATTGCAAGACAAGGGAATCGATCATGTTATAATTTCAGGAATGCAGACGCAGTACTGTGTGGATACGACAACGCGCAGAGCGTTTAGTGAAGGGTATAAAGTAACGTTAGTGAGTGATGCACATAGTACGTTTGATACAGAAGTATTACATGCTGAAGACATTGTGAAGCATCATAACGTAGTGTTTGGAGCGTTTGCTGATGTCGTTACATTAAAAGATTTGAAAGTAACTGTCTCTAAATAAGAGGCAGTTTTTTTATTAGAGGAAATCGTGTCAAATAATGTCGGTAAATCGATATTCTTTGTCGAAACGTCGATATATTTAAATAATCGTTGATATATTTCAAGTTACGATAGATATATTTGAAAAATCGTCGATATAATTTCACGTATCATAATGAAAACACAAAAAGGAGCACCACAAAATTAAAAAGGGCGCTCCTGCATCAAAACGTTATTTCTTTTTATCTTTATCCAATATATTTTGTTCTTCAGCAAATTCCGTACCATATGCAAAGCGGCGATTAATATGAATATTATCATTGTTATGCCTTGTGCGGGCATTTGAAAAACGATGAACGATTACTTCTGATAATGTGAAGACAATCGCCGAAAGGATACTGCCCCATGCAATTTGCATATAGTTGTCTAATAAAATATTACCGAAAATCCAAACGCTTAAATACGTTAATAAGAAATCTGTCATAATGGCACCAGTACTGCCAATTCGATTTAAAATAATTTTATCAACGAACATGTAGGATACGATTGTAACAAAGAGACTGAATGAAATGATTTGAACGAACGTTGCAGGGAAAAATAAAGCCAGTCCAATACTAAATGCGATAATGCACGATATAAACTTGATAAGCACTACTGTGAAATCATTCAAAATTTACACCTCCGATTTATACATAGTTTTGCAATAAATTTAGGAGTTCATACATTGTAACGAATATATTTACTTAAAACTTTTTCACGTTAGATTTTTGTCTAAATATTAAAAAAACAAAGAAAAAATGTTATAGTAAAATGAGAGTATATGACATTTTTAGGTAAGGGGGAATCCTGGGTGTGGATTACTTCAGAAGTAGAAATTCCAGACGAGTTAATTGATCATCTTGAACAAGGAAAGTTAGTATTATTTGTTGGAGCGGGAGTTTCTATGAAAGGGAAATCAAACTTACCGAATTTTGATGATCTTGTTGATGAAATTGCGAAAACCTTATATGTAGAAACTCGTGAAGTAACAGAACCTCATGATTATTATCTTGGTAAAATTGCGAAATCAAAAGATGTACATCAAGTTGCAAGAGATTTAGTTCATATAGAAAAGTCAAAACCGAATCCGCTTCATTATGCAATTCCGAGATTGTTTCCTTTAGACACGGAAGTTCGTATTGTAACGACAAATTTTGATCGACATTTTACTACTGCGATGAAAGAAATGAATAGAGAATTAAATGTATATTACGCACCTGCGTTACCTACAGGTAGAGCGTTTAAAGGACTCGCTTACATACATGGCAATATAGAACAAGAAAAAGAAGCATTAATTTTAACAGATGGTGATTTTGGAAGGGCTTACTTGACGGAAGGATGGGCAAGAAGATTTTTAGTTGATTTATTCTCGAATTACACCGTTTTGTTCGTTGGATATAGTCATAATGACCCAGTAATGAAATATTTAGCAACTGGTTTACCACCAAGTACAAGGCGTTATGCATTTGTCGCACAAGGGGAAAACACGTACCATTGGGAGCATTTAGGAATACGGCCGATCGTGTATCCGAATAAAGGAAATAATCATCAGTCTCTCGTTAAAGCAGTGAAACGATGGGCTGAGTTAATGGGTGATAATTATATTACAAAACGAATGCGAATTCGTGACATAGTAACAGTTCCGCCGTCAGTAGAACAGGAACAATTATCATACATAAAACAATCTATAAAAAAAATTGAAACAGTCCGCTACTTCGTTGAATTTGCTCACGATTATGAATGGGTGGAATGGCTTGAAGCAGAAGGGAAATTACAAAATTTATTTTTAGTTACATCAAACTATAATGAGGTAGATGAACTACTTGCAGAATGGTTAGTGGAACAATTTCTTTTTAGTCATCAAAAAGAGTTATTTCAATTAATTTTTAAAAATCAATCTAAACTATCTCCGTTATTATGGAGAACAATTTGTAGTTACTTAAGTGAGACGAAAATCGAGATGGATCCTTTGTTGTTTGCAAGATGGGCACTTCTTTTATTAGAAACAGCTGAAAAAGATAGTAAATCGATCGAAATAATTTCTTGCTTACTGCAAAAATGTTCTTTTCCTGAGCATAAAGAAATTGCTTTATTGTTATTAACGTTTATTTTGGACGGAAAACTTAAGTTGAAGCGTGAAAGAAAGTGGGGAAATGATACGGAGGAATCAATAGAACTCGAGGAATCGAGCCGGCTACCAGTGTCTACTTTTTCTTATGTGGAGCAAATTTGGAATGAGAAGATGAAACCGCATATTTCCTATTACGCCGTTCCCATTATGATGATGGGAATAGAGAAGATGCGAATGTTATCACTAAGGCAAACAGCACTGAAAAAAAGGGATAAGGAAAATGCGGAAAAAGAGTTTCAGCAAAATGATCTTGCATTTTTAATTCAAATTGTAAAAGAATGTTTAGCCTATCTATGTGAAAACAATGAGAAAAAAGCAAATTATTATATTACAGAAATGATAGAGGCAAACAGCATACTTCAAAATCGAATTGCAATTGATGCGATGAATAAAAATATATTTGTTAGCGCCGATGAGAAAATGAAATGGTTGTTACAGGAAAGACTTCTTTTAGATGTCACTTATAAACACGAAGTTTTTCAACTTATAAAAAATCATTACGCACTCTCTTTAGAAAAAACAAAAGAAGAAGTCATTCAAATTGTATTAAAGAACCTTGCGGAGGAGAGGGCATTTGATGTTTGTTTCGTGTTAGATTTATTATTCACTTGTGACTCGAATAGTCCATCTACGGCAAAAGGCTATGAGTTAATGAAGCAAAAACATCCTCACTTTCATTCTGATCGATACAGTGTACAAAAGAAAGAAGCGGCAGAACAAAGTATTACTTGTAATGTAACTGCCGATGGATTATTGCAGCTGAAAGATGAAGAAATTATGAAACAAGTTCGCCACTTTTCTCAAGATGGTGTGTTTGAACAACGTCATTTTTTAGAGATGTTATCGAAAGCATGTAAATTGAATACAGAATGGAGTATTTCATTTGCTTATCGATTAGTAGGTATGCACGAAATAAGTAATGAAGTTTGGTTTGTTTGTATTAGAGAGTGGCGAAATAACCGAGGACTAACAAATGAACAAATACAAAAAATTATTCCTCTGTTGCAGAAATTCGTTAGAAATACTGCTTTTCATTGGTTAATTAGCAGCTTTCTATATGAAATTGGTAATCGGTTAGAAGAGTTAGAGGAAAATAGTATACGCAACGTGAAACGTTTTGCTTTTGCGGTATTTCCTCAAGTAATGAAAAGTGATACAGATTTTAAGCTTGGAAAACAAGATTTTTACAATGAATCGATCCAGCATCCTGTTGGGAAAATGACAGCTGTATTATTAAAACTGTTATCATATGATCATTTATACGATCGTAACGTGTATGAATATTTATTTTTATTTGAGGAACAAGTAAGAGTTAGTTCTGAACGGACAAATTATATGTTAGCTCGTTTAGTAGCAGATATTACATTTCTTTATCATATTGAGAAACAATGGTGCCGAAAATATTTGTTACCGTACTTAGATTTAAAGAAGGAGAATGAGATTACGAAATATGCATGGGCAGGCTTATGTTACACGCAAATCAATTTACCTTTATTTACAGAAATGAAGCGATTTATTCAGTATGCGGTAGAACATTTGGAAATATTACATCCACATACGAGGGAAGCATTCTTGAAATGGCTCAGTTTTGTATTTATTAAATGTGTACTGTATTGGGAGCAAAAAACAGATTGGTTATATCCGTTGCTTATACGAGAGAATGAAGAAAATAAAATTAAATTTATGCAGTTTTTATGCTATTACATCAAAACGTTAAGTGCAAAAGAACAACAAAAATTTTGGACAGCTTGGCTTAGTATATTTTTACGAGAACGCCCGAAAATGGGTGGAATTACAGCTAGAGAATATGTAATGCTTTTACGTATTATTTTATTTATGGATGAAATAGTAGAAAGAGGATTATCGAAAATATGTAAATCGTTTTCGTGCGTGAGTGGAAAAGGGAATCAAACGGATTTAAAACAGTTATTTAATGAAATACTTGAAAAGATAGAGAGTATAAAAATGTATAAAGAATTGTATGCAAACGTATTTTTTACTTTACTGCAAACGCTTCAGGAAGCTGATTTACTTGAAACGGAAATCCTTCAAATAAAAGAAGTATTAATCCAGTTTGGAGCAGAAAAATGTGTATTAAACGCAATAGATAATGAGATAATTCGCATCGGAATTGTTATGGAGAATTTACAAGAAGAAATGTAGGGTAAAAGTGGAATTTTAAAAAATATATAAAAAGTTGTTGACAGTGTTTTGAAAAGCGTTCTATAATACGAATCATACTTATTCAATTTCAAAAACATTTGAATAAACAAAGTGCAATGAAGAGATCACAGTAGTGGTTAGTCTTACTGTAACAGAGAGCTGGTGGTTGGTGTGAACCAGTACAGGGATAATCATGAATTACAGTCTTGGAGCATCTTTTTCATAGTAAAGATAGTATTGTCTTTATGAAGAAAAAGCGGTCAATTGATCGTTAACAGTGAAGAGAGGTAGACGGAAATTAAGTCTACAACTAGGGTGGTACCGCGATAAATATCGTCCCTACTGATTTTTTCAGTAGGGGCTTTTTGTATTTTAATGGTCCAACTTGAAAATTTAATATTCATGCGTTGAAAGGAAAAGCAGTAGTTGTTGTTTCCCTGTAACAGAGAGCTGGTGGTTGGTGCGAACCAGTACAAAAACAAGAGCGAATTACAGTCCTAGAGCATCTTTTTCGTAGTAAAGATAGTATTGTCTTTATGAAGGGAAAGACGGTCAGATGATCGTTAACAATGAAGAGAGGTAGACGAAAGAAGTCTACAACTAGGGTGGTACCGCGATAAATATCGTCCCTACTGATTGAATCAGTAGGGATTTTTTGTACAAAAAAGTGGGTTTTTATATAGTAGGTAGTGTCCTTATAGTAAATATTCGTTTAAAATAAGAAGAGGTATCGATTCCACTTAAAATTTGTATAATTTATCAGTTCAGAAAATAGAGAATTTTTCATTCTCTTACTATACTTTTAAAACATTAGAGGAGGATTTCCAAATGGCAAATCATGAATTAGATCAATTACGTAAACAAGTAGATGAAATTAACTTACAACTATTACACCTTTTAAATAAACGTGGTGAAATCGTTCAAAAAATCGGGGAGCAAAAGCAAGTACAAGGTACGAAACGTTTTGATCCAGTACGTGAGCGTGAAGTACTTGATATGATCGCAGAGCATAACGAAGGACCATTTGAAACATCAACGGTTCAACATATTTTCAAAACAATCTTCAAAGCTAGCTTAGAATTACAAGAAGATGATAACCGTAAAGCATTACTAGTATCACGTAAAAAGAAAAAAGAAAATACAATCGTTGATGTAAAAGGTGAATTGATTGGTAACGGAACACAAACGTTCATCATGGGACCTTGTGCGGTAGAAAGCTTAGAGCAAGTTCGCCAAGTAGGGCAAGCGATGAAAGACCAAGGCTTAAAATTAATGCGCGGTGGTGCTTTCAAACCGAGAACATCTCCATACGATTTCCAAGGTTTAGGAGTAGAGGGATTACAAATTTTACGCCAAGTAGCAGATGAGTTCGACTTAGCGATCATTAGTGAGATTTTAAATCCAAACGATGTTGAAATGGCATTAGACTACGTTGATGTAATTCAAGTTGGTGCACGTAACATGCAAAACTTCGATTTATTACGAGCTGTAGGTAAAGTTAACAAGCCAGTATTATTAAAACGTGGATTAGCAGCAACAATTGATGAGTTCATTAACGCAGCTGAATACATCATTGCACAAGGTAACGACCAAATTATTCTATGTGAGCGCGGTATCCGCACATACGAAAGAGCAACACGTAACACATTAGACATTTCTGCTGTACCGATTTTAAAGAAAGAAACACATTTACCAGTTATCGTTGACGTAACGCATTCAACTGGACGTAGAGATTTATTATTACCAACAGCGAAAGCAGCACTTGCAATTGGCGCAGATGCAGTAATGGCTGAAGTACATCCAGATCCAGCAGTTGCATTATCAGATTCTGCACAACAAATGGATATTCCAGAATTCCATAAATTCATGGAAGAGCTAAAAGGATTCAAAAATAAGTTATCTTAATTCCATATTATATATGCGCTGAAGAGGAAACAGTAGTGCTTACCTCACTGTTAAAGAGAGCTGATGGTCGGTGTGAATCAGTACAAAGGTAAGCATGAATTACAGCCTTGGAGCATCTTTTCCGCAAACTATTGTAGGGAAGGACGGTTTAACGATCGTTAAAGAAGAAGAGAGGTAGACGAAAGAAGTCTACAACTAGGGTGGTACCGCGATAAACATCGTCCCTACTGAGCGCTCAGTAGGGACTTTTTTGTACAAAAAAATAGTAAAGGGGCAAGAGAAATGAGATATATTACAGCTGGAGAATCACATGGACCACAGTTAACAGTTATTTTAGAAGGTGTACCAGCGGGTTTAACATTAACCGCGGAACATATTAATAAAGAATTATTAAGAAGACAAAAAGGGCACGGACGCGGGAGACGCATGCAAATTGAAACGGATACAGTTGAAATTGTAAGTGGTGTTCGTCATGGGATGACACTTGGCTCACCGATAACGCTAATCGTAAAAAATGATGATTTCAAACATTGGACGAAAGTAATGGGTGCAGAGCCAATTTCGGAAAAAGAAAGTAAAGAAATGAAACGTACAATTACAAAACCACGTCCAGGGCATGCAGATTTAAACGGAGCAATTAAATATGGACATCGTGATATAAGAAACGTACTAGAGCGATCATCCGCAAGAGAAACGACAGTTCGTGTAGCCGCTGGTGCAGTTGCGAAACAAATTTTAAAAGAATTAGGCATAGAAATTGCAGGGCATGTACTTGAAATTGGCGGAGTAAAAGCAAAACATGTTTCAAACTTATCAATGGAAGAAATTCAAACAATTACTGAAAACTCACCAGTTCGATGTTTAGATAAAGCAGTAGAACAAGAAATGATGGATGCAATTGATAACGCAAAAAGTAGCGGAGATTCAATTGGCGGTATTGTTGAAGTCATTGCAGAAGGAATGCCGATTGGCGTTGGTAGTTACGTTCATTACGATCGTAAATTAGATGCCAAACTTGCTGGTGCGATTATGAGCATTAATGCATTTAAAGGTGCTGAAATTGGCGTTGGTTTTGAAGCAGCAAGGCAGCCAGGAAGTAAAGTGCACGATGAAATTTTATGGGATGAAGAACAAGGATACACGAGAAAAACAAATAATGCAGGCGGTTTAGAAGGCGGTATGACAACAGGTATGCCAATTGTCGTTAGAGGTGTTATGAAACCAATACCTACATTATACAAACCGTTAGCAAGTGTTGATATTGATACGAAAGAAGCTTTCCAGGCGAGTATTGAAAGATCGGATAGTTGTGCAGTACCAGCAGCAGGTGTAGTAGCTGAGTCTGTTGTAGCATGGGAACTTGCACATGCACTAGTCGAACAATTCGGAAAAGATCGTATGGAGTTAATTCAGCAAAATATTAAGCAACATAATAAATACGCAAAAGAATTTTAATAAAAAGGTGGTTTTAACATGCAAGTAAAAGATCAACTCTCTTCATTACAACCATATAAACCAGGTAAATCACCTGAACAAATGAAAGAAGTGTACGGAGATCATTCATTTGTGAAATTAGCATCGAATGAAAATCCATTCGGCTGTTCACCACGTGTTTTAGATGAGTTGCAAACATCGTGGCTGGAACATGCTTTATATCCTGATGGAGGTGCTACAACACTCCGTCAAACAATTGCAAATAAGTTACATGTACAAATGGAACAAGTACTTTGCGGTAGTGGTTTAGATGAAGTCATTCAAATCATAAGTCGTGCAGTACTCAAGGCAGGAGATAATATCGTGACGGCTGGTGCGACATTCCCGCAGTACCGTCATCATGCAATTATTGAAGGTTGTGAAGTGAAAGAAATTCCTTTAAATAACGGTGTATACGATTTAGACGAAATTTCATCAGCGGTAAATAATAATACGAAAATCGTATGGATTTGTAATCCGAACAACCCGACAGGCACATATGTGAATGATCGAAAATTGGCTCAATTTATTGAAGGTATTAGTGAGAATACGTTAATTGTCATTGATGAAGCGTACTATGAATACGTAACAGCAAAAGATTTCCCAGAGACATTACCGTTTTTAGAAAAACATAAAAACATTCTTGTACTTAGAACGTTTTCTAAAGCTTACGGATTAGCTTCTTTCCGCGTTGGATATGCAATTGGACAGAAAGAGCTAATTGAGAAATTAAATGTCGTACGTTTGCCATTTAACGTATCTTCATTAGCTCAAAAAGCAGCAACGATTGCTTTTGGTGACGATGAGTTTATTGAGGAAATAGTTCGTGTAAATACAGAGGGATTACAACAATATGAAAGCTTTTGTAAGGAAAATGAAATCCCATTTTATCCATCACAAACAAATTTCATCTTCTTACCAGTTGAGAATGCTGGAGAGATTTATGAAGCTTGTGCACATGCAGGATTTATTATTCGTCCGTTCCCGAATGGTGTCCGTATTACAGTCGGAACAAGGGAGCAAAATGAAGGAGTGATTTCAGTGTTACAACAACACTTTGAAAATAAAAAAAGAAAGTCTCGAGATGAGGCAAATGCGTAAAAAGGTAGTTTTAATTGGAACTGGTTTAATTGGGGGCTCTCTCGCATTAGCGATTAAGAAAGAGCACGATGTAACGATAACAGGCTATGATATATTTCAAGAACAAGTAGAGCGTGCAAAAGAATTACAAGTAGTAGATGAAGTAGCATTAGATTTACAGCGTGCATGTGAAGAAGCGCATTTCATTGTTTTTGCTTCGCCAGTTGAAGAAACGAAGAAGTTATTACACAAATTAGCGTCATTTCGTTTACGAGAAGATGTTATTGTAACTGATGTTGGTAGTACAAAAGGAACGATTATGAATGAAGCAGAAGCTTTATTTTCAAAGGAAGTTTCTTTCATTGGTGGACATCCGATGGCAGGTTCTCATAAAACGGGAGTTGAAAGTGCAAAAGCGCATTTATTTGAAAATGCATTTTACATTTTAACACCGATGAATCATGTGCCAAATGAACATGTGGAAGAACTAAAGCGCTGGTTACAAGGAACAGGATCTCATTTTCTCGTTTTAAATACTGAAGAACATGATTATGTAACAGGAATTGTTAGTCATTTTCCGCATCTTATCGCAGCTGGATTAGTAAAGCAAGTGGAGAAACATGCAGGAGATAATCCACTTATTCATCAACTAGCTGCCGGAGGGTTTAAAGACATTACACGTATCGCATCTAGTAGCCCAAAAATGTGGAGTGATATTGTTAAACAAAATCGTGAGCATTTAATGGTATTATTAAAAGAGTGGATCTCTGAAATGGAAGATTTATATGATACAGTTTCGACCGGAGATGCAGGCGAGATTCAAAACTATTTTGCAGACGCGAAAGAATACCGTGATTCTTTACCAGTACGTAAGAGAGGGGCAATTCCTGCCTATCACGACTTATACGTCGATGTTTTAGATAAAGTAGGGGCATTGGCTCATATTACGAGTATTTTAGCTCGCGAGGAAATTAGTATTACGAACTTGCAAATATTAGAAGCACGTGAAGGATTGCTTGGGGTATTACGCATTAGCTTCCAAAGAGAAGAAGATCGTATGAAAGCAAAGCTAGCGCTTGGAGAAGAAAAATACCAAACTTATGAAACAATTTAAATGAGAAGGTGAAAACGTGAAGGAACGAACAATACAACCTGTTAATAACGGATTAAATGGCAACATTACAATTCCAGGAGATAAGTCGATTTCTCACCGCGCTGTCATGTTCGGCGCGATTGCAGAAGGAAAAACAACAATTAAAGGTTTCTTACCTGGTGCAGATTGTTTAAGTACGATTTCTTGTTTTAAAGAAATGGGAGTAGACATCGTGCAAAACGGTGATGAAGTCACTGTAGTTGGTAAAGGATTAGAAGGATTACAAGAACCGAAAGCTGTATTAGATGTTGGTAATTCTGGTACAACTATACGTTTAATGTCAGGGATTTTGGCAAATACACCATTTTTCTCTTGCGTACAAGGTGATGCATCTATCGCAAAAAGACCGATGAAACGTGTAACAAATCCACTAAAACAAATGGGTGCAAACATTGATGGCCGAGAAGAAGGGACGTTTACGCCATTAACAATACGTGGCGGAAATTTAAAAGCAATCGAATACACTTCACCTGTCGCAAGCGCACAAGTTAAGTCAGCTATTTTACTTGCTGGTCTTCGTGCAGAAGGTGTAACAGCTGTTACAGAACCACATATTTCTCGCGACCATACGGAAAGAATGCTTGAAGCATTTGGCGTTAAAGTAACTCGCGAAGGAAAAACAGTGAAACTAGCAGGTGGACAGAAGTTAACAGCGACAGATGTTCAAGTACCAGGTGACGTATCATCAGCTGCGTTTTTCTTAGTAGCAGGCGCGATTATTCCGAATAGTAAACTAGTATTACAAAATGTAGGGATGAATCCAACTCGTACAGGTATTATTGATGTATTAGAGAAAATGGGTGCCACATTTACTGTGGAAGCAATTAACGAAGGTGCATCAGAACCGGCAGCAAATATTACAATTGAAACCTCTTCATTAAAAGGAATCGAAATTGGCGGAGATATTATTCCAAGATTAATCGATGAAATTCCTGTTATCGCCTTAGCGGCAACGCAAGCAGAAGGAATTACAGTAATTAAAGATGCACACGAATTAAAAGTTAAAGAAACAAACCGTATTGATACAGTCGTTGCAGAATTAACGAAATTAGGAGCTCGCATAGAAGCAACTGATGATGGGATGATTATATACGGAAAATCTGCTTTAAAAGGAAATACAGTAAATAGTTACGGTGATCACCGTATCGGAATGATGCTTGCAATTGCTGGCTCCTTGGCAGAAGGAAAAACAATTATCGAAGATGCAGAAGCAGTAGGCGTATCATACCCTACATTCTTCGAAGAACTTCAAAAGTTAGCTAAATAAAGTGAAACTTTAATCAGTGGGGGTTCTTCATCCCCACTGATTATTAGTTGAACCAATCGGACTTTTACGGGCAGTTGATCCCCTACCTAAATTCTTTGCTTTCGCTGAATTTTGAGGTGGGGGTCTTACTGCCCGTTAAAGCGGGATAAAGTATCGAGAAGCAGATACAAGATGTATCTGCTTTTTTATATTGAATTTGTGTTCGCTAAGTCAATATAATTTCATTCACCGCACTGCAATATTTTAAATTATGGTACAATTCAAATAAAGAAGGGAGGAGAAATAGATGAACGTTATACGATTAAAAGAAGATAAATTTAGAGAAGCATTACGCTTATCAGAATACGCTTTTCAATATAATGTTGATGAAGATCGATTGCAGCAGCAACTTACAAGAATGAAGGAAAGTCATGAAGTATACGGTATTATGGAAGGGGAGGACTTAGCAGCAAAACTACACCTTATTCCGTTTCATATTTACATAGGCAAAGAAAAATTTAAAATGGGTGGCGTTGCAGGGGTAGCGACGTATCCAGAATATAGAAGAAGCGGGTATGTGAAAGAATTGCTTCAACATTCACTTCAAACGATGAAAAAAGATGGATATACAGTATCCATGTTACATCCATTTGCTGTTGCATTTTATCGCAAATATGGCTGGGAACTTTGTGCGGATCTTCTTGTATGTCATATGACAAAGAGTGATTTAGTTATGAAAAAACAAGTGAATGGTACTGTGAAACGTTTCAATAAAGAAAATCACCCAGAAGAAGTCGAGAAGCTTTATGAAACATTTGCAGAACGTTTTTCTGGTATGCTAGTTCGAAATGAAAAATGGTGGTTACAATCTGTTTATGATGATTTAACATTAGCAATTTACTATGATGAAAATAAAACTGCAGCAGGTTACATGTTATATAAAATAGAAAAATCTAAAATGACTGTAGAAGAATTCGTACCACTGCATAATGAAGCACGAAATGGTCTATGGAACTTTATTTGCCAGCATGATTCTATGATTAAAGAACTTGAAATGACAGTAAATGAAAACGAACCGTTGTTATATACATTGCAAGAGCCACGTGTGAAGACAGAAATAAAACCATATTTTATGGGAAGAATTGTAGATGTGGAGAAGTTCTTAAAACAATATGAGTTAAACTGGGACATTGTACAGCAAGAAGTAATTTTACATATTACCGATTCATTTGCACCGTGGAATAACATAACAGTGAGACTTGCAAATTATGAAATAACAATTATAGAAGAACCAATGGATAAAGGAATCAAACTAGATATAAATGCACTATCTACAATATTGTTTGGATACAAACGTCCATTAGAACTAAATGAACTTGAATTAATTAGCGGAAGTGAAGAGGAAATACAAGCATTTGAGGATATAGTTCCGGTACGTAAAGCGTTTATTTATGATTTCTTTTAATTTGCATATAAGATGGAGTTGTTTCGAACAAAATTTTGGGATAGCTCCATCTCATCTTGTTAATTTTTGTCGGTAAGTCGATATATCCTGAAAATCGCTGATATAATTTTATTCACAAACAAGGGAATAAAATTGCAACTATACGTAGTCACGCACTTGACTTTTATTCCCTGTAATTTATAATTAAAAACGGAATGAATTTTCATTCCTGGAAATAGAGGTGGAAAAAATGGCTAAAAACAAACAAGAGGATATTTTTGATGCTGCGATGCAACTTTTTGCAGAGCGTGGTTACGATGGTACGACAATTCCAATGATCGCTGAAAAAGCAAATGTCGGTGCGGGTACTATTTATCGCTATTTTGAAAATAAAGAGGCGCTTGTTAACTCATTATTTTCAAAAAGTATGTTACAGCTTTCTGAAATGATAAAAACGGATTTTCCTGTTGAAGCAAATATTCGTGAACAGTTTAGTCATACGTATAACCGTTTATTTGAATTTGCGAGAAACAATGTGGATGCTTTTTTATTTACAAATTCTCACTGCGATAGTTATTTTCTTGACGAGCAGAGTAAGAAAATATTTGATGATTTTATAGGCTTCTTTATGAATATTATTGAAGATGGAATCGCAAAAGGTTTTCTTCGTCCATTGCCTCCAGTTGCTTTAATTATTATTGTATATCAACCGTTAGAAAAATTAACGAAAGTAATTGCAACAGGGCAATTAGAATACTCGAAAGAGTTAGTAAAAGAATTGGAAGAAAGCTCCTGGAACGCTATTAGAATCATTTGATTCTATAGCTTTATAAGGACAGGAATGAATATTCATTCCTGAATAGAATTAAAAAATGAGAGTAGGAGAGGGTATTTGTGCAACTAAAGGAATGAACATTCATTCCAGAAAGACTAGTTTAATAGAGTTTACAAAATAATGTAATAGAATGATAGGAATGAACGTTCATTCCTAAAGATGGTTTCGGAATAATAGGAATGAATATTCATTCCGGAACTAACGTAAAATTTTAATCGCGGGAGATGATGCAAATGAGCAAGCTAAAAAATTGGAGAAGTTTATCTTTTCTATTATGGATAGTTATTACTATTACAATGATCGTAACGATGCCTAATATGGATAAATTAGTGAAAGAAAAAGGGCACATTACGATTCCTAATACAGAGCAAAGTAGTATTGCTGACAAAATGATAAAAGAAATGGATAAAGGCGGAACTGAAAAGTATGACATTATAGCTGTTTTCAATAGCGGAAGTAAAACAGCTTTAACAACTGAGCAAAAAGAGGAAATAACAAAAACAATCAACGCCCTGCAAAATGAAAAAGAGCAATTAGGAATAGAGGAAGTTGTTTCACATTTAGATAATAAAGACTTGGAGAAACAATTAGTTTCTAAAGATAATACGACTATTTTAACGCAAATATCGATAGATAAAAAACAAGGTGAAATATCGAAAGTATCAAATAATCTTCATAAAAAGGTACAAACGAAAGGGGTAAAAACGTACTTAACAGGAAGTGACTTAGTAGCGGGTGATTTTCTTAAATCCTCTCAAGAGGGAGTGAAAAAGACTGAAGTTATTTCAATCATTTTCATTCTTGTAGTATTAATCATTGTATTCCGTTCACCTGTTGTTCCGATTATTTCACTTCTTACAGTTGGTGTATCGTACTTAGTTTCAATGGGGGTTATTGCCCATCTTGTAGATCAGTTTAATTTCCCGTTTTCAAACTTTACGCAAGTCTTTGTAGTTGTCGTTCTGTTTGGAGTGGGAACAGACTATAACATTTTACTATTTACAAGATTTAAAGAAGAATTAAGTAAACAAGAAAACGCATTTTTAGCTACGAAAGAAACATTTAAATCAGCAGGTAAAACCGTATTATATAGCGGTATAGCAGTGCTAATTGGTTTTGCATCACTTGCTTTAGCAAGTTTTAAACTATATCAATCTACTTCAGCGGTAGCGATTGGTGTTTTCGTATTATTACTCGTTTTAACCACATTAAATCCATTTTTCATGGTGCTATTAGGAAAAGGAATGTTTTATCCAGTTAAAAATTTTAAAGGTCATGAAGATAGTCGCTTATGGGGATTCTTTGCGAAAAACTCAGTAGCAAGACCATTTGTAGCTTTAATTATTGTATTCGTGATATCGATTCCTTTCGTATTAAAATATTCTAATACACTTAATTACAATGACTTATTTGAAGTAGATAATAAGTACGAATCAAAGATGGGGATTAACGTAATAGAAGAGCATTTTCCACCTGGTTTTTCTTCACCAAGTACGTTAGTCATTCAATCTAACAAAAAATTAGATGAAGGAACGTCTCTACAAACATTAGATGAGTTAACTGATAAAATTTCGAAAGTGAAAGGTGTTTCAGAGGTATATGCACCGACACGTCCAACTGGAGATAAAATAAAAGAATTATATATAAATAAACAAGCAGGAGAACTAAATACAGGTTTAGGAGATGCAAATGGTGGCCTAAAAGAAATCAATGACGGATTAACGGATGCTAAAAATAAAATGGGTGGTAATGACTCAGACGGCCTCGCAAATGTTCAAAAGCTAATTGATGGAACGAACGAGGCGAAAAATGGTGTATCTGCTTTAGGAACAGCGTTGAATCAATTATCGAATGGAATAAACGAGGGGGCACAAGGAGCACAGCAAATTGAGAGTGGGTTAACTTCAGTAAGTGAAAATATAAATGTCCTATCTAATGCAACTTCACAACTACATGCTGGTTATGCACAGTTAGAAAAAGGTTTAAGTTCTTACGATCAATACTTCGGAAGTATTTCTCAAGCAATTGATGGTGCGAAAAAAGGTTACGAACAAATTGAAATGTTAATGACCAACTTTATTCAAACGAAACCAGAATTAGCAAATGATCCGAACATACTACAGACGATAGGAATTGCTAAAGAGGCTCAAAAGCAATTAGGTGTGCTTTCAAATGAATTAAATCAATTAGCAACGCAGCATAAAGCGGCGATGGGCTCATTTAGAGAAGCAAATCAATCGTTATTGAAAGTGGATAACGGCTTAAAAGAAATGAACAATGGAGTTACTAAGTTACAAAAAGGAGCAGCTGATCTTAAAAATGGATTAAATGAGGGTGCTTCAGGTTCAAAACAAATTGCGAACAAGTCATCAGAGTTACAAACTGGATTAACAAAAATAAATGATGGGCAAGGCCAGCTGTTAACTGGACTGAAAGACTTGCAAGAAAAGATGGGGCAATTACAAACAGGCTTATCTAAAAGTACAGAAGGGCTTGGAAAAGTAAGTAACGGTCTAAATGACGCACAGAAATATTTAGGCGAGCTAAATGAATCAAAAAGCTCTGAGAAGTTTTATATTCCAAAAGAAGTTTTAGAAGGGGAAGATTTCCAAAAAGCTTTGAATACGTACATGTCACACGATAGAAAGACTGCTAAAATGACAATCATTTTAGACGTGAATCCGTATTCAAAAGAAGCGATGCCAATTATTCAAGAAATCAATAAAACGATAAATGGTACTTTGAAAGGGACCGAATTAAATAATGCAAAAACAGCAATTGGAGGAACGACAGCTAGAAACGTTGATTTAAAAGAAGTAACAGGGCAAGACTTCTTACGTACAGCTACAATTATGTTAATTGGAATTGCGATTGTACTAATTGTGATTACACGTTCATTATTAAACACAATCTTTATTATTGGATCGTTACTATTAGCGTACTTTGCATCACTAGGTATAAGTGAACAAATTAGTACGCATGTATTACATGTAGATTCATTAAGCTGGAATGTTCCATTCTTTAGTTTTATAATGATTGTCGCTTTAGGTGTGGATTATAGTATTTTCGTAATGATGAGATACAATGAGTTAGAAGGGGACCCAGCGAAGAAAATTGTAACTGCTTCTCGTCATATTGGAGGGGTCGTATTATCAGCGGCACTTATTTTAGGAGGTACATTTGCTGCATTAATCCCTTCAGGTGTATTAACGCTAATACAAGTAGCATCCGTTGTTGGTGTTGCACTGTTACTATTAGCCATTATTGTGATGCCAATATTGTTACCTGCTTTAATAGGATTAACGAGTAAAATGAAGAATTATGCAAAGAAATTAAGTGAAAGGAAATAAAAGAATCCCATTTTAAAAAGTAACTGGTTCAGTTATAGGAGATAAAATATAAAATAACATACAAATTAGGGATGCTAAATCACATATGATTTAGCATCTTTTTTATATAGTTCACTCAAATAATGGTGGACCATCTTTTTTAAAAGGTAAATGGAAAATTTATGTTAAAATAATGATAGAGATTGTGAAAAATGTTCTTAAACTAACAGTCAGGTTACTTTAAGAAGGATTTTTCAAAGGAAATGATGAATATCATATTTTAAAGGAGTGATTGCAGTGGAGTAAGTAATTTTTTTAATCTTGGTGAAATACTTTGAAGGAAGGGATTTATAACTATGAATACAAAACTAATAATAGTAGAGGGTTTACCTGGATTTGGAAAATCGACCACTGCAAAGCTAATAAATGAAATTCTATGCGAAAATAAAATTGAAGTTGAACTATTTTTAGAGGGGAATTTGAATCACCCAGCCGACTATGATGGTGTATCTTGTTTTAATAAATTTGAATTCGATAGATTATTATCTAACAGTGGAGATTTTAAAGAAGTGCTTCTTAAAAGAGTTCTAAAAAAAGAAAGCAATTATTTATTACCATACAGAAAGATAAAAAATGAGTTTGGTGACCAGTTTTCAGACGAATTATTTAATGGTGTTTTGAAAAACGATATATATGAATTATTATTCGATAAAAATATTGAATTAATTGCTGACAAATGGAAAGACTTTGCTGAAATTGCTCGAGAAGACAATAAGGTTTATATCTTTGAATGTTGTTTCATACAAAATCCATTAACGATTGGGATGATTAAATACGGTGAACAAAAAGAAAAAATAATAAATTATGTAATGAAAGTTGCAAAAATCATAGAGAATTTAAATCCAATGTTATTCTATGTAGAACAAGATGATCTTGAATTTTCATTTATGAAGGCATTAAAAGAAAGAAATCCAGAATGGTCAACAGGAATTGTCGACTATTACACTAACCAAGGCTATGGGAAAAAACATAACCATACAGGTGTAGAAGGAGCGATAAAGGTTCTTGAAGCTAGAAGGAATTTAGAGTTAGAAATATTCGATATGTTAAAAATGAAAAAAGAAAAAATCAATAATACAAAATATGAAATTGACTCATATAGATCAATGTTAAAAGATAAGTTAACAATACAAATGGTGAAATAGCTTTTTTCACTAACTGTTGCTTTAGTTGAAGAAGGAAATAAAAACGCTCAGAATATTTTCTGAGCGTTTTAGTTTGTTATTTATAATACGAAACGGGGTGCGAAATGCATATAAATTATTGTGTTATTACTACATGCAGTTAAGGAAGTAAGAGATAAACATAATGCTCCAATTATTAATATTTTTTCAAGATAAAGCCTCCTTAAAGCGTGTATGGAACTTTAATATAATTAAAAACAAAGGTTTTTATTGGAGTTTGGAAAGAAAGGAATAGCAATCAACCGTTGCTATTCATCCATCTTCTACTATATAATAGCTATAGTCTACAATAATTGAGTCGTAATATGCGATTTCTTAAGACAATCGGTGAGAAAACGCTGAAATAAGCGGTATTAGTAGGAGGACACAAATGATTACAGTAAGTAACGTTAGTTTGCGTTTCGCGGATCGCAAATTATTTGAAGATGTTAACATAAAATTTACGCCAGGTAACTGCTACGGTTTAATCGGAGCGAACGGTGCTGGTAAATCGACATTTCTAAAGATTTTATCTGGAGAAATTGAACCATCAACAGGTGACATACATATTACGCCAGGTGAGCGTTTAGCAGTATTAAAACAGAACCACTTCGAATATGAAGAGTTCCCAGTATTAGAAACAGTTATTATGGGTCACACGCAACTTTACAAAGTAATGCAAGAGAAAAATGCCATTTACATGAAAGAAGACTTTAGTGATGAAGATGGTATGCGTGCTGCTGAACTTGAAGGTGAGTTCGCTGAGCTTAACGGTTGGGAAGCTGAGTCAGAAGCTGCAATCTTACTAAAAGGTTTAGGTATTGGTGAAGATCTTCATGATAAGAAATTGTCTGAATTAACTGGGGCAGAGAAAGTAAAAGTATTACTTGCTCAAGCTTTATTCGGTAAACCTGACATTCTATTACTAGATGAGCCTACCAACCACTTGGACTTAAAAGCAATCCAATGGTTAGAAAACTTCTTAATGAACTTTGAAAATACAGTAATCGTTGTATCCCATGACCGTCACTTCTTAAATAAAGTTTGTACGCACATGGCTGATCTTGATTTCGGTAAAATTCAACTTTATGTTGGTAACTATGACTTCTGGTATGAGTCAAGCCAATTAGCTTTAAAATTAACACAAGATGCGAATAAGAAAAAAGAAGAGAAAGTAAAAGAGTTACAAAACTTTATCGCGCGCTTTAGCTCAAACGCATCTAAAGCGAAACAAGCAACTTCTCGTAAAAAATTATTAGATAAAATTACATTAGATGATATTAGACCATCATCTCGTCGTTACCCATTTGTTGGCTTCACACCTGAGCGTGAAGTAGGAAATGACTTATTAACTGTTGAAGGTCTTTCTAAAACAATTGATGGCGAAAAAGTGTTAGATAATGTGTACTTCACTTTGAATAAAGGTGATAAAGTTGCATTTATCGGTCGTAACGATATTGCAATGACAACATTATTTAAAATCCTTATGGGTGAAATGGAGCCAGATAGCGGTTCATTCAAATGGGGCGTTACAACATCTCAATCGTACTTCCCAAGAGATAACTCTAAATACTTTGAGAACAGTGATTACAACTTAGTTGATTGGTTACGTCAATTCTCTCCACAAGATGAGTCAGAAAGCTTCTTACGTGGTTTCTTAGGCCGTATGTTATTCTCAGGTGAAGAAGTTAAGAAGAATGTTTCTGTATTATCAGGAGGCGAAAAAGTTCGTTGTATGTTATCTAAAATGATGTTAAGTGGTGCAAACGTAATTACACTTGACGATCCAACGAACCACTTAGACCTTGAGTCTATCACTGCATTAAACAATGGTTTAATTGCATTTAAAGGTACAATTTTATTCACATCTCATGACCATCAGTTCGTACAGACAATTGCAAACCGCATTATCGAAGTAACGCCAAACGGTGTAATTGATAAAGAGGCTACTTACGATGAGTTCTTAGAAAATGAAGAACTTCAAAAACAAGTAGATGCAATGTACAAAGGTCAATAATAAATGAAGAAAACCCTCGCTCTCGTTTTGAGAGCGAGGGTTTTTTATAAACTTTACCCCGCATTAATGGGCAATAAGACCCTCACCTCAAAATTCAGCGAGGGCAAAGAAGTTAGGCGGGGGATGAAGAACCTCCCACTGATTAAAGTCTCACTTTATGGATTGTGAATAATTATTCAAGGATAACTTTATTAAAGGAAAGAGATTAAGATGTTGTACATAGAAGAATGGCTGAAGCATAAATAAATGAATGGAGAAATAATATATACATTGAAAAAATAAATGCTATCTATTGTGAATTTAATTATATTACATTAATGTTCCAGAACTGGAGACATATTTATTTGCGAAGTAGTGAATAAAGGTATATAGTATGTGATGTCATAATTAGTGGATGAATCTTGGGAGAAAACAGGAAATGTTACAAAATTATTTTGTTAAATAGAAACCAAGGTCAAAATGTCTTGAAAGAAATAGTTGAATAAATACTAGCTTCAAATTATAATTACTAATATTCTTCATATAGTTAAACAAATAAAATCTATTTGAAGATGAAAAATTGAATAGAGAGACAGACTTATATCAAAATAAGCCTTGGATGATCAAAAGAGGTGGAGAGATGAAACAGTTTTTATTAAAGAGCAAAAGTGTGTTAAGCAATCATTTTGGATTCTTTCTGTTTGCCGTTATTTTATTCTGGCTTAAAACATACGCAGCGTATGTAACGGAATTTAATTTAGGTATTTCAAACACAATCCAAAAATTCTTGCTATTTTTTAACCCACTTAGTTCCGCAGTTCTATTTCTAGGACTGGCACTATTTGCAAAAGGGAAACGATCTTATATTTGGTTAATTATCATTAATTTGTTATTGTCGATTCTTTTATACGCAAACGTAGTATATTATCGCTTTTTCAGTGACTTTATTACGTTCCCGACATTAACACAAACGAATAACTTTGGAGATCTAGGTGGTAGTATTCTTGCGTTGCTACATCTTTATGATCCGCTATATTTCTTAGACACAATCATTTTAATTGTTTTAGTTGCAACAAAGTTTGCAAATCCAAAACCAATTCGTGTTGCGAAACATAAAGTATCACTAGTATTTGTAGCAGGTATTTTATTATTCAGTGTTAACTTAGGTCTTGCAGAATCTGACCGTCCTGAATTATTAACAAGAACATTCGATCGTAATTATATTGTGAAATATTTAGGAGCATATAACTATACAATTTATGATGGGATTCAAAGTGCGAAAGCATCAACGGAAAGAGCATTAGCTGATGGAGATAACATGACAGAAGTCAGAAACTATTTAACATCAACTTATGCAAGTCCAAATCCTGAGTATTTCGGTAAAGGAAAGGGAATGAACGTAATTTATATTCATTTAGAGTCATTCCAAAACTTCTTAATCGACTATAAATTAAATGGTCAAGAAGTTACGCCGTTCTTAAACTCATTCACAAAAGATGCGAATACGCTTTACTTTGATAACTTCTTCCATCAAACAGGACAAGGGAAAACATCTGATGCGGAGTTTATGTTAGAGAATTCAATGTTTGGTTTACCACAAGGATCTGTCTTTACAACGAAATCTCATAATACGTATCAATCAGCACCAGCTATTTTAGGGCAGCAAGGATACACATCAGCTGTGTTCCACGGTAACTATAAAACATTCTGGAATCGTGACGACATTTATAAATCATTTGGTTTTAATAAATTCTTTGATGCGTCATACTATGATATGAATGAAAAAGACGTAGTAAACTATGGATTAAAAGATAAGCCGTTCTTTAATGAATCTATTCCATTATTACAAACGTTAAAACAACCGTTCTATACGAAGTTTATTACGTTATCGAACCACTTCCCTTATCCGATTGATAAAGCGGAAGCAACAATTGAACCAGCGACTACAGGTGATTCATCAGTAGATACGTACTTCCAAACAGCACGTTATCTAGATGAATCTGTAAAAGGTTTCATCGATTACTTAAAACAATCTGGTTTATACGATAATTCAATTATTGTTATGTACGGAGACCATTACGGTATTTCAGATAATCATAATGCAGCAATGTCTCAAGTAATGGGTAAAGAAATGAACTCATTTGAAAATGCACAGTTACAGCGTGTACCTTTAATCGTTCGTGTACCAGGTGTGAAAGGTGGCGTACAACATCAATACGGTGGTGAAATTGATGTTCTTCCAACTCTTTTACACTTACTAGGAACAGATACAAAAAATTATGTTCAATTCGGTTCAGATTTATTATCACCAGATCATAAGCAAGTTGTTGCGTTCCGAAATGGTAACTACGTAAGCCCAACAGTTACTGCATTAAACGGCAAATACTATGATACAACGACTGGAAAACCAGTAGAATTTACAGATGAAATAAAACAAAATGAACAAATGGTTCAAAACTCGTTAAAATACTCTGACCAAGTCGTGAATGGTGACTTATTACGATTCTACACACCGGAAGGATTTACACCGGTTGATCGTTCGAAGTACAACTATAACCATCGTGATAAAAATAAAACGAAGGTAAAGACGACTGAAGATGGGGAAACGAAATAAATATTAAAAAGCGCTACTCATATGAGTGGCGCTTTTGTTTATAAATAGAACGTTGTTATTATATAGAAACATCTTTAGTCTTTTGTTTCATCTTTCCAAAGAACACTACACCAGCAATGACAATAATGATGAATGCCCATTTAATGAAAGGGTTACTTTCGAAAAATGCAGCGAACCACTTTTCATCCACAATCATTTTCGCGGCAGTATAAGCTAAAACAGCTGCTCCAATTGTAATAATGATAGGATAACGGTCGACCCATTTTAAAATTAATGTACTGCCCCAAACTACTACTGGAATTGAAACCAATAGCCCGATGATTACTAAAGAAAAATTGCCATGCGCAGCTCCAGCAACAGCGAGGACATTATCAATGCCCATTAATGCATCAGCAATGATAATGGTTTTAATAGCAGACCAAAAACCTTCTTCTGCTTTAATATCATGATCTTTGCCTTCAGCAATTAATTTGTAAGCGATCCATATAAGAAGTACACCACCAATTAGAAGTAGCCCTGGTATTTTTAACAACCAAACGACAACTAAAGTAGCGAGAGCTCTAATCGCGATTGCCCCGATAGTTCCCCATATAATAACTTTCTTTTGTTGATCTTTCGGTAATCGTCTTGCTGCTAATCCAATTACAATGGCATTATCACCAGCTAACACTAAATCAATTACAATAATGGCAAGCAAGGCTGACAAATATTCAGCTGAAAGGAAATCCATATACATATCACTCCTTAAGAGTAATATGTGCTAAAGTGTTGATAATATAAAAAATAGGATTGACTTTGTATATTCAATCCATAATTTCTTACTGTATTTTGATAAATCTGTTTTAATTTCGTATCAATCTCTTTTGCAATCTCTTTTGCTTTTCCTTTCTTTTTCTTAATTTTCGATTCATCTTTTTAATACGTTTTTCTCTTCTACTATCCCAGTTTTTACTTCTGATTTCATGAATAGATGTATCTTCCTTAGCACGAAAACGTCGTACTTTTTTATGAAGGAGAGGGGGGAGTCGAATATACGAGGAGTAATTCCAAAAACGATAAAAAGACTTGATCCCCAGCTAAAGGAAATCAAGTCTTTTTCATTACATACGATTATCATGCCAGAAGTTTAATGGGAAGTGTTCGTTCTCACTATAGGCTTCTAATTCATATCCTTTTTCTTTCAGCCCTTTAATAATACCAGGTACTGCTTTTACGGATTGTGGATGAATGTCGTGCATAAGGATAACTTCTGTTGGCTTGTTTGCACCATTAATAACGTTTTCTATAATTTTAGCTGATGCAGCGTCAACAGGCATTTTGTTATATCTCCAGTCTAATGAATCGATTGTCCAATCCCAAACTTTTAAGCCATTCTCAACAACTTTGTTGCGAAGAGCCTCATTTAATCCTGGCATCGATCCGTAAGAAGGACGAGTTAATACTGGTGATTTACCTAGAACGCCAGCGATTAAGCCTTGATCTTCCTTCATCTCATCTACGTAATGCCCCTCTGTGTAGAGCTTCTTGTAGTTATGAGTCATACTGTGCATCCCAACGTAGTGGCCTTCAGCATCTTCACGTTTTACAAGATCAGGGAAAGCTTTTACATTTGAACCAATAAGGAAGAATGTTGCTTTTGCATTTTCTTTCTTTAACATATCTAAAAGCTCAGCTGTGTATTTTCCAGGACCATCATCAAATGTTAAATAAGCTACTTTTCTAACTTGCCCATTATATTGTTTTGGAGCTTCTTTCGGTGCAAGAGATGATTGAATTTCACTTACAAGTTGAACAGATTTTGCTTCATCCTCTGTACTTGCTAGAGCAGTATGTGCTGATCCTAAAGCTGCTTCGTATGTAAATAATACCCCCGCGCAAATCAACATAGCCCTTTTCACTAAAGTTGTCATTCGAATTCCATTGTGCATAATCTTCCTTCTCTCTATAAAAGTTCTACTCTACTATATTAGCAATTATAGGGAGGTAATTGCAAAAAAACTTTTTTACAAGAGCAAAAAAGTTTGTCCATAAGTATGCAAGATTTCAATATTTTGCAGGTTTACTAAAATGAAACAAAAATTGAATGAAAATGCATGTAATTTGTTTATATATATAGTAAACCGAATGAGTTAGTAGGGGATTGTATACAGAGAATGGTAGTGAAGAGGGTGCCTGTTGCATTAAAACGTATTCATAAAATTTCACATACCGTATTTAAAAAGTAAATATAGGAAAACCAAAAAGTAATGTAGAATATATCGTACATACATATATGAAGTCAACAGAAAAGATAAAGAGGTGGGTATATGTTACTTGGTGAAGTAATGCAGCAACTAGAGGAATATGGAACAGAACAAAATCGCAAAACGTATAAAAACCACGGAGCGAAAGAGCCACTATTCGGAGTTAGTTTTGCTAATTTAAAATTGTTAAAAAAGAAGATAAAAAAAGATCATGATTTAGCAATTTTATTATGGGAAACAAAAAATATGGATGCAATGACTTTAGCAACAATGATTTTAGATCCAAAGAAAGTTACGACAGAACTGCTAAATAAATGGGTACAGGAAGTTGATTATTATTGTTTAATGGATGTTTTAATGACGGCTATTTGTACGTCGCCAATCGCGATAGAAAGAATGGAAGAATGGACAAAGTGTGATGATGAATGGATTGGAAGAGCAGGCTGGTCTTTATTAGCAAATATAGCGATTAAAAATAAAACGTTACAAGACGATTTCTTCTCTCCGTATTTAGAAGAAATTAAAGTAAATATACATAATGAAAAAAATAGAAAAAAAGAAGCGATGAATCGTGCTTTAATCGCGATAGGAATTCGTAATGAAGACTTAGAGCAAGCAGCGATTGAAATTGCACGTGAAATTGGAAAAGTACACGTTGATCACGGAGCAACGTCATGCAAAACACCAGACGCAGAGCCGTACATAAAAAAAGCGAGAGAAAGAGCTGAAAAAAAGAAAGTGAAATAAGAAAAGGGGAACGGTTATGAAAGCAATGGAAGCGGCAAAAAGCATCATTACATCACAATTTCCGAATTGTGATGTAGCTTTACTTGGAGGAAGTGTTGCAAGAGGAGAAGCGACAAAAACATCTGATCTGGACATTGTAATAGTTGATCAAAGTTTAATGTCTTGTTATCGAGAATCTTTCTATAGTAATGGGTGGCCAGTTGAGGTATTTGTACATAATTTTGAAACGTTAAAAACTTTTTTTAAGATAGATTGTGACCGAGGAAGACCTTCGTTACCACAATTAGTTGCAGAAGGTATTGTATTAAAAGGGGAAGAGGGAATTGTTGGGAAATTAAAAAGCGAAGCGAATGAGTTACTAAATAAAGGACCAGCTAAATGGACGGAAGAAATGATGGAGCAGAAGCGTTATTTTATTACAGATACTTTGGATGATTTTATTGGTGCATCAAAAAGAGAAGAAGAGTTGTTTATCGCGAATTTATTAGCTGATTTATTACATGAATATGTATTAAGAGTAAATGGTAAATGGCTTGGAAGTTCAAAATGGTTTATAAGGGTACTTAGAAGATATGATGAACAATACGCAGATCAATTTGTAACAGCATTCGATCATTTTTATAAAACAGGAGAGAAAAGAAAATTAATTACTTTTGTAGAAAAAACGTTAGAACAGTATGGAGGAAGAATGTTCGAAGGGTTTTCTATAGGAAAATAAAGTGAAACTTTAATCAGTGGGGGTTTTGTTCATCCCCCACTGATTATTAGTTGAACCAATCGGGCTTTTACGGACAGTTGATCCCCCATCTAACTTCTTTGCTTCCGCTGAATTTTGAGGTGGGGGTCTTACTGTCCGTTAAAGCCGGATAAAAAGGGGATAGCACAATGAATATACCATTTGTTCAATTAAGAGAACTAACACTAGATGATGTAGAAGATCGATATCAATGGTCATTAGATACAAAAGTAACAAAACATTTAGTTGTACCAGATCAATATCCACCGTTCACTCGTGAAGATACGAAAAAATGGATTGAGGCATGTATAAATCGGAAAAATGGTTATGAACAAAGAGCTATCACTGCAGAGAACGGCATACATATTGGATGGGTAGATCTTAAAAACTTTGATAAAACAAATAAAAATGCAGAACTGGGAATCGCGATTGGTAATAAAGAGTATTGGGGCAAAGGATATGGAATAGCAGCCCTATATAGTATGTTACATGAAGCATTCTTTGAATTTGAATTAGAAAAAGTTTGGCTACGTGTAGATGAAGATAATTTTCAAGCTAGAAAGAGTTATGAAAAGGCTGGTTTTGTTTGTGAGGGATTAATGAGAAATGATCGATTACGTAAAGGTCAGTTCATTCATCGATATCGTTATAGTATGTTAAGAGAAGAATATCAATCTTTAATTAGTGGTTTATAAAAATATTATGTCAACTTAAAGGGGCTGGAGAAATATGATTCGATTACTTACGAAAGAAGATGCGGAAAAATATTGGGAGTTACGTTTACAAGCATTACAAGTAAATCCAGAGGCATTTGTAACAACTTATGAGGAGGCGATTCGTCAAGAAAATCCGATTAAGCGAGTGGAAAGAAATTTAACAGCTACTACTAGTTGTACATTCGGTGCTTTTAATGAAGAGGATCAATTAGTTGGAGTTGTCACTTTACTAACAGAAGAGAAAGAGGCGTATAAACATAAAGGTCATATCGTTGCGATGTATGTAGATGCAAGCAATCGAAGAAGTGGCCTTGCGCGTGAGTTAATACGTAAGGCAATTGAAAGAGCAAGAGAAATGAACTTGGAACAATTGACATTAGGTGTTGTGTCTACAAATGAGCCAGCAAAAAAGTTTTATGAATCAATGGGCTTTAAAACGTATGGGGTTGAAAAGAGAGCTATAAAGATGAATGGTGTGTATAGTGATGATGAACATATGGTGTTGTTCTTGTAAGAGAGGGAGTTTAGTATGAAAGATCTTTATATAGACAAAAATATGAACCCGCAAGTAGCAATTTTGTATGCGACGGTTACTGATACATTTAAAAGACTGCAAAAGTTAGTAGAAGGAACTGACGAAAAAGAACTGTCATTTAAAGGAACAGAAAATAATGAAAATAGTATTGGACAACTACTTCAACATTTAGCAGTTGTCGATTTACATTGGGTGTACCGCTTAAAAGGAGAAGTAGTTCCACTTGTACTTGAAAATAAATACGGACCAATGTTAAATGAAGTAGGAGAACTACCAAGTTTAAGAAAACAGACATTGCAACAATTAATGCAAGATTATGAAGCTGTGCAACATATGTTTTATGCGGAATGTATGAAACTAGTAGAAAGTGATTTAACACGAGAAGTTTTTTACGAAAAGGAAGAAAATGCGACTATAAGATGGGGGATATGGCATATAGCTGACCACAATCGGTACCATCAAGCTCATATTAGCCGATTGAGAAAACTATATAGAGCTAGTTTATGTCCAAATTAAAGATTGTGAATTTTAATTATATTCATTTTGTTGTATAGTATTTAAGAAGAAACTAAACAAGGGGTTTTATAATGAAAGCTATTGCAGTAGGAATATTGGCATCATTTTTCTTTGCCTTTACCTTCGTTTTAAACCGTGCGATGGACTTAGAAGGTGGAAGCTGGATTTGGAGTGCCTCATTACGGTACTACTTTATGGTGCCAATGCTTTTACTTATTGTCATGTATAGAGGTAACTTAAAGCAACTCTTTCAATATATGAAAAGTAATCCGAAAGAATGGTTAGTGTGGAGTATCGTTGGATTTGGTCTCTTCTATGCACCACTTAGTTTTGCCGGAGCTTTTGGACCTGGTTGGCTCGTTGCATCAACATGGCAAATTACGATCGTCGCTGGAATTTTGTTAACACCATTTTTTGCAGTAGATCCGTTACATAAAAAACTTCCAATGAAGGAATTAGTTATGTCGGGCATTATTTTATGTGGTGTTATACTCATGCAAGTAGAACATGCTTCTTCATTAGGAATTCGTGAAACCGTTTTATGTGTAGTTCCTGTACTTATTGCAGCGTTTGCGTATCCTCTTGGGAATCGGAAAATGATGCGAGTTTGTAAAGGGGAATTAGATGTATTCCAGCGAGTTCTCGGTATGACGTTAGCAAGTTTACCATTTTGGTTTTTACTATCTGGTTATGAAGTATCAACAGGCGGGCTACCGTCAAGTAGCCAAGTTTTCCAATGTTTTATTGTAGCAGTTAGTTCTGGTTTAATCGCGACAGTATTATTCTTCTTTGCGACAGATCTTGTAAAAGATGATCCACAAAAACTAGCAACAGTGGAAGCGACTCAGTCTGGTGAAGTTTTATTTGCGCTAGCAGGAGAGCTTATCTTGCTATCTGTGCCAATTCCGTCATCTTTATCTTGGATTGGTATGAGCCTCGTTATTATTGGGATGATACTACATAGTTATGTGGCTGTAGTTGTGAAGAAAGAAGAAAAAATAACGGCGTAATGAGATTAGCTCTTTTTATAAAGAGCTAGTCTTTTTTCATAGAAAGGGATGGAAGTGTGAATTTACAGCGTGTTGAACAAATTGAAAATGATTTAATTTTACATGTACTACAGTATGCAGTTGGGCCAAGTGAAACTAGCTTAAAGAAAGCAGTTTTATTTTATGAAAGGAATAAAGGGAGTTTGCATAGATTTGAAGAAAAGGCTTGCATAGGTATTGAAATAATCGGGACAAATAAAGCGAGAATATGCCACATAGCAGTCGTCCCGCAATATCGTCATAAAGGAATTGCGTTGCAAATGATAAAGGAAGTAGTAAGAATGCATCAATTGACGTATCTCGAGGCTGAGACAGACGATGAGGCAGTAGAATTTTATAAAAAAATTGGTTTTCAAGTTAAAAGTTTAGGTGAAAAATATCCGGGGATTGAAAGGTTTTATTGTTACTTGGAAAAATAGTATAAAAATATATAAATGTGCATTTAATGTATAGTTTGAAAAAAGTAAGATTTACATTATATAATAAAGGTATCTGGAAAAATATAGATAAAAGAAATTAGGTGTATAGCACATGAGAATGGATAAAAGTAAATTTATAAAAATTGCTACTTCAATAGGGGTGTCATCTTTTTTATTAACAGGTTGTGGTGATTATGAAGAAGAAACTGCACAGAAAGAAAGTACCGCTGTTAAAACAGATGGTGGAAAACAAGGAAATGAACAAGAAACTTTAAATTGTGATGATAAAACCCCTACTAATGAAAATGTAGAAAATGATGAGTTATGTAAGGAAATGAATCCGTCATTTTCATCGTATCATGAAAATTCACATTTACCGATACTGCCATTCGTAGCAGGATATTTATTAGCAAGCAGAACTTCAAATATGAATTATACAGCAAAACCAAATATAATGAAGAAACCGTATGCAAATAATATTATTCCATATCGTGAAAAAGACCAAAGTAGAACTGGTGGTAGCGGTGGTGGAGGGTATTATGGCGGAACTAACAGTAACAACAATAATTCTTCCAATAAGGTGGATTTAAATAAACAACAGCCAAATTCCTCAAGTAAAGTGACGCCAGATACAAATACGCCGAAATCATCTACGACTCAAGCGCCGAAAGTGAATTCTGGTTCCAGTGGAATTGGGAATGCAAAAGCGCCAGCCGGATCATAATACGAAAGGATAATAGGATCATGTATACAGAACAAGAGCAGAAAGAGTATATGAAAGTATGGTTTTCACTTGCGGAAGAGGCTGGTCGGAATGGATTTACGTGGTCGAGTCTATTAGAAAAAGAAGAATGGAATCAATATATGGCAACAGGTATGTATCGTATGCCGGTAAAGACTTATACTGCTATTTCGAAAGCGACAGAAAAAATTATGTATGTGTTATATAGAACGTATCAATATATTGTCAATACGACAGAAGATTTTCAAACACTAGGATTTCCAGCGGAAACGTGGGAAATTGCAAGAATGAAACATACTGGTTTGTTTTCATATTTTACGAGGTTTGATTTTATCGTAAATGGTGAAGATATAAAATTAATAGAAGTAAATTGTGATACACCAACAGGTTATTTAGAGCCATCTGTCGCAAATGAAGTGTTGTGCCGTTATCATGACGTGAACCATCCGAACCATATAGAAGAGCATATTGTGCAGGCGTGGGAACAAATTAAACATGACTATAATATAAGTCCTATTGAGACGATATATTTTACTAGTTATGATTGGCATGATGAAGACCATCAAACAGTTCAATTTTTAAGAAGCTATTGTTTAGATCAATCAACGGATTATATAGGTATACAAGATATTGTCGTTGCAGATGATGGCATATATACGCCAAATGGTGAACGAATCCATTATTTATATAGACTATATCCAATTGAATATTTAGTTTCAGATGCCGATAAAAATGGAAAAAGAATTGGACTCCAGTTTTTAGATCATATAGCACAAGGAAGAGTGAAAATCATAAATCCGCCAGCTGCTTTTCTTATGCAAAATAAAAGTGTACTCGCATTCATTTGGCAACTTTACGAAGAAGGAGTCTTCTTTGAGGAAGAAGAGCTAGAGATTATACAGAAATACTTCCTACCAACCTATTTTACAAATAAACCGTTTATTGAAAAAAATGAATCATATGTTTCTAAACCTTTATACGGCCGTGAAGGCGGAGGGGTATCTATATACGAAAATGATGAGCTTTTAGCAGAAGATAAAACAGCGTATTACTTTGAACAGCGGAAAATATATCAGCAATACATAGAAATGCCTGACTACACAATTGACACATGGGATGGTCCATATACTGGAAAACTATTAATTGGTTCACACTGCATTAGCGGGAGAGCTGCAGGGTTATTTTTACGTGTAGGTGAGAAAATAACAGGGAACTTATCGATGTTTACAGGGGTTACGATTGAAGGATAAATTAATACAAAGGGCTCATCATTTTTGATGGGCTCTTTCGTTTATAGAGTGTTCTTATTTTTTGATGTAACGTCTTCATCGTTCTTCTTTAGTTATATAAAACCAATATATTACTATTTTAATGTGTTGATAAAAATGATTAAGTTAAAAATTAAGAAAAATATGATAATATATGTATGTAGTAGTTTAAAACAAAATGGGGGAACAATCGTGAAAATGAATGACATCGTGGCAAGTACGCCATTGCCAAATACAATTAAAACAATTACAAATGATTTAAGAAAATTAGGGTTAGAAAAAGGAATGACGGTTATTGTACATTCTTCGCTAAGTTCTATTGGCTGGGTATCAGGCGGAGCAGTTGCGGTAGTAGAGGCATTAATGAAAGTGATTACAGAAGAGGGAACCATTATTATGCCAACGCAATCTTCGGATTTATCTGATCCGAAACATTGGTCAAGACCACCTGTTCCTGAAGAATGGTGGCAAATTATTCGAGATAACGTACCAGCATTTGAGCCACATATAACGCCAACAAGGGCAATGGGGAAGGTAGTTGAATGTTTTCGTACATATCCGAATGTAGTACGTAGCAACCATCCATTAGGAAGTTTTGCTGCATGGGGAAGACATGCAGAAGAAATAACGATGAATCAGTCACTATCGATGAGTTTAGGAGAAGAATCTCCTTTAAGAAAAATATATGATTTAGACGGATACATATTATTAATTGGTGTTGGATATGATTCCAATACTTCTGTACATTTATCAGAAGTACGTTCTGGTGCATGTGAATTAATAAAAGTAGGGGCACCTATTATAGAAAATGGTGAAAGAGTATGGAAAGAATTTGTTGATATGGATTACGATTCTGACAAATTTGTAGAAATCGGTGTAGAATTTGAGCAAAAGGGAACTGTAACAATAGGAAAAATAGGAAACGCAAAGTGTCGTCTTATGAAACAACGAGATATAGTTGATTTTGGAACAGAATGGTTTCGTAAGAAAAATTAGTAAGGGATGGTTACAATGAAGGGGAAAAAGGTATTAATTACAAGCGGTGGTTGTTTAGAAAAATGGGATCAAGTACGCGGCCATACAAATATGGCAAAAGGAACAATTGGAAGAATAATTGCCGAAGAGCTTATAAGTAAAGGGGCCCATGTTATATATTTACATGGTTATTTTGCGGAGAAACCGAATGATATAAACAATCAATTAGAATTACATCCATTTGAAGGAATTGTTGATTTACAAGATAAAATGAAAAGTATCATTACGCATGAAAAAATCGATGCGGTTATTATGGCAGCGGCTGGATCTGATTGGATTGTGGACAAGATTTGTGATCAAGATGGTAATGTTCTTGATATGAATGGAAAAATCTCAAGTGATATAGCGCCAATTATACATTTTCAAAAGGCACCGAAAGTATTAAAGCAAATAAAACAGTGGGATTCAGAAACTGTACTCGTTGGCTTTAAACTTGAAAGTGATGTAAATGAAGAAGAACTGTTTGAAAGAGCGAAAAATAGAATGGAAGAAGCAAAGGCAAGTATAATGATTGCAAATTCACCACATTCTTTATATTCGCGCGGAGCAATGCACTATGTAATTGGACAAGACGGTAAAGGGCAGTTATGTAATGGAAAAGATAAAACAGCGAAAGAAATTGTCAAAAGGTTAGAAGTACTATGTAATCGCGTTACTGCTTTATAATTTTAAGTATTTGGATAAGAGTGAATCCGCATAGTATATATTGGTAAGCGAAACTTTAATTTATGGGAATTTTACTTTTACACAAACGTTAACCATTCAATATGGATACATAGAATAATTGGTGAGGAGTGAATTCTATGGAACATTTATTAAAGCAAGCTATTAAACTCCGGAAAGAAAAGAAATATGCGCAGTCTAAAGAGATACTCATTGGATTAACAAACTTTACGAGGGATGCAGAAGTACTTTATCAATGTGCCTGGATACATGATGTAATGGGGCTTGAAACAGAGGCTATGCCATATTATGAACAGGCAATTGCGAACGGTCTTGAAGGTGAGTCACTTTGCGGAGCTTATATCGGCCTTGGTAGTACATATCGTTGTATAGGTGAGTATGACAAAGCAATTACTGTTTTAGAAACAGGTTTGCAGCAGTTTCCAGATAATGATGTGATGAAAGTATTTTTGTCATTAGCGAAATATAACGTAAACGATCATGAATCCGCGATGAAATTATTACTTGAAACAGTCGTAAAAGTAGAAGAAGTTAAAGAATTTGAACGTGCTATTTCATTTTATAAAGACCATTTAAACGAGGTTTTTGAATAGAGGAGTGAAAGTATGAGTGTCACACTTTCGCGAAGGCGAAAAGGTATCTGGATTGGACTCGTATCTTTAATCTTGTTATCAAACTATTTATTGTATGCTCTTCCGATTGTACCAGCTACTCCGAAAGAAGTTGTTCTCGGATCATTATTAGATTGCATGTTTGTAATTCCAGTCATTACGTATTTCTTTATTATTCGAAAAAGATACTCGTTAACGTATATATTTCCTGTTGTAATAGCTGGTTATATATTTGCAAGATTTATTATTCCAAGCGACTATTTACAAGCTTTTTCATACGTTTCTTATAGTATAATTGCAGGAGAAATTGCTTTTGTATGTGTAGAGTTATTCCTTCTATATAAAATTGTTAGAAAGCTTCCTAACATAATAAAAAAATATAAAGAATATAAAAGTGAGTATTCTTCATTTTCTTATGCAATTGATGCTGCGTTTGATGCCACTATGAAAAGAAATAAATTAATAGATATCATTGTAACAGAGTGTAAGCTAATTTATTATGCATTTTTATCGTGGCGTGAAAAAGTACCAGAAGGTGAAAGCGTATACTCATATCACAAAAAGACTGGTGCAATAGGTGTATATATTATGATCATCCATGCGACCTTAATAGAAAGTATTGGTTTTCATTATTTGCTTCATCAATGGAATTCAGTTGTAGCATGGGTGTTACTTATTTTAAACGTATATGCAATGTTTTATTTTTTAGCTGAAATTCAAGCAATGCGTAAAAATCCAATTATTGTTACGGAAGAAAAGGTAATTATTCAAATTGGATTAGGGAAGAAAATCATTATACCGTTTACACAAATAGATAAGATTATGTTTTATAAAGGAGAACTTTTAAAAAAAGAGAAAGAGGTTCTTGACGCAACGGTGATGGAATTTATAAAGGAACCTCCAACATTTGAAATAATACTCAAAGAGCCAATGGAAGCACAATTATTATATGGATTTTCTAAAACAGTAAGTCGTGTTCACTTAAATGTTGATGAGGAACAGAAATTTTATGATGTGATGACGGAGAATTTGAACCATGAATAATGCTACTAATTTTCATCGTACGTTTGGTATGTATGGTATTTGTATCGAAAATAATAATATATTAGTAATTGATAAATCAAAAGGTCCATATAAGAACAGATATGATCTACCTGGTAGGAGCTTAAATGAAGAGGAGTCGTTGTTATCGGCACTCCATAGGGAATGTAAAGAAGAAACTGGATTAGAAGTAAAGGTTATAAAGCAAGTAGGTACGGTTGATTTTCAATATCCTTCAAAGTTTAAAGATTATACATATGTACACCATATTGCAGTTTTGTATGATGTTGAAAAGAGTGCAGGGAAAAACATAGTACCAAAACAATTTGAAGGTCAAGATTCTTTAGGAGCGAGATGGGTTTCTATAGAAAGCATTACAGAAGACAATTCATCTCCACTTGTATGTAGTGCAGTGGAGTGGTTGAAAACGAATGAGCTTCCATTAGAAGTGAAAAAATATGAAACATGGACAGTGAAAAACTCCTTCTAAAATAAGAGGGAGTTTTTATTGTCTATTTGGAGACCAAACACTTCTTTATCACTATATAAATGGATATAATTAAGATTAGAAATAGCATAAGGGGAAATAAAGAATGAATAAATTACTAACACCAAAAAGTGAAATTGTAGAAAGAAAAATTCGGTATGACTCGACCGTAGTAGATCACACTTGCTTATTACTTGAAAAGCAGTTGCAAAGTATCGTGTTATTTCATGAGGTTCAGTATTCATTTACAATGACTGCACATGGTGCGAGTTTAACAATCCCAAAAGGAAGTTACACCATTGCATACTACTGGGAAAATCGTCCGTACAATTTATACATATGGAGAGATAAAAATGGAGTGTATTTAGGCTCTTATTTTAATGTTGTAAAAAATACGCAAATAACGGGCGAACTAGTGTCATTTGAAGACTTAATTATTGATATATTGGTACTTCCAAGTAGAGAATATTTTATTTTAGATGAGGATGAGTTACCTGAGCCTTTAGAGGGATTTGAGGGTGGTTATGTGAATGAAGCTCTTAATGTATTAGAGGGGATAATTCAAAAGACGCTTCCTCAAATGATTGTAGAGACAGAAATGGTGTGGTTAAACTAAAGCGATTTGAAAAGAAAATATGTGTTTAATGAAATTGAGTAGTCTTAAGTTATATGATCTAACTTTTTTGATAAGTCTAAGGTTAGATGTGTATTTCTTGGGATTACTATTTTTTGTGGAAACTAATATTGACTGAATATAGTTCAGTCGTTTATGATTGAATCAGATTCAGTCGAAGGTAAAACATAGTAGGAGATGACCTATGAAAAGAATATCAAAAGAACCAGATGTTAGAAGGCAAGAGTTAATGGATATTGGTTTTGAACTATATATGAAAAACGGTATGAAAGGATTTGGCATAAAAGATGTTGTGAATCATGCTGGTGTAGCAACGGGCTTATTTTATTATTACTTCAAGTCTAAAGAGAATTTTGTTGACGAAGTATTAAATGACTTTATTGTGAAAAATATGGAGTTAATTGAAGAAATACTTATTTCTAATGAACGGTCTGTTATGCAAAAGATGAAAGATTCTCTAAATATATTTTGGACATTTATCGAAAAATTAGCACCCTATAAAAATGTGAGTTCGTTTCAGACGGAACAACATTTTCAACTAGAACAGAAATTATTTACGCGAATGCAGCCGTTAATTCGACAAGTAATCGAAGAAGGAGTGAAAACTGGGATTTTTAATACTGATAACTCATTATTAGCATCAGGATTTATTTTATACGGTCTTAGCAGTATTGCTCATTCAGAGGTGAATTTGAATCTAGACACGAAGCAAGAAATGATTAATTTAGTATTAAATACACTACGATACGATCAAATCGAAGGAGAATGTATATGAAAATTATTATTGATGGAAACAATATTTCGAATGAACAACTTACAAAGTGGAAAAGAGAACGTATTAAAAAAGTTTTCAATACATTAGGACATAAAGAACCGGAATTAAATGATACAGACGTTATGATAAAAAAACTAACGGAACTAAAGTTAAATTATTCATACAATGAAATGTATGATAAGTTGAAAATTAAACTGAAATTAAGTGAAATGGGTATGCGTATTTGTACTGTTTTATCTGGTGATAGACGAAAATTTTCAAAAACAAGTATCTATTTAGATGGGATTACAGCAGAAGAAGCGATAAATGGAATTGATAGTTTTATGCTTGAACAATCAGATGAAAATGATCAAGTGAATTTATCAGCCTGCCCAGATCACTACGTACTAAGACCCTTTGGGGAAAATGAATTAGAGGTTATCGAAACTACTGGTAATTCTCCATTTCCAGTTCAATTTTTTATTGTTTTTGGTGACGAACCGGGATTGAAGACACCTAGAGATAAGTCTTATCAATATCAATCAATGGGTGTTGCACGTATGAAAGATGGTACTACAATTGGTGGAGTTCGACATCAATTCAAAGATACAGATACTGGTATAGAAGTAAGTCTAGTTGTAGAGTTTCCAGCACTTTGTCCAAATAGCCTTATTAAATCGCATCAAATGCATTTGGCATGTGAGTTTTCTTATTGGTTACAGTGGATTAAAAGCCATAAAAAATAATTTTTAAATAAATAACAATAAGGATGTTCAAACGAATCATATGTATTTTTTTACAAAACCTAGTTGACTTATCGGAAATATTTGTATAATATGTACTTAATTCTATTACGTATTGCTGATTGGAGAAACCAAAGGCATTTTATCTATTGATAAAATGCCTTTGGTTTTTTTATTGCATAAATACTGAATCTGTTCATTTAGATGAAGCATTTCAAGGAGGGGGAAAATTGACTGTTTCAATTGATGGAGTATCAAAATATTTTTCGAAACAAACTCGTACTGTTCAAGTATTAAAGAATATTAATTTTCAATTAGAGAAAGGGGACTTTGTTACAGTGATTGGTCCGAGTGGTTGCGGAAAAAGTACACTGTTAAAAATTATTGCAGGTTTAGACAGCGATTTTGAGGGAGAAATCATTATTGACGGGGAGCGTATAACAAAACCGAGTAAGAAGCAAGGATTTATATTTCAAGAGCATCGATTGTTCCCATGGCTAACAGTGGAAGAAAATATTGCAGCTGATTTGTCATTAAAAGATAAGTATGTGAAGGATAAGGTAAAGGAATGGGTTGAAATTGTTCGATTAGACGGTTTTGAAAAATCATATCCGAAAGAAATATCAGGCGGGATGTCACAACGTGTTGCGATTGCAAGAGCGTTGTTAAGGGATCCCAATGTATTATTGCTTGATGAACCATTTGGAGCACTGGATGCATTTACCCGAAGTCATTTACAAGAAGTACTGCTCAACATTTGGGAACAAAAAAAGACAACAATGATATTCGTTACACATGATATAGACGAAGCAATATATCTTTCGAACCGAATTGTCATCATGAGTGCAAAGCCTGGAAAGATACATAAAGTGATTGAAAATAATTTACCTTATCCGCGTAGTAAAACTTCGGAGTCATTCCAAGAAATTCGAAAGAAAGTATTACAGCAGTTTGAACACGGGGGATTAATTCAAACAAGTATATAGGGAAAGAGTGAGTATATGTATAAAAAAATCAAAGTTCTTTCTTTTGCATTAGCTATATCTTTATTTTTATTTGGATGTGAAAAAAGCACAGCAAGTAGTAAGAAGGAAGATGTAACAGTACAAATTGGTATTCAGCAAGGGTTAAGTCCACTATTACTAGCACAGAAAAAAGGATGGTTTGAGGAAGAGTTTAAAAAAGAAGGAGTTAAAGTGAAATGGACAGAGTTCCAGAGCGGACCTCCTTATTTTGAAGCAATCGCATCAAATCGATTAGATTTTGGTGAAGTTGGCAACTCCCCAGTTATTTCCGCGCAAGCAGCAGGTATTGAATTTACCGAAATTGCTAATACCAGTTATGCGAGGAGAGGAACTGGTATTCTTGTACAAAAAGATAGCAAGATTACGAGTGTAAAAGATTTAAAAGGTAAAAAAATTGCCGTAGCAAAAGGGAGTAGCGCGTTTAATTTATTATATCGAGCATTAGAAAAAGAAGGTATCAATGCGAAAGATGTAAATGTCATTCAACTGCAACCAGATGAAGCGCAGCCAGCATTTGAATCAGGATCAGTAGATGCATGGGCCATTTGGGATCCATTCATTTCACTACATACGTTAAATAAAGGAGCAAAGGTTATTACAGATGGTGAACGATTAAATGTTTCTTCACCAGAGTTTTTAATTGCAAGAACAAAGTTTGCAAAAGAACATCCAGAATTAGTTGAGAAGTTTCTCAAAGTTTATGAAAAAGCACGAGTATGGCAAGAGTCAAACTTAGATGAAGCAATAAAAATATATACTTCTGCAAAGAAAATAGATGCTGAAATTGTAAAAGAAGTGTTTAATCATGACAAACCAATTTTAGTTCCAGTAACGAAAGAAATAATAGTGGAACAGCAAAAGACAGCGGATTTTCAATATAAGCTCGGTTCTATAAAGAAAGAAATTAAGACAGATAAAGTAGTAGATAATTCTTTCGTAGAAAAAGCAGTAAAAGCGAAATGAAATGAGGTTTTGTAAATTGGAAAATACGAAAGCTGTTATGAAACCAGCGAGTATAACGATTGGCAAAAACAATGTAAAGAAAATGCGAAAGACGAATGTAAAATTGATAGTAAGGGCAATTGCTATACCGATTATCGTATTAAGTATTTGGCAGTTAGCTGGAGTGTTCGATCTAGTTTCTAAAACAGTTTTACCAACGCCATTAGATATATTTCTAGCTTTTCAAGAACTTATAAAAACAGGAGAGTTATTCGGTCATTTAAACATTAGTGTATTCAGGGCTGCGGCTGGATTCTTTATCGGCGGGAGTTTAGGCATTATTTTAGGGACGATTGTTGGATTTTCAACGAGAAGTGAGCAATATTTAGATCCGTCTGTACAAATGTTACGAACTGTACCTCATTTAGCTGTTGCACCGCTTTTCGTATTATGGTTCGGTTTTGGAGAAACATCGAAAGTATTATTAATTGCAGACGGTGCATTTTTTCCTTTATACGTAAACGCGTTTTTAGGAATACGGGGTGTAGATTCAAAATTATTTGATGTTGCGAGAGTGTTAGAGTTTAGTAAACGAAAATTAATTACGAAACTAATTTTACCAGCGGCATTGCCTAACCTTTTACTTGGAGCGAGATTATCATTAGGAGTTGCATGGGTGAGTTTAGTAGTAGCAGAACTGATGGGATCTACACAGGGTATTGGCTATATGATTATGGATGCAAGGCAATTTTCAAATACAGATATTGTATTTGTCGGTATTATTATCTTTGCGTTCGTTGGGAAGATTTCTGATTCACTCGTACGTTTACTAGAAGTGAAGTTTTTAAGATGGCGAGATAATTTCAAAGGAGAGACAGGGAATTAATATATAAATTATTAGGGGTAATTTATATAGAGTGTTTTGTTGGATTTTTCAAAACAATTAAGGGGTGTGTAATAGTATGGAATTGTTATGGTTTATTCCGGCTTATGGAGATGGTCGATATTTAGGAACGACAAAAAGAGGAAGAGCAGCTGAATATGGTTACTATAAACAAGTTGCACAAGCAGCGGATTATTTAGGGTATACGGGTGTGTTACTTCCAACAGGTCAAGGTTGTGAAGATCCTTGGGTATTAGCATCGGCACTTGCCGCTGAGACTGAGAAGTTAAAATTTTTAGTAGCAGTTAGACCAGGACTAATGTCACCGACGGTAGCAGCGAGAATGGCGTCGACATTTGATAGAATTTCAGATGGGAGGTTACTTATTAATGTAGTGGCTGGAGGAGATCCAGTCGAACTGCAAGGGGATGGATTATATCTTGAACATGATGAAAGGTATGAAGCGGCGGATGAATTTTTAAAGGTTTGGAAATCGACTTTACAAGGTGAAACGATCTCTTTAGAAGGAAAACATATTAAAGTTACAGATAGTAAAGTCGTATTCCCGCCAGTTCAAACACCGTATCCACCAATTTATTTTGGAGGATCGTCTGCGGCAGGTAAAGAAGTTGCAGCGGAACACAGTGATGTATATTTAACGTGGGGAGAGCCACCAGAGCAAGTGAAAGAGAAAATAGAAGAAGTAAAAAAACTTGCGGAAGAGAAGGGGCGTAACGTACGGTTTGGCATTAGGTTACACGTAATTGTAAGAGAAACAGAGGAAGAGGCATGGGAAGAGGCTGAAAAGTTAATTCAATATGTAGATAATGAAACGATTGAGCTTGCTCAAAAAACATTTGCAAGATATGATTCAGTCGGTCAAAAACGAATGACACATTTAAATAAAGGTACGAGAGAGTCGTTAGAGATAAGCCCTAACTTATGGGCTGGCATCGGGCTTGTAAGAGGTGGTGCAGGTACTGCCCTCGTGGGAGATCCACATACGGTAGCAGAAAGAATAAAAGAATATGAAGCGTTAGGAATTGATACGTTTGTTTTATCAGGATATCCTCATTTAGAAGAAGCGTATGAGGTGGCAGAACTATTATTTCCTTTATTGAAAGAAGAAAAGAAACAAGAAACTAAAATTGTTGGTGAAATGATAGCAGATGCTTATGCATTAAAAAAATAGTGAGAAATAAAATGAAACTTTAATCCCTTGGATGAACGGTCCTAAGGGATTATTAGTTGAACCAATTGGGTATTAGCAGGCAGTTTCACCTATGTTTTGCTTCATTTTGTTTACTGCCTGTTCATACGTGATAAAGAAACCCGCAAGTATTTCACTTGCGGGTTTTCATCGTAAACTATTAGAAAATATGGTAAAATTAAATAGTAACTTAAGGTACGGTTGGTTGTTCAATTATCACTTCTCCAAAGTAGGAGGGGGTGATAATACGTGAGTGAAATAGCGTTGCTACTGCAGGGTGGACTGTTTCTCGTTGCATTGTTAACGTTCGTCGTCGTTTTAATAGACAAGCTCAAAAAATAACAACCCACCTATGCCAATAGAATGTGGGTTGTTTTGTTTGTAAGAAACAAATAGGATAAATGAACAATCCAATCTGCTAAGTTACGTGGACTAGTGTGTAGCCGCACACTAGTCTTTTTTATTTATATACAATTAATAATTGGTTTATGTGATTGTATTGTTCTTTTCATACTTATTATAACACAGTGTCTTTTCATCAAGAAAGGAGACCGTATGTTCTGATTGTGATTACATAGAAGTAGTTTTTTCTTTAAATAGCCCATCCATATACTGTTTTAAAGTTTGGACATAAAATTCTTGTTTATTTACATTATTTACGCCAACAATAGGGGATGGAATTTCATATCTCTTTTCTGATAAATGAACGACAACATCAAAGATATCAAATAGACGAATGAAACAAAACAGGCCATCTTTATCACTTAATAAAATAAAGTAATGGTTTTCACTGTTTGTATTTAATGTATTCCATAAAGAACTTTTACTTAAATCGCGCACAATGCTCTTTTCTTTTAATTCCACGAAATCGGCATTTGATAGAATGTTAGAAATATCAATCGCATCTGGATCTTCAAAATAACCATCAACAGCTTGTACAGCGAAAGTATAAGCCATTTTTAATACACTCATTTTATACTTTCGGTTATCTAAAAGTAATTCACGTTGAATAGAGCTAGCTACTTTCGTTACACGTTCTTCTTTCCAAATTTCGTTATGTAGTGAAATATCGTGCTTTTTACATAGTTTCATAATTAATGCATTCGAATAAAGTATTTCATCACTTACTTCAACAACATCAGTCTCAGCTGCTGCAAGTTCCTCACCATGCTCATTCGTATACAGGGGAGAGTCAATTTGTTTTTTCATTTGCTCAATCTTATATTGACTTAACTTATGCCGAATTAAGGGACGATCAATATTTGTTGACATTTGTTCATGACAAGTATCACAAATTGAGTTTGTGAAATAATACCCACATAATATTTCTGGGATGACATATTGTTCACTAAGTTCTTTCGTATCTTTTCTGCAAATGATGCATTGTGTCATTTTTATCACCTTTACCTGCAAATTTGTATGTAATCTCATTGTAGTGTATTTATTGGTATTTTGGAATATTGTAAAGGAAAATATTATGTGAAATTCTTGCTTATTTTGGTACAATGAAGTGGAGTGCTAGTTTAAAGGAGGACGTTTTTTTGAAATCGAAAGTGCACTTTTGGACATTAGAAGTGCTAATGGTTGTAGCGATCATATTTATTTGCACAAAAATATCGTTTCTATTTCAACCGATTGGTATCTTCATATCTACGTTGTTTTTCCCAATCTTAATCGCGTTATTTTTATACTTCATATTTAATCCGGTGTTAGTCTTTTTAGAGGAGAAAAAAGTACCTAGAAATTTAGCGATTTTACTGTTATATCTTTTTATCATAACATTAACTGCGGTTGGCGTTGGGGTAGTTGTTCCAACGATCTCACAACAGCTAATGGATTTAGTGAAAAATATGCCAGGCTATATAAAAGAGGGAAAACTATACATACAAGATTTATCCCATCATAGACTGTTTGAATGGTTATCTACACAAAACTATGTTTCCATTGAAACAATTGAAAAAAATGCAATTGAATATTTAAAGGATATACCAAACACACTTACGTCGAGTGCAACGGCTTTATTTGGTATTATAACGAATGTCGCATTAGTTATCTTTACAGTACCGTTCATTTTATTTTATATGTTTAAAGATGGACATGCGTTTCCAGGGAAAGCAGTTAGTCTATTACCTGAATCTTATCGTGAAGAAGGACTTCGTATCATTAAGGAAACGAACGAAACATTATCTGCATATATTCAAGGGCAAGCGCTCGTTTGTATATTTGTAGGTGCTTTTACTTTTATCGGGTATTTAATTATTGATTTACCGTACGCTTTCGTTTTAGGAATTATAGCAGCATTTACAAACATTATTCCTAACTTAGGTCCATTTATCGGTGCAGCACCAGCTGTTATTGTAGGTCTGTTCGTATCTCCGATGCAAGCGTTGTACGTAATTATTATCGTAACAATTGTACAACAATTTGAAAGTAACATCATTTCACCGCGTATTATGAGTTCAAAATTAAATATCCACCCGTTAACAATTATTATTTTAATTTTAGGGGTAGGTAACTTTGCGGGAATTATCGGAATGATTTTGGCAGTGCCAGTTTACGCAGTAACGAAAACAGTTGTGTCGAACTTAGTAAGATTATTTAAGACGAAACGAAGTAATCGAAAATAATATATGTTGAGAAAGATACACCACTTTTTAAGTGGTGTATCTTTGTTTGTTAATCCATGTTAAAAAGTGTATTGATGCAATTTTATTATATATTTATTACATATCAAATGTACCGGAAAATTTGTATGATATAGCCTCGGTAAAACTATGTGGAATCCCTCTGAACTATCCAAATCATTTCCTTACAACGTGCTATCAACATCATAATCGACTCCTTTCAAGTTTTATATTTTTAAAGGATTATAGGTGAGAGTAGTATTTGCTTCTACGATCTCGAATTTCGTCTATAACCTGTTTGTATTGTTGTTCTTGTTTTAATTCAGCTTCAGAATAGTTTTTTTTCTGAATTGTAATTGTTAAAAAGAAAAGGTGAAACTTCATAATACATTCCTCCTTTCGAAAGGAATTATAGATGGCTACAGTAGTGACTTTGACGTTCTTTTACATCTTCCATAGCTTTATTAATTTGATGATTATGCAATATTTCACTGTCGGAGAACTTAGTTTTTTGAATCGTAATGGTTAAAAAGAATACTTTAAATTTCATTTGTTTTTACCCCTTTAAAAGTTATTTAGAAAAGACGGCTGTAATAAGAAGCTTGACGCTCTTTCACTTCATCCATAATAGATTGAATGTGTTGCTCACGCAAAATTTCGTTTTGAGAAAGCTTACGTTTTTGAATGGTGATAGTTAAAAAGAATGCTTTAAATTTCATTAGGGAATTGCTCCTTTAAAAGTTATTTAGAAAAGACGGCTGTAATAAGAAGCTTGGCGCTCTTTTACTTCGTCCATAATAGATTGAATGTGTTGCTCACGCAAAATCTCATTCTGTGAAAGTTTACGTTTTTGAATGGTGATGGTTAAAAAGAATGCTTTAAATTTCATTAGATAAAACCCCTTTATAATTGATTTAGAAAAGACGACTGTAATAAGAAGCTTGGCGGTCTTTCACTTCGTCCATAATGGATTGAATGTGTTGCTCACGTAAAATTTCATTGTGAGAAAGCTTACGTTTTTGAATGGTGATAGTTAAAAAGAATGCTTTAAATTTCATGAAGGTATTTCTCCTTAAAAATATATTTTTAATACATGTGCGTATAGTATGAACTTTTAATGTCAGTCATTTTATCAGTCAGTTGTTTTAATTGTTGTTTACGAATGATTTCAGCTTCAGATAAAGTGTTTTTCTGAAGTACAGTCGTAAAAAAGAAAATATGAAAAGTCATAAATGAATTCCTCCTTTCGAAAAGGAATTACATGTGATCACAATAAAGTACTTGGCGCTCCTTAACATCATTCATAGCTGTTTCAATTTGCTCATTATGAAACATTTCATCTTTAGAAATTTTATTTCTTTGAATCGTAATACTTAAAAACAATACGCTAATAGTCATCGAATGTTGCTCCTTTCTTAAAAAAATGATGTAAGAGGCTAAAAAATCGCACAAAAAAGCCACAGGAAGATATAGTTCTCCTATGGCAGGGCGTCAAAAAGCCACAGGAAAGTATACGACCTCCTGTGGCGAATTTATGAATTAATCGAAATAATGTACGATGTTCAATTCTCCATTAGGGTGGTCGAATTCATATTTAATTGTCCAGAAAACACAGGTGCAGTCAACGCCAAAGTTAAAGCATGTAATTGTAATCTCATCATTTTATTCGACCTCCTTTTAGAATATTTTTCTTACGTTAGTAAGTATATACAATTAATGGATAATTGTAAACATAAAAATTGAAAATTTTTAATTTTGATTAAAATGCGTATATTTTAAAGGATTTTGGGAAGTTGTATTGTAATTAACGAAATATCGATAAAAATGGGGGATGCTAAATGAAATATATGCATCGTAATGTAGTTGTTATGCTAATAATTTTTTTATTTATTACTGCGTGTTCTAGAGGAGAAAAAATAAAAGAAATATCTGATGTGAAACCTGGTGACTTTAAGAAATATGCTGGGACATACGTTGGTAATAACTCAGATGTGGTTACAATTGTTAATCATTTACCCGGTGGCGAAACATTTCAAAGTATTAGTTTGGAGAATGAAAGTATAAAGGTAAACTATGGTGTAAAAGTAAATGGAACTCTGACAGAAGATATGCTTGAGACATATTGGTTTGATGGTAAGGATACGATGGAAAAGAATTTTCTCTTTAACGTTATTTATCTAGCGATTTTAGTACCAAATGCAAAAAGCTACGAGTTTCAAGTAGAAAATAAAAATTTCACGATAAAAAGAGAAGAAATACTATTAATCCTGTATGAAAAATTTGATAATTTCCCAAAAGAAAATGATATATGGGATAAAAAGAAAGTAGTAAAGTTCCTTAACGATAATAACGAAAAAATTACAATGCTTATACATGATAAAGAGTTTCGGAAATCTTTATTTACTAAATATCCAGTGCAGCAGTTGAAATGATGGGAATATTTATACGAAAAAAAGTGCAGCCTTTTTAATTACTTTTATTGCACTTGTCGTTTTAAGATATGGTTCAAGACAATTTATTGTGGATTTAGATCAACGAACAATTGGTCTATTATTTTACTTAGTTGCAGTATCGTATATCATTCCGTGGAGAATTGCTTGTTATATAAAGTTTAGGAAAGTTTGGCGGGAAAATAATAATCATGTTATATAAGAAAAAACTTTTCTTTTGAGAAGTTTTTTCTTTTTATATGTAATTGAAATCATTTGTTGAAGTGCAAGCTACCATACAATATGATGAATATAAAAAGAGAAAGTAGGGGATATAAAAATGCGCACAATTTTACTTTTTCTAAACGACATGTCTATTAATGAAATTGAGGATATTAGGAAAAAACATGACCCTTTATTTGGTTTAATCCCACCGCATATTACAGTTATATTCCCATTTGAAAGCTCGATTTCAAATGATGAGCTGAAATTACATATTTTAAAATTGTCAAAAGGGATACAAGAGATAGAAATTGAATTTGCGAATCAAATTACCGGTGAAGGGGAATATTTATTTTTACGAGTTGAAAAGGGGCAAAAACAAATAGAAGAACTACATGATTTACTGTACACAGGACCTTTAATACAATTTTTGAAAGAGGATATTCCGCATATACCCCATGTAACAGTCGGGAGAAAAGAAAGTGCTGAGTTAGCTACTGAAGCAGCTAAAGATATTCATAGTTTCCATGAAAAGTTACAATGTGTAATTAATAGAATTAGTGTAGAGCGAATTGGAGAAAACGGGGAATCAATTATTGAATTTGAAGTACCGTTGCAAAAAAGCTGACAGAAGTCAGCTTTTTTTATTCATAACATAAAGTAAAGCACCAATCGCACCGCTATTACCATCATCTTGTAAAAAAATAGGTGTTTTATTTTGATATTTTGTGTAGCTATGAATAATATTTTGAAGGTGTACGTTATTACATAGAGTGGAACCGATATAAATAATATGCTCAATGTTTTTTGTTTCGGCGAATTGAAGGCTTAATGCAGTAACGACTTCACCGACAAGTCCTTGTATAGTAGCAAGTATGTCTGAGCTATTATATTTTGATTCTGAAGTAACGGCTTTACCAAAATTGCTAGCAGTTAAGCTATTATCAATAGGTGAGAGAATGCCACCGTAAATATCTCCAACCGTAATATCTAGTTCTTTTCTAGATCCTACTTTTGTTAATGGAATCACATCTTCAAAATGATCTATATTTGTTAATAATTTTGAAAGCCCCATAATTGTACCGCCGCCAACACCAGTTCCACCAGCGCGAACATATTTGTCATTATAAACGTAATGAATGGAAGTACCTGTACCGATATTTGTTAAAATAAAGTTGTTTATATCATATTTTTCTTTTTTTAATATGTATCGGACACCTACAAGAGTAGCTTCAAATTCGTTGAGCTCTACTATTTTATATGAGTTTGAAAGTAGTTGCTGTAATTGTTTTGCTTTGCCACCTGTAATACATATTTTTTTTATACGAGTGTTTTTCTTAAGCCAATTTATTATTCTATCTTGTTCATTTGAATAGAATTTTTGAAAAGCTAATTGTTTTCGTTCGTCCAAATAAGCAATTTTCGTTAATGTTCCACCAGCATCGATACCGATAGTACTTTCCATCTTTCCGCCCCTAACCAAGTTATTTATTTACGCTGTTCATGTTAGTAAAACGAATTTGTAGAAGATAGAGCCCCTGTAGAATTACATCGTCTCTATTCTGCTTGATATATTAATAGTTTCTCTATAGTTACAATCGGTTGATCGTTAACAGTTGCAGTACCTTTACCGAGAATAAAACCTCGACGATTACGAGTTAGCTCATAATGTATATCCAGTTTATCACCGGGGTATGCTTTTCCGTGGAATTCAACCCCGTCTAATGAGGAGAGGAAGCCTAGCCCTTCAGAGTCATTAGTATGTACAAATGCACTAAGCTGAGCAAGCGCTTCTACAATTAACATATGAGGCATATGTTGTTGACTATCATTTATAAACCACTCGTTATTTGTAATTAGTTTATATCCTGTAACGGACTCACCATGTTTTACATTTGTTACGTTATCAATCATTACAAATGGATAACGATGGGGAAGTGTGTCTGTAATATGCATATGAAAATACCTCCAATGAATAATACCCCTGCTACAGTTAAGCAGGGGAGTTATCATTAATTTTTAACTAATTCATTTACTTTTTCAAGAGAAAAAATACCGCTATTTCTAATGTTTTCAACAACTTGTTGTAACACTTCTTTATCTTGAACAAGTGCAATACGTACAAAGCCTTCTCCGTGAGGTCCAAATGCATGACCTGGTGTAACAACGATATTCGCACGATCCATTAATGCATAAGCGAAATCTATAGAAGTCCAACCTCTTGGAATTTCGGCCCAGACAAACATACTACCCGCTGGTTTATCAACATTCCAACCAAATGTGCGGAATCCATCAACTAAAATATCTCTACGTTCTTGATAAATAACTCGATTTTTCTCACAAAAAGCAGCACCATTTCTTAGTGCAGCTGATGCTGCTTTTTGAATTGGTAAAAACACACCATAATCTGTATTGGATTTAAACTGAGTAAGTGCACGAATAATTTCTTCGTTTCCAATCATATATCCAATACGGCTACCTGCTAAACTATAACTTTTTGACAAAGAGTTGATTTCTACGCCAACTTCTTTAGCACCAGGTACAGAGAGGAAGCTAATTGGTTTTTTACCATCAAAATAAAATTCAGCATAAGCAAAATCATGGACAACGATAATATTATGCTTTTTCGCGAATGCGATTACCTCTTTAAAGAAATCTTCATGAGCCATTGCTGGAACCGGATTTCCTGGGAAGTTTAAAATCATCATCTTTGCTTGATCGGCAATTTCTTTAGGAATTAGCTCTAAGTTAGGTAAGAAATCATTATCTTTCTTTAAAGGCATGTAGTAAGATGTTGCACCAGCCATTTGAATTCCTGTTTCATAAGCTGTATATCCTGGATCAGGAACTAATATAATATCTCCCGGATTCGCATAAACCATAGGTAAATGAACGAGTCCGTCCTGTGACCCCATTAATAATAAAACTTCTTTATCGGCATTTAATATAACATTATGAGTGTTGTTGTAATATTCAGTTACAGCTTTGTGAAATTCTTGAATACCACTTAATGTGTATCCGTAGCTTTCTTTTTGATTTGCTGTATGTACCATTTCTTCTCTTACGAAATCAGCAGGTGGCATATCAGGATTCCCAATACTTAAATCAATCATTTTGTGACCTGCTGCAATCTTTTCTTTTTTATAGGCCCCTAATTCACTAAATATAGAAGATTGGAATGCTTTCATTCTAGTTGCTAACGTGTAAGTCATCAAAACCCCTCCTAAAAACAGTGTTTTCTTTCTACGTTTTTAATTATTCTGAAAACACATGAGTACATTTTATCATTTTTTTATGAAAATTAAAACGATTGACAAATTTAGAAGGAGGATTAGTCTTTTTTGAAAGGGGCGGTTAACTGAACTGTTTATTATATCTTTCTAGATGGTTTAGGATGTTTTGTAGTTTTTGTTAAGTATATCCCGCATATTTTGGATGAAAAAGTACACGAAAACGAGGCCTAATATACCACTAAGCCAATAGTATGAATTTCCTGTCGTGAATTTTTCATAAAATGAATATGCGTTCCATAGGATTAGGAGAATGGAACAGATTGTTGATACAATTAATGAACTTAAACTTCTCAAAAAAAGCACCTCACATTAAAATATTGTTATTGTATAATACTACATCTAAATTTAAAGATTTAAAAGTGGGAAATGTTTTTGGGGAGGTTTTGTAAAATAAAAATAACGCAGAAAATATTTTCTGCGTTTTATATGAAGTGTAATCATTTCTTTTTATAAGTACATAATTTTTCCACTGCATAAAAATATACGTTTAATTTGCCATCGTCAACTTGTAAAGTTTGATCCGATGTAAACGAGTTACCATAATCAATGTGATATACATTAGAATTTTTGACAAATGACCCCTTGTATAAATCTTCTTTTTTCTTCGTTGTTTGCATTTCTACTAAGTTTTGAACAATTTTTTCTTTCTTTTCTTCTTTTACAACTGTTTCAAATTTATAAGACGCAGGACAAAGACCATTTTTGTTGTCAATGACTTCCCAAGAACCATAAATATCATTATTGCTACATCCGCTAAGTAGAACGATGAATATAGGAATAATCAATAGAATTTTTTTCATTTTGTGCTCCTTTCATTTCGTTTTTAATAAACGTGCGAATACAATAGGGATATTGTAATAAATAAAGTTTAAATTTTTATAAAGAATTATTTAATTTCACATAAAAATTGGAGAAAGATGAGGTTTTTAAAATAAAAAGGCATGAATCGAATGTAATCCAGATTCATGCCTAGTGTACTATCTTATATTTTGTTTTCTGAGGATAAATGAAGCGGAAAGAAAAATGAAAATGCCGTTTAAAATATACACATTTACAATCGAAGAGGTTAGGTTAATTGCTCCAAAACTAGCATTATCGAAAATAGAAGTAAGTGCCGTAGTTGTCAAAAAAATAATAGGTGTTAGCAGTAAAAATACGAAGCCTGACACAATTCTTCTTTTAAAGCTATGTCTAGATAAGGAAATGGCTAAAAAGTTTAGGATGCTAAGCATAGCAATTACAAAAAGCAGGATAATTAATACTTGTATACCATCAGACATTTTCGCACCTCCAGTATATATCTGGTTAATATACTATATTGGAATGCAAAAAGGGGTACTCCTTTAAATAATTTCAATAAGCATAATAAAGAAGGTTTTATATAACAAAGAAGCATGAATTAATCTAATAATCCATGCTTCTTTAAGTATGTTATAAATTCGCAGATTGTGAAGGTTGTTTTTCATATTGTTTCTGTTTAGATAGCGATATGAAAATAATTAATAATGAAATAACACCGAAAATGAGTACCATATATTGCAGTCCAATCGTATCTAAGAAGAAACCTGTGCCGAGTAAAACGATTTGGAACATAACTCTCTCAAACATATTACGGAATGAGAAGAGGCGGCCGTGATAGCTTTTTTCCACTTTTGTTTGGAAGATTGTCGACATAATAGGGAAGAAGCAACCGACACTAAAACCAAACAAACCAAATGATGTAAGTGACACCCATTTTATATCGCTAAAGAACAACGAAAGGTGTGCAAAAGCGGTACAAACTGCGAAGAAATATAATAATTTTTCAGGTTTGAAATGGTCAGATAAACGTTTAATAACGAAAGCACCTAACATAAATGCGATACCTTCAATGGTATATATAAAGCCTTTAATCGTTGGATCATGTTGCATTTCACTTATGTTAATTACCATTAAATTAAATCCAGCTATAAATAATAGAGGGATAATACTTAATATAAGTGCTGTAAAAGCAATAGGAATTCCTTTTAATATACGAAATACTTCCATAAAGCTATTATCTTTTGCAGCTTGTTTACTTGGTGTTGTTGATTTCTTATCTTCGAATTGTAGGAAGAAAGTTGAGAGGAATAATAGAGCGTACGCTGCCATTGAGAAGGCGTACATATACTGTAAACTCATTACAACTAAAAGAATTCCACCTAGTGAAGTACCTGCAATACGAGCGATTGTACCTACATTCATATGTACGCCATTCATCTGTAATAATTCATGCTCACGTACGATGAGTGGGATTACAGATTGTAATGCAGGGAAATAAAATGCTGCTGAAATTTGAAGGGCAACCATAAATGCAATCATAAAGGCGATGCTTTCAAATTGGATAGCGAAAAACATGAAAATAACACTAATAACGCGACCGAACCCGGCATAAAGAAGAACTTTTTTCTTTTCATACTGATCAATTATGCGACCTGCCATAGGACCAACTAGAACACCAGCTAATAGTCCGATAAATAATATAACTGATTTCATGAAATCAGAAGGGACATATTTTTGCATAAATTCAAGGTTGCCAAGAATACCAAGCCATAACCCTAAACCAGCAATAAACTCCCCAATTAATACAATCCAAACATTTTTATTACGCCACATAATATAAAACCTCTCCGTCTTTTAAAATGAAAAATTCGTTTATAAAACCTCCTTATTTTATGTATTATTAGTAACGAACTTTTTTAGAGTCAGAGTCTATATTACGTGTTTCATCAGCCGATTTCAATCTTTTTGATTTGTCGAAAAATCGATGTGTTAGTTGATGGAATAAGTAATGAAAATGTAAAAAATTATGATGAAGTATCAATTGATAAGGACAAATAAATGGAAAATAAAAAAGCAAGAACGTACATACTACGTTCTTGCTTTTCTCAAGTACAAAATGAAATATTAGATTCCCTTAGCAGCATTTACGCTCTTGTCCAATAGCTAAAGCGCTAAAAGATAGAGGACCAACAACTTCTGCGCTTGCACCGCTAGTAAGGTTTTCTACAGTTAATGAATATTCGTGTGATCCACTGCTAACATTTTGATCTATAGCTTGAAATGTTTGAACGTAAAATTGTTCAGAACCTGTAGATTCAATGCCTACTTGTGTATTGAAAATTTCAGTGTTGTCACGGAAAATTCGGAATAAAATTTGTGAAATCTCAGTTATACCTTCTACACCAACTGTAGCAATTAATTCTACTCTATTATTACGTGAATCTCTACTTGAAATTCTCAATTTCAAATTTGCTAGAATTGCTTTATTTGGAGCAGCTGGGATTGCAAAAGTTGTTTCACCCGTTTTACTTATAGGCTGAGTAGCTTGATAGTCAATGATATGAGTCATATTCTTCACCTCCTCATATACTAAAATATGAAATTTACGATAAAATAGATTGGACAAATAATAGAAAGTTTTAAGAGAATTGAGCACAATTATTGAAAAGAGGAAGATTAAATGAAGGCATCAAGAAAATAACACAATTAGGTGATATTTTTCTTGATGCTTTTTGTAGTTATGCAGAATATTCTTCTTTGCGTACTTCAAAAAATTCATTTCGACGTAAGTAATTATAAACTTTCTCGGAAACCTCTTCTTCTTCATACATTAAGAAACGGTGATCAAAAGCATAGAATGATTGACCTTTAATTAATTTTACGTAGTAAATTTTACACACCTCCTTTAGCATAATTAGAACTTACCTAATATTATGATGGTCTATATGCTTGTGAATCATACTTAGAGTTTCAAAGGATAGAAGCTACGTAAATTGAATAAGCTTACAAAAATGTAATGTTGTTGTCATGTTTTCCGATAGTTAAAAATAACCAATCTCTTCTATACTACAAATAAGCTATAAAAAATAAGGGGGTAAAAAAGATGGATGAAGTGATTGGAGAAGTTGTAGCAGGTATTTGTGAATTTGTAGTTGAAGTAACAGCTGATGCTATTGGGAATTTAGTTTCCGGGAACGATGAGGAAAAAGAAAAAATATAATCATTTATAAAAGTATACAGATATTCAAAGTATCAAGGCTGACTTCTAAAAGGGAGTCAGATTTTTTATTTTTTACATTAAATTAACTGTATTTAAATATTTAAATGTTATTATATTGGTGAAACTCATAAAGGAGGTGAATAAATAAAGATGTCGAATTTAAGGTCTGATTTAACTGATTCTCGTTTAATTGTGGCGAATGTGGAGGGAAAGGAATATCACTTTATTGTTCGTGAACATCCGATTGTAGGGGGAATTATATCGCTATTGGAAAATGGAAAAGAATATGGTTTAATAGATAAACAAACCGCGAATAAAAATAAATTTATTAAATCTGAGCTTACTAAATTAGAGTATTTTAACATAGATGTTCTATACCATACACCTGGTTGGATATGGGTTGGCATGGATCAATTTGGTTTACTACATGCTCGTGAGGCTACTTATAACGAAATAGACTTTATTATGAAGTTAAAAGTGGATTTATATTATATAGATGCATATAAAAAAGTAAAAATGTAATAGATATTTAATTAGGTTAGGGGACAAGTTCCCGTAGCCTTTTTTGTTTCATAATAAAACGTAAAATCTATATTAGATTGATAATACGATAGCATAGTAAGAAATGAGTCGAAAAGAGGATTTGAAAATACATAAAGAGAACTTTAATTATTACATGAATCCTATATGTAAATAACAATAGAAAGAAGATGATAAAATGAGTAAAGAAGAACTTGTGAAACAACAGTTTGGTAATAATGCGGAAAAGTATGTGAAAAGTAAAATTCATGCTAAAGGGCCGGATTTACAATATGTAGTTCAACAAGTTGAGTCTCGTCATAATAATCGCCTTCTTGATATTGCTACTGGCGGAGGACATGTTGCGAATGTATTAGCTCCATTGTTTCAAGAAGTAGTCGCTTTAGACTTAACAGAAAAAATGTTAGAGAATGCGAAAAATTTCATTATAAGTAATGGACATGAAAATGTATCTTTTGTCGCTGGAAATGCTGAAAGTTTACCGTTTTCTGATTGTTCATTTGATACGATAACATGCCGAATTGCAGCACATCATTTTACGAATCCAGCTCAGTTTGTTTATGAAGTAAATCGGACGTTAGAAGATAATGGAGTGTTTATTTTAATAGATAATGTTTCACCGGAAAATAATGAATATGATACATTTTATAATTTTATAGAAAAAAAGCGGGATCCAAGTCATGAACGAGCGTTGAAAAAAACAGAATGGATTACCTTGTTAGAAAAAAATGGTTTGCAAATGCAGTCATGTCTTACTTTTGACAAGAAATTTGAATTTGACTGGTGGTGCGATATGATGAATGTACCGTTGCAGAAACGTATGAAGTTAACAGAATGCATGATGAAAACACCAGTTGAAATGCAAGAATTCTTTCATATTCAAATTGAAAATAATAAAATAAATTCGTTTTATACCGAAATGGCACTGTTTGTATGTAAAAAAAGCGCGACATTAAAAAGATAAATTTCTTGCAGTCTTTTCAAAGTACGTTATACTTAGTACAGAGAAAATGAGAATTGAGGAAAAGTAATAATGATTCGCGTACGCATTGAAGGAACTGAAGAAGAAATGCTTGAATTTATGGAGAAAATGCCAGACATTCCTGGATTTGAAAAAACACATATGAGAGAACCGAGAAAAGGGAATAATCCAAAATACGATTCAAGTAAAAATGTATTAGCATATTTATCATATAAAAAGATCGAAGTCGCCAATAAATAGGCGACTTTTTTAGTTTGCACTGTTTCACAGCCTTGTCTTTTTTACATAATAATAATAGTAGCTTGTGATGAAGAGGGGTGAGGATAGTTAATAAGAAAATCATCTTTTTTGGAGACTTTGGTATTGACGATGCGGTGGCTTTAATATATGCAAATAAGACATGTAAATTAGATATTTTAGGTATTGTTGCTGAATATGGAAATGTATCGCGAGAAATCGTAACGGAAAATGTATATTTTTTAGAAAGATACTATGCTACAGAAGTAAAAATCATTGAGGGTGCAGCGAGGCCAATGACTGCTGAAGAACCTTTGTTCTTCCCCGAAATTCATGGGGAACACGGCTTAGGCCCAATTATTCCACCTGATATGAGGATTTGTAAACGAGAAAATTTTTGTGAATTAATTAAATTAATTGAACCTTGTCCAGAAGATATTATTATCGTAGCGACAGGACGATTAACAACTTTGGCGACGTTATTTTTATTATATCCAAATGTAATGGATAAGATATGTTCTTATTATATTATGGGAGGTGCGTTTTTATTTCCTGGTAACGTTACTCCTGTATCAGAAGCAAATTTTTATGGAGATCCAATTGCCGCAAATATTGTAATGAAATATGCAAAGAATGCGACTATTTTTCCGTTAAATGTAACGCAAGAAGCCCTCATTACTCCTGAAATGGTGGATATTATTAATAAAGAAGGAACAGGACAAGCGAAACTTATTAAACCAATGATTGATTTTTATTATGAGAACTTTTATAAAAAAGAATACCCGGGTATTGCTGGAAGTCCAATTCATGATTTACTTCCGTTCATTTCCTTTATTAATGATGATATTTTTGAATATAAAAAGTCAGCAGTTTGGATCAGTACGACAAATGACGTAACTAGAGGACAAAGTGTGGCAGATTTTAGAAAAATAGCCGAGCCAACAACATTTGATAATAGACCAATTCAAAAAATTGCAGTTGGTTTTAACTATCCTGCATTTAAAGAAGAGTTTATGCGGACAATATTAAAGCCTGACTGTCCTTAATATGTGTATTATGAATAACATCAACCTCGAGTCGAAAAACTGGCGTTCATTATTTTGAAATAATCTAATAGTTGATTTGTATGAATAACTACTGAAAAATGTAACATAACTAATGGTAAGCAATTGTTTCTAATTATATTTTGATTGGTAAAATATAAAGGAGGTTATTATATGATTTGGTCTTTAATCGTTGGTGGTATATTAGGATGGCTTGCGAGCTTAATTACTGGAAAGGACGTACCTGGTGGTGTAATTGGTAATATTATTGCTGGTATTATCGGTTCTTGGGTTGGTTCGAAATTACTTGGTAGTTTTGGTCCAGTCATTGGCGGATATGCAATTATTCCAGCTTTAATCGGTGCGATCATTTTAATTTTCATCGTAAGCTTCTTATTACGAGCAATGCGAAAATGAATGTAAGGACTGTTTACATTTGTAAGCAGTCCTTTTTATATGTTATGCTAGTATTATACAATCAGGAGGTGTCAGCATTGAAAACATTTACAGTAAATTTCCATCAAGAAGATAATGCTAAAGCGACAACAGTACATAAATTAAGTGAAGAGGACTTCAATAAAGCAACAGAAAAAGGCACTCGTCATCTATTTGATTTAGATACAAACGTTGGATTCTTCGTATTCTTTGACGCAGAAGATGCAGAAGGAAACGATCAATACTTAATGTTACAATACGAAGGCGATCATGAAGAGCCAACTGCGTGCTACGGATTTGATTTAAAACTATACTATCAATTTTTAGCATTATACTTAAATGATCTTGAGTTCCAAGGTGAAACAGATGAAGAAGAGGAAGAGTATGGCCCAATTCATCATTTAGCTCACTTACTTTATCATATTGTTGAAGATGGTAAGTCAATCGAAGTGTAAAAATACATATGTAAAGCTGTCCTTTTGGGCAGCTTTTTTCATTTTCTAAAGCAAAATATACAAATTGGATTTCTGATGGTGATAGATGGTTTGATTAAACAGAAAAAGCAACAAAGAAAGCTCATCTTTCTTTGTTGCTTTTTCTATATTTAAGGCAGGATTGTAGTGTAATTGGCGAGAAGGGGTATATAAGGAGATGGGAAAAATGATAAATAATACAATTCCAAGTTTTTTAAAATTATGGGAAAGTGACGATGTTGAATTAGAAATTCTTAATCAATATTTCATTTCACATCCTGAGGTATTTGAAGAATACTTTAAGTATCATTGTCCTAAAACGAGAGAACGTCTTTCTACTGCCATTAAACAATATCCCGCAAAAATAGAAGGTATTCATATCATTGCAGAAACATTACCGATTATTATTCAAGAGATAACGAATGAATATCATAATAAATATAACTTTGATGTAAATATGAAGTTTCATTTATTTGTTGGAGCTTTTGGCTCTAATGCATTTGTAGAAAGGGAAATCATTGGAGACGTATTTTTTGCGGCAGAAAAATTATCTCCAGATGTAAATCACCTTCGTGTTATTGTTGCTCATGAAATAGGCCATATATATCATAATGTTATGTTACAAAAAGATGGGATGGATTGGACAAAAGCTGAGTGGACTGACGCAGCAGTTACTTTGTATCGTGAAGGTGTAGCAACATATTTATCAAAGCAAATTATGAAAGATGTAAATGAATCAGTATACTACTCATATAACGATGATGGTGAACGTTGGTTACAATGCTATATAGAAAATGACGAACATATAAAGAAACGTTTTTTGGCAGATTATATAGAAGGATGGACGTTCGAAAAAGAGAAAGAGTGGTTCCGGTTATCTGGCGGACAATACTTTGGATACAACCGACTTGGTTATTTTTTAGGAACAGCTTTTGTAGAGGATGTTGTACAAGCACTAGGAGAAAGTGAAACATTTACTTTTTGGAACAAATATAATTTGAAAAGTAGCGTAATGGATTGGTTATCAAAATGATTAGGGTTACTATAGGGGGCTGAAATGTATGAAAGTGTATATAAAGTTAGTTATATTATTTCTCGCTTTTACATGTCTATTTGCATTAGCAGCATGTAAAGAAACAGAAGAAAAAAAGGAAACAAACCCAATATCGGAAAATAGTAAAAATGAACATAATAATTCTGCAGAAGAAAAGAAAGAACCTGATGCAAAATCAAATAATGAAGGATCAACAAAATCAGGTACAGATTCACGCTCGAAAGATACAGTAATAAATCAAAAATCAATTAACTACGTTAAAGAATTGTTTGAATTAGCGAAAGAAGGAAAAGTACCTAACGTTCCGTTCGCAGCACATACAGGAGATATTGAAGAAATAGAAAAAGCGTGGGGAAAAGCAGATAAAACGGAACAAGCAGGAAATGGAATGTACGCTACCTTTACAAATAAAAATGTTTCCTTCGGTTTTAATAAAGGATCACAAGTTTTTGATGTACGCTCCTATCATGCTGAACTAAAATCAATTACATTACAAGATATAGAGAAAGCATTAGGAAAATCAACTGCAGTTAAGGTAAATGGGGAAGATACAATATATGTATATAAAGTAAACAATCAGTTTGAGCTGAAATTCATTATTCCAAAATCGACTGGTAAAGTAAATCATATTTCGGTATTTTCACCAGAGGATAGTATTAATAAAATGGCAGGCTAATAAAGAAAGGATGTCGCGAAAGTCTGGAGACTTTTGTGACATCCTTCTTTTTATTTTACTGATAAATGATAAGGAAAGCAGCCTATAAAGTATGAGGAGTGTGCTCCGAAAGGTCTTTTTTCATTTTATTACGTTCTACATTTTGAATAAACAGTGCTTGTATAATGCCTCCAGCTATTAAGAAACAAGCGCAAATATAAAATAGCATGCTACCGTTTAGTTTACTTAATAAAACAGCACCAATAACAGGACCGCACGTTCGAGATATATCCCAATGTAACCCGTAAATTGAAAAATACAATCCACGTTTATCTGTAGGAGCGATTTCTGAAACAAATCGAAGTAAATGGTTGAAAGCAATACTTTCTCCAATGACTAAAAAGAGTAATGTGAAAAAGAGTGACAAGATTGTTGCTGAAAACCCATAGCCAATTGCAGCTATTGTAAAGCAGGCGTAAGAAATAAGGATGATTTTCGTCATGGAAAATCGTTCAGACCATTTTACAAGGAAAATTTGCAGAATGATTTCCATAATAGCTTTGCATGTTGAAATAAAAGCAAGCATGAATACGAAATCTGGAAATATATCTTTAACGAAAATGCGATAATTTGTCTCAGTTTGAGCATAAAAAAAACTAATAGGAAGTGTAGAAATCATAAGTCCTAAAACGACGTAATGTTTGTATACAAATTGTTTTGGAGATGATACTTCAAATTTTTGTTTTGGCGTTGTAAGTACTGGAGCAGTTTCGGGAAGCTGTGTCCATACAACTACTGCATATATCATAAGTGTAATGCTTTGCATTATAAATAAATATTCAGGGTGAGTACGATAAAAGATAGCACCAATTATTGGACCGATTACGGTACCAATTGCAGCCATCGTATGCAAAAGAGCAAAAATTTCTGCTTGTTGCTTTTGCTTTGTTAAATCAGCAATTTGTGCACGTTGAGCGGGAATATATAAGGAACGGCCAACCCCATTTATGACGTATAACAATGCAAATATAAAAACAGAGTGAGCAAAGACGAAGCTGCCGATTGCAACGCCTTGCAGCAATAAGCCGAGTAACATAATTTTCTTTCGCCCATATTTATCAGTCACTCCTCCAGCAATAAGTGTAAATACAATGTCTGAGAGAGGTTGTAGACCGAAAATGAGCATGGTGATTATTATATTACCGTTTAACATTTTATTAACGTAAATAATCATAATAAGAGCTAACATAGATTCAGTCGTTCGGGTTAATAATTCGCCGCACAGTCTAATAATAATGGGTTTATTATAACGTAGTATAAGATTGTTCAATATTGATTCCTCCTTTCTATATTGAAATGATAAGATGAAAGGAGAAATGGAAAAAGGGTAGAAACAAAAGGGGTTATTTTTCACCTTTTAGGGGGAGTATGATGTTTATTTTAGATCAATATATTGAACTATGGTGTATCCATGGTAAAGGGAGACAAGAAGGAGAACAATTAGAAGTAACCGTACAAATGATAGCAAAAACACTATTTTGTACGGAGCGTAATAGTAAATTAATTATAAAAAGATTAGAAGAATTACGTTGGATTGCTTGGTTTCCAGGGCGAGGGAGAGGGAATCGTTCTAAATTAATCTTTCAAATGCAACCGATGACACTAATTTTAGAGAGAGGAAAAGAACTAACGAAAAAAGGAGATGTGAAAAGTGGAATTTCATTTGTGGAACGCTACAGCTCACAATTTCCTTTAGTAAAGAAAGAGTATGAAGCTTGGGTAGATTCCATATTTGGTCATCAAATAGAACGGACACCTGAAGGAAGGAAAGATGTCCTTCGTTTGCAAGTACAAATGAATTTGGACATTGCTTTAGATCCAGTTTACGCTACAATGCGCTCAGAATGTCATATGGTTAAACATATTTTTGATACACTTGTATATGTAAACGAAGAAACAAACTCTATAGAACCAAGGATTGCTTTTCATTGGGAATTTGATGATGCAGAAAAGGTATGGACTTTTTATTTACGAAAAGGAGTTCATCTTCATAATGGAAAACGACTTACCGCACATCATGTTATACATTCATTGAATCGATTTATGAAAGCTGAAAACAACCCACATGCATGGATGTTGCAACATGTTGAAAATGTCCGTGCGGTGGATGAATATGTTGTTGAAATTCGATTACATACGGAAAATAAGATGTTTTTACATATGCTCAGCGCAGAACAGTGTTCTATCGTACATGAAGATGAAGCAGGAAACTTCATTGGTACAGGGCCTTTTTCATTAAGGGAGAAGAATGCAAATCTATTTGTACTAGAAGCACATGATTTCTATTATCGCGAAAGACCTTTCCTTGACCGAATTGAACTATTGAATGTGGAGCGAAGTGTATATACATATGACGTGTTAGTAAAGGCGCAGTATAAAGATAAAGAAAAACATAATAAAGAAATTTCTCGGCTTGAATCGAACGTGACATATGTAACGTGTAATCTTGTAAAAGAAGGGCCAATGCAAGATGAGCTATTGCGAAAGGCGCTACATCAAATTATTCATGGCGATAAAATTGTTCAACAACTTAGCGGAGAACGTGGAGAAGTAGCGAAGAAACTAATATTAGCAAATGAAAGCATAGTAGAAATTGAGGAAGATATAGAAAGTTTAATTAAGAGAAGTATGTATCATAATGAAGTGCTACAACTCTATACATTTACAGGACGAGATCACGTTGAAGATGTACAATGGATACAAAAGGAGTGTGCGAAGTACGGGATTCGTGTAGAAACTAATTTTCTTGACATAGAAGAGTTATTGGAAATAAGTACGATACAGAAGGCTGATATGATGCATGATAGTGCAACTATTAGCGAACGAATTGAAGATAGTCTGCTATATATGTTTCTTACAAGAAATAGTTTTATTCATGGGCAAAGCAGCATGGACTTTCATAAAACGTTGTCCTCTTATTTTAAACAAGAACAATTAGAGAATAGAGTTACATTGTTACGTGAAATTGAAGACACTTTGTTACGTCACATTCATATTATTCCTTTATACCGTAACAAACAACAAGTAACTTCTCATGAAAAAGTACAAAATATAATGATTAATTCACAAGGCTGGATTGATTTTTATGACATATGGTTTACAAGTTGATATATAAGGGTTGTTACGCATTTTATAAGATGCGTAACAACCCTGTTTTTTTGTGTGAAACAGGGTTGTTTTACACATTGTTACGCTACTTATGAGAAAAGTCTATTTACAGCGTAACAGTGTTATGTTACATTGTTATCAGGAAGGAGTGTTATACAGTTGAGTACAGATTTAATTTCAAAAAAAGATTTATTAGAACTAACTGGTATTTCATACGGACAGTTATATAGGTGGAAAAGAAAAAATTTAATACCGGAAGATTGGTTTGTACGAAAGTCAACATTCACGGGTCAAGAGACATTTTTTCCGAAAGAAAAGATATTAGAGCGTATTGATAAAATCCAAACGATGAAAGAGGATTTATCACTTGATGAACTAGCAAATATGTTTTCACCGAGTGTAAGAGAAATCCTTTTAACAAAGGAAGACATATTACGTAAAGGGATTGCATCAGAGCCAGTTTTACAATTCTTTATAGAACAAACGAATAAAACAACAGAGTTTCAGTTTGCAGATATTCTGTATGTGTATATGTTAGAAGAATTACTACAATCGGGAGAGATTAGTTTAGAAGAAGGAAAAATGGTCTTGCAAGTTTTAAGTGAAAATTATGAAGCGATTAAGCATAAAACTTGTGATTTAATTATCGTCCGAAAGTTAGGGATTTCTACTTGTTTCTTAGTTTCAAACGTGGATGATTTGATTTTTGAAAAAGGCACCAAAATTGTTTTACGCAAAGCGATTATGAAATATACCGAAGCATTAAAAACTAAACTTTTGTAGTGGAGGAGAAAGTATGCGTACAGATAATTTGATTATTAATGGTTACGGTTCATCGAATGGTGGCGAGTTTCATAAAGTGCAATTAAACGGAAAAGGAACTGTGAATGGCAATGTTGAATGCGATCAATTTGAATGTAACGGTTACGGTGCCGTTACTGGCGATTTAAAAAGTAACAGTGCACGTATTAGCGGATCTGGAAAAGTCGATGGTACAGTACATGCAGAAATGATGAGAATTGATGGGAAAGCAACAATTACGCAAGATGTGAAGGCAAATAGTTTGAAAATTGCCGGAAAAGGTACGATAGGTGGAAATGTCACGGGTGAAGAATTTAAAGTCAATGGGCAAGCGACAATTGATGGGAATTGCGAAGTGGATACTTTTTCTTCAGAAGGACAATTTACAATTGGCGGATTATTAAGCGCGGATGAAATAAATATTAATATTCACGGTACATGTCGAGCGAAAGAAATTGGTGGTCAAACGATTAAAGTAAAACATAGATTAAGCGCTTTTAGTAGACTGTTTAAATCCGTATTTGGTATGCAGTTAGAGGCGGAACTATTAGAAGGTGACAATATCGATATTGATTATGCCCACATAAGAACGGTAAGAGGAAATAATGTCACAGTAGGACCGAACTGTGAGATTGAACTGATTGAATATACGGGTGTTCTTACTGTTGATAAAAGCGCAAATGTAAAAGAAATAAAGCAGGTTTAATGGGAGGGAGTAAGTAATATGGAACATCAACATAGTCTAACTGTCAATGGTTCTGGTAGTTCGGCAGGCGGAGATTATAACAAAGTGAAGATACGCGGTGAAGGAACAATTTCTAATGATATGAGCTGTAATGAATTTAAAACGTATGGCACGAGTGAAGTACGCGGTAATATGAAAGTGAAAAACTATGTTGTGTATGGTGATAGTGAAGTACAAGGAAATGTAACTGCGAAATATGTAAAAGTATATGGAAATACACAAATGCATAGTGATGCACATATTGAAAAAACAAAAGTAAGAGGTATGATAGAAGTTAAGGGAAAGTTTACTGGTGATTTCGTAGATGTGAAAGGCGCTTTAAATGTGAAAGGAGATATTGAAGTAGAGGAATTATCACTAACGGGTGGTCTTGAAAGTGATGGATTACTTAATGCTGAAAATATTGAAATTTCACTTCGTTATGAAGGGAGCAAAGTGAGAGAAATCGGTGGTAAAAAGATTTCTGTTCGTAAAAAAGCGAGATTTATTCCATTTACAAGTCATACTGGTAGCCTCCAAACGTCTATCATTGAAGGAGATGAAATTTATTTAGAGCATACTATTGCTGAAGTAGTAAGAGGAAACAACGTTACTATTGGTCCAGGGTGTGAAATTAGCGTTGTAGAATATCATACTAGCTTTAACCAAAAAGGTAATGCAGTTGTAAAAGAACATAAACAAATATAAGTAGTACGAGGGAGAGCAAGGTTATGGTTGAGAAGAATAATAAGCTCGGCTTTGTTGTGGCGGGCTTATTGCTAGGTATTTTAATGGCATCGATGGATAATACCATTGTCGTAACAGCAATGGGAACGATTGTTGGTGACTTAGGAGGTCTTGAAAACTTTGTATGGGTCGTTTCTGCCTATATGGTCGCAGAAATGGCAGGGATGCCGATATTCGGTAAACTATCAGATATGTATGGTAGAAAGAGATTCTTTATTTTCGGTTTAATCGTCTTTATGATTGGTTCGGCACTTTGTGGTACTGCTGAAAATATTACACAGTTAGGTATTTATCGTGCCATTCAAGGTATTGGCGGCGGGGCATTAGTGCCGATCGCGTTTACTATCGTTTTTGATATTTTCCCTCCAGAAAAGCGCGGGAAAATGGGTGGATTATTCGGAGCAGTATTTGGTTTATCCAGTATTTTTGGTCCGTTACTTGGTGCGTATATTACAGATTATATTAGCTGGCACTGGGTATTTTATATTAACTTACCACTTGGCGTTTTAGCACTTATTTTTATTACATTCTTTTATAAAGAGTCACGAGTTCATAGAAAGCAAAAAATTGACTGGTTTGGTGCAATTACTTTAGTTGGTGCAGTAGTTTGTTTAATGTTTGCTTTAGAACTTGGTGGACAAAAGTATGATTGGGATTCTAGTTTTATTTTAAGTTTATTTGGTGGGTTCGCTATTTTAATTATTGCATTCATTTTCATTGAACGTAAAGTAGAAGAACCGATTATTTCATTTGAAATGTTTAAACAGCGATTATTCGGCATGAGTACTATTATTGCATTATGTTACGGTGCTGCGTTTATGTCAGCAACTGTGTACATACCGTTATTCATTCAAGGTGTATACGGCGGGAGTGCAACAAACTCAGGATTATTACTTTTACCGATGATGTTAGGATCAGTCGTAACAGCACAGTTAGGCGGATTTTTAACGACGAAGCTTAGCTACCGAAACATTATGATTATTTCTGCGGTTATTATGCTAATTGGACTATTCTTATTAAGCACATTAACACCAGAAACAAGTCGTGCATTATTAACAGTGTATATGATTAGTATTGGATTTGGAGTTGGATTCTCATTCTCTGTACTAAGTATGGCAGCTATTCACAACTTTGGTATGGAACAGCGAGGGTCTGCAACTTCAACGAGTAACTTCATTCGTTCGTTAGGAATGACATTAGGTATTACAATCTTCGGAATGATCCAAAGAACAGGTTTCCAAGATCAATTAGAAGAAGCGTTTAAAGGGATGAGCGGGGGAATGAATACAAACGCTTTAGGAGATTCAAGAGCTATTCTATCAGAATCGGCAAGATCTCAAATCCCGCCGCAAATATTAGATAAAATTATTGACGCTCTTTCTAGTTCCATTGTCCAAACATTTATGTGGGCATTGGTACCAGCTGGTTTAGCATTCATATTTATTTTCTTTATGGGAAATGAGCGCATGGTAATTAAGAAACAACAAATGAATAAAAAGAGCGAAACATCAAAAGCGTAATGAAAAAGCTCCTTTCCAATTGGAAGGGAGCTTTTTCGTATGTACGGATTTAGATTAGCCTTCGATGATTTCGTATTCTTCGTCTGCTAATAATAAAATTTGTGTTTTCTTACCTTTGTTTTGAACTTCGATTACATCGTAAGCACCTAAGTCTCTTACTTTGCTTTGAGAAGCGTTAACCATAACTTCAATAGAATCAATTAAGATATCTTCTTCAATGTATGATTCAGGCAATGCCATATCTTCAGTATCTAATACACATGCGTATAGATTTTGTAAGTTTTCAGCAGTTGGGTTTTGTTCCTCAACATCAATGATGTTTTTTACTGCTTCCATATTTTCTTCTTTTGCTTGGTATACTTTAATTTTAGCCATTGTTTTAATCTCCTTTATAACGTAATCGTAGAGGCTACACTTCATTATAACGTTTTTTTCATGAAAGATGAAATTGTTATATGTATTTATAGCGAAAAATATGTATGATTCCTTAGTGTTAGTGTAAATTCCTTCCGTTAAAGTTATATTGTCCAAGCTTTTCTCATATTCCGCTCATATTATATGTATTAGATAAAACATATAGGGAAGGGATGGAGTGAAAGTGGGTTGTGGGTCGAGACGAAATTGTCAATGTGATCAAAAAAGCATATGTGAATTTTTACAAAGTCTAGAACCGTTTACTAAAGTGGAAAGTATCGTAATAGCTGGAAATGAAATTGTTGTATCCTATTTCCTTTCATTTAATGAGAGAAAAGGGATTGTATCATTTGTACAAGAGGAAGATGAGGTTATCTTTGTAGATTGCTCTAGGATTGATGCAATTCGAATAGGAAAAATTTGTAGTTGTAAAACGAAAGTTAAATTTATTGAAGAGGATTTTAGTCTACTTGGAAATGTGTGCCCGCAATGTTTAACAGAGGGAAGTACACTCTTTTTTGATTTTCACAATCCAGAATTAAATGTATCTCTACAAGCAAAAACAATTGATGCACCTAGTTGTACTGAGTTTATAGATGAGATGGGGAATATCGTAAAGCAAATTACTATAGTAGGTGAAGCGATTGTTTCTAAAGATTTTGTTCAAGTGCCGGAACTATTAAACTTTCGGTTAGTTTTATCTGATACGGCTGTGAATCCTTTAAAGTTTGGAATACTGTTCATTAATTTCCCTGACCTTACGTTTATTATTCTTTTCGCATCGAGTGGATATCTCAACATATCGAACTGTTTAAAAATCGAGCGTGGGGCTGGTAATGCGGAGATAGAAGAGATGAAAAAGATGATATCGAATGAAGATAATATGTACACATCAGTTGTTAAAGGGACTAAAGTATATAAAAACGGAGGAACAGAATCATTTGTTTATAAGAATGAGTTATAACATATATATTTAAATGAACCCTTAAACTAATGTTGAGGGTTTTTACATTATATTATCTGTAACCCTTTTTACATGACAGTCCTTTACTTATTATTAGATGTTATAATAATTTTATATTTATGAATAATTTAACAATATATAGAGTTTAGTAGACGTTTGCCTATATGTAGCATAAAAGGAATTTTGAAAAAAAGTAGAAGTACATTGATGCTAAGGAAAGTGGGAATGTAAATGATATATGAAGCGAATATACTTACAAGAGAAAAATTAGTTACTATGTTCCAAGATTTCAATAACGTTGTTTTACTTTCTTATTTACAAGGACATATGGGTACCGCTTGGGTAAATGATCTTGAAAATCCAACAGTAGCGCAAGTTACGGTAGGGATTTTTACATTTTACGCTGGGGATTCGAATGCGAAAGAAACAGAAGAATTATTAGGTAATATTCCTGAGAGAATGTTAGTAATCGTAAATAGTGAAGAGTGGAAAAAGCGTTTAGAAACATACTACGAAAGAAAAATAGATAAGTTTTTACGTTATAAATTCAAACGGAAGGCGGAAGTTTTTGATTGTTCAAAATTGCAATCTTTTATATCAGTGCTTCCCAAAGGATATGAGTTACGAAGAATAGATGCACATATTGTAAATAACCCTACATTACATAAGGTTTCAGAAGATTTTACAAGTCAATTTCAATCAGTCGAAGATTATTTAAACCGAGGTATAGGGTTTAGTATTTTGTATAAAGGAGAAGTTGTATGTGGTGCATCATCATATAGCATTTATGATAATGGGATTGAAATCGAAGTGGCGACTGATCACAATCATAGAAGAAAAGGGTTGGCAACTATAGTTAGTGCGGCGTTAATCTTGGATTGTTTAGAAAAAGGGATATATCCAAACTGGGATGCAGCAAATACTACATCTGCAAAACTAGCAGAAAAGTTAGGATATGTTTTTGATAAAGCGTATGATACGTATTTTGTGGATAATAGATGAATTCATTTTTAAATAAAAGAGCAGCTAGCAAAAGCTAGCTGCTCCTCTCCAAAGGAGAATGGAGAAATACAATCATGTAATTTACATTATTGACGGAATAGTAATTTTTAATCAAATAACTATAAAAGTTTTGATAAAATATCTTTGATTAAACCTGAGGCTCCAATAAAGAGTACTGATAGAAAAACGATTGAGAATATACTTTTTTTAGGTTTTTACATTCTAAGTAAATGTTAAAAATGGCACCAATTGCAACTACAATAAAGATAACAAGTCTTACTACATCTATCATGAATAACGCTCCTTTTCATCACTTAATTGTATTATATAGGAATTCGCCTTCTGATTAGTTTGTTGGAATACGATTTAAGATAATTTTAAACAAAATAATCTTTTATACGAAAGTAATGAGAGGAGAAAAAGAAACGTATGTAGTAATTGTATAACTTGTAGAAGCTGATAGTGACCAAATAAAGTGAGTTGTATAGTGATTTATATTTTTATATACGTCTTCTTTAGGCGCAATTACAGCTTACATAATAAAACACATTTATCGTAGTGATCTAAACACCAATTATATTTTTTTAGAATAATTGGATGAACTACTTCTTTAGCAGTATCGACCTCAGTATAGCCATATTTCTTATAAAAGTTTTCTAATTCCTCAAAAGGAAGACAATATACATGTTGTACTTGTAATTTCTTCGCAGTTTCTACTAAAAATGAAACAAGTTCCCCAGCTAATTGTAAACCTCTAAATTTAGGGAGAATAAAAATCCCGCCCATTTCTATCGTATCTTTATCTATTTGGACTAATCGACCAACACCTGCATACACATTGTCGTATGTAATGATTGCCACCATATCTCGATTTAAATCACTTCGTACAAATCCTATTGAGTCATATTGATTATTAATCCATTCTAGATCATTAGATGTGGCCAGTTGGATATTCATATACATCCTCCCTCCGAATACTAGCTCTATCTCCATTATATAGAACATAAGATGGAACCTAGCTATAGCACATTTGTTTAAGTTATTAGTTAAAGGTGTGGGTTTGTTGGGGGTGAAATGATGGCTTCACCAGGCAAAGGAAAATAACCTTGTGAATATAGTGTTACATAGTCAAAAAGAATAGTGGTTCATGTGTTTGGTAATGTATTATTGTTTAAGCGTATAGAGTTTATAGGCTTACTTTAATTAATAGCTACTATATTTATTGGAACTAGTGAGGAAATATGATAATCAACAGTCCGAGTGATAAAAATCGCATTAGTATTTAGTAAAAAACTCCTTCTGAAAAAGGAAATGGGATTTAAAAATAAGAGCACTTCGAAAAGTGCCCTTTAGTAACGACTACTCATTCTAAAAAGAAAGGATGCAATATATCATATGAAGTTAAGTGTATTTAATTATGGGCCTTTTATATAAAAGTTTTATTTTGTTCCGAATAAAAAGGCGGTTGTTTCCGCAACCACCTTTCAGTAAAACAAAGCACTTTTTATGAAATAAATTATGGATGATCCCTAAAAAAGGTTATAGGATATACCCACATTTTTATAACTAAAGTGACGAACTCAGGTTATAAGAAAGAAACAATTATATTGTATGAAATCTATTCTAGAGTAGTCACAAAGAAAGTTGTCTTCCTATTAGAAGGCAGCTTTTTTTATTAGAAAAAGAAGTAGAAGATTAAGTTACTTGTCCAAACAAATTTTTAAAAAATACATAAAATGCTATTAGTTAGTCAATATTTTAATATTGCTAATTTTTAAGACTAAAAGGGGTGATTTTATGTGTGAATGTGAAGTTTGTAGAAGAAAGAAAAACCGGGATCCATTAAACCGGGATTGTGAGCCGAAAAAAGAGGATTGCGAATCATTGAATTCTTATTCATTTAGTAAAAATGCAAATTTTTTAGAGGAAGCTATACAAACAGATGAAATCGATCAAGTTTCTGAGGAATATATTGAAATAGTTGATTCAGCAGATGTACAAGTTACTACTACAGATACAAAAGCTGCGCTATCTATCCAAGCGGCATTACAAGCAGCTATTGTGGTTGTAGTAAGTATTTCTATAGCAGATAGTGAAAAGGCAGATAAAATAACACAAGAATTGTTTCAAAAATCATCGATTAAACAAATTAATAGACAAAAAACATTTATTAAAAATTCCAGAAACGTAACGGTAACAACTACTGATACAGATATTGCAGTGAATATTCAAATTCTCCTTCAAATTTTATTAGCTTTATTAGTTAAATTAAACATTTTATAAAGTGTCTATTCTATGGATATTTAGCTATAGGTTTTCACTCTAAGTAAATGTTTTTTGGTGTAATATGTGGTACAAGCTTGGACTTTTTCATTATGACTGAATTAATATTCAAGATTGATGGGAAATTAAGTGTGGAAAACTACACAATAACAAAGGTGAATTTATTATTTAACAGTAATTAAAACTTATATATTAAGTAAGGGAAAGCTGTCTTCGTATTGGAAGACAGCTTTTTGATTTTATTAGTAAAAAGCAGTGAAAAATATAAGATTAAGTTACTTGTCCAAGCAATTTTTATTTAAATACATATAATGCTCGTAGTTATTTGAAATTTTTATAGAAAATTGATTGGAGTGAATATTGTAAATGGATGATTTAAACAAATTTTCTTCCTTTAAGTTTGATAAGGATCAAAAGAATATAATCATAGACCTTTTACTCTCAGATATTTTTAATAGGCATGGGATAAATGAAGAAAAACTAAAAAATTTATCGCCAGAAAAAAAGCAGCAAATTAAAAGCATTGTTTCTGAAATACAATCACAAGTTAATAATTATTTAGATTGAAAGGGGGTGAACGTATGAGAAAAACATGTCATTCAGATGAAAATAAAAAGTGGAGTGCATTAGATTCCTCAAATCCTCATCCATCTTTTAAAAATGCTAGCGTTTCAGAAGCAGCTGCGCAAGAAAGTAAAATTTACCAAATTTCTGAAGAATCTATTACAATTGTTGATTCAGCAGATGTAGAAGTTACTACTACAGATACAAAAGCTGCGTTATCTATTCAAGCAGCATTACAAGCAGCTATCGTGGTTATAATAAGTATATCTATAGCAGATAGTGAAAAAGCTGACCGTGTAGCACAAGAATTGTTTCAAAAATCATCTATTAAACAAGTTAATAAACAAGAAACTGTTATTAGAAATTCTAGAAATGTTACGGTTACGACTACGGATACAGACATAGCAGTAAATGTTCAAATTCTTCTCCAAATTTTATTGGCTTTACTAGTAAAATTAAATATTTTATAAAATGTTTAACCTTTTTTAGATATAGTGCATCTTACAGGTAAATATTCACTGTTTTAATTATAGTACAGGCTATAAATATTCATCATAACTGGACTAATATTCAATATCACCAAAGCATGAATGTAAACAAATAATGTGATGGAAAATAAATTTCGGTTATTTTATGAAAATTTAAAAGCCATTTCCTTTATTGGATTTGGCTTTTAAATTTTAAACAGTATAAATTTGAAAAGATTATATTAAGATAAAGAATTAAAATATAATGATACAAAATACTTATAAAATTACTCGTGTTATAGAAAAATAATAAGAAAAAGGTGTTTAAAATAGAATCATTTTCATTAACAGTTCAAGTTTTGAAGAATAGTGCATACAATATAAAGTGTTTTCCTTTCTTCATTTAAGTTTTACGTATATAATTTAAAAGTACTATTTTTATTTTATATTTTTTATATTTATAACAGAATAGAGGTTTAAAAATGGGTGTTAAAATCATTACGGATAGTGCGGCGGATTTACCGGTAGAATTGCTGCAAGCATATGATATTGATTTAATTCCACTCCGTGTTTATGATGAAGCAGAAACAGAGTATTTAGATGGAGTTACATTAGAGTCAGTTACATTATTGCAAAACATGAGAGAAGGCGCTGTTTATAGAACGTCATTGCCTTCACTTGAAACTTTCCAAGAAAAATTTGTTTCTTATGCAAAAGAAGGTAATCCTTGTATATATTTAGCTTTTTCATCTGAACTGTCCGGTACATATCAATCGTCAATTGTTATTAAAGAAGAAGTGAAAGAAACATATGCTGATTTAGATTTAGAAATTATTGATACGAAATGTGCTTCGCTTGGCCAAGGGCTTGTCGTATTAGAAGCTGCTAAAATGGCGAAAGAAGGCGCATCAAAAGAAGATATTTTAAAACGTGTTGATTTTCTAATGAACCATATGGAGCACATCTTTACTGTAGCTGATTTACAGTACCTTGTAAAAGGTGGACGTTTAAGTAAAGTAGCTGGTTTTATCGGTGGTTTACTAAATATTAAGCCGATCTTAAATGTGGAAGAAGGAAAACTTGTACCACTTGAAAAGGTACGAGGGAAAAAGAAAGTATTAAGCCGTATTGTTGATATTATGGAAGAGCGCGGAAAAGGCCTTAAAGGTCAAACAATCGCTATGACTCACGGTGATGACTTAGAAACAGCTGAAGCGTTAAAAGCATTAATTACAGAAAGATTTGGCTGTGAAGTATTTATCATAAATACAATTGGTGCAGCAATCGGAGCACATACAGGACCTGGCGTTATAACGTTATTTTTCTTAAATGAAGTAGAGTAAAGGATTGATCTTTTGATCAATCCTTTTTTAATCTCATTTATATGTAATTATTTATTCACTTTCTCTTTAAAAGGTAAGAAGGTAGATAGGAAAATGATAATCGCTAGTCCAAAGCCGAATCTTTCAGTTTGATCAATTACTAAGTCATTTTTCCACTGATAAATGAAAGAAGCCAATATTAAAAGTAAAGCAGCGCCTCCAGCATATCTAACTATTTTTCGTGAAGATTCATCTTTAATTCTTACAAACATTTGTATCATCCTTTCATTTTTATTGAATAATTTGATAAACTAATTTCTAGGATTTGATATTAATAATTCGTCTATTAAATTTATTTAATTTTTTCGGTTTACAATAAATATCTTCTATGTACTAGGTAAATGTAATGAACTATAACTATCTAAATGAAGAATGATAGTTTACATGTAGTTAAATCCTTTTCATTAGTTTTATCGTAATTCAAGTATATGATTCTGTTTTTGTTAATAACAAGTAGTAAAATCACATAAAAAAATGGGTGAAAAACCTAAATTTTAACGATTAATTTTAACAAGGCATCTAGAAATAATCATTGTATGAATGTAAAATTAAAATGTGTGATACATTTTTTTACATTTTTGAAGTTATACATTTCCTTAATATGAAAGATTAAGCAATACATAATGGCTTATTTAGTGAAAAGTAAGAAATGGTTAAGCAGGGAGAGTAGAAAGATGGAAATAGGGGAACGTATTCGCCATGTTCGAATGCATAAAGGATTAACACAGGGGGAACTCGTATCAGGAATATGTTCAATAACATATTTAAGTAGAATAGAAAGTGGAAAAATAAAACCGTCATCTTCTTTTATAAAAAAGGTTTCTAAGAAGTTAGAAGTTAAGAGTGATTATCTTATAAATGGAAATTTCGAGGAGATAAAGCTTACTATTTTAAAAATATGTAATAAATATAAAAAAGATAAAAGTATTACAGAAGGTGACTTATCTTTGTTAGAATTATACGTTCGTGAAGTGGATTCAATCCCTTTATTACTAAAAGTATATGGTGTACTTATATACTATCATGCCCGACAAAAAAATGTGTTATATGCGAAATCGCTTATAGATCAAGCTTCGCAAATGATACCAAGTCAGGTCGAAATGCAAGATCCTGAAGATTATATTTATTATTTAAAAGCTCGAGGTTTATATTTTTATAATCAACAAGACTACAGTGCTGCGCATGATATTTATGTACAAGCTGAGAGTTTACTTGGCGTAGAAGAAACTGAACAACACGGTCATATATACTATAATTTATGTCATGTATATAAGGAGCTTTATAAAGATAAAAATATTAGTCGTTTGTATGCCTTAAAAGCTTACAACATATACAGAAAAAATGGTATGCAGAAAAACGTAATAAATACACTTTTAATGATTGCGATATTGTATATTATGGATGAGTTATATGAAAAGGCACTTGAAATTTTACAACAAGTAGAAAATAGTTTGGCTACTAATGGTGATTCAAGGTATTTACCCATCATTTCATATGATTACGGTAAAATTTATCAAGGTTTAAAAGACTATACGAATGCCATTAAATACTACGAAAAAACTTTAGAATTAAGTGAGTTTTTATCAGAGAAAGATCAAAAAGTATATGCGTTACGTAACATGCTGGAAATTTATATAGAACTTAAAGATTGGAAGAATGTTAATAAGGTTATGAATGAAGCATTTCATTTTTTATCGATTTATGATGTACCGATTGCATTTGTCCAACTATATGGGTTGAAAGCTAAAGTATTCAAAATACGTGGAGATTATTATGAGTATGAGAAAAATATACAAAAAGCAATTGAAGCAGGATTAGAAAAAAAACAACACCGCTTAGTTGCTGAACTATCCTATGAACTAGGTAACTTTTATAATGAAAATCGCTCTTATAAATTATCTGCGAAATATTATAAAATATCAGTTGAAAATAAAATGGATTTATAGGGAAGTTTAGTGAAAAACTCAAATAAATTGTAAGGGGTTATCCAAAAGAGTAGTATATTTTATACTTTTTGGATAACCTTTTTCATTGCTATTCTATAAGTATTGGTCGATATGGTATCGGTGAAGATAAAATCATCGAAGTTTTGACTGTTCCAAATGGTATCACGATATCAATTAATTCCTCTAATTCCTTCATAGAGTGAACTGCTACTTTTAAGTAATAGCTACTTTCACCTGTTACGCGATGACATTCGAGTATTTTATATTCTTCGTAGATTTTCTCCTCAAATTTTTTACAAGGAATCTTTAGATTTTCAATTCTTAAAAATGCTTGAATTGATTTTCCAACTGCATCTAATGATATCCGAGCTGTATATTTCTCGATTATTCCAGTATCTTGTAATCTCTTTAGTCTTTCTGTAACACTAGGGCGGCTGAGGTGTAAGTGCTCAGTCATTTCTGTAATTGTCATTCTGGCATCTTCTTGTAGTAATAACGTAATTTTCTTGTCAATTTCATCCATGAATTATGCTCCTTTGCAAAATTGAAAGTAAATTTCTTGAATAAATACATAATATAAAACCTTATGTTAAATTACATACACTTTTGTATATTGAATAGACTGATAACTTTCTATAATTAAAATATAAATGGAGGTGTTTGTAATGTCTAATTATTTTGATGAAACTATTTCTATTAAAAAGGGAACAGCCTTATACGTCGGAGCGGTTCTAGGATCAGGAATTCTTATATTACCTGGTATGACAGCGAGTGTAGCAGAGGGGAATGCAATGGTTTCTTGGCTTATTATGATATCACTTAGTATTCCACTTGCATTCACATTCGCATTTTTATCGATTGAGTACCCAAGTGTAGGTGGAATTGCCACTTTTGCAGAAAAAGCTTTCGGTAAAAATATTGGTGCCATTATAGGATGGTGTTTTTTTATTGCAGGTAGTGTTGGACAAATTATTGTCTCAATGACTGGTGGAATGTATATAGTGAGAGTGTTTGATTTATCATCATATTTTTCTTACGTTATAGCGCTTATTATTTTAAGTATTTCAATTGGTTTCAATTTATATGGGTTAAAAATGAGTGGATTGTTTCAAGTATGTATAGGTGTATTAACTTTCTTTATTTTGCTAATAACAATTATTAGCTCACTACCTTATATTGAAATGAAAAATATAAATGTACATATTTCTATGCATGAAATAAATCCAATTTTAGAGGCATCATTATTAATTTTCTGGTCTTTTTTCGGCTGGGAAGCTATTGCAAGTTTAGCTCCTGAATTTAAATCACCTAGAAAAAGAAATATTATTTTATCTACGGGATTTGCGATTATAATTATTGGAGTTTTATATATAGGTATTGCATTATCAGTAATTGGAACGAAATCCTATCATATCAATGCTGATAATACTACAGCTCTTGTGCTTGTAATGAAGCAAGCATTAGGCGACCAATTTGCATGGATAATTGGATTTGTAGCTTTTATCATTTGTTTAGGGACGACAAATGCATTTATCGCAAGTATGGGGCGCTTAGGTTATTCACTAGGAAAAGAAGAAGTTGCACCGCGTTATTTAGCGCATATAAATAAAAAAAGAGAAACCCCAACAAATGCAGTAAAGGTTGTTGGTTACATTGCAATAATTGGTTTATTAATAAGTTTCGTTTGTCATATTAGTATAGATAAAATTGTTTTAATACCGAATTCGTTAGGAATTGTTACATATATAGTCGGTACTGGGGCTGGGATGAAATTAATAAAGAATAAGTTAGGTGAAATTTTTTCTATAGTAGCTTTTACATGTTGTGTAGTTGTTTACCCTTTTATTGGAGGAGTAATACTGATTCCAGTAGCCGTAGCGTTTATCTGTTTATGTTATGTGCGTTTTAGTAGCGTAAGCAAAGAGCATAAATAAGAATATTTGTATAGAAATCTAAATATTTAAAGATATTAAATTTTTTTCATTTCGTTTATAATTGTGAGGGGAGAAATTTCTGTAACTATTTGTAAAAATAGGAGGCGGCTATAAAAATGCATGAAATTGCTAGGTGGAATTTAGATCGATTGTATCCGGTTGAGGATATTCTAAATCCAATATTGGAATTGAAAGAACAATATTATGAGACAAAAGATGTAGGGATTCTTTCAAAGCTTATACACGCTATTGAAAAAGCAGAATACTATTTGTATTGCCGATCGGCTGAAGAAGGTGTTTCATCTGATCTTTCTGTATTGACTATGACAGTAAAAGATTTGAAAAGAGAAGTGCAGCAAGTAATACAGCAAAGTGAAATTTCCAATAATATTAATAATAGTTTAATAAAAGATGAACTTAACGCATGGGAAAATATGTACATACAATTAAGAAATAAATTAGAAATAGAGCACGATAATAAGCAATTATCATTTGGCCAAGCAAATAATATTGCAATGAATAGCGATAATGAAAAGGAAAGATTAGAAGTATTCGAGTTATTAACAGGTGCCTTACATAAGGAAAAAGAAATCTTCGCTACTGTCTTAAATCAAATAGGGAGATTACGCAATACAAAGAGTAATGAATTAGAAGACATAGATATTTTAACTCAATCTTTACATGCGAATGGCATTTCTGAAAATGGATTATTACAAATGTGGAATGTGGCAGAAGAAAACCTTGATAAATTAGCGAGTATTGTAAACGTGTATAAGAAGGAAGAAGCTTCGATTACATGGCATGAACTTATGACCGTAAAGGAAAATAATGAGATTCATATCCCTTTTTCAGAAGCGGTTCAAAACATATACGATGCGTTTGAAAATATAGATAAAGAATTAGCAGAATTTGCACGGAATGCAATAGAGAATGGATGGGTAGATGCGGAGGCGAGAGATAATAAAGCACCAGGCGGGTTTTGCGCTCCTTTCTTCAGTGAGAAAGAATCGCGAATTTCAATACGTTATGATGGAAGTATTGATAGTGTAAGAGTACTTGCGCATGAACTAGGACATGCTTGGCATTTTTATAATATGAGCTTTGAACAATCTACTTCTTTTTTAGATGATTATTTGCCAATGAGTACAGCGGAATCAGCGTCTATTTTCTTTGAAACGGTACTCTTAAACTATCTAATTCAAACAACAGATTGTATAGATATGAAAAAGTCAGTGCTTAGTTGGAAAATAAGGAACTGTTTTAATTATGTAATGGCAATACGAGCATCATTTGAATTTGAGAAGAATTTTTATGAAAAGTGTAAAGAAGGTCCATTAAGTGCTGATGAAATCGAGAAATTATCTATAGTAGCGCAAGAAAAAGCATACGAGAATGCATTATCACAATATCAGCTATTTGTTTGGATGAAATATGTTCAGTTTTATATAGCAGATGTTCCTTTTTATAATTATCCATACACATTTGGGTATTTAGCTAGTTTTAGTTTATTAGAAATAGCTCAAGAAAGTAAAAGTACTTTTCATTCGAAATATAAAAAGTTTTTACGAGAAACAGGAAAAGCTCCAGTGGAAGAGCTTATGAAACAACATTTTGAAATAGATATAACAAGCTATGCATTTTGGGATAAAGCTTTTAGACAAATTTCTAAAGATATTGATGAATATTTGAGGCTTATGTAAGGAGAGAGTATAGTGGATCACCAACTTATAAAGGGAATACCTTTTTCAAATTTAGAATATGAAAAAGCTATAAGTTTGCTAAAAGGTTGGCTACATGAACAACAAGAGAAACCAAGATTTGTAGTAACTGCAAATCCTGAAATTGTTATGTCTGCAAAGGAAAGCACAGCTAAATCAAAACAGTTTAAAAAGATGTTACTTTCTGCAGATTTAATAACAGCGGATGGGATTGGCGTCATAATAGGTTCGAAAATATTAAAAGGAACTTTGAAAGAACGTGTTACTGGGGCAGATATTACTCATGAGTTAATAAAGTATTGTAATGACAATGAATATCGTGTTTTTCTTTTTGGAGCTGCGCCAGAAAGTAATAAAAAGGCGCTAAAAAAATTAAATGAGCAGTTCCCAGGGGCACAGTTTAAAGGACAACATGGTTTTATAAATGGTGAAGAAATAGAAGAAGTAAAAATAAAAATTAAACAATTCAAGCCGCATTTACTGCTAGTAGGACTAGGCTCACCAAAACAAGAAGAATTCATCTATGAAAACATGCAAACATTAAACGTTCCGCTATCTATTGGTATCGGAGGCATGATTGATATAATATCTGGTACTGTAAAAAGAGCACCAAAAATCATGAGGGATACTGGAACTGAATGGCTGTATAGGTTACTCTCACAGCCGAACAGAGTAAAGAGACAACTTGTACTTCCAAGATTTATATTTTCGGTTATGTCTGAAAGAATTAAAGGGATTAATTAATAAAGGGGACAACATACATGAACAAAATCGGCATTATCGGAGCAATGCAAATAGAAATAGACTTACTTTTAGAAAAACTAACTATACAAGAGGAACAGACGATTGCGGGAATGCCTTTTTACATTGGCGAATTCATGGGAACAGAAGTAATTATTACACGTTCTGGTGTAGGGAAAGTAAATGCAGCCGCATGTACACAAACATTAATTCATAAATTTCATGTAGATGCTATTATCAATACGGGTATTGCTGGAGGGTTACACCGAGATGTAAAAGTTGGTGATATCGTTATTTCAACGAATGTTACCCACCATGATGTAAGTAAAACTCAAATGAAAAACTTATTCCCGTTCCAAGAAGAATTTGTCGCAAGTAAGGAATTAATAGAGTTAGCACGTAAAGCATGCAATAGTAGTAGTTTACATATGGAGATTCATGAAGGAAGAATCGTCAGCGGTGAATGTTTTGTTGAGGATTCAAAACTAAAATCGAAATTAATAGACGAATATGCACCGCATTGTACAGAGATGGAAGGCGCAGCAATAGGACATGTTGCTTACATAAATGATATACCGTTTCTCGTTATACGATGTATTTCTGACAGTGCAGACGATGCCGCTCAAATTTCCTATGATGATTTCGCAAAAACAGCCGCAAATTATTGTTCAGAAATTATAGTTGAGATGCTGAAAAACATACTGAGTAAAACATATAGAGCAAAAGGAGAAAATGACATGTTAGAAGCACTAATTTTTGATATGGACGGAACGTTATTTCAAACAGATAAAATATTAGAATTATCATTAGATGATACATTTGATCATTTAAGATCACTACAGTTATGGGATACAGTAACACCTATTGATAAGTACCGTGAAATTATGGGTGTGCCGTTACCGAAAGTTTGGGAAGCTTTATTACCGAACCATTCTCTTGAAGTAAGAGAACAAACAGATGCATATTTTTTAGAAAGACTAATTGAAAACATTAAGAGCGGAAAAGGTGCTTTATATCCGAATGTAAAAGAAGTTTTTACATTTATAAAAGAAAATAATTGTTCAATTTATATTGCTAGTAATGGTTTGACTGAATACTTACAAGCAATCGTATCTTATTATGATTTAGACCAATGGGTTACTGAAACATTTAGTATTGAACAAATAAATTCACTTAATAAAAGCGACTTAGTAAAAAGTATTTTGAACAAATATGATATAAAAGAAGCAGCTGTAGTTGGTGACCGGTTATCTGATATAAACGCCGCGAAAGATAATGGTTTCATTGCGATTGGATGTAATTTTGATTTTGCACAAGAAGATGAGCTTATTCAGGCAGATATAGTAATAGATGATTTATTGGAGTTGAAGGGGATGTTGCCTATTGTGCAGAAATAATAAGTCATTTTAAAAAATTATATAATTTTTTAAAAAACCTTCTATCACTAACGGAGTAGAATTCATTTGTGATAGATCAGTAATAGTTTGATTTGTTTTAAAAATGAGTAGAGGATTATAAAGTGTGCAGTTTTGTCAATTCCTATATGTCTTATTCCACGGAGTAAAATATGCTTAAAGATAATTTTAAAATTAGTAATATTCCTACGGTTTTATGGGGAGATAAGAGTGAAAAAATTTTTATTGCAGTACATGGAAATATGTCAAATAAGGAAGATGCAGTTATTCAAATATTAGCTGAAGAAGCTAATCAAAAAGGCTATCAAGTATTAAGTTTTGATTTACCTGAGCATGGAGAAAGAACAAATGATAATACACTTTGCAAAGTACAGGTTTGTGTTAGTGAATTATCTATAATTATGAATTACGCAAAAGAACATTGGAAAGAAGTAAGCGTGTTTGCATGTAGTATCGGAGCTTATTTTAGCCTTGTAGCCTATCAAAATGATGTGATAGAAAAGGCATTATTTTTATCACCAGTAGTTAATATGGAACGGATTATCGAAAATATGATGAGATGGTTTAATGTAACACCAGAATTTTTGCAAAAAGAAATGACTATAGAGATACCGATTGGTCAAAAGTTATATTGGGATTATTTATGTTATGTAAAAGAACATCCTATTAATACATGGGATACGGATACATATATTATGTACGGGGCCAAGGATGAACTGTGCGAATTTGAAACTATTAACGATTTTAGAAAAAAACATCGTTGTGAATTAGAAATCATGGAGACGGGTGAACATTATTTTCATACTGCAGAACAGTTAAAGATATTTGAACAGTGGTTACACAAACATATCAATTAACAAAGTATAATTTATCTTGGGTCTGTTTGAGAAGAATGGCGAATATATAAACTAATATAATATTTGAAAGATGTTATAAATGTATTTAATTAAATTGGCTTTATTTCATCATATTTGAGTACAAATAGTTTTAGACGTATAGCAATTAGACTATTATATTATTCATTTACATCTGAATTGAAGAATACGTATACTACGAATTGAATAAAGTAACAACCATAAAAATGCTCAGAATAAATGATTCTCGAGCATTATTACGTATTTTCATATTAAAGGGGAATTTATTTGAAAGGTATACATATTCAACAAATTGAAGAGTTAATAAAATACGAGCACGATTATCTTGTTCAAGAAAGCAAAGAAGAAGGATTTAATTTCTTAATAAAGCTAAAAAGTGAATATAAAAATAAAACAAATACATTTAATAAAACTGGCGAATGTTTATATGGCATTTTTCGAGGGGAAAAGTTAATTGGAATAGGAGGGTTAAATGAAGACCCATACTCAGAAAATAATAAGATTGGTCGATTAAGAAGATTTTATATTTCAAAGGATTACCGTCGTATAGGGCTAGGGAACTTGTTATTAAAGCAGCTATTATCTCATGCGGAAAAGTATTTTAAAGTGGTTGTTCTACATACAGATACGAAACAAGGTGATGCGTTTTATATTGCAAATGGATTTGTGAAAGGGGAATTATTTAAAGGATCTAGTCATTATAAAGTATTATATTAGTAAAAAAGGAGACCTCAGCTTCGAAAAATAAGCTTATGAAGTCTCTTTTTTCTAGTCAATTATGTTTAACATTCATTTCTTTCAATAATCCCTTCGGATCACCTTTCACATAATAAAAATGCGGATTATTTTCATCATCGTAAAGCATAATATAAGGCTTTTGATTAAGCGGGAGAAGAATAAGTACTTCATCAATTGTTGTATGTAACCATTGATTTGTAATAGAAACTGGTTTAGATAAAGGGATTTTTATCATGTGACCATCTTTTGGAACGACGTTTAAGTTTTTGAATGGACCAGTAATGGATTTAGCATATTGAACAGCTTCTTTTTGAATAGCTGGATCTAAAGATTGTTTTTGAACGACCATTTCTTTTTGACAATCAAATACTTCAATTTGTTGATTACTATTTGCGAACACATTTGTTGATAATAAGAAGCAGAGAAGAGTAATGACCCCGATTTTTTTTATCATAATATAACACCTCGTTCTTACTATACCCTTAAAAGGTTCAAATATTTTTCTGTCACATGGGTGTAACAAAGAAGTTGTATAATACAATTGGTTTTTGTTTAAAAGCAATGGAGGATAATGTATGAGAGTATTAATCGCAGATGATGAACAAGATATGTTAAGGATTTTAAAAGCTTATTTCGAGAAAGAAGGCTTCGAAGTTTTATTAGCGAAAGATGGAGAGGAAGCACTTCAAATATTTTATGAAGAGAAAATTGATTTAGCTATTTTAGATTGGATGATGCCGAAACATAGTGGTATTACTGTTTGTCAGGAAATAAAAAAGAACTCAAGCGTTAAAGTATTAATGCTTACGGCGAAAAGTGAGAGCGAAGATGAATTAGCAGCGCTTCAAAGCGGGGCAGATGAATACGTAAAAAAACCATTTCATCCAGGTGTATTAATAACTAGAGCGAAAAAGCTAATACAGCATGATGATGTCATTCAAGTTCAAGATTTGAAAATAGATTTCGCTAAAAATAAAGTTTATAAAAATGACAAAGAGTTAGATATTACAAAAACAGAGCTAGAATTAATAAAGTGTTTTTTAAATCATAAAGGCATGATTTTAACTCGTAAAAAATTGTTAGATATCGTATGGGGATTTGATTATTTTGGTGAAGAGAGAACTGTTGATACACATGTAAGAAGATTACGTAAAAAAGTAGGAGAAAATATTATAAAGACGCACCGGGGGCTAGGATATAGTTTGGAGGAACAGAGTGAATAAACTTGGAAAAAAGCTATTTCTCAGCATTTCTTTAACTGTTATCCTTATTTTTACAATCTCTTTATTATTAATTAACTATCTTTTACCGAAATATAATATTTACAAAACGCGAGAAAGCTTAGAAGGTATAACAGCACAAATACAGTCTATAACGAGTAAACAACTGGATGAAGCAATTACTAGCATTGAGAATGAAGGAAATGTTACGATTGCGTATACATCCATAAAAGGCTCAGAAGATCATATTAATGATGAATTACGAATGCAACTTTCAAGGAAAAGAGTCGCCCTTAATAAACTTTGGATTACTAAAGAAGAAATAATGAAAGTAAAGAACTTCGGGCAATCGAATAAAATATATGATCAAGAGAAGATGAAATCTAGTTTTTTTGTGAAATACATTGCGAAAGAAGATATGTTGATTTTAGTAGGGGTTTCGATCGCACATTCTAATGAAGTAATCAAAACATTAAATTCATTTTATTTGTACATGTTAGGCATTACGATTTTTCTCATTATCGTACTTGTATGGATACTTTCAACAACAATCACTAGACCATTGAAAGAATTAAGTGACGTGGCAGAAGATATTTCAAATTTGAAATTTGGACGAGCGAAAGTGAAAACAAATGATGAAATAGGAGAATTAGCTAATAGTATTAATGTCATGAGTGATAAACTACATGAGGCACATGAAGATTTAACAGATCGAAATGAACATTTAAAACGATTTATGGGTGATGTGACGCATGAATTAAAAACTCCAATCTCGTTAGTTAAAGCATATTCTATGGGAATAAAAGATGGTTTAGATGATGGTACATACATAGATACTATTATTAAACAAACGGATCACATTTCGAACTTAATTGAAGAGTTATTACGATTTTCTAAACTAGAGAGAGATGTTTTACAAAAAGAAAAATTTCCTATCGTATCACTAGTCGAAAGTATATTAGATAAGCATAAGATTGAACTGGAATCGAAAGAAATTGATTTGCATGTGAACTATAATGTTGGCGATGCAATTATTTATGCAGATATAAATAAAATGAAAATGGTGTTTCAAAATTTAATATCTAATGCGATAAAATATACAGTAAATCAACATATAAAAATTACTTTAGAAGAACGAAATGACAGTGTATATTTTCAAATCCAAAATGGTATGAATGTAGAACATATAAAAGATATCGATAAAATTTGGGAACCTTTTTATGTCTTAGAATCTTCTCGTAGTAAAGAACATTCCGGCACAGGACTAGGCTTAGCGATTGTGAAAAGCATATTAGAAAGACATGGCTTTGACTATGGAGTTTCTAATATAGGGGGAGAAATACGATTTTATATAAATATGGAGAAAGACTAATCCAATACTATTAGAAACATCGTCTATTATTAGGCGATGTTTCTAATGGTAGTAAGTCAGAATATATAATCTTGAAAGAGTGAGCTACAAATTTCTCAAGTGGTTGCACAAAATATAAACTGAATTTTCAGTAATTTTATTGTATAGTAAAAGGAGACATATATGGGGAGGAAAGAATATGGGGAAAAAGAAAATAGCAATTACATTATCAACAATCTTATCTTTATCAGTTACATCGGGAGTTTCTAGTATGACTGTGTATGCAGACAATAAAGAAACAAACTACATAAAAGAGAATGATGTGAAGTTAAATGGGAAAGTTTCTGAAGGGTTACAATCCAATACGAAGATCGAATTAGAAAACGGGATGACAAAACCGATTTACTCGCTTGATGAAGCAATCATCGAAAATCTATTTGTAGAGACGGAAGTTGATAGTGATCGAGATGGTAAAAAAGACAGAGTGTCAGTAAAAGTTATGCGCCCCAAAACAGATCCTAATGTGAAAGTTCCCGTTATATATGAAATGAGCCCATATCGAGCGGGTTTAAAAGATGTTCCTGTATATAATGTAGATGAAGAATTGTATGCGTATGAAGGCAAACCGTATGGAGCTGTTAATCTCGGTTCATACGGAAATTATTATGTACCAAGAGGTTATGCAGTTATTTTAGGTGAAAGTATTGGAACTGGAAAATCAGAGGGATGTCCGACTACTGGAGACGAACAAGAAATATTAGGGACGAAATCTGTTATTGATTGGGTGAATGGACGTGCGAAAGCATATACAGAAAATGGTGAGGAAGTTAAGGCTGATTGGTCTACAGGAAATGTAGGTATGACAGGTGTTTCTTATAATGGTACGTTACCGAATGCAGTTGCGACGACTGGCGTTGAAGGTTTAAAAACAATTATACCAATCGCAGCGATAAGTAGTTGGTATGATTATTATCGTGCAAACGGTGCAGTCATTGCGCCAGGTGGATACCAAGGAGAAGATACAGATAATATGGCAGAAGCAGTACTAACAAGAGAAAATCCTGAAGTTTGCGGACAAGTAATAAAAGAGCTAACAGCTGGACAAGACCGGAAAACTGGTAATTATAATAATTTTTGGGATAAACGTAATTATGTAAAAGATGCTAAAAATGTAAAAGCAAGCGTATTTCTTGTTCATGGTTTAAATGATTGGAATGTAAAGACGAAGCAGTTCGCGCAATGGTGGGATGCACTTGGAGAAAATAATGTTCCTCGTAAAATGTGGTTACATCAAGGTGGACATGGTGGAACATCAACGAATGACTGGCAAAGAACACAAAATAAATGGCTCGATTATTGGTTGTATGGAATTGAAAATGGAATTATGAATGAACCAATGGTTGATGTGCAACGTGAAAATAAAACGTGGGAAAAATTAAAAAACTGGCCGGATCCATCAGCGGTGCCATCCAAAGTTCGTATGTATTTAAGTAACAAAGCAGTTAATTTGCCATTAAGTATGGGCTCTGCAAATAAAGTTTTCTCATTCGTAGATGATGCAAAAATGAAATCAAATCAATTAATAGCAAACCCAGAACTCGAAGTAGCCAATCGTTTAGTGTATACAATGCCTGTACTGCAAAAAGATACACGTATAAGCGGTACACCAAAGATTTCAATTACAGGAAATATTGATCGTCCTGTATCAAATTTAACTGCTTTACTTGTTGATTACGGAGGAACGAAGCCGGAAATCGTAACGAGAGGCTGGATGGACCCACAAAACTTAAATAGTATAAAAGATTCAACAGCACTTAAACCAGGTAAAGATTATACATTTACATGGGACATGCAGCCAGATGATTATATATTTAAAGCGGGGCATCAAATTGGGGTCGTTTTAATTGCTAGTGATTATGATTATACAATTAGGCCGAAAGCGGGCACGAACTTTACAGTAAAATTAAGTGAAGTAACATTGCCGATTGTAAAATAAATAATTATGAATAAAGAGCTTACTGCAAAGTAAGCTCTTTATATTTTGAAAAGGGGAGTTTATTATGATTTTCTATTGGAAGATACAAAAATGCTTATAATAAATAAAAAAATGGCATTCATAATTAATAGACCACTAAAGGTAAGGCCAGCAAAGCCTCCAGCGAATCCATCTCCTACTTTTTCACCAATAACGTACAAAGTGGCAAAGAAAACAACGGGAGAAGAAAGTATGAAAATGCCACTAGCTATTTTCCATATTCGTTTATCCCGCGTTAACGGACAGTAAAACTCCCGCCTCAAAATTCAGTTGGAGCAAAGAAGTTAGGTGGGAGATCAACTGTCCGTAAACGTCCGATTGGTTCAACTAATAATCAGTGGGGATGAACAAAACCCCCACTGATTAAAGTTTCACTTTATACTGCTTTGCTATTAAGAAAACGAGTGTATTAAAAGATATAAGAAGAAAAATAAATCCAATTAATGAATTCATCACATTCTCCTTTCGGTAAAAGTCTGAATTTTCATATGTTAATTTTTAATGAAATATTATAAAATATAATTATATTTTATGGGAAGCGAGTGATATATTATGACAGTCAGCTCTTTCGAATTTTTATTAAAAATAAAGGTACAGGAAGATTAGTTGAATAAAAATCTTCCGTACGTAAAAAACGGAGGAGAAAATAAATGTTTAGTTTTTATGGTACACTTTGTACGGAACTTTATGATTACACAAAGCCTGTCGGCTATTCTTTAAATGGTGATATTGAGTATTACAAAGAACGTTTAAAAAATTGTAGAGGAAGAATTCTCGAAGCAGCGGTTGGGTCAGGGCGTGTCATTATCCCACTTCTAGAGGCTGGATTTAAAGTAGATGGGATAGACTATTCACCTGAAATGCTAGAATCGTGCCGCGTGCGATGTAAAGAGAGAAACTTACATCCTAATTTATATGAAGGAAGCTTACAACAATTTTCATTGCCACATAAATACGAGGCAATTATCATTCCTACTGGATCTTTTTGTTTAATTGAAAATCATACGGATTCGATAAACGCATTGAAATGTTTTTATGAACATCTTAATCCAGGCGGGCGATTAATCGTAGATATTATGCTTCCGCATGACTGGAAGACTGGGGAAATTCATACATCGACTTTTTCTTTGCCGAGCGGAGATGGAATTACATTAGAAAATAAATCAATTGAAATAGATTGGCTGAACCAAGTTACTCTATCATATTTAAAATATGAAAAATGGAGTAAAGGACAGTTAGTACAAACAGAACTACAACGCTTTGCGATACGCTGGTATGGAATAGAAGAGTTTAAACTTCTGTTAGAAAGTATAGGTTTCTCTAATATTACCTGCTCTGCTGACTATGTTTATGAAAAAGAACCGTCAAATGCAAACCAAATGTTTACTTTTGAAGCAGTACGAAGCGAAAAATAAAGAACTATCAATGAAAACAAGGCAATCAATACAATATAGATTGCCTTGTTTCAATTGTGTATGACTTACATATTATTACGTTTTCATTGTCCAAGCATCCTTCTACTAATTACATATGCTACTTATATTAAAGGCAGTCACTATTTTAAATGGAACTGTTATTTTTCTATAAATGATATTTTAGAGAAGTAGGTGATAAATTTGGAAAACGTAGAACAAGACAGAATTGAAAATCAAGTGTATTCCAATCGTGTAGTAAGATCAGAATTTGATGTAAATTGGGAAACATGTATATCAAAAAGTGGCTATGTAATTTATGTAGCAACAAGTAACAATGCCGAAGTAACAGTACTTCTTGCAGATGGTTCAAGTAAATTATTAATTTTCGAAAAAGGCGGTAAAGTAGTAGTAGGCGGTGGTGGTACAAGTCATTACAGTAAGCCGCATATTGCAAGAAATATTTAAGGAGTTAATTGAGAAGAAATTGGAAAACGTTTAGTCATTCATGTAAAGCGCATGAATGACTAAACGTTTTTAAATGTTAGTTTGGAAGAAACCTATAAGTAACATAGAAAAAGCATTTCCTATTTCGGGAAATGCTTTTTCTATGTTATAGTATAATAGTGTTTTAAAATGATGTTATTTTAATATACTTCAAATTTTGTTGTGTATTATTTTTATATTAAATTCGCTATGTAAGTATTTTTTTATATAAGGAGTAGTAATTAGAGAAATGAAAAATATCGACTTTATACTAGAAAGTGATGAGGCATTAAAACCGTCTGAACGATTAGTACTATTATTATTAGAGAAGCATAGAATGTTATATACGAACGATCTATTAGCATTATCTAATTTATCATATAAAACATTAACGGATTCATTAACGTCGCTCGTATTAAAATCGTATGTGTTAAAGGAAACAGGTAAGGGAAGAAGACAGAATTGTTATAGATTGGTATGATAAGACTGTTGATTTTAGAGGTTTCACATTCGCGTTTTTCAAATGCAAGGATAAATGAAATTTTAGTTTTCAAATGAAAAACTCACCGTAATTCGTACTTAAATATTTGAATTTCATTTTTGTTAATGATAATTTTGTTGTTATTGAAAATAGAAAAATAGAATAAACTGCACAAAAAAGAAATAAAAAAACAATTCATTTTAAAAATGGATTGTTTTTTTTATTGGAATAATATTATTTGGTATATTGAAATTAAATCATAGTCCTTACTATTTTAAAACAAAAGATAGATAATATTATTATGTAAACTAACGTGTTGACAGGAAAATATATTAATCAATAGAACATATAGAAGAGTATGCTTAAATATTTGAAAGATGGGAGATTATTATGGGGATTTTACAATCAATAGTACAAGCTGTTATGAGTGACAATAAGGCAGAAGTGGTGGAATTTATAAAGACGAATCCAAATGCTGTTAACGAATTTAATGACGATGGCTGGACTCTACTTCACTTATCGGCTTATTTTGGACAAAAAGAGATAGCAAGTTTTCTTTTAGAAAGTGGAGCAGATATACATAGTAGAGCAAAAAACGAAAATGAAAATATATCTTTGCAAGCGGCAATCGCGAATAAACAAAGTGAGCTTGTTGCTTTCTTAATTGAAAAAGGATCAGATGTAAATGCTATACAAAGTGGTGGTTGGACAGGGTTACATGAAGCAGCATTATTAGGAAGTGAAGAAATAGTTATGTTACTTCTTGAAAATGGAGCTAATAAAGCGATTAAGAAAAATGATGGAAAAACAGCGTATGATATTGCTTTAGAAAAAGGGTATGATCACCTTTTACACCATTTAAAACAGGAAGTGAACGTATGATAAATAAATGGAGTGTAGGCATATTTTTATTTAATGATGTAGAAGTGTTAGATTTTGCAGGACCATTTGAAGTTTTTTCTGTAACCGAAGTGGATAAAGAAAAACCATTTACTGTTTATACAGTAAGCCAAAATGGAGAAATGATTACAGCAAGAAACGGATTAAAGGTAAAGCCGGATTATAGTATTGAGGATTTACCAACAGTTGATATTCTAATCATTCCAGGTGGTAAAGGTGCTCGGGAAAACGAAGTGAAAAATGATACTATAATAAATTGGGTTCGTCAGCAAATGACAGAAGTAAAACTAATGACTTCAGTTTGTACGGGTGCATTATTACTTGCGAAAGCCGGTCTACTGGATGGCTTAAAAGCAACAACGCATTGGGCTAGTATTCAAACGCTCAAAAAAGATTTTCCGAATGTAGAAGTAATGGAGAATGTGAAATTTGTAGATGAAGGGCACATTATTACATCTGCAGGTATTTCAGCTGGTATTAACATGTCATTTCATATTGTGAAAAATTTGTTAGGTGTGGAGATTGCTGAGGATACGGCAAAAAGCATGGAATATGATATTGATTTGTAAAATAAAAAAGCCCAGTTTGGGCTTTTTTTATTTAACTAAGTTTCTTAACAGGTGATGTATGCTCAAAATCTTAGTTCTAAACCAGTAATTCCAGTTATATCGAATATACGACAATTTATCCCGCATTAATGGGCAGTAAGAACCTCAACTCAAAATTAAGAGAAAGTAAAGAAGTTAGGTGAGGGATCAACTGCCCATAAAAGCCCGATTGGTTCAACTAATAATCCGTGGGGATGAAGCCCCCCCACGGATTAAAGTTTCACTTTATCTTTTTTCTCCTTGTAAGCATGTTATTACAAGGAGATATTTTGTCTGAAAAAAACTCTTCTACAATAGTAGAAAAAGAATAACAGAAACTACTATTTTATGGCAGCATACATAAAAAAATTCAATGTAAATATGGAAATGTCGTCGAATGCTATCTTTAATTGGTTAATTTGTGAGATATTTTTGTGAAGGAGCTTATTTTATAAGAATAGAATTAAAGTTAGTAAGAGATCATGCCGAGGGTAGTGAAAATATATGTGTTAGGGGGATTTCATAATGAGGAAACTCAAGCGAATAAATGTTCCTAATATACAAGAAGAACTATCACAGTTTAATGAGAATCGAGCAGTTAATAAGAAAAAACTAAGGCGATTTATATTCATGTTTATATTTATTGCGGCGGCTACTTTGTACGTTCAATTTATTTTAACGAAACAACAAGAAATAATCGTAGAAAAAAAAGATACAATAACGAATCAAAAAAAACAATTGATTTCTTTAAAGAAAAATGAGGCGTCTTTAAGGACAAATATAGAAAATTTAACAGACGATGAGGAAGAAATTTTGAAGTTTGCGAGAAAAGAATATCAATTTTCTAAGTCAAATGAAACTATATTTGTGTTGCCGAAGTAGTGTAATTGAGCAGTTAGCGATAGCTAACTGTTTTTTTATGTATGAATAGCATGGTACAAGAATCAATTACATATTGTAAAAATGAAGAGTTTGAGCTGTTTTTATACTTATGGAATATATACGAAAATAAATGTTGTTAAAATTCTGTCAATTGTATTATAATACAAGGTAAGCGGATACATTTTTTAATCAACGTTGAGTTAATCACTCATACGACTATTAAGAAAACCGTTATCCCGTATTAGAAAGGAAGATAGCTGTGTATGCTTCAAATACAATTTATGTCGTAGGGGATGCGAAAGCACCTCAAAATAATCCCATTACTGAAAAGTTTAAAAGCTATTTTGTAGCGTTTGTGCTTGTTAAGGAAACTGGGGAAATTGTAGATGCAGATTGCTCAGCGACAATTGCATTAACATCTCAATTTGTTAAATATTTGTTTCTACATAAAAATATTAATGATCCAACGTTAGTAATGGAAATAAAAGATCGTTATTTCGGTTCATCTCAAAAAGCACTACTTGTAGCGTTAAAAGATGCGCAGAAAAAATATAATCAAATCGCTGCTTTGTCTACCCATTCCTAGACAAAATCCAGCCGTAAGAATCTTCTTATGGCTGGATTTTTTTATTTCACATTAACCTTCTACGTGGAAAATAAGTGAAAGGGGAGATTTATTGCTCCAAAAATTAGGAATTAAGGTTCCACTTTGTTAGACAACGAAAGGATGAATAATATGAAAATTACAGATTTAAAAGTAAATCGTAGACATGTAAAACTTCACACACCGTTTAAAACAGCGCTTCGTACCGTAACCGAAATAGAAAGTATAGATGTATATATTCATACAGATGAAGGGATTGTTGGTAAGGGTGCTGCAGCCGCAACACCAGTTATTACAGGTGATTTCGCAAGTGGGATTGAAGAAGCCATTTTAGGGTCAATGCGTTCCTGTTTAATCGGTCAAGATATTATTCAATTTCAGCAGTTACTACAGCACATTCAAATGAGTTGTATTGGAAATTCAAGTGCAAAAGCGGCGGTAGATATCGCTTTATATGATGTGTATTGCCAATATCAAAATGTCCCACTTTATGCTTTATTAGGTGGGAAGAAAGAAATTTATACAGATATTACCGTTAGTGTAGATGAGCCTTTTATTATGGCGAAAGAGGCAAAGCAACATGTAGAAAAAGGATTTCAAACTTTAAAAATTAAAGTGGGGAAATCTGCTCCTTTAGATTTAGAACGTATTGAAGCGATTCGAAATAGCGTACCAAAAAATACGACGTTACGATTAGATGCAAATCAAGGGTGGAATCCAAAAGAAGCAGTTACGATCATTAAAGAGATGGAAAATCGCAATTTAAATATTGAATTTATTGAACAACCTGTGCATGCGAAAGATTGGGATGGGTTAAAGTACGTCAAAGATCATGTACAAACGCCCATTATGGCAGATGAAAGTATATTTTCAGCAAGTGATGCATTGAAAATCGTTCAAGGAGGATATGCAGACTTAATTAATATTAAATTAATGAAATGTGGTGGTATACGTGAAGCGTGGCGTATTGCCGATATCGCTGAAACAGCTGGTGTAAAATGCATGGTTGGAAGTATGATGGAATCCTCACTTTCTGTTAGTGCTGTAGCCCATTTAGCAGCTGCTCATCCTAATATTCATTACTTCGATCTCGATGCACCGCTTTGGTTAATGGAAGAACCAGAAGGAATGACTTATTCTGGGTCAAAGGTAAACCTTCAATCAACAGTGAATAGTAAATCTTAGGAGAAAAGACTAGTAAACTATCTTTTAAGGGGGATATGTATGAAAAAAGTAGGAACTGCATTTTTAACAACTTTATTTATATTTTCATCGTTTACATCAGCACATGCTGAAGAGAAGAAAGATAGTAAGGCGTTTATCGATGTATCTGCCGCAACACTTTGGACTGCACCTGATTCATTACGGCCAATTGACGCACCGAGTGCTACAAATCCAGTTGATTTGTGGAAGTGGACGAAATCAATGACGCTTGATGAGAAACTTTGGTTAACAAATGCAAATAAATTAGAAACACAAGCGCTATTAGGTCAAGAAGTAACAGTTGTGGATAAAAAAGGAGATTGGGTGAAAGTGCTAGTCCATGGTCAGCCGACACCTCGAAATGAAGAGGGCTACCCAGGATGGATGCCCGAAAAACAGTTAACATATAATCAAGAATTTGCTGATAAAACAAATGAATCTTTCGTATTAGTAACAAGACCCACAGCCATTTTATATATAAATCCTTCTGAAAAACATAAATCACTTGAAGTGAGCTATAATACGCGACTGCCGCTACTAAGTGAAGATACAATTTCATATCGCGTGTTGTTACCAAATGGACAGAAAGCTTGGCTACGAAAAAATGATGGCACGGTTTACCGTTCGCAAAATGATATTCCAACTCCGGCGGCCGATGATTTAATAAACACAGGAAAAATGTTTTTAGGATTACCTTATATATGGGCTGGTACAAGTGGCTTTGGATTTGATTGCTCTGGATTTACACATACGATATATAAATCACACGGTATTACAATTCCGAGGGATTCAGGTCCGCAATCGAGAAATGGAGTTGCGGTTGATAAAGAGAATTTGCAAAAAGGAGATTTAATCTTCTTTGCACATGATCAAGGGAAAGGTAGTGTTCACCATGTTGCTATGTATATTGGTGATGGAAATATGATTCACTCACCGAGAGCTGAAAGATCGGTAGAGATTATACCGCTAAATACACCAGGATATATAGAAGAATACGCTGGTGCTCGACGTTACTTACCTTAAAAAGTAGAGGGGGTTTTCAAATGAAAAAAGTTATTCGTTACTCATTAGTTAGTACTTTATTAGCTTCTTCATTTTTAGTTGGTTGCGCAAAAGACAAAACAACGACAAAGCCAAAAGATGAGAAAAAAGTATTACAGTTACTAGAAACAGGTGAAATTCCGTCTTTAAATTCAGGGAAAGTAACAGATGCGGTATCGTTTAACGTTTTAAATAATGTAATGGAAGGATTATTTCGCTTATCGAAAAATGATGAAGTGATTGAAGCTGGAGCACAAAAATATGAAGTGAGTCAAGATGGGAAAACATATACATTCCACTTGCGTGATGCGAAATGGTCTAACGGAGACCCAGTAACAGCACAAGATTACGTATACGCTTGGAAGCAGCTTATTAATCCGGATACAGCTTCTCAATATGCATACATTGCGTACGATGTGAAAAATGCAGAGAAAATAAATAAGAAACAACTAGGGTTAGAGGAATTAGGAGTGAAAGCGAAGGATGATAAAACATTCGTTGTAGAACTAGAACATCCTGTACCGTATTTTACGAAATTACTAATTTTACCATCTTTCTATCCGATTAACGAAAAATATGCGAAAGAACAAGGTGATAAATACGGATTAGAAGCAAATAAAGCGGTATATAACGGGCCATTTACATTATCGGAGTGGAAGCATGAAGCAAGCTTTACAATGAAGAAAAACGATAAGTATTGGGATAAAAAAGAAGTGAAGCTAGATGAAGTAAACTATCAAATTGTTAAAGAAATTTCAACTACGGTAAATTTATATGAAACAGATAAGGTTGATAGAGCTGTCATTTCTACAGAATTCGTCGATAAATATAAAAATAATAAAGAGCTTAAACAATATACTGATCCGGTTATGTATTTCTTCCGATTCAATGAAAATGTACCGATTCTTAAAAATAAAAATGCACGTCTTGCGCTTAGTACAGTGTTTGATAAGAAAGGACTTGCAACTTCGTTTTTAAATGATGGTTCAGTTGCGGCGAACTATTACGTACCAAAAGGATTTTTAAAAGGTCCAGATAAAAAAGATTTTAGAAGTACGGCAGGTGAGTTTAATAAGACGGATGTAAAACAGGCGAAAGAATATTGGGAAAAGGCAAAGCAAGAAACAGGTACAAAAGAAGTGACACTTGAGTTATTAAACTATGACTTAGAAAACTTCAAAAAAGTAGGAGAATACATTAAAGAAGAGCTAGAGAAAAACTTACCAGGCTTAAAGGTAAATGTAAAATTACAACCGCATACGCAAAAACTAGCGTTAGAGAAGAAGAAAGAATATGAAATGTCACTATCACGCTGGTTACCGGATTATCCAGATCCAATGACTTACTTAGAAGTATTTCTTTCTGGAAGCAGTGTGAACAACACAGAATATGCAAATCCGGAATATGACGCGTTAATTAAGAAGATTAAAACAGAATTAGGTAATGATGAAAAAACTCGTTGGAAAGCAATGCAAGATGCGGAAAAAATGCTGCTAGATGATGCAGTAATAGCACCGGTATTCCAGCGCGGGTTATCATACTTACAAAAGCCATATGTGAAAGATTTATATGTACATCAATTCGGCCCGGCAACAAGTTTAAAATGGGCGGATGTACAAAAATAAAAGTATGGAGAAACAGACTTCACATGTGTGATAGTCTGTTTTTCTTATTTAAAGTTAGAAAAATAGTTCGTGGTATAATTTACTAGTCTATATAAAACGTTTGGATGGGAATGATGTTTATGTTTGAAGAAAAGGAAGTAATATGTACAAAAAGATTGTTCATGAGGAAACCAAGTATAGAATATGTTGATCAATTTTATAACATATTAAAGAAAGAAGCTGTTGGCAAATGGCTTGCTAAATCAAGAGGAATGTCAAAAGAAGAAGCAAATGATTATATCAGGAATCTTATATTACATTGGGAACAGTATAATTTTGGTGTATGGTTGTTATTTAATAGTGAAACAGGAAAGCTTTTAGGACATTGTGGTTTAAGAAAAGTGGATGAAACTGATGAAATAGAGATTATGTATCTACTTGATCCAGACTATTGGGGAAATGGATATGCATCAGAAGCAGCAGGGGCTTCTATTCAATATGCAAAAGAGACGATGGGTGTAAAAAGAATAATTGCTAGGGTGAAAATAGCAAATGACAATTCGAAAAATCTTTTACGAAAGTTAGGTTTCACATATACTCATGATATTGATTATAGTGGACGTACCTTATCTTATTTTGAATTTAATATAGCTCCAGATGAATTATAGACATTTTATATGTTTTTTCATGTCTTAATAATAAAATTATTGCTAAATTTCCAGTGTGAAATTTATGTAGAATCTTGTATAATTAACATGTTTCTATGGAAACATTTTCTTGCGCTATTTGTATAGGACTTAATAGAACAAAGATAGAAATACATACATGTATATAATAGATAAATAGAATGGAACATGTATAGAGAAAAAGGAGAGAAATGATGGCGTGTCAAAAACAAGGGTTACAATTTAATAGCAATAGAAAGAGGAAGAGACGATGAAAATGAAGCATGCTTTTGGTCCGATAATTTTAGCATGTGTGCTTTTTTTCATTATCATATTAATCCCATCGAAAAGTTTAGTATCACTTATTAGTGATAAGAAGGTAGAAGATGCGGCAACTTCCTTACAAAAAGAAAAACTACAAAGCGTTTTCTTACAGCAAAAAATGTTAGAGAATTCGCAGTATTTACCGATGTATGGTTCATCTGAATTTTTACGAATGGATGCATATCATCCATCAAATTACTTCAAAGTGAATCCTGCAGGCTTTACGCCATATTTAATCGGAATTGGTGGTACACAAAGTTTAGCTCATATATTAAATATGACGTCTACTATGGATGAGTTAGAAGGTAAAAAAGTAGTCTTTGTTTTATCGCCACAATGGTTTACAAAGACTGGGGTTTCACAGGGGGATTTTACGAACAATTTCTCTAAACAACAAGCATATCATTTTATTTTTAATAATAAAATAAATGTAGAAATGAAGAAGCAAATTGCGAAACGACTATTAGATTATAAAGTTGTTCAAGAAGATGATATATTAAAAAACTCATTAGAAGGTATTGTATATAATGATACGAAACATAATATAAAAGCGGGTTTAGTTAAACCACTTGCTTATATGCATCGAAATATTTTAGATCATAGAGATTTATTTAACTCTATATTTAAGATTGAGCCGATGAAAGAAAAAACAAATGTGGGATTACGTTCAATTTCTTGGGTAGATGCACGTAAACATGCGGAAGAAGAAGGGAAAGCGGAATCTACTACAAACACATTCGGAATTGAAAATCCGTATTACTATAAACATAATTTAAAGAAAAAATTAAAAGGTTTAAAAAATTTTAGAGCAAATGAATCGTATGAAGAATCACCAGAATATGATGACTTACAAATTGTTTTAAATATTTTTAAAGAGAAAAATGTCAAGCCGCTCTTTATTTCTGTACCTGTAAACGGACCATGGTATGATTATGCTGGCTTCCCTAAAGAACGCCGTGAAGTATATTATAAAAAAGTTCGGGAACAAGTTGAGAAAGCAGGGTATCCAGTAGTCGATTTCTCTGGCCATGAATATGATAAGTATTTCTTAAAAGATACAATTCATTTAGGGTGGAAAGGCTGGATTTACTTTGATGAAGCAGTGCAAAACTTTTATTCTGAAAAATAAGTGTGGAGAAAAAGGAACGGCTATAAGCTGTTCCTTTTTTTAGTATAGAGGATTTTGATGTGGGCAATTCGGAAAGGCATGTATATCTTGAATTTGTCTAAAATCATAATGTTTCATTGCGAACTGCGCTTGATAAAGGTATTCATATACATACAATTGACCATCATGTGCTGAACATAATACACCAGAGGTTCCTTGGCCATTAATGAAGGAAATACCGATAGGGCGTCCGATTAAGTATTGTATTTTTTGTTGCCAATGCATAGGGGAATCACTCCTTTTTGAGATAATATACGAAATGAATGAGTGAATTGTAGCTTATCCACATAATTATGAAGGCTTTTTATACAATTTCTAGAAGATATTAAGATGAATGAATTATAAGTGCGAGAAAGGAAGAAATAATGAGGAAAGAGAATATTTTGGAAGAAAAATTACATGTAATAGAATGGTGTCAAATATTACAGCGAGTACCTGATGATATATGGTTTCAGGCATTAAGAGAAGGTTCATGGGCAATTGCGGATGTGATTTCACATTTTATCGTTTGGGATGTGTTTTTAATACAGGATAGAGTTCCATATTTTATAAGGAGACAATCTGTACCAAATGTTCCAATAGATGTTGAGGGTATGAATAAGGGAGCAATTAAATATGCAAGATCTGGTATTTCAAAAGAAGAACTATTAAATCAATTTAGTGTTACTCGTAAACAGTTAGTGGATGGAATTGGGCGAATTCCCACCCAATATTTTTATAATGACTACCAATTTGGCACTAAAAAAGTGAAATTAAATCATTACTTTTCATCACTCATTCAACATGACTTAAAGCACAAAGAAGAAATAATGCAATTTCTAATACAAAATCAAGCCTATAATAAAAACCGCTAACATTCGTAATAAATGTATAGCGGTTTTTATTTATATTTTTACGCAAGATTTTTACGCTTTTTTGTCCATTTTTTTATAACGAAGTATAAAACAATAAGTATGACGCCACCAATTGCGAATGATTTCACATATGGTCCAGCAATATCATTAATATTCTCCCAATTCTCACCTAGTTTTTCACCTAAATAAATGAAAATGATAGACCAAGGGATGATTGCGAGTGCTGTTAACGTAGTGAAACGTAGGAATGACATTTTTGTAATACCAGCAGGAATTGAAATCGCATGACGTACTACTGGAATGAAGCGCGCTGTGAAAATCACGCCAGTCCCGTAACGATTAAACCAATCTTCAGCAGCGTCTATTTGTTTTTTATGAATAAAAATATATTTTCCGTAACGTTCTAAAATAGGGCGTCCACCGTATCGTCCAATCCAATAAATAAAGATTTGAGCAATAACACCGCCAATCGTACCAAATACAACTGCGCCTAAAAATGAGATACTACCATTGAATACTAAGTACCCCGCATAAGCAAGGACAATCTCACTTGGGATAATCTCAATCATAAGTCCAAGCATAATGCCCCAATAACCTAATCCTTCAAAAAACGTTAATACTGAATGAATAAAACTACTTACCATTGTTGCACCTTCTAGTTTATGTATTTTTGAATATATGCCCCTTTATTTAACAATGTAAAAGGTTCACTATATGTAGATTATACCTTATTTATATAGGGGATTGCTATTTCAATTCTTTTATGTCCTTTATAAGTATTTATAGTAAAGCATATAAGTTCAATTTTCATGAAGAGATAATGAAAAGTTTATTAAAAATTTCTCATATATTAATGAAAGTAAACTGAAGATTAAGTATAATTATATGGGTTTTTAATTTATAAAAACAGGAGGAGAATACATGCAATTTAATGATCCGATTTATGGAACAATTACTATTTGTGATAGACATATCCTTCGATTGATAGATACAAAAGCATTTCAAAGGTTGGCTTATATTAAACAGCAGGGACATACATATTATTTATACGAAAACGCAGTACATACGAGGAAAGAACATTCAATAGGTGTATATGTACTTGTAAATAAAGTGATAGAACATCTTACGGATATTGGTGATATTCATTTATCAGAATATGAGAGGGAATTATTATCTGTTGTAGCACTCCTACACGATGTCGGCCATGGCCCATATTCGCATTGTTTTCAACAAATATCAGGTGAAGATCATGGTGAGTGGACTATACGAATCATTCAAGAGGATGAAGAAATACGAACGATTTTAAATCAGACCGCCGGATTATTAGATGATGTAACGAAAGCTTTAACAGAAGATGGAGTTTTTCCAATTATAGATGAGCTCTTGTTTAATTCATTAGGAATGGATCAATTAGATTTTTGGAATAGGGATTTATATTATTCATCGCTTGAGATAGGTGGATTACAGATAGAAGAACTGATAGCTAGTATGCGTTTTATAAACGGTAAACTTGTCATTGAAGAATCGGGAATCCCTTTGATCGAACAACTAATGAAAATGAAAGAAGGACTTTATAATAATGGCTTTGGTCATCCGTTTGTAATAGGAAAAGATTTATTGTTGCAATCCATTTTTCGAAAGGTAATGGAGAAAAATCTTAAGTTCTATACTCCTGAATTACAAAATTTCTTTCATAAAGAAGATTTATTAGTAGAGGACTTTCTTCCGTTACAAGATGTAATGATTTCACATGAAATTCAGTGCTTGGCAAAATCAGAGGACAAACAATTAGTGGCGTTAATTCAGCTTTATTTTTCAGGTGCTAAAAGTTTATCATTTCAAAAAGGGCTGGAGGGTGATTTTAAGAGGGAGAATAATAATTTAGCAATAATAACTGAGAAAAAGGCGTACAGTTCATATGTAGGTGGTATTTACGTCTATAGTGAGGGGCAGCTAGAGGATATTGTAGAAAAATCCCCTTTTATTCGAGAGATAGTAAGGTTACCTAAAAAAGTATATGCATATTCAATTTAATTGGTTTGAAAACATAAAATGGACGAGGTGGAAATGTGGATTGGAAAGAACGCCTTTTAGAAATGGATGATTTACCAGTTATATTAGAATGGTATAACGATGAAGAATTACATAACATAGCGGATATAAAACCATTTAAGCGATATACAATCGAAGAGCTTCGTCAGTACTGGGCCGAAAAATTATCGCAGTCTCATGCAAGTTATCATGTAATAGTAGTGAAGGATGAAGTAATAGGTAGAGTTGGATTAAAAAAGACGAAATATGATGATATATATGTGATGGAATACTCTATTCTCATTGGCGTTTCGAATTTATATTCAAAAGGGCTTGGAACGGAGAGTACAAAGTATTTTATTAGTAAATCATTTTTAGACCCTGATATAGAAGCAGTTCTATTGCAAGTTAGGGAAGATAACAAGAGGGCGATTCGTTGTTATGAGAAAGCTGGATTTGAAAAAGTAAAATCGTATGTAGAGAATCAAGTGGAAGTGTACGAAATGCTTAGAGTTAAGAAAGAGGACACGGTTTAGAAAGAAAAAAAGCACGTGTATTTAATTCTGAATATAGCGTGAATTAGGGAGAGTGAATAAAATAAATGAAACATAAAATTGCATTACTGGCAGATGTACATGGAAATGCAACTGCTTTAAAAGCAGTTATCGAAGATTCTATGAAAGAAGATGTGACTGATTATTGGTTTTTAGGAGATTTAATTATGCCTGGTCCTGGATCGAATGATTTATTTGAAATGTTAGAAAGTATTAACGTTGATACTTATGTACAAGGAAACTGGGAAGATAGCTTTCTTGACGTTCTTAATAAAAAAATTGATATTGATAACGCAACTGATATTTATGTTTCTAGATTAGTTCAGTATCAATGTGAAAACTTGGATAAAAACTATATTAAGCATATTAAAAATTTACCATTACAGATAACAAAACAGGTTAATGATTTATCAATCAGTATTAGTCATAATCTACAAAATAAAAATTACGGAGGAGATTTGTGGCCCACTAATAATCAGGAACAGTTTGATCGGTTATTTGATCGTGAATATGATATCGCGATTTACGCTCATACCCATCATCAATTGTTACGCTATAGTAGCAATGATCAATTAATTATTAACCCAGGAACAGTTGGACAACCTTTTTACAAGTGGAATAAGCTAAACTCTGACTTACGTGCTCAGTATGCGATTCTTGAGATTGATGAGGCAGGGATTGCGGAGGTGAGATTTAAAAAAGTTTCTTATGATGTAGAAAAGGAATTAAAAAACGCTATTAGTAAAAATCTTCCTTATATTGATTTATATCGCGAATTGCTCGAGACAGGAAAAACTCATACTCACGATATTGAATTATTGCGAGAAATTAATGATAAATACAATTACAACGATGATGTAATTAAGTTTATCGAGAAAATCTAATAGGAATTTAATAGCACGAAATGAAAATTGTTGAATGAATTATAGATTAGTAATGATAATTACATAATCAAGAGCCATTGTAAAATGAAACTTATATGCAAACGATTTTTGCATCTTATATCGATTTAAAAAACAAGCATCTCCCAGTTTTACATATAAGGTAGGGGGATGCTTGTTTTTTTATGGTTTCACATCTAAATTTTGTAAAAATAAAGTTGCTGTTACGTAACGTTTCGCTAACATTTGTACATATGCGGTATGTACAGAAAGTGTGGCGATAATAATGGCGTTACGAATTGCTTCGCGTTGCTCGTTATTAACCTGATCGAACTTGCTTGCAATTTTATCAGCTCTTTCTTTTACGATGTTTTCAATTGTATGGATTGTATCTGTTGCATTTAATTGTAAGCAATTCCCTTGATTGAGTTCTTCAAATAGAGAAGAGTATGCTCCATATAAATGAACAGGATTGATTAAGTCATCACTTCGATCGGCTGGGTCATTTACGATAAGGCGTAATAGCTTACGAATGGATTCAAAATCAAGTGCTGTTTTTAAATCTTCAACAATGAATAGTAAGGCTGCTTGTTCAATTGAGTATTTTTTTCCTTTTTGAGGAGAGCCAATCATTTCTTTTATATCTCGTTTCACCCAGTTCTGCATGGCCGTTACTGAGAAACTTGTATTTTCAATTTGATTTCCAAGCGCAACGATTTCATTCAATGAAAAACCAACGTCCGTATCTTCAATCTTAATTAGTTTTTCAAAAATAGGTGAAAGTGCGGTCGTAATAAAAGCAGTTACGCTTTGTCCGCTTTCAATATCTTTTTTATGTGACTTTGCCCAAGCTTCTTGTAAAATACCGAGAGGCTTTTTCGTATTCCATCCTCTTAATGATAGAAGAAGGGTAGCCATTTCGTTTCGTGTGAGATGAAATGTTTCCATCTTTTCACCTCCATAAATAATAAAAAGTTCTTATGAACCTATAATATGTTTTGTTTCATTTAAAGTCAATTCTGTTTTGCTTAATTTTTCCTTTGTCACCAAACTGTCGGAAGTAAATAACACTTGCATATTCCGACAAAAGTTCATATAATAAGTTCATAAGAACCTTTAAATGTTCTTAAAAATAAATCTATCATTCTAAATTTACTAGAAAGGTAGATTTCACATATATCTATATAAAAGGAGAATGGATATAATATGTTGAAAAAACTTGTAGCAGTAATGACAGCATTCATGGTTATCTTTGGGGCTAGTAGCTTTATGTTCGTAGATCATGCGGCAGCGAAAAGTTACAAATCTGGTAAAAAATCATTTACACCAAGTTCAGGTCAAAAATCAAAAGTTGATTTAAACAAAAAAGATTCAAATGTAAATTCTCAAAAAACAACTCCAGATTCAAAAACAAAAGCAACAAACACAGCACCAAAAAGTAATAAAGGAAGCTTTATGAAAGGTTTATTACTAGGTGGTCTTGGTGGTTTACTAATGGGTAGCTTATTTGCAAATATGGGAGCTCTTGGTTCTGTATTAGCGTTTATGGTAAATATGTTAGTAATGGCTGGTATCGTAATGTTAGCAGTTCGTGCATTTAAATACTTCAAAGATCAACGCAAGAAAAAGGAAGATGAAGTAGCATGGAAACGATAAAAATTTCTGAACAAGAACTGATCAATGCGCTTTGCGTATATATCGCTGAAAAAAGACAAGTTGGTCCAGAAGAAGTTTTAGTTGAACTCATGTACGACGATGACTACGGTTTCTCTGCTGAAGTAGAGGTAAATGGTCGCCAGCAAATTTTAATTCAAGCGAACTTAATCGAAGCACTACGCTTATTACTTGACAGAGAATATAACGTCAATTCATTTGCGGCGAGATTACAACTTGAATTAGATGATGAAGAAGGTATTTACGCGTTAGCGAAATTTAATAACTCAGATGAGTAGGAAAAGAGCTGTTGAGAGTATTCTCAGCAGCTCTTTTTAGTATGTGCATATGCAAGGGAATAATTACGCCAAATTTCATTCATTTTCCGTCTACCGACATCAACACCCTGGTTAAATTGAATGGCAGCTTGTTGACGTACGGCATGTACATGTTGGATTGCTTGTTGCAATTGTTGTTCCACCGAATGGGATTTTTTATTTGCCTGTTTTACGATTGAATATCCAGCAACAGTTCCTTGTGCCATTGCAATTTTCCCGCTTTCAATGCCAGTTATATTGCCGGCTACAAATAAACCAGCAAGAGGGGTTTCCATTGTTTCAGAATGGAGAGGAACGTGCCCGCCTAATTCCGGAATGTAACGGAAAGGACAGCCAGCTACAGCGGCTAGTTCAGCAAGAGGATATAAGCCACCTGCAATACAAACGAAGTCTGCCTCATATATTTGTTCCGATCCAGTGATGATGTTTCCTTTCGTATCAATATTAGCAACGCGTACACCTTCAACTTGATCTGTTCCGATAATTTCAAGAGCTGCTTTTCGAAGGTGAAGAGGTGTACCGTTTATTTTCATACCGTTATTAGGATAAAAGTTTAATCCAGCTTGTTTCGCCCAATTATATTTCATCAATCGACTACCTATACGTAATAAAGGTGACGGGGCAAGGTGGGCAGCGTGTAAGAGAGAGTTTAATACTTCTTCTGGTTCGCCAGCCTTTTGACTTAATTCATTTTTTTCAGGAAGTACGATATGTTCCACTTTAATTCCTGCTAATTGTAATTCATTTAAGATGGCGAATGACAAAATGTTAGCACCAATAATGATTCCTTTTTCTCCAACTTGAACGCGATGAACATTTGTCATTACTTGGGCTGCCCCGATTGACATAACTCCTGGAAGTGTCCAACCAGGGAGGGGGATGGAGTACTCAGCAGCGCCAGTAGCAAGTAAAACGAACGGTGCTTCTAGCGTACCGATATTCGTATGTACGAACCAAGTGCTTTCATCTTTATCTAAATTATAGACGGAAATACCACATCGAATATCAACTGAAAGTGATTTTGCTTCTTCGTGAAGGCGTTTTGATTCTTCTATGCCGTTCCACCATTCTCCAGTAGGTTCTTGATGTAATTGTCCGAGTAACCTTCCGCCAGGCTTCATAAATTCATCAATAACAAGTACATTGAATCCAAAACGAGCACAAGAGATAGAAGCTGATAAACCCGCTGGTCCTGCGCCGATAATAATGACATCGTTCATCATTTTTTCACCATCTCTCTCACGATATTTGGATGCTGTTTTCCGCTGTCAACAACCATATCGTTTTCAACAACAGTTAAGCATGCTCGTACGTTTGTTTGATTGTTTACAGTGACGCGGCATTCAGAACAATGTCCGATATTACAGTAAATACCTCGCGGCGTCCCGCTATCTTCATGCACTCTTAATGTTCTTATTCCGTTTGCAAGCAATGCGGCTGCAATCGTTTCATGTTCATATGCTTCATATTGTTGACCGTTAAATTGAAAAGTGATGCGATTACTATTATTTAAATTTCCTAAAATAGGGTGATGTGTAATTCTACTCATTTACTTTCACCTACCGATCCAAAAGTAACTGCTCGTACCGGTGGTTGATATTTCAATGGAATCTCCTTTGTAGTTACGCCTGGATTTGCGTTTTCAATCATTCGATCTATCATCATTCTACATGTGCGGCCACCGCAAAATCCCATGCCAGCACGTGTTCTTAGTTTTAATTCTCTTGCCGAGCATTTATATTCAGCAATTGTCGATTGAAGTTGTTCGTATGTAACTTCTTCACATCGACAAACAATTAAGCGATCTTTATTCGTCATATGTATTCCTCCTCTAGTTCGGTTTGCACAAATTATATAATGCAAAAACTATGCCAATATAGAGGAGGGAAGTAAGACCCCCACCTCCAAATTCAGCGAAAGCAAAGAAGTTAGGTGGGGGGGCGGGCTGCCCATAAAAGCCCGATTGGTGACGGTTGATTAAAGTTTCATTTTATTGTAACCCAAGCTTTTTTAAACGATTATATAAGGTGGCTCTCGTAACACCAAGCTGTTTCGCGCATTCTAATTTATTTCCATTCAAAATACGTAATGCCCTCTCAATTACTTTTTTCTCATGTTCATCCATCTCTTCTTGCAAAGAGAGGATTGTATGATTGTTGCTGAGCAATAGGGAATGAGTCGTATGATTGTCTAACGTTTCAGTTGTATGAAATGGTAAATATTCTTGCTTTATAATACCGTCAGTCGCAAATACGACAAGTCTTTCAACAACGTTACGAAGTTCGCGAATATTACCTGGCCAATTGTAATGAAGCAGTTCATGCATAATGCTGGAAGGTAAGTCACGAATTGGTCTGTTATAGTTGATTGAAAAATCGTTTAAGAAAGAATAAGTTAATTCAATAATATCCTCACGTCTTTCGCGCAGCGGTGGAATATGCAAGCTAACTACATTTAGGCGATAGTATAAATCTTCTCGGAACGTACCTTTTCTCATTTCTTCTTGTAAATCACGATTTGTAGCAGCAATAATGCGGAAATTAATATGAATTTCTTTTTCTCCACCAACACGGTAATATTTTCGTTCTTGTAGTACACGCAAAAGCTTTACTTGCATATCGAGCGGCATTTCTCCTATTTCATCAAGGAATAATGTACCGCCTTGCGCTAGCTCTATTTTACCTTTCTTACCTTTACTATTTGCACCAGAAAACGCCCCGCGTTCATACCCAAATAATTCACTTTCAAATAACGCTTCTGGAATGGCGCCACAGTTAATTGAAATGAAAGGTGCTTTAGCTGCTTCACTTGCTTCATGAATCGCTTTCGCAAATACTTCTTTTCCAACACCACTTTCGCCGAGTATTAAAACAGTTGATTTCACCGAACAAACCTTTCTAGCTAATTGTATCGTTCTTTGTATAACAGGGCTCTTTCCATTCATCGTAAGGAAAGGGTCTAATTCATCTTTATATTTTGCGACCTCTTGTTCTAATCGGTGCATTTCATGTGACATATTAAATAGTTTTTCATTTAAAGCAACTTGATTTGTAACATCGGTTTCTGAAACGACTGCTCCAATAATTTCATCGTTACAATACACTGGGTTTGAGTTAATTAATACGAACAAATCTGGACGAGGCTGATGGAAGTGAGCAATTATGCTTTTTCCGTCATGTAATGATTGTAAAATTTCCAGATCTTTATAGTCAAAAAAGCGAGTGATAGGTTGTCCAATAATTTCATTATGATTGACTGAAAAAATCTTTTCGGCACCATCAGTCCAAGTTCGAACACATTCTTTATCATCGATGACTGTAACGGAAGAATCAGTTGTTTGTATTACGGTGTTATAGAAAGATTGTAGTTCATTGTATGACTTCACAAGGAACGGAATGATTTGCTGAGCCGTTATACAGCATATAGGCTCTTTATTTTCGTTTATTACGATAATGGCCATTTCATGAGAAAACGCGTCAATTAAAGCGGTAAATGAATCATCTTCATAAATAACTGCACAGTTGTATTTTTCTGTAGTAGAAGGGCGGTAATAAAACTTTTCGTTAACTTGCTCAATTTGTTGCAAATTGTTTGTATGGTAAATTAATGAAGTTTTTATAAATTCTTGTATTGTGGGAAATGAGAATGCCATATTTTCCTCCTATTATGTATAAAAATTTTGACAGTGATAAAAAAATAATACACCTATTTATAATAAATTCAAAATATTTTTACAAATAAAAATACTATTTGTAAAAAGTGTATATATGTACAGTTGGCACGTCAATTGCATAAAAGGAAGTGAGGGATTAAAAAGAAGGGAGGGGTGCTACGTGAGGCACTGTGACGTTTTAATAATAGGTGGTGGGATTATAGGATGTTCAATCGCTTATTACACTTCAAAATACGGAAGAGACGTAACAATCATTGAAAAAGGAGAATTTGTCAGTGGGACGTCTTCACGGTGTGACGGGAATATTTTGGCTATTGATAAAGACCCAGGGTTTGATAGTCAAATGTCGTTAGTAAGTCAAAAGTTAGTAACTGATTTAAGTGAAGAGTTAGAGCACTCATTTGAATATAGAGCACCAGGAAGTATTCTCGTATGTGAGTCGGACGAAGAAATGGAAGCAGCGCAGCAATGGGTGAATCGTCAAAAAGAAGCGGGTTTACCGTTTCGAATGCTTGATAGGCAAGATATAAGAGAAGAATCGCCATTTTTCGCAGATGATTTATTAGGCGGATTGGAATGCGCAACAGATTCGACTGTAAATCCATATCTTCTTGCTTTTTCACTTCTTGCAGAATCGAAAAAATATGGTACGAAGGCTTTTAATCATACGGAAGTAAAAGAAATGAAAAGAGATATAGACGGTTCCTTTGTTGTAGAAACGACAAAAGGGACGTTTACTGCGAAGCAAGTGGTGAACGCAGCGGGTGTGTGGGCTCCGAAAATCGGACAAATGCTTGATGTAAATATCCCAATTGAACCGAGAAAGGGTCATATTATAGTAGCTTCAAGGCAACAACACGTTGGTTGTCGTAAAGTAATGGAATTTGGTTATTTAATTTCTAAATTTGGCGGAAAACGAAAAGTGGATGCTTTAACTGAAAAATATGGAGTAGCTCTTGTGTTTGAGCCGACAGAAAGCCAAAATTTTTTAATTGGTAGTAGTAGAGAGTTTGTAGGATATCATACGAGAATAAATAACGAGGTTATTAAATGTATTGCGAACAGAGCAATTCGTTTTTATCCGAAAATGGCGGATATGATGGTGATTCGTTCATACGCTGGGTTACGCCCGTGGACAGAAGATCATTTGCCGATTATTTCACGTGTGGAACATATCCCGAATTACTTTATTGCAGCAGGGCATGAAGGGGATGGCATTAGTCTTGCCGCAGTTACAGGGAAAGTGATTGAAGAGATATTAAATGAAAAAGAAACAATCATTCCTATTGAACCACTTCGTTTGAGTCGTTTTACAGAAAGGGTGTTAAATGGATGAGGTCACAAAGAGTCTTTACGACAATTGATACACATACGGGCGGGAATCCAACAAGAACATTGATTAGCGGACTGCCTATGTTAATTGGAGAGACGATGGCAGAAAAGATGTTACATATGAAAAAAGAGTATGACTGGATTCGCAAATTGTTAATGAATGAACCGCGTGGTCATGATGTCATGTCAGGAGCATTATTAACAGATCCATGTCATCCGGAAGCAGATATTGGTGTTATTTACATAGAAACAGGTGGATATTTACCGATGTGTGGTCACGATACAATTGGTGTGTGTACAGCTTTAATTGAATCAGGTTTAATTCCAGTAGTTGAACCGATTACTTCGTTAAAGTTAGATACGCCAGCCGGCTTAGTTGAAGTGGATATCTTTGTTCAAGATGGAAAGGCGAAAGAAGTCTCCTTTTGTAACATACCAGCTTTTTTATTGAAACATATTACTGTACAAGTCGAAGGAATTGGAACAGTAGAGGCCGATATTGCGTATGGAGGAAATTTCTATGCCATTATCGATGCGAATTCAGTAGGTTTAGAATTAGTACCGAAACATGCATCTACAATCATTGATAAGGCAATTCATATTAGAAATACCATTAATGAGAAATTTGAAATCATTCATCCAGAGCATTCATTTATTAGAGGATTAACCCATATTGAATTTTATACAGATCCTACTCATGAAAGTGCTCATGTAAAAAATACAGTTGTCGTTCCACCAGGGGGAATTGATCGTTCTCCATGTGGTACAGGAACATCAGCGAAGTTAGCTGTTTTATACGCAAATCAAAAAATCGAGATGAATGAAGAATTTATTCACGAGAGTATCGTTGGCTCTCTATTTAAAGGATGCGTTATAAATACGACAAATGTTGAAAATATGGAAGCTGTCATAACAAAAATTACAGGTTCAGCTTGGCTTATGGGAATGCATAGATTTTTTTACAATGAAAAGGATCCACTTAAAGAAGGCTTTTTGCTAATTCCGCCGATGGAACATGAAACGGAGGATGTAAAATGAACATTCAAAAAATGTATACAGCAGTAGATGTACACGTAAATGGCGAGGCATTTCGTGTAATAAAAGATGTACCATGCAAGTACTACTACAATTTAGAACAATTAAACGAACAATTTTCAGGTGAATTAGCAGAAGAAATGCAGCTTTTATTAAATGAACCGCGTGGTTTTATCGGTTTAAATGGATGTATCGTCGTTCCTTCTATTCATACGGAGGTTGATGCAGCTGTATTATTTTTTAATCATGAAGGGTCAATACCTCTTCATTACGGAGGTATTGTCGCAGTCATAACGATGTTACTAGAAAGCGGGTATTTAAAAAAGAGAGAGACGAATCAATACAAAATCGAAACGTTATCTGGCATATTTTCAGTCCTTGCGTATGTAGAGAATGATGAAGTTGTATCTGTTTCGTTTGAAAGTAAACTATGTTATATGATTGAGAAAAATTTACAAGTTGAAAATATAAGCTACTCTCTCATACAGGCAGATAAAGTATACGCAGTTGTAGAAAAAGGGGCATATTCACCAGAAATTTGTATTGAAAACATTTCTGAATTGAAAAAATGGGGAGAAGTTACACTCCAAGCTATACAAAAACAGTCGCTAATAAAAAGGCTTATTTTAGTAGATTCTTCGCATAAAGAGAAGAACCATATAAAGTCAATTACATTTCATGAAGATAACTTTATCGTACGTTCGCCGGGGTTTGTCTCTACTATTGTGTCTTATGTTCACGCGTTATTTAAAAACGATAATATAGTGGATAAACCTTTTATAAATGAAAGTATATGTAATAGTTTTATAACAGTTGAAAAAGTGAAGAAGGAGGAAACGGGTTACATTTTCCGTTTTGAAAGTAGAGGTTTTATTACAGGGATGCAGACGTTTCTATTAGATTCTACAGATCCGTTTCCGACAGGGTTTTTATTAAAATAACATGGTAAAGGGAGAGGTAAATATGAAAAAAATTAAAGGGGCATTTCCAGTATTAATCACACCTATGGATGAGTTTCAAGAGATTAATTGGAACGGTGTAAAACAAAACGTAAACTACTTTATTGAGCAAAAAGTGGCTGGCATTATTATTAATGGAAGCACAGGAGAGTTTGTTAGTTTATCAAAAGAAGAGCGATTTAAAATGGTAGAAACAGTATTAAAAGAAGTTGATGGTCGTATACCAGTTATTGTTGGAACTGCTGCGGAGACGACGAAAGAGACGATTGAATATACGAAACATGCAGAAGCGCATGGAGCGGATTGTGCATTAATTATAAATTCATATTATTGTAAACCGAAAGAAGAGGAAATATATTTTCATTTTAAAGAAATCTCAAACGCTGTAAATATTCCAATTATGTTATACAATAACCCGTTTACATCTGGTGTTGATATGAGTACAGAACTCATGCTACGTATTGGAAAAGACTGTGAAAATGTTACACATATTAAAGAATCTAGTGGAGATATTCGAAAAGCGAGAAATTTAGTAAGACAAGGCGAAGGTGCTTTTGAAGTCTTCTGTGGATCTGAAGATTTAGTTATGGAATCTTATTTAGTTGGTGCAACGGGATGGGTTTCAGTAGCAGGAAATATCGTACCGGGACTTGTTACGAAAATGTATGAGCATTTTCATAATGGTGAATTAGAAAAAGCTTGGGAAATAAACGACGCGATTTTACCTCTTTGTGAGTTTCTTGAAGGATCAGGAAAGTATGTGCAAATCGTGAAACGATCAATGGAATTACACGGGCAAGCTGGGGGACCTTCACGTTATCCGAGACTCGGATTAACTGAAGAAGAAAATCAAAAACTTCAAATGCTTATTTCAAAAATCGCAACTCATGCAGCTGTTTAAATAAGGAGGAGATCATATATGTTAACGACAAACATTGAGCTGAAACCAAAAGTGAAAGCGTTTTTAAATGAAGAGATTAAAATGTTTATTAATGGTGAATTTGTTCCTTCCATTAGCGGAAAGACGTTTGAAACATATAATCCAGCGACAGAAGATGTTCTTGCAGTTGTTTATGAAGCACAAGAAGAGGATATTGATGTGGCAGTAAAAGCGGCGAGATCTGCATTTGAATCAGGACCTTGGGCAGAAATGACTACTGCTGAAAGAGCGCATCTTATTTATAAATTAGCAGACTTAATTGAAGAGCACCGGGAAGAATTGGCGCAGTTAGAAGCTTTAGATAACGGGAAACCATATCAAGTAGCACTGGATGATGATATTGCAGCGACTGTAGAAAATTATCGCTATTATGCGGGATGGGCTACGAAAATTATTGGGCAAACAATTCCGATTTCAAAAGATTACTTAAATTATACACGCCATGAACCTGTTGGGGTTGTAGGGCAAATTATTCCTTGGAATTTTCCGCTTGTTATGTCTTCTTGGAAAATGGGAGCTGCACTAGCAACAGGTTGTACAATCGTATTAAAACCAGCAGAACAAACGCCTTTATCATTATTATATACAGCGAAGCTCTTTAAAGAAGCAGGTTTTCCAAGCGGTGTCGTAAATTTTGTGCCAGGTTTCGGCCCTGAAGCAGGGGCTGCAATCGTAAACCATCATGATATTGATAAAGTAGCTTTTACAGGTTCAACAGTTACAGGAAAATATATTATGCGTCAATCTGCAGAAACTATTAAACATGTAACGTTAGAACTTGGTGGTAAATCACCAAATATCATTTTAGAAGACGCTGATTTAGAAGAAGCGATTAACGGCGCATTCCAGGGCATTATGTATAATCACGGCCAAAATTGTAGTGCCGGTTCTCGCGTGTTCGTTCACCGAAAACATTACGAAACAGTCGTAAATGAACTAGTGAAAATGGCGAATAACGTGAAACTTGGAGCAGGTATGGAGAAGGAAACGGAAATGGGGCCACTCGTATCTAAAAAGCAACAAGAGCGTGTACTACATTACATTGAACAAGGAAAAGCTGAAGGCGCGACTGTTGCTGCTGGTGGTGGACGGGCACTTGAAAAAGGGTATTTTGTACAGCCAACGGTATTCAAAAATGTTACTGATGATATGACAATTGTGAAAGAAGAAATTTTTGGACCAGTTGTCGTTGTACTTCCATTTGATTCAACAGAAGAGGTCATCGAAAGAGCAAATCGCTCTTCATACGGACTCGCTGCGGGCGTCTGGACACAAAATATTAAAACAGGACATCAAGTTGCCAATAAATTAAAGGCAGGAACGGTATGGATTAATGATTATAACTTAGAAAATGCAGCTGCACCATTTGGTGGCTTTAAACAATCTGGTATCGGTCGTGAGTTAGGTTCATATGCGCTTGATAACTATACAGAAGTGAAAAGTGTTTGGGTGAATATAAAGTAAAAGAGAATCTAACTATTAATAAATAGAGGGATGAAATAATAAGAGATGCGGACAACTGGAAGATTTTATAATAGTTGTCCGTTTTCTTATATATAAAATAGCTTTTGATAAGGGGGATTTGGATGGAGCAATTAGTAGAGTGGTTAGTAGGGCAAGTATGGAGTATTGGGTTAGTTGTTTTTGCATTAGGGGCAGGTGTGTATTTTACAATTGCAACTCGTTTTCTACAAATTCGTTATTTTAAAGAGATGATTAAACTATTATTTGAAGGGAAGAGCTCGGAGACCGGAATTTCATCCTTTCAAGCATTTTGTTTAGCTTTATCAGGTAGGGTTGGAATAGGTAATATTGCAGGGGTCGCGACGGCTATCGCTTTTGGCGGACCTGGAGCTGTATTTTGGATGTGGATAATGGCTCTTTTAGGAGCAGCTAGTGCTTTTGTTGAATCAACATTATCTCAAGTGTATAAAAGTAAAGTTGGAAATGAATACCGCGGTGGTACACCTTATTTCATTGAAAAAGGCTTGAAAATGAAATGGTTTGCAGTCATTGTAGCGGTCGTTGTAACACTTTCATATGGTGTTTTATTACCAGGTATTCAATCTAGTAGTATCGCAGTTGGATTCGAAAACTCTAATGGGATTAGCAAATATATAACTGGTATCTTGTTAGTCGTATTATTAGCAGCAATCATTTTTGGTGGCGTAAAGAGAATTGCTGGCGTTTCACAAATGCTTGTTCCATTTATGGCAATTGGTTATGTAATCGTTACATGTATCGTATTAATTGCGAATGTAACAGAAATTCCAAGTATGTTTGCTTTAATTTTCTCTAGTGCTTTTGGTGTAAATGAAATGTTTGGCGGAATTGTCGGTGCAGCAATCGCATGGGGCGTAAAGCGTGCTGTATTTTCGAATGTTGCTGGTGTTGGAGAAGCGACGTATAGCTCCGCTGCTGCTGAAGTATCCCATCCTGCAAAACAAGGGTTAGTTCAAGCGTTTTCTGTATATATCGATACAATTGTTGTTTGTACAGCGACAGCTCTTATGATTTTAATAACAGGTATGTATAATGTTATACCTGAAGGAAAAAGCGCTATTGTAAAGAATATAGGGAATGTTGATGCAGGTCCAATTTATACACAACAAGCAGTTGAAACCGTTATGACAGGATTTGGTCCATTATTCATTTCAATCGCAATTTTCTTCTTCGCATTTACAACATTACTCGCATATTACTATATCGCTGAAACGACACTTACTTATTTAGATCATGAACTTAAACATAGCTGGTTAAAACCAGTTTTAAAAATTGGATTTTTAATTATGGTTTACATCGGTAGCGTAGAATCAGCTTCACTTTTATGGAACCTTGGAGATTTAGGAATTGGTAGCATGGCATGGTTAAATTTAATTGCGATTCTACTATTAAGCAAAATTGCATTAAAAGTGTTAAAAGATTATGAAGCACAGAAAAAAGAAGGGAAAGATCCTATGTTTGATCCTAAAAATGTGGGAATTGAAGATTTAACATTTTGGGAAGAAAGAAGTAAAGAAATTGAAAGGAAAAATTATAAAGAACAAACAGTAGTGGATGATAGTCTAAAGTTGTAAAATAAATAAACTGAATATTCGCTTTATTAAACGGAGTATATTGCCTTCTTTTCATCACATACTACAATAAGTACACATAATTGGAATGGAGGTAATACTAAAATGGCACACGAACAACATAGTTCAGTAAATGACGTTCTACATCATTATAAAGAAGGTATCGGTAGTTTTACAAACCAAATCCCTGAAATTGCTGAAACATATAATGCATTTACGCAAGCTTGTTTTCAAGAGGGTTCTTTAACTAAAAGAGAAAAACAACTTATTGCATTAGGAATTAGTCTAGCAACGCAAGATGAATATTGTACCGTTTATCATACAAAAGGTTGTCTTGATCAAGGGTGTTCAGATAAAGAAATTCTGGAAGCGTGTGGTGTATCAGCAGCATTTGCTGGCGGAGCTGCAATGAGTCAAGCGGTAACTTTAGTGCAAGAGTGTTTAACAGAACTGAAAAATCATAAGCATTGAATAGAAAAGAACGTTTTAAACTTTATGTTTAAAACGTTTTTTATGTGAAATTAAATTTGTATTCACTTTAATATTTTATATCTTCATAAATCGAATTCTCTACATCAGGAAGAACTGTGTATATGCTTTTACCGATTAAAGCTTCTAATTCTTTCTTAATTGCATAAAACCCTTTCCAATGTAATGATGTATGAGACGTTGTACCGTGACGTAAACCAACGGAAATCAATCTTCTTTCCAGCGTAGTAAAACCATCCGCGTCAGCAAGAGCATCACAAAGAGTAATTACTTTATTGTATAAATCGTAGTTACAATGTTCATTCAATATTTCAACTAACTGGATTCTCATATGGTCAGGAACGAGACTCCACTCCGCTGCGATATCTATATGTTCATTTTTGCATGGGAATGAGTGTGTAACACAAATAACAGCATTTCCTGTATACCCTAAATCATTCATATACATATAACCATCATAGGAATGAATGACCGATTTGGTAAAACCTTTGTATCTTCCGATATCATGCAAAAGGGCAGCATTATATGCTATATCAGCATCTAGGTTATACCCATTTTTAATAAGTTCTATAATTATGTTTTCAGTTGCCTGAGCAACATTTATTGAATGTTCAAACCAAGGACCGGGGTTTTGTTCATATGCCCATTCGAGTAATTCTTTTGCATATGTTCTATCTACTATATATTTCATATCGTTATCCTTTCCCTAAAAAATCATGTTTTAAAGAATTTCATCTTAGTATATCATTATTCCTGCTTTAAAAATTGGTACAATGAAACAAAAGGGGGATTAATAATGCAAAATTTAGTAATTGAAGAGATTAAGAAAATAAATGATGATATGGAAGAGCTTTCTGAACTTTTGAAAACGGTTGCAAATGATGAGGCGTCAATTGGTTTTTTACCTCCACTGGATCAAAAAGAATCAGAGAAGTATTGGGAAACTGTTTTAGCACCAGAAATAATCTTATATGTTGCTAAAATAAATAATGAAGTGGCAGGGAGTATTCAATTACATTTAGTTACAAAGCCTAATGGGATTCATAGAGCTGAAATTTGTAAGTTAATGACTCATCCAAACTTTAGACGTAATGGCATTGGACGTTCACTTATGCAAAAAGCAGAGGAACGAGCGAAGCAAGAAAATAGGTCTCTTTTAGTGTTAGATACGAGAGAAGGAGACCCTTCAAATAGATTATATAAATCATTAGACTATCAAGAAGCTGGAAAAATACCAGAATACGCAATTTCTCCAAATGGTAGTTTAGACGCGACAGTTATTTATTATAAAGTTATATAAGTTGTGATTAAAAGGTGAACATGTTTAAAAAATAAAATTTATTTAATGTACGAATTGAATTTGAGAAAGTTTTTAGAGGGTTCTTTTCGTTATGCTCCTTGACTTATAATGGATGTAGAGAAGATGACTAGCCAACTATAGTTATTTTCGCTTTATTATGGGAAAGGGGATGACGTGATGAAAACGAAAGGTTTACAAAAGGTGAAGAAAGTTATATTAAGTGGTGGCATATTACTTACGGGGTTGTTAACTTTCGGTTTTTCAGAAAAAGCTTCAGCTCATGGATATGTTGAATCACCAGCAAGCCGTTCTTATTTATGTAAGCAAGGGGTAAATGTAAACTGCGGACCAATTCAATATGAGCCGCAAAGTGTAGAAGGAATAGGTGGATTCCCGCAATTAGGACCTTCTGATGGACAAATTGCAGGAGCTGGTCATTTCCCTGCTTTAGACATTCAAACAGTTGATAGGTGGAAGAAAGTTACGTTAAACGGCGGCGCGAATACATTTAAGTGGAAATTAACCGCACCACATAGTACGAAAGAATGGAAATACTATATTACGAAAAAAGATTGGAATCCAAATAAACCTTTAACGAGATCTGATTTGGATTTAGTACCATTCTATGTAAAAAATGATGGAGGAGCTAGACCAGGAACTTCGGTAACACATGAAGCAAACGTACCAACTGATAGAAATGGATATCACCTTATTTTAGCTGTGTGGGAAATTGCAGACACTGGGAATGCATTTTATCAAGTTATAGATGTCAACCTTGTAAATAACGGTTTAGCATCAAATTTCCCGCTAAATCATGTAGTGCAAGCTCCTAGCTTATTTTAAATAAAGTGAAACTTTAATCAGTGGGGGGTCTTACTGCCCATTAAAGCGGGATAAAATATACAGTTTGATCATCTAATTCATTTTAGATGATCTTTTTTTATGAAAAATGATGAAAAATATAGAAGAAAGTGCAATTATTTATAAAAAATTATGCTTTAAATATTGTCATATTTGCTTCTTTAAGATATCCTTTTCATGAAGAGGTGGAAAACATGGAAAAAGTACTAGTTTTCGGGCATAAAAACCCAGATACAGATGCAATTTGCTCTGCAATTGCTTATGCAGAATTAAAAAAAGAATTAGGAATGAATGCTGAGCCTGTACGTTTAGGCGAAATCAGCGGTGAAACTCAATTTGCGTTAGACTATTTTAAAGTAGAAGGACCGCGTTTTGTTGAGACAGTTGCAAACGAAGTGGACAACGTTATTTTAGTTGATCATAACGAGCGTCAACAAAGTGCTAACGATATCGAATCTGTTCGTGTGTTAGAAGTTATTGACCATCACCGTATTGCTAACTTTGAAACAAGCGATCCTATTTACTACCGTTGTGAGCCAGTTGGTTGTACAGCTACAATCTTAAACAAAATGTACAAAGAAAACGGCGTTACAATTCGTAAAGAAGTTGCAGGTTTAATGTTATCTGCAATCATTTCAGATTCTTTACTATTCAAATCTCCAACTTGCACAGAGCAAGACGTAGCGGCAGCTCGTGAATTAGCGGAAATCGCTGGTGTAGATGCTGATAACTACGGCTTAGAAATGTTAAAAGCTGGTGCTGATTTAAGCGGAAAAACAATGGAGCAATTAATCTCTCTTGACGCTAAAGAATTCCAAATGGGTAATGCGAAAGTTGAAATTGCACAAGTAAACGCTGTTGATACAAACGACGTTCTTGTACACCAAGCGGAACTTGAAAAAGTTATCTCTGCAGTAGTAGAAGAAAAAGGTTTAGACCTATTCTTATTCGTTGTAACTGATATCTTAACTAACGATTCTGTCGGTCTTGCGATCGGTAAAGCAGCAAACGTTGTTGAGAAAGCATACAACGTATCTCTAGAAAACAACACTGCTACTTTAAAAGGTGTTGTATCTCGTAAAAAACAAATCGTACCAGTATTAACAGAAGCATTCCAAGCTTAATAGTATTGAGTATGGTTTAACAAAAAGGACAAGTAGTCGGATTGGCTACTTGTCCTTTTTTATCTATAAAAAAAAGAAAATTCAAACTAGGTAATGGGAGGATTGTGTATGTTTAATGATTTAGAAAATAACTTACAGTCACTTTTAGAGCGAAATATTGCTTCTGTTTCAGAATTAGAGAGTTGGCTTTTGGATGAAAGGCGTGTAACTGCTGAAATAGAAGAGGAGATAACAAGTAGTTTAATCGCCACGTATAGAGATACAAATGACAGAAATATACGTGGTTTACATATGTATAATCAAAATACAATCCAACCAATTTTAAAAAGATACAATGCAAAATTTGATCAGAAATTTAGAGAGTGCGCGTTTTCCGACTTATTAGATGAGCAGAAATATGGATTTATGAAAAAAGCAAGATTAGTAAAAAGTAAAATGTTTAATGAAAAGAAAGTTACCCTTTCCGTTAAAGAGCAAGAGCATATTACGAAATATAGAGAAATAATGTCTAACATATCTATTAATTGGGAAGGTGAGCAAAAGACATATGCATTTGTAAAAGCAAAATTAGATAACCCAAATAGAGTTATTCGTAAAAAAGCCTGGTACGCTTTATGTGAAGCGAGAAGTGTAGTGAAAATAGATATAGATTTTATTTTGAATGAACTTGTACAATTGCGGAATGAAATGGCTTTAAATGCGGGATTTAATAATTATAGTGAATATGCTTTCAAACAAAAAAATAGAGATTATAGTATTGAAGAATGTTATAAGCTTCATGAATCTATAGAAAAGTATATTGTCCCCATTTGGAAACAGTTAGGAAGTCTTTCTAAAAAAAATCTCGGTGTAAAAAGATATCGCCCTTGGGATCTTACGCTAGGTAATGTACCAAAAGCTCCATTTCAAAATGCCATTGATTTATTGAGTGGGGTGGAAGAAATGTTTCGGAAAACAGATTTATATTTTTATGAAAAATTTATTTATATAAGGAAAGCTGGATTTATTGACGTAGAAGAACGTGAAAATAAAGCACCGGGAGCTGCTTGTTTTACCTTACCTCATAGTAAAGAGGTTTTTGTGTACTCTAATTTTAGTCCATCTTTTTATGCAATTAATGCACTGATACACGAATTGGGGCATGCATTTCATTTTTATAAACAATTTAATAATGAAAGTAGCATGCAGGAAAGGTATCTTCGTGAAGAGGTGGCTGAGCTGTATTCTCTCAGCCTTGAGTTACTAGTAATGGAAAAGCTTAATATCTTTTACAAGCAAGAAGAATATAAAGAAGTGCAGCGAGTGCAATTATATCGTACTTTGTCTTTATTAATATCGTCAGTTGCAGGAGATGTATTCCAGCACTGGCTTTATACAAATCCAAACCATACATCAGAAGAGCGTGATAAGAAATACGCCGAACTATGCAAGAGGTATCAATATTCATCAGTCGACATTACAGGATTAGAGAATGAAATCAGTTCGAGTTGGTTAGAGACATTTCACTTTGTTCAGTTTCCTTTTTATAAAATTGAATATGCAATTGCACAAATTGGGGCAATGCAATTGTTTCAAATTTACCGGGAAGACCCAGAAAAAGCAATTGCTTTCTTTAAAGAAGGTGCGAGTGCAGATTGGAATTTATCCATACAAGAAATATATGAAAAAACAGGTGTCACGTTTGATTTTTCGGAAGAAAGGATAGAAAGTACTGCAAATGTTATTTTGGATTTGATTAATGAATTAAAATAAGGATAGCATTTGCTATCCTTATAACTGTTTGTTCGTAGATTTTTTCTTGTTTATATAAAATGTAATAATAGCTGTAATGAGAAAAATAGGTATAGCATACGCTTGCCCAACAAACAATTTCCAGCCAACATGATTATAGCCTTGAGATGATGGAGCAATCATAGCGATTATGCAAACAATAATATAGAGTACTAGTGCAGGGAGTATATTTTTCATATGTTCACCTCCTTCTAAAGATATTATATTTGATTATTCGTATACTCTAATTATTATTATTAAGGGCTTTGAAAAGTAAATATACCATTGTTTGTAGTATTATAATATTTACAAGGGGTGTACTATGTTTAAATAGGGGGAATGGAAATTCAAATCTTAAAAAAGTAAATTATAAGTGAAACATGCTGTTCATATGGTAAAAGATGTAATTTTATTTTTGAAATTATTATATAGCATATTGATAGAAAAATGTATAAAATAATTTATTTTATTTATGCGGGAGAAGAGGTAAGAAATATAAATGAAAAGGTTATGCATAATTCCATGCGGAAAGAAGAAAATTTGGGATAAGTATCCAGATTATGGACCGATGGAGGCAAAAGATGTATATATTAGCCCGTTCGGAAAAGCATGTCAAGCGTATGCAACTATGTTTTTCGAGAATTGGGTTATATTATCGGCGAAGCATGGATTTTTAAGGCCAAATGATACTGTACTAGAAAACTATGATCTTGCGTTTGATTCAAAGAGCGATGAGATTATTAGTATAGAACAATTAAAACAACAGATGATTGAAAAAGATTTGTTTCAGTTTGATGAAATTGTTTTACTTGCAGGTAAGAAGCATAAGAAAGTAGTAACACAATTATATTTAGAAGAAATCATTACGTATCCGTTAGTAGGTTGTAAAGGAATTGGGTATATGTTGCAGAGGTTAAAACGGGCAGTGAAGGAAGAGGAGGAAATATAAGTATAGTTTCGGTCACCATAATCTTAAATTTTATTTAGGGAGCTAAAACGTAAAATAGAGTTTTTAAGCATCGCCAAAAAGGTGATGCTTTTTGTTCGTGTCACAATTCAAGTTAATGCAATTTAGAGAACGAAGAATCAGATTTGTGAAGTGACATCACTTTTTATCCCGCTATTTGCGGGTAGTAAGACCCCCACCTCAAAATGCAGCGGAAGCAAAGAAGTTAGGTGGGGATTGGGCTGCCCGTAAAAGCCCGATTGGTGAGGGCTGATAATCAGTGGGAGATGAACAAACCCCCCCACTGATTAAAGTTTCACTCTATATCGAAAACGATTTGCCTTTACCTTTAGAAAATGTAGGATGTATGGGGACAGTTAAGATTGTAAGGGGGAATAGCAATAAGACAAGTTTTGAATATGATATTAAGAAAGGAGATGTTGATAAATAATGGCCAGATATAGTTTGCACGGAGGACACAATAGTATTGTTCAAGGGGCTAATTTTGGGAATCGGAAAGAACACGTTCTGGATAGGCAAGTTAAAGATGCTGTGGCGACTAAGTTAAGATCCCTGGGACACACGGTTTATGACGATACGGACGAGGTAGGGACAACTCAATCACAAAATTTAAATAATATCATTCGGAATAGCAATTCCCATGCTGTGGATTTAGTTATTTCTTTTCACCTTAATGCAAGTGATGGAAATGGACAGGGTGTTGAGGTTTTGTATTATGATCAGAAAGATTTGGCGGCTAAAATTTCAGCTCAACTAGCAAAAGATATTGGATGGCGTGATCGAGGTGCGAAACAACGTACAGATTTAGCAGTATTAAATGGAACGAAGGCACCGGCTATTCTTATTGAATTAGGATTTATTGATAATGAATCCGACATGGCAAAATGGAATGTTGATAAAATCGCTAATTCTATTGTATTTGCTCTTACAGGACAAACTGGAGGAGGTGCAGCGGATTTGCTCAAAGTAAAAACTGGTGGTGTAGCATTTAGCAATTTACAAGTTTTGGCTCAGGCGATGGTTGATGCGGGTATTGATGGACAAATTGTCGTTCAGAAAGATGGCATTGGTTATGCTATAACGAATGGCTATCCGTCCGGAAATATCGATAAATTTACAGCTTGGTTAGATGCACGTAAATGGTACTATGAGTACTTGAGATAAAACGAAATTTAGTTTGATTAAAAACTAAAAATTGTCTTATTTTTAGTTAATAAGTATATTAAGTAATTAATAATTATGTAACTATAAATATGGATAATGTATATGTAAAATAGTACACAAAACCACCTGTCAGAAAGGTGGTTTTATTTATCCCGCTTTAACGGGCAGTAAGGCCCCCACCTCAAAATTCGGATGAAGCAAAGAAATTAGCTGGGAGTTGCACTGCTTGTAGCCTCCTACTGATTATAGTTTAGAGCTTTGTAAGTCTTTACTTATTAAACCCGTAATAATATTTTATTTTCTCAATACATAAGCCGAATTTTAAATTATTACTAAATAATACAATACCTCTCATACTATTTATTAGATGATACTAGCAAAAAAACAAGCTTTGAATATAATAACGAAAAAGGAGATGTTAAATAATGGGTTACATTGTAGATATTTCGAAATGGAATGGCAACATTAATTGGGATATCGCAGCTCCACAATTAGATTTTGTAATTGCACGTGTGCAAGATGGTTCAAATTATGTAGATCCTTTATATAAAAATTATGTACAAGCAATGAAAGTAAGAAATATTCCGTTTGGTAATTATGCGTTCTGTCGTTTCGCTTCAGTAGAGGATGCACGGATAGAGGCGAGAGACTTTTGGAACCGTGGTGATAAAAATGCGACAGTTTGGGTAGCTGATGTAGAAGTAAAAACAATGAACGATATGAGAGCGGGTACACAAGCCTTTATTGATGAATTACGAAGATTAGGAGCTAAGAAAGTCGGTGTATACATCGCTCATCATATGTATGCTCCATTTGGAATGGCAAATGTCAATTGTGATTTTGTATGGATTCCTCGTTATGGTGGTAACAAACCAGCCTACCCATGTGATATTTGGCAATACACAGAAACAGGGAATGTAGCTGGCATAGGAAAATGTGATTTAAATAAGTTAATGGGAAAAAAACCGTTAGTTTGGTTTACTAATCAAACTGTTGAACAATCGACAAAACAAGAAGGAGTTGGAATTATAGTGAATAAATTTAGTAAAGTTGTTACGTATGAATTTGGTACAGCGTTAGTCGTAGAAATGTTAGGAATGATGGATGCTCTTGGGTATGAATCTCGTATTATCTCATATGGAGATAAACAAGGATTAGTTAGATTCGAAACAGCATATCGCCAAGGGAATGAATTAGATCGAGCGACAGCGTGGTTAGATGCTAAGGGACTTAAATATTTTTATACAAAAGAATAGTTTGCTAAATAAAAAGCCGTCATGTGACGGTTTTTTATTTTTATGTAATCTTTTAACTCTACTTATAATATGGAGAAAATAGACTAATAAACAAGCCTTTGTATACTTTCAAACATAGAATATGATGAATTCTATCAAGGAGGAAGCATATTTATGAGAAATACTTGTCATTGTGGACATTTTCAAGATTGTAATAAATTTTGGGATGATTTGATGTTTGGGAGATGTAGATGTAAACGCAATGATTTTCACGAGTGTTGTTGCAAAGAGAAACCAAAGTGTGAGTGTGAAAAATGTCATTGTAAAACAAAAGCGAAATGCCATTGTAGGCATGAAGAGGAAGGGTATTAATAATAAAAAAGAGTACGATACGTACTCTTTTTGGGGGAGATTATATTCCATCTTGAACAGATTTCTTTACAATTATCCATGTGTCTTTCTTTTTAACTGTTATAGCTATATTAGTTCCATTAGATTCCTTATAAAAGATATATCCATTGTTTGAGTTTACATATGTGACTGGTTCGCCTATGCAATCTCGCGAGCAGGATTTGTTGACTAGTTCAATTAGGGATAGTTCGCTTGGATCGGTTTTACTGGCTTCTATAACAGCATCAAGGCTTGTTTTTCGATAACCTTGCAAGTTTATATGAAAAAGCTGCTCTATTTCTCCTGTAATGCTAGTGTTCATTACTTCTACTGAATTCTTTTTTTCTTGAAGAAAGCCTTTTTCATAAAGTAATTTTGTATATCCAATCCATGCTATTAACACTAGCATGAAAAACATACCCGTCATTTTAAGCATTCGTAGTCGTTTACTTACAATAGTTTCTGAGTATTTCATTCAGTCTAATCCTCCAATGTTTTTAATTTAAAATATGCTTGGATACATACTTTTAGAAGAGGATGAAATTTAATGAGTTTTCAATAAAAAAGAAAACATCCAGAGTTAGATGCTTTCTTTTTTTGTTTTTTTTTGCTATCTGTTAGTTACTTGTTTCATAAGTGGTCTTATTTCTTTAACTGGTGGTTTCTTATCATAGGCATCAACATAAGAAAAGTAGTAGTTTAAGTTTCTTAGAAGACCTTTTCCTATTTTTGCACTTAAGAAAGGAAATACTTGTCCGGTATAATCATCGAGAGATTTACAGTAATATTTTTCATCTAAATATATACTGTATTTACATGTTAGTTCCACTAAAGGATTTCCTTCATCATCAAATACTTCTTTAGAATCAATAATATCTATTAGTGCAAATTTTTCATTGAGGTAAACTTTCTTTTTTTTCTCGTATTTATTTGTAAGTATAAAAACGAGGCCAATCGCGTTAATCAAACTATTTCCTCCTATAAAAAACGGATATTTATAAAATATATCGATATACGTTAAATGTAAAGAGGGCAGATGAAATATCATTAATAGAAAGTTTAATAAGCCGATTTGGTTTTCAAATCGGCTTATTGTTATTGGAATACTTGCGGGAATTGTTTTACGATTGCATTTGTTATCATGTCGGCCATTTCTAATGCTTCTTTTTCAATTTTATCGTATAGTTTTACACTTGCTTCAAAATCCTTATTTAGAAAGGCAAGTGCTTCCGCTTTTGTTAATGCTAAATGTTCATAAAACATTTTTCGAAATGCTTCTTTTTCTATATATGGGTTGATACTGTTAAGAAAATCGACAATTTGATCAGCGTTAGCATACCATTTCTTCTCTATAGCGGCAGCGGCATTTTGGTCACCAGCTTTTGCGGCTTTAACAAGATCCGCTGCAATGACTAAGTGGTCTTTAATTAATGCACTATATTTTTTTACAGCATCCTCACCATAGAATGGTTCAAGTGATAGTCCCATATGTGGTGCATTTTGAAGAAGACGCCCAACTGTAACGTTAACGTCTGGTAAATGAAAGACAATACTTATAATAGCTAATCTCGTCCAAGCGACATGTTGTTCCCATAAAGAACGCATATAACCTTTTAAAAAATTCTCGTTTTTACTAATTCGGTAATTACGTACAGAAGTATCAAAGTGTACATAAGGATTATGGTAGGGGGAGTAATATGATTGCCAATAAGTATACATAAACGGTAACACTCCTTTGAACATGTATAACTCAAAGTATGATGAGAATTTATATTTAGTTACGTGTCCTTGGTTATTTTGAATTCGATATGGGAAAATTAAGGTTTTCATTATGGTATATATAGATAAAGTGAATATAAAGTAAAAGAGGATCTGCAAGGGAAGTTGCAGATCCTCTAAAGGGTATTGCCGAGATGTCGGACTCGACTACGTAATATTATCATAAAATTCACTTAAAAAAACCTGGTAAATGTGTCCAAATGAAAATGGGTCTTTAATACAGTCAAAGGGATCTGCTTCCCGCGGCAGATCCCTTTAACTAGATAATGTTGATGAGCAAAAACTCATCTGGAGTACTTTTATAATAACAATTGAAAATCGTTTTGTGTATTGAGAAAAAAAGAATTGAATAATTAAATATTGAGCATTTATAGTTTACTTTTGTGATTATCACCATTTGTTGCGAGTGGAGTATGGTTATAAAATGGAGAAAAGATTTACAAGCACAACAAAAAGTGTACTGAAATATAAGATAATCAAAAAAGACCTGCTTATATAAGCAGGTCAACTTAAGGGGTTTATCCAACAGAATATTTCATATGATATCAACGGTATTGTATAAAGTCTATAAGGTTTATATTGAGAAAATTTTTGTGAATGGATACATTTCGCCCACGTATTAACGTTTAAAAAGTTGAGAAAGAAAGTGAAAAAGTTTTCTATAAGACAATAAAGGTTGGTATTTATAATATGATTCATATTTCCACGCATCATGATTTGAGAATTGGAGTTTATTCGGTACTGTTTTCTGTTTGATGGAACTAATATTATGGTGCTTCATATAGTAACCTCCTGAATTCATATGTATAAGATTAGTAGTATTCAAGAGGATTAAATAAAATGTGTACTTATTTTGAAATTCGTTTTAGTTGCTAAATAGCTTCTAAAACGTAAATAAGCATAAAATAATGAAAAAGCAGGCTGTTAGTCATGTATTCATCACTTTCATGACGCATAAGAGATGATATAATAGTAGTAGATGAAAGATATAGAAAAGCAGGTGACTCTTTTTTGTTTACAAAAGCACAAGAACTTTTAGCGTCTTATTTCGGTTATTCGTCATTCCGAAGAGGACAAGATGAAACAATTAAAAATGTATTAGATGGGAAAGATACAGTTTGTATTATGCCTACGGGCGGTGGTAAGTCAATTTGTTATCAAATTCCCGCATTAGTATTCGAAGGAACGACGTTAGTTATATCGCCCTTAATATCACTTATGAAAGACCAAGTAGATACATTAGTACAAAACGGTATTTCAGCTACTTATATTAATAGTTCGATTTCTATTACAGAAGCAAATCAACGAATTCAATTAGCGAAACAAGGCCATTATAAGTTACTTTATGTAGCGCCTGAGCGTCTTGATTCAATGGAGTTTGTAGACCAACTTATCGATATGAAAATCCCGATGATTGCAATTGATGAGGCACACTGTATTTCGCAGTGGGGACATGATTTCCGTCCAAGTTATTTACATATACATCGCATATTAGATTATCTTCCAGAGAAGCCGCTCGTATTAGCATTAACTGCTACGGCTACACCACAAGTTCGTGATGATATTTGTAACACACTTGGAATTAATCAAGAAAACACGATTATGACAACGTTTGAGCGTGAGAACTTATCATTTTCTGTTATTAAAGGACAAGACCGTCATGCATATTTGGCGGATTATATTCGTCAAAATCAAAAAGAATCTGGGATTATATATGCGGCTACTAGAAAAGTAGTGGATCAATTATATGAGGATTTAATGAAAGCAGGAGTTTCTGTTTCAAAATATCATGCTGGTATGAGTGATAACGATCGAAATGAGCAGCAAGAACTCTTTTTACGTGATGAAGTGAGTGTAATGGTAGCGACATCAGCATTTGGGATGGGGATTGATAAATCGAATATTCGTTACGTTATCCATTATCAACTGCCAAAAAACATGGAAAGTTATTACCAAGAAGCAGGACGTGCAGGACGTGACGGTTTAGATAGTGCATGTATATTGCTATATTCTTCTCAAGATGTGCAAGTACAGCGCTTTTTAATTGATCAATCGACAGGAGAATCTCGTTTTTCAAATGAACTTGAAAAACTGCAAAATATGACTGACTATTGTCATACAGAACAATGTTTACAATCATTTATTTTGCAATACTTTGGAGAAGAGCCGAAAGAAGATTGTGGACGCTGCGGTAATTGTACGGACGACCGCGAAAGTATCGATGTGACGAGAGAATCACAAATGGTTCTATCTTGTATGATTAGGACGAACCAAAGATTTGGAAAACAAATGATTGCCCAAGTTTTAACTGGCTCGAAAAATAAGAAAGTGATTGAATTTAATTTCCATACTTTACCAACATACGGCTTACTATCAAATCGTAGCGTAAAAGAAGTCAGTGAATTTATTGAGTTTTTAATTTCAGATGAATTAATCGCAGTTGAACACGGTACGTATCCGACATTAAAAGTAACGGAAAAAGGAAAAGAAGTGTTACTTGGTAAAGAGAATGTTTTACGTAAAGAACGAGTAGAGACAAGACAAATTGTTCAAGATCATCCTTTATTTGAAATACTTCGTGAAGTACGTAAAGAAATTGCGCAAGGAGAAGGTGTACCTCCATTCGTCATTTTCTCTGACCAAACGTTGAAAGATATGTGTGCGAAAATGCCGCAAAGTGACTCTGAACTTTTAACTGTAAAAGGGATTGGTGAACATAAACTTGTGAAGTATGGTTCTCATTTCTTACAAGCAGTTCAGCACTTTATTGAGGAAAACCCAAACTATGCTGAAACAATTAAGACAGAAGTGGTGACAGAGCGGAAAAAGTCAGGGAAAGCGTCAGCAAATTCTCATTTAGAAACGTATGAAATGTATAAACAAGGCATTGATTTAAATGAAATTGCGAAAGAACGTAGCTTATCAAGACAAACAATTGAAAATCATTTAATACGTTGTTTTGAAGATGGAATGGAAGTAGACTGGAATAGTTTTGTTCCTGCAGAATATGAATCACTGATTGAAACTGCCGTTCAAAATGCAGAGGGTGGTCTGAAATCGATTAAGGAACAACTTCCAAATGAAGTGAGTTACTTTATGATTCGTGCTTATTTACAAATTAGAAAGTAGAGACATATGAAGGGGATAGGGATATATGTATCACGTTTTTGTGTATGGCACGTTAAGAAAAGAGCAAACGAATGCTCATTTTATGCAAGGTGCAAAATGCATCGCAGACGGGGCATGGACGTATGGCAAATTATTTGATACAAACGAAGGGTATCCAGCGATGATTTGTTCAAATAAAGATAAAGTATATGGGGAAGTTTATGAAGTGAATGATGATGTATTGCAAAAATTAGATGAACTGGAAGAATACACAGGTAATGTAGAGAGTGATTTATATGACCGAATCACCGAAACGATTTATTTAGACGATAGAGAAATACGTGCATTTGTGTATGTTGCTCAAGACAAAGAGATGCTAAGGAAAGTTATCATTTCTGGTGATTGGGTAAAGTATCAACAAGAAAAAGAATAGCAGCCATAGAGCAGATAGTGGGAACGTCCATTATCTGCTTTTTAAATTGAAACTGTCAAAAATCTGATTATTTTGATAAAATTAAAATATAGAAAAATCAAAAGGAGGATTTTTCATGGGTATCAGAAATTTAGTTTCTCACCTGTAGTAGAAAAAATATACAGGAGGAGAATAATAATGAATGAATTAGATGTGAGGGAATTTTACGAAAAACAATTCGAATTATCCAATTACGATATTAATACAGAAAGCTGGTTAGAACAGGTTGCGAAAGAAGTTCAAGAACAAATTGGACATCCATTTCAGTCGATGTTAGAACTAGGAGCAGGAAATGGCGGGTTTGCAAGGGCGATGTCTAAGTTACGTGTAAAGATGACTACTGTTGAGCTTATACCAGAGTTAGTTATGTTTGCAAAAGAGCATTCTACTAATGATATTGCTATACATTGCGCTGATTTTTATAAAATTAATTTTGAAGAAAAGTTTGATGTTGTTAGTTATTTAGATGGATTTGGTGTAGGGACAGATGATGAACAATTGATTCTATTAAAACGGATTAAAAATTGGATGAAGGATGATGGATGTGCACTTATTGATATTTATCAACCATTGTATTGGAAAAAGGTAAGAGGACAAGAAATGTCCTTAAGTTCAGCTATGCGAAAATATGATTATGATAGCATAAATGAAAGAATGCTAGATCATTGGTGGCATCCTAATAATCCAAATGATATAGTTACACAGTCTTTACGTTGTTATACGGTAGATGAGATTAGCAATCTATGTGCTGAAGCTGGTTTAAGTATTGTAGGAATCTTCCCAGGAGGAGCATACGATTTTGAAAAACGGAAATATAAAGAATTAGCAACTTTAAATGAATGTTTGGCGTATCGAGTTAAAGTAAAGAAGAGTAGGGATTAATCTCTACTCTTCTTTTTAATTTAGAAAATTCTTACTAAAGCTATTGACTTTATAAATGGATTTTTAATACAATTGTATTTCGACTGAAAAATTAGAACGGACAGGAGGGAATCATCAAATGAACAACATTTTTGAAGAAGAGTTACAAAGGATGAAAGATACATTACGTACGATGGATGATCAATTAGAACAGCTTGAAAACATTCCGGTTTATTATGGAGATGATTTTAAAGAACAAATTCTAGAAAGTATGAGAGAATCTAATAGGCAAAATTTACGTATCGGTGTACAAGAACCGTACTTTGGAAGATTAGATTTTCAAGAGGATGGCAAGGAAGAAGTTATGCCGATTTACATCGGTAAAGTTGGTGTTTCACATAAAGACACAATGAAGCCAATTGTAATTGATTGGCGGGCACCTGTCGCAAGTATGTTTTATTCATTTACCGGCGGTGATGAACTAGCATTTTATCAATCGCCAGATGGATTAGTAGAGGGTGATGTTTATTTAAAGCGAAATATCTCTATTCGAAAAAGAGAATTAGAACGTGTTGTTGATACATATGTAAAAGGAAATGAAGATGTCTCGCATGCCGATGATTTTCTTCTATATCGATTAGGTGAGAATAAAGATAATAAACTAAAGGATATTGTTTCGACGATACAATCGGAGCAAAATGATATTATTCGTGCGGAAAGAAACTTACCACTACTTATTCAAGGGGTTGCAGGGAGCGGAAAAACAACAATCGCTTTACATCGCCTTGCTTTTTTAATTTATGAATATCGTGAGCAGCTAGAAGCTGAGAGAATGATTGTATTCGCTCCAAATAGTCTGTTTTTAGACTATATTTCAAGTGTACTTCCTGAATTAGGTGTAGGGAATATTAGTCAAACAACATTTCCAGATTGGGCATTACGTACATTAGATGATTCGATGAAACTGAAGCAAACAGAAGAAAAATTGAAAGAAGCATTTTCTATTAATCGTGATGAAGAAAAAATTATGCTGGGTAAATTGAAAGGTACACTGGAATTTAAGTCCTTTATTGAAGAGAGAATGCTTCAATTTGAAAAAGAATTAGTACCAACAAGTGATTTTGAGGCATGGGACAAAGCTATTATTCCAGTAGAAGACATAAAAAAATGGATGCAAGTGGAATATAAACATTATCCATTAAAGAAAAGAAGAGAAAGATTAGTCGGCCGAATGAAGCGCTGGATTGAAATTGAACTGAAAAAGTATGGAGAAACAAACGAGAAGAAATTACTAAAAAAAGAAGCGACTAAGAGATTGAACACTTATATGAAGTTTTGGCCGAAAATGAGCTCACTTTCAATTTATAGTTCAATATTGAAAAGTAAAGAAATACTCGAAGTATTACCTGAAGAACTTGTGAAAGAAACTGAAAAAAGTTGTCGTAAAAAAGAAGTGTATGTAGAAGATTTACCAGCTTTAATATACATACATCACCGCATAACAGGTATTGAAATCGGACAGAAATTCCATCACGTCGTTATTGATGAAGCGCAAGATTTCTCGCCATTCCAAGTGTATGTATTAAAAGAAATTACACTAGGTAATTCTTTCACTATATTAGGTGATTTATCTCAAGCAATTTACGATTATCAAGGGATTGAAGATTGGGGTGCTTTTAAGGAAGTATTCCAAGAAACAGGTTATTATGAATTGACGAGAAGTTATCGCTCTACAAAAGAAATTATTGAATTTGCGAACGAAATAATTAAAAATGCAGAGATTCCAGTAGGACTTGCGACACCAGTTTTTCGTAGTGGTGAAGATGTTAAAGTAATCCAAGCAGAAAATCAATTTAACGAGATTATGAAGACGATAAAATATTTACAAAATGAAGATGTGAAAACAATTGCGGTAATAGGAAGAACAGATGGTGAGTGCCGCGATATATATGAGAAATTAATAAACGCAGGATTGGCTGTAAACTTCATTGAAGCAGATCAAAGTAAATATGAAGGTGGTATTTCAGTAGTACCTGTATACTTGGCGAAAGGGCTAGAATTTGATGCTGTTCTACTTATTGATGTCGATGAAGAACATTATAAAAATACGAAACATGATGCGAAGTTATTATATGTTGGATGTACGAGATCACTTCATGATTTATGGATTTTCCATAGCGGGGAAGCATCTCCGTTAATTAAGAAATGAAAATTCAAGAGGCTTTTCTAGTAATGAATAGGAAAGCCTCTTAGTTTATAAATATATAGGAGACATGATAATGATTACCAAAGTAATAACACAGAGAAATTGGGAAACCGCAAAGATAAATGAAGAAATTAATGAAGCCTCATTAAAAGAAGAGGGATTTATTCATTGTTCATTTTTAGAACAAGCTTTAAAAGTCGCTGGAAAATATTTTAGTCAGGAAGAAGATGTTTTATTACTTACAATTGATCCAATTCTGTTAAAAGCAGACATAAAATATGAACTTGCTTCTAACGGTCAAGAATATCCGCATGTATATGGAGTAATTAATATTGAGTCGATTGTAGAAGTTATCCCATTTCATAAAGAAAAAGGAGAGTTCATATTACGAGAGGTACAACGGTAAGATGGGTATAGATATTTAAATTAGCTAAAAAAGCGCAAATTCAATGTTTGCGCTTTTTTATTATCTATTTTTTGTGAAAATTCATTGTTTTTATCACGATAATACTGTACGATACATAGTATAAAACACATACTGTATGACATATAGTAATGAAAATGAGGTGAGTGAATGGATGCTTTATTAAATTCGTTAATTACTGAACTAAGAAGAGGTACATTAACATTAGCGGTTTTAAGCCAGTTAAGAACACCGCAATATGGGTATTCACTTGTCCAATTATTGGAACAATCAGGAATTACAATCGATCAAAGTACGTTATATCCACTACTTCGCCGATTAGAAAAGCAGGAGCTAGTGACGAGTAGTTGGGATAAAACGGAGAGTAGACCGCGTAAGTATTACGTTTTAAGTGAATACGGATTGGAGATATTTTTGCAGTTGAAAAAGGAATGGATAAAGGATTCAAAAGAACTTTATAATCTATTAAAGGAGGAGGACAAGAATGAACTTGATTGATATTTATGTCGAGGAAGTAGCCAAGAGATTACCTGAAAAAAATCGTGAAGATATTATTCTTGAACTACGGTCAACTATCGAGGATATGTTACCTGATGATTATAATGAAAACGATGAAAAAAGAGTTCTTGAAAAAATGGGAAGTCCGGTTTCGTTGGCTAATGGGTATATGGATAGACCAATGCATTTAATTGGACCACGTTATTTTGATGTATATACGACGTTATTAAAAATGATTATACCAATTGCAGCTGTTATCGCACTCATTGCAATGGTTGCGGAAAATTTTGTAGGATATGATGGTGAGCAAGCGGTATTAAACGTTATTTTAAATGTGATAGGTAAAGGAATAGGGGGAATTATCGAAGTAGGTCTCCATGTATTTTTCTGGTTGACACTTGTATTTGCAATTTTAGAAAGAACAGATAAAGACAAAGGTACCGAGCCGTTGACGACAAGTTTAAAAAAATGGACGCCTGATGATTTGAAAAATACTTCGTATGTTCCAAAGAAAAAGTCGATCTCAAAGTTCGAAGTATTTGGAGGGTTAATGTGGACAGCGATATGGGCCACACTTTATTTTTATGCGAACCATCTTGTAGGTGTATATCATGGTACAGAAAGCGGATTGAAGTTTGTCGCACCAGCTTTTAATCAAGATGTGTTACTTCAGTATTGGCCAATCGTTGTAATTGTGATTGTGTTTGAAATAGGTATATCTCTTTATAAGTTAGTACAAGGACAATGGACGAAAAAGCTGACAATCGGGAATGCTATTCTTCAAATAGTTGGAACAATTGTATTCATTGTAATTGTAGTAAATCCGCATTTATTTAATGAAGGATTTATTACGTATGTGGCAAATGTGTTTACTACTTCTCCAGAGGAGGTTAAAAAGTGGTTAATTGGTGGAGGTATTATCATTTACATTTTATCTGCTGCATTAAATATATTTGATGGTTTCCGAAAAGCTCGTATTCGTATGTAATAGTGAAATGAAGGAAGATAAACGTTATGAAAGGAAGAAAGTAATGATAAGAGCAGCAAGGAAACAAGATGTAACATACATTTTAGACATTTATAATGATGCCATACTGCATACAACAGCCGTATATACGTATAAACCTGTAACCCTTGAAAATAGAATAGATTGGTATGAACAAAAAAAGGCTGAAGGTTATCCAATTTTAGTATATGAACTAGATAATAAAGTAGTAGGATTTGCGACATTTGGTCCGTTTAGAGCTTGGCCTGCCTATAAATATTCAATTGAGCATTCTGTATACGTTCATATGGAATATAGAAAGAATGGGATAGGAACTTCTTTAATGAAAGCATTGATTGCAATGGCAAAAGAAAGAGAATATATGACTTTAATTGCTGGAATTGATGCAGATAATGAGAAAAGTATTGCTTTACATGAAAATTATGGATTTATTCATGCAGGGACAATCAAAAAGGCTGGTTATAAGTTTAATAGATGGCTTGATTTAGCTTTTTATCAATTGGAGCTTAATGGTCCTAAAAATCCTTTAGAAGAATAAAAGTTTAGTATCTTAGGTAGCATGGAGTAATGCATGCTACCTTTTTATTGTAATAGCCGATATAATCTGCTAAAAAGGGTTTTTACATTCTATATTGAATTATTAGAAGGTGATAAAACGATATGAAATGAGGAATGGTAATGGAAACTGTCATTCGAAAAATGAAAGAGATACAATCTGATCATGTTGGGATAGCTATTTATTCTACAAAAAGCAATTGTATAGTTGCTTCATATAATAGTGAATTAAATATTCCGTTAGCATCGGCAGCAAAAGTAGCAATTGGATTTGTAGTAGCGCAAATCGTGAAGGAAAATAAACGTAATTGGAATGATATACTTCATCATGTTAAATTTAATCCAAATGAAGATAGTGCGCAGTTATATCCACATTTACAAGGAAGAAGGACTTTAACACTTAGTAAAGCAGTAGAAGTGATGATAGCTTGTCATGATAGTTACGTTGCACAGTTAGTTGTCATGCACAGTGGTGGATGGGATAATGTCAAAGAATATATTTCAGCATACTTTTCGAAGATTCATATAAAGGAAAATCCTAGGGATGAACAAAATAAAGGGGAGTTAAATCAAGTTCTTTCACTTTTAGTACATATTTTTCAAGGTTATAAATTAGAACCAGAGTTATGGGAACCCATTATCAGTGGCATGGTAAGACAGCAAGGTGAATACGAAGGAATACATTCATATCACTTAGCTCATATGACAGGTGGACTATCTTCAGCTACAATAAATATTGGTATAATAGGAATATTTAACGAATTCCCGTTTCTTTATGTTATTGGGGGGAAAGATTTACCTGATCGAAGTGAAAATAAAGAGGTAGATGATGCTTTTGCAGTAGCTTTGAAGTACATATACAAAGAATATAGTGAAAGTATGCTAGGAGCGAGCAATTGAAAAGAAACTTAAAGCCATCAACAATCATTATTTTAATTGCAACGATTATCGCTCTTGAAGTGAGTATTGCACTATACGATCGCAATTTGTCATTAGATACTATTTATTTTGCTGCGATCCTCATTTGTATTGTATTACTTTTTGGCACACGTATTTCTAAAGAGAAAGAAAATACATCGAAACAGAGACGAAGAAAAACAGCTCTTATATTTTGGCCATCTATTATATTGTCTATCGCTTGTTTCGCAGTTATAAGTTATATAAGAATAGGCTATGTTTCTGTACCAGGTATAATTGGCTTTTCATGCTTTGTTATTTATGGTGGTTTCGTCTTTATTAGTATACTAATAAAGAAAAAAAGGTAGCTTACTAGGTTGAAAGGAAGAAAATATATGAAACAAATAGAGAATGGTACTCGCGCTGAAGGAGAATACATAAAAAATAAAGTAATTCAATATAACATGTCTATCTTAACAGATGAAGTAAAACAGCCGATGGAACAAGTAAGTTTTGTAGTGAAAGATACGGATGGGAAAATATTTGGTGGGGTAACAGGAACGATGTATTTTTATCATCTTCATATTGATTTTTTATGGGTTGATAATTCAGTTCGTCATAATGGTTATGGTAGTCAACTGTTACATAAAATCGAAAGTATCGCGAAGGAAAAAGGTTGTAGATTAATATTATTAGATTCATTTAGTTTTCAAGCACCAGAATTTTATAAAAAGAATGGTTATCGAGAATATGGTGTTGTTGAAGATCATCCTAAAGGGCATAGTCAACACTTTTTAGAGAAGAGGCTATAGCAGTCGTATTTCTGTTCTACAAGAAAATATACAAGCACAAGTTTCTAAACAAAATATCATTCAAACTAACATATTGTATTTCTGAGCCTACTAGTGACACGCAATTAAACGCTAGAAAAGCTTGGCTTAATCGGAAAGGTTGGTGGTATGAAGTTAGATGAAAATAAGAGTTGTCCTATTGAGCGGCTCTTATTTTCATTTAACTCAATATATTACATGTTATTTTTAATATAGAAGAAATATGAAAGGATGAGTGAGGGACTGTTTATATTGCAATTGTAAAATCGATATTATAAATTAATCTTATTAAGGTTTTAATAGCAGGTTAGATTCTATAGTTTTATATTAAAGGAAGTAAGACAAAATAAATAGAATGAGCAATTTGATGGGAGAGAGAAAATGTACACGTATAAATTGCAACATGAACAACCAATCTGCGTAGAAAAAATAAGAAAACTTTATGACTCCGTCGGTTGGTGGCCAGAAAGAAAAGAAATCGATATTCAAAAAATGTTAAAGAATAGTATAGCGATTGGGGTATGGGAAAAAAATGAATTAATCGGATTTGCTAGAGTTGTTTCTGACGGTGTTTTCCGGGCGTATATAGAAGATGTTGTTGTACATGAAAGTGTAAGAAATAAAGGAATTGGAGAGAAAATGCTAACAATATTACTTCAAGAAATATCTCATGTTCATATCGTTAGTTTATTTTGCGGAGAGAAATTAATAAAGTTTTATGGTGAAAAGCAATTTCAAGCGACGAAACAAATTGTAATGCATCGTAATCAAATCGTGAAAGAATAAGAGGTGCGAATTAGAATGAATGCAACAAGAGAATATTGTTTATCGAAAAGAAAAGCGACAGAAGACTCACCAGATGGTTGGAATGCAACATGTATGAGGCTCAACAATAAAATATTTGCGATATTGAACCATGAAGAAGGTGAAAAAGCGGCAATTACATTAAAATGTGATCCAGAACTTGCAATAAGAATAAGAGATGATTATCCAGAGACAATCATTCCAGGGTATCATATGAATAAAAAACATTGGAATACAGTGTATATACATAAAGGTGTAGAGCAAGAGCAAATTAATAAGATGATTGATTGGTCATATGATTTAGTTCTACAATCATTTTCAAAGAAAAAGCAGAAAGAGTTATTAGATTAATATGTATAAGGGGTGGATAATTTGAAAGATACAATCAAAGATACATATGATAAGTTAGCGAGTACATATAAAGAAAATCTAGATGTCGCAAATCCATATAACAGTTATTACGAAAGACCAGCGATGATGGAGATGATTCCAAAGAATTTAGAAGGGAAGAATATATTAGATGCTGGATGTGCAGCAGGGTGGTATACTTCTCAATTTATAGAAAGAGGAGCAAATGTAACTGCAATTGACGTAAGTTCTGAAATGGTAAAAGCTGCAGAGGAAAGCATGGGCAATAAAGCAACGTTTCTTTGTCATGACTTGCAAGAAGTATTGCCATTTGAAGATAATACTTTTGATGTGATTGTAAGTTCGTTAACCCTTCATTACTTAGAAAATTGGAATCAAGTATTTCAGGAGTTTCGTCGCGTATTGAAGCCAGGTGGCGAATTTATATACTCTATTCATCATCCTTTTATGGATTTTACAAAGTTTACTAGTGAAAATTATTTCGAAAAACAATTATTAGTAGATACTTGGGTTAAACCAAATATTACAATAGAAGTTAGTTTTTTTAGAAGGTCACTCCAAGACATAATTAATGAAACAACATATTGTTTTGTGTTAGAAAAAATGGTGGAACCGAGGCCAGTTGAAAAGATGAGAGAAGTAGACGAAAAATCATATCATTATTTAAATACAAATCCACATTTTCTTATTATGAAAGCGATTAAAAAATAGCTAGTAAAATATAATTATTTTACTAGCTATTTACAGTTTTAAATTACATATTAGGAGATCTTGAGATGAACACGAAACGAAATAGATTATTATATGCACTGTTTACTATAGTTGTAATTATGTTAGGTCTTTGTTCCCGAAAATTTGCATTTGCTTTACCTCATTTATTAAACGAGTACTTAGGCGATGCTTTATGGGCACTCATGATTTTTACAGGGTTCGGATTTTTATTTCCTAAAATAGAAACGAAGAAATTGGCTTTTATAAGTTTACTGTTTTGTTATGGGATTGAAATAAGCCAATTATACCATGCTGAATGGATTGATAGTATTCGTGCAACGACTTTAGGTGGGCTCGTGTTGGGATATGGTTTTCTGTGGAATGATTTAATAGCTTATACAATTGGTGTTGGAGTAGGGTTTGCTTTTGAGTTTATTTTACAGAGGAAATAAGAGATTTGTAAAAGGGGTATTTGTTTATGGAGGATATATTAGAAATTGCAAATTTTTGGTTTGGAGATAAAGAGGTCACAGCTACTGAAATAAAAGCAAACGTAACAAAGATTCATTGTAATAATAAATCCTATATTTTAAAGGAAAAGGGATCGATAAAACAGCTATTAGTTGAAATACATCTAATAGAACAGCTTGATAAAAAAGGGGTTAAAGTACAAAGAATAGTTAAAACGAGTAATAATGAAAGGTATGTATTTTATAAAGAGAAGTATTATTGTGTGTATGAATATGTTGCTGGAAATGTACTTGAAATAAAAGATATAGAAAATCTGAAAGAGCTAGGAAGCACAATCGGAGAAGAAATAGCGTATCTACATCAAGTTCTTAATTCAATGGATAGTGAAAATGGGTTCGCAAAAAGAGATTTATACAAGGTAGTATACGGTTGGGCTTTACCTATTTTAGAAAAGAATGAGCATGTTCATCAGGATGTAATTCGAAAAATGAATTAAATACATACAGATTTCAAGGAAACGATCCGCCCATTACGAAAACAAATCATTCATCGCGACATGCACTTATCAAATGTAATCTTTAAAGAGAATGAATTTCAAGGATTTATAGATTTTGAACTGTTAGAAAAAAATATTAGAGTATTTGATTTATGTTATTGTTGTACGAGTATTTTGAGTGAATTATATAGTGATGAAGAATTAAGAGAGAAATGGCAACATATCATTAGTGAAATTTTTGAAGGGTATAATAAGCAGGGTGTTTTAACGCGAGAAGAACTACAAGCGATTTGGTATGTTATTCTTTCTATTCAAATTATCTTTATTACTTATTTTGTTCAGTTAAAAGATTTATTAAAGTTAAATGAAGAGATATTCTTCTGGATTTTTGTAAATAAAGAAGCTATTGAAGAATCAATAGAAAGGGGTGTATGAATATGAAAAAAATAATATTAATAGGTTCTGGTGGTTCAGGAAAATCTACATTAGCCAGGCAGTTAGGTAATAAATTAAATATTAAAGTACATCATCTTGATGCGTTATTTTGGAAACCGAACTGGGAAGGTGTACCGAAAGTTGAGCAAAGAAAGGTTCAAAATGAATTAGTTAAAGAAGATGAGTGGATTATTGATGGGAATTATGGTGGCACAATGGACATAAGAATGAACGCAGCTGATACAATTATCTTTCTTGATATTCATAGAACAATATGTGTTTATCGAGCTTTTAAAAGAGTTATACAATATCGGAATAAAACAAGACCGGATATGGGTGCTGGATGTGAGGAAAGGTTTGACTTGCAATTTTTCAAATGGATATGGGAGTACCCTAAAATGAAACGACCCTCAATTTTAAAAAGGTTAAATCAATTGAGTAAGGAAAAAGATGTTATTATTTTAAAATCTCGAAATGAAGTAAAACAATTTTTAGAGAAGTACGATACTATAAATAGTTAGATTATAAAAAGAGGTAACATGGGGGGATAGAATTGAATAGATTCATTAACCTGGTTGATTCTAATATGGTGGAAATTCCAGCAGGAAAAGTAGAATTAAGAGATGATCGAATAAAAAAAGAATGGCAAGTTCAAGTTAAACCGTTTCTTCTTGCAAAATATGTTGTAACGATGGAATTATATGACGTGATTACGAATCATACACCAAATCTATTCAAAGATAAAAATAAACCAGTTGTAAATATCTCATGGAATGATGCCATTATGTTTTGTAATTTACTGTCAAAAAAAGCGGGATTAAAAGAATATTATTCTATTAATGATGGTGGTCAAATTGTTAGTTGTAATTTAGATTCAAATGGGTACCGATTACCTTCAGAAGCAGAGTGGCAATATGCGTGTAAAGCAGGAACTACTGGATACATATACGGTGAACTGAAAGAGATTGCTTGGTATAATGAAAATTCAGATGGACGTATTCATGAAGTCGGTAAAAAAGAGCCAAATGCATGGGGCTTGTATGATATGTTAGGCAACGTTTGGGAATGGTGCTATGATTTGTATGATGAAAAGGTATATGGATCATACCGAATTTTCCGAGGTGGTAGCTGGGCTGAAGCAGCTAGAGGTTGTGGTGCGACTTGTCGCCGGCGTAGCCATCCTACATTTCATATAGATGATCTTGGGTTTAGGCTCGCTAAGTCCATTTAGAAGAATTATAAGAGCAAACTAATATAGAGAAGATTTTAATTAAGGAGTGTTTTAAGTGGCACGTGTTTTATTCATTAATACTGGATCAGAAGGACATATAAATCCAACATTGCAAGTTGTAGAAGAATTAGTTTCACGCGGTGAAGAGGTAGTTTATTTTTCAATTGAATCTTTTAGAGAACGTATTGAAAAGACGGGTGCTACTGTACGAACAATTGACGATCAAAAATTTATAAATGCTTTTCTTTCCGGTGGTCGAAATTATTTACCAGAGAGAATAAATGGTTTATTACATACGGCAGATGTTATTATACCAAATGTTCTTGAACAAATTGAAGGGGAACATTTTGATTACATCATTCACGATTCGATGTTTGGGTGCGGTCGTTTAATTGCTCAAATTTTAAAGATTCCAGCAATAAATTCCTGTACATCTTATGCACAGGATGAAAAATCATTTGAACAAATGTTAGGCCATTTGTCTAAAAATATACCAGTGGAAGTTCAAGATAAAATACATAATGATTATGAACGATTAACTAAGGAGGTTGCGGAAAAATATAGTGTTGAAATAAAATCACCGTATGAAGTTTTCTGTAATCCAGCGCCACTTACTATTGTGTATACAATAAGGGAATTCCAACCTTTTGGAGATATGTTTGATGAAACATTTAAATTTGTAGGTCCATCTATCTCTACGCAAGTGAAAAATGAAGCCTTTGATTTTACTGCAATTGAAGAAAAAAGCTTGATTTACATTTCACTAGGTACTGTTTTTAATGAATCGCTTGATTTTTATAAACTATGTATGAAGGCGTTTGAGAATAGTGATTATATAATTGTGATGTCTATTGGCAATAATACGAAAATAAGTGATTTAGGTAAAATTCCTAAAAACTTCATTGTGAAAAATTATGTACCACAAACAAAACTACTTACATATACAAAGTTATTTATTACACACGGCGGTATGAACAGTACACATGAAGGATTATATAATGGGATTCCGCTTATTGTAATCCCGCAAAGTGCAGATCAACCAGTTATCGCCAAGCAAGTGGAGAATCTCGGAGCCGGGGTTAAGTTGTCAATGAAGGAATTAACTGAGGAACAACTACGTGAAAGTGTAGAACTTGTATTAAATAATCCATCATATAAAGAAGTTGCATTGAATTTGAAGAAGTCTTTCCGAAAATCTGGTGGCTATCAGGAAGCTGCTGATGAGATTTTTACATTTATAGGTCAATAATAAATAGAAAATTATACATGAGAAGAGTGTCTATATGAAATGATATAGACACTCTTCTTTTATATGAAGCGGAGAATTCGTTGTTTTGAAATGTTAAATATTCTGTTTTGTAAATTCGGACCACAGTTTTACGTGTTACTAATGCTTTCATCATTTCTGCACAACTTCTGCACATACTTTGATGATTTCTATGTCATGATATATTCATCAAGTGAAATATTTTACAAGGAATGAAATATATTTTCACTGCGGTGTATGCATAACACACACATACATCGTTACAAGATTGTCTCTTGTTATTCTTTTACATCGAAGCCCACAATACACTACAAAGTATAACAAGAAGGGGACAGGAACATGAATAATCGATTATTAAAACAACTACAAAACATGAAAATGAACAAAAAAAGTCTAGGAGCTGTTGCATTAACAGCTGGAATTATTGGCACGACACTTATTCCTCAAAACGCATACGCGCACGGTTTTGTTGAAAAGCCTAGCAGCCGATCTGCTTTATGTAGTCCAACTTATGGTGCACTAAATGTAAACTGCGGAAGTGTTATGTATGAACCACAAAGTTTGGAAGCTCCAAAAGGGTTCCCGCAAGCTGGCCCAGTTGATGGTCAAATCGCTTCTGCAGGTGGTAAATTTGGTGGTATTTTAGATCAACAAACAGCAAATCGTTGGTTTAAAAATACAATCACAGGCGGGGAAAATACTTTTACTTGGAAATATACAGCGCCTCACTTAACAAGTAAATGGCATTACTATATTACTAAAAAAGGATGGGATCCAAATAAAGCGCTCACAAGAGCAGATTTAGAACCAATTGGAACTGTACAACATGATGGCTCTACAGCCTCAAATCATTTAACTCACAAAATTAATGTACCTACTGATAGAAGTGGATATCATGTGATTTTAGCAGTATGGGATGTAGCCGATACAGCAAATGCATTCTATAATGTCATTGATGTTAATCTCATCAATGACGTAAAACCAGACACAGAAGCTCCAAGTATTCCAAATGGAATTCAGGCACAAAAAGTAACAGCGAATAGTATAGAACTAGCATGGAACGCTTCTACGGATAATGTAGGGGTAAAAGGGTATCAAATCTTCCGTAACGGAGAGATGATTGATACAGTACCAGGAACTCATTTTATTGATAAAAAATTACAACCAAGTACAGAATACTCTTATACTGTAAAAGCAATTGACGCAGCTGGAAATGTATCGAAAGAAAGTGCAGCGCTTACAGTAAAAACAACAGTTGAGGCTCCTGATACAGAGGCACCAACACAACCAAAAGGATTACATAGTATGGGAACGACAGCGTCAAGTGTGGATCTAATGTGGAGTCCTTCTGACGATAATATTGGTGTAGACCATTACGATATTTATAGAGAAACAAAAGGATCAATGGAAAAAATTGCAACATCTAATACAACTTCTTATATGGATAAAAATTTACTTCCTAATACTACTTATAAATATGTAGTGAAAGCTGTTGATGTAGCTGGAAATGAATCTGTACAGAGTGATATATTCGTAATCACCACAAAAACTGAAAGCGCTTCATATGAAGAGTGGGATGCAAAGAAAGCATATGAAAAGGGAGATAGAGTTCTACACGAGGGAAAAGTATATGAAGCAGTCCAGAGTTATCAAGGAAATGGGGATCCAAACTGGATTTATGCTTTATCATTATGGAAAACAGTGTAAGCTTTACTAAGGTATGAACTAAGACATAATGGGCTTTGATGCAAAAGGACATCTTGAGAATTCATTTTTCTATTAATAAAAAAGGGTAGTATATGAATACATAATGTAGTTTCATATACTGCCCTTTTTATTATGATAACATTTTCGTCATAAGTATATGCGGAATGCCATCTTCCATAAATATATCAGAAGAAGTTTGATAGTCTAATTTTTTATAAAATCCTTCAGCTTGTGTTTGACCGTGTAGCTTCACTTTTGTAACTTGTTTGCTACGAGCAATTTCTTCTAACGTTTGAATGATGACTTTACCTAATCCGTATGTACGATAATCTTTTAAAATACAAATACGTTCTAATTTTCCGACACCATCAACAAATCGTATACGACCTGTACCAACAGGAAGCCCATTATAATAAACTAAAATATGTTTACATTTCTCACCGATTTCATCGAATGTATCGAATTCATCTGCAAGAGGGACACCTTGTTCTTTTACAAATACTTCTTTTCGAATATGAAAGGCAGTTTCTAAATCAGTAAGTTCTGTTATAAGTTTGAATTGCAAAATGTTCAGTCCTTTCTAGTGTAATCAGCTTGTGTTTTCATAGTATATCATAATGAAGCGCTATTAAGAGAAGAAGAAGATACTAAAAAGCCAACTTTAAAAAGTCAGCTTTTATTACAATTCCATTATCCCATTTTTAGTGCCGATAATTGCTTTACTCGTCATACTTATAAACAAACCTGTTTCAACTACACCAGTAATCATTTTTAATTGGGTGTGTAAATGGGCAGGATTAGTTATGCTATGAGGAAATACACAATCAATAATTATGTTATTGTTATCGGTAATAAACGTTTCATTATTTTTTAAACGTAACGTTGTTTGACAACCTAACGCTTGAATTTTACTTTCGGTTTGTTTCCATGAAAAAGGTATAATTTCAACAGGTAATGGGAAGGTACCTAAATGCGTTACAAGTTTCGATTTATCAGCAATGATAAGTAGTTCTTTAGAGGAAGAGGCAACGATTTTTTCACGAAGTAATGCGCCACCGCCTCCTTTTATAAGTTGTAAATTTGAATCAATTTCATCCGCTCCATCAATTGTAAGATCAAGACTTTGTACGTCGTTTAACGAAATTAGGGGGATATTTAGTTGATGTGCTAATGTTTCAGTTTCCTTTGATGTCGGTACAGCTTGAAATGATAATCCTTCTTTTACACGCTCACCTAATTTTTGTATTGTCCAATATACAGTAGAACCTGTACCAAGCCCAATCTTCATGCCATCTTTTACAAAGTTAGCAGCATATTCACCAGCGAGCTGTTTTAAATTCATCGCTTTACTCCGCCGGACGCGGCCCAGCATCAAGGCCTGAATTTTCAACTGTAAGTACTGGACGAACTACTAAATCCTTATGTACATTCATTTGACAAGATAATCGTAAATGATCTTCAATTCCTTTTTCTGTAATTGCATTTTTTTCATTAGAACTTGCCTCACAAAACTCACCTGCTATAATTTCTACTCTACAAGTAGTGCAGCGTGCTTTTCCGCCGCAGCGATGGAGAATGTTTACACCGTTATCTTCAATCGCTAATACTAACTTTGTGCCTTCTTTTACATCAAAAGTTCCCGCACCTTCAATTGTTAATTTTGGCAAATTTGTTCCTCCTCACGTAAAATTGTACATAACATATTTATGACCGCGAATTATTGAACATAAACATAATTTTTTTATATGCCCCGTAACTTTTTTATTTGTTGAATCGTTAATTAAGTAAGCGCTGAAAAGGAGTGGTTATTTTGTGCACAAAAGTAACTCATATTTTTAAAAATCATATCGATATGAATCATTCAAATATAAACTTTTTAATTGAGCAATATGGAGAATTGAAAAGATACTGTACATTTTTAACGAAAAACAAATGGGACGGCGAAGATCTTGCCCAAGAAACAGTTTGTAAAGTTCTTCAAAAATATAGTAATAAAGATATTTGTATGACGCTTGTATATAAAATAGCTAGAAATCGTTGGTTAGACCAGATGAAATCAAAATCAGTTCATGAAAAAATAAAGGAACAAATTACTTTTGAAGAACCACAAGAGAATATTGCAGATTTGCATGAAATGGTAGGGAAAGTATTATCTTCATTAAATGTACAGCAATCCACGATTTTATTATTAAAGGATGTTTTTCAATATAGTATCGCTGATATTGCTAAAGTATGTTCCGTATCGGAAGGGGCAGTAAAAGCTTCTTTGTTTCGTAGTAGAAATAGGCTGAAAACTGTAAGTGAAGAAGGGATTGAGATCGTCGAATTCACAGATGATATGGAAGTTGTAGTAACGTCTATTCGAGAGGAGAGACCGGAATTATTAACGAAACTGCTTCCGACAATAGATTTTACTAAGTTACCATCTAAACAGCCAGTCTTATTATTTAATGTGAAAAAACCTTCTTCCTACAGTTGTATGCTTTGTGTGGCATAATAATTATTGGAGGGATTTAAAATGAATGCAATTCCATATGTTGTAGAACAAACGAAATTAGGAGAACGTTCCTATGATATATATTCAAGGTTATTAAAAGACCGCATTATTATTATTGGTTCAGAAATAAATGATCAAGTAGCGAGTAGTGTCGTAGCTCAATTATTATTTTTAGAAGCGGAAGATGCAGAGAAAGATATATTTTTATACATTAATAGTCCAGGCGGATCAACGACAGCGGGATTTGCTATATTAGATACAATGAATTTAATCAAACCTGATGTGCAAACGCTATGCATGGGCTTTGCAGCATCGTTTGGTGCATTGTTATTATTATCAGGTGCAAAAGGAAAACGGTTTGCGCTACCTAACAGTGAAATTATGATTCATCAACCCCTTGGTGGTGCAAAGGGGCAGGCTACGGAAATTGAAATAACAGCAAAAAGGATATTGAAGTTAAAGCATGATATTAATAAAATGATTGCAGAAAAAACGGGGCAACCGATTGAAAGAGTAGCACATGATACAGAAAGAGATTATTTTATGACCGCTGAAGAAGCAAAGGCATATGGGATTGTAGATGATGTTGTTACAAAAAAATAAGTTAAAAATAGGCTAGAGGATATGCGAATCCTCTAGCCTATTTTTATTAATCTTTTACCCATTCATCAACTAGCGCTTGATTGTTCTTAATCCATTTTCGTGCCGCTTCTTCGGGATCTTTCGTTTTATTTAACTCGACCATTAATGTACCAAGCTGTTCATCATTCATTTTCCATTTATCAAAGTATTTTATGATATCCGGATGGTCTTTTTCGAAACCTTTACGAACAGAGTAATAAATGTCATCTTTTTCACCATATACTTTCTTAGGGTCTTTTAAATATTTTAAATCAAATTCTGAAAAGCCCCAATGCGGATTCCAAAGCGTAACAGCGATTGGTTTCTTTTTCGTATATGCTTTCTTTAATTCACTCATCATCGCAGCTTCAGAAGATTGGACAAGTTTTAGTTTTATATCATATTCCTTCATCGCCTTATTGGTTAAATTCATTAGGCTGCTGCCAGGTTCGATTCCGACAATTTTGTTATCTAGTTCATCTTTATGCGCATTTAAATCTTCAATACTGTTTATGTTTTTCACATAAGAAGGGACAACTAAACCTAGTCCGGTACCTTCATACCATTTTGATTTTAAGACGATATCATCTTTATAACGATCGTTTAGCGGTTTATCTGTAACGGGTAGCCATACTTCTAAATTAGCATCAACATCACCGCGAGCGACACCAGTCCAAATTGCCGCTTTTTCTAAATACATGAGCTCAACCTTATAGCCTTTTTGTTCTAATAGAACTTTCCACATGTTTGCGGTTGCAATGTTTTCTTTCCAACTTGTTACACCTAGTTTAATTTTTCCTTTCGAATTTGCATTTGTTGCATTACATGAAGAGAAAATCATAGTAATAAATAATGCAAGGCATATAAGCCATATTTTCTTTTTCATTGAGAACCTCCTAAAAAACATTTGCCTTTTAAATAAATGTATAAGTAAGCATTCTTATTATGAACGGAAACGAGAATTTTAAATAAATCTTATGAATGTCATTTTTATGTAATATTTCTTTGCAAAATCGCAACACTATGTGAATAGATGGGTAGAAAAGGAGTAGTGACATGGATAATACAAAGGTGCGTGTTGAAAACGTAACAAAAGTATTTGGGAAACACCCGCAAAGGGCGCTTACTTTATTAAAAGAAGGGAAAAGTAAATCGGAAATTTTAAAAGAGACGGGAATGAACGTTGGTGTGAAAAAGGCAACGTTTGAAGTATACTCTGGAGAAATTTTCGTTATTATGGGTTTGTCTGGTAGTGGCAAATCAACTCTAGTTCGAATGCTTAATCAATTAATCAAACCGACAGCAGGACACATTTACATAGATGGTGAAGACATTGCAACAATGGGAAAAGAAGAGTTACGAAGAGTGAGAAGAACGAAGATGAGCATGGTGTTTCAGAAATTCGCTTTATTCCCACATCGTACCGTTTTGCAAAACGTTGCGTATGGATTAGAAATACAAGGAGTTCCGGTAGAGGAACGAGAGAGAAAAGCACTAGAGTCTTTGAAATTAGTTGGATTAGACCATCATAAAGATAACTATCCAAGTCAACTAAGTGGTGGTATGCAGCAGCGTGTGGGAATCGCAAGGGCACTAACGAATGATCCAGATGTTTTATTGATGGATGAGTCTTTTAGTGCATTAGATCCACTTATTCGAAAAGAAATGCAAGATGAGCTGTTAGAGTTACAAGATAAAATGGAAAAAACAATTATATTTATTACACACGATTTAGATGAAGCTCTTCGAATTGGTGATCGAATTGCGTTAATGAAAGATGGAGAGGTTGTCCAAATTGGAACGCCAGAAGAAATTATGATGAGTCCTGCGAATGAATTTGTAGAGAAGTTCGTAGCGGACGTGAATTTAGGAAAAGTAATTACGGCGGAATCTATATTAAAACGACCAGAGACATTACTAATTGACCGTGGACCTCGTGTAGCACTTCAAATTATGAGGAACGCGGGCGTTTCAACTGTATATGTTGTTAATAAAAAGTATGAGTTTTTAGGGATATTAACAGCAGATGATGCGAGTAAAGCTGTTCAAAAACAGTGGCCGATTGCTGATTTATTACTTACCGATATCCCACATGTGTATGTAGATACTTTACTGGAAGAAACGTATGCGAAAATGGCGGAAATGAAATATCCGTTACCAGTAATTGATGAGAAGAAAAGGCTAAGAGGAATTATTAAACGCGAAAGTGTCATTCAAGCTCTTGCAGGTAATATTGAGGAAGAGGTGAAAGACGATGAATAATATACCACGTATTCCTTTAGGGGAATGGGTCGATTCATTTGTTGCAAGTTTATATGAGCACCTTGAAGGCTTATTCCGAGGATTCTCTTATATTATTGGTGGATTCGTTGATTTACTCACTAATTTTTTAACAATAATACCGGCCATATTGATGATTATTATCCTTTGTTTCCTCATTTGGTACACAACGAGAAAAGTATCTTTAATTATTTTTACACTGATTGGTTTATTATTTATTTTAAATATTAACTACTGGGCACAGACGATGCAAACATTAGCACTTGTACTTACATCTGTGATTATTTCCATTATTGTCGGAATCCCAATCGGAATTTTAGCTTCTCAAAATGAACGCTTTTCAAAATTTTTAAAACCGACATTAGACTTTATGCAAACAATGCCGGCTTTCGTATATCTTATTCCTGCGATTACATTTTTCGGAGTAGGTGTAGTACCTGGAATTATTGCATCAGTAATCTTTGCAATGCCGCCGACAATTCGTTTTACTGACTTAGGAATTAGACAAGTTCCAGAAGATTTAATAGAAGCAGCGAACGCGTTTGGCTCTACCGCATCACAAAAATTATTTAAAGTACAATTACCACTCGCAACTGGAACGATCATGGCTGGTGTGAACCAAAGTATTATGCTTTCTTTATCGATGGTAGTAACAGCATCTCTTGTAGGAGCACCAGGTCTTGGAGTAGATGTATACCGTTCTGTAACACAAGTTAATATCGGAATGGGATTTGAAGCCGGACTCGCTATTGTTGTCATTGCGATTATATTAGACCGCATTACACAAGGATTTCATCAAAAAAGAAGATAAAAGGAAAACACACTTTGTTATACAAAGTGTGTTTTTTGTTTAGAAAGATACATACGAACAATGACAGAACCGCCAGTTGGGGCAAAGATTTGGTTTTGTTGTTGTTCCATTGATTTGATTAAATGATTAGTTTCGCTAATTGACTTTCAAGACTTGCGATACGCTGCATCATATATTGTGGATCGTGATCTAGTATATTCCTTACGGGATGAGGGGAATGCACATATTGTTGATTTATATCGGGATTCTAATGAGAATAAATTTGAATCGTTCCTCCTTCAATAAATTACGAAGCTTTCTTGTAGTAAGTGCCTATGTTTAATTAATGGTTACTTAAAATTTTTTTATTATAAAAGGAGTATGTACAAAAAATGGAAAATATTATATGTGAAGTTAAAGTACATTTTTTGGAAATATTCAAGTGAGATAGTGAATATATTAATACATTCAAGTAAATGTATGTTATTTAGGGAGAAATAATGGGAGGAGATGAAATTTTGGCTAAAAATAATAAAAGGAATGATGCCTTGGCAATGGGTATTGGTATAGGGGTTGTAATCGGTGTGTTTCAGGGGTTCTTTACTAATAGTTTAGTAATCGGAATTGTGATAGGGATTGTAATTGGAATTGTGTTTTTGAAGAAATAGTGAGATGTAAATTTATTTAAAAAATCGCTTCGTTAAAAGAATGAATTTTCGGAATATAAAACCTGTTTTTCCTTTTTTTATGATATTATTAATAAAAAGGATGGTGAAGGATATGTCAACAAACAATCAAGTAGAACAAAAATGCTTTATTTGCGAAAAACATAGAGGAAACATTACAGTTCCAGGTGGAGCTATTTACGAAGATGAACTCATTTATGTTGGCCATGTCCACTGGGATAGTGAAGAAACATACCTGGGTTATGTAATGATAGATATAAAAAGACATATACCTGGTCTTGCTGAACTAACAGATGAGGAAGCGAGAACGTTCGGACTTATAACAAGTAGAGTAAGTAAAGCGTTAAAAGAAAGCGAAGGTGCAGAGCATATTTACACTTTTGTTTCAGGAAATAGTGTACCACATATGCATATGCATATCATACCGCGTTATCCGAATACCCCAAAAGAATTTTGGTCACCAACTGAAGTAGCGAAATGGACGGGAGCGCCATATGGTGACGCAGAGAAAATCAAAAAACTATGCGAAAGAATACGAAAGTATATGGTAAATGAGTATGCATACAACAAATAATAGACAATATTCATGGGTTGGAAATATAGAAATGTGTTTAGGAGATATTTCAGTTAAACAATATGGTGACATTGTACTTGGAAAATACGGCGGGAATATAAGCGCCGGAGCAAAAAAGAACGAAGATGGCGCGTTAGTTTGGTCAAATGGGGATTGGGAATTTGCAGCTATTTTAGATGGACATAATAGTGCGGAAAGTGTTGATTTAGTAGTAAATACAATCCAACAAGAATATGAAAATATAAAAGTAATGATGAATGAATCGATTGATACAGTATTTCGATCTGTTGAAAATTATATACTTGCAATTTTTCAGTCCACTTCATTTAAAGAAAAGTGCCGAAAAATTAAAGGTGAAACAGCGTGCTTACTATGTGTAAGAAAAGAAAATTATATATGGTGGTTATCTATTGGCGATTGCCTCATTTATGTATTTCATGAAGAGTTACATAAGTTAGGACAATATGCATTAAATCAGCGTCATTTTTACGAATGGATAGGAAATATAAACACATTTAATTTACCAGTGCCTTGCTTTTCAACAGGAATTCGTGAATTACGTACTGGGAAGAATCGAATTGTAATGGTTACAGATGGAGTATTAGAATGCGGAGAACGACACTATGAAACACCATTAAATCTGTATAATGATATGAGTAGAAATACAATAGACCTTGAAGCAAGTGTTCATCATGTATTAGAACACGTTCATCATCAATTCGGACGGGATAGTGCGACAATTATTAGTTGGGACGTTGAAAACAAAGAGAATGCTACATATCCGAGTAATCAGCCGGATAAAAGGTAAAGGAGGAGACATCACTGTTTTTAGCTAAAGGGATTTTATTAGTATTATGGATCATATCCTTAGTTGTTTTGGAAAAAGTAGTGAGAAAAAAATTAAATATACCGAAACAAACTGGCTGGAATAGTAAATATGTAAACAACGCTCATAAATGGGGCACTAGAGTTCTTATCATTTCTTATATAATTGTTACAATAATATGTGCCACTTTAAATCCCATTTATATTAGTAATTTACCCATATTATTTTTAATAACTTTATACTGCTTTCAATCATATATGGAGTGGAAATATGATAAAGAATCGAGGGAATATGTCATTTCTTTAGGCATAGTTCCATTATTAATAATAACAGGAATTATGATTAATCTTTTCTTTTATAGTTATTGGATTTAACTTTATGTGGAATGAATGAGGTGACAAAATGAAAATGCCTAAATTACGTGCTGAAGTAATGATTGTAAATGAAGATCGTTCTAAAGTACTTGTACAATGTGATTTAAATGAAACGTTTTATCGTTTTCCAGGCGGTTCTATTGAATTTGGTGAAACAGCAAAAGAAGCAATAAAGCGAGAATTAATGGAAGAATACGATTTAAAAATCGATATTCAAGAGTTAGCCGTTGTAAATGAGCATATTTTTGAGTGGAACAACGAAAAAGGACATCATTGCACATTGATATATAGAGGAATTGTTAAAGAGAGGGTAATAAATGAAATTAAACATAAAGAATATGAGGATATTATATTAATTTGGAAAAGTATAAATGAATTAAAGGAGAAGCCCACATATCCTGAAGGAATTGTAAGTTATTTAGAAGAGAATAACCGTAATATAGTCCACTTTATTTCTAAAAATAAATAAAGTAATAGGGGGGATTACAATGGAAAACTCTACTTTTTGGATAGTAATTTTCGTTTTTTGCATAGCTGGCTATTTTTTTGATAAGTACTTGAGAAAAAAATTGGATATGCCAAAGAGTCGTTTTTTGGGATATAAGCATGTGAATAGTCTGCATGTAAAATTGGAAGTTGGATTATTTATAATTTATTTGATAACTAGTTTTATTTACATATATAAATTCGAGAACGCTAATATTGGATATGCTATTTTGATTTATTTAGGGGTAACATGGATTTTAAGATCATGGATGGAATGGAAGTATGATAGAGAATCGAAAGAATATATATTTTCGATAATCGGACTAGTTTCATTTATGGTTATGTTCTTAATACTATTTTATCTCGTTCCACCTACTGCATAATAAAGTGACTATTAATAAGAGAATAACTGCCATGTAATCCACTTTATTTTAAATAATGCAACGTAGTAAAAAGAGGGATTGCTAGAGACGGGGAAGCATCACGCGATATGTGGGAAAACAATTGGATGGTTGCTGAAGATATGTATGTAGGAAGTCATAAACCGTAAGAATTTGCAGATTTGATTATTAATGGTACAGATAATGAAATAACTAATAAATAAGAAACCATTTACTGCTAAATAGTTTCTTATTTAAATTCATCATTTATCCCACTTTAATGGGCAGTAAGACCCCCACTGATTAAAGTTTCACTTTATTTTGGCTAATATGGATGTAATGAAATTTGTTTTATCCTCTGCATATTGATGTTTATCATTAGGGTTAGCTTTTGAAAGTTGAATTTTTAACTGTTCATACTGTATACGAGAAATATCGTTATTTATTAAGTAATCTCTGAATTGTAATTGCTCTATTAAATATTTATTCCTTTGTTCATACATATGAATTTGATGAGTTCGTGGTTCTCCTTTATTAAAATAGTATCGTTCAGGCAGCACATCTTTTCTATATTTATAGTTAAGTAGTTCTAACTTTTTAATACATGTTAATCCGTCCTTATAATCTTCTAATTCGATTGCTATATCAATAATTGGCTTTGCTTTTAAATGTGGAATAGAGGTACTACCAATGTGGTGTATCGCTAAAATATGTTCGCCAATTTGTTCCTCAATGAATTGTTTCTCTTTTATATATTCAATTTCCCATTGTTCAGTCCACGGAACTAAAAATACTTTTTTATATGGTAAACCTAACATTAGAGTAGCGCCCCTTACATATTTTTTCAATAAATTTAATTACATTTTCTTGAAGGTCTGTAAAATAATATACTCCCACAACTTCCAAGGAAGAAACTTTTTCATGAGAATCATAAATCTGACGCCTTTTCCAATTGGATATCTTAATGTTGTATGCTTTGCTTCAGCAATTTTCACTATTTTTTTTGCAACATCTATTGGATTACCAAATGTATCACTGCCACTATTCATATATTTTTGTATTTTATCCATATATTCTTTGTAGGGAGATGTGGTATCAAATTGGTTTTCAGCTAGCTCTTTACCAACTTCCCAAATGTTTGTGTTATAAGAACCAGCTTCAACTAAGGAAACTTCTATTCCGAAAGGCTTTACTTCTAAACGAAGGGATTCACTCCAGCCCTCTAATGCATATTTTGAAGAAACGTAAGGGGATAGACCAGGGAATCCAACTTGACCACTAATGCTGCTTATATTAATGATTTTCCCACTTTTTTGTTCTCTCATATAAGGTAATACAAGTTGAGTAATTGATATAGCTCCAAAAAGGTTCGTTTCAAATTGTTTACGGTATTCCTCTACTGAAATTTCTTCTACAAAGCCCCCATTTGCATATCCTGCGTTATTAATAAGTAGATCTACTCTATTGATTTCTTTTATATATAATTGAAAGTTATGTATAGAGTTTTCATCGGTTACATCTAATTGTTGAACTGTTATGTTTTGCAACAAGTTGAGTTGAGTAGCTTGAGATAGTAAGTTCACTTGTTTTTCAAGGTTCCGCATTGTAGCGATAACGAAATAATCTTTTTTTGCGAGTTCGAGTGTAGTTAATAGTCCAAATCCACTTGAGGCTCCTGTAATAATTGCGACTTTTTTGTTCATTTTCTGCCAGCTTTCTTTTTCTTTTATCATAACGAGTTATGATAAGAAAATCTATTATTCTTACATTTTCTTTGAGAGTAATTCATGTTAATTCTATATTCTTTTGGATTTTTAAAAGAGGGAATGATACGGACTCAGCGTATATAGAGAAGTGAGTAAGAATACGTTAATGAAAAGAGGGAAGAAAAATGGCTCATGTGAAAGATGTATTAGCAGATCAGTTATTGGCGAATGCAAATGATCCCAGTTGGTATATTCCATTTTCAGATGCAGTGAAAGATTTATCAGAGAGGGAAGCTTTCTGGAAACCGAATGAAGAGAGCAATAGTATAGCTGAAATTGTACAACACTTACTGTATTGGAACTCAACGTGGCAAACTAGATACAAAGAATCAAATGTGAATGCCGTGCCCGCAATTGGTGATAATAACAAAAGTTTTATGCTTTCAGATAATCAATCTTTCGATGAGTTAAGAGAAAAACTACTAGAGAAACTGTTACAATGGCAAAAGCTTATAGATGAAGAGAAGGTTGAAAGTGACGTAGTTGGATTTCCTGTTTCTGCAAAGTGGTGGGAAGTATTAGCCAATGTAACAACTCATAATGCTTATCATATAGGTCAAATTATTTACATCCGGAAGTTACAGAAGAGTTTTGATCCTGAATAAAATAATAATTCTCAAATTAGATGAACAAAAGTGGACAAAACGAGACAGATGTCTCATTTTGTCCACTTTTTTATTTTGAAAGAAAAGAGAAAACCTATTAAATCAAGGATTAGAATTTGGCACAGTATTTGCAATATAAAAGATGAACAAGAAAATAGGAGGGCTGAACATGTTAAAAACAACTGAAAGTAAAGGGAATGAAATTACGAAAGAACAAGCTCGTTGGATGTATGAAAAAATGTTAGAAATTCGTAAGTTTGAAGATAAGGTACATGAATTATTCGCGCAAGGCGTTTTGCCAGGTTTCGTTCATTTATACGCAGGTGAAGAGGCAGTAGCAGTTGGTGTATGTGCCCACTTAACGGATCGTGACAGTATTACAAGTACACATAGAGGACATGGACATTGTATCGCAAAAGGCTGTGATTTAAACGGGATGATGGCTGAGCTTTTTGGGAAAGCAACAGGGTTATGTAAAGGTAAGGGCGGTTCCATGCATATTGCTGATTTAGATAAAGGAATGCTTGGTGCAAATGGGATTGTAGGCGGAGGGTTTCCACTTGCTTGCGGCTCAGCATTAACAGCTAAATATAAAGGAACGAAAGATGTAAGTGTTTGTTTCTTCGGTGACGGAGCAAATAATGAAGGCACATTCCATGAAGGGGTTAATTTAGCTGCGATCTGGAAGTTACCAGTTATTTTTATCGCAGAAAATAACGGTTACGGTGAAGCAACGACATTTGAATATGCTTCAAGTTGTGATTCCATTGCAGATCGCGCGAAAGCTTACAATATTCCAGGTGTTCAAGTGGATGGAAAGGACTTACTTGCAGTGTATAAAGCGGCGGAAGAAGCAGTAGAACGTGCGCGTAATGGCGGTGGTCCAACAATAATTGAATGTATGACATATCGTAATTACGGTCATTTCGAAGGTGAAGCACAAACGTATAAAACGTCAGAAGAAAAAGAAGAACATTTAAATGAAAAAGATGCGATTGTGAATTTCCGTAAGCATTTAATTCATGAAGCTTTATTAACTGAATCTGAGCTTGTAGATATGGAAAAGGCAGTAGATGAAGCAGTGCAAAAATCAATTGAATTTAGTGAAAATAGTCCATATCCAGAGGATGAAGAATTATTAAAAGATGTATACGTTTCTTACAAATAAGAGGAGGGTGAAAAATAATGACTAGAACAGTAAGTATGTCAACTGCAATTAATGAAGCGATGAAAATCTCAATGCGTCGTGATGAAAATGTAATTTTAATCGGAGAAGATGTTGCAGGTGGTGCACAAGTTGATCACTTGCAAGATGATGAGGCGTGGGGCGGTGTACTCGGTGTTACAAAAGGACTTGTACAAGAGTTTGGCCGAAACCGTATTTTAGATACTCCAATTTCAGAAGCAGGTTATATGGGAGCGGCGATGGCTGCTGCGGCAACAGGACTACGTCCGATTGCTGAATTAATGTTTAATGATTTTATCGGTAGTTGTCTTGATCAAGTATTAAACCAAGGTGCAAAGTTTCGTTATATGTTTGGTGGTAAAACAAAAGTGCCAGTTACAGTACGTACGATGCATGGTGCTGGTTTTAGCGCAGCTGCACAACATTCACAAAGTTTATATGCGTTATTTACGAGCATTCCAGGTATAAAAGTTGTCGTTCCTTCTACTCCGTATGACGCAAAAGGCTTATTGTTAGCGGCAATTGAAGATGATGACCCAGTAATCTTCTTTGAAGATAAAACACTTTATAATATGAAAGGTGAAGTGCCGGAAGGGTATTATACAATTCCTTTAGGTAAAGCAGATATGAAACGTGAAGGTTCTGATGTAACAATCGTCGCAATTGGAAAGCAAGTTCATACAGCACTTGCAGCTGCTGAGCAATTATCGAAAAAAGGACTTGAAGTAGAAGTAATCGATCCACGTTCTTTATCACCACTGGATGAAGATACGATTTTAGCATCTGTTGAAAAAACAAATCGCCTTATTGTTATTGACGAAGCAAATCCAAGATGTAGTATCGCAACAGATATTGCGGCAATTGTAGCGGATAAAGGATTCGATTTGTTAGATGCACCTATTAAACGAATTACAGCACCACATACACCAGTTCCATTCTCTCCACCACTTGAAAAGTTATATTTACCAACGCCAGAGAAAGTAATTGAAACTATATCAGAAATGATTGGAGACCAATCTTTATTGCATGTGTAACGAAACGATGAGAAGGGAGAGAGAAGCATGGCTGTAGAAGTTGTAATGCCGAAGTTAGGTATGGCGATGAAAGAAGGTATTATTACAAGTTGGAATATTAAAGCAGGCGATCATGTAGCAAAAGGTGAACTAATTGCTAGTATTAATTCGGAAAAAATCGAAACTGAAATAGAAGCACCAGCGGATGGAACAGTTCTTGATATAGCTGTAAGTGAAGATGAGGGCGTTCCACCTGGCACTGTCATTTGCTATATCGGTAAACCGAACGAAAAAGTAGAAGTAAATGAAAGTACACAAGTTGTAGAAGAAAAAACACCGAATCTAGAGCCTAAAAAGGTTCCACATCCAGAATCATATGCGATAGATGTGACAAAACAAAGAATCAAAATTTCACCTGTAGCGAAGAAAATTGCAAAGTCTGAAAATCTAGATATCAAGGCATTAGTTGGTACAGGCCCTGGCGGAAGGATTACAAAAGTAGACGTATTAAAAGCGATTGAAGATAGAGTAATAATTCCAGAAGTACTTGAACAAGAAGAAAGCAAAGTCATTCCTGTTACTGGTATGCGAAAAGCAATTGCGAACCGTATGCATGCAAGCTTACAAAATAGTGCGCAATTAACATTAACGATGAAAGTGGATGTTACAGATTTAGTAGCTTTACATAAAGAAATAGCGGAAGTTGTACAAAAACGGTACGATAACAAACTAACTATTACGGATTTCGTTTCTCGTGCTGTTGTATTAGCGCTTAAAGAGCATAAAGAGATGAACAGCTCTTATATAGATGATGCCATTCATCAATTTGAACATGTTCATTTAGGTATGGCGGTCGCGTTAGAAAAAGGATTAGTCGTTCCAGCTATTCGCTTTGCAAATAATCTATCTTTAGTAGAACTATCTAAAGAGATTAAGAATGTGGCACAAAAGGCACGAGCAGGCAGTTTAAGTAGTGATGATATGCAAGGAACAACCTTTACAATTAGTAATTTAGGTAACTTCGGTATTGAATATTTCACGCCAGTATTAAATACACCTGAAACTGGTATTTTAGGTGTAGGGGCAATTGAACACGTTCCTGTATATAAAGGGGAAAAATTAAGAAAAGGAAGTATGTTACCTTTAAGTTTAACATTCGATCATCGTGTATTAGATGGTGCACCAGCAGCTGCATTTTTACGCACAATTAAACGTTATTTAGAAGAACCTGTAACAATTCTTTTATAAAGAGAAGGTGAGAGAATGAGTAAACTAGTCGTTATTGGAGGTGGGCCTGCTGGTTATGTAGCAGCAATTACCGCGGCTCAAAGTGGAAAACAAGTCACTCTTATTGATGAAGCTGATCTTGGTGGGACTTGTTTAAATGTTGGTTGTATGCCTACGAAATCATTGTTAGAAAGTGCAGAAGTGCATGACATTGTGAGAAAAGCGAATCACTATGGAGTTATGCTTAACGAAGGAAATATTTCAGTTGATTGGAAGCAAATACAGGCGAGGAAATCACAAATCGTAACGCAGCTCGTCCAAGGAATTCAATATTTAATGAAGAAAAATAAAATAAAAGTTATGCAAGGTAAAGCGAGATTTGAAACGGATCACCGTGTGAGAGTTACACACGGTGATAAAGAAATTGTAGTAGATGGAGAACAGTTCATTATTGCGGCAGGTTCAGAACCGACTGAATTACCTTTTGCTCCATTTGATGGGAAGTGGATTTTAAATAGTAGCCATGTAATGTCCCTAGGAAATATACCGAAATCATTATTAATCGTTGGTGGTGGTGTAATAGGGTGCGAGTTTGCCAGTATTTATAGTCGTCTTGGAACAAAAGTTACGATTGTTGAAATGGCACCGCAATTATTACCTGGTGAAGATAGAGATATCGCACAAATATTAAAAGAGAAACTAGAAAATGATGGCATAGAAATATTTACAGGAGCAGCTTTAAAAGGATTAAATAATTATAAGAAGCAGGCCTCATTTGAATATGAAGGAAGTATCCAGGCAGTTAATCCAGAATTTGTTCTCGTTTCTGTCGGCCGAAAACCACGTGTACAAAAATTAGATTTAGAAAAAGCCGGCATTCAATATTCAAATAAAGGAATTGCTGTGAATGAACATATGCAAACAAATGTATCACATATTTACGCAGCAGGTGATGTGATTGGTGGAATCCAGCTTGCTCACGTTGCCTTCCATGAAGGAACTACGGCAGCATTACACGCGAGTGGAGAAGATGTAAAAGTAAACTACCATGCTGTACCTCGCTGTATTTATACAGCTCCAGAAATTGCTAGTGTCGGTTTGAGTGAAAAATTAGCAAAAGAGCAATATGGTGATATTCTTATCGGGGAGTTTCCTTTTTCAGCAAATGGAAAAGCGCTTATTATTGGAGAACAAACGGGTAAAGTAAAAGTTATTGTGGAGCCTAAATATCAAGAAATTGTAGGTATTTCTATTATCGGTCCTCGTGCAACCGAACTGATTGGACATGGAACCGTAATGATTCATACGGAAGTTACTGCTGATATTATGAGAGATTATATTGCAGCGCATCCAACTTTATCTGAAGCGATTCATGAAGCGTTATTGCAAGCTGTAGGGCATGCTGTACATGCTTAGATGGAAATATAATAAACCACTATTCTCTAAATGAATAAGAGAATAGTGGTTTGAATTTTTATCCCGCGTTAACGGACAGTAAAACTCCCACCTCAAAATTCAGTTGGAGCAAAGAAGTTAGGTGGGAGTCGGGCTGTCCGTAAACGTCCGATTGGTGAGGGCTGATAATCAGTGGGGGATAAACTAAACCCCCACTGATTAAAGTTTCTATGTCATGAAATAGATCTTACGAATGAAGGGTTCGAATTGGGGGGTATTTGATTGTCTATTTGAAGAAGTGACGATTTGTGCAAAAGACGTATTGCTTGAGATAAGTAACTAGTAAACTTTATAACTTTACAAACAAAAAAACAGTCTTATAAGACTGTTTTTTATTTAGATGCTAAATTATCAAGTTTCCAATATGTATCTGTTAACGGCGCAGCTTTGCTATCTATGTATAAATACATATTATTTAAATCTTTTGGTGAAGTTTTCATATTAAATTCAATGTCGCTAGTTAAAGAAAACTCAGATGGAACTTTTTTAGCATTTTCATTTTGTATAACTTCACCTTCGTATTTTTTACCCGTTTTTTCATCTTTTATGAAATATTTTATTTCTGAAAGATCTATCGTTTGTCCGTCAGCACGAGCGTTATTTATAGTAACGCGAGCTGTGAGACGCCACTCTTTGTCTATTTTTTCGAATTTAGCATTTTCAACAGTTGCTCTATAGTATCCATTTTTAACTATTTCCCCATAGTGCATTGCGTTCTTTTCAAGAGCGCTCTTTTCTTGTTTCGGTGTAGTATTTCCATTACATCCTGCCATAAGTCCTGTAAATAATAATGCTGTGCAAGTTACTTTCATTATAGATTTCATAATAATTCCTTTCTGTGTTAAAAAGTAAAACGTAGGAATAATTTTACATTAATAGAAGGATGAATGGAAGTATAATTGTGAAATATGCAAATATACATTTATTTAGTTGTTAATTTAATGGGATAGAAAAAGGGAGAAAACCTGTATAGAGCTGAATAAAAAAGTATTAAAAATATTGTAAAACAGAAAAAACATGCATATAATTAAAAGATGGGTTAATTTTCCGAATATTCAATTATGTTGGTGAGAACATGTTTACTGAAGAGCGTAGAGAGAAAATTTTGGAGTTACTTAAGAAAAATGGAAGGGTAATTGCTAAAGATCTTGCGGAAAGTTTTGATATGTCTATTGATTCTATAAGAAGAGATTTATCTATTATGGAGAAGGATGGCTTGTTAAAAAGAACACATGGAGGTGCAATCGAACTTACTAGAGTAAGAAATTTAACTGCTGAACCATCGAAATGTTATCGTGATAGCCCACTAGGTGAAGAAGGGATTGCGAAAGTTGCTACATCCTACATACAAGAAGGAGATTCCGTTTTTATTGGCGGGGCATCTATTCATTATGCGATGTTAAAGTATTTACCTGAAACATCATTTACAGTGATTACGAATGCTTTAGAAATTGCTAGTAAGTTACGGGATTATAAGAATGTAGAAACGTATTTAATTGGTGGAAGGGTGAAACCGTCAGGAAATATGACAGATACACTTGCCTCTGAATTGATAAGTAGATTTTCTATTGATCTTCATTTCTCTACAGGTGGTGGTATTTCATTGAATGGTATAAGTACTGCAACGCCGGAAGTTGCTTATTTTGGAAAAACAGTAAGTAAAATTGCTAGAAAGAATATTTGTTTAGCACCTCATAATAAACTTGGAATAGACTGCTTTATAAAAGGAGAGTCACTGATAGAAGTTGACCTTATAATAACGGATTCGGAGGCTAGTAAAGAAACGATTCAAGAATTTGAAAAACAAGGTAAAGAGATTATAATAGCATCAATAGATTGCATTTAAAAGGAGTTTGAAATGATTATAAAAGGGCAAGAGTTTCACATAAATGGATTAGTTTACACAATTCGTTCAGCAGCTGAAACGGATGCGGAGCAATTATCGAAGATTAGAGTTAAGATCGATGGCGAAACTGAAAATATGGATAGAGAAGCTGGAGAGGGATTTATAGATAAAATAGGTTTTCAAAAAATAATAAAAGCAGATAGTGAAGAGGTGAAGAATCTCTTTTTAGTTGCAGAAGTGCACAACGAAATCATAGGGTTTTCAAGATGTGAAGGATCAAATTTGAAAAGATTATCCCATAAAGTAGAGTTTGGCGTTTGTATTTTAAGAGAGTTTTGGAGATATGGAATCGGGAAGAATCTCTTGCAACAATCTATTCAGTGGGCTAATGAAAATGAAGTGAAAAAGATATCATTACAAGTGTTAGAGACAAATGAAAAAGCCATTCAACTGTATAAAAAATTAGGTTTTGAAGTAGAAGGTATTTTGAAACATGATAAAAGACTGTCGGATGGGAAGTATTATAATACGGTTGTAATGGGAAGATTCATAAAAGAGGTGTAGTGGAATGTTTTACAGAAGAAAGTACTATATAGTAAAGAATGAATTTGTAGAAACATTTAATGAGCATTTTAATACTACGAACTTACCCAATCAATTAAAGCATGGTTCCAGACTAATAGGACGCTGGATGAAAAATAATAATGATGATACAACAGAAATATTCGCCATATGGGAATATGATAGTTATGAACAGTATAAAGACATTGAATCGAAAATTAGAAACGACAAGATGCATGTGAAAAGAATACATGAATGGTATGAAAAACATGGCGGAAGAGAATATGTTTTACAGGAGTACATAGTAGAAATGAAAAACGAAGAGTTAATATGTACTATAAAGTGATAGAGAGGTGAGGGATAAGGGGAATGAAAACAAAATTATATTTTAGTGTAGCATCCACTATTTTATTTGCAATAGCGTTGATAGTTTTCTTTATAAACGGCAATCCACAAAAGTGGTTTTGGTTATGTATTTTCTTTGTGTCTATCATACAAAATATGGTTTTGCTAAAAAAGAATAAAGAAGCGTATTAAGATATTCAAATTATTAACATATTTGTGTCGTCTTGCTAGATTTATTGAAAACGCTTTTATACAGTTTTATAATAAAAGTATGTTTTTACAGATCTCCAAAACAATGAATAGGGAGATGATACAATGTTAGCTTCACCGTTTTACTTACATACATGGAAAAAGTTTGTTGATGAAGGAGTCCTTGATTCGAACCGTATAAATGAAAGAATTTCAGAGTCATGGCATCGATGTAAACAGGCAAATGTGAATCCTCATATGAATAAAGGTCAGAAAATTTTGTCTTCTAATATTTTTCAAGACCAAAAGAAAAAGAGTGAAATCTTCCTAGATATCGCAATCCCTCAAATACAAAGTATGAGAAAAACCATTGATGAACTGCAAATGATGGCATTATTAATTGATCCAGACGGTTACGTTCTATCATTAAGTGGAAATAAACAAACGTTGCAACGAGCGAAACATATTAATTTCATTGAAGGTGTGAAATGGACGGAAGCAGCTGTTGGTACAAATGCGATAGGAACAGCGTTACAGATTGAAGAGGCTATTATGATAAGTGGTACAGAGCATTATTCTGTCGCATCTCATAGCTGGAGCTGTGCAGCCGCTCCCATTCATAATGATGATGGAAAATTAATTGGCGTTCTAGATTTCTCCTGTCCAATTGAATTTTCGCATCCATATATGCTCGGAATGGTAACTTCGATTGCACATGCGATTGAACGTGAATGTAGTATTCGAGTACATCAAAATGAACTGCATTTAATCCATCGTTTTTTAGATATAATTGACAGTGATGAACAAGTTGTAATTTGTAATCATCGTGATGTTATCGTTTCTGCGAGCAAGAGGGTTCGAGAGCGAGTATGTAATTGGTCACGAATGAAACTTGAAGATTTAATGCAAAATGGAATGAAACCTAAATTAGAGGTACCGGTATATAGTAATGATAGAATGATTGGGAAATGTATTTATGTAAAGGAAAATAAACAAGAAAATTTATTTTCAACTTCCGCATGTATAAACGGAATCACTTTCCCTGGAGTTATTGGGACAAGTAGTGCATTTCAACATACATTAGAAGAAATTAAGCTTGTATCACCAACTGACGCTAGTGTATATGTGTGCGGGGCGACAGGTGTAGGGAAAGAATATGTTGCGAGAGCGATTCATGAAAATAGTCCAAGAAAAAATGGTCCTTTTATAGCTGTTAACTGCGGTTCATTACCGAAAGAATTAATGGAAAGTGAATTATTCGGTTATGCTGAAGGAGCGTTTACAGGTGCACGGCGCCAAGGATATAAAGGGAAATTCGAACAAGCAGATGGAGGGACAATATTTTTAGATGAAATTGGTGAAGTGCCACCAGAGATGCAAGTAGCATTATTGCGTGTTTTACAAGAACGAACAGTAACCCCAATTGGCAGTTCAAAAGAGGTGCCGGTAAATATTCGTATTATTACTGCGACACATAAAGATTTATTGCGATTAGTAGAAGAAGGGAAATTTCGTCAAGATTTATATTATCGTTTACATGTTTATCCGCTATATGTTCCGTCGTTAATAGAAAGAAAAGAGGATATTCCGTACTTCATACAACATTTTTGTGAACGAAAGAATTGGAATGTTGTATTTCCAAAAAGTATTTGTAATCAATTTTATCAGCATACATGGCCCGGAAATATTCGGGAATTATTAAATGTATTAGAACGCATTTACATTTTGTCGCAAGGGCGGGAAATATGCGAAAAACAAATCTCTTTTTTATTTCAAACAATGATGGGAAATCAACATCAAGTTGCATTGCAAGCAGAAAATAAAACAGAGAACACATTGAATTTCCGCGAAAAAATACAGCGTGATAGCATGATTGAAGCGTTAGAAAAGACGAATGGAAATGTTTCCTTAGCTGCAAAACTGTTAGATGTACCTCGAAGTACATTTTATAAACGAATGCAAAAATATCAGTTATAAAGTAGATTTTTGTAATCTACTTTTTCTTTGTGGGCTCATGTTCTGTCGGAATGTGCGCTTACCGGGGAAATAATAAAATAGTTAGAAATAAATTTCCGAAAGGGGGACTTATGTGAAATATATTGAAATTGGTATTGGAAATAGGTGGTTCGTTCGAACAGAAATAGAAAATAAAGATGGAACTGAACTTGAGGAACGAGGAATTATAAAACCTATTTATTTTGAGTCTTTATATGTACGAATTTGGTTTCGGAAAACGTGTTTTATTTTTGATACGAAAGAAGGGTTTAAAAAAGTTAAAAAGAGGAGGATTGAATATAAATTTATAGTTGGGATTGTAAGTAGAATGAATGAAGAAAAGGTGTGCTAACATACGCAGTTATATTGGCTAGGAAATTCTTTGGACTTATATTAAATTCATAAAAAGTAATGTTGTAAATATAAATTGTTAATAAAGCCGCTAAGGAAACTTAGCGGCTTCTTTTATAGGAGGGATTTACGTATGAATAGAATCTTAACGATTTTACTTGCAATTATAATAATGGGCTATTCCATTTATAGTTGGGATGATGCTTCGAAACAAAGTGTACTAATTTTACAAATGCTTTTAGGATGTATGTTAGTTAGTATGGGGGTACAAAATTTTAAAAATAATGAAAAGGAAAATAGGAGTATAGGAATTGCTTTACTACTTGTTGCTTTATTTTTAATTGTTGTATCGTTTATAAAATATTTTAAATGATTTTCTTATGACAATAAGCATTCTCAAAATAAAAGTTAAAATTCTACTTGTATTTCACTATATAAAATATGGCATAATGATTTGGTTAATATAGAATTGGATAGGGTATTTGAGAGGGGCAGTTTAATGAGTTTCGCACTAGAAATAGTAATAAAAGCACCAATTGATGTAGTTTGTGATTATATTGTAGAAGATGAAAAAATAAAAGAATGGAATACGTTTATTATGGAAAATCGTTATCCTTCAAATATGGATAAAGAGAATCCATGTGTAGGAGATAAATATATCTCTGTTCAAAAAGTCGGTAAGAAAATAATTGAGGCAGAAGTAGAAATCATTGAATACGACGCACCACATATTATTTCACTAGGAAGTGAAATGAAGCAAGGTTATTCAGCGATGACTTATATGTTAGAAGAAGATAAGGAAGGTACAGTACTAACATTAATTTCAGAATATGAACCTAGTAATTTTTATTATAAAATTATGTATAAGTTAACAGGTTGGATTTCACGAGGTTTGACTATGGAACAAATGGAGCGTCTAGCAGAATGTGTAGAAACTGCTTATAATAAAGAAAATTAATATTAAAGACATATTAAGGGAAAAGTGCTTCCATATCCAGATAAAATATTTTTATAAATGTAAAATAGCACACCTTATTTATTGAAGGTGTGCTATTTATATAACCCCGTCGTATACATTTCCGTCAATGTATGTACTATCTCTTCTAACTCTAATTTTTTATCATTTTTCACAATCGTCCAAAGAAAAATTTCATTCATTGCGAACCAAGCACGTGCTACAATTTCTTTATTTAATTCAGGTTGTGCTAATCCACTTTCTTGAGAGTATGTAATATCCTGCGTAATATTGTTTATAAAGCGTTCCCGTATCTCGTCCCATTTTTGACGTATCTCTTTTGATAATCCAATCGCTTCTTCTACTACTTGTAAAATAGCTCGTTCTTTCTTTGCTAGTTGCAGAAATGCTCTAACTTGATTTTGAATCATTTTATATGCTTCTTCTTTTGTTTGAGGTGAAAAGGAGCGCTCGGCAATATCATAAAATTGATTCATGACATCTTCCATTAAAACGATGAGGAGGTCATCTTTGTTTTTAAAGTATACATATGCCGTGCCATAACCGGTTTCTGCATGTTTAATAATGTGTGTAATTGTCGTTTTTTGAAATCCGTTACGTATAAAAATAGTGTAACCAGCGTGTAATAGTTTTTTCTTTGTTTCTAAGGAGCGGTGTTTTCTTGATGAAAGAGTACTGTTTTTCAAAGAATCACCTCTTTATACTGAAATATCTGAAAATATAACTGTATTGTAAAAGAAATTCACATATAAAGTCAACTGACATAATATCATTGACGTTATATCAAGTAAGGTGATATATTTCAATTAGTTAGAATAAAAAGAAAATTAAAAGAAGGTGACACCATGTATAAAGAACCATTTCAACCGAATTATGAATATGCGCTTGAATGTGATAAACATGATGAACTGAAAGATTTTCAAACTGAATTCTATAAAAAAGAAGGAACGATATATTTAGATGGAAACTCATTAGGGCTACTTTCAAAAAGAGCAGAGAAATCATTACTTACGTTGCTCGATTCATGGAAGGAGTATGGAATTGACGGCTGGACTGAAGGAGAGCATCCGTGGTTTTTCCTTTCGGAGAAATTAGGTGAATTGACTGCGCCTCTTATTGGAGCTTTACCGGAAGAAACAATTGTAACCGGTTCCACAACGACGAATATTCACCAAGTAATTGCGACGTTTTATGAGCCGAAAGGAATACGTACAAAAATCCTTGCTGATGAATTAACATTTCCGTCAGATATATATGCACTTCAAAGTCAAATTCGTTTAAAGGGCCTAGATCCAGATGAGCATTTAGTACGAGTGAAGAGCCGAGACGGTAGAACACTTTCTGAAGATGATATTATTCAAGCAATGACAGATGACATCGCGTTAATTTTATTACCTTCTGTACTATATAGAAGTGGACAAATTCTTGATATGAAACGTTTAACAATGGAAGCTCATGAGCGTGGTATTCATATTGGATTTGATTTATGTCATTCAATCGGTTCTATTCCGCATCATTTCAAAGAGTGGGATGTTGATTTCGCGATTTGGTGTAATTATAAATACTTAAATGCGGGACCTGGTGGTGTTGCAGGGCTTTATGTAAATAAAAAGCACTTTAATAGACTTCCGGGATTATCAGGTTGGTTTAGTTCTAGAAAAGATAAGCAGTTTGATATGGAACATACATTAACAGCTGCTGATCATGCAGGTGCTTATCAAATAGGTACACCACACGTATTAAGTACTGCACCTTTAATTGGTTCTCTTGAAATGTTTAAAGATGCTGGTATAGAACGTTTACGCGAAAAATCATTACATATTACAAGATACATGCTTAATTTGATTGATCATGAATTAAAAGATTTCGGATTTACAATTGGAAATCCATTTGAGGATGAAAAACGAGGCGGGCACATTTATTTAGAGCATGCAGAAGCAGCACGCATTTGTAAAGCGTTAAAAGCAAATGGAGTTATCCCTGATTTCCGTGCACCTAATGGAGTAAGACTTGCACCGGTCGCTTTATATAACACATACGAAGAAGTATGGAAATCTGTACAAATATTAAAGAAAATAATGAAAAATGAAGAGTATAAGCAGTTTGAAAATAAGCGAGAGGTTGTGGCCTAAGTATGAAAACATCAGAGTGGATTGATATTTCACAACCGTTAAATAATGATATTGCTACTTGGCCAGGGGATACACCGTTCTCGTATGAAGTTTCATGGTCAAAAGAAGAGAGTGGTTCAGTAAATGTCGGAAAGTTAACGATGAGTATTCATACAGGCACTCATATTGATGCACCGTTTCATTTTGATAATGGAGGAAAGAAAGTAATAGACTTAGATGTTCAAGTTTATGTCGGACCAGCGCGCATCATAGATGTTTCGAATCTTGAAAGCATCGGGAAAAAGGAATTGGAAAACTTTCATTTAGAAGGCGTAGAACGATTGTTGTTACGCACATCTTCACATGGTAAAGCGAATGAATTCCCAAATGCAATCCCGCATTTACGCGCTGATATAGCACCGTTTCTTTCAGAGAAAGGTATCCGTTTAATCGGGGTAGATGTACCATCAGTTGATCCATTAGATGATAAAGAATTAGCAGCGCATCACCAATTGTTTAAACATGGCATACATATTTTAGAAAATGTCGTACTAGATCATGTAGCAGACGGCGATTATGAATTGATCGCATTACCACTTGCCTTAACAGATGCAGATGGAAGTCCAGTTCGAGCAGTTATCAGACCAATATAAGTAGAAATATATAAAAGGGGCGTTTGGCTAATATGAAAGAAAATGAAAAGGTAATTATGGAAAAAGGGATTTATACGGACTTTAAAGAGAATATGACGTACGGGGAATATTTACAATTAGATAGTTTACTATCTTCTCAAAAGAGATTATCAGACCATCATGATGAAATGTTGTTCATCGTTATTCACCAAGCAAGTGAACTTTGGATGAAGCTTATTTTACATGAGTTAAACGCAGCAATCGAATCTATTAAACAAGATAAATTACAACCTGCTTTTAAAATGTTAGCACGTGTATCAAAAATTCAGTCTCAAATTATTCAATCTTGGGATATTCTTGCGACATTAACACCATCAGAGTACATTGAGTTTCGTGACTCGCTCGGTCAAGCTTCAGGTTTTCAATCGTATCAATATCGTATGATTGAGTATGCGCTTGGTTATAAAACGCCACATGCATTGAAAATTTATGAAAAAGATCCAGAATTACACGCTCGACTTCATACGGCGCTACATGCACCAAGTTTGTATGATGTCGCAATTCAAGCACTTGTAAAAGAAGGATTCCCTATTCATAAAGATGTGTTGAATCGCGATATTACGCAGCCTTATGAAGAAGATGCCACGGTAGAAGCGGCATGGCTTGAAGTGTATGCCGATGTGAAAAAGTATTGGAACTTATACCAACTTGCTGAAAAATTAATCGATATTGAAGATTGGCTACAACAATGGCGTTTCCGTCATATGAAAACGGTAGAACGAATTATCGGACATAAAATGGGAACAGGTGGCTCTTCAGGTGTATCTTATTTAAAACGAGTACTTGATCAACGATTCTTCCCAGAGCTTTGGAATGTTCGCACGAAATTATAAAAAGAAACCTGTCAGTAATGAACTGTAAACTGGTACCTGTAGTTAGGACGCTTGAAAACGAGTGTTTTTACTACGGGTATTTTTTATATACTTGAATTTCAAGATATGGAGATTAGGGGACATCATGAGTAAAATAATATTTTCAACTAAAGAGATAAAAAACTTCAAAACAATTCAAATTAGAAAATAAATAGACAAGAATGGAGTAGAGTATTATTAAAGTAAAAATAAAAAAGTTAAGTCTTATTGTTTTAAGGTCGTAAAAAGTGCTTCAAAACATTGAGGAACCAATAAAGGGGATTTTTTAAAAGTAGACAGAGCAGGTTCTTTAAGAATGATAGTTACCAGATTAACTGGCAGGTTTGTTTTTTATTTGAACACAAGTATGTTTTAATGAAAGCTACAAGATATAATAAATTAGGTAATGATTTAATTGGAGGTAAAGTTTTGGATTTCAAGCAACTAGAAAATAAATTTGAACAGAAAAAAGTAAATACATTTCTTGTTTATCAAAAAGGTGAGTTAACAACTAAGTATTATAAAACATTAGAGTGTGAAAATAATCTATTTAAAATAAATTCGATTACAAAAAGCATTGTATCTATATTAATTGGTATTGCAATCGATAAAGGCTATATAAATGATATACATACACCGATTACAGAATGGATTGACAATGCATCTGAGGAAAAGCGGGATTTGACTCTGTATCATTTATTAACGATGACTACAGGTGAGGATTGGAAAGAGTTCGGAAATGGAGTAGTGTTCCCCAATGATTTTGTAGAATCAGAGAACTGGGTGCAGTACATATTAGAAAAACGAATAATTGAGGAACCTGCTACAAAAATGAATTATAACTCAGGGTCTTCTCACTTGCTGAGCTATATTATTCAAGAAGCTACTGGAATGCCGACAGAACAGTTTGCGAAAAAATATTTATTTGATCTATTAGAAATTACCGAATATGAGTGGCAACAAGATCCCCAAGGCATACATGTTGGCGGTTTCGGTATGAAAATGAAATCTAAAGATTTATTAAAGCTCGGAATATTATGCTTACAGCATGGATATTGGCAGGGGAATGAAATTGTATCATCGAAATGGTTAGAAGAATCAAGTACAGCTCTATTTGAAACGTATGAACATGTAGGGGCGTATGGATATCATTGGTGGGTTTTGAATAACGAAAGATTTCACATACCGTATTGTATGTACTTTGCTATGGGATATGGTGGGCAATACATCGTTGTCATTCCAAAGTTAGAGCTTGTTGCTGTTATAAGTAGTCATATGCCAAAACGTGGACTTGTTCCATTGAAATTGTTTATTGAGCATGTACAGGAGAATTATAAGTTTAAATAAGAAGAATGTAGGAATGGAGTTTAGAAATGAAAGAACCCGCACTGTTTAAAATATAAAAAGTGCGGGTTCTTTCATTTTATCTACTCGTCTTCTGAAACGTCATCTTTAAAAATTTATCTGTTTTCGTTTCAAATTCAACATCAACAAAAACGCCATATTCTTTTCCGTTCTCACGTAGCCACAATTTAAATTTTTCAATTGTTATTTGAACGGTTTTCGGTTTTCTACCTATATGAAGGTAATCAATAATCTCCGCTTTTGGGTATTGTTCTTTCGTCTTTTCTACAGCAAGTTTCCCCCATTTGGCATACGGTGGCTGTGCATGAACAATTGATGAGCCGGTATATAAATTTGAACCTGTTGTGATAAATAAAATGACGAGTGCGACACGCTTTAACAATTTTTTCATGATGAACTCCTTTTATATTTTTTTATATTGTTTACATATTTTTTCAACGATATGAGTTTGGATTTTTTTGTCTTCTTTACATAAAAGCGAGGCTTTTACAAAACATAACCAAGAAATCATTTACATAATTAAGGAGGGAAAATTATGCGCCAAAAAGCTATTTTTAAAATAGCAGTTTTACTTGCGTTCATAGGACTATCTTTGATGGTCAGTAGTATACAACTGAAAAATGTAGAAGCCTTTTCTAACCAGGTCATTCAAAGAGGAGCATCTGGCGAAGATGTTATTGAACTGCAATCTCGTTTGAAATATAACGGATTTTATACAGGAAAAGTGGATGGTGTTTTTGGATGGGGTACATACTGGGCACTTCGAAATTTTCAAGAAAAATTCGGATTACCTGTTGATGGTTTAGCTGGAGCTAAAACGAAGCAAATGCTCGTAAAGGCAACGAAGTATGATAAGTCAACTGCTAATAAAGGAACGACTACGAATAAAGGAAATAGTGGTGGTACTGCACAAGAGAATAAACCATCTCAAAATAAAGGGACAAATGTTCCAAATGGTTATTCTCAAAATGACATTCAGCTTATGGCAAACGCAGTATATGGAGAATCTCGTGGCGAACCGTACTTAGGGCAAGTTGCAGTAGCTGCAGTTATTTTAAATCGTGTTACAAGTGCATCTTTCCCAAATACTGTTTCGGGTGTAATCTTTGAGCCAAGAGCATTTACAGCGGTAGCAGACGGACAAATCTATTTAACGCCAAATGAAACAGCGAAAAAAGCTGTATTAGATGCAATTAATGGATGGGATCCAACAGGAAATGCATTGTATTATTTCAATCCAGATACTGCAACAAGTAAATGGATTTGGACTCGTCCACAAATTAAAAAGATTGGGAAACATATTTTCTGTAAATAGAGCGGAGGTGGAACTATGTTAAGAGGTATTATCATTGTATTATTAACAGTCGGTGTAGTCGGAACAGGATACTGGGGCTATAAAGAACATCAAGAGAAGAATGCAGTATTAATTCGAGCCGAAAATAGTTATCAACGTGCGTTTCATGATTTAGCATATGAGGTTGATTTATTGCACGACAAAATTGGAACAACGCTGGCGATGAATTCACGCGCATCTTTATCGCCTGCATTAGCAGACGTATGGAGATTAACATCCGAAGCTCGTTCGGATGTAGGACAACTTCCTTTAACATTAATGCCTTTTAATAAAACGGAAGAATTTTTAGCGAATATCGGTGATTTTAGTTACCGTGCAGCCATTCGTGATTTAGAAAAAGAGCCGTTAAATGATCAAGAATACAAAACGTTACAAACTTTATATTCAAATGCAGGAAATATACAAGATGAGTTACGAAAGGTACAACATCTTGTTTTGAAAAATAATTTACGCTGGATGGATGTTGAGATGGCGCTCGCATCAAATCGCGATCCTGCAGATAATACAATTATTGATGGATTAAAGACAGTAGAAAAAAATGTAACATCGTATTCCTCTACAAACTTCGGACCGACCTTTACAAGTGCACAAAAAAATAAAAAAGGTGGATTTGAAGCAGAAGGAAAAGCAATTTCTAAAGAAGAAGCAGCAAAAATCGCAAAATCATTTTTAAATTTCAAAGGAAATGAAAAAGTAGATGTTGAGAAAAGCGGAAAAGGTGCCAAAGAATCTTTCTATAGTGTGAAAATAAAAGATCCAGCAACGAATAATGAATTTTATATGGATATTACCGGAAAAGGCGGATATCCAATTTGGGTTATGAATAATCGAGAAATTAAAGAACAGAAAATTAGTTTGAACGATGCAGGAAGTAAAGGTTTGACATTCTTAAAGGACCATAAGTTTAAGAATATGGAGCTTTTTGATAGTTCACAATATGATAATGTTGGTGTATTTACGTATGTAGTAAATGAAAATGGTGTACGAATTTATCCAGAAGCAATCCAAATGAAAATTGCTTTAGATGACGGTTCTATAGTTGGATTCTCCGCAAAAGAATATTTAGCATCACATCAAAAACGAACAGTTCCATCAGCTAAACTAACTGCAGCTGAAGCAAGAAAGAAAATCAATCCAGATGTTAAAGTTATGGAAGAACGTAAAGCTCTTGTAGTAAATGATTTGCATAATGAAGTGCTTTGCTATGAATTTATTGGTACTTTAGGGAAAGATACGTATCAAATCTTCATTAATGCGAATAATGGAGCAGAGGAAAAAGTGAAGAAAATGCAAGCTGTTGAAAAAATTTATGATTAAATTTTAATAGTAAAGTGGTGAGAATAATGAAGAGCCTAATATATATGTTGATGCTTTGCTTGTTTATAACTGGCTGCAGTATAGGAAAAAAGGACAATCCAAACGAAAAAACAGAGCAAAAAAATGTTTCGACGAAAAATGTTAATTACACGAACAAACCAAATAAGCCAAATGAAAAAGCAGCGGACCATTTAGCATCTTTAGCTGCAAGTGTGCCAGGTGTGAATGATGCAACTGCCGTAGTAGTCGGCAAATATGCTATTGTAGGTATTGATGTAAAAGCGAAGCTTGATCGAACTCGCGTTGAGTCCATTAAATACTCAGTTGCAGAAAGTTTAAAAAATGATCCTGATGGTGCTAATGCAGTCGTTGTAGCAGATGTTGATACGTATGAAAGACTAAAACAAATTGGAAAGCAAATTAAAAAAGGAAAAACAGGCGAAGGTATACTTGATGAGTTAGCAGCAATTGTTGGCCGAGTAATGCCACAAGTTCCAAATGACATGATTGAAAATCGAGAAACGAATCCAATTAAAGATAATGATAAACAATTACCAAAAGATGAAGAACAAGAACTAAGAAAAGAACAGGATGACCAATCAAATAATCATTTGAATAAATAAAGTAATCCCCGTACTAAATTGTACGGGGATTTTTCAATATAATATTAAATATTCAGTTTATTTATAAGAGAATATGTGGTTTAATTATTATGGGAGGGACAACTGTTATGATGAAAAAAAGCGCATTAATTTTATGTAGTTTATGCTTAGGTTTCAGTATGACAGCGTGTGAACAGAAGAAAGAAGTGAAAAAACAAACAGCGACTTCTTCAACTGTGATGGAAAGTGAGAAGAAAGAAACTATTAATATAAATCATTTCTTGAATATAAATGAAGGAATGACTTATACAGAAGTGAAAGATTTAATTGGTTTTGATGGTAATTTACTTATAGAAGAAGGTGTAGAAGATTCTACACAAATTAAACAAATTTTCGCTTGGAAGGGAAGCGATCCAACTACATTAGTTGAAATTACCTTTCTAGATGGAAAAGTACATTCTAAAGCGCAGCAAGGTTTAAGTTAATAAGTAAAATGGGAGAGTTTAGCATGGACATACATACAGGGGAAATACAATTAGTTCCGTATAAAGAAAAATATAAAGAAGTTATACAGACATTTACTTTACCAAGTGAACAAGTTCAATTCACATCAGATCCAAGCGAATTATTGGAGAAAGCAAAGAGTGATCGTACAAAAAATGTGATTGTTATTTTAGATTACAACGGGACACCTGTTGGTCTTTTTGCATTGCAAACGGGAGATAGAGTACAGGAGTTCACAGACAATCCAGATGCATTACTTTTAACATCATTTTCTATAAATTACGATAGGCAAAGAAAAGGATATGCGAAAAAATCATTGGTACTATTACAAGACTTTGTACAACGTTATTTTCCGATGAAAAATGAAGTTGTACTTGCTGTAAATGAAAAAAATATTCCTGCACAAAATTTATACAAAAAAGTTGGCTTCCAAGATAAAGGTTTTAGAAGAATGGGACCAATTGGTCAACAAATAATAATGCATTTACCTATCATAAAATAATGAGAAAAAAAACTTACTCCTCGCGTAATAAAGTAGTAAGTTTTTTTATTTAGAACGATATTTGAATAAGGAGAAATGATATGACCATTTATATTGCGCTTCTAAGAGGAATTAATGTAGGCGGGCATAAGATAATCAAAATGGCTGATTTAAAACAAATGTTTGAATCAATAGAGTTAAAACAAGTAAAAACATATATTCAAAGCGGTAATATCGTGTTCGAATCTGAAAAAGATATTGATTTTTTAAATAAACAAATACAATCAGAAATTAAAAATGTTTTTGGGTTTGATGTTCCGGTCATGTTAAGAACACGTGATGAATTTATAAATTTGATAAAAAGGTGTCCTTATGAAGTCGATTCATTGCTTGAAGGAGAAAGTATACATGTTGCCTTTTTAGCAAATGAACTTTCTGAAAAAGAAAAGGATCAGCTACTTATGCAAAAAATGAGACTGAAGATTGCTATATTCATGAAAAAGTTGTGTATTTATTTTTTAAAAATAGCATTCGGAATTCTAAATTAATGAATCAGTTGCAGAACTTACATACACCAGTTACAGTAAGGAATTGGCGGACTGTGAATAAGTTAAAAGCTATAGTTGAGGGAATATAAATAAAAAGGTGAGATTTTCTGAACATAGAAAATCTCACCTTTTTATTTATATTGTTTTGCAACTATTAGTTCAACAATAGGATAAATAAAGAAAGAAGAACAAAGGGCGATAAAAAGAGGAAGATTCTTTATTTCATCAAGTAATAAAAATGCAAATCCTTCTGATAATACTAAAATAAAAAACATAAGACATATAAGTACAAAATAAGCAACTTTAAAACTTTTATATTGGATTTGTTGTCCCATTTCATCTTGGCTTTCTTCCGATACTCCATTTGGATCTCCCCAAGTAATTTGATTAATTAAATTTCCAAATATTAACGAAAAAGCGAATATTGTTCCGCCTAAAATTGAACCTTCCGTTATATATTTATATGCGCCATGTAAGAGGATTCCGATTAATGATATGACGATAATTATGAAAATGATTTTTTTATGATTCAATTTAGAAATGACACCTCCATAGTTGTAAAAAACTCTTTACATCCATAGTATAAAATTTGAAAACTCTTATGTCAAATACTTTTTACATGATAAAGAAATAATATGATACTTTGTTTTTGTCTTTTATAAAAAATTACATTACATTTGAATGTAAAAGAATAGGCTCGCATATATTTGGAAGGGATGTCAGATTAATTTAGGGGGTAGTTATGTCTATTCTTTTAAAAGCTGGTGCTGATGCAGGAAATAACGGTTTGAAGTTAATGGTGAAAGGGCAAGAGCCTATTTTTATTCCGAGTATATATTCTTTATATATAGGAGAGCCTACTGGATTGTTAGATGAGGGAGATGTTTCCTTATCTGAATTAGAAAATCACATTGACGTGACCATTAGTTCACCATCGCTAATGTTAAATAACGTGCGGTATATCGTTGGAGAAAAAGTCATTCAAGATCAATTAAAAGGTACTGAAGTTGAGAAGAAATCGAATAAGTCAACTGATGAGTTAATGGTTATTACAATTCTATCTGGTTTAGCGGTAAGTGCTATGCGTCAAAGTCCAACGTCTAGTCATATTAATATTCGTTACGATTTATCTGTTGCTCTTCCCATGCAACTTATTACACAAGAAATAGCTGCGGAAAATGCGAAACGTTATATGGGCAATCATAAGGTTGTATTCCATTATCCTAACGGACGTGATGTGACAATTAATATTTCTATCGAATATTGTAAATGCCTACCTGAGGGTGCTTCTGGGACGTGGGGCATTGTATATGATGAAGAAGGAAATGTTGTAAAACATAAAATAGAATGTGAACAAAATCAAGTTTCAGAAATTGATTTTGTTGATAAAACATTATTATCTTTTGATATTGGCGCAGGGACGACAGAAGAAGTAGTTTCACTAGGTGTTAACTTTAGACCACAACTAAGTAAGGGCCTATCATATGGTGTGAAAGAAACGTTACTACAAATTATTACGAGATGGAACCGGAAGTATCCAACAAAGACGATTGATAGCATTACAGAGTTTAACCAAATTTATTTAAATGAAAAGCACCCAAGAAATGCGTTATTAGTTGAGGAGTCACAACCGGCATTGTTAGGGTTAGCAGCGCGTGTCGCAACGGATATCATAAATAAAATTGATGATATGAAGGACGATCCATACGTATTTATTTATGGCGGAGGCGCAGTAATTATTAAAAATAGTTTAAAAATGATTTTAAAACAAAAGGGACGACTAACAAATGTAATCTTTGTAGATAATCCTTTATTTACAAATGCACGTGGATTATTAGTCTACACTTGTTCGCCAAAATATAGAGAGCATAAGCAAAAAGAGTTAGGATTTACAAACTTAACGATAAGTTAGTTGGTGGAAGTATGCGATCTAGGCGATATAAACGTGGTGATCGAGTAAAAATCAATATTCATAAGTCAGTATCACCTGAAATGCTTGCATGGTTAAATAAACAATCAAACCCAACGAATTTCTTTTTCTTTGCAGCGCAGCAACTCTTTAAACAAGTAGGAGATATTGATGTATCAAAAGCAATTCCTAGTAGCCATGTTTTCTCATTATACGTGGAACCATCATCTTTATTAAAAGTCGAAGTAAATCCCTTTAAAAACGTACCATTAGAAGCAAATAAATCCACCGATAATATAAAAAAAAAATCATGGGAAGCTGTTGATCAATTAGATTGTCCGTTTTTTTAAACATAGAAAAATATTAAGTATTGCCCATCACTATACATATGGATACAGTGATGGGTTTTTTATATAACAAATAGAAGGGGCACACGACAATCTGTACTCCTTCTATTCGTAATTTATCTATATTTTAGCTGTATGTTCAGTAACAGCATGAATTATGTTCTCCCAATCATCAGGATGAATTTCATGTCCTGCGCCTTCAAGGGTTAATAGAACAGAGTTAGGAATTTCATCAATTAGTGCGAGACCATGTTCGAAAGGAAGTGCAGTATCGTCCGTTCCGTGAATGACTAATGTAGGTGCCTGTATGGAGTGAAGCACGCCTTCATATGCATCATCGCCTTGAAGTAAAGCGTGATTAAACATGCTTAATAAATTGTTAGCTCGTTCTATTTCTTGTTTTACTTGTTTATAGACTCTTTTTTCATCAAATGTTCGTTTTGATCCACATAATAGGCGAGATCCGGAAACTAAATATTCAGCTACAACTTTATCATTTGTCCAATCTAAATGCGTGCCATTTGCGTGATGTGTTAAAATTCTTTCATCCATCGGAGGTAAATCGCGCGTGTTATCGTCAGATCCTATTATACTTGTAGCTAATAATGTTAACGATAAAATTCTTTCAGGATGTTTTACAGCAGCAATTTGAGCGATCATACCACCTAAAGACATACCAAATAGATGTGCTTGATTAATATGATAAGCATCAAGTACCCCAATCGCATCTTCTGCCATATGTGTAACTGTATAATTGGAAGTTCCAGGCTCGTATGCAACAGAGCGTCCCACATCACGGTTATCAAAACGAATAACAAATTTCCCTGTGTTAGCCAACTGTTCACAAAACTCTTCATCCCAATAAACCATTGAACACGTAGCACCCATAATTAATAAAACAGCTGGGTTTTTAGGGTTCCCAAAGCTTTCTGTACATATATCGATCCCGTTTATTTTAAACATCTTTTCAGCCATCGCGTTCTCCCCATTTCTTTTGAATTAAATTTAAAATATAGTTTTGAAAGATTCTAAGATGTTTGTAAGTTTCGTTTTGGAACTTGCAAACATCTTACGCAATTTACCCCCAAAAATAAGTTTATGCTAATTCAAAGGAAAAAAATTTGAGAAATATTTGTATGTTATTAAAATAAACGCAAGGGGGAGAGGAAATGAAAGCAATTGTTATAGATCAATATGGTAGTATTGAAGAATTAAAAGAAAGATAAGCTTTAAAACAAATTGTTAAAAGTAGCGTAAAGTTGTACTGTTTAATGAAGCAGGGGTAAGAGAAGCTCATATTTTGAGTGAAGGCCAACATGTTAGAGGTAAGATTGTAATAAAAGTGGAATGAAAATGATTAAGTATCTTCGAAATTTTCATTATACCCATACCCCAAAACAAAACTATTTTGGGGTATTTACTTTTTAGCTTAAAGATATTGTGCATATGCTTTTATAGCTTATAGTTTCGTACTGTATCATGTAATTTCTCTAAACCAATCAACATATCTTTTTCATTTAACATAGAATAGCTAAGCCTTAATTGATTATTATTTGTATCGTTATTTAATAGACAAGCTGTTCCTGGTAAAAAAGAGACATCTACTTCATTTGCTTTTTGTAATAAGGTAAAGGGATCAGTCGAATCAGGAAGCGTAATCCACAAATTAAATCCACCATTTGGTATTTCAAAGTGTATTTCTTTAAGTGTTGATAACATATTAATCGTTATATCACGTCTAATTTGTAAAGCCGTACGTAATTTTTCTAAATGGTTTTTCATACGTTCTGCACGCAAAAAAGGTAGAAGTGCTTTTTGTGTTAATAAAGGACTACCGATATCCATTGAACCTTTTACAGCATATAACCATTCGAAAATAGGTCCATCAGCAATAAGAGATGCGATACGTAGCCCTGGTGCTAACGTTTTACTAAATCCTTTTATATATATTACATGGCCATTCGTATCAAAATTTTTGATCGGAGAGGGGATAGTAGCGCCCTCAAAATATATTTCTCCGAAAGAATCATCTTCAATTATAAAAAACTTATATAGCTCTGCTAGTTCTATAAGTTCCATTCTCCGTTCTTTACTCATTACTGTACCTGTTGGGTTTTGGAACGTTGGATTCGTATACAATAAAACGGGATTTTTACTTTGACAAATATCATCGATTAAGTCGGAGCGAACGCCATAATGATCAAGAGAAATAGGTATAATTTGAGCACCTTTATTGATGAAAATATCTAGTGCAGCACTATAACACGGACTTTCCACTAATACAATATCACCAGGTTTTAATAATGTTTGAGCAATTAAATCAATTCCTTGTTGAGCGCCGCTTGTAATTAATAATCGGGATGGATCTGTCACTAATTGCTGGTGTTCATGTAAGTAATTTGCTATTTCAACTCGCAGTTCATAATCTCCTTGAATTGGCCCATAAGTTGCTAGAATCATCTGGTCTTTATGAAGTATTTTATGCATTTCGTCTGCCAAGAATGGATTTGGCAATAAACGGGGATATAAAATCGCTTGAGAAAAATCATAATATTTCCGGTGCTGATTCATTGCGTATTGAGAACGCATAACATTAATTGTTTTCGTTTGTTGCCACTGATACGGAATTGGTTTAAAACCTTTCTTTACATGTTTATGTATATAAGCACCTTTTCCTTGCTGGATGCGTATATATTCTTTCTTTTCTAACTGCTTATATGCTTTACGAACAGTTAATAGGCTAATCTGTAAATCTTCGGCCATAGAGCGTAAAGATGGAAGTGAGTCACCATGTGAAAGCATGCCACTTTGTACTCTTTCAACGATTTGCATATATATTTGCCTGTAATACGGTATGTTGGATTCTTTACGAAGGACAATCTTCATGGTTTCACCTTTTCAGTTTTTATTTAATTAAAGCGAAAAATATAAATAGAATCAACTATGATTTTAGGTAACTGTTATATACATAGTTACACTGTTATACACCATACCTTCTATACTCATGTTAAGAGTAAAAAGGAGGAAGAAAAATGGTCATTTTCAATTATATTTTAGTATGTATTATTTTCGGAACAACATTTTTAACGATAAAGATCGGAATTGAAGCAGGAACGCCCCCGTTATTTTCAGCGGGAATTCGTTTCTTTTTAGCAGGAGTAATCTTGATGATTATATTTAAGTTAAAGCGAAAAGAAATAACGCCACATGTATTTTCAAAACGTATTATATATGCTGGTTTTTGCTTAACGTTTATGACATTCGCAACTTTGTACTGGGCAGAACAATATATTTCTTCAGGGCTAGCTGCTGTGCTATCTGCTACGGGACCGATGATGTTATTGTTATTGCAGGCAAAGAGAAATAAAACAAAATTACAAAAGGAGCAACTGCTAGCTTTAATTATTGCACTAATAGGTGTTGTTTTTGTTTCTTTACCAGGAATGCACCAAGAAATAAGTATCATATGGAGTATCGCTTGTGTTGTTTTAATAATAGGAGAGTTATTTTACGGAATAGGCTCTATTCACTCAAAAGAAATACTTTCGGATTTACAAAATGTATCACCATTTCTCATAAATGGTATTCAAATGTTTTATGGAGGAGTATTACTGCTAATCGTCTCAGCCATAGTAGAACAACCGAATGTATCTGTACTAGCTTCATGGAGTGTACAGTGGCCTATTTTATATCTTATCTTTATCGGATCAATCGGTGGGCACGGATTATATTATTGGCTCTTATCAAAAACAAATCCTGTATTCCCGTCAACGTGGTTATACGTATCACCGTTAATTGCTATTATAGTAGGATATATTATATTAGGAGAACCTTTAAACCCTACAATGGGAATAGGTGCATGTTTCATTTTGGTTGGTGTATTTTTAGCTAATCGATCCACACTCCGGTCTTATTTCAAACAAGGGAAATTATTTGAGAAAGAAATGTAGTAGAATTAAAAACACAGTTGGAAAAATAACCAACTGTGTTTTTTACTTAATTTACTTTCTTTATAAACCCTTTATAATGACGTTTCACAAGCTGGCTTTCTAACGTCTTCATTGTTTCAAGTGCTACACCGACAATGATAAGTAAGCTTGTACCACCAATTTGTGCAGAAGGTGGTAATGTAGCAATCTTTGTGAATACGAGCGGTAAAATTGAAATGGCACCTAAGAAAATTGCACCGATAAATGTTAAACGGTATAAAATTTTCGTTACATATTGTTCTGTTGATTTACCAGGGCGAATACCAGGCACATATCCATTTTGCTTTTTCAAATTCTCAGCCATTTGTTCAGGGTTTACTTGAATAAATGCGTAGAAGTATGTAAAAGCAACGATAAGACCGACATAAAGTGTCATTCCAATTGGATGTGCGAAATCCAGATTAGCAACTAACCATTTTGATACGCTTGAATCAGGGAAAAGCTGCGCAATTGTACGCGGCGTCATTAAAAATGCAGAAGCAAAGATTACTGGAATTACACCAGCACTATTTACTTTAAGAGGTAAATGAGTATTTTTTGCTCCTTGGTATTGATTGTTGCCTGAAACAGCTTTCGCATATTGAATCGGTATTTTACGCACGGCTTGTTGTATGTAAATAACACCGACAACTATCGCTAAAATTACGAGACCAATTAAAACCATCTTTATGATGTGCATGAATAATTGATCGCCTGCATTTTGAAATTGTTGTAAATAAATTTGGTTCGCAACATTTGGAATCGCTGCTACAAGTCCTGCGAAGATAATCATCGAAATACCATTACCTACACCATTAGCGGTAATTTGTTCACCTAACCAAAGTAAAAATGCAGTACCTGCAGTTAAAACTGTCGCAATAAATAAGTATGTAGTCCAGCTTTGATCTGTTATTAATTGTCCACCTGCTATATTATTAAAGCCATAAGACATTCCAATGGCTTGTATGAATGCGAGAATGATTGTAAAGTATCGAGTGAATTGAGCTGATTTTTTACGGCCCATTTCTCCTTGCTTTGCCCATTCCGAAAATTTAGGTATAACGTCCATTTGTAGTAATTGTACTATGATGGAAGCTGTAATATACGGTGTAATACCTACAGCAAAGATTGAGAAGTGTTGCAGTGCTCCTCCGCCAAATACGTTTAGCATACCTAAAACGTTAGCTTGATCTTGTACTTTTAATACCTCTGCGTTAGTATGAGGAACTGGAATAAACGTGCCAATTCGAAAAACGATTAACATCGCTAATGTAAAAAGGATTTTCCTTCTTATCTCAGCTACTCTCATGAAATTTGAAATCGTACGAAACATTATGTCGCCTCCTATATTTTTATCAGTTAAAAAACTGATTATTATATCCCGATGAAGTAACCACAAACCTCCTTCCGCATTAAATTCATTTGACAAATGGATTTACATACATTTTGTAGTTTTCACGGATATAAAAATATAAGATGTTGTATAAGCGACCAATAAGCTTTTCGTAATCATTCAATACACATAATATATCGAATAAATTAACAAATGTACATACATATGCATGAAAAATGGATGAATAGGGGCATTTTTTACATTTATTTAATGATAAATTGAAAGAACATTGCTTTTCATTATTATATTTCTAGTAAGTTGCTAGAACGATGAAAGAGATTCTTTATATAGAGTTGAAATAAAATTTTACATACCTATAACTTCTACAAATTTAGTAATGTAGTATCAATTCAAAAACAACGACTTATGTTTTAATTAAAGAATATGCATTAATAGAATTTGTTTATTTACGAAGGAATATATGAAAATAAAGGCTAAATAAATAGAGTAGAGATTTGTTAAAGGGGCTGATGTAAATGAAAGTGACTATAAAAAAATTACCAACATTAAAAGTAGCCTATATAAGACGAACTGGTAATTATTTTGAACCACAAGATCACTGGGGAAGGTTATTACAGTGGGCAAATGAAAACAAGCTTTATCCACCAGAGCAATCATTTATCGGAATTTCATTGGATAACCCTGAACTTGTTGCAAGTCATAAGTGCCGACATGATGCTTGCGTTACCGTACCTGAAAACTTTGAAAAAAAAACGCATCAGGATGTGCAATTTAAATGTGTAGATGGAGGTCTATACGCTCTATACCAGTTCTATGATGAACCTCATAAATTAAGTGAAGCGTATCGATATATGTACGCAGTGTGGTTACCAAATAGTGAGTATAGTGCAGATTATGATAGGGATAATTTAGAGTTTTGTATAAACAATGTTGCAGAAGACCTAGAAGGAAAATTAAAGGTTAATTTATTTGTCCCATTAAAAAAGAACAAATAAATTCATGTCAGAAATATAGTTTTTAATAAGTAGTATAAATTATAAGAGGTATTAAAATAATTGTTTTTTATAGTCTAAAACCCACTCTTAAAAATAGTTGAGAGTGGGTTTTATGTTGTTATTGAGAAAAAAGTTTACTTTAATTAATATGAATATTTGTTTATATCATGAATGTACGTAGTAGTACATAATAAAAAAATATTATTTTTTGTCACAAAAATGAGCATTCTGGTTTCTCTATAATGCAGGCATCAAACGAGAGAGAGGTTTTATTTACATGCAAACAATAAAAAGTGAAGAGAGGAATGTTTCACATATAACATTTGAAGCGTTGTTTAAACAAAACTATGCGTATGTTGTTAAACAAATAATATGGATCATTAAAGAACAGACAGTTGCTGAGGAATTAGCGCAAGAGGTGTTTTTGCAACTGTATCATTCAGATTGGAACTCAATAGAAAATTTACGAGCTTGGCTTATAAAGTCTTCTACTTATGTCGCCTATAACTACATTCGCTCTGAAAAGAGACATCAGGCAAGAATCGATAAAGAAATCCAGTATCAAGAAGTTCAAATTGATTCGTCACTAGATGATGAATGGATTAGAAAAGAAGAAATTACAAAAGTACAAAGGGTTTTGCGAAAAATGAAAGAACAAGATCGAACAATATTATTAATGAAATTTTCAGGATTTCGATATAAAGAAATCGCGCAAGTACTTCATATTGAAGATTCGTCTGTTGGAACATTGTTGGCACGAGCTAAACTTAAGTTCCGAAAAACTTTTGAACAAATGGAGGGGAAGTAAATGACTTGTTATGAAATGGGATCCATTCAATCATATGTTGATGGCGAACTTTCGCGTGAGGAAAGAAAACAATTTATAAAGCATTTAGATAAATGTATGGAGTGTCAAAATTTATTAATTGAGCTAACAGAATTAAATCAATGGGAACATTCAACACTAGCCGAGGAGAAGCTTCATGAGACTCCAGAAATAAATATTGATGTCGAAAAAGCATGGCAAACATTTAATGGTTATAACCAGACTAATAATGTACTTAGTACAAATCAAACGATAGAAAGAAAGCAGGGAGTATTTTCAAATATGAATAAAAAATCAAAACAGTTCATGTATACGTCGGTTGCTGCGGTAGGCATTTTTACTATAGCTATGATCCCGCAAGTGCAAGTTGCAGCAACTAATATTGCTTCTTACTTTGCTAATGAAGTATTAAATGATACGGTTGTGAATGAAGGAAGTAAAGATGAAAACGGTGTACAACAAGAAGGTATGTTGAACGGGCAGTTTATACCTATTGATGAAAAGATAACAGATCAAGGGATAACTGTACATTTTAAAGAATTATATGTGGCAGATGCACGTATATCTGTTCATTATAGAGTGGAGAAAGCCGATGGAACTCTAATGCCATTTGAATTTGATACAAATGGATTAGATATAAAAAGCGATGGAAAAGTAAATGGACAACAAGAAGAAAATCCTGAATATAACACAGGAAATGGTATGTTTTCACAATTATCATTTATTCAAGGTGAAGACAATTCACCATTTGAATTATTGTCAGAAGGAAAACAGTTAGAGCATGTAGGCATTCGTGATAAAGACAGACCAGAAGGCGTCATTACATTTGTTGAAGGTCCTGAAGGAAAAGGTTCCTTTAAACAGCCTTTAACATTAGATGTAAACATAAATAAAATAGGGAAAATAGCTGGATCTTGGAAAGGTCAATTTCAAATTAATCCTGAAAAAGTAAATAAGTAAAACAAATTTATATGAAAAAAAGAATAACACAATACATGTCGAGTGATATCTTTATCTATTGGTTTGCTTTTATAATGCTTATTTCTTACATTATTTTAACTATCTCTTTTATTTACTAATTAAATAGTAACGAAGAATTTCAATGTATGAGATAACTAATTTTTATAAGTTATTGTGCAGCGAAATCAGCAAATAAACAATTGAATGAGACGAGCATATACTAATAAATGACACAATGCATAATTTATAATCGTATTTGAGGAGCACCTTATAGTGCTCTTTTTTTATTGAAATTCATGCACTTATATGAGTTGTACTTTATTTATATTATCGTCCTTATATTATGTAATTTTGCATAATGTTACATAAATTGTGTATTTTCCCTTTTTTTCGACAAGAACAGCAAGTATACTTTGTACAAGCTTTCTATTTCAAAAATTATACGAGGTGAAAAAATGAAAAACAAAAAGACGTTAACTAAGGTAGCATTAACAACGGGTTTAGCTTTAACAGCAGTTGCACCATACGGAGTAGGTCATGCAGAGGAAACAGATCAACTACAAGTTCAAATTCAGGAAGAATCGTTCCGTTCGGGTGAACTTACACAACCGTCACAAAAGGCACCAGAGAATGTAGTAAAAGATGCTCTAAAGGAGAAAACAGAACAAGCTCTTTCTCCAAAGCAAGTCAATGGAGAAACAGGAGTAGATTATAAAGTTCTTCAAAAACGTGGTTCATATGATGGGACTACACTTGTACGTATTCAGCAAACATACGAAGGGAAAGAAGTATATGGCCATCAATTAACTGCACACGTAGATAATAACGGTGTTATTAAAAGTGTTTCAGGCGATAGTGCGCAAAATTTAAAACAAGAAGAATTGAAAAAACCTATCAATCTATCAAAAGATGAAGCAACACAATATATTTATACGAAGTACGGGAACGATATCAATTTTATTTCTGAGCCAGAAGTTAAAGAAGTTATTTTTGTTGATGAAAATAATGGACAAGCTAGCAATGCATACCAGGTTACATTTGAAGCTGCAACACCAAACTATGTTTCTGGAACTTATTTAATAAATGCACAAAATGGTGATATGTTAAAAAATATGGTACAAGAATCTAACTTAAAAGCAAGTGAAAAACTAGTTGGAGCATTAAAGCAAAGTAAAAAAAGCAATCTTACATCATTAACTGGAACAGGAAAAGATGATTTAGGTATATCACGTACATTTGGTATCTCTAAACAAAGTAATGGCAAATATGCTCTTGCTGATTATACAAGAGGGCAAGGAATCGAAACATATGATGTGAATTATAGAGACATTACGAAAGAAGAAAGCTATTATCCTGGTACATTAGCAACTAGTACTTCGACAACATTTAACGATCCAAAAGCAGTAAGTGCTCATTACTTAGCAACAAAAGTATTTGATTTTTATAAAGATAAATATAAGCGTAATAGCTTTGATAATAAGGGACAAAAGGTAGTTTCAGTTGTACATGCTTGGGATTCCGGAGATACGAATGATCCGAAAAATTGGCAGAATGCTTTAAGTGCGAATAATGGAAGTATGCTTGTATATGGAGATCCTATCGTCAAGGCATATGACGTAGCTGGCCATGAATTTACACATGCTGTTACTTCTAGCGAATCTAATCTTGAATATTATGGTGAACCTGGTGCGATTAATGAGGCACTATCTGATATTATGGGAACATCTATTGAGAAATACGTAAATAATGGAAGTTTTAACTGGACGATGGGAGAACAAACTGGATCTGTTTTCCGTGATATGGAAAATCCGGCTTCTGTTCCATCTTCACTTGGTGTACCTTATCCAGATGATTACAGTGAATTTAATGATTTTAATGGATGGGATCAAGGTGGTGTTCATTTTAATTCAAGCATTATTAATAAAGTTGCGTATCTCATTGCAAAAGGTGGCACTCATAACGGAGTGACTGTTAAAGGGATTGGTGAAGATAAAATGTTTGATATCTTCTATTATGCAAATACAGATGAGTTAAACATGACTTCTAATTTCAAAGAATTAAGATCAGCATGTATTCGAGTGGCAACGAATAAATATGGAGCAAATACAGCTGAAGTTCAAGCAGTTCAAAAGGCATTTGATGCAGCAAAAATTAAGTAAGTTAGAAATATAGTTATCATTCATTTATTCTTACATTATGAAAAACAGCTACTGTCGTTTTAAAGACAGTAGCTGTTTTTTATGTAGCAATGTATGAATGAAAATAGTCTTACTAAGCAATAATTAGGTTGTCTATCTTTATGAAGTTACGACACATATATAAGGTTTAAAGTACATAAAAACAGAAGATTAATAATATATTGACCTTTTAATAGAAAGTGCTATAGAATGAAAGCGATAACAAACGATTGCTTTATAATGATTTCCCTGATCTTTTAGTATTTACAAATATATGAAGACATAAACAAACCTATTTTTTTAAACATTAATGCAAACGTTTTCGTACTAAAAGATCATTGAAATACATATGTGAAATCAGCCAATATGGGGGTGAAATAAAAGAGATTTTTAGATTCATTTAAGTAGCTGTAATGTAGTACGAACAGAATATAACGTTCATACCATTTAAAGAAAGGGTGTATGTGGTGCAAATGATAAAAAGATTAATTAACAAATCAGTTTTATTACTTACTATAATCGTTATGTTATCATCTGTTTTCTCTTTTCAAAGTGTAAAGGCAGTTTCAAATTCGAAAACAACTGAAGTTATCATTCATTACAAAGAGCAGTCTGGAAATACAAAAGACTGGAACCTTTGGATATGGGGAGAAAATGCGAATGGTACATCATATGAATTTACTGGTGAAGATGAATTTGGAAAGTACGCTAAAATGAATATAGATGGTTACTATAATCGTGTAGGATTTATCATTCGTACCAATGATTGGGAAAAAGATGGTGGCGATCGTTGGATTGAAAATATAAAGGACGGTCGTGCTGAAGTATGGATTCTTTCTGGTGATGATAAAGTATATAACTCTAAGCCTTCTGCGGAACTATCAATTCAAAAAGCATCTATTGATAGTTTCAATGAAATTACTGTAACAACTAATGTCCCATTTCATATTAAGGAACGGAATATTGAAATTGAAGGCATTAAAATTAAGGATATTAGTCCTTATGATAGAAACAGTGAGAATGTTACGAATAAGGTTAAAATAATTACGGAGCAGAAAATTGATTTAAAACAGACATACAAAGTTAAAATCGAAAACGTAGCTTATGCGAATACTGAAATCGGTAAAGTCATTCGTAGTGAGGAATTTGATCATTCATTTTACTATGGTGGTAACGATTTAGGTAATATATATACGCCACAACATACGAAGTTCCGTGTATGGGCTCCTACTGCGAGTGAAGCGAAGTTAGTTACATATAAAAAATGGAACGATAAAATAGGTACTGAAATAAACATGCAACAAGATGAAAAAGGAACTTGGAAAGCAGAACTTAAAGGGAACCAAGAAGGTCTCTTTTATACGTATAAGGTCAAAATTGGTGATAAGTGGACGGAAGCAGTTGATCCATATGCACGTGCTGCTTCTGTAAATGGAGATAAAGGTGCGGTTGTTGATTTAGAAGAAACAAATCCGAAAAAATGGAACACTAACAAAAAGCCAAAATTTAAAAATCCGGAAGATGCTATTATTTATGAATTACATGTACGTGATCTTTCTATTCAGCCCGAAAGTGGTATTATACAAAAAGGAAAGTATTTAGGGGTAACAGAAAAAGGAACAAGAGGGCCTGAAGGTGTGAAAACAGGACTTGATCATATGAAAGATCTTGGTATTACGCATGTTCAGTTGTTACCGATATTCGATTATGCATCAGTAAATGAAGAGAATTTAAACGAACCACAATATAACTGGGGATACGATCCAAAAAATTTCAACGTTCCAGAGGGATCCTATTCTACAAATCCATATGAGCCAACTGTTCGAATAACCGAATTAAAGCAAATGATTCAAACACTGCATGATAATAATCTTCGTGTTGTAATGGATGTAGTATATAACCATATGTATAATGCTGCTGAATCTAATTTTCATAAGTTAGTTCCAGGTTATTATTACCGTTACAATGAAGATGGAACATTTGCAAATGGAACCGGAGTAGGAAATGATACAGCTTCAGAACGAAAAATGATGCGAAAATTTATGGTGGATTCGGTCACATATTGGGCAAAAGAATATAACTTAGACGGATTCCGTTTTGATTTAATGGGTATTCATGATTATGAAACGATGAACGAAATACGTAAAGCTATTAATCAGATTGATCCTTCTATTATACTGCATGGAGAAGGCTGGGATTTAAATACACCTCTTGCACCTGAGTTGAAAGCAAATCAAAAAAATGCAGAGAAAATGAAAGGAATTGCTCATTTTAACGATAATATACGTGATGGATTAAAAGGTAGTGTATTTGAGGAGAAAGAAAATGGCTTTGTAAATGGAAAGGACAACATGGAAGACCGTATTAAAAAAGGCATTACGGCAGGCATTGACTACGATACAAATTCGTCTACTTATCAAGATCCGGAGCAGGTGCTAACTTATGTGGAAGCACATGATAATCATACATTATGGGACAAACTTGAGTTGACTAATCCAGGTGACAGTGAAGAAGTGCGAAAACAAATGCACAAATTGTCTTCTTCGATCCTATTAACATCACAAGGTATTCCATTCTTACATGCAGGACAAGAGTTTATGCGCACGAAATATGGTGATCATAATAGTTACAAATCTCCTGATTCAATTAATCAAATGGACTGGTTACGCCGTGCAGCATTTAATAATGAAGTAGATTATATGAAGGGCTTAATAGAATTACGCAAAAAGTACTCAGCTTTTCGAATGACATCTGCAGAACAAATTAAAAAACAGGCCTCTTTCATTGATACCCCAAAAAATGTTGTGGCTTATTCGATAAAGGGAATTGGTAATAAAAACGAATCCTTTATGATGGCTCATAATGCAAATAGAGAAGCCGTTGACATAAAACTTCCATCAAAAGGTCCTTGGAAAGTACTAGTAGACGGTAAGCAGGCAGGTAGTAAAACACTTTACATTGTTAATGATAATAAAATTAAAGTCCCTGCATTAAGTTCATTTGTTTTAAAAACAGAGAAACCAATTAAATAATTACAAAAAAGCGGAGTGAAGGTTATTTTCACTTCGCTTTTAAAATTAAAACGATATAATTTCACGTACTGTAATTTTATTACAATTCAATAAAAAAACATAAACAAAAAGGAGAAGACTCAACAAGGTTCTACTCCTTTTTATTGTGTAATTAGGAAGTAATTGCTACAGAACTATATAATGAAATATTAATATAGACCTAGAGTTACAAGAGTTTTGAAAATAGCGAAAGATAAGGAAATGAATCTAATTACTAAATGACGAGAAAATGACAAAACTGTAAGAATGCACGAACGTTTGTAAGGAAGTTCGATGTTTTCCTTTTTCTTTTTTTATTAAAGTAAAAAAGAAGAAAGCGGTGTCATAAGAGATTGATATTTTTAGATGGGTACAATAACTAAAATTATTCATGCAGTGAAGGTATATGACAATCCGTAAAACACCTTACTAAAAAGGAGCGGTTGAAAATGACTTTTTCTCAATTCAATATTGATAGTTTTCGAGCAATTAATGATTTAGGTAAACAATATTCATTCCTAAACTCAACCATGATATTTTTGGCAGAGTATATGGTATATATTTTAGCTTTAATTATTTTAGCTTATTGGTTTACTGGCCCCAGAAAAAGTAGGATGATGATTATTCAAGCGATAGTTGCTTTTGTAATTGCTGAGGTGATTGGAAAAATAGCGGGAAAATTTCATCTAAATTATCAACCGTTTGCAGTATTGCCTGATGTGAATAAAATTGTCGACCATGCTGTAGATAATTCATTTCCTAGTGACCATACGATTCTCTTTTTTTCAATTTGTTTTTCGTTTTGGCTTGTTCGTAAAAAAACTGGATGGTTATGGCTTATACTTGCATTTTGTGTAGCGATTTCTCGTATTTGGGTAGGGGTTCATTATCCTTTTGATGTTGTGATAGGGGCTTTAATAGGATGTATTTCAGCGGTATTTTCGTATTGGTTAGTACCGAAATTTTCTTTTATCAAGCAATTACTTACTCAATATGAAAGAGTAGAGGAACGTGTTTTACCATCAAAAAATAAATCAAAGGGATTTTGAATATAGCCCTTTCTCATCCTCATTACTATTTTCCACAAGTTGAATGGATTCAGACATTCAATGCACCTATTCATATCCATAAAGACGAAAAGGAATGGATATGAATATTTTCCCGTAAACATTTTATAAGTATTGTTATTGCAGAATTAAACCTATAACCATAAGCCAAAAATATTGTATTTTTTTAAGATGTTTATAAGCTTATATAACAAGTCAACATAGTGTGTTTTCACATTAAATAACAAACAGAAAAGGACTTTCGATTTATCTCTTAGAATATTGTTCTTTACAAGTCCTTTGATATTAATTACTTTTTTGATCTCTACGGAAATATAGAAAGGGTGGGAAATTATATGATTGGTTATAAAGCGATGTTGTTTGATTTAGATGATACGTTACTAGATAGGGATAAGGCAGTAGATAAATTCTTTTTATTAGTTTTAGAAAAGTGTTATGAGGATGTTAGTGATACAGTTAAAAACACTATGTTACAGAAATTCAAAGAATACGATAAAAGAGAATACGGTATTAGCGATAAAACGATAGTTTTAGAATCATTATTTAATGAATTCGCGCCAAAATATAGATTGCCACACAATTACATCCAAGATTTTTGGAATAATAATTTCCCTGGATGTTTTTCAATAGACCAAAATACTATTCATTTGTTAAATCAAATAAAGAAGCAATTTAAAGTTGGAATTATAACAAATGGCTCAACTCAGAGGCAAAAAGCTAAAATATTTAATACGAATTTAAATAGGTATTTTGAAACAATCATTATTTCTGAAGAAGTGGGATTTAGTAAACCTGATAAACGTATATTCGAACTAGCATTGAATAAGCTAAATTTACAGCCGGAAAATACTTTATTTGTTGGGGATGACTTAGAAAAGGATATCGCTGGTCCTCAAAATGCAAATATAAAAGGTGTGTGGTTTAACCCTCAGAAAATCAAGAATACTACCAAAATACAACCATATGCCGAGATTAACACTTTGGATAATTTGTTAAGTTATGTTACTCCACAATATTTTTATAACAAGTAAAAGCAATTTCATATATATATTCAAAAATATAAAAAAGAGAAACTATCATTAATTTCATTGACCGTATTAATAATAAAAAATATATATTTACAATAAAAAATAGAGGCGATTTTAATAGCTGCGGCTAATTTAATCTATGATTAATACGAAGTTTTGTAAAACAATTTTACTCATACTGTGTAAATTATAAAGAGGTGGGACTATGGAGATAAAGAAAGTAGTAATTGATGGAATCAATATTGCGGTCATTAGAAACGATAAGGTATTAATATCGGATGTTCAGTCTGCATTAGATACTATGGCAACAGTTCAATATGAGGTAGATGCGAAACATATTATTATCCCAAAATCTTTAATAAGCGAAGACTTCTTTGATCTAAAGACACGTCTTGCGGGCGATATTCTTCAAAAGTTTATAAACTACAAGGTAAAGTTTGCTATTGTTGGAGATTTCTCTATGTATACTAGTAAAAGCTTAAAGGATTTTATTTATGAATGTAATAAAGGTAGAGATGTTTTTTACTTATCAACTGAACAACAAGCAATTGAAAAACTAAGTACATTAAAGTAATAATTATATCCTGCTAAATTCCCTCATTTCACTTAGTTCATGATTATATACGATATAGAAGAACTGATGTTTGTGATAAACTAAGAAATGAATAAAGGGGGAATTTTCTTGAACAAATTTAATGATGTAATTCGAAATTTAAACAATATAATGTACAAACCTAACAAATTAATACTCACGAATCTAAAAGAAGAACAGCAAAACGCAGAATATGCAGGATGTTTATTTCACTTAAATCATAAAAGCATTCGTTTTAGAATATCAAAAATTACCCCTAATAAAATTGGCCAATTTGTTTCTTTTTGGGAGAAAGATGACAATATGCATAATCAAGCATTTTCTTATGACGCTGCTCCTGACCTTTTAGTTATCACTTGTATAGATAAAAATAAACTAGGACAATTTATTTTCCCTAAAGAAATTCTTCGTAAAGAAAAAATATTAAAAACGCAAAGTCAAAAAGGGAAGATGGCTATGAGAGTGTATCCTATTTGGGATACTCCTGTTAGCAACCAAGCGGAAAAGAGCCAAATATGGCAACTTCAATATTTTGTTGATTTAAGCGATTATAATAATTTACCTATAGACAAACTATTAAATTTATATTCGTAGCTTCTTATCTTAAATAACCTTGTGAGTTAGACTTTTTGTACCGGTACAGTTAAACAAAATGTACATTGTTTCAGTACCCCATCAAATTTACAATCAGCATATACTATTTTAACTTATACATGTTAAGGGGTGCTGACTATGGCAAGTCTAAAAGAAAAGATGTTTACAAGGTTGAAACTTGCAAACCGTACTGAAGTGAGATTTGAAGAATTAAATTCAATTCTCTTTGCATTTGCACACACTATACCATTTGAGAATTTAGATGTTATAGCACGTAATGCGAATACAATTACTATGGAAAATTTACAGAATAAAATTTTAATTACATCCCGAGGCGGACTTTGTTATGAATTAAATACTCTTTTTTACTACTTTTTAAAAGATTGTGGTTATGATGTACAACTTGCTCTTGGAACCGTATATAAAAATGATATAAACGCATGGGCACTTGAGGATGGACATATAACGATTATTTTAAATTATACTAACGAACGATACTTAATTGATGTAGGTATTGCTTCATTAGTACCTTTAATCCCCGTACCTTTTACTGGAGAGTCTGTTTCCTCTAAAAATGGTTCGTATCGAGTAAGAATACGAGACACAAGTAAAGGAAATTATGTTTTAGAAAGAAAAGATACGAATGGAGATTGGAAAGTTTGTCACGCCTTTTATAATCGTATCATCGATGAAGCAGTAGTAAACGATGTTCAAAAAAGAGTAATAGAAGATGAAAAATCTATTTTTAATAAGGGACCAATTGCGGTGAAATTGACGGACTATGGCCATGTCTCTTTAACGAATACTAGTTTAACTGAGATGATTCGTGAGGAAAAAACGAAACGTGTAATTACAGAAGATCAATATAGGGAGTTTTTATATACTTTATTTGCTATTGAGTTATGATGAAATAAATAGCTAGCCGATTCTTATGCAGAATCGGCTATTTTACTAATTTTGATTTAAAGCAACTATTAAAGTTTAATTTTATTAACAGATATAATACACTAGAACGGTATGAAAAAGTATAAACAATGAATTTTGAATGTAAAGGAAGATTTTTATGTCAATTATTGATAAATTGGAACTTAATAAGTATACAAATATGGTCGTAATTAATGAACCTAGTGATTATGACTTTTTTACAGGAAAAGAAACTACATTTTCCAAAGATCATGATGCCATTTTTATTTTTGTAGAAACACTTGATGAAATGGTGAAACAAACGAATTTTATTATTAGTAATGAAGAATTACTAATTGAAAAAGGCTACATATTCTTCGCGTATCCGAAAAAAGGTAATTCTCGTTATAGTACGTTTATTCACCGTGATGAGATGTTTCCTGCATTAAGCGTTGGCGAAGATGGGTATGTAGGACAGAGTGATATTAAATTTGCACGAATGGTAAGTATGGACGACGTCTTTACTGTTGTAGGCTTAAAGCGTGAAAAGAAAAAAGAGAAGAAAACGCCTGCTATGAGTCAATGTGTTGCTGATTATGCAGATCGTATTAAAGATGTTGAAGCATTATTGGTTAATCATCCGAATGAACTTACGTTTTATCAAAGTTTAACACCTGGATATCAAAAAGATTGGGCACGTAATTTATTTTCTGTAAAACAAGAAAAAACACGTGAAAAACGTCTTGAGAAAATGATTGAAATTCTTTCACAAGGATATAAAACAATTGAATTATTCCGTAAGAAGAAAAAATAATGACTAGGAAAGTCACAATGATGCAACAATTAATTATGTTTAGCACATTGAAAAAAGGATTCCTTTCAGTATACTAAAGTATGTTCTTATATTTAAATAATTAGCAAAAGAGAAAAGGTGTTTAAAATGAAATCGTATATTGTAGTTGGAGCCGGTATTTTAGGAGCGTCTACTGCTTATCATCTTGCTAAAGCAGGTGTGAATGTTACTATCGTGGATCGTCAACAACTAGGTCAAGCAACTGATGCAGCGGCTGGTATTGTATGTCCATGGCTTTCACAGCGTCGTAATAAAGCATGGTATAAAATTGCTAAAGGCGGTGCACGTTACTATTCTTCTTTAATTCAGCAATTAGAAGAAGACGGTGAAACGGATACAGGATACAAGCGTGTAGGTGCAATTAGTTTACATACTGATGAGAAAAAGTTAGATAAAATGGAAGAACGAGCTTATACACGACGTGAAGATGCACCAGAGATTGGAGAAATTACACGTTTATCAGCTGAAGAAACGAAAAAATTATTCCCAGCATTATCAGAAGAATATAGTTCTGTTCATATTAGTGGCGCTGCACGAGTAAACGGAAGATCATTGCGTAACGCATTAATAAGTGCTGCGAAAAAACATGGCGCAACTTTTATAAAAGGAGATGCAGTATTAGTCCGTGAAGATAATCATATTACTGGAGTTAAAGTAAATGACAAAACAATGGTAGCGGAAAAGGTTATTGTAACTGCAGGCGCATGGGCGAATGAAATATTGAATCCATTAGGTATTAACTTCTTAGTTACATTCCAAAAAGGACAAATTGTTCACTTGCAAACGGAAAATACAGCAACAGAAAACATGCCAGTTGTTATGCCGCCAAACGATCAATACATTTTAACGTTTGACAATGGTCATGTCGTAATTGGTGCAACACATGAGAATGAAACTGGTTTCGATCACCGTGTGACAGCTGGTGGTTTACATGAAGTATTTCATAAAGCATTAGAAGTTGCACCTGGTTTAGAAGATGGTACTTTGCTTGAAACGAGAGTTGGTTTTAGACCATTTACGCCAGGATTCTTACCTGTTATCGGACCACTTCCTAACTTCAACGGTATTCTTGTTGCAAACGGATTAGGAGCTTCAGGTTTAACAGCTGGTCCATATTTAGGTTCAGAACTTGCTAAATTAGCACTCGGACAACCAATTGAGTTAGATTTAAACGATTATGACGTTGCTGGTGCAATTGAATAATAAAAAAGATTAGGATTCGATCCTAATCTTTTTTATTTATAGTTAACTCTTTAATTGCTTTAATAACCTTTTGTTTAATTCCCATAATGCTGTTTTGTTACTATCCCACTTTAAAAGCGTTACTGCTTCCTCAAAGCATAACCATTTATAATTGGAGTGTTCTTTTGATAATGAAATGTTTTTTGTAGAAACTTGAACTCCAAAAGAAAATTCTTTTATTACATAAACATCATCTCCCCAAAGAAATTCTCCAACTACATCTTCTACCGATAGTGAAGACACAGAATCTAATTGTATATAAGGAAATTCTCTTAAAATACCAGCTTCTTCAAATGCTTCCCGTTTTGCTGATTCAATAGGAGTCTCACCATCTTCTCCACCACCAGCAATTCCTTGCCAATAACCATAATCACTTCGGTTAAAAATAGCGTATTGAATAGAATCTTCAGTTATTATATAAGGAAATATTAATACTTGATATGGCGCTCTCATTGTATAACCTCTTCCTGAAAATAAGCTTTAAATAAATATGAATAATTGTTAATTATTATATAAAGTGGGTGTTCTTTTGAATAAAAACACCACTGATAAAATAAAGATTACAGCCTTTAAACTGCCCCAATACGGATAAACAGCATGATCAGTTAAACTAGCATATTGAAAGATATTCTCTAAACCGAAAATCCCAATAATGACTGCCAAAAGAAATGCAGCCTTTCCTATATTCGTATTACGATAGAGGGTAAATAAATATATTGCACATATAAGTGGTACGATGATTTGTAGTAAGATTGCCATGGATTGTCCCCCTAATTTATATTTTATAGTTATATCATATCAAAAAATGTAATAAAAAGGTATATAAGTTAATTGATGCTAAGCAAAAAACAGGCTTGTACAAACAGAGATATTACGACTTCATGTCTATAGTTTTGATACTAATTGAACTACTCTAATCATATTCTTCTATTAAAAAGAATAAAAAGGGGTGTACAGTTAATTGACACAAGTTAAGGTTCGTTTACGGCCCATCGTTCATAACATAAATTTACCGACTATCATAAAAACAGCAATACTTCCAGCTGAATCAGTTGAAAGACTATTTATCGCAACCCAATTAGGAGAGGTTTTTTACATAGGAGACGGAGATATAAAGACATTTTTAAATATTCGTCACCGAATTATTAAATTAGGCACATTTGAAGAAGGTGTTGCTAGTAGCGGGTATGATGAACGCGGCTTACTAGGACTAGCTTTTCATCCGCAATTTAATCATAATGGCTTATTTTATCTTCATTATTCAGTAGCCGGGACTCAAGGACCAGGAGCGCTTTCAGAACAATTTAAACCGAATCCTTGTGACGAGAAAACTTTAAACTTAAAGTGGACAAATAGAGATACTCAATATGATCATATCGATACAATTGAAGAATGGATTTTACAATCAAACGGTAAACCTAAAAAAAGAAGAACTTTACTTAATACAAGAAGACCATTTTTTAATCATAACGGCGTAAACAGCTTAAACTTTTCACCTGAGACTGGAAAACTTGTTTTTACAAATGGAGATGGTGGTTCAGGCTATGATCCATTTAATTTAAGCCAGGATGATTTAGAAATAGCGGGTAAAATAATTGAAATCGATGTAAGTAGAGATACATTCATAACCAATCCTCCAGTAGTTACACGCTTTAATGAACTTCCTTTATCTATACAAGAAACACTTACAGTCATTGCAAAAGGCGTACGTAATATAACAGGTATTTCATTTCAAAGGTTTTATAATCAATATATCAAATATGCTGGTAATGTCGGACAGGATATTGTAGAGTCTATTTTTTCTTTTGTTCAATATAAACCAATACCAGTTACCGAACTTGTCCAAACTCATTTAATGAGAGTTACTCTCGGTCAATATGGATTTATTAATTTTGGTTGGAGAGGATGGGAAGGAGAATTACCAACTTCTTTTATAAGGCACTGTTCTGAGAATCCAACTTTAGATGAGAGAATAATGGCTTATTATAATGAAACTATAGAAACATCCGTGCAACGTATACAGCCTCTAATTAGTTATTATCATAAAGGTTCCAGACCAGATAAATTTGACGGAACTTCACTTACTGGCGTTCAGCCGTATATGGGAACTGCAATTCCTAGTTTGACTGGTAGTATTGTATTTACTGATCTTGCTAAAAAAGAAAAATCGCAGTCTCTAGTAAAAGGTGCGTTAGCATATTCTAGAGCTGGTACGCATGGTAAACATACTGACTTTCATGTTATTGAAACCCATTATGATTTCGGTGAGCAAGCAGCTTATTTTATGAGTTTAGGAACAAATTTGGATCAAACTAGATTATATTTAGGGGTTTACGGTTCTATGAAAGTAACGGATTTGAACAAAGGTACTATTTTTGAAATCGTTCCTTAATATGATAGACACTATCGGAATTATTCATTATATAATCGTCTACTGTATAATTAGATATCTTTAGGGGGATTTTGATGAATCACTTTAGAAACTATTGGTATCAACCGATGATCGCTCATGGTACGAATTTTGTTCATAAAAGAAAGATGACGCCAGCAAAGAGATTAGTCACTATAGCGTTACTCGGTTCACTTGCTGCTATTTTTCAATCTGCAGGCAACTTAATTCCTGGTATTGGGTTATTTATTAGTCCATTTGCGACGCTGCCGATTTTTCTAGCTATTTGTTATTCTATTCGTGAGGGGCTATTCTCTTATATTTTAACTATTTTCCTATTATTTATTATTGAGCCAAGCGAACTGATTGTCTTTCCTTTTACTACTGGTTTATTGGGTATAGCGTTAGGAGTATCCTTTATACAATTCAAGAGGAGGATTTTGGTGGTTTCCTTTTCAGCGATATGTCTACTTATAGGCATTATGATCGTTCTTGATATTTTTCACTTTCCTGTATTAGGTCCTACCATTCATACAACTTTGGAGATGAAAATTATTTTATCAATATTTATGATGAGCTTTCTATATTGTTGGATCTATGCAGGCCTTTGTAGAATAATGTTGAATAGAGTATATAAAGTATGGTCTTAACAATTCCTCTTATATTATAAAAGAATGGAGATTTAGGTCGTGTATAACATTGAAATTAGAAGACCCAATTCGGATGATATAGATGAAATGAACTTGTTTTTTCGTCTTGTTATTACTAATACCTTTAATAATGAAGGGTTATCACAATTATTAGATGACATAGAAAATGAAATACATACGAAAAAACAGTATTTGAAAAATGATTTGGAGAGCAATGGGGAAAGTCGTTACTTTTTAGTAGCAATTGATACAAGTAACAATAAAATCATTGGAACAATTGAAATCGGTCCAGCAAGTACATTGATTCATAGCTGTACAGGTGGTGTATTTAAAGATTTATATGAAATAGGAACTGTATTCGTACTACCTGAATATCAACAAAAGGGTATAGGTAATTTATTACTACATGCAATGTATATTACGTTACTTAGCAGAGGGATAACAGAATACTGTTTAGATAGTGGATACAAAAAAGCGCAAAGTATATGGACGAAGAAGTTTGGAGAGCCTAGTTATGTACTGAAGGATTATTGGGGAGAATCAAGTGATCATATGATTTGGAAGAAGAGTTTACATGATACACCTATAATATTTGAATTATAAAATGAAAAATGCCTCTGAACGTAGCTTTTCTTACATATGTATGCTATTATTTATCTTTATAATAAAAGAGGACGTGAATGAACTTGATTAAAATTAGTATCCCTGAAGTTGATGTTACAATTACTGAACGTAAACAAGTTATTAAAGGAGACGAGCCAAGAATTACGCCAATCAATGGTTTTATCGATTTCCACTTGTTCCCTAGAGATAAAGGCGGCATTTTCATGTTTTACAATATTAATGACGAACTTCTTTTCGTAGGTAAAGCTCGTAAAATTAGACAACGTATTAAGAAGCATTTTGAAGATAATGTTTCTCCAATCAAAAACCACCGTGATGAAGTATATCGCATTGATGCATGTATCGTAGAAGATCCAACAGAAAGAGAAATTTACGAAACATATATCATTAACGAATACAAAGCGAAATATAACGTTGATAAAGTATTCTACAAATAATCAACATTAATAAAAAACAATCCTAGGTAATATGCCAGGATTGTTTTTTTGTTTAGCGTTATTCTTCATATTTTTCCCCTTTATTTAAATGATTCGCAGCAATAAAACAGACTACACCTATACATATAAGTACAATACCAAGTGTTTTATGCTTTCCCTCAAAGAAGGGAATATCTGAAATCACATTTGTCATACATAACCCTACAAACACAAGGATAGGTCCCACCCAAAGTAATACATTGCCGAATTTTGTGTGCTTCCACATATTAAACCTCCCCAATCCTCTTTACATATATATCCATAAAATAAAAGTAAATTCATAGAGAAATATAGTTTTTTTCATATCGAAAATTTAACCTTCATATATTGGTACAAGCAAACAAGAAAGGGGACCATCATGAATTGGTTAGAAGCTTTTATATTAGGGATCATACAAGGTTTAACAGAGTTTTTACCGATAAGTAGTACAGGTCATCTTTATTTAGGAAGACATTTATTTCAATTAGATGAAGCAGGATTGTTTTTAGATACGATGTTGCATATTGGGACTTTACTTGCGGTGTTTATTTATTACAAAAAAGAATTTATATATTTAATCAAAAAACCATTTTCAAAGCTGATGTTATTACTTATTGTTGGGACGATACCCGCAGTTATAATTGGCTTGTTATTTAAAGACTTTTTTGAGGATATTTCCAAAACAGGTATTACGATTGGTTGGGAGTTTTTAGTGACAGGATTCTTTCTCTACATGGCAGATAAACAAAAGAATGGTCGTAAAAAAATGGACGACATTACATATAAAGATGCATTTATCATCGGTTCATTTCAAGCAGTGGCTATTTTTCCGGCTATTTCTCGTTCTGGTATGACAATCGTCGCTGCATTATGGAGAAAGTTAGACCGCGAAACTGCTGCTTACTTTTCTTTCTTATTATCAACGCCAGCCATTGTCGGAGCTATCATTTTGCAATTTGCAGATGTTTTTCAAGGGAAAGCAGAGTCTATTTCTAGTACATCTTTAATTGTCGGAACGTTATCAGCTGCATTTTTCGGTTACATAGCTGTTTCATGGATGATTCAATATTTAAAACGTCACTCCTTAAAAGTATTCGCGTATTACGTATGGGGATTAGGCATTTTAATTTTAACGTTGCAATATACTCATGTATTTTAATTATAATGATAAAGAAGTTAATTAGTTTAAGATCCTGTTTCATTCATACAAGGCAGGATCTCTTTTTATTAAGGGGGAAAATATGTTTAATAAGGCTATCGTTATTGGCGGAAGTATGGCAGGAAAACTCGCAGCAAAAGCATTATCCAGTGCTTTTAAGGAAGTAATCATTTTAGAAGCAGGTGAAAGATGGGATGGAAAAGCTTCACGAAAAAGAGTTCCACAAAGCAATCACCCTCATGTGTTATTAAAAGGTGGAGAAAAAGCAATTGAGGAATTGTTTCCTAATATTACGAATGAATTAATAGAAGCAGGTAGCATCGTAAATAACTTTACTCGTGATTTGAAATGGCATCAATTTGGTTTATGGAAACAACCATTCATCGGGGAAGTGCATATGATTCAGCAAAGTCGTCCTATGCTAGAATCACATATTCAAAAACGAATTGAACGCGTTTCAAATATTACTACAAAGTATGAAACGTTAGTTGAAGCATTACTAGTAGATGAAAACCATTACAAAGTGTGTGGTGTAAAAGCAAAATATTTAGATACAGGTCTTTATGAAGAATTTCATGCAGATATTGTAGTTGATGCAAGTGGATTCGGTTCAAAAGGTATAGAGTGGTTACGAAAATACGATATTGAAGTGCAAGAAGAAAAGGTTCGTATTGATTTATTTTACGCTACTAGAATGTTTAAGCTTAAAGAAAATGAGAAGTTAGATTGCTGTAATATGATGATGTCTCCAAGTTTTCCGGAAAGCCCTTACGGTGTTCTTATTCAAACAATTGAAGATAATCGTTATTTTGTTACTTTCAGTGGATATGCTAATGAGAAAGCACCGCAAACAGATGATGAGTTTTATAATTTTGCGGAAAATTTATCAATACGAAATGTAACAGATTTCCTAAATAGTGCTGAGGCAATTACTGATATTAAAATATACAAAATTCCTTTTCAAGTACGAAGACGATTCGATCTTGTTACAAATATGCCAGAAGGATTGTTAGTAGTTGGAGATGCACATTGTCGTTTTGACCCCGTTTTCGGTCAAGGTGTTTCAGTTGCAGCTATGGAAGCTTACCAGTTGCAGTTACTTTTACAAAGGAGTAAGAAGCTTGACAAAGCATTTATACAGCAGTTTTATAAAAAGACCGCTAACATCATACAAACTCCATGGGAAATGACTACAACGGAAATATCGCGTCATCCTCAGTTAAAGAGAGAATTAACGATAAAGCAAAAATTTCAGCTATGGTATACGAAACAAATATATCAACTATCTGCAATTGACTCTGACGTTTATATTCGATTAGTAAGAGTGATGAATTTAATTCGTAGTCCATTTCACCTATTTCATCCGAAAGTGTTATTTGCTGTATTACTGAAGCGAAAGAAATAGAAGGAAAATAGTTGATTAAAAAAGAATATATAACAGTTAGTAGATATAGAAGGGGTAATCGAGATGAAAATATACATAGAACAATTAAAGAAACACGATGCTAAGGATTTATTTACGTTTGAGCTTACGAATAAGTCTTTTTTTGAAACAATGGTACCCAATCGTGGCTCGCAATATTTTGATTTTGAATATTTCCAAAAACTACTAGATGATTTGCTAATAGAACAAGCGAATGGAGATTCTTATTTTTATGTAATTCGTAATGAAGAAAATGAAATTGTAGGACGAATAAATTTAGTAGATATAGATTCGGAAACTCGAATCAGTTCGTTAGGTTATCGGGTCGGAGAAAAATTTACTAAAAAAGGAGTTGCAACTGCAGCTGTAAAATTAGTTTTAGACGAAGCGAAGAATAATAAAATTAATGAAGTTCACGCTAAAACAACTACTAATAATATCGCATCACAAATTGTGCTAGAAAAAAGCGGGTTTTCTTCATATTCAAACGAAGCAGATACAACATCTGTACAATTAAACGGAGAACATGTGAAGTTTGTTCATTATATTTGGAGAAATACTTCGCGCTTATAATAAGGGGGACTTATTCATGAATGATTTACGTTATCCAATTGGCCAATTTACATACAAACGCCCTATAACGGAAGAAATGATAGATACATGGATTCAAGAAATTGAAGATTTACCTAATGAACTAACAAAGGCTATTAAAGATTTAGATCAGAAGCAGTTAGATACGCCATATCGAGTTGGTGGATGGACGGTTCGTCAAGTAGTCCATCACGTTGTTGATAGCCATATGAACAGCTACATACGCTTTAAATTGGCACTAACAGAAAAGAACCCTACGATTAAACCATATAAAGAAGAGAAATGGGCAGAATTACCTGATTCTAAATTACCAGTAGATGTTTCACTAGTAATGTTAGATTCATTACATAAAAGATGGGTTAACCTTTTATATTCTCTAGAACTTGAAGATCTTGAAAAGACATTTAATCATCCAGAAACAGGCGAAACAAAACTTGCTGCTGCAATTGGACTATATGCATGGCACGGACGTCATCATACAGCTCATATTACTTCATTAAGAAAACGACTAAATTGGTAACATGAAGATTACTTTAAAGAAGGCGACAGAAAACGATGCAGCAGCTTTATTTCAAATGCAAGTAGAATCGTTTAACCCTTTATTAAATAAATATAAAGACTATGAAATAAATCCAGCGAATGAATCATAATCCCAGCAGTAACTATTATAAAATGATAATAGATTCTAACCTTGTTGGAGCGATATGTATTTCAAAAAAAGAAATACCATATAAATTTTGGATTAGTCCAATGTTCATTCATCCAAACTATCAAGGGAAAGGAATTGCTCAACAGGTGCTTATTTTAATTGAAGTGATGTTTCCAGAAGCACGAAGCTTTGAACTTGCTACGATTTTAGAGGAAGAAAGAAATTGTTTTCTATACGAAAAGATGGGATATAAAAGAACAGAAGTAACAAAGAAATTAAATGGTAAAACTACACTTGTTTATTACAAAAAAGAAAGGTAAAGCATTTGAAATACGCTTTACCTTTTTCTGTTATTTTAGATTAAACATACAAATATGATGTATATTCTTCCAAAATACTCGGGTTAGTAATTTTTAAAATGAATAAACATACAAAAATCGTTATTTTGTCGTATATGTTACTAACGCTTTTTGTATGCTTAAAACACTATCGTCACCTTTAAATTCTTTCGTAATTGGCGTACTCAAACTAGATATCCAAATTTTAAGCTCAGCATCTAAATCAAAATGCCCAGCTGTTTCAATACTAAATTGCGTAATGCTTTTATAAGGAATAGAATGATACTCTGTTTTTTTACCTGATATCCCTTGTTTATCTACTAAAATAAGACGACGATTTGTAAATACGATTAAATCACGAATTAATTTATAAGCATGCTCAACTTTCTCATCGTCTAACATAATCTTCTCTAAATCACGTTCAACACTTTCTGTACTTGTATTTGATGCATTTCCTAAAATACCGCTGAATAAACCCATAGGAAATTCCTCCTCCATTATTTGTGGATTGTGTTACTTATATTGTACCATGCAATGTACTAAGAAATTATGACATTACTTTAGTAGTTTCTGGTTATTGTAGCAATTTATTTTTGTAACCTCATCTTAAAATCTTGTGCTAACATGTAAGTAAGAATAAAGAAGCAGAGGGATAAAGCATGGAAAATATCGGTTTAGTGTTAGAGGGCGGAGGAATGAAAGGGTTATATACTGCAGGAGTACTCGAATATTTTATGGAAAAGAACTTATACTTTCCTTATGTAGTCGGTGTATCAGCTGGAGCATGTATGGGAGCAACTTATTTATCACGTCAAAAAGGAAGGAATAAAAAAGTAAATACAGAGCTCGTATCAGATCACCGTTATATATCTTATCGAAATTTGATTCAGAAACGTGAATTATTTGGAATGGATTTTCTATTTGATGAAGTACCGAATACAATTGTACCATTTGATTTTCAAACTTTCTTAAACTCAAATGAACAGTTTGTTATAGGCACGACGGATTGTGATTCAGGAAAAGCAGTTTATTACAATAAAATAGAACACGGTAATGATATTTTAACAATCATTCGTGCATCAAGCTCGGTTCCCTTTATAGCACCTGCTGTAGAATATGATAATCGCAAATTGCTAGATGGAGGAATTATAGATCCTATACCGGTTTTAAAAGCGCAAACTGATGGTTATCAAAAGAACGTCGTAATTATGACAAAGCCAGAAGGATATGAGAAACAGCCAAATAAGTTTTCTGGACTAGCTAAAATTTTATATAGAAAATATCCGAATATCGCAGAGTCTTTAGTAGAACATTATCGTTTTTATAATGAGACGATATCTTATATGAATCATATAGAACAAAAAGACAACTTTTATGTCATTCAGCCTAGCGTACAGCTTCCTATAAGCGGAATAGAAAGAAATAAAGAGAAACTTGTTAATTTATATAACCTTGGCTATACAGATGCTCAATATCATTATGAAAAATTATTAAGGTGGTTAGAGAAATAAAGGGGTGGAAAGTTGCTATTAGGAAAAAAGGTTATTTTTAATGAATTGCAGAAAATTCATAGTTCACTGCATAAACCGTTTCCATATCGTACTACAGCAAAATTGCAGCGAGACTTAAAAAGTAAATTTACCGAAGATGACTGTATAAATGCTGATTTTAATCATTATCGGATGCATACAGCAGGTACTTTAAATTCTGTACTAAATAAAAAAGAAAAGAATATTTCGTTTCAGCAAATACAGTGGCTAAGGAGATCATTTTTTGAATGGTTTCCGCAATACCGGTTTATTGAAACAGAAATTGTGAAGCATCCTATTTTGTATAGAGATTTCATGAATTATGAGAAGACACGAAGACTATTACTATATTATCTTACTGAATAAAAATATAAACGTACAAGTTATGCTGCTTGTGCGTTTTTTGTTCATAAAAAATACAATTTTAATACCTTGTTTATATAGGGATTTTAAAGTGCAGAAAGAAGTACATATAGAATACAGTAAGGAAGGAGAAGCGTTTAGCAATTGTTTTCCTTTAATGCATTGTCCTACTCGAATATCGTTAGTTATTTATGTTAAAATATTTCGAGTAAAATTAAGACAGGAGGGACAACATTAACATGGAAAATGTATCAAATATAGATAAATTGGAATCAATAAAATCGTTACAATCAACAATTCGTAAACTTGAAAATGCACTATCACAAATGACTCAAAAAGGTGCAAAGACTACATTAGTAAAAAAACGACTTAAAGCCGTTTGCGTAGGGTTAGCAGTACTAGAAAATATTTGGAATCAAGAAAATCACCAGTATAGTTATGAAGAGCTAGCAGAAGCTTGTAATACCCTTGCTAGTTTGCTCCCATCAATAGAGAAAGCCTATGATAAGTCTAAAGCTGGAAGTCCTCAAAGAACACTTTTAACAAGACAGATAAAAGCATTGGAACTTTCTATTCAGGCAATTGATAAACTTTCTAATAAATAATTCACCTACACACATAACATCCTAATCCTAAATTCTATAAAAGCAATCTAATGAAAAGAAATGCAAAGGAGGAAGATGGGTGACTTCAATAATTAGTCCTAAGTTAGAGGAGCTTAATAATCAATTAAAGAATGGAAATGAGAAAGCTTTGTATACTTTTTTGCATGAAATAAAGTCGAATCATACGCCACTAATAGAACAATGTCCTATAGAAAGTCAGTATAAGCTTATAACGTATGTGTGGTTAGGGGACCGAAAAACTGAAAATGTTTATGTATTCGGTAGTTTCCCTGGTTGGGATCTGTCTGTAAATCAACTACAACAGTTGTTACAGACAGATATTTGGTATGTAACGTTTAGGACGGATAAGAGTTTTATTTCAACGTACTATTTTTCAGTAAACGATTTTTTCGAAAATGATTGGATAAAGCGTAGTGAACAGTATCAACTAGACCAATTTAATGGAAATACATTTGGAGAAGGTACCAATAAAGCGTCTTTGTTAAATATAGGAATGGAAGTGCAGTATAGCGGTCGTTTCCCTTCAAAGCATTATCCACCCGGAAAAATTGAAACATATTCTTTTCATAGCACAATTTTAAATAACACACGGAAAATTTATATTTATACGCCTCATGATTATTCTCACACTTCACATCTTCAAGAACTTCTCATTGTATTTGATGGAAATTCATTCATTAATGACCTTTCACTCGCAAAAACACTCAATTATTTAATTTACGAAAGAGAAATTCCATCGTGTATTGCTGTTGCTATAGATCCAGTTAATCGACTAGAAGAGCTAACTTATAACGATAAAATGAATGCATTTTTAACGAAGGAATTACTTTCGTGGATTCAGGTGAAGTATGTTGTGCATCAAGAAGCACAACATACAACAATTGCCGGTTTCAGTCTTGGTGGCTTAACAGCTTGTTATGCAGCGCTTCAAAATCCAGACATTTTCGGGAACGTGTTGTCAATGTCTGGATCTGTACATTGGAAAAAGGATGGGTATGAAAATAAAATTCCTTGGATTGAAAATAAAATTTTATCTATAGATTCAAATGCGACGCAACCTCATTTTTATATAGCAGCAGGAGAAATTGAAAACAAACCTCCTTTAACGGCTAATAGACGCCTGTCTAAGGCTTTAAAAGAAAAGGAATACCCAAAGTTTCAAGGCGGTCATGATAGCGTTTGGTGGCGAGAAAAGTTATTTGATGGGTTGAAAGCATTAAAATCTACAAAAACACTGCTATAAAATATAAAGGGGCGAGATTCTATGAATCAAGAAGAACTAGATAAAAAACTAAAAAAGCAAGAGATTTTAGTAAAAGATGAGAAAGTTTGGACCTTTACGTATGAGGACCATATTAGTTCTATCGTGAAAGAAGCAGAAAAGAAAGGGGCTTTTGATAATTTACCTGGTAAAGGGAAGCCTCTAAATCTAGATAAAGATCTTTCGTACAATCCTGAAAAGCAACTTTATAGAACTTTGAAAAATAATCATGTATTACCTAGATGGATTGAGCTTTCAAAGGAAATTGATGATTTAAAAGAAAAGCTAAACGAAAATACAAATACTGCAGAAGTAGCGGATTTAATTCGAACTATTAATAAAAAGGTTTTAGAATATAATTTACTTTGTCCACCAAGTGCGCAAAAAACGAGGGTGAAAACGGATTTTTAACGATTTTCAATGAAGCTATCTTTTGCTATACAATTAAGTAAGGCATTTTCAATTCATTATTAAAGGGAGGCAAATACAATGAAGAATACGTATCAACTTCAAATTCCGAAAAAACTAGAGCAGTATCGTACTATTTTAGAAGAAAGTGTGAAACCGTATATTAAAGTGACTGGAACATTAGCAGAAACAACGCTTTTTGAGAGTAAGTTTGGTGGTTATCCGTATTTACCTATAGATCAAGAGCATCCTAAAGATTCAAATGAACAACCTATGATGTTACTTGCGCAGCTAAACTTTGAAGAAATGCCGTATGTTGAATATATGCCTCAGGAGGGAATATTACAGTTTTTTGTAAGTGCTGCTGATGAGCTTTACGGCGCGGATTTTGATCATCCAACAATACAAAAAGACTTTCGAATTATTTATCATTCTACAATTATAAAAGATTTAAATAAGGTAATTACTGATTTTAGTTATTTAAACACTTTAGAATTAGAGGACTTTATTATTCCCGAAGCAGCGAAATTAAAGTTTGAATTAGGTTATCAACCAGTAACATCAAGGGATTATCGATTTGAAAAGATGTTTAGTGAGGAAATTGATTGGGAAGAAATTGTTGATGAAGAAAATCATACAGAATTAGGCGAACTGTATGATGATTTATGTGAAGATCAAGGACATAAAATTGGCGGTTACCCATTTTTTACACAGACAGATCCAAGGGAATGGGAAGAAAATTACCAGCAACATGATATATTATTACTACAAATCGATACAGACGATTCATTAAATATTATGTGGGGAGATTCTGGTGTTGCTAATTTCTTTATAAAGAAAGACGATTTGTTAAATCTAGATTTTTCCAATGTAATTTACAATTGGGATTGTTATTAAGAGTATATAACTGAAATACTAGCAAGCTAAAAAATCTTCCTGAAGGTGAGGGAGATTTTTTAAGTTAAAAATAAACATTATGTCAACTAGAATAAAGAACGGTAAGTACAATAAAAGTCAAGCGCAAATAACAGAAATAACAACAAATAATGTAAAGTTATAAAACGTGTGTAAATAGCAATATAAATTCATTAAGTAAAACATAAAATGAATTTAATAATTTATATTTTGTATAGAAATAATTTTTCTGTATAAAAAAATTCTTGTCGATCAAATTTTTTTTGATTCGTTAAAGTTTAATTAATAATCGTTTTAAATTCGTCGTGATGGATTTATAACAAAAAATGATAAAAACTGTAGAAATTCGTTTAAATAAGATTTTGTATGAATCTCACTAAAAATCTCCGTTTCATCTCATTAAGTATAGTTTACTTGGTTTTTGATACCTGATATTACTTTGTTTCTATAACTGCCTATAATATATATTATGTTAACTGTAAAAAATAATAAACTTATTATATATTAGTAACAATTGTTAGACTCCCCTTTTCTTTTGATTCATTCTGTGTGATGGGTTGTTTAGTTGCTTGTTTTTTTGGTGTTTTATAAGTTGTTTATGAAAATTTCTCCAGATATACTTTATATTTAAGACAAAAAAATGCAATTCGTTTTAAATGAACACATTAAACGAATTGCATTGATATGATGACGAATAAGTTTTTAAAATTAGTTTGCTACAGCAATTGCTTCGATTTCAATTAATAAGTTATCGTTAATTAACTTTCTAACTTCTACAGCTGAACTTGCTGGTGGATTTTTAGTATCAATGTATTGGTCTCGTATATCTCTAACAATGGCCATTTGAGAAATATCTGTTAAGAAAAATGTTAATTTTACTACATCGTTAAATTTTAATTCCGAAGTTTCTAATGCACTTTTAATATTTTCGAATACTTGTCGCGTTTGTGTAGCCAAATCGCCAACGCCAACTATTTGACCATCAGTGTTAATCGCTACTTGTCCAGATATGTAAATTGTTCGTTTAGCGTTACAAACTTCGACTACATGCGAGTATCCAAAAGTTGGTGGCATCGTTTCTGGATTGATAAATTTCTTTTGCAAGATTCTTCTCTCCTTTTATATCGTATTTTCTATATATTTTTATTGACTATCTGTTTGTAAATGATTAATTTTGTTATATTCATGTATTTTCCATTGTTCTTGATCATAATAGATGCTACTTATACAGGCAGTAAAAAGTTTTGTTTTTCTTGATCCGATTTCATTATTTGATATTAAAACTAGAATTGTATTCTATTTGCATGTTTTTTCAAAATTATATTTAAACCGGTTATAACTCTTGTTTTTAGTAGTTCTCTCGGTTCTTGATTTGTATAATTACGATTTGGAAACATTTTCACCCGGTCTTCTGTCGTTAATCCTGAAGCCCTACCATAATCACGTTCTATAAAATTTTCCATTCCAATGATTTCAACTGGTTTTAACATGTACTGATTTATGATTTCAGCTGTTTGTTTTGCTCTTGATAAAGGACTAGAAATAATTACATCCCATCAGTTTTCGCGCAAATACAAACCGCATTTTTCGGCTTGTTGCTTACCGTTTTTATTTAGATCAATGTTCTCACGGCCTTGAAGCTTTCCAATAGCATCCCATTCAGTTTCACCATGTCTAATTAAGCATACAACAGTCATATACATACCCTCCTGTTACTTATATGAAGGTCAAATTTAATAAATTATATATGTCTGGTTCTTATGAGAACTGATTCTAATTACATTTTGTTTTATTAATTCTTCAGTTACCTTTGTATAGAAAAAGTGATACCACCAGATAAAGAACTCTTCATAAGTTATTTCTTTTGAATATCTGCTACTTACAAAGTATTCTTTTAAAGGTTTATCGTTTTCTTTAAACAATAAGACTAAATCTTTACTGATTGTGTTCGCAATTTCATTAAGTATCGATAAGTCTGTTGATCTAAATACAGGGATAACAGGTTGTGAATTTTGATATAAGCCTAATTTTTCGTAAACTACATTTAAATGTAAATCTATTTGTCTATCTGCTGCTACGAAACCTTTTACTAATTGCATTTTCTTATAATTAATATCAGTATTAGTGTTTTGGAAATATTCTTCAAATGTTTCGTTATCTGCTGTAATTAAATTTAATGTTGAATATCGAGAATTTCCATAAAGACCAATTTGAACTTCTCCTAAATCTAAATACGTATTACCATACATCCCGAAAGCCTCTATATTTGTTAGTTCTTGTTCTTGAATTGCATAATAATATCGTTTCTTATTTCTTAAAGGTCGCATCTTTTTTAAATAGTTTCCTTCAATGTAATTTATTTGTCCAAAATCTAATAACACTCCACTATACAGTAAGAGACTATAAGATTCTTTAGATAAATAATTAAACGTTTCGATTCTTTTTGAAATAGCTTCAATGTGACTTGAATAATTTTCAATGATTTTAAGTGTGGGTTTAATTAGAGGTTCACAAAGGTTATAAAGCTCTTTTCCTTCACAAGCTGTTATAACCATACACGTTGGATAAAAACTCCCTCCTATTTTTTTCAATAAACCTTCTAATTCTAATGAATTCATGTGTCTTTCAAATTCCTCATTTGTCCAACTTAGTATTGTTTTTATAGTATTCGACTCAAAACCAAGATGAAGCATTACAAGTAAATATTGAAGTTTCGTCCCTTTTATTTTTATAGATGGCGAATTATCTCCAGACGAAATCATTTTAGCTTCATAATCTGTATGTAATATATTCTCTGGAATATTAGTAGTAAACACTTCATAACCCCTCCCTTAATATTAAATTCATTGTAAAATTTATGCATTTATTAACTTCTATAAACGAAAATAAGTATCCTCTAATAATCTCAAATTAAAAACCTTAGCATAGATATACTAAGGTTTTTTGCATTCTTATAATGGATGAATTTTTTCATACTCTCTTTTAAATTGAGTATCATTTTTTAACCAACTTTTAAAAGTTGGTTCCTTTATTTCTAAATTGGAACAAGTTTTAGTGATACATTTATTTTTCATATATTCCTTAAGGAAATTTTGTTTTCTCTGCTTAACAGCAGCTTGAGTTCTTTTTAGTTTTCGATCTTTTAATTGATCTAGACTTAGACTTTCTTTCTGAAATTCTTCATATTTTCTATGCAAATAAACACCTTTGTCTTTATAAATCCATTTTGAAAATAGTTGTATTGATTTTCTTCCGGTTAAAATGACGCGATAATGTTTATTTTGATTTAGTAAATCGGCTGATAAATTGTGATTTTGTAGTATTTGATGTAAAGAATTCATAAAAGTATATGATCCTCCTACAAAACTGACTGTATACGTTTCATACTTGACGTAACCATCCCCATCAAAATACCCACGAACAAAGTGATGTAAATATTCTTCTGGTATAAATGGAAATTCAATGTTAAAAGATTTACACGGCTTAATTCCGTGAATATTCATAAGGTCGTCTTTTATTGTTTTGCTATTAATGTTTAGCATATATACGTCTGTTTTCTTATTTTGATACAGTGGCTGTTTGGTGTTTAGTTCTTGTTTTATATCTTCTAAAATGTAACTTTCTTTTTGAGATATACTGACACATTGATTTTCTTTTTGTATAACACCATCTGCTGCTATAAACCCTAATATATAAGCCATGTTATTTGACCATGTTTTAAAATAATCTTCTGATATGTCATACTTCCTCTTCCAACTCCCTATAGCACGCCTTGGAACGTTATTGTCTGTCAAAACCATACGAATATACCTAGCAGACACATTGGCAAGCGTAGCTATTTCTGAGGTACTCTTCCCTTCTGTATATAGCTGCGTTATTTCAGATTTTGATAATTTACATTTTGATTTCTTTTTTCTCTCTATTTGCACTTACATCCTCTCCTTCCTTTTAATAATTAGGGGTGTATTTTCTTCTATAACATATAACAAAACGTATGTTCTTCGTTGCTTATAAGAAATTATTTACCAAATTAAAACAATTTACATTTACTTTATATTCGTTTTAACTGCTGTATAATTTGTTTTTTGTATATAAGAATAACGTGGTGATAAATACGGTCCATTCGATCTTATATTGGTGGAATGCGGACAATATGATTCGAGATGGTCTGCTATTCATATGTTGCCAGAAGAGACTGCGCAAGCACATATTGATGTAAAAGGAGAATTACTTCTTCCGATTCATTGGGGTGCTTTTACATTAGCTTTACACGAATGGAGTGACCCGATAGAACGTGTTACGAAAGAAGCCAACCGTTTAGGAGTTAAAATTACAACGCCTCAAATTGGCGAATCTATTACGTTAAAATCTACAGACTATCCTAGGTATGCTTGGTGGCGAAAAATCTAATTATAATAAAAAGCGAATCTGTCTTATATAGAAGATTCGCTTTTTTTCTTATTAATTATAATGTATTTTTTACAAACTGATTAAATTTGTCTATTTCTTCAACGAATGGATTATGATTACTTTCTTCAAATTTAGTTAATACTGCGTTCGGGATCAAATTTTCTATTTCACGAGAAAATATGTAGGGACATTGTGCATCATGCTTACCACAGTATATAAAACTTGGAACTTTTATGAATTTAAGTTTCTGACGAACATCATAATCTTTATATTCAACTTGTCTAAAATAATTTAACCGATTGCCAACTGTCTTTCCGCTATTCGGCAATTTTAATGCCTCTTCAAGCTTTTCTTCAGAATAAAAAGACATAAGTGCCCACTCTCTACTTAATACTTTTCTTTCTTCTTGTAATGTACTATCATCATTTAATGCATTCATAATTGATACGATTCTATTAAAATTTTCATTTTTACTACAGTATATACTATCTTTGTGAGATGCATATTCCATACTCGCTGCTGCGCCACCAACAATTATTTTCGTTAAACTTTCTTGTGCTTCAGTCGCATATACAAGAGCTAACATCCCTCCTGTCGAATGACCAGCAAACCCCCACTTATTAATATATAAAGCTTCCCGAATCGCTTCTAAATCTTTAACCGTTTCCATCATACTATATTCGGAATCAGTATTTGCTAAATCTGAATTGCCACAACCCTTTAAATTAACTAAATATACGCTATAAAAATTAGTGAACGGGTTTGCAAAAATATTTCCATTATTGTTATACTCGCTATACATATGTGTAACGCATAAAGGCGGACCTTCTCCCTTCACAAAATACTCAAATTTGCCTCTAGTAGTTTTGATAATATTTGTTTTCCACATATTGAATCTCCTGTCTAAAATTTTTATTTCTATCTGCTTTTTAGAAGTGAATTCATAAATAAAAATATTACTTTACTATATTAGCTTTCCCGCTATCTAAAATTCTATTTGCTGGTACACTGGACATTTCAATCACTGTATTCATACTCTTATCAGTTAGTTCAATAAGCTCCTTTTCATGATTGATTTTCTGCAAATCCCATACCATTCCACTGAATTTGTTATGCTGTCCACTTACTCTTAATATATTTTTCGTTTTACTTGATGGCTGTATTTGTAGATTTGTAAATTGATTCCCACTAATTTCATTTGGCGTAGTTACTTGACTATCTATATAAATCATATTTACACAGTCTTCTAAGGAAAAGTTCATAAAACGATTGGCATTTATCCAAGCTTGTCCGCTGCTCGGTTTTTTCGCTACTAATTTCAGCCCAGTTTCCATTCCCACAACTTTAACGTTTTCAAAGTTAACAAACGAAATTTCATTTTCTTTTCCAGCGGAGTATAAAGAAATTCCGGTACCTTTATTTGTTTCTGTCCAATTGATAATATTTATATCTTTTATTTGTGTCTTGTGCCACGTGTTATAATACTTATTTTTGCCGTCTAAATATATAACTTCAGAATTAAATGTAGGATCGTCTATAACAATATAGGCTCCTTCAATTAATGCGTTTTTTTCTAATTCTAGAACTCTAAAATTACCTTCGACAACAAATTGTGTTCCGTAACCAAATAATAACTTTACACCTTGTTTCACTATAATTGGTGAGGTGATTTTATACTTCTTATCATCAAGCAATACCGTTTTAGTTTTACTAGATTCTGCTTTATTAATAGCAGATTGTATTTTGATTGAATCATTTTTACCTTTAAAGTCTTCTACATACACTTTATCATTTTTAGCTACACTATCTTTTTGGTTGTATTGATAAAAAGCAAAAGTAATTAAAACTACAGCTATGAGTAAAATAATTATTTTCTTCATTACACTCATCCCCATTTGAATTTTCTCCTTAGCTACTTTTCGAATCATTTGAGTTATAATTATTTTGCTGTGTATGATAGATTACAATTCCTACTTTTTATAATTGAACTATATTATCTATAGAACTGTACTGCTTAGCCAATTCTTCATTCCTATAATCTATTAATTTATGATTAGACAAAACAAAGTTATGCTCTAATATTAATTCATTGTGAAGTACTGCATATAAAAATTTTGGTATCATCTCTCCTACGCCGTAATTATAGTCGCTTAGAATCCAAGAAATCTCTTTCCAATCTAAAATTCCTTCTGCTACTTTTTTTGGAGTTTGATATGTAAATTCATTAAGTAGCTCTATTAGATAAAGATACATACCGCCAGAATATGAAGAGTCTTCCCACTTAATAATGCCTTTAAATTGAATCTGGTCATGCGTAACTTCTATATTAGTCTCTTCTTTTATTTCACGAATTGCATTTTCTAAAGGTGTTTCTCCCTTTTCTATCTTTCCCCCTACCCCATTCCACAATCCTTTTACAGGGTCATATTCTCTATTTAACATAAGTATCTCTTCATTTCTCTTTATAAAACATAGAGTGTGCTTGTACATAATGTAAATCCTTCCTTTGTTATGAATAAGTTCTTACTGGAGATATAAGATGTACTGCTGCAGATTGTGTCCCTGCTTCAATTAATATTGGTCTCATAGAACCGCTAAAGCTTAAAGTAACCGTTTCTTCTTTTATTGCCTTTAAAGCATCTAACATAAATCGTCCATCGAAAGATATATTTAATTGTTTTTCACCTTGAATCGCATCTACTTGTTGTGTCTCATATATTTTTCCAATCTGAGAAGCGTTAGAAGAAACTTTAATTGTAGATTCGTTTACAATTTCTAAGTTAACATTGTTATTTGCCCATTCACTTGCTAATAAGCTTGATCGATCTACGCCTTGTAAAATCCTTTTTCTATCTATGTTAATGACTGTTTGAAAGTCATTTGGAATTAAACTAGATATATTAGGATATTTCCCTTCAATTAGTCTTGAATATAACGTAGTTGTGCCGAATGTAAAAATAATGTGACTTTCCGAAAGATAGATGTATACGAATTCTGAATTACTACTCATTAATTTTAGCAGCTCACTAATAGTTGCACTTGGTACGATACAACTTGCTTTCGTATCTGTAGAAATTATCATTTCGCGTATAGCAAGTCTATGTGAATCAGTTGCTACGCAAATTAATTTATTATGATCTAACTCTAAATGAACACCGGTAAGAACAGGTCTAGATTCATTTTTAGCTACCGCAAAGACAGTTTGTTTAAACACTTCAATCAATTGTTCTATTTCTACTTGTACTTTTGCATGATCGTTTATAAGCGGTACATTAGGAAACTCGTATGTTGGAAGTCCATTTAAGTTTAATGTGATTTCCTCTGACTGTATTGTAATGATTTGCTCATCCTTACTTTTTATTGTTACATGGCTTGGCATTTTCTTTATAATTTCAATAAAATATTTAGCAGGTACTACTATAGTTCCTGCTTTTAATATAGTTGTTATTCGGTCGTCTTCAATAGAACTAGGGATGAATTTTTCAATGAAAATGTTTGAATTACTTGCGATTAATGTAATCCCGGATTGATCTGCAGTTATTTTTATACCGGAAAGTATAGGGATTATAGCTTTCGTAGATATAGCCTTACTTACTTCTGAAAGTGCTTGAATGAACTGTTTATGATTAACAATAAACTCCATTTTTCCCCCGCCTTACATAATATGATAATTTTATGAAGATTGATGAACGATTGTTCCGTTAAAAAAGTAAGGTACTGTTTCTTTCCTTTGTAATGTATTTAATAAGTGTTCTGGTATACGTAAATGTGGTGCTGCTCTATGTAATTCCATCCAAGTAATCTCTTCAATTTCTTTTGGCCTCGATATATTTGTTTCCCCGCCAATTATTTCCCCTAAAAAATTAAAGAAAATTGCATGGTGTCCTCTCTCTTCAAAAAATGCTTCGCTAATGTAACAAATACCGTTTACAGTTATATGTAGCCCGGTTTCTTCTTTCACTTCCCGAACGACTGCCTCCTCTAACGTTTCACCAAATTTAACTGCGCCACCTGGTAATGTGTAATAAGAACCATTCTTTCCTTTGTTTTTTACCATTAAGATCTTTTCATTTGTTTTATCGTATAAAAGTGCATATGTAACATTTACTTTTTTCATCTAAGTCCACCTTTAATAACAAGAATTTTCTGCCTTTGTTACATTCTACCATTTAATCGTTTTAAAATATAAAAAAGTTAATTGAGTATTTCATTTATCTACGCTTAAAAAAGGTAATAATCGATATCTCTTCATTACTAAATAAAAAAGAACGTATTTTGAAAGTAATTATTCAACGTACGCTCTTTATGCTTTGATTAATTCATTTTTGGATTCTATATAATTTCTAACCTTTTTTCTAAATAGTATCGATTGTGCCCTTTAGGGTGATTTTCACTTAATCCAATTACTTTATATCCATGTTTTTTATAAAAAGCAGGTGCCTGAAAGCTAAAAGTATCTAAATTGATTAGCCTACACTCTTGTTCAATTGCAAATTCTTCAATAAGTTTTAATAACTTGCTTCCGTAGCCTTCGTGTCTATACTCTTCAGAAACCCAAAGAAAATCGACATGTACGTGATGCCAAAATGTAATTGCAGTTATTCCGCCTACAATTTCTTCCTTTTCATTTCTCACTATAAAACTAACTTTTTCTGAAGGCTTTTTCTCTTCATTCGAAATATGTTTTTGGTTATATTCAATTACTTTTTCTCTTATGTAATCACTATCTTCCTGGATCCATTGTTTTACTATTTTCATTTTAATTATCACGCTCCTTTTAAAGTATCTATTCAATTTAATAATCGTAATATCCTGTCTAACTTAATAGTCGTAGAGCACTATTTCATTTCACTAATATAAAGAAAAGCCATACTACATTTTATATGAATATTTTACTAATCTGCTACTTAGTTGCTAAAGAAATAAATTACTTTATTACCTTTCAAATCATTTTCACTTATTTTGTAATATAAAAAGAGCCCTATACAAGGACTCTTTTTAAAATTAAGCTACTTTCCGATATAAATGTCGTGTTTCTTTTTTGTTTTCTGCTTTTGGTGGACGAATTAATATCGAAATAATGAAGGAAATAACGCTTAAAACACCGATTATAATAAAGGTCGGTTGAAATCCACCCAGTAATGCTCCAATGAACGCTCCTGCAAGTGCACCAAACCCGAAACCTTGATATACAATCCCGTAATTTGTACTATGGTTTTTTAATCCGAAGAAATCGCCAACAATTGCTGGGAAGATTGTGATATTACCACCAAAGCAAAAGGCGACACTTGCTACACAAGCAAAATAAATCCCGTAATTTAGTGGAATGAAACTTAAAGTAAAGACTGACAATCCAATAATAATAAACGTTGCAGAGACAATTTTCATTCGACCAATTTTATCCGATAACGTTCCAAGAACGATTCTACCTACTGTATTAAAAATTGCAATCATTGCGACGGCATTAGCTGCAGTTGCTGCGCTAAGTCCAACGAGCTGTACGCCGATATCTTTCACCATACCGATTAAATATAGACCACCCATACACGATGTGAATAGCATAAAAAACAAAAGGTATACTTGTTTCGTTCGCATCATTTCACGAGGTGTATAATCATTGTGTAAAGTCTCAGTTACAGTGTTACTTACTATTGCTTCACGTAAGAAGAACGATCCAATTAATACTAAAAGTAAAACGATAATCCCCCAATATAAAAATGCTTGTGATACACCAAGACTATCGATAAGACTTCCGTTTATATATCTAAAGATTAAGCTGCCCATTCCATATGCAGAAACAGATATACCAGAAATAAGTCCTTTTCGATTTGGAAACCATTTAATTAAATTAGATAATGAAGTAATATAAGCAGTTCCATCCGCATAACCAACTACTACACCAGCTAATAAATATAGTAATGGTAAGGAAGAAACTTGTGAACTAAGTATTAAACCGAGTCCCAACACAATCCCTGCAGTAGCGATGAGTTTTCGAAGCCCTAATTTTTGCTGCAACTTTCCTGCAAATAAGGTTGAAAATGATAAAGAAAAGCTTGTTATGGAGAAAGTTATCGCAACTGCATTGAGATTCCATCCAAACTTACTGACAAGAGGCTGATTAAATAAACTCCATGTATATATTGTCCCAAGACCAATTTGAACAATGATTGTACCTAGAACAATTAGTAACGAATTTATAGAGGTTTGTTTCATACTAACTGTCCCCTTCTTTTATCATGACATGAATTTTCACAATTAGTATAACCATCATAAGAAGCAAGATACTGCATGAAAAATGGAAATTGAATTCATGTACGCAAAAAGACACTCCATAATGAAGTGTCTTTCTGCAGGTTATATTAGACTTACTTAAAGAAAGCTTTGTTAAGATAAGACATTTTCAAATGCTTATGTATATAGAATACCAAAAGATTTCAATCATGTGATGGGACTTAAGATGTATTTTTCATTCATCATATAGTCGGATGAACGAAAAATTAATATTCAATTTCATCAAAATCTTTCGGTTGCGGTACCGTTTGCATATTAGCTGCATCTTTCGGATCGCTATAAATTGCATTTTGTTCTGTATTTACATCTTTAATGTTTTGCTTTTTGTTTGTATTCATTTTATCTTTCACTTTCTCTCACTCCTTTTCATTATAGGAGTAATTATGCCCCATTACCGTTACGAAATGTATCCGCGACTAAATTACTGAATTCACGTAAATAATATAAATAATTATCACCGCCGTAGTTATATCTTTTATTATACATTTTCGCAACAACTACATTATATTCAGGTATTACTAATATAGTCGGTCCGGTAATTCCTAATATTTGATACGATCCTTTTGGAACGCGTTCACCAAGCTCACTTAAAAGCGCAGGTTCATTTTGAACGAACCAAAATAACCCGTTTTGTGGTAGTTCATTGTTTGTAAATGTTGGACTCTGCAAACTTGTCGCAATTTCTATCACTTCTTTTGGAACAATTTGTTTACCGTTTATCATACCTTGATTTAAATGAAGATTGCCCCACTGTGCAAATTCTCTAGCTGAGACAAACAGATTTTTTTCAGTACCGTCATCTAACGTACCAATTTCACTAATCGCGTCTTCATTTGGATTATTAACAACGTCAACTAAATTTTCATCTTGCTGAACTCTCCAACCTGTTCTTTGAAGTTAGCTAAATCAAATACACGCTCCTTTAACAATTCGGGAAAACTTTCGTTATATAGCTGATAAATAAGACGTGTCATCATTCTTACATTAATATCTCTATACGCCCAAGCTTGTCCCGGTTCAAATTCACGAAAAATTGTCCCGTCATTCGTTTCTTCTAATCCGTGCGAATGTGTTACTAAATGTCTTATCGTTGTTTTACCAAGCAATACAGGATCAAAGTCTTTAAAATACTTTATCGCTGCATCATCAATAGAGTTTATTTTCCCCTCATAAAGCGCATACGCTATCATTAATCCTAAATAACTTTTTCTCGCAGAAGCAACGTTAAATTGTGAAGATGCCGTTACTTTCTTGCTTGTAGATGCATTTGAGTGATAGCCATTATAATGTTCTAGTACGATTTTGTTATCTTTTATAATACAAAGTGCTGTTGCAGAACTATGATTTTCTTCTTTTATATTTTCTACCCAAGAAATCAACTTATCGTATATATACAAATAAATCCCCCTTAATACGCATAAAAATTACAGCTTGAAAGAAAAGTGCAAAATAGTTTTCACACCTTTCTTTCAAGTAAAATAGCTTTGATGTTCTAGACTTAAATGATCCACCAGTTCCAGCAGTTAAAACAACCGAAACAACCAGCGCAGCCTACACAACGTCCTCCACATCCACCACAGCGACCACCACAACCTCCGCACCCGCCACAACGACGTGCATCGTCTTGAATGTAATAGTATGGATATTGATTTTGTTGTAGTTGATCCCAATACACAACATTACCAGATTGATAATCATTAAGATTTAATGATTGTAGTTCTTGTTGAAACTGATTCATTACGAAACCCTCCATTTATAAAAATAAATTCCGTCCGAATGTTAAAGTTCATCTATTTTTGCAAACAAAGTAGAAATAAGGCTGTAGACTAAATGCGTACATCAACAAAATATGAACTTACACTAGGTGATGTACCTTGTTTTTTAGCCTATTTTCTTACTTTCCTTTTGGCGGACGGATTTACTATTGATAGAGGCGTTTAAAAATTACTAATCCAACAGTCTAGTAGTTCATTACTTAATTTTCTTTCTAGTAACTCTTTAACTGAAGGTGCTGGCATGATTTTATAAGTATGTAAAGCTTCTTGATTATAATCTATCCAGTGAAACGCTAAATGAGATTCTTTAGATTTTGGTATGAAATCAATATGTAACTCTTGTGAATCTATCTCAAAAATATGATTGATTTCATGGTGAAGGACTTCTCGATCTTGCCATTGGTTTTCTATGACTCCTAAAAATTGTTTTATACTACAATTTACTCCGAGTTCTTCTCTTAGTTCTCTTATTAATGCATTCTCAGCTGATTCGCCAACTTCAACGTGACCACCTGGTAAAAAATAATGATGGCCAATATATTCAGCCACTAACAATTTTTTATCCTTTATCAATACAGCTCGTACAATATGGTGAAATTTATTTTTCAATTGTTATTCCCCTCCCAGTTATTTACTTTATATTTGATTAAAATAGTCATTTAATATCGGTATAATATAAATCATAGGTGTTTCATACGGATGAATTTCGTTAATTACTTCAAGTGCATCCTTTACAAGGTCCTGTTTACACTTTATTTCAATTTTACATTCTTGCCCTTCGCATATTTGACCAACTTCTCCGTTAAAAGGTGCTGCATCGTCTAATGGTCTCCAGTATCCTTTCACGGAACTATAGGAAAGACAATGGTCATATTTTCCTGTTTTACAAGCACCAATTCTATTTAGCTCATCCCGTAATATCTCAATGTATTCTTCAGGAATAAACACTTCGATTTTCACTTCCGAAAATTGCATCTTTCCTTTCACACCTTTACTTTATAATACCTAAACAAATAAACGATACACTTGCTCCCCATCATAATCATGTCCCAATGGTTGAAAACCGTAACGTTCATATAATTTCTTTGCAGAGAGATTATCTTTATGTACCGTTAACCTTATTTCTTTACAAGCCTTACATGTATTTTTTATTAAATAGACACTTTCCTGTAATGCCGCTTTTCCGTACCCATTCCCTTGCTGCTTTTGATCGATAATAAATCCATTTATCCAATACATATCTGTTGTCTCTTTTATAACAGCATGCATAACAAAACCAACCATTAGCTCGCCGTCGTATATCGCAAATGGTATGTATTCTACATTGTCACCATCTGGTTTGATATATACTTTAGCAAGTGAAACTGCTACGGATGGAACAAATTTCAACTGATTCTCTTTAACTTGTAGCTTTAATGCTTCTTCCCAATTTTCTCTCGTAACAACCTTTAACTGGACATTCAATATTGTAAGCTCCCTTATATAGAGGATGTATGTTTATATTCAACGTAGTGAAATAATTCCCTTTTTCGACAACAACTTATAACATGATTTTTATAAAATCTTGAATGAATTTTTGTTCATCTATTTCTAATGCTATATGGGCTCCTTCAGATATAGAGCTAGGGCGAAAATCAGCAAATGTTTGTCCTTTCGTATCTCCGTATGTATCTACATTTACTGTACGATACACAAATTCAAAAAAACTTGGATTTACTAATCCACTTATTGCAACCACATCATGTAGCAAAGGTCCTTCGATAGATGGATTAAGTTTTTTGTATGCGGATAGATAGTAATCATACATTGGTTTCATTATCATATGAAATGGATTCTTTGTATTAGCTTGAATATAGTTAAATACATTTGGTGTTAACACAGCTTTGTTTGTTACATTTAAAGGGAATATTAATAAATTCTTTGCTTGATGGAAAACAATTTTACTTGCTATAGGATCGCCATACACGTTTGCCTCTGCTAATGGCGTAACGTTTCCTACTTCTAAAAAAACACCACCCATGAAATATATTCCTTTTACATTTAGCATTAAATCATTCCATAAATTAAAAGCAATTGCTAACGAGGTAGATCTTCCTACATCAACAATCGTTAAATCTTTTCCGTACTTTATAAGAATCGCAGCAATACTGCCAAAATTGTATATTGGAATAGATAATACTTTTTCTGGAACATGGATGGGACCTAATCCTTCTGCTCCGTGAATTTCAGGGTAGTACGTAGTAATTTCTTCTGTAAGTGGTTTTGTTGCACCACTAATGACAGGAATGTCTTGTCTATTTGCTAACTGTAAAATATACGCTGCATTATGTGCAGCATGTATATGCTCAACATTTCCGTATCCGGTTACAATACCGACAATTTCAATTTCGGGATGCAGTAAACCATACATAATGGCAAATGAGTCATCAATACCTGGGTCTCCGAAAAACAATACTTTTTCCAAGAAATACTCTCCCTTCACAAAAACATAGAGTCATCAATAACTATGTATATGAAAAAAGCAAGTATATCTATGCGAATTTTAGTATGGATAATGTTTTACAAAATATTAAAAAGGAACTAGCTTATGCTAATTCCTTTCTTAAGTAACTATTCTCAAATTTAATTATTGTATCCTTCATAAATTGCATCATTTATTTAATTTTGTAATTTTTTATCATCAGGTACAGGTTTCCACCAATTTCCTGTAACAAATAACATAGTTAATAAATTATAACTATCACTAAAATAGCTTTCTCTCTTATTCTTCATCCAATCCCAACCGCTATTTACCCACTTTTGATTATTGCTACTCGTTATACTTGCAGCAATAAATGGTGAAACAAATACAGCAGTTGGATAACTACCAATATTGGATCCATTTAATTGATAACCATCCACAATTTTAGAAGGGTTTCCATTCGTTTTATTTTGAATCCATGAAGAGACTTTATCAGAAATGACTTTACTTCTTTTCTCGCCGTACATCGCATAGTCCATTACAATTCTCAATGGTACTCGACTAGCATTGTAATAATATGCATTTGTATATTCTGACTCATCTAAGAAGTCTTTAGGTGCGGGTTGTGGTGGTTTTTTTACAACGAAATCTGAAATAAGTCCTGTATTTGGAGAGTACTTATTACTAAATTGCGTATAAACATCGTACAAATTATTAATAACAGTAAGCCAAGTTTTATCACCTGTAAATTCATAAAATGCTCTAAGATGTGACATCATCCAATCAGATGGTCTCGTATCAAGTGAACTTTTAGAATCCCAATCTCCTAAATTTAGTCGGTTATTATTTGTAACATTACTAGCTTTAATACCTTTTGTAATCATGTCTTGTGCTTCTTTCAAATAATTAACTGTTCCATTAGATCCCCACTGCTTATGAGCAAGAAGAAGAGAATACGCAATATCTAAATCCCCATCAGTAGCAGAATCAAAATGACCTTGTGCTTTTTTACTATCTGCGACAACCCATCCCATTAAATTAGGATTTTGAGAACTTTTAAAAGTTCTTGCTGTTTTAAATAAACCGTCATAGATTTTTTGAGCATTAGAATCATAACCAGCCATTAATACTGTAATTATCATCCCATACCCTTGACCTTCTGAAGTTCCAAGTGGCTTAAACCCATCCGCATCACCCGTAATCTCTCCTTTTACGTAATAACCACCAGGTAAAGAAGATAAATCATTTTTCAAATATTTCTTTTTCCAATTATCGTAGTAACTTCTTACAGAAGCATTTAAACTTTCCTGTGTAACATGATTCGGTTTTATAACACCTGCATAATTAACTTGCTGGGGAAATGGTTTCATTTCCTTTGCAGCAGCTACTTGTTGATTAACTATGGGAATTGAATTTTGTACTGAATTTTCCGTTACAATTGCTGCGAAACTAGAATTAGAAAAACTAGCTAGTCCGATTCCTATAATAGAAATACATGTGAAAATTTTTCTTTTTCCATTCATTATGTTGTCATCTCCTTTTAAAATGCTTACTACATAAAATGTAACATACAATATTTAACTGAAATACAAAATATTATATTTATCAACATAAGAAAGAAACTATATGAAAAAGTATTATAAAATTATTATTGAATTACATTATACGGATTGATTATTTGCTAAATTCCTATGTTTTTCTTTTCTGAATACTGGTATATGAGCAATCACAACTCCAAGTATAGTAATCCCTCCGCCAATTATCGAAACTAAAGTTGGCACTTCTCCTAACCATATCCAAGCAACAAAACATGCAGTTATTGGCGTTAAATATAGAGCACTTGTTGCTTCAGAAGCACCCGCACGAGATATAATATAGGCCAATGCAATATACGGGAGTACTGTTGGAAAGACACCTAAATATATAACGCTCAAGTTAACTGCAAGAGGAGCTGCTAGTATTTCTTGATAAACACCGGGTAAGAAAATAAGCATACATACAGTACTAGACAAAATTGTATATATGGTAAATGGTAAAAAGCCGTATTTTTTCAAGTAAGATGTTTGGAAAACGAAAAATAGACTTTCTGAAATCGCCGCTAATAATATAAATAATCCCCCGCTATTTAATTGAATAGCATCGCCCTGGCTAAATGAAATTAAGGCAATTCCTGCAAAACTAATTACACCACCAAGCCAACCATTTAATTTCATTTTGTCATTCAAAAAAACAGAAGCAAATATTGCAGTTACTATAGGCGTGACTGAAATAATTAAACTTGCAGATCCAGCATTTACTGTTTTTTCGCCGTAATTTAATGCGATGTGATAAATAGTAAACCCTAAAGCACCAAATATAAAAATTGCTGGGATATCCTTTAAATCAGGTAGTCGTAGTTTGTATATAAAAGAAAACACTAGAAGTATACATGAAGCGATTAATAAACGTAGTAAAGTAAGATGTTCAGGTGTATAAGATTCAAGTCCCATGCGAATTGCTGGAAAGGCCGTTCCCCAAATTAGAATTGTAAAAGCATGAGCACATATAATCCGAAAATCCCATTTTTTATTATTCATGTTTTCTCTCCCCCTTCAAACCAACCATTTGTTAATTACCAATTATTTCTTTTCATCATATTTGATAGTTGATACAATGTCTTCAACCAATTATTTATCGTAAAAACCAACCACTTAGCATTTTTAAAGTGAACGAGGGAGTTTTTTTATGACAATTAATAAAAAACTGCCTAAGTATCGGCAGATAATAGACTATATGAAAGCAAAAATTGAAAATGGAGAATGGCCAATCGGAAGTAAAATTCCTAGTCAACGGCAGTTAGCTAAATTATTTCATGTAAATCGAAGTACTGTAATAACTGCGCTAGATGAACTAATGGCAGATGGCTTAATTCAAGGACAAATCGGAGCAGGAACAGTTGTAACGAATAATACATGGTCATTATTAGCGACGAACCCCCCGCCTGATTGGAGTAAATATGTAAAGGCTGGTATTCATAAACCTAGCAAGTTAATGGTAAGAGAAATAAATGAAGCAGAAGCAAATAAAACACTTATCCATCTTAGTAAAGGTGAACTTGCGCCTAAACTTTTTCCGCTAGAAACTATGCAGTCCATTATGAAAAGCGTAAGTGACGAATTAAATTATTTTGGATACGAAGAACAAAAAGGGTTTTACCCGTTACGTGAAGCAATAAGTAAATACGTAAAATCATTCGGAATACATACGTCACCGAGTTCTATATTAATCGTCTCTGGTGCATTACAAGCATTGCAATTAATATCAATTGGTCTTTTGCATAGAGAATCAACTGTTTTACTTGAACAACCTTCTTACTTATATTCACTTCATGTATTTCAATCAGCAAATATAAATTTATCTGGTATAGCTATGGATCGTCACGGTGTTTTACCTAACGAATTATTAAAACGCATTAAATATAGTCAAAAGAAAAACATTTTATATTCTATCCCTAGTTTTCAAAACCCAACAGGGGTATTAATGTCTAAAGAGCGAAGAAAAGAAATAATAAAAATATGTGAAAAGGAACAGTTACCTATTATTGAAGATGATATTTACCGCGAGTTATGGATTGATGAACCACCTCCAGCTCCTTTAAAGTCGATAGATAAACATGGACATGTATTATATATTGGTAGCCTATCTAAAACACTTAGCCCAGGACTTAGAATTGGATGGATCATTGGACCCGAACCAGTTATTGATAGATTGTCAGATATAAAAATGCAAACAGACTATGGATCGAGTTCGTTATCCCAAAGAGTCGCTGCTGAATGGATAAAAAAAGGTTTTTATGAAGAACATGTAGCGAACGTAAGAATGCAACTAAAAGAACGAAGACAAATTATGATACGGGCTTTAAATAAGTATTGTGCAGATGTTGCAACGTGGGATATTCCTAGCGGCGGATTCTTTATATGGCTAAAGGTTATACCTAGCATTCCGATGAAGAAATTATTTTCAGAGGCACTATCAAAAGGAATTCTCTTAAACCCAGGGCGTATTTATGAAGAAGAATCAGATCAATACATTCGTTTATCATATGGATATGCTTCTCCAGAGCAAATGACTAACGGGATTAAATTACTGAGTGAATTAATTCGTAAGCTAATGGCATAACAAAAACTCCTCTTTTATCTATAGAGGAGTTTTTGTATATCTTATTTACCACAATCTCATTTCCTGCCCTAACAAAATAAGTTCCTCATAAGGATCTCCGTCAATATTTAATATTTGAGCAAAAGCAGGTTCTGTTTTCAAACCGTTTTCTTTCAAGCGAATAATTTCTTTCCTTATATGAGGATGCTGCATTAATAGCATATGCTCTACTATCATATGTCTATATGCATTTTGATTACGTACTGGCTTAGGCTGAGCGAATAATTCAAATTCAAAACCTTCAAATTTAAAATTTACCTTTATTGATTCAGTATTTTTCATTTTTTTCTTTTTTATTTTGAACCCTTCATAAGAACCATATAAAGATCTCATTTCTTGTTCAAAAACATCAAAGTTATGTACTTCCATTACTATATCTAAGTCAGATTGAAGAGTATCAATTCTTATAGGGATTGTCCCACAAAGAACGGGACTATACAGAGTTAAATCCTCCATTATATTTAGTTTGTTCAAAACATCATATACCTTTTGTTGCTTATCATTCCCTGATTGTAAATATGTAATAGATGTAAACATGGAAGTCTCTCCTTCATTTCACGTAATACGTGTCTCACTAAATTCACGAAAAATTTGTCCGTTTAAACTCGTTCTAGAAGTACCTTTACTTCAATATATTAAGGCGAATAAACAATATGTTTCAACTTTTCTCCTATACTGCAATACTATAAAAATAAAAAAGGAGGAATTATTATGAGCATTTTCAACATTCTTTTAGCCATCCACATTTTATTTGGAACGATATGTTTAATCACCGGTATTGTAGCGATGGTTGCTCAAAAGAAGAAAGGAAAACATACGGAATGGGGTGAAATATATCATGCATCCTATGTTGTGATCACCGTTACTGCAATTATATTATCCATTATAAACTGGGATAAAATCGCATATTTATTTTATGTAGCACTTTTCTCTTATTCATTTGCGATTTATGGCTACCTAGCACGAAAAAAACGTTGGAAAAATTGGCTGCATCACCATATTAGAGGTATGTTAGGCTCTTATATTGGTGCTGTTACTGCACTTTTAGTAAATGTCGGTATTCATATTCCCTTAATTAATTTACTGCCACCTATATGGTTTTGGTTTTTACCTACATTAATCGGTATTCCTCTCGTAGCCAGTGTATCAAAAAAATATAAAAAGCGTAGTTAAAATTCATTACATTTTCGTTACTTTCTGATGATTATTACGAAAAATCATACTCAATGTAATATTTTATTAACAAATTCAAAATTGCATTGCTTTAAGTTAGTCACTTAGAGCTAAAGAAAAAGAATCCAATAAAAAATATTGGATTCTTTTTCAGATTTCATTTCAATATCGGCTTTATATATTCAATGATGTTACCATTTGGACCACAAATTATCTTTGTATACTTGTGGGTATTTGTTTTATTGGTTCAGTGATAATTACACCATATAGTTTAAGATTGTACTAAAGAATGTAAACGATCCGGATAATTCGTAAACATCCCGTCAACGCCCCATAAAATTAATTTTTTCATATCTTTTTCATTATCTACAGTAAATGGATGAACTTCTAATCCATGTTTCTTTATTCTCTTTACATAAGCTGAATCTATATATTTATAGTTCATTCCAAGACCGATGCAGTATGTTTTATACTTTTTTATCTCTAATTCAGTTAATTGAACTGCCTTTTTGTAAGGTAGTAATTGTACTAGCGGTAAAGTAACATCTAAACTATGAATTTTTTGCAGACTTTCTTCACTAAATGATTGAATTATAACTTTATCATTTATTTCGTATTGCTTTATAATTTCTAATAGCTTTTCTTCCATACCAGCATATTCATCTGGCGATTTTGTTTCAATGTAATAATTAACATTATGCCCGAACGTTTCAATAACTTCTTCTAATGTTGGAACTGTTACATTTTCATATTCTATCTTTGATAAAGTTGGATGTTTTTCATTAAAAAAAGAACCTGCATTTAATTGCTTTAATTCTTCTAATGTATGTTCCCTAACTAGCCCTGTACCGTTTGTAGTACGATTTACTGTTTCATCATGCATAGCTACTAAATGTCCATCTTTTGTCATTTGAAGATCTATTTCTATATAATCACCCTTCAATTGTTGTCCTAATTTATATGCTGCTATTGTATGTTCAGGCGCATAAGCAGAAGCGCCTCTATGAGCAATGTTTTTTATTTGATTTGATTGATTAATAGCTTTCATGTACTTAAGTTCAATTACTTTATGAAAAATAAAAGTACCTAGTACTATAAAGGCGTAAATGATTGTAACGATATATATATTTTTCATAATGATGTATTAACTCCTACATGAAAGCAATTTGGCTTGGATAATTTATTCAAATAAATGTCGATTTTCAAATACCGTCATTTGTCCAACAGATTGAAAACCAGCGTTTTTATAAATATTAATCCCATCAGGTGAAGCTTGTAATACACATTGAGCAACGTTTAATTCCTTTGCTTCTTGCAGTAAGTAATTAAACATAGTAGAACCGAATCCTTTTCCTCTCATTTCTTCTTTCGTTGCTATATCATAAATACCAATACTATCTTGTGTACATACTAATGAACCCACCGATACGACTTCATCTTTATAAAACCCTAAGTACAGTTTCATATTTTCACTATTCCATAAATGGAAAGAAGCAGTTTGATTGTAGAATGATTGTACATATATACCTTCCTCTGATGTACCAAATAGACTAGCTAACGCTTCTCCAAACTTTTTAATTTGTCCTGACGAAGCTGCTTTTTGTATCGTAAAACCTTCTGGCAAGTTTATTGTTGGATGTATTGTATGTAAGTTTGCTACCATCGCGATATTTTGTTCTGTTTCTTTTAATCCAAGCTTTATTAATTCATTCTTTATATTACCCTCTAGCTTCTCGTCCCAAAACCAAACACTCATTGGATATTTCTTTTGATTAAAGTATTCTATCTCCTTATATAGTTTCTCGAAACCTTCCGTTAAATGATTGTCTAGTAAAGTAATGATATTAAATGTATCTGCAGGTAAACCACAGTCGACAGCGATGTAATCCTTCGTTTCTTTTACATGCATTCCCTGTGCCTGCCGCGTAATATATGAAGTTTTATATGTAAAATTATCTATTAACAACTGTTTAAAATTCATTCATTTTTCTCCTTTCATAATATTTGTGTTCGAATACTTCAGTATTAAATATAACATATAAGAAATGTACCTATTTCTATAAAAATATCTCTTTACACCCTAAAAGAATTAAAAATGATATAACGTTGTCGGAATGAAAAAAGTGGTATATAATAAATATTAACATTACTAGTAATTATTTTAGGTATTCCTAGAATAAAGGAGCGATACATATGAAAATTACTATTTATTTCGGAAGTCATGAAGATCAAGATGTTCGTACTATGGACTGTCATTTAGATGTAGAAGATACAGAAGAGATTGTTTCTGTATCATAATATAAATTGTTGGGATGAACCCTCTTCCCTGCAGCGTTTAAGGCACCTTTTATAGGTGTCTTTTTTGTTGTTTTTTCTTCAAAAACCCTTTACTTTAGAGCGTTTTAATAGTAAAATATAAATATACGAACAAACGTTCTTTTTATTTTAAACGTACATGAAGGGATGATTTTAAAAATGGCTCCATTAAAGCGCAGAGGAAGAAAAAAGCAAACACCTATTATTTCAAATACAGGCTTTATCGGCTCTGTCTTTATTGATACATTGGAGTTACAAAAGAAGTCCTATTATTTCGCTCGTAAAAAACTTCAAATTGTTCATCATGTATTAGACGGTCTATCTGGAGCAACAAGTTCCCTATTTAAAGAACATAACATTTCAGCATTTATGTCATGTGTGTATTTACATAAACAAAAGAAAATTGGATTCGTTCTTTCGACGAAACCATTTGAACAAAGTGATGGCGTTGCTTACTTTATAAATTATTTAATCGAAAAGAATTTTTATGGTAACGAGGAAATAGAATATCAAGAAGTATTTAATACGGGTTTTATCGGTGTAGTGTTCGCTGATTTATGCAGTATAGATCGTTTTAATTTCGAGTTTGAAATGGGTATGTTAACGAAATTAATGAAAGATATGATTATTCCGGTTAAAGAACTCTTTTTACGCCACAATGTACCGGCCTACATCTCGACTTCTCATTTAGAAGAACAAAACAAATTAGGTTTCGTTCTATCTGTAAAACCATATGATGAACGTGCAGAAGCAGATTTATATTTTGAAGCGTATTTAAAAGAACGCGGTTTATTTATTGGTGATGAAGAAGATGATATTGATAAGATTGTTATTAGAAAAACAGCTGAATTACGATAGAAAAGCGCAGGATGTGGATCCTGCGCTTTTTCGATATTATTTAATTACGTTCAACACTATACCCTTTTGAATGAATTTCTAAATTCAACTTATTTGAATAAATTTTATTCAAAATAAGAAATACGATTCCTCCTCCAATTGGAATCGTGTAAGCTGGAATATGATTTAATAATAGGCCTGATAATACCAGTGCTATCGGCTGCATCATTTTACCTATACTTAATCCAATACTAAGCACTCTTCCTCTATATTCATCTGGAATCTCTTTTTGCATAAAATAAATTAAAGGAATATCGATTAATGCTATCATTAGCCCGAAAAAGAACATAATAGCGCAATACATAGTAACAAATACAATATTATTTACTTCAATACTTTTGAATAAAACAGGGATACCTGAAATGATCATAAAAATTGCCAACATAAAACTTATTTTTTTTAATAAATAGGAATAAGAAAAAAGATCAGTTATCTTTTTTACAAATATTGAACCAACTATCATACCTATTGGAAAAGTCCCTTGAATCATACCAAATTGTTTAGAACTAAGATTGAGAACTGTATTAATAATGTATGGAAATGGGACAGTTACAGAAAAACCTAAGAAGAAATTAAGGTGAATTAATATACTAAACGTATTCTTTAAGCTTTTCCTCTCCATTAAGTAAGAGTAGCCCTCCTTCATATCTTTAATAAAATTAATTTCTTTAATTGAACATTCCTCATTTATGTTTTGCTCAAACAATTTAAAGTTAATAAATAATATGGATATACCTGAAAGAATAAATGAAATACCGTTTATAATGATAAATGTTTTAATATCAAAGACTGCAAAAACAATCCCCCCTAGCATAGGGCCTAGAATTAAAGAAATAGAATCGATAATTTTACTTATAGAGTTAATACTCATAAGCCTCTCTTTAGAGACAATATTTGGTTTTGTAGCTTCTAACCCTATTCCAAAAAAGGTTGTAAATATAGTCATAAGAAAGGTTGTAGTATAAATGATGAATAAGTTTAATCCATAATGGCTGCATACTATATAAACAGCTATTAATAAGCATCCACTTAGTAAATCCATACAAACAACTAGTTTCTTTTTATTAACTTTATCAGCGATTACACCAGCAAATGGATTCATAACAATCATTGGAATCGTTCCTAAAATAAGCGTAATCGCGAAATTTAAAGCAGATCCGGTTATTTGTAATACATACAATCCTAATGCGAAACTATAAATAGAGCTACCGAATATTGATACTGTTTTTGCAATTGAATATAAACAAATATTTTTTAGTTCTTGGTTGCTTTTTTTATTTTCTATATGTAACCGTAAACTTGCCATAACTTTTCCCCCTGCCTAATTTTGTATTACGTACATTGTAAGTTCTTGGGTCAACCCAATCGCAATATGTACGATTTGAATAATTTTAAGGGGAAATAAATAAAAGATGGGGTTAACCCCATCTTTTTCCGAAAAATGAATATGTATAAATTTCTTCACCTTGAACAAAGAAATCCTCGTACTTTCCGCCTCGTTTCAAATAATTTGAAGTACTTTCATCAATGGATTGAAACTGTAGATTTTGGAGTTCTTTTTTTATTTTTGAAAGTGTAAAATTTGCTCGAAAGTTATTTGTGATTTGGCTATTTGAGCTGAAATTTTTAAATAAAATAAATAAGCTTAATAAATAACAATTAGATTTAAAAAGTGGATTTAATTCGTGAAGTAAAAAATTCTCATGTTCAAAACTATAATTACTCGTACCAGAATGATCGATTACAATATCAACAGACCGATTCTGAATAGGGGTGTTCAAAAAATCAGCACAGATAAAGAGAATGTTTCTTTTCGGATTTCTTCTCGCTAATACATCCTTTAAAAATAAAAGTTTATTGAAATCTCGATCCACTGCGATATATAGGCAATCTTCGGGTAGTTCTTCATAAATGCTCCTCAAAAAGAACCCAAGTCCTGATCCTATATCTAGTATTAATTTGTTATTTAAATCTAACTGTATTAGTTTCTTTTTCGCCCATTCCCCTTCTCTATGCATATTTTCCAAATATGCATTATCAGTTTCATAAATATAATCCGAAATAATATTTTCAAGTGACGTTTGTTCATTTGCTTTAAATAATTTACCAGCAGATATAATTCCTGAAGTAATAATGTATTCTTCTCCACAAATACAAATTAACTTTCCTTCAATAATTTGATTGTTAGTAATAATTCCATCTTGAAGAATTAATTTTTTGCTACACTTAGAACATGTCAGTAAATGTAATACACTTAAATCTATCCCTATAATTGAATTAGAAGTTTCATTTGTTAATAATAAATCATGTAACACTCCCTTTAATTTATCCCGTTTCTTCTCCAAAAGTTCTATTTCCTGTTCCATCTTGTCATATTTCAGTTTAAATAAAGATTGGTAAAAAGTATCTTTTTCGTAATTCATAGATTTCGCTAAATTTTTATAAAAAAATAGTTCTTTAATTTCATTCAAGCTAAATCCTAGGTCTTTGTAATGTAAAATAAGTTCTAAATCTGTTTGACAATACTCATCAAAAAAATAGTGTCCACCCTTTTTTTCAGGAATAATGAGACTAAGATCCATATAATGTCTAATTGTATCAATACTTAAATTATTTACTTCTCCAAACTTACCGATTTTCATAATATCCCTACCATTTAAATATTTTCTTATATAGATTTCTATTTTTATCTTTAAAAATCCTTTTCCCTTTTTTATCAACATTATTTATATTGTTGTGCCTAATAATATAACATGCAACTTTTGGTTTTATGTATGTCAAATTATGAGTATCAAAAATATTAAACCTCAATAGATTTATTATTTTCTACTTAATGAAATGTACCTATAAATGGACATTATAGCATTACTTTATTGAACTATTGGAGTAGGATTACTGTAGAAGATTACATAGGGGTAAAGTGATATGTTCTGTATTTTAGTTTGTATAATGCTCACATAACGTCTCATTATCGGTAGCAAAGAATGAGGCGGAATCTTCAATTAGGATGATGTTATAATTAAGTGGGAATTTACTTTATTTTATAATTTATGAGGTGGCAAATGGACTCTTTAGAAATAAATAAATCTAAATATATTATCTCTAACATCAAAGATATTCTGTATAAAAAGCTCATTCTTGATAAACCGATAACTAAAGATGAGGTAAAAAAATTAAACCTAGTTAATCCTACTGTATGCGAAAATGAGAAGTATCTCATACAGGCACGTTGGTTTTGTAGTATGAATATCGAAGAGTGGGAAGATGTAGAAGTTATCATTCAAGGAAATAATGAAAATCCCAATGTTGAGATTATCGATATGGCAGAAAAAATATTCGATGAACTCTATCTCCATATAAGCTGTGCATTAAAATATCTACAGAAATTCTTCCCTAATCAAGAAATGAAGAACTACTACCTATCCACAATATCTTTTGGAAAGATGGCTAATATTGACGATTATATATTGTCAGGTTTTAGTTTAGCGTTTATTTATGAAGGCACTTATGAGTTTCAGTATAAAGTAAAATTTAAAGACAATGGATGGCCAATCGGTTTTGAAGGTGGACCACTTTAATAATCATAGATAATTTTTCTTATTGTGGGATTTAAAATAAAAATTATCTGTTTGTAAAAAAGTTGCAATGCTTTTTCTCTTACAAAATAAAAGGTGTCCACTATATGAACACTTCATGTTATTATAGGTAAGCTATATTAATTTAGATTGATATGTAGGTGAAACTAATGGAAAACAAACAACTTGAACAAAAGTACGACCTTAGCAAGATATACACATACAAAGAGCATCCTGATAAAATCAGTGGTCGCTGTGATAATTGTGGCAACACCGTATTTAAAAGTTCCGTTAAAGTGCACCTGGGGCTAAAATAGAATAAAAAGGTAAAAGTACAATACCATCAGATTTCAAAGGGAATTGGGATCAAAAAGGATATATTGCCCCTCATACAAGTGTAGATGGAACAAACCTTTATACATTGGACAATATAACAAATGAATTTGACTTTAAGGTTAGACACGATTTTGAGGATATAAAGAATAATCCAATCGTTGAGAATTTTATTTTAAGAGTAAAAATGCATTAATTATAAATCCAATAAAAGAAAATCGAACTAGATAGCCTTTCTAGATTGATTTTCTTTTTTATATTCTCAAGGAATATTCCTCTTCACTGCAACTCATTGTAATACGTTTTTTCTATGACACATTACACAATTGTACAAAGTTAATAAAGTAATAGGGGTCACCATACATGTCCATCAACTTAAGAACTTTCTTTAACCCCAAGTTTAAAAATACGCTATCCTTTTCTATGATTCTACAGAAAGAATAGCGTATTTTTTTATTTTAGGGAGTATTTTGTTTTATTAGCTTAATAACATTGGCTTGCCCCCGTAATTCCAAAATCCCCAAATTTTTTTAGAATAAATTTTTCGAACCATAAATGTATATTTTTAACTATAAAAACTATGGGAAGATTTATCTGTTTTTCCTTTTTACCTACTTGCTAAATTCAGCAAGTAAAATACTTTTAAAAGGATTAGAACGACTAGTTTTATGGCCATTCAAATTGATGGCCAATGTATGCTTGCCTCCAAGTGTGCCTCCAGCAAAAGTAGAAAACCCTGGAGAGGCACCTGTGTGTCCCCATATCGAGACACCGTTTGGAAGTTTAGTTTCATAGATTCCAAGACCATATCCATCGATTACTTCTGTTCCTGTAGGAACTGTAGTAAGCATTTGTTTTAGTTGCTGTTCCTTCAGTAATTTGCCACTGAGTAAGTAAGAGAAGAATTTGTTTAAATCGTCAGCAGTAGAAATCATATCTCCATCCGAGCTACCTGGGTAAGAATAAGTAACGTCTTTTAGCTCACTTTCTCCGTCATATCTTTCATATCCACGGGCATGATTGGTACCTGGAATAACAGTTGAATTACCAGGTAGGAATGTATTCGACAATTCTAGCGGTTCAACAATCCGATTTTCAACCTCTTCTGCATAGCTGTTTCCAGTTACTTTTTCAATAAGGATACCCAGTATTACGTATCCTGTGTTTGAATAAGACCAGCCCTTACCTGGAGCAAAGTCTGGTGGAAGAGAAATTCCCATCTTTACTAATTCTTCAGGCGTATACAATTTTTTTGTATCCATAATATCATAGTCTTTTGACTTTAAGTATTCAGCAATCCCACTTGTATGATTCAATATCTGCCGAATCGTAATCTGGTTAGCATCATATCCGTTTCCTTGAATGACGCCAGGCAACCATTTTTCGATGGAGTCATCTAGATTCAAGCGGTTCTCTCCAGCCAATTGAAGTAGAACTGTTGCAATGAATGTCTTCGTCGTACTGCCAATGCGAAAGCGAAAATCTGTTTTCATCGGCTTCTTGGTTCTCAGGTCCGCTATCCCGGCGGCATAGTTCCAATTTTTACCATCCTTAGAAATTTGAGCGAGTATTCCAGGGTATCCAAGTTGGAGTGAATCCCGCATTGCTTTCTTAACGGAAGTACGATCGCTTTGATTACTTGTTTGTAACGAACTAGATACATTTTGCGTGGGTTCTGCTTTTACAATTGAGGCTGGTGTTATGTATAATAGGGAACTTCCAGCTATTAAAAGTGATAGACTTGCACATGTAATTTTACTGCATGTTTTCATAAAGCATCCTCTCCTTTATTTAAATTGTAAAGTTAGTTGCTTGCTGTTTCGTATTAATCACACAGCTATCATCTCGAACAATGACAAAAAAGTCAGAATTAAATTCGTAATTATATTCATAATTATTATTTTTACAAAGGCTATTCTAGCTTAACAAACGGTAAATCCCTTTTCTTCCACATGTATGTTAACCCCAGAAATTACTTCTTTTCCTTGAAACACTCTTGTTACTGGTTTGTTTTTCATATATAAGTCATATCTGTTCCGCCTTTCACACCTCCTTATATTTTTATCCTACACAATGAAAATCTCTTTTTTCTTACCTATTCCTTACAAATTACTTACGTTCAAAATAGCTTCTATAATAGGATAGAAGGAGCATCTGTACCCGAAAGTTCAAAGTATTTTCTAATAAATTTATTTATCAAAAAGAAAAACAGGGGTTTTTCACTTCTATGTTTCTTTTTTTCGTTTTGGGGAACAATTAATTCTTAAGTTGATAGCGATGGAGTAGCATCAGGAAAATGCGGATTTACAACGATAAGGGAATTCCAAATTAAAAAGCCCAACTTCTCTGCAAATCAAAATAGAGAAATTGAGCTTTTTAGTTATTTCATTTATTTATTGAATTCATTAGCTGGAAGAAGTATTCAGGTTTATGAGTCTTATTTAGATTATACCATGAATGTAATGCATCTCGTGTAAATACATCTATTTTTTTCAGTACCTCCATTGCAAATTCCAGAGGAGCTATTCCTGATGCAGTAACTAAATTCGCATCAGATACCGCAGGTCCCAACTCATAGAACTTTTCTCCTTTATAGTTAGGACATACCATTTTAGTATACTCTAAGTTATTACTTGTATGTTTTCTAGTATCCAAGTATCCCATATTCGCGAGGGCATCACTTGCACCACAAATTGCAGCAACAATAGTACCAAGCTTTAAAGAGTGTCCAATTTTTTCTAAAATAGGTTGATGAATTTCTTCACTCCAAGTAGTCCCTCCTGGTAAAATTAAAAGATCTTTACTTTCAAGAGTACATTCATCAAGGGAAATATCTGGTTTTATGCTCAGTCCTCCCATAGTAGTAATCATTTCTTTATTAGCTCCTACTGTAATTACTTTTAAAGGTGCTAAATCTTTTTTGAAATATCTTCCTGAATTTAGTTCAGCAATTAAATATCCATATTCCCAGTCCGACATTGTATTAAATACATATAGAAAAGCTTTTTTTGTTTGCATCCAATAACACTCCAATCACAATTTATATAGCTATTATAATATAACTTCCCTGACAGTTAACGTCAGGGAAGTTATCATACTTGATGAAATTTTATTAATTCCGACAGAACTTCAATTAGTCTATTCTTAAGACTTATTGGCTCAATAACTTTAATAGATTTATTGTACGGTAAAAGTAAATAAGGTACATATTTATGTATCAGATCTTTTTCAAGAAGAAAAACTGCTTGATTTGAAGTCCGTTCTTGTAAAAAGTGGAGGGTTAGAAAATGTAAATTGCAATAGTCTGTTTCGATAACTTTACTGATATAGATGTTTTTCTACCATGGGATTTATTAAATCATGTACGTTTAGTCGGTAGTATTTCTGATTGGGATGTCCAGCTTTTAGGAACGGAAGAAACTCATATATCTATGTCTGGCTTGCGTATTCCCATGACAGGAAGCATATCTGATATCCCTTTTGCCGACGCTGTAATATTTGCAAGCGGTAAAGGTATACAAGATTTATATAAAAATCAAGAATATATTAATAGCATTCATGTAGATCCTCAAAGACAATTAATAGGATCTATGTGCTCTGGTTCACTACTATTAGGAGCTAAAAAATTGCTAACTGGCAAAAAAGCAACTACATATCCATCCGTAGTAGAACAACTTAAAGAATATGATGTAGACGTTATTGAACAAAGTTTCGTAAACGAAGGAAATATTTCAACTGCTGCTGGCTGTTTTGCTGCCCAAGAACTCTCAGCTTGGATTATAAGAACCCTAATTAATGAAGAAATGGTTGATATTGTGCTAGAAACTGTTCAGCCAGTAGGCAAAGGTTTATATTTTTAATTTTAAATCAAGTCGAGTGATCGGTTAATCCCGGAAACGATAAATGAATTCTATTGCTTAATGGAGACATAATGTACCCCATCTTCAAATAAAAAACCCGCGAATCATTCACGGGTTTTCTTCTTAATAACTAATTGCAATTGTACCTTCACCTGCATGAACAGCAAATGAAATTGGTAATGGATATAATTTGAAATCCATTTCAGGGAATGCTTGTCTTATATCTGCAATCCATTCTTCAGCTCCATCTTTATCGTTAGCATGGAACATATGAAGTACTTTTGGTAATTCTTTTTCAAGCTCATTTTTAATGTATTCTCGACATTTTTGGATTTTACGAACTTTCTTTTCAAGTAAAAGCTCTCCACCTTTTACTTCTAATATTAAGTTGACACTTAATAAACTTCCAAGTAAAAATTGAACTCCTTTTACACGTCCACTTGCATAAAGGCCCTTTAAACTCTTTGGGAATACGTGGAAAGGTCTTCTTTTTTCATCTACTAATGTTTTGTGTATATCTTGTAAAGTCATACCATCATGGTATAACGATTTCGCTTTTCTAATTAGTTCATCCATTGGATAGCTTGTTGTTTCACTATCTAATACTGTTAATGGGAAACCTGCCATTTCTGCAGCTAATTTCATGTTTTGATAGGTTCCACTTACTTTTCCGCTAATAGCAACTGCAAATCCCTCTTCATATTCTTCTTTACATTTCGAAAATAACTCTACCATTTCCCCTATGTTAGGCTGTGATGTAGTGACTGTTTTACCTTCATTTAAAGCGTTATAAACGCGCTCACGCACACCTTCTTCACAATCCTTGTACGACACACCATCAATAATAACTTCAATTGGGATAACAAAGTTATCTCCTTCTGTTGTAAAACTCGCAGTTGTACTATCAGTAATCCAAGCAACACGCTTCATGTTGTTCCTCCCTTAATTCAATTCCTCTTTTCTAATTTTTCTATATATTTATGTTACGAAAAGAGAATATCCCTGTAATAGTAACAGGACTTTATAGTTTTGGCTATAGTAGATAGATAATAAATGTGAATATTTCTTGTCTTTTTCACAAATTAAAAAGAAAATCAAGTAATTTGCTCGATTTTCTTTTTATCATACATTATTTAAAGGTTTCATTATCTAAAATTACAACATAATCATTCGTCAATTGCCCGGCTTCTTTCGTATAACTAACAAGTCTTTGTACGTTATCGCAGCTAAGTTTTGCACCCCATACGAGTAGTGGTACACCAATAAAGTCAATATGAAATCTTCTAGAAAACAGACCACCAAAAGTCATTGGTAAAGGCACTGTTGGTGATGTATTAGAAAAAATAATCTTTTCATGGCTGTGATAATGTTTTTGCAGAATCTCTCCTAAATGCTTCATCGCAGGTACAACGACTTTTGATGCCCCGCACCCGATTGTATATACAGGATTCCCATATTCATCTTGTCCATGGAAAATGAGCTTTCCCATATCCTCTGTTTTCAATTTATTAAAGTAATCTACATTTAATATTTCTTCTTTTGTTAGTTTACGATCCGTTGGTAATTTATTTAAATGATAGGCTGCAGCGAGTGCAGTTGAATGTGTTCCGCCGAAATCTGTGTAAATGAATATCATATTATCATCCCTTATTATAAAAGTTCAATGTTATTTAGTATTACCGTTCAGAGCATTGATAAACAAGGGATGAATGTATTTACACTTTTTTATTAATTTATTATGTATTTCCGATTATATTATTTTCCGTTTATTATGATACACTATGTAATAGCCATAAGCTTATTTATAAAAGTAAAAAGACGTACTTTTGACTCGTACGTCTTTTATCATCTTTATTCAAAATAAATGTATACTTTAACACGTATGAATTGTTAGTTATCAATAGTTTCTATTCTTTTAGAATCCGTCTCATTAAATACTTGAATGTTAAATTTAGCAGCTAGCATTATAGTGATTTTATAAATAAAGTATCCAACAATACAACCTATAACGTTACAGATTACATCATCAATATCAGTAATTCGTCCCACTCCACTAAATAAAGACTGAATTAACTGTATCAATTCAATACTAGTTGATATAGAAAATCCTAATAAAATTGTATTTTTGGATTTCTTATATTTATCCCATAGGATTGGTACTAAAAATCCTAAAGGCATTAATAATAAAATATTCCCGCCTACATTTTTTACAATTAGACCAATCATAAATAGGGCATCTCCATCATAAGCACTACCAATTTGATTGATGTCTTTAATAATTGATGCAAATGGTATTATATTGACCGAGCGATTCAAATTTTCAATATTAGAAGGAAAACCGATTGGTAAAGGGAATAAAGTTACTGCAACAACCATACAAATGTAGACCAAGAATAAAAAACTTACTATTTCTTTCCACCAAATCACATGTTTTTTATTTTTGGTACCAATTAATATTCCACGTACAATTAAATAACAAATAACCCCTAAAATAATAAACAAGCTACCGTTGATCATATACAAATTGTTAACACATCCTTTCATATGAATTAATAATTAAAATTTATAACTATATAGTAATGTTTTTCAATTTAAAAATCCATATAATCATATATATTTGTACAGAATTAGAAAACCCTTTATTTACTAAATAAAGGGTTTCTCGTTAACTAAAATACTTTTCAAAACAAAAACAATCATGAACTCGTTTAAATTGTTTTCTTATGTCTTCTTTATTTTCACCTGTATAATGAGCAAATGTTTGAACTGGATATAACTGATCTATATTACTTTTTATTACACCGTTTATCTCGTCTGTATGATCGGAATACACATGTAAATATGAATCTACGTTTACAAATCCGTTATTTTCGTACCATCCATGTACCCATAGGTTGTCCCTAGTCCATGCTTCCAGGCGATTTAGGTTAAGTTCTTTCGCTAACTTTTCTGCCTCATTTAATAGTTGATTACCAATTTTCATTCTACGGAAATCGGGATGAACTGCAATATGCCAAATCATGCCGCCAAGGCCAGTTCCTCTTGAACAAACTGTACGTTCTTCTACTTCATATTCGATATCTATTATACCTACAATTTGATTTTCATATACAGCTACTAATTCAATAGCCGGATGTTCATATCTTTCCTTTTCTCTAAATACGTTATCGTAATAAGCTGTATCTAAAAAAGATAACACACGGCAACGTACCCAACCGGTTTCATCAGATTTTTTATATGCTTTAATCTTAATATCCATGTAATCTAAAAGCTTCCTCTATATTTTTATTAATTTTTTAACCCCTACTTCGTTGCTTTAGACATATAATCAATTGAACAATCTAAATCTAGATATAATAATTTCCTGTGCTACATCCTTTGCATTAATCATATTTGTCACCGTCATATGCAGAAGAGATTCTTCCACCTAATTATTATTCAATATATAGATGGAAGAATCCTCTAGTGATGTATACTAATTGAAAAATGGAAGAAAAAATTATTTGGAATCTACTGATTCAGCATGATATACCTTGGATTTTGAAGGTAATAAAGTAAACACACACAATATAATAGTTATAAGTAACATTACCAATGATCCTACAATAACTACAAGTTGTATAGAAATAAATTGAGTTGCAACTCCGAATAGAATCGTAATCAAAATGGTTATGCCGGCAATTACTAGTCCATATATACTTCCAATCCGTCCCATTATGTGAACGGGAACGTTGTTTTGATAAAAGGTATAATATCCTGTATTTGCATATGCCATAGAGAAAGATAAAATAAGAAATCCGATAGCAGCTATTACGAACCCATTTGAAAAAGCATAAATTAAATAACCAATTGCAATGAATAATGATCCTATTCCAATTAAAAATGAAGGCGCTAATTTTTTAGATAAAATTGTATTTGTTATAGCTCCTAAAATAATTCCAGCCCCGCCGGCACTAACTAAAAATCCATATTCACTATCTGTTAACAATAGAACTTCTTTAGCAAATGACAATTCAAGCGAATCATTTGCGGTAGCTAAAACCATCATCCCTTGAAATAAGAAGTACACAAAAACGATATACAAAGATTTTTTACTAAAATTTAAAACGATGTTCCAATCTTTTTTTAGTAGAGCTAAAGATAACTTGTCATTTGATGTATGCATATCGGATTTTTTATCAAGATTAGGTAATAGCAATGTAATTACTCCTGATAAGAGAAACGCTATAGCATTCATATATATAGCAAACTCTGATGTACTTGCTATTAATAATACTCCCGCTATCGCTGGACCAATTAAAAATGCACCAGATCCTATTAAACTACGCAATGAGTTGAAACGTTGTCTTTGCTCAACTGGAATTAATTTAGTCATATATGTCATAGCAGTTGGCTCGTAAATTGCATTAGCCATACTAATAAAGAATACGAATACATAAACCATCCAAAGTGCTGGAAGTAAAGGTAAAATAGCGATAAATACCGCACGATATATATCGAGGTGAATCATTAACTTCCGTTTATTTAAACGATCAATCATACTTCCTGACCAAGCGTTTGTTAATAAAGCGGCTAATGGTTTAATTACATATAAAGTAGCAACAGCTAGGGCTGATCCGCCCATATTATAGACAAGTACGTTTAGTGCTATTAAGTAAATCCATGCCCCTAAATTTGCAATACCAACTCCGGACAGTAATAATAAAGGATATTTCCAATCGTTAAGTAAGTTTTTCATTTTTGGCCCCCGCTTTCCAAATTGTTTTAAAACAATAAAAAATCCCACCCCCAAGACTTTTTAGTCTTAGGGACGAGATTTATCATCGCGGTGCCACCCTAATTTGTTAATATGTCGCCATATTAACCTTATCAGGTACTGCATTGTAGATCATGCTTATACCATAGCTCTATAACGGGAGCTCCCGTCACACCACCCTCTATTAATAGATTCCGATGCGCTGCTCAGAGACTTGGTTCAATAAAGAATTTTTACTCCTTTTCAGCTAAATGGAGCTCTCTGTGAAAAATTCATCTTATTTACTCTTCTCTTCACTGCATTTGATTTTTCCATATTATCACAATTTTATTTTACTGTAAATATAAAATAATCAGATATTTATAGTTGCGTCATTTTTGCTTTTCGGCCAATTCGGCATACGAAACGCATTAGCTTTTTATGAAGATAAGGAAATAAGATAAAGAATACGTCCATTGTTTTTTTTAACGGCATTGGACATATCACTACTTTATTTTTATGAATAGCTTTCAGTGCAATTTCCGCAAACTTGTCTGCTGAAATCGGCTTATTCGTTTTTAGTTGTTTTATAATTTGTCCCTTATCCATATGAATTGCAATTGATTTTTCAAATATGGGTGTATCTACAAAAGTTGGACAAAGTACACTTACATTTACACCGTATTCTTCTGCCTCATAATGTAATGACGTTGTTAAACCTACGATAGCATGTTTGGTAGTTGCGTACGCGGTACAAAGTGGAGCAGGTCCTAAACCGGTTGCAGATGCAGTGTTAATAATATGACCAAATCCTTGTTTTTTCATGAATTGATAAGCTAATTGTGTTCCGTAAATTACTCCTAGTAAATTTATTTCAATAATATGTTTCCAATGATCCAAAGACATATCGAATACTTCTCCATACATAGCAATTCCTGCATTATTAAACATATAATCAATTCTGCCAAACTCATTAAATATTTTTACAATAAGTTCCTCTACGGATTTAGCGTTAGTAACATCTAAATATTCGAATCTAGCTAGTTTATTATTTTTTTTTATATTATTCACAAGTTTTTGACCACATGCTTCATTAATATCTGTGATAATTACAAATATATCTTTATTTGCTAATTGAATAGCTAAAGCTTTACCGATACCAGAAGCTCCGCCAGTTATAATTGCGACTCTTTGTTCATCCATATAAAAAACCTCCTGTTGTTAATACATGTAATGTAAACGGACGAGTGTAAGGATTTGAACAATCGTTCTAATTCGCTTAAAACGCTACACATGTTTCTTTAAAATAGAGAGTAAAAAAATTGTAATGGCTTCATCAAATAAAACTTCTAATTTCTCTGTTTCAATTGAATGAATGAATTGACATAATCCACCAAGCCATGAACCTAATAAAAGACTTGAATCTTCAACATTTTCTATATAAAATTCGCCGCTTTGTATACCTTCATCCAAAATTTTTTGATATGCCTTTAATGGAACAACAGCTAAACCATAAAGCTGTCTTACTGTAGACGGATTCGTGCTCGGATCAGAGGCAAGCTCTTGCCCTGCCCTTAATAACGGCGTTTTGTAATTATAAAGTACAAATTTAGCCATTCCATATAATTTCCCAGTAGCGTTTGTATACTGTTTTTCTGCTATTTCCCATTTATCGTGCCAGTTTCTCATACTGTCTTTAGCTAAATAAACAAATAATTCTTCTTTATTTTTATAATGATAATATATATGCCCTTTACTATAACTAGAGGCTTTCGCAATATTATCAATTGAGGTTCTTGTATATCCTTTTAAGGAAAATAACTCTATCGCTTTCTCTGCTATTATTTCTTTGGCTAAATCGCTATCGTATCGTCTTTTATTCAATGTAGACTCCTTCCATCGTTTAGTACAAAAAAATTGAACAATCGTTCTAATTTCAATATATGTCAGGTTTTTAATTTTAGTAACTGCTTAAAACTTTGTTTATTATTTTTTCTGAAAATTACGGTGCGTGAAATTTCTAAAATCTATAGAAAAAAGGCCTATTATATATAGACCTTTCACATTGCCAGAATTAATTTGTATTTGCCTCTGCTAACGGTTGTAACGGTGGTTCTAATTCTAGTTCTAATGCATCGCCTTCTTGTATAGCTTGTCCTTTTTCGATACTTTGATTTGTTACATATCCCGTACCTGAAGTTTTTAAATCTAATTTTAATAGTTTAGAAAAATACATAACATCACGCATAGACCAACCTTGTAAATTAGGCATTGAAGCATTGTTTCCTAATAAAAATATTCGATCTCCTTCACTCATTACTTCGCCAGACTGCGGATATTGTTTTATTATTTTTCCTTCTCCTAAAGTTATTGGTTGGAGTTTCTCTTTTTTTACATTATTCTCTACCGTATCCATGGATTGATTCACATAGTTTTGCACTTTTAATTGATATTTTTTCGTTGCATCGGCCATTTGTTGTTCTGTGTATGGTTTCACCTTTAAATATTCAAGGCTATTTTTCATAACTGGTTTAAATATTTCAGCAAGCGGCTGAGCTCCATACTCATCTCCCTTTAACTTTGGTTGCTTAATAGCTAAGTATACAATTAACTCAGGGTCATCAATCGGAGCCATACCTAAAAATGAAAAAATATAATTTTCTTTCCCCTCCATATATCGTCCATTTTCAGGATTCGGGATTTGCGCTGTTCCTGTCTTACCTCCTATTGGATAACCATCCACTTTATACATTGTACCAGTACCTTTTGAAGACGTAATAACACGCTCCATTAAGTTTCTTACCTTGTCCGCCGTCTCTTTTTTTATCGGATTCCCAATTTCTTTCGGTTGATTTTCCATAATAACTTGTTTATTTATTGGATTTACAACTTTGTCAACGATATATGGTTGCATCATTTTCCCATCATTTGCTATAGCGGTAGCAGCTTGGATTAATTGAATAGGCGTTACTGTAGAGCCTTGTCCGAAAGAAGTTGTGACTTGTTGAATTTGTGTATTTAATAATAAAGTATTTTTACTTTCACCAGGTAAATCTATTCCAGTTTTTTGATTAAATCCAAATTTATTCATATATTGTTTAAATTTATTCGGTTTCAATAGCTGATCTTCTAAAATAGAAAAAGCTACGTTAGATGATCTTTCAAAACCTTCATCAAATGTAATGGATCCCCATCCAAATCCACCGTTATGATCTTTAATATCAGATGAACCAACGGAATATTTTCCGGATTGGAAATATTCTTTCCCGTTATATACACCTTCATTAATTGCGGCAGCTAACGTAAATATTTTCATTGTTGAACCTGGTTCGTATGCATTTGCGATTGGATCATTTAAAAAATATTCGATATCGCCTTTATTAGGATTAAAACTAGGTTTACTAGACATTGCTAAAACTTTCCCTGTCTTTGGATCCGCTATGATTCCTACTAACATAGAAGGATCATAGTGCTCTTGCGCCTTATTCATCGCTTCTTCTAAAAAACTATTAATTTGTTTATCGAGTGTAAGGTATACGTTATTCCCATTTTTAGCGGGTTCTATTTTCCCTATATCATTTGTAAGCGGGATTCCTCTTGGTGCTCCCACATATTCTATATTCCCGTTTGTAGAGCGCAAATATTTATCTAGGCTCTTTTCAAGTCCAAATTTCCCTTCTGTATTTCCTTTATCGTCAGGTCTTGCAAAACCAAGTATATAGGATGCAAAATCTTCATTTGGATATACTCTTGCTTTTTCTGACATAAAAGATACCCCTGGAATTTTTAATCTTCCGACTCTTTCCTTTACTTCTCTAGATAAATTCCGGCCAACTTTTCCAATTTCAACTTGTGTACGTCCCTCATGAAAATTTTTTAATACGTCCTCTTTATCAATTTCAAGCGCATCAGCTAATCGCTCTGCAGTTTCATCTTTATTTTTCACTTTATTGCTTCCTTTTAAATTCACAACAACACGATACGTTGTGGAATCTTGGACTAGCACTTTTCCAGCTTGATCATATATTGTGCCACGATTCGCTTCCAAAACACCATTTTTATTATGTTGTTCATTTGCTAGATCCTTTACATTTACATTATGCAAGACTCCTACTGCCTGAATATAGAAAAAACGCAAAAGCATAATAAGAAACAAAACAATAAAAGCAACCATAAAATACCGCGCGCCTTTATTCGTTTGAAGTTTATGCATATTTATCCCCTTTCTTTCACAATTAAGTACTACGATGATGTGCTATAAATTATGTAGTTTTTGCTTTCAATACTATATGTTTCGAACTTTTCCTTTTAATTCCTTTAAAACAGCCTGAAAGTAGCTATTGTTTCTGTTTTTATTTTATTTATCTATTTACATTACGGTGCGTGAAATTTATGAATATTCTATCATGAACAGGTGATTTATCATAAACTACATATTTTACTTAAAATGTTAATTCATTTATTCTTTCACCACCTCTTTAATGTATATGCCCTTTTCTTGTGCACAATAAAAAAGTTCCCCTCTGGATTTCCAAAGGAGAACTTTTTAACAAACCTACAAATAGTTATTTATAAAAATTTAAGCTATATGATTATATTTCGCTAAAAAAGGAATTCGTTTCGCTATCACTGCGTACATTTTAAATGCAAATTTCGCTATCGGTTCGAATATACGTGTACTTTGCATTACTAAGCCGCTCGTAATAAATGTTAAGAAAGCAGCACCAAGTATATCTAGAGGATAATGAACTCCTACGTACATGCGTGATACACCAACTAATACCGCCCAAATAAGAGCGACATATTTAAGTTTTTCCCCTCTAAGTAAAAATACAAATGCAATGGAAAATACAAGTACAGAATGATCACTAACGAATGATGAGTCTGCTGCATGTGGCACTAATTGATGTACATCATGTGATACAAATGGACGTGGGTGGTAATATACCGCATGTATCAAAACATTTACTAGTAATGCGATAATGACTGAAAGCGTCGTATATAAAACTGTATATTGTTTTCTAATCGCATTCTCTTTCTTTCCATTATCAAACCATAAGATACACATAAATAGAATGGCTACATATGCAGCACTATTCGTAATAGCAATCATTAGCGTATCTAATAGTTTGGATGATCCAGCAAAATTATTAAACCATTGAAATACTGTGTAATTCATAATACTCTCTCCTTAAATACAAACGTTCTTGATTTACACAGTATACAACATCAATATGAAAATGGGCTTAAACTTTTCTCATCTAATTCTCATTTTACTATTACGTATTTGACAATATTGAGACTAATTATAACGGCTAATTATGTATAAAGCTAAAAAACCTTTAAAACAATACGAATCATATGCTTTTTATGTGTAGAATACATAACATAGTCATTTCAATATATTAGTTGCAAAATCATATTTGTATTACATACGAAGCGCAATGTTACCAAATTGTTCTCCTTGTTCCATACGAGTTAACGCCGCAATGGCTTCTTCTAACGAATATATTTTATCAATAATTGGTTTAATTTTATGTTTCTCTATAAACTGAATCATTTCATTAAATTCCTCACGGCTACCCATAGATGTTCCCATTATATCGATTTGATTATAAAATAATGCTCGTAATGGTAATTCAATTTTATCTCCTGAGCTTGCACCAAAATTAACAATTCTCCCATTTGGTTTTAATACATCAAAGTATTTTAAGAATGTTGCTGGTCCTATACTATCGATGATTAAATCTACTTTCTCTCCGTGTAAACTCTCTTCCCAATTTCCAGAACTATTAAAAGAAAAGTCTGCGCCGTATGTTTCTGCAAAGTTCCTTTTGTTCTCAACTCTTGAAGTAACACTGACTTTTGCGCCAATTGCTTTCGCAAATAACATGGCAAACGTCGCTACACCGCCGCCTATTCCTGGAATTAAAACATGTTCTCCACACTTTAATCTACCCTTTGTAAAAAGCGCTCTATATGCAGTTAATGCCGATAAAGATAATACGCCAGACTCTTCCCAAGTAAGATATGACGGTTTTGCCACTACATTTTCAGCTGGCACAATGACATATTCAGCAAACGTTCCGTCTTTCGGTCCACCTAACACCTCTGGTAACTCTGGTACTTCGGCAATATTATCCCATCCAATGCTAGGATTTATAATAACCTCGCTTTGTAATAAAGTACCTGAAACACCTTCTCCAATTTCCGTAACAATACCAGCACCATCTGATCCTAAAACTAATGGTAATTGCATTTCTTTTCTATTATTCATTATAAATAAATCTCGATGATTTAAACCTGCTGATTTTAATTTCACTTTCACTTCTCCAGCATCAGGTGTTATCTCAGGTAATACTTTATATTCTACCCCTTCAAATCCAGCTTTATATTGATGTACGATAGCTTTCACTTTTATTCCCCCTTCATATTTCTAATGTACTAGAAAGTTCGAAATAAACAAAATAATTTGACCGTAAAAAAGAAGGAATGCACAAAACATCCCTTCTTTTTGAATTATTAAAGTGAAACGGTAGGCAGTGTAATCGTAACGATTGTTCCTTCGGCTTCTTTACTCTCTATTTGAATCGTTCCTTTGTATTTCTCTACAAGTCGTTTTGCAATAGACAAACCTAGACCGTTTCCACCTTGTTTTCGACTTCTTGCTTTGTCCACACGATAAAAGCGGTTAAGAACAAAAGGTAAATCATCTTCGGGTATTCCTGCTCCATGATCTATGATACGAATTTTAACTTTTCCTGCTTGTACACTAGATTCAATACATATATATTGATTATCTTCCTTTGTATACTTCACTGCGTTATCCATTACGATAATAATAATTTGTTCTAAGTAAGATGATGGTATTGAGACATACGCTGCACCTCCATCCAGTTTCATATCAAATTGAAATTCAGTTTGAAGTATAGCAAAGTTTTGTGTAACTTGTTTTAATATACTATTTACATGGACTGGATCTGCTGCGATTGCATGCATCTGTTCTGATTCAGCCCTTGATAGTTCTAGCAATTCTAAAACTAACTTATTTAAACGATCGACTTCCTTTAAACTGGATTGAAGCGATTTATCTAAAATTGCTGGATCATTTTTTCCCCACCGATTTAACATTGACAAGTGGCCTTGAATAATTGTTAGTGGTGTTCTCAGTTCATGGGATGCGTCTTCTACAAACTGTTTCTGTTGTGTAAAAGAAGTTTCTACTTCATCCATCATTTCGTTAAAAAGAAACGATAATTTTGCAAGTTCATCATTATTTTCACGTACTGGAACCCGTTCATTTAGTCCGTTTTTCTTAATGCGTTTCATCGTATCCGTTATATTTTGCACGCTTGATAATAGTTTTTTCGTGATTAGTAGTCCACCTAAAAAACTAAAGATTAGTCCACATATTCCGGCAATAACCATTACCACTAGAATAATTTTTAATAAATGATCGAAAGCCTCTAAGTTTTTCGTAAGTTCAATAGTACCAGTGAACTCTTTTGTTTGAATTGGTATACGCTTAACTAAAATACGATCTTCTACATGTCTTTTTATAAATAAATCCTCTTGTGTAACTTGTTTTGGTTTTATCCACGCTTCATTAAATTCTCGTGAAACAGTAACAATCGGTTTCCCGTCCATACCGATAATACGAATCATTTGATGTTTATCAATCATATTGTTTAAGAAATCTTTACTGTTTTCAAACGTTTTACTCGAAAGGGTATCATTTTTATCTTGGAAGTAGGCTGCTATTTCTGTCACTTGTCTATTTATTTGTTTCTGTTCATAGTCTATAGTCCACTTATTAATTACAATAAACTGCAGAGCGCTATATAAAATGAATAAAATAAATACTAGAGTAGTGGACCAAAGTGTTAATTTCCACTTTATAGGTAGATTTCGAATTCGATGCACAATATTTTTAATCATTTCATTATATATCCAGCACCGCGGACCGTTTGGATATATTCCTCCTTATCTACACTATGTAACTTGTTACGTAAATAACGAACGTATACATCAACGATATTTGTCTCAACCATCGCGTCATATCCCCATACTTGATCTAATAAAACATCGCGGGTAAGTACTCTATTAACATTTTTCATGAACATTAGTAATAGTTCAAATTCTTTATTTGTTAGTTCGATTTCTTCATTTCCTTTCGTAATCGTTCGCGATTCAATCTGGAGCTGTAAATCTTTGAACGTAAGAGATGAAACATGTTTGTTTTCTATATGTTCTTCTCGTCTAAATATAACTCTCATTCGCGCTAATAGCTCTTCAATTGCAAATGGTTTCGGAAGATAATCATCAGCTCCGCTATCTAATCCTGTCACACGATCCATAATACTATCGCGTGCAGTCAACATAATAATAGGTGTATTTTTAGTTGCCCTTAATCTACGACACACTTCTAGTCCATTTAACCCAGGCAGCATTAAATCAAGTAAAATAAGATCATAATTTGTTTCAAGCGCGGCCTCTAATCCCTTCCTTCCATCAAACTGAATGTCTACCTTATATCCTTCATACTTTAATTCTAATTCTAAAAAATCAGCTAAACTTTCCTCATCCTCAATAATTAATATGCGTTGCAACAGTAATTCCTCCTATACAGTTAAATGAATGAGTAATCCTATCCCAAATATAATTGCAATGATTTGATGTGCTTTTCTATACAATATCAAGTTTGTTTTTTTATTATGTTTCTGTAAGAGAAATCCAACGATTCCTAGTATGATTAAAATGAAAAGAGAGAATATACCACTATAAAATATAAGCAAATGCCGACTTCCTTTTAATAAAAAATAAATGCCGTGAGTAATTGATACCGCTAATACAGTATATCCAATTAATACGTGAAACTTTTTAATAAAAAGATATACATTCTTCATCAATTTAAATCCAATTATATTTTTCTTTTTTAAAAATAACCATATATGACGTAAAATCCATAACGATGCAGCTAAAATTGCCCCGTATTCACCGAAAGAACCTAATTTCTTATTTAACCATTTCATATTTAATACGTTGCCGTATATTACATTAATAAATAACAATACTATACTACAAAAAATAATAGTAATGCCTATAATTTTAACATACAAATGAATATATTTATTTCTTAGTATCTTCTCCAATTCATTCAAGCTCCTTCCTTATAAACCTTCTGTAACAAGCAGAATATCAAATGAAAAAGAAAGGAACATGAGAGAAAGATTAAAATAAAATGAGAATTTAAAGATCACTTGAATTTTCTAGTGATTATTTTTAGCTAATTTTATTATTTTTTGAATAAACGGTGCTTTTGCATTTGTGTATGAAGCACGATCAAAAGGATATGTAGCAGCAAGTTTCTCTTTTAATTCTCTATATTCTTTTTGTGCCCATTTATGTTCTCTAAGAAAATCACGAAATAAAATGTTATTCTGCCACTCCTCACTATTATAAATATAAACATGTAAATGGTGGGTGCCTGCCCTCCATTTGCCCTTTCTAAAAAAACGCCAATTAGGGGTTTCTTTTGGAATATACTCATATCCAATTTTTAACAGGGCTTCAATCCACGTTTCTGTAACTTTCAAATCAGTTACACCAATCATCATATCAATTAATGGTTTCGCACCTAATCCCTGTACAGACGTACTTCCTATATGTTCAATAGCAATACAATCTTCTCCGAATAAAGAAATAAATTTCTCTTTTTCTATTACATACTCTTCATACCATTCTTTTTCATACGGTTTAATAACGATTTGTTGTGCCATTTTATTCACCTTCTTATAATTAATTATTATTATATTTATAAAATTTCATGTGTTTAACATAGGATTTTCAAAAAATATGTCGAATACTGAAATATACAACTTTATTATAATAAATGCGAGGTATATTATGAAAGATTATCCAGTTGAAATTCAGTTGAATCAAGTTACATTCCGGTTAAAAGAGCATCATAATTTTGATTGGCTATTGAAATTAGGAAACGTATTTGCGGTTTTTGACCAGCAAGATTCAGGCAATCTATCTTTCGGTGTAGAAAAAGATGGGCGTAAGAAATTTATTAAATATGCAGGGGCACAAACACTTGCATATGAAGGAACAATGAAAGACGCTATTGAAAGATTAAAAAAATCAGCTTCCCTATACGAAGAATTAAAGCATGACTCGCTTATAAAACTAATTGAACATTATCCAGTTCACTCTGGATATGTACTAATTTTTGATTGGTTTGATGGTGAATGTCTTCATTCGCATTGGAGTTTCCCGCCTCCTGAAAAATATACTAATCCAAGCTCTCCATTTTATAAATTTAAGCATTTATCAGTTATGGAACGAATTCAATCATTACATTCCATTTTTTCTTTCCATACATTTGTCGAAAAGAACAACTATGTAGCAATAGATTTTTATGACGGTAGTATTTTATATAATTTTCAAACAAATGAGACGAAGATTTGTGATATTGATTTATATTCTAAAAAACCATATGTGAATAAAATGGGAAGATTATGGGGTTCCTCTCGTTTTATGTCTCCTGAAGAATTCGAGCTACATGCAATGATTGACGCAAGGACAAATGTATTTAATATGGGGGCAATGGCTTTTGCTCTCTTGGGCGGTGGAAAAGATCGCTCCTTTACAAAATGGGAAGCAAGTAAAGATTTATATGAAATAGCGTATCGTGCTGTAAATGAAAACAGAATTGAACGATATGCATCGGTTGAAGCATTTTATGAAGAATGGCTAAACGTGGCTAATGCTAAAAAGATATAAACTTATATTATTAAAAGCAAAAAGTTTCTACTATAATCATGTATAATATATTTGAAATGGAAATTCAAAATAACGGGGCAAATATTATGAACTTTGTTTATATTAATCAAAACGTATTAAATAATCTTCTTTACATTTTAAGTAGTATATTTATTTTTTATTTTATATATGATAGCGGGCGCAATTTAAAGAAATATAAAAAACTACTTATTATACTTTGTACGAGTATCCCTCTTATTTTATGTATGCGTTATCCTATCTATATGGATGAAAATTGTATTCATGATTTAAGACAAATACCAGTTATTATAGGTACGCTTTATGGAGGCTTCCCTGTTGGTATAATATTGCTTGCCATCTTATTAATTACAAGGTTTTCATTTTATGGATTTAGTATGTTAACAATATTAGTTTATGGCACAATGTTTATCATTACAGCGTTCGCATCCGCAAAATTTAATAAGTATAATAGAAAAGTTAAAGTAGCTTACGGAATGTTTTTAACATTTTTTCTAGCAATATTTACAACTGTAATTGTATTAACCTTATCAGATTTTGAAGTAAATAATTTATACATCATTTATTTCATAATATTACCAACTACTTTAATGTTATTTGTAATTTATTTTAATGAAGTTTTAAAAGATGCAGTATGTATGCGATCGAAGTTAATCAAAATGGAAAAAATGGAGATTGTTAGCCAGCTTGCTGCTAGTATATCGCACGAGGTAAGAAATCCATTAACTGTCGTAAAAGGATTTACTCAACTTTTAAAAACACCAAATTTAACTCCAGAATCAAGAGACGAGTATATTGAACATATACTTGAAGAGTTACATCGTGCCCAAGGAATTATTGATGATTATTTAACGTTTGCCAAACCTGCTTCAGAAAAATTAGATCATATTTCAGTAGAACAAGAGTTAAATCGAGTTATTAACATGATCTTACCTTTATGTAATATGAATACAATACATATTACAAAAGATTTCTCTACGGCAACAATTGTTGGTAATAAACAGCACTTTCAACAATGTTTTTTAAACTTAATAAAAAATGGTATTGAAGCAATGCCTAATGGTGGTACTTTAAATATCTCCTCATCTATTAGTAATAATAAGGTTATCATACGAATTGAGGATAGCGGAATTGGTATGTCACAAGAGCAAATAAATCGATTTGGTGAACCGTATTTTAGTACAAAAACGAAGGGTACAGGTTTAGGCACAATGGTTGCTGTTAAAATTATTGAAACGATGCAAGGTAATTTGAAAATCCGAAGCGTTATTAATAAAGGTACAACTTTGACAATTACATTACCGAAATATAATATGAACTCATCTAAAAACAAATAAAAAAGGAGCATAGTTGCTCCTTTTTTATTTGTTTCGATACATAAGTATCTTCTATGTTTTGTAAGTTTACATTTGTGGAGACTAATTAGAAATTAGTATCCTCCGCCCCAGCAGCTGCATCCAACGATAATTAACAAAATGAATAACACAACTAATAAAGCGAAACCTCCACCAAAACCACAAGAACCACCGTAACTCATATTTTCTCCTCCTTTTGGTTTGAAAACTAATAGGTAGTTGATCATTTTAACTGGTTCGTATTATACATTATGTAAATATCCCTTTTTTGAGCATGTCTATATAAAAATAAGTAAAGCACTCATTTGAGAGTGCTTTAAAATGGATACCAAAAGTTTTGAAATACATGTAACTTTAAATACACAGCAACAATTAAAATAAAAACACCTATAAATAAAGCAACAAAATCTCCTCTTTTCGCTTTATTTGTATAAAACCACGTACGTGTATCCTTCTTTCCAAACCCTCTTAAATCCATTGCATTTGAAACTATATCAATTCTATTTAGAGAGTGAATAATTAAAGGCCAGAAAATTAAGACACGGTTTTTCATACGAATCCATAAACTTGCTTCTCCTTTTTCAAATGCTACTCCTCTCGCCTCTTGCGCATATTTAATAATTTGATATTCAGACTGAATATCAGGTATATAACGTAATGCAATATTTATCGCATAAGTAATCTTATAATGAATTCGAAATTTACTTAGGCTACTCACAAATCCGCTTGGATCAGTCGTATAAATAAAAATAAGTGTAAATGGTAATAACGTAAAATACTTTAATGAAAGTGTAGCTGCATAAAATAATGTTTCATAAGTAATTGTTGCATATCCAATATGTAGAAATGAAGTATATGATTCGGTTAATTCAGATCCATGGGTTGGTGTAATAAATAAGATCATGACAGAATTTAATAAACTAAATGTAAATATAACAGTAAAAACAATAAAAATTTTACGAAATGGAATTTTAGCAACCAGGAGTCCAATACATCCAATTATAAATACAAATAGCAATACGCGAAAATCAAAAAATAAAAAAGTAAGCGTCATACAAAAAATAAATAACAACAATTTCACTGCTCCATCCATACGGTGAAAATATGTACTATACACCTTCCTCCCTCCTCATAACATTAAAATAAAGTTCTATAAACCTTTCAGGATTTGCAATACCACTAAATTTAACGAGTTTGAATAAAGAACTCTCCCTTAAGTTCGCCCTTTGTAACGTTTCTAGATTTCCTAATACAGTAGACGCGGTATTATTCGCAATAATTTCTCCTTCATGTAGAACTATCGCCCTGTCTGCATATTCTAATGCAAGATTCATATCGTGTGTAATAAAAATAAAAGATATTCCCTTTGCAGCTAGTTCTCTAATAAATGTCATAAACTGTTTATAATGATAATAATCTTGTCCCGCTGTCGGCTCATCTAAAATGATAAGTTTCGGATTTGTTGTTAGTACAGATGCAATCGTTACTCTCTTTTTTTGTCCATAACTTAATGCCTGGATTGGCCAATTTCGAAATGGATACAAGCCACAAATTTTTAACGTTTCTTCCGCTCTAAGCTTAATTTCTTCCTTTGATACCTTTTTTAATTTTAATGTGAATGAAACCTCTTCTATAACAGTAGGCTGTGTAATCATATGATTTGGATTTTGCATGACATATGATATAATCTCTCCACGTTTACGAATAGACCAAGTATTAATATTTATTCCATTAAATAAAATCCTATCATTATTTGTTTTGTTTATACCTATCAAACTATGAGCGAGTGTTGATTTTCCGGCACCATTATGACCTAAAAGTGCAACAATTTCCCCTTCTTTTATAGAGAAATTTACATTATCTAATACTTTTTGTTTATTAGAATAGGAGAACGATAAATTTTCTACTTTCAATATTTCTTTGTTTTTAGGAGTGTTTTTATAAAAAACTTGCTTCTCCATCCACTCATTTATTGCGCTACGAACACTTTCTCTTTGAAGATTTTCAAGAGGGTATATTACCTCATTCTTACTATCAAACTGTAATCTCTTTAATGCTTCCATGTACATAGGTTCCCTTAAGCCAATAGAAGGTAATATATTTGAGGCTAAAATCTCTTCTGGTGTTCCTATCTCAACGATTTCCCCTTCATCCATTAAAATAATTTTATCTAAATCCAGATTTAACATTTCTTCTATTCGATGTTCAATAATTACAATTGTTTTATTATATTGTTTATGTATATCTTTAATAAGTTCTATTGTATGTAAGCTACTTACTGGATCTAAATTCGCTAAAGGTTCATCAAATAATAATATATCGGCATTTGTCGTTAGCAGACCTGCTAACGACACAGTTTGTTTTTGCCCTCCTGATAATTCATGCGGACTTTGTTTATGTAAAATGTGCATCTTTACCTTGTTTAATGATTCTGAAACAATCTTTTTCATATCCTCTTGATTTACACATTCATTTTCTAAATAAAAAGCCACATCTTCTTCTACTGTAAGCCCAATAAATTGTGCATCTTGATCTTGCAAAATTGTTCCTACCTGTTTACTCTGTTCAAAAATACTCCCTTTCCTCGGATCTTTTCCATCAATTAATATATTACCGGCACTCATTCCTTCATAAGAAAATGGGATTAGCCCATTGATACAATGAGCTAACGTTGATTTCCCTGAACCACTACGCCCAGCAATTAATACTTTTTCCCCAGGATAAATATGAAACGTAATGTCTTTTATAGTAGGCTGTGCCGCATGCTTATATTGAAAACTAAATTGTTCAAAAGAAATAATTGGTTGCATGTTAACATCCCTACTTTTCAATTTTTAAATGTGTATGTTTCTTATTTGACTTAGCTAGACCTATTGTAATTGGCAATCCAAGAACTAAAAATACAATAACATCCGCAATTGTTGCACCTAATACTTGTATTACAATTTTGTCAAACGGTTCTCCCATGACAATAATATCGAACGCTCCAGCAAATATAATAGCAATGACGATACCAATTAATCCCGTAATGGCTAAATAAGAGATATCGCCTTTATTATACGTCCCGTTTTTCACACTAAAGCCAACTCTTTTTTGAATGAGCCCCATTGCAAAACCGATAATGCCTGAACTAATAACCCAGCCCCACCAAATACCCCAGCCGGCAATTGTATCTGTTACGGTATGACCGATAAGTCCTATTAACAGCCCTGCCACTGGACCAAATAAAGCTCCAAAAACGGTTAAAATAGCTAATGCAGGTTTTATAAACGTATTTGGTGCAATAGAAAATCCCCAAAGTCCTAATATCCCGTATAATGCTGCTCCAATTCCGATTGCTACTACTAACTTTGTTGATAATTTATTCATAACAATTCCCCTCTCATATAAGTCAACTTTTATTACTCTATATTTATTTTGAAAATGAATTATGCATTGACACTCCCTTTCTATATAACAAAAAAATGACCTCTTACATAAGAGGTCATTTTCTTTCACATTCAAGAATCCTCTTATCTTCCAAAACACACACGTGTCCTCTGCGGAATTAGCACCTTCCTATAGTATATTTACATAGGGGTTGCTGAGGTTTCATAGGGCCGTTCCCTCCACCTCTCTGGATAAGTATTAATTTGTAATTCGTATTATGGCACTAAGAAGAATAAATTTCAACACTTTTCTAATTATTTTTATTTTTCGTTTAACAGTACATTTAAATCATTGTATTCTTATCGGAATTATGAAATAATAAATTAAAATAGTTACGGGAGGAATGTACGATGAAAGTAATCGGTTTAATTGGTGGCCTAAGTTGGGAATCTACATCATTATATTACAAACATATCAATACACTTACACTCTCTCAATATGATCAAAATGCAAAGCTGGTTTTATATAGTATGGACTTTGGCGAGGTAACTACTTTATTACAAAATCATCAATATGAAGAAGTGAAAAATGAATTAGTTACAGTTGCAAAAAAGGTTGAAAAATCCGGGGCTGAATGTTTATTAATGTGTTCCAATACAGTCCATTTATTTGCTGAAGAAGTAGAACAAGCAATATCTATTCCACTTCTTCACATTGGTGATGTAAGTGCTAAAGAAATGGTAGAGCAGAATATAAAACGGATCGGACTATTAGGAACGAAACAAACGATGGAACAAGACTTCTATAAATCACGTCTAGCGAACTATAACATTGAGACAATTATTCCAAATAAAGAGGAAAGAAATTTTATTCATCATGTTATTTTAAATGAATTAAGTAAAGGAATTATTTCAGAAACATCAAAAGAAAAGCTATTACAAATTACAAAATCATTAATTCAAAATGGCGCAGAAGGTATACTACTAGGTTGCACTGAAATACCATTGCTCATTTCCCAAAACGACCTTACTGTTCCTGTTTTTGATACTGCTTTTTTACATGCAAATACTGCTGTACAGTTTGCAGGATAATAATATAAAAGCATAAAGGTTGAGCCTCTATGCTTTTATATTGTCTAAACTATTTTTTTAAAAGAGATGTAATCACTGCAATTGCTTCTTTTGAACCACCACATTCTAAAAAACTATCATTCAGTTTTCGTATACCATGCTTATACTTTTTGTTTGAAAGAACATCTGTTACCGCTTCTTTTAACGTTTGCACATTAACATTCTCTTTCAATATCCGATGTGCAGCTTCAAGTTCAGTTAATCTTTGCGCTATCATTGGCTGGTCTTTATCATGTGGAATGATGACGAATGGGACATTCAAATAAATAGCATCGTGTACGCTGTTCATGCCGCCATGTGTAATAAAAACATCTGCTTCACTTAATATTTCTGATTGGGGTACGTATGAAGCAATTATAAAATTGTCTGGCGCCTTCTTGATTTTTGAACGATCATTTCTATCACCAATTGCCATTACAACTATTCCATCAAAATCCGAGAAAGTATCAATGCACATATTAAAGAATGGTTCAAGCCCTTCAAGCAGTGTTCCCATTGAAATATATATAACCTTCTTACCTTTAAGCAATTCAAGTGGAAACTCTACATTTGTTTTACGCCTTAAAATACTCGGCCCAATAAAAATGTTATTTCTTCCAAACAAATCGCTATTAGGTTGAAAATAACGACTTGTGTACACAAGAGTAATATCTCCCTTGTTATGCATAAATTGAAGATTATTTTTAGGCCTTACTCCAAATTCATGTTCCATTTCATATAGTAACTGTTCAGAAATTTCATCAGGTTCGAATGGTATTTTTGCATTTGGATGAAAAGGTAATGTCTCCAAAAATTTTGGAGGAATTAAAAATATAGGAGAAGAAACTATACCTGGAATTTGTAAATATTCCTTTACTAACTCCCCAGCGCCAAATATATCATAAATTACGAAATCAAAATGTATGTTTTCGCATAATTGTTTCGTAATTTCTAATATATATAAAGAAGTTTGAACATGTACACGAAAGAAAGAATTCAGCCCATCTGGAGTTTCAGAATCAATAGAAATCTCCTTTAATAAATCTGGATGTGTATATACAGTAGCTCCCAAATCTTCAATTCTATCTTTAAATTGTTCTGTCGTAATATAATGTACGTGATCACCCCGTTCAGTATAGGCTTTGACTAAACTTAATGTAGGATTTATATGTCCCTCTGCTGGAAAATTAACCACTAAAATATTTAGCACTTATTTCTCACTCCTTACATTTCAATTCACTTATTAAGCATACTGTAATTATTACCGTCAATCTTCACCGAATAGTCCTAATATGCTTGCTACTTTAGGTTGATAAATAATTGTTAGTGATTAAATTAAAAAAGGCATCTACATAAGTAGATGCCAAACCGTGATAAGGAGTGTTCTGTGAGGTTAGAATAAGCTTTTCAGCTTGTCCTATGCTATCAATATATGATTTATTTTATAAAGCGTGAATAATTGATAGCATAATTTTACCTCTCTATCACCCATTTTGAATCTATTCCCAAATAAGAAGACTCTAGTTTCTATACTATTTCATATGTATTAACCTTCTTGAGAGCTATCTATTTTTATAGTTTCTCCAGTCAATCGCTTATTTTTCAATTCAAAATAAGCATCTAAAACTTCTTTTCCAATATCAGAGTTAATACCAGATTTATCATTAATAACCCACGGTACAACCACAGAGAACGCTACTTCAGGATTATCATATGGCGCATATCCTGCTAACGTTAAATTATAACATTCTCTTCTCTCACCCTTTTCATTTCTTCCAATATCACTTTCTCCACCGTAAACTGTCTGTGCTGTTCCTGTTTTACCTGCTGGTTTATAAGTTGCTTTTTGGAACGCCCTTACTCCTGTTCCATCCCCTTCTTGGAATACCCTTCTAAATCCCTCTTTTACTTGATTTATATATTCCTCTTTCATATCTATCTTATTTAAAACGATTGGTTCTACTGCATGCACCACTTTACCAATCTCATCTTTTTGCGACGTTTGCTCTCTTACCTCTTGAACAATTTGTGGCTTCATTCGATATCCACCGTTTGCGATTGTTGAAATATACTGTACGAGCTGAAGTGGTGTATACGTGTCATACTGGCCAATTGAGTAATCTAATAAAAAACCAGGTTGATTATCTTTCTTACCAATTTGTCCAGCTGTTTCATTCGGTAAATCGATACCCGTTGGAACACCTAATCCAAATTGCCTGAAATAATACCTCATTTTATCAAAGTACTCCTGCTTAATGTTTAATGAACTATTTTTCACATAATCCACACTTGCAATTTTTAATGCTGTATGGAACATATAAACGTTTGAAGAGACTTGTAACGCTCTTAAATCATCAATATTCCCAAACTCTTTCCAAGACTTTTTTTCCTTAGTTCCTTTAAACTTCATTGGCGCATCATAAAAATATGTACCTGGAGTTATAGCTTTCGTTTCAAATCCAGTTAAAACTGTCGCACCTTTCACTGTTGATCCAAGCTCATATGAACTAGTCATTGTGCCTAATGCATAGTCTTCAACTTCTGTTTTTCCGTCTTTTTCTACAAGTCTTTTCCCAGCCATGGATAATACTTGTCCGTTTTTCGGATTCATCATCACAACGAAAGCACGGTCCAACATGGATTCTGACCCTTTATATGCCTTTAATATTTTTTCAATACTTTCTTCTACTTTTTTCTGTAATTCCATATCTATTGTTAAAGTTAAATTCTTACCGCTCTTTCCCTCAGAAACGGTTTCTGTTCTCATTGTATTACCTTGTTTATCAGCTACGCTTCTTACTTCTTTTTTTGTCCCATGAAGTACATCTTCATATTGCTGCTCGATATAACTTTTTCCAATCCTATCATTTCGGCTATAATCACGTACCAAGTAGTAATCTAATCGTTCACTTGGTAATCCTTCATCGGCATTAGAAACATTTCCAAGAACGGATCGAAATAATCCATCATTTACATACACTCTCTCCCAATCAACCGATACGTCTACACCTGGGAGATTTGCTAAACCTTCACTAATTATAGTAAATTCCTTTTCACTAACATCTTTTTTAATAATTTGAGGAGCCATTTGATAACCAGAAGTCATCTTACTTTTAATAGCTAACACTTTTATATCTTTATCTGTTAATTCCTGAAGATTTTTATCTGTTACACGCTTCCTTTTTAACTCTTCTATTTTTTTATCTAAATTTTTTCCGGTAATATCTTTATCTCTGAACTGATTTATTTCTTTTTTAGATACTAACTTTTCGGTAAGTTTCGGATTTAATTGCATCCAAAAATCTTTCTTATCCGTCTCAGTTAGCTTATCTATATCTTCTTGCGGCATTTCAATTATGTCTGCAAGTTGTCTTGCCGTTTTTAATATTTCTTCAGATTTTACCCCTTTCATCTTTGTATATGTAATTGTACGTAAAGATTTATTATCAACTACTGGATTTCCTTCTCGATCAAATATTTTTCCGCGCGGGACAGAAAGACTTACGGTCGCATTTTCTTTTTTCGCTACTTCATTTTTATATGTTTCTCCATCGATAATTTGTACTTTACCTAATTGTATAATCATGGCAGAAAATAATAAAAATACACAAAAAAATAAAATATTTAACCGCGTCGGTATTGCTCTACCTGTTGTTTTGTCTCGTTTTTTCACTTCGTCTTAATCTCCTCCTTACAATATTTCAAATACTGCTTGTTTTATATATGAAAAGTAACGTAAAAATTCCATGCATTACCTTTCACAAATATTAATATAATATTTAAAACTTAATAGAAATTAAAACAAATCTAAAGAAAAGGTAAAGTTTACTAAATTAAATGTAAAAATACCCAATAACCAAAAACTAAGCTTTTGGTTATTGGGTATTTAGTAATTTAAGAATTAATAATGGGACGCATTGATTCCAATCTATCATCATAATTTGATAGAGATTTTTTGATTTGAGCTTTCGGCAAATATATCGTTACTGTTGTCCCGACACCAACCTCACTCATAATACTTATTTTCCCTTGATGACTTTCAATGATTTTATAACTTAACATTAATCCAATACCAGTACCTTTTTCTTTCGTACTATAAAACGGCTCACCTAATCTCTTAATTCTTTCTTCAGGTATCCCAATTCCTTCATCAATTACATGGATAATAACACCTTCATCGTTAATCTCTTTTATATGAATTGTAATTTTTCCACCATTTGGCATAGATTCGATTGAATTTTGCAAAATATTAATAAACACTTGTTTCAATTGATTTTCTGAGCATTCAATACTTATATCTTTGGTGTCTGCATATAATTCTACTTGAATATTCGTCATAATTGCTTTTGTATTCATTAACGAAACGACATTTTTATAAATTTGATAAATATTTTTTTGTTCTGTATTTATTTCATCGGTTTTAGCAATTGATAAAAACTCTTGCAGAATCGCTTCTATCCTTTCAATTTCAGAAAGCATTAAATCAAAATATTTTTCTTGATCTTCTTTATTAATTTGGAATAACTGTATAAATCCTTTAATAACTGTTAATGGGTTCCTCACTTCATGAGCAACACCAGCTGCTAATTGACCGATTGCTGCAAGTGTATCTGATTTATTTAGCAATTCTTCTGTCTTTTTTCGCTCTGTAATATCACGTACAATAATCATAATTTTATCATGTAATAATGGTAAGCATCTAGCTTCAAAGAAATCGATACTACCATTGATTGTAAGTGGGTATTCGACAATTACATTCGTTCCTTTTTCTTGCACTTGACAAATAGCTTCCTGAAACTGCTGCGCCACTGGCGATGGTAATACTTCGAAAAACTTTTTTCCCATAAAAGCTTCTGCCGGTACGTAAAATTTTGTAGGTGATCCTGCTTTATAATCTATAATTGTGCCATCATCTTCTGTTAAGAAACATAAATCCGGTAAAGCCTTAAAAATTAATTCCAATTCAGACGTTTGTTGTTTTAATTGCTCTTCTATCGCCTTTAAATGAGTAATATCTACACCAACAGCCCAGTAGCTATATCCTGTTACAGGAAACTGTTCTGAAATATTGGACCACATAATTGTTTTGATTTCACCGTTTTTACATGTTAAGTGCATTTCCCAATCTCTGAAATTTTTTCCACAAGTTAAAAATTTCGTTTGTATTTGGTGACGATAATCATGATCAGGATACAATAATTGAAGTGCATGTGGATTCCCGATTATTTCCTCAGCGGTATAACCTGTTACAATTTCACACTCACGATTCCACAGAACAAAATCTCCATTATAATCAAGCGCATCAACCATAACGGGCATATTTTGTAAAATCGTGTGTAATTCCTCTTCTTTTTGAGAGAGCAATGTTGTATTTTTACGTTGAAATACTTTTGTTGTCCCATCTATAATTAGATTTGAAAGCATTTCGAAATATTTTTGACAATTAAAAATTTCACTTTTGTTTGACCATACTACAAATGATCCTAAATGTTGATTGTATAAAAAAATGGGGATTTCAATTTTGGGAAGTTTACATATTTTCGTCTCATTTATTCCGAAAGAAAATATACATTCTTTTTCAGCATCAAGAAGTTGATGTGATATGTTGGTTAATTGATAAAATTGTTCTGCCATGGTTTCTATTGTACTCACATCAATAAGTTCCATTAGCCGCGCATTCATTCTTTTTTCACCTCAATATGTAAAATTAATACAAATTCAAATTTTATACTTCTCCATTATACGAAGAATGTGCCTTTAGGTATATAGCTGTAGAATAATTATTCGAACAAATTTTATTTTTCAATTAAAAAAGAAAAGAATAAACGTGTAAAACGAACCTTTAATCAGTATGTGTTTTGTTCATCATCTAATTTAATAAGCATCCTAACGCGTGAGCTCATGTATACATTTAATTATTAAACTACCGTTATACACATCGTTTGGAGCAGTATAAAAATACACAACATATAAAGTTCATAAAATATTCACAATTATTATGAAAAATATAAACATTTATTCCAATATATTCTATATAATAAAAAGTAATAAGGCTTCTATGAATCTCATAGAATACCTTACCCCTAATAAAAAGAAAAAAAGAATCTATTTAGATTCTTTTTTTCTTTTTATATTACATTACATATTTATATAAAGCATGTGCAACGCCATGTTCTTCATTTGATAAAGTTTCATATTTACACATTGCTTTTATTTCTTCGACTGCGTTCCCCATTGCAATTGATATGTTTGCTTTTTCCATCATAGATACATCGTTTAGCCCATCACCTATCGCTACAGTATTTTCAACTGGAATATTTAGATGTTCTGCTAAAGTATATAAACCATTTCCTTTTTGGGCATCTCGATGGTTAATCTCTAAATTATGCCAATATGAAGATGTAATTGCTAAATCCGTATTATGCAGAAATGTTTCTTTTAACTTTTTTAATTTTTCTATGTCATAAGAAAATGGTAAAAGCTTATGCACATGTATATCTGTTTCTACAATTGGTTTACAACTTTCTGCACTAAGAAATGCTGTATGTTCAAGGTATAATGCTGCAATCGTTTCTAATTCTCTCAAGTCGAAATTTTCTTTTGAATTCTTCACATATTCTATTTCATTACGTACGCTCTCTACTCCATAATCCGGTACATACACACCTTTGTCAGTATAAAGCTGATAATATAAACCATTCTCTTCAAGATAGTTCACAATCTCAAGTGCTTGCATATTTTGAATTGGATATCGTTTCATCATTTTTTTATCTTTATATATAAGGGCACCGTTCTCTGCAATAATTGGACACTCTAAATTAACTTCTAACAATAATCGTTCAATGTCGACGATAGAACGTCCTGTACAAATTGCTACCACATGCCCTGCTTCCTGACATTTTCGAATCGCTTCTGCATTCTCTTTACTAATCATTTTATTGCCCGAAAGAAGAGTTCCATCTAAATCAATTGCGATTAATTTCATTATTTCTTCACCACTTTCTATATATACACGAATTTATATTAAACGAAAGGTATCGTTTTCATACTGATTTCGTGAAGTACTCCTTATTTATAATTTATGAAAAGCGTTTCAGGTCAAGAAATAATTAAAAATAAAATCAAAAGCTTTTCTTTTAAAGAAAAGCTTTTGATTTTAATCTATGAACTATAACTAATATATTTTGTCTCACACATGTACACATTCTTTTCTTCAGTTGGGACATATATTTTAAACTTTTCTAAACGTTTTCCGTAAATATGAATAGTGACAACGCTTTCATTTTCGGCTATTTCAAGAATATGACAATCAGCTGGTGGAATGACTTTATCTGTTTCTCCTTCTCCCAAATAAAGATTTCCTGTATGTGTTAAATAAACAAGGGAATTTTCAAGCTGCTTAGTTTGTATAAAGTTCTGCACCATTATCCTTCCTGTAAAAACGCCTTCTACTCCCCATGTACCATCATGATCATGTAAAGGTGTAGATTGTCCATCTTTCCATACAAGAGCTAATACTTCAAAACGATTAAAAGGATCTTCATATAACAAGTGTCGTGCGTATTGAACCGAATTCGCCTTCTGTTTTTCTAACGGAAGCCATGTTTTCTTTTCTAAAAGGTCTTCTAGTAATTTTTCAATCGCACAAACAATTTGATTTTCTAATAAATTACTATCCATTAAATCCGTTACAGCTTTAATAAACGTTTGAAACGTTTTACTTCCATTACACGTTAACATAAGCGTCCTCCTCCATTCTTGTTCACACATCTTCATACTAAATAATCAACTGAAAACTTACAATTGAGAAACAAAAAACAAGGTACAGTAAATTTGTACCTTGCTGAGCGATTTACCTAGTTTTCAAAAGAAGAGGTAAGGAATTTAACGTCTGTTCATTTTCCAATAGACATTTTTCTAAATTAAACGAGGGAGATAACTCTATTTTTTCAAAGGCATTTATAAAAGTTCTTAATGCAATCTCAGCTTCTAAACGTGCAAGTAGTGCCCCTAAGCAAAAGTGAGCACCCTTACCAAATGTCAAATGCTTTTCATTTCCTATTCGGTGTATATCAAATTTAGAGGCTTGTGAAAACTTTTTCTCATCTAAATTTGCTGCACTTACCCATGCAATAATTATTTGATCCTTTTTCATAAAATGTCCAAATATATTTGTGTCCTCTGTAATTCTCCTAGCTAATGTAACGGGAAAGCGATAGCGTAATACTTCCTCAATTGCTTTTGAAATTAATTTAGGTTCTTCTCTTAATTTTTTATATGTTCCAGGTGAATCCGCTAATAAACCTAAAGAAAAAGTAACGATTTCTTCATCGGTCAATCTTTCACCTTCATATTCAGCTCGTATTAAATCCGAAATAATATCATCTGTTAAACGGTATCTCTTTTCTTGAACGATCGGTAGAAGATATGCTTTAAATTCATTTAGTGCCATTCCCTTTTCTGTATCCAGATCATTAAACTTTTCTTTACTATACGGCATAAATAAAATATCAGACCAAGCTTTAATTTTTTACGGTCAGTTGTTGGAATTCCTAATAAATCGGAAATGACAGTAGCCGGCAAAGGTGCAGCAAACTCATCAACGATATTTACTTCACTACATTTCTCGATATGTTGTACAAGTTCATTTGCGATAGCCTGTATACGAGGTTTCCATTTCTTCATTTGCTAGTTTACGCAATAAATTAGTCATTACTTTCTCCTCCATTTAGTGATTTAACTATCTTATTATTCAGAGCTAAAACTCAAAGAGAAAGCCCTTATATTTTTTGCAACATTATCCCCTGAATATGTTAATTATTTTTTGTTGTCTTGTTAGTTAAAGGGGTCCTTAGTACAAAAAATAACCGTAGATAGTAGCACGAACACTGTTCTTGTTATAATTAATTTTTTTCAGAACGTCTATAATCCTCTTTTAAAAAATATATGTAAATATAATAAAAAACGAATGATTAATAGAAATCTTCTACGCCACTCGTTTTTTATCGGACTTCTTTTTACTGTACTTTTATTTTCTTTATGAGTTATTAGAAAAATAATTGTCTATATAAGCCTTTATTTTTTCAAAATCCTTTTCCATAAATAAGATTGCTGGTACTTCAATTATTGGAAGATTATTTTCATTATCAAAAGGTGGACACGGTTTGGGAACTACCAAATAGTCAACTGAGTTTTTATCCCTAATATAATTAATTGAAACATCGTAATACTTAGAAAAATACCCCTTCAAATCATCCTGATTCCTTAAAAATGGTAGGGAAAATATTGAACCATAATTTATACCAGCGTCGACAATTAATACAAAGCATATTTTTTTCATGATACACCCTCCTCGTATAATAAGTTTTAAGTTAATAACTGTTTCTTGAAAATTAAATAGTTTTTATCTTCAAGAGCTACATCAAAAAAATGATGTATGGGTAAAATTTAGTCTTGGATAAGGTAACACTGATAAAAACAGGTTTCCTTTTTCTTTATATTCAATTAAATCATATCACTATTTTACATTAATTTCCATACTTTGTTTTTTTATTTTATTGGTAAACTTCGGCTTAGCATGAATTATCACAAGTTAGAGAAAATACACTAACATATCTGAAATCAAAACAAGATAGCTGGTTATTCGAGGAAAACAAGTGGGATAATGGTGTGCCTTATAATAATTACTACTTGTGGTTTCACGTTATGGAAGACGAAATTAATCATCGTGGACAAATAAGAACAATTAAGCGATTGATGGGAATGAATAAATCTTATTCAACCAAAGGGTGCTTTACTTGAGAAAGTCACTAGAAGAGTCAAATGATAACTATGAACTGCCCCCAATTGCTAGGTTTTGTTTAACAATTGGGGGCAGTTCATTTATAGCGCATAGGTAATCAGCTTTTTGTTAATCATGAGGTAGATATTTTTAACTAAAAAACCAATAATAGAAATATATTACAGCTTATGACCCGTTTTTACACGTATCTCGGCTGAACCCCATAATACACTGTATCCCGCTCTTCGGCGCTTTGAAAATATGGGGGCTATAATTAAACAAATACATAAACAAGTCGGAAAGCCGAATCGAAATATGTACGACATAACTGAAACAGGAGAAGAAATTTTTTATGAAATGTTAAGAGAGTTTCCCGAAAAGATTGCGACAAATAACGCTGAATTCCTTGTGCGTATCGCGCTATTTGAAAAACTTGATTACGAAGCTAGAAAAGAAATTTTAACAATACGCCAAGACGTACTATATAAACAGCTTACTGCTATTCAATCTTTACAAGTTAGCTCATCTTTTATTACAGAAGTCATTGAATTTAGTAAATCACGTATTGAACATGAATTGCTCTGGATTACATCACTTATGAAGAAAATATGAAAAAATAAAAAGAAAAGTTAAAAACAATGAATGAAAATGAGATTTATTATCAATACTATAATTAATAAAAGGGCAACCACGATTTGGCTACCCTTCAAAAATTTATAATTCTGGATCAAAAGTTTTGCAATCTGTTTCTTCCGTAGTAGATGCTTGTTTCCCTTTATGACTTACTACATAAATTGCATCTGCACTACATTTATTGCCGTTTTCCCAAAATTTACAGTTGTTAACTTCACATAAAACGTCTTGTGCCATAGTATCACACCTCCTTGTTCTATTATCATTAACAAAATTCGGAGGTATGATACTCTTTGTTATGCATTTTTTATCCCCTTTTTAGCTTTCTTAAAGGTTCAATATCTCCTCGTACAATAGCATCTATATTTTCGGTTATTTTTTCAATATCAAAATGCCACCATTGAATTTGCAATAATTCTTCTATTATTGTATTTGTAAATCGTTCCTTTATTTTATTTGCAGGGTTTCCACCAACAATTGTATAAGGTGCGACGTCTCTAGTCACAACAGATTTAGCTGCAATGATTGCACCATCCCCTATTTTTATACCGGGCATAATCGTTGTATCCATACCAATCCAAACGTCATTTCCTATAACTGTATCACCTTTGTAAGGTAAATCAGACAAATTAGGTGTATATTTCTCCCACCCATTTCCAAATATATTAAATGGGTATGCCGAAAATCCATCCATCCGATGATTCGCTCCGTTCATAATAAAGGTAACTCCATTTGCAACACAACAAAACTTTCCAATGATAAGGCGATCTCCAAGAAATTCATAATGATGTAATACACGATCCTCAAATGTTTCTCCATCTCTCGCATCATAATATGAATAGTCTCCAACGAGTATATTAGCTTTTGTTATTGTATTTTTTATAAAATGGACATTTTCATTTCCTTCAATAGGGTACTTAACATTTGGATTAGGATTCATGTTGTACAGCACTTCCTTTATCACTTATTTCATTTTCTATTGCTATTACTGGCTTTAAATTATATATCGGTAAAATAAACAGTAATCCAATAATAAATAATAGAGCTGTGCCCTCATACATCGTACTTAATGTGAACATTTCTTTTAACGAACCAGCAATACTCATTGTTACTACCATTGAACCGGTGAATAGTGGACTTAAAATACCATTTACACGACCGATAAAATCAGTATCACTATTTTGAATAATGAGCGTATTAATACCTATTTGGATACATGGAAGAGCTAAACCACTAAAAAGTTGTGCTGTGAGTGTTACCCATAAATTTGTGGAATAACCTATAATACCAATACCAATTGCCTGACCAAGCATACCGATTATTAACATTTTTTGCGGAGCAACGTTTTTTGCAAATACCATCGCTAAAGCGCCGCCAACAATCATTCCTGCACCATTTACTGTTAGTAACCATTGTAAACTCTCTTTTGATAATCTTAACTGCTCAGTTACGATAAAAATGCCTAACGGCTGAATTAAACCAATCCCTAGTCCTGCTGCCATAAAACAAAGCCCTAGCAAAGTTAATGCTTTTTTCTTTTTCACATATTTAATACCGTCAAGCATTTCCTGTAGTAGCGTGATTTCTTTCTTCTCATTATCATTCTCAAGATCTTTCGGAAGAAATAACAACACAGCTGCTGCCAGTAAAAAAGCGATTCCTGTTATGATAATGGAAATATAAATTCCAAAACTATGAAAAATAAATGTTCCAAGAATCGGCCCCAATACCATAAAAATCGCAAATATTGTTTGATATATAGACATCGCTAATTGGATCTGCTCCGCCGATAAATGCTGTTTAAACAATTTCATGCCAGATGGCTGAGAAAACTGCGAAAGGATTGCAGAAATAAGCGTGACAAAAAACACAATTCTCCACGTACCAAACATAAGGGTAATTAATACAGCAAATACTGATAAAGAGCTTAGCGTTTCACACCATATCATTGTCTTCTTCGGTTTCCATCTATCAGCAAATGTTCCGCCAATAAAAGAAAAGATGAAAATTGGAGCAAACTCCGCAACTGAAATCATCGAAATAGCAAAAGCATCACCTTTTGTCATTTCCATAACGTATAGTAATACAGCAAAGTTTCGAACCCATATCCCTACTTGTAAAAATAACGCTGATGCTAGAATCCCTTGCACAAACCGATTTTTCAATACTTGTGATACCCCAGTATTTTGTTTCGTTTCTACATTTGTCGACATAAAAAAGCCCCCTATTTCATGTTCTGAACAGGAGGCAGCACAAATCATATAAAAAGACTATATATTCGCAGAGCGAAATACATCCCTTTTCTATAAATGTACAGACTAATCCTATTCAGAAGAATATTTCGTTTTTTAACGAAGATCTCTTACAAATAGAATTAGTTGATCATTGGGATGTTTTCACCCTTCCATTTCGAATTTAAATAACACATACATACTCTATGTAAAGCATTTGCGATGTATGCATGTCTTACCATAAACATTCTAGAATGTTAATGGTAATTCCTCTAAAGAACGCATTAAATAATTACCTTGCCATTTAATTTCTTCACGATTTCCTTTAATTTGCAAATCAGGCATTCGATTAAACAAGGTAGTAATAGCAATCTTTGCTTCCAACCTAGCAAGCGGGGCCCCAAGGCAGAAATGACTACCATGCCCAAAAGCAATATGACGATTATTCTTCCGAGTAATATCAAATACTTCTGGGTTCTCAAATACTGTTTCATCGCGGTTTGCCGAAGCTAATGCAATGACAACCATATCCCCTTTTTCAATTGTTCGATCGTGAATTTGAAAAGGTTCAGCTGCCCATCTTGCAGTTGTAACCTCAACTGGAGAATAATAACGCAACCCTTCTTCAATAGCAGAATCAATTAATTTTGGATTATCTTTTAATAACTGTAATTGATTTGGATTTTCAAGAAGTGCTAATACCGTATTTGTAATTAAATTCACTGTTGTCTCATGTCCTGCTACAATTAATAGCATTATCATTGAATATAGCTCTGGAACACTAAGTTTATGCCCTTCATTTTCCGCAAGGATAAGAGCACTAACCAAATCTTCTTTTGGATCTTTTCTTTTTAGCTCAACTATATATTGAAGATATGTAATAAACTCAGATAATTGTTCTTCAGTTTCTTTTATTTCTTCAGGTGTTTCTGGCGATGCAATGACAGCATGAGACCAAATTCTAAATTTTTCTTGATCCTCTTTTGGAATTCCAAGCATCTCACTTATTACAATAATCGGTAATGGGAATGAATAATCATCTACAAGATTTAATGTACCTTTTCGTTCTATCTCACTTATTAAATCATCCGCTATTTTCTGTATTCTTCCGTCTAATTGTGTAATCATTTTTGGTGTAAAAGCTTTTTGAACTAAAGATCGTAAACGACTGTGATTAGGTGGATCTGAATTTAACATGTGCGTCGTTAAATGATCACTATTGTCAACGGAAAGATACATGTTTGTTGTATCTTGAGGAAATACATTTGTCGCATCTTTTTTCAACCGATTATCTTTTAAAAGAGGCAATGCATCTTCATATCTTGTAATGAGCCATTCTTTACCAATTTCAACTTCATTTACAAATAATATAGGTTGCATTTTTCGAGATTCTTTATAAATTTCATATGCATCTTCTTTAAACTGAGCTGAAGCTAAATTAATGCCATCCTCTATTCTTAGCCCAACTTTATTTTTTATTGACATTGTATTCCCTCACTCTCATTTTTTTTTGAAAACCAACCAACATATGCATTATACTCTATTAAAAACGCGAAAATTATAAATTTTTAATAAAAATCTTACTTCATATATTGAAAAATAAAAAAGTGAGTGAGTAAAATCTTTCTACTCACTCACTTTTCTTTATGCGAAGCACATAAAATTACTAATTTGTTGATAGCGGTAGCTTACTTTACGACGACGACCACCTTGCCAAGTGTAACCTGATACTCCGTTTCTTCTCACTTCAGTCGGAAAGAACCATAAGTCTCTTCCGAAAGGTCCTGGACGATGTAAACGTAAAAAGCCCCATCTTCCTAGACAGTTACACATCCATGATTTCATATTGCCTGGTTGTGCTGGAGCAGCAAATGTGGATGGTAACGATGGAGCTTGAGATGGTGGTGGTGACGTTGGAGCATCTTCCGCATCATCTGGTCTATAATCTTCTTGTTCCATATCTCTCACTTCATTTACAGGCTCATACCCGTAGTTTTGTGGATTATAATACATCCCCTGATCATATGAATAATTCTGCTGGTTATACATATTAACAAATCACCTACTTTTCATTCAGTACCTTTAATATTCATATGTGATAAGCGTTCTATAGGAAGCTTATGTATAGCCTAAATTCAACAAAAATAATGCTCGTATTTACTTCTTCATAAACGGAATAGATGTATTATTTTCTTAATTTCACACTATAAAAACGCATTTCATCTAACGAACCTTCAAATTCAAACACTTCTTGTTTAATTAATTCCTTTAAGCGATATTCTAAAAACGTATCGCCAACTAACTGCTCTACATGACCTAGCGCTTCACCAATTACTCTAGGGGCTTTTAGGAATTCTTGATCAGCACCTATACTTTTCGCGCATTCAATAATAAATTGATCAAAATAATCTTCTTGTACAGAACGCACTTCATTGTCTGTCCAAACTCTTAAAAATTCCGTACTTTTCGATAGACTATCCCACTCATGTTCAAACTGCATACGATTCTCTACAGTTAAATACGGCAATTTCACAAAACTTTTTTGAATTAGAGCTAAACTTTCAGGTGCTAACTCTCCAGTTCCACGAATCGCATACTCTAGTTTTAATATTTCTTTACTTGCATCAGATGTATTCATAACGCGAATATTTTTCTTATCTTTTAATTGCACCATTACAAAACATAGACCTACATGTTCATGTGCGTTATCGGCTTTCCAAATTGTAATAGGCATTTCAGTAGGTATGGTGTGTAGTTCTTCTATAGTTTCTAAAAACCTTGGTAAATACTCTTCTTCAAAATAATTTTCATAAGTAGTTAAGTTGTTTACTAACCATTCCTGTCTTGCTAGTTGCCCTTCATTTATATGTAACTTGTTTATCGGCCCAATTGAAAAGAATTCAGAAAAAGCAACAACCATCTCTTCCAATCGTTCTTCTTTATTCAGCATATGCTTTAAACTTCCAGCAGTTGAATCATCAAAAGCAATATGCACATGTGAGCTTTCTTTTACATTTCTTTTATAAGATGTATGACTTGTTAGTTGCTTAGGAATATCCATCAAATTTTTAATAGTATCTTCACTATAGTTTTCTTCTAATAAATTCAACTGAATTAGAATACTTTGAAGTAAATGTTTTGCTTCATCTTCGTACATATCCTCTACAGCATTTTTAATTTTATTTATCACATAAATCCCTCTATTCATTTCAAAAATAACGTAGATTATAGTGTATCATTTAAGTGTTACTCTTTAAAAGTTTTTTTAGTCAAACCATGTATTAGAAAGATTGCTACAGCTATATACGGTTTCAACAAAAGCTTTCCCTACAATTCTTAAATGCTAAATAACCTTTTGAAAATCCCATTATTTAAATGTATAATTATATAGAAAATAAAAAGTACAGGAGCTATGTTTATGGAGAAAGTATTTCCTAATTATAAACAGTATCTAAAAAATTGGAGATTTATATTTATTTGTATATTACCTACTATCGCCTTTTTATATGCTTTTGATGTCATCTTTGAATTACTATTTCATCAAGATTTCTATTTATCTAACTTAATTTTTGCTATTATTTTATTTTTAATATTTATGAGCATCAAAGATATGTTTAAAATTGAAAGTTAAAGAGCTGAATAAAAAAGAGCACCCTGCAATCGGATGCTCTCATGTGATAGAGGTTTTTTCTGAGTATTAAGTAGGACACGAAGGTCTTGTCCCACTATCTAATATATGCTTGTACTTATTTTTTGTGCCTGTCCCAAGTATCACTATAAATTAATTGTACAATGAACATATTTATACATAAAAAACATCCCCCGTGGATGTTTTTTATGTACCGATTTTTAAGCTTCCATAAACTTAGCTGGTACACCAATTTTTTCAACTACAGAAGATATATTAGTAGGATTAATCATTACATTTTCAATACTAACTAATTTATTTTCTAATAGTCCATTCTCTGTTGTAATAAGTTCTTCAAACCTTTCTAAAGTCATCGAAAATTTGTGTTCACTTCCGCCATTCATACTGACTTTTACATACTTCATCGTGCACCCGCCTTTCATAATAATCTATAATTCGATAAAAAGGCGCTTACATCCTTTTATTTACTACTAGATTTTTCACTTTTACACTTGCCAATTTACGTTTATATTTAATATAAAAAAGCTGCTACTATTTTTTGTTCACGTTATAATTGCGAGTAAAAATGATAAAGATAGAAATGCACAAAGTGGTATAAATAAAACAGTATCCATCCTAGCAAAATTCGTATCTTTTTCGCGTTTAAAAATACCAAAATAATGAAACTCACCAATTACTCTTATGAAAAACACAATCATACAAACCCATGATCCCATTTGAACAATAATGTTAGGAAATGCGAAATGAACAATATTCGTTTGTTGTAATAAAATTATCGCTGCCATACTTAGTAATAGCGCGATGAACAATGTCATCCCTGTACCTGGTGTAAACGCCTTTTCTCCAGCTTTTGTTGGAATGACACTATTTGTCGCCCACTTACCTCCAAAAGCCCAATAAACATGTAAAAAGCTAACTAAAAATAATATACAGACAGAAATATATGTAATAATAAACATTTTGTCCTCCCATTATTTTATTTTAGTCCTCAATTTTAGAGTATGCTATAAATTTCACCTTAGCAATCTATTTTTAATAACATAAAAAACCCCTTAATGATTTTTCTTAAAATTGATTAATCATTAAGGGGCTTTTAACTTCATTATGCATTATACCTATTTCTACGACGTTCCATCCTCGTTTGTCCTTGAGCAGTTTCCTCTTTATATTGATGCATTTGCTCTGCCATTTCATATGTTGCAGCTGGAGTTGCTTCTTCATAATTATGCTCACGTATTTTTTCAGGCGTTTTTTGTTTTGATACTTTTCTACCAAACTTGAATAATTTTAACTTAAATTTCGGTAATCTTGGGAGTGGAATCTTAAATGATCGTTTTTTATGTTTCTTTTTTTGTTGAAATAAAGTTGTATTTTCTTTATTATCCTCTTCTTTACGATGTAATAACATAGCAATTAATCCACCTAATATAAGTCCACCAACTAAAAGCATAAGATATTTGAAATTACTTGTCATTAAACTCGACATACGTTCAAGTATGACTAACGACTGCACTTCTTTAATATCCCAAAGTAAAGCGGCCCATAATGAGAATAAACCGAAAGTAAGTCCATATGTACGAAAACGGAATAAACATGGAATTAAAGCGATACAAGCAGCAATTTTTGCATTCGCTATGATTGAACTTGTTGAAATATCTTGATGCCAAATGACTAACAGTAGTGTAATAAATGGCGCATATGCTATCCAACTACATATGCGTGAATATATTTTTTTCGCAAAATAACTACCGAAACTAGTGAAAAATAAAAGGCCTCCAATATATAAAGATTGTTCTAGTGGGATTTGCTTCATAATTCCTGCAACTGGAAAGAGGCCGCTCAATAGCATAAATAGCACATCTAATTTCTTCACAATTCCTCATTCCTTTCAAATTTCTTTTGAATTCATTCATATTGCTTTTCCAAATAATATAGTTTTTTATTTCTAAAAAACATCTTAATCCTGTATGGAAATAAAGTAAATATGTAAAGAAGAAGATACATGACAAAAGATATCCTTATTTACATGAAAAAATGACAAATCCTGACCAATATAATGGCAAGGATTTGTCTATTATATTTCAAAGCAAAATAATTGAATCTTTCTTTTCTATTCTCGTTATATCTACATCCAGTTCATCATCAAACTCTTTAAACTCTCTTGCAGCTATATCCGTCATATAGCTTTTTATTACTTTTGCCATATGCACGGAATATGGCATGTGTATATTTTTTTCCAAAAGCATACTTGAATTACAGCACATGTAATGTACCATTTTGGCAATATAGTTCCTTTCAACAGCTTTTACACCTAGCGGTAATATTTCAAGTATATATCGATGTAATGTTTCACTACCATTAGACGAATACTCACCAGTGCTATAATACATTCCTTTTTGATCTATATATAACCCCGTACTATCCAGTACGTCATCACATTCTATCACACCGTATTTTGGTACATCAAAAGATGTATTTATTCTTACAACATTTAAGTTTGGAACCTTTAGCACATCTGGAACAATGTCAGGGAAAGTATCTATATCAATTTTTTTATTTTGCAACTCTTTTATCCAATATTTCCTTACATTTGCATCAATAATGAAATATACTTGCTCATTTTGCTCTTTTGCATGTTGTAAAATTTCTGTTAATGTTTCAGAAACAAATTGTTTAAATTGAATTCCCATATCATTTCTTTTTGAAGGTTGTGGTAAAAAGGCGTTATGTTTATTTACATTTAATAATAAATGATCAATCGTTTGCCAATTTGTATTCCCGTATAATTTATATGAAATTTCTTTTCCTTTTATTTGTGAAATAATAGGTAAGAAATCAAATTTCGAGATTCGTTCAATTGATAAATTAACATATGTACAAGTTAAATTTATCTTATTCCAACTACGTTTCATAAACCCTCTTTGTTCTAATAAGTTAAAAATACACTGTATAATAGTTTTACGAGATACACTTTGACCTATAAATAAATTAATAAATGCTGAAATACGGTTTGTACGCGCAAACCCTTCTCTAACAATTTGCTTTGGATCAATTTTTTCACGCCCATCACAATCTTCCATTGCAATTAACGCCAATGTCGCATTCTTGCGCTCACCTGCAGTAACATTGACTGCTTTCCTAACATCCTCTACTAAATTTGATTTGTATTTCTGGCAATATTGCATTCTATATGGATTTTGCAATACTTTTTCAATATTACATCTTACTATTTTTAACAATACTGGAGAATCTGCATTTAATACATACGATGACTCACCGATTTGAGCTAACACAATTTTACTTTCAAATAACGCTTGTTCAACTTCCAACGATATTTTTTTAGACCATATTTCTAACGTTATCGTTTCTAATCCTTTTGGTGCAATTAATGGGAATAATTCATTTTCGTTATTTGTTGCCACCTTTTTACATTCTGGGAGTAATGTGAAAGCAGTAAATTTTTGCTGAAACCTTTTAAATAAATACTCTCTTTCCTTTACTTTTATACCAGGTTTTATTTTCGTACCTTGAACTTTATATATTCTCTCATTGTATGGAAGTAACACCCTAAGATTTTCTCCTAGCATATAATCTTTCGGATATTGAAGAATATGCTCTAATTCAACTTCTCCCCCTATATGAAAATCATCTTTTAAATTTCTAAATATCTTTATCCACTTTATACCGTTTGTAGCTTGTTGTACTTTTAGTTTTACAAACCGAACTTTTTTATTATTCGATGCAAGTTCTGGAGTAGAAATTAAAATCATGCCTCGTTTTCGTCTCAAAAGCAAAGGAATATCTGGATGGTTATATTCTTGATAAAATCTCCGAATTCCTATTGAGACGTTTAATAATGGAATATTCTCACCTCCGCGCGTTATACATTCGAACCGATATACATAGGCGAAATAATCTTGTGTTTTTTCGTCTTTAACGGGCTCTGACATAGCCTCACAAATATTTTGTGATCTAAGAGCAGAAAAATATATATCTTCTTCGTGTATGTTTTCTAATTGTAAAGGCCGTTCACAAAAAATATGTGAAATTAAAGCGGGCACCCACTTAGAATATACTTCATTATCATGTAATACTGTTAAATTAGAAATTAAATCGTAATGCCATTCATATTTTGGTGATTCTATTAATTTATTCGGTTTCCAATCATGAATAATCTCATACCAACTTTGAAAAATATAATCAAGTTGTTCTTTTCTAATAGGTTCTTTACATACAATCCATGGTGTATTTTCATTTAATACATATGGATTATGCTGAATAAATAATATATCAGAAAACATATCATATAATCTTTCATTCAACCGTTTCAACTTACTCGTTAATAAAAATGTCTTATAATGTATCTCTACAATATCAAGCCATTCAATAGGAAAATATATAAATGATACGCTTTCGTTTAAAAGAGGTTCTACTATATTTTCAAATGTTAACAACTTTAATTTTTCCATAAAATGATTACTTCCTTTCTTCATTTTTCTTAATCACAAAAAAACTAAAGTATTATCACATAATCTAATTATTTAAAAGAATAGCAAATACCGTTTATCCAACTAACATATTAATGACATGACTCTGCTAAAAGTTAAAAGAAATTATCATACATGGCCCCCTTTGTATATCACAAATGCATTACATTAGGATTATACAATATTAATTACGTATTGTATTTGAGATTTACAATAATTTTACAAAAGATTATAAAAGAGATATTGACCCTACATATGTATATCAATATCTCTTTTCACTATCCTATTACCTTTTTCGATTCTGTATTCACTCGCGACTACTCTAATATTAAGAATAAAAAAGTATATATAATTGAGCCTAGAGAAGATAAGATGGTAAAAGACTCCCATTTCCATACTGCAGATAATGAAAAAGGAAGATATAATCAACACCATTGGCATTATCCGGAAAATTTTGAAGGATACAAGAAAAAAGGAAAAAATGAAGAAACTAAAGGTGTGAAAAATTTTGAGTAATATGAATAAAAGCCGAATCGAAATTCTAAAAGTGAAAGCAAAAAGAAACACTAGTAGAAAAGAACTGATAGACGAACTTTCTAATATTGTTACGGTTTCTATGGACTCATTTATGGATGCCGAATCTAATGATTTATTTTGTAAAGAATTATTTAATACGCTAGAACAAAATTCAAACATAAAAATTTTTGGTAGCACTGATTATGAAGAAAACAGAAGACTATCAATTGCACTGTTAAAAGAAATAGCTAAAACTATTCAATTTCCACTTAATCAAGGAAGATTCTTTTTCTCTAAGGATGGTAAAATTGAAGCAGTTAAGCTAAACATTGCTGAATTATTCGATAATTTAGAAGAGTTAACAACCATATCAAAATTTCTAACTGGGTATACCGATTTTGTATTAGTTGGTGATGATTTAGAATTCGGCATATGTATCGAAAGAACGGAATATCATTATGAATTCAGTATGTGGGGAATAACGAAAATCTAAATTGTGAAAACAATCCAACTTTGGATGATGTTTTGTATAGGTGCTTGTACAACTTCTTGTGTTGCTGATTCAGTAAACCAAGACAGTGACTTATTACCTATAAGTGAATTAAGGTCACATTTACCGATTTCAGGTACATTCCCTGTTTCAGTATATTGCCAAATATCGCATGGATAAGCTGGTTTGTTGCCACCATAACGAGGAATCCATACAAAGTCAGCTTTTACATTTGCCATACCAAAAGTTGCATACATATTTTGGCCAACATATAAACCAACTTTCTTAGCACCTAAATGATATAACTCATCAATAAAAGCCTGTGTTCCTGCTCTCATATCATTCATTATTTTCACTTCTACATCTGCAACACAAACCGTAGCACTCTTGTCACCCCGACCCCAGAAGTCTTGCGCTTCTTTCTTCGCAACAGCAATGGAAACAAAGCGGCAAAATGCATAGTTACCAAAAGGAATGTTGTGCTGCTTCAATTCACTCCAGCTGCCTTTTATATGGAATACGTGGCATATGAATAAAATCATACGTCACAATATCTTCTACATTTGTCAGATAGGCATGTAAGCTTTCAACTAACATAAGATTAGGTATGCTTTCTTTTTCTTTTATCAAAATAATAGGCTTTTGAAATGCATATGCGTAACCAATTTCAAAAGCCGTACCACTACGAAATCATGAATTGCCACTACTACATCCGCTCTTCTTAAATATTTTAAATCATTATGAAAAACTGCAGTTCTCCACTCCATAGATCCAAAAGTTAAACGTTCATGTTGATAGAACATAGCTGAAAAAATATCTGCAACAAAAGGATTGTTACTAAGCGCACTTTCTAGCCTTTTTACCCTGTTAAGTTGTTCATCATTAAAAAATGGACTTGCTATAAAAACCCTAACAACCCTAGTATTCTGTTTATCCATACCACCTATACCTCGTTTCACCCTTATAAACTTTAAATATTCCGTATATTACATAGATAGTTTCTTTTATTTAAAAAATATGAATATCTACTCTTAAAAACTGAATATTCCTTTAATTACACAAAGTACAGTTTCTTATTCCCTTCATACCCGAAGGTCGAGTAGTTAGCTTTTGCTAGCTTCTATTTAATGTATGAAAAAAAGATAAGACTCTTTAAAATGATTCTTCTTTATTTCTCAATATAAAGAGTCTTGGATTTCCGCTAACAATCCTATACTATATGAACAAAGAGTAAGTTAAGATTTACTCTTTTACTTGAATGATTGAATATATCCACTAGCGATAGCGCTATATTCTTTGTCGACATGTACATGTATAAAGCTAATATTTTATATGGATATTCATAGTCAATATTCATATATTACAATAGCATCGGAAGTACCATTAAAACAATTAGAGCAACTACCACAGCTGCCACAACCTCCACAACTAAAACAACCAAAACAACCGAAGCAACCAAAACAACGGAATCCACCACAACGAAATCCACCACCACAACCTCCACAACGACCTCCACAGCGACCTCCACAGCCGCCACAGCGACGAGCAGCATCTTCAATATAGTAATATGGATATTGGTTTTGCTGGTCCCAATACACAACATTTCCAGACTGGTAATCATTAAGGCTTAACGCTTGTAGTTCTTGCTGAAACTTATTCATTTTCATGACCTCCGTTTATTAACTTTAAACCTTTCGACACTTTCCTATATTTCTGTTCGTTAAATCTAAGTAGAAATAGCGCTATAAACTAAATTCAATACGTACACCTACAAAATATGACCTATCACTAGATGATGCACCTTGTTCATGTACCTATTTTTCGGTTATTTTTCCACGGGCTCATTTTTATAAAGTGAAATTTTAATCAGTGGGGGTCTTACTTCCCATTAAAAGCGGGATAAATTGAAAAAAGACGCACTTAGATTGATGCGCCTTTTGCGATACCTCTTCTCTTTATCCTATTACATTTTTCTCTTCTGTACTCACTGGCCACTCTTCTAATGTATAAGCCATTTCCCAAAATGAATATTCATATTGACTGCTAATAATAAAATGTTGTTTCATTCGATTTCGGTCTGCCTCTGTTACTTTTTCAGCGATAGTATCTAACCGTGTAATTTGCTCTTCAACTAATGTACGGAACCAATCAGATCCGTAAGCAGAAATCCATTCGTTATAAATTGGTTCTTCTGGCTGACACTCTTTTAAACGCTCACCAATTTCATAATATAACCAATAACAAGGTAAAATTGCTGCAATAATATCACCTAAATGTCCTTCATACGCAGCACGATACATATGTGAAGTATATGCGTATGCAGTCGGAGCAGGGATAAAATTATCTTTTTCTCCTTGTGTAATCCCTAGTTTCTTCGCAAAATTTTCATGTAAGGATAATTCTGCTTCATATGTATTTTGAGCATGGTGTGCCATACGAGCTGTCGTTTCTAATTCCAGTGCTTTTGCAGCTCCTAAAGTTTGTACTCTAGCAAAGTGACTCAAATAATACGAATCTTGAAGCACATAATAGCGGAAACTAGCTAAATCTAACGTTCCTTCACCAAGTTTTTTTACAAAAGGATGATGAAAACTAGCTTCCCAAATTGAGTCTACTTCTTTACGTAATGATTGTGAAAAAGTCATTTGAATCCCTCCAATTATGTATGAAATTTAAGTATTTACCCACTATTATTAAATCTGTAAAACAAAAAAACTTTCTTTACAGGCGTAAAGAAAGTGAAATTGACAGTTTTTATTCATAAAATAGCAATGTCTTTCCCACTTCCCTACGCTGGCATTAACCAGATCAGGTACTAAGAGTCTCAAATTCCCATTTGATCTCAGCCTATAATAGGCCCCCCTAGTGGATAAAATATTTAATTTTCGTATTGTATTCATCATAACATACTTCATATAACTGTCAAAAATTATTCATGATACCTCTACTTAAAAGCCTTCTTCTTTTCTTACTCTTAATGAAGTTTCAATAATCATATCTAATAGTTTACTATATTCAATTCCCGCTGCAGCTGCACTTTTTGGTAGTAAACTCGCTTGCGTCATCCCTGGTAATGTATTAATCTCCATTACATATGGAATGCCATCCTTCACCATCATATCCACCCTTGCATAAACGCTACACTTTAATGCTTTATAGCAAGCCAGTGAAGCTTTGTTTACACGTTCCTTAAGTTCAGCTGGAAGTTCGATAACCTCTTCAATTGTACTAGTATCATCATATTTCGCATTGTAATCAAAGAACTCAGCAGCATGTCGAATCGAAATGATAGGTAACTGTTTTCCATCAAAAATGGAACATGTAATCTCGTCACCTTTTATATATTTCTCAATTACTACTTCAGAATCCCATTCGAATACAGTTTCCAGCATTGAAATTAATTCGTCTTTATTATAGACAATCTTTACCCCGACACTTGAGCCACCAGAGTTTGGTTTTACCACTAACGGAAATCCTAACTTATTTAGTTCCTCAAGATTTAGATCCTCCATTTTTGTAAGTTCAATCCAATCTGGCGTTTCTATTCCTTCATAACGTAAAATCTTTTTCGAAATATTTTTATCCATACATATACCGCTAGATAACATATTGCTGCCGCTATAAGGAATACCTAAACTTTCAAGTGTTCCTTGAACTGTCCCATCTTCTCCGTATTTTCCGTGTAATGCGAGCAATGCAAAATCAATATCTTTCGCTTTTTCGATTAAATCCATTTTTTCATTTAACGTAATTGGTACGATTTCATATTTATTTTTATCTAAATTTGCAATCATTTCATTTCCAGTCATAATTGATACTTGTTTTTCAGAGGATACTCCCCCCATAATAACGCCAATTCTCATTTCCTCAACTCCAAATTTCATTTTTTTATCCCACATTAACGGGCAGTAAGACCCCCACCTCAAAATTCAGCGGAAGCAAAGAAGTTAGGTGGGAATCAACTACCCGTAAAAGCCCGATTGGTGAGGGCTGATAATCAGTGGGGGATGAACCCCCCACTGATTAAAGTTTCACTTTATTGTATCACCAATTATTTTGATTCCCCGAACTATTTCTTCTTCTTTTAAACGTGAAAATCCTAATCGAAACGTGTTCGCTCCTCCTCCATCAGAGTAAAAAACATCTCCAGGAGAAAATGTAACCCCTTGCTCATAACATTTTTGCAAAAGTGTGCGGGCATGAATTTTTTCTTCTAACTCTATAAATAAATGAAGTCCACCATCACCGGTCATTCTTTGAAACGGAATGTACTCGTTACACGCCCCAACAGCTAACTCATATTTTTTCTTATAAACAGACCTTGCCTTTTTTAAATATTTTTCAAAATATCCTTCATGTAAATATTGAAAAAGAACAGCTTGATCTAAAGTAGATGTGTGAATTGTTCTTGCTCTTTTTACACTTTCTAAATAATGAATCAGTTCTTTATCGGCAATGATCCATCCTACACGTAAACCAGGGAAAAGTACTTTCGAAAAGCTACTAATATAAATCACATTATTACCCGCACCAGCAAAAGTTAATAATGGTGCTAAATGTGAACCTGAATAACGTAACTCTTCATTAAACCCATCTTCTATAATAGGAACCTTATATTTTGAAAATAATCTCATCAGTTCCGTTCTTTTCTCCGAACTCGTGACAATACCGGTTGGATTATGATAAGAAGGAATTAAATACGCAAAATCAAAATCCTTTTCACGTAAACTTTGTTCCACTTCGTTCGTATCAATGCCATCTTCATTCATATTCATTCCATGAACTTCAAGTCCATGTAAGCGGAAAAGCTTGAGTGCAGCATGATGGGTCGGATTCTCACAAATAACCCGCCCTGATTTTTTTGATAACGAGGATAGTACAATGTCTAATCCTTCTGTAAATCCATTTGTAATTAAAATGTCTTTGTTCGAAATATCTACACCTTTCATTTCCATATAATGAAGTAGATAATTCATTAACGGTCTATAACCTTTTGCATATCCGTAATTTAATACGACATCACCTTCAATGGACATACGAGTAAGAAAAGCTCTTTTGAAATTTTCCACATCAAATAGCTTTTCGTCTGGAGCAATGCTATTAAAAACAATCATACCCTTTTCCCAGCGAACACCATGTTTCATTAAATCTAATTCATCCGCTAATAAGGTAACTGTATTAAGTTTATTTTTCCAATCTATTTCAACAGACGAAGTATTTGAAATATCAACCTTCGCAACAAAATTCCCTTTTCCTTTAACTGCATAAATGAGTCCTTCTTGCTCTAAATCTGCATAAGCAGCGAGCACCGTATTTCTGCTCACACTTAGTAATTCACTAAGTTCCCTCGTTGAAGGAATTTTTTGATCCCCAAGCAAATGGCCTTTCATAATCATCTTTTTTAAATAATCTTTCAATTGAATATAAACGGGACGATCTTTCACAACTTTAAAATCTTTAAACAATTCCTTACCCCCTGCAATCATTTTTGCATATTTATTTCATTCTCAAAAGGTCCACTACATATGTATTTTTTATTAAGGGCGGTACGGTCTTATAAAATGAAACTTTAATCAGTGAGAATATTCATCCCCACTGATTATTAGACTTCACCAGTTAGGACAAATCTTTTCGATATAAGTTTATAACATCCTTTAAAGCTGCTGCTGCGGCTCCACGTGGATTAGAAGCACCACCAATTGTAGTAACTTGTCCCATCGTATCTGTAAAGAACGTAACCCCTTTTTCTGTCCCATTTACATTTGCTAGCGGATGATCTTTATCTATTTCGTGCGGTTCCACATGAAGAGCCACTTTACCATCCTTACCCTTATATGCTGAAGCTATTAATTTAATATATTTATTATGTTCTTTAGCATTTCGAATTTGTTGTTGTGTAACATGTTCAATTCCTTTTATTTGTATATCGGTAAGCGTATTTTCTGTTCCCATTAAACTGTTTGTCAAAAGTAACAATTTACACGCACTATCAGAACCACTTACATCTAATATTGGGTTCGTTTCAGCAATCCCTTTACTTTGCGCTTCTTTCAGTGCTTCTTCAAACGTAATATCTTCCTCATTCATTTTCGAAAGAATATAATTTGTAGTCCCGTTTAATATTCCTTCTATTTTTTCAATATGGCAACCAGCTAAACTAAATTGACCAATATCAAGTGTCGGTAATGCCGCAGCAGTTGCGCCACTATATCGAATTCGTACATTTGCGATTCTTGCAGCTTCATTTATTTCTCTCCAGTTTGTAACAAGCGCACCTTTTGAAATTGCTACTATATCCATTTGTTTCTCAATCGCTTGTTTTATATATTGTTTCCCTGGATTTCCATCTTTAAGGTTTGTAGCTGTTGATTCCACCAGCACTGTACCACTTATGTTATCTGTTGCACGTTCCTCCGGATGATATTCTATATACTTTTCAATTGCAGCACTACTGCTACCATACATTAATAAGTTATGAATAGATAATCCATCCTCATTATGTATTGCAACATTTCTACCTAATACGCCACTTACAACTAACTCTATACCATATGTTTCATATATATATGAACATTTTTCATGTAGTAATTTTATAAACTCTCTTCCTACTGTTCCATATCCTGATAGTACAACTTTAATTTTCATAATATCCCCCCATATTTTTCTACCAAATCCCTCTTTCAATATAATATAAAGCGCCCTCGAATTCCATCGAGAGCGCTTTATTATTACCTATTTCGGTAAACGTGATAGCTTTTCAGCAATTGTTCTATAAAACTCTTGAATGTTAGAAAAACCTAACGTGTCTGAAATACTTAATCCTACCATGTCGAGATGGTCCCAATTTGCTTTCGTTTCGATATGATTCCATTTCCCAATCTGTAATGACTCATTATTATTTACGGTAGCATTAGAAGAAGGTGCAATCATAGAACTTGTATTTACTACACCATCATTTTGCCACCAAGTAGTATCAATTAATGGACGATTTTCTTCATACCTTGCATAGGAACCTAAGAAAAATGCATTCCCCATTAACACTTTATTCATCGTTATATGAGGCAAATGTAAACCTGTTATAGGTGCCGCTTGTGATGCATGTCCACTATAGGATAAGTAATACACATTCGGTTGCGTCTTTACCCAATTATTTAACTCCTTTGCACCATCTGTACTTAAATCCCATTGACTTATATCTTTTGTATTTTTCCAAAGTGAACTATTTAGAATACGATTACTGTATTGGAAAAAGGACTCTCCAACATTTTTCTTTATGCCCCATTGATCCAATTTAAAATCATATAGTGATAAATTATTGTTTCCTCCAAAACTTGCAGCTGTAATGAGTAAATCTTTAACGAACGGTAGTAGAAGACTACCATCCGCAAGTGTTGTACCGTTGTGAGGGGTTGCTAATGTCGTAACACTATGAACATATGATTTCTCGCCCTCAAATAATGGTGATATTTTGATGTTTGGGTGATTTTTCACATAATTTTTTTCTTCAAAACTGCCTTCTTTTAATAGCTGTACTAATGTTCTAATCGTTTGTCCACCCATGCTATGCCCAACTAAATGAACTTTATTTGTTTCACTCCAATTCGGCGCAAAACCACTATAAGTTCTACCAAAACGATTATGTCCATGTTTCTCAGCATGTGCGGCACCGTAGTCTACTGTTCCACCGTTAATTTGGGCATATAATTCACATGCACGGTCCCAGTTACTAGAAACTGGTCCAACAGCTGCGGTATGAACTGTATAACCATTACGTTTCAAATCTTCTTGTATATCATGAACACCACCCCAATATTTAACCCCTAGCATTTCCTCTCTACCCCATCCGGCAAACCCATTTACTAAAATGATCGGATAATTATTTTGTTGACTCTCTTCAGCATATGTTATTTTCGCTACCAATGAACAAACAGCCACTAATGCAAAAAAACATATTTTTAAAAATAACTTCCCCATACTTCCTCCCCCTGATAAAACGTTTACATTTTTTACTTTACAGCATGCTTTAATAACTTAAACATACTGTAAAGTATTTTATATACGTTGTATATATAGAAAACATATACAAATGTTGATAAATATTAATTCAAGTGAATATTTACTTTTTAAAATATATCTTGTAAATCTGTTTATTTGAATTTATAATTAAATATAGTTTCCTCATGTTAAAAAGATTTAAAAACCATAAGAAAACTAATCTCATTGCTTGAAAAGGAGGAAAAAGCATGCAAATCGGATCAAATATTCATACATTATCTCAACCTACTAAAATAACTCCATCTACTCTTGAGCATAATACTATCTCTTCTACTAAACTTGAAAGTAAGAAAGTAAATGATCCTATCAAGTTCGATATTCGTTCATCCGAAAAAGAAATGAAACAGCCTGAACATAAATTTAATGAATTAGATTTATGGAAGATGTTAAAGGATAAAGGTGTTCCTTTATGGATCATCCTTGAAATGCTACAAAAAGCCCGTAAAGAAAAAGAAGCTCAAAATAATTCAGTTCAAAATTCAAATGCGATTGAAGAAACAAACGAGAGTCGATTAAATGAAGTAATGTAATCTTTTTTATATGAATGGTCTATGAACTAAAAAGAGTTCGAGCTTGATAAAGTTTCTATCAAGCTCGAACTCTTTTTTAAGATTTTTCTCCAATCGTTACAAACTGAAAAGCTACTTCTCCTTCCAAACCTTTAATTAGCTTTTTTACTTTGACATTTTCATTAACCATTGTATTATCTGTCGACATTTTAGGTCTTTCATCACCTATAGATTTTTTAAATTGAAGAAGGTGCATTTTCGTTTCATTTGCTTTTATTTCCTTATATACGCTATTTTTTGCTACAATCACATACGATTGCGTTGGATATTTACGAGTGTTACCTATCCAAGTGTCACTATCGTATGTGACAGGAATCTCGTTTCCTTCTATTTTAATACTTTTCATAGTCTTTTCGTCTTCATTTGTAAACAATAGCGATCCTTCTTTTGGGAATTTTGGTAACGTATCTAAAATATAATTGGAGCCATTATCTCGTTTACGAAAAACTTTTTCTTTAATCAGTGCTAGTGCTGTAGATTCATTTAAAATTAATACATGTCCATTTCCAACTTCACCTTTTTTCACAGAAAACACTTCATTTTCTTTCGTAATTTCCTGATAACGATTAATAATTGGTGAAATATTATTTTCATCTCCAATAATTAATACACCGTTCGCAGGAAATGAGTTATCCTTTTTAGAGCATGCACTAAAGCTTATTAAAAGTATTATAGTTAACATAAAAATAGTTAAAGTTCTTTTCATCACGGTTCCTTTCATAATTCATATCATTTTTTACATGCTTTTCTGTAATTTTATTAGTTGATATCCTTTATTGCTCCATAGTCTTATAAAGCTTTTGTAGGTAACGCCAACGAGTGATAAAGAAATATAAAACTTGTATACATATAAATGAAATTAAAATAACAATCGAGCTATTTAAAATAGAAAAACTAACTAATTGTTGCAGTGCCGTATACGCTACTACAGTATGAATCACTGCAACAACAATCGGTAAGAAGAACATTAATAATAACTGTCTCGTTACAACTTTTTTTAACTCTTGTTTACTTAATCCCATTTTCGAAATCATTTTATATTGTTGTTGATCACGGTCCAAATCAGTGTATAATCGGAAATAAATAAAACTAGCAGCAAATGTAAAGAAAACGATTCCGACTAAAACACTTGCCATAAGTAATAAACCATTCTTTTGCTTTGCCTCCAACAAGTTTAATGTTAAAGCTTCAAAGTAGAAATCACTGTCCCTAAGATCTTTATCGAATATACTCTTTAATTGATTTGAAATCTCTTTCGTTTTTATCCAATCGTCTACAACAAATCCGTAAGTACGATGTTGAATATTTTCATCTTTTGGATTACTCGTCAGAGGAATTTCATCATACACATTATCTTGAACAGCAATATAAATACTACTAGAATCATGCGGTAAAACTAAATCCCCCACAGTTTTTTTCACACGAAATGTCTTTGTCCAATCTCCTTGAATGACTTCAATATTTCTTTTATAGTCACCATTTTTAAATTCTTGTTTTTGTGACACCCTCCCAGGGATTAGTAAAATTTCATCTTCTTTTTCAATCGTTTCGTGTTGGTACCCGAGTGCTCTCGTAAGTTCGTTATATTCACTTAATTTCAATACATTTACGTTACTTTCTGTAAATTTACTTGAAGATGAAGCCATTCGATACGGAATATTTGCATCCAAGAGATGTTTTTTTATAATAGAGAGATGTTTATCTACCAATTTGTTGTTTTCAGAGCTTTCATACAGAAATGTATATGGGTTTGTCATCCACACTAAATTTCTATTACCAATAGCAGCTGTTGTACCAATAGCTGTAAATGCAACTGCTGAAATAATAGATACAATAAAAAACATCATTGCATTATCTTTCATACGGTAAATTAATTCAGAAAACGTTAATATATTTGTTCTTTTTAAAAAGAAAGATTCTCTCCTTTTAGCAAGATGTAATATATAAACGCTACACTGTGTATATAAAAAGTACGTTCCTATAATTACTAGTAGGACACCCATTCCTAGCGTAGTAAAACTGGAACTTGAAATAAAGCGAAATACTGAGAAATATCCATATCCTATACTAATTAAAGAAAGCAGTGATAATAAAATTGAAGATTTCGGTTCAGGTTTTGGTTTGTCCTCTGCTCGAATAAGTTCCACAAGTTCCGTTATTTTTACCATTTTAAATGTAAATAGTGAAACAATTAAAAATAAGAAAAGAAAAGTGATAACTGTTAATAATACAGCCTTCACTGGTGTATAAAAAGGCAAACCATTATTAATCATTAATACACTTGCGCTTATCAATAAGACTAGTTTAGAAAATATGAGTCCAATGAAAATTCCTATACAAATTGAACCAAGTCCAATCAACATATTTTCAATTAATAATAATTTCTTAAACTGTCTCATTGACATACCTTGCATCATTAATATGCCAAATTCTTTCTTACGAGTTTTTAAAAATGAACTAACTGAATATAGAATAAAGAAAAATGAAAATACAAAAATCAAAACTTGCGAAATTGTAAATCCCATCGTACCATATGCACTTATTGTTGCACTTGTTGATTTTAACTCCCCTTGTAAATCAGGATGAAATAATAAAAGGGCATATGTAAAGAAAATCATAATAGAAAATGTACTACTTAAAAAATGGGCAGCATATGTACGCTTATTACGAAAAATATTATTAAATGCGAACTGACGAAAAGTCATGCCTTTTCCCTCCTAACAAAGAAAGAACATCCATAATCTTTTGATAAAAGGCTTGTCTGCTTTCACCACAATAAATTTCGTTATATAGTTGACCATCTTTAATAAATATTACTCTACTGCAAAAACTCGCAGCATACGGATCATGTGTAACTAACATCATCGTTGCTTTTTCTTCTTTATTAAGAGTATCAAGCATCTCCATTACATCATTTGAAGATTTAGAGTCTAAATTCCCTGTTGGTTCGTCAGCAAGTAATAATTGTGGCTTATGAACAATTGCACGTGCGATTGCCGTTCTTTGAGCTTGCCCTCCTGATATTTCAAACGTTCTTTTACTCAATATATCTGTAATATTTAATTTCTCTGCAATTTCTTCCACTCGTTTATTCATTTCTTGTACAGACACACCATCTAAAGTCATCGGTAATACGATGTTTTCTTTTACAGTAAGTGTACTAAGAAGATTAAATGATTGAAAAACAAATCCTAATTGTTTTCTGCGGAATAACGCTAATTCTTCTGATGACAATTGAAAAGGATTTGTGCCATTGATTAAAATTTCTCCCGATGATGGAGAATCAATTGTAGATACCATATTCAATAACGTTGTTTTCCCACTACCCGATGGCCCCATAATCCCTACAAATTCGCCTTCTTGAATTGATAAATCAATATCAACTAATGCTTTATAAGGTACTTTTCCTTTATATACTTTACTAATACTTTTTGCATGTAAAATTTCCATGTATATTCTCCCTTCATTTGCACGTCTCATAACAGAGTGTAAATGAATTGTCTTACAGCTCATATTGATTCGTCTTTCATTTATCTTACACGCTTGTAAGATTTCTAAAAAAACTGATAATTAAGCTATTTTCAAACTAAAATTAACGCATAACTATCTTATAATAATTGTATAGTGGTAGAAAATACAATATATATCAATACTTTATTATATAACTGAAAAAAGACCGATTACTTATCGATCTTTTACTTCCCAAAGTTATATTTTTAACTATTGCCTTAGTTGATATGTTTTTGAGTTACTCTTTTAATTCTATTGCACTTTATAATAACCTCTACAAAAAATTGAATTCTTCGGTTTAATGACAATTAAAAATGAATTGTAAATATCTGAAGCGGAAATTATTGCGTTTATCCAACATACAAATAAAATAAATCCATACTTATCTGTGGTAAGTGACGAAACCAAATAATAATACGCCTTCCCCTCCCTCATTTAAATAATTTCATATTTAAAAACATGTAATCCACTAACATTCAACCGTTAATTTTAAATGCAAACCTTTGCTTGCCTTCATTTTTCCCTATCCATTCTTCTACTAAAGTTTAAAATGATTCATTTGTAAGATGCTTTGAGTGAAAAATTAGTGTTTTCATAGATACATAAATTCGACATTTTTTTCCAAACACCTTCTTCAAATATAATGGTTATAAAATGATTCAGGTACAACTTGATCCATCTGTTTTTAGCGAAAAACAACTTCATCCAGAAGCTACTCTTTAATATGATTAACTGGTACATTTAAATGTAAAAAAGCTTAGAGTTTTCACTCTAAGCTTTTTAATAATTTCATTGCATTTTAGCACTTGTTAAAGAGCTGTATTTTTTATCCACTTCGACTTACTCAATATATAATGGTTATATAATTGATTTTCTATATTCAGTTGGTTCTTATAGGTAAATCCGCATTTTTCAATAACTTTATTTGATGCTACATTGTTAATTAAAGCAATTGCGTTAAGGAGATCTACATTCGTTTTTTCAAACAAATAGTTAATCAGTCCTTTCGTTGCTTTCGTTGCATATCCATTATTATGATATTCACTTGAAACTGCATACATAATTTCTCTATTCGGTGCTGGAAGCTCATCTTTCATACTTGTGCAGCACCACCCAACAAATTCATTTGTGGTTTTCTTAAATATTCCTAATCTTAATATGTGATCATCTATGTTAGTCGTAGTTCTCACTGCATTAAGAAATGCTTTGTTTTCTGTTATTTCATAATTTGTAACCCAATTAACTCGTTGTTCTTTCGTTGATTTCCAGTCCGGTAAAAACATTTCTATTTCGGGTTGATTGGATATTTTATAAATACTCTCTGCATCTTTATCCGTAAATTCTTGTAGGTATATATCACCACAATCTATTCTAAATAACTTAGTCAAACTCTCTTCTCCCATGTTAATCTCCTTCCTTACGTTAAAGCGCCTTAATCTGCTTCGTAAGTTCCATAAACCGTTCATCTAGTTCTTTATATTCTTTGTCTTTAGAAGTTAAAAAGCTTAATTTCCCTAATACTTCTTGTCTCTCTGTTTCTAACGTTAAACGTAGCTCTTCAATTTCATCTCTTGTTTTCGTAGGTTCTTCGAGCTGCTTTTGTATCGTATTGTTTACAAACACGAGTTTTGCGTTGGTTGTCTTCTCCAGAAAATAACGATCGTGAGAAACGATAACGAGTGTTCCATTATACTCAGCTAATGTATTTTCAAGCTGTTCACGTGAAGGGAGATCAAGGTGATTCGTTGGTTCATCTAATATAAGCACATCTTTTTCATCTAAAATATAAGCCATTAGCTTACACTTTACTCGTTCACCCATACTCATATGTCGAATCGGCTCTTTCCATTGGGAAGATTCAAATCCTAAATGTTTCATTAAATTTTGGACTTTCCCTCTTTCTTCAAATGTCTCTTTATAAAATAAATCTTCTGGTGTTTTATCCAGTGGTAAATCAAATACTTCTTGTGTTAAATAACCGATGTTTGCTGAAGGTGAAATCCACACTTCCCCTTCAACAGTTTCTGTTCCCATAATCATCTTTAGTAACGTTGTTTTCCCGCTACCATTAGGCCCAATAATCGCAACCTTCTCACCGTGCTGAATTGTAAAATTAACGTTTTCAAATAATGTTCGATTATTAAATTTTTTCCGTAATTGTTTTACTTCTAAGAAACGTTTCCCTACTTTCTTACTCGCTTGAATAGAAAATTCAACTGAATAATCTTCTTTCACACGTTCAACTTTCGTTTTCTCCAGCTCTTTTTCAAGACGTTTTCGTTTCGATTTAACTTGCGCGTCCATTCGCTTCGCCTTTACACGATAAAACTCTTTCACACCTTCTTGTTTTGTGGACTGTGCATGTGCCTTTTGTGACCATGAACTTAATTCTTTTATATGCGTTTCTACTTGTTCTATCTTCTTTTGTTGTTTTTCATATTCACGCTGCTGCGTCATTCTTTTATGCTCACGTGCTTTCATATAATTCGTATAATTCCCACTATGGTCAATTAATTTCTTATCCTCAATTGACCATATTCTAGTCGCGACAACATCTAAAAAATATCGATCATGTGATACGACGATAACTGTACCTTTCATATTTTTGATTTGTTTAATGAGAAATTCCGTACTCATCTCATCTAGATGATTTGTCGGTTCGTCTAATATTAAGACATTAGGATTTTCAGCAAATCCTTTTGCTAATCGAACTTTTAGCTTTTCACCACCACTTAAAGTAAGAAAATCATTCGTCGGTACACCCCATTTTGCAAGAAGTTCTGCTTCTTTTGCAATCATATCCTTACTAACGAAAAATTCTTTTTCTTGTTCAACATATGCTGTTGTCATATTCATTTGCATCCATTCAACAGTACCTTTTGAAGGTTCAATCTTCCCATTTATTAATTGAAGTAACGTTGATTTACCAGCACCGTTTTTACCAATTAATCCGATAACATCCCCTTGTCTTACTGTCACATTCATTTTCTCTAACAAAGTATTTTCTTTTATTTCCACATAAACATCATTTAATTTTAATAGTTCTTTCATAATACCAATCCCTTTCATAAAGGGAGAATAAAAAAATCCTCCCAAATAAATTTGGCAGGATTAGTCGTTAAAATATTTATACCCAAATAAGCTATTGCGCAACATAAATAGCAATATCGTTGTATGGAAATTGGGCAGACTAATCCTATTTTTTAGAAATTGAAATATATTGAATTTCAACATTTAAAAATAAGATTAGTTAATCATCGTCCACCCATCATTCCTTTCCGTCATTAATAACCATATTGTACCATACTAGTACTGTATGAGTAAATGCAATTATTTGTGCTGCTAAAAAGATTGCTTTCTTTTAGGCTTATTTATCATTCCTTAACTTCATGTTGAACAAGCACAAATTACATTGATTGTAATACGTCCTTTAGATTTCCCCAGTAATAAACTTCTAAGCACACTCTCTTATATAAAGTGAAACTTTAATCAGTGGGGGTTTTCTTCATCCCCACTGATTATTAGTTGAACCAATCGGACTTTTATGAGCAGTTGATCCCCCACCTAATTTCTTTGCTTTCGCTGAATTTTGAGGCGGGGGTCTTACTGCCCATTAAAGCGGGATAAATTTTATATAAAAACAAAATGTTATTCGTTACTCAATAACCGCTTATTGTTTTTCGATAAATTTTTATTGATTATTCCCTTATAATAAGCTATTATATCTTTAAAGAAAATAATAATGTAAGGATTGAATTTATGGACAGGACATTAAAAATAACAAAGTTAAATATGTTTTTAAGGATTTTCCTCGTCCCGATTATAGTAGGGATAATTGTGGGTATACTAACTAAATTGGGGCAAGGTATACTTCCAGGAAATTGGAATTCATTAGCTAACCTAGGAAGCGTTTGGTTAGTTCCATCCTTTTTCGTGGCTAGCTTTAGTTATTCTAAACGTACAGCTATACTTTCTGGCATCCTTGCACTACTCGGCATGGTATTAGGCTACTATGGTTATGCAATAGTTATTAAAAATGTAGCTCACTCTATTTATTTTATATCGGTATGGATTGTATGTGCATGTATAGGAGGAACTATCTTTGGAATTGCAGGTTTTCTATGGAAAGATAGTACAAATCCACTTCATAAATTCGGAAGCGCGCTTATTAGCGGAGTTTTTGTAACGGATGGACTTCACATTCTTTTGAATTTTGAAGACTATAGTCACATGTTACCTGTTGGATATACCGAAGTCATAGTCGGGATTATCTTGATTCTTGTATTAGAACGCTCTAATGCTAATCGAATTTCTTCTTTCTTAATGATGATTCCTATCACTATTTTAGGAATAATTGGATATAAATTATTAAGTTTGTTTGCTTAATATCATGAAAAAAACAAAAGACTAATTCTATTATAATCCACAATACATATCACGAATTCAAACGTTATACTTATTAATGTTGATACACTTATTCATAGGATGGATGCATGAAGCTATCTCTTTCAAAGAGGTGGCTTTTTTCTTACAAAAACTATTTATCAGCTTGTTATTAAACCCTTCTAATTTAAAAATTATATTTATTAGCGTGTCATTATACATACTAAGATAACCTTTTACTATTTCATATAAAATAAAGCTAAAAAACTTATCTCCAAAGTTTTTTAGCCCAGATCACTTATTTACACATTAAAAAATATAATTCGTACAACGGTACCTTTACCAACTTCTGAATGGATTTCTACACTATGTCCTAATTGTTTCGTAATTTCATATACAAGATATAGCCCCATTCCAGTTGATTCTTTAAAATCTCTACCGTTTTCCCCTGTAAAGAAAGGTTTAAATACTCTAGGTATATCTTGCTTCGGTATCCCTACGCCATTATCGGTAATTTCAAGTATAACGTTATTATCTTCCTTACAAGCTTTCACTTTAATCTTCTCTCGACTACCAGCTGAATATTTAATCGCATTCGATAGTATTTGTCCAATTAAAAATTGTAACCATTTCGCATCACTTTCTACTGTAATGTCCTTATCAATTTTAAGCTCAGGATATACAAAGTTCCGGATAAAGAAGCGTTTATGTTCATGCACGGAATCATTCACTATTTTATGTAATTGTACTCTTTCCACATAAAAATCTTGTGTAAATGCTTCTAAACGTGCGACATACAGTGCCATCTCTAACCCCTTTTTCAGCCTATCTGTTTCCTCATTTATACTTTCAAAACGTGGATCCACTTCATCCTGTGTAATTAATTCTATTACAGATAAAGGTGTTTTCATTTGATGAATCCACTGATTCATAAAGGTTAAATGATCATTATTTTTTCTCTCTTGCATCTGAAGCTGATTTTGATAATGGCGATATTGCATCTCAAGTAGTTCTTGAAGAGCAGTCGACACAGCTGCAAAATCAGATTTTTGAACAGATTCATCTAAAGATTGCATCGGGTTTGCTAATCGTTCATAGAAAGTACGATGAGTAAAGTAACGAAATACTAAATAGCCTACCATAAAAAAGGCACCTAAAAACATTGCATACAATGCCGTCGCGATATGCTTATGTCCATCAAACCAATATACGAGAAATATGGATAGTAGTTGGATTGCTGTAAAACAAATAAGAGGTATATGATCACGTATAAACAGCTTTATCATTTTTCCATACCTGTATCCCAAGTAATATGCAATCTATATCCAACACTACGAATCGTTTCAATCGCATCCTCAATATGTAACGTTTTTAACTTTTTTCGCACACGCGTTGTATTTACACTCAATGTATTATCATCAACATAAGATTCGCTATCCCATAATTTATTTAACAACACTTCCCTACCCACAACACGCGGATAATTTTTCATTAACATTTCTAATAAAATAGCTTCATTTCTCGTTACATCAATTTCTTGATTCTTAAGCTTCAATACAAGCCTTTCCGGATATAAACAAAGACCATGTTGTTCAACCATCCGTTCTTCTATTTTCGGTGCATAATCTCCGTAAGCACGCCTTAAATGACTTCGAATTTTAGCCATTACAACTTCGTAATGGAATGGCTTTGAAATGAAATCATCGCCACCGTTTTCTAACGCCATAACTTGATCCATTGTACCTTCACGGGCTGAAATAAATAATATCGGACATGTAGAAACTCCGCGAATTTGACGACACCAATAGTACCCATCAAAACTCGGTAGATTAATATCTAATAAAACTAACTCTGGTTGTTCTTCTAAAAAAATATTTAATACATTTTGAAAATCCGATACAATAATTCCTTCATACCCGTATTTCGCAACATGTGTTGATAATAATTCTGCAATTTTCATATCGTCTTCTACAATCATAATTTTAACCATGTGTTTACTCCTTTTTCGATCCACAATCTTATATTCAATTATATAAAATAAATACTACCTTTTTTTTTATAATCCGTAAATTAAAAAGGATACTTTTAAACAACAGCATCCTTTTTCTATTATTTCTTATTTAATATGAAATTTACTAAATTCAAAACCTAACTTCTCCACATAATTCATACCTAGTTCCATCCGAGCAGTCTTCAGCGGATCCACAACTTGGCATACTTTTAAATCCCCGGTAGCGGATAATAAAAGCGTTGCATCAGCTTTAGACATTTCTAATTCTTCATGTAAAAATGTCACCATATTACGTACAGCGCGATTCGCTGCATCATCTAGCAATTTTTCTGAAGCAATCGTCATTACTTTTTCTCTTTGGATAGCCATTGGTAGTGGCCATTTCTTTCCTTTTATAATCTGAACAGTTACCGTCACCTCACCAGCAACTTCTACTCCACTAACACCAATTTCACCATCACCCATCGCTGCGTGTAAATCGCCTAATGCTAATAGAGCACCAGGAACATTTACAGGTAATAATAACGTTGTCCCTTCTTTTATCTCTTTACAATCCATATTCCCGCCGTGATCATGCGGTGTGCCACATGAAATGCTCTCTTCTTTCGGCGCAGTACCAATTACACCGATCATTGGATTAACCGGGATTTGTAGTTCATTTGTAAACAAAACATGTTCATTATGTATTGGGACAATTTTCACTGTGTTTTCGTTTAGCTCTTCCCCCATTACACCAAGATTCACCCCTGTAGTTAAAACACCTTGCTTAGCAATTTTAATTTTTTCAATCTTTACGACTAAAATATCACCAGGTTCCGCACCTTTAATATATACAGGTCCGGTCGCTGGATTAATACGATTCCAGTCTAATTCTTGGAACGCAACATCTTCAGATTCAATTTGATTTTCAAAGCAATCATATGTTTCAAATACAAGACGACTCCCTATTTCTACTTCCATACATGGCTTATTATCTGGTGACATTGCGTAAATGATATGCTCTTTATGAATGCGATACATTCTATCTCTCCCCTTTTATATTGGTCTACAATTACTAATTAGCTTTTTTCATACAAGCTCCTCTTCATATTTGAGGATATTTACACGTGAAGAAGCACCTAGCTTATTTTCATACATACACTCTTTACTATAACAGGTAAAGAAAGGTGGTAGCACTATGCCCCTTATTCCATATAACGAAAGCGATGTTGATTTACTAGCTCGTTTAATTCGTGCTGAAGCTGAAGGAGAAGGTCGACAGGGTGAACAACTTGTTGGTTGCGTAGTAGTAAATCGTGTATTTTGTGATTGCTTAGATTTTAAACAACTTCGAACTGTACGTGATGCAGTATATCAAAGTCCTGGTGGATTTGAAGCAGTGCAATACGGATATTTTTATCAACGCGCACGTGAATCAGAAAAAGACATCGCAAGAAAAGTTTTACAAGGTGAGTGGCGCTGGCCAGCAAGATGGGCTCTTTGGTATTTCCGTCCAGTTGGTGCTTGTCCACCTGAATGGTATAACCAGCCGTTTGTAGGACAGTTTAAAAGCCATTGTTTTTATGAACCTAATGGTGATGAATGTCCGAAAATGTATTCACGGTAGTAAAATGTGAAACGCAAGTACTTAGCTGAGTACTTGCGTTCCCTTTATTTTTTAGAAATCTAATAATGTGATAAACTTTTCGATGCCTACTACATGTATTAATAACGGTATTCGAGGGCCACTGGACTGATTCATAATGAGCTTATATATAATAATAAATAATTGTTTTTGATTTTCTTTCATTATTTTTTTATTTTCATCATGACAAATCGAATACAATTGCTCCATTAAGTTAGAGTCATCTTTGTTAAAACGAAGTATGTTGCAAACTTCTACTAACCATTCTTTCTGCCTCTCATCTAATGTGTTGTAAAACTCTGTATTTCTCTCTTGATTTACCGCAATTAATTTTTCAGATTGAAAGTTTCTTATCCAATACTCTGCTCGGTTACATATCGCTATCATAGAATCTAATGCATAACTTCTATCTGTTTTTTCTAATATACCTTGTAAAATAGATGAATCAAAATTTAATAGCGGTAACGTTCCTGCTACTTGATTAAATTTCGGATATTCTTTAATTCTGCTATCAACTCTAGAAAGTTTAATTGCATCAAATAAATCTTCATTTTTGAGCGTTTTATTCTCATAACTATCTTTCAATCGTTCATATTCTGTATAATTGCGAATTACATCTTCATCAAGACCAATATGAAAAGCTGCGTTTGATCTATATTTAGCAAACATAAACAGAATCACTTCTGGTAAATACACTTTTAACAAATCACTAGGTGTCATGCTATTCCCTGAAGAACTTGACATTTTTTCATGATTCCCTTTAATTCCGATGAAATCATAAGCAACATAATGTGGAGCTTCACGATTGAATATTTTCATTGCAATTTCCTTTGATACATTATAACTACCTGTTTCTGATGAATGATCTCTTCCGCCCGGTTCAAAAATAACATCCTCTATCATCCATCTCATCGGCCAATCGACTTTCCAATTCAGTTTCATTTTATTTGTATTTAATACCGATAATTCAGTTTGATTTCCGCATTCACATTTATATCGTACTGTTTTTAATACTTCATCAAAATGTGTAATCGTTGTTGCATCTTTCCCGCATTTCTCACAATATAATGTAACCGGATAAAAGCCCTCTCGCTCTTCTTCACTACATTCTCCTGTTTTAAAACTCATTAAAATATCATATATTTCTTTCCTTTTATATAAAGCCTCCAATATGTTTTTGTTATATCTTCCACTTCTATATTCAGCATGTTGATATATGAATTCCACTTCAATCCCAAATACTTGAAGCGATTTCTCAAACTCTTTTTCAAAATGCTCTGCATAGGAGTTATGACAACCATATGGATCTGGAATATCACAGTATGGCATACCAATATATTTTGCAAAAGATGGATCAAGATTTTTAGGGACTTTTCTAAACCTATCATAATCATCCCATGAAAATATAAAACGAGTCTTTTTTCCTAAATCTTGAAGTGCTCTTACAACGAAATAAGTCGTTATTATTTCGCGAAAGTTTCCAATATGAACAGATCCAGATGGACTGATTCCAGATGCGCAAACAAAGGTTTCTTTGTTTGGGTGTTTCCTTATTAATTCATGTGCTACTTCATATGCCCAATGCATAATACACTCACCTCAATTGATTTTTTGTTTTCACACTTTCAGTTTTACGCAATAAAAAAACTCCCACCCCCAAGATTATTCATCTTGAGGACGAGAGTTGTTAACTTCGCGGTACCACCTCAGTTTGTTAATACGTCGCCATATTAACCTCTTCAGGTACGGCAAAATATGCTTATACCCTATCTCTATAACGGGAGAACCCGTCGCACCATCCCTAAACAAATTAGTTCCTTGCGCAGCTCCAAGTCTTTTTTCGTCAAGATGTATACCGCTCTTTCTCAGCTACCAGAGCTCTCTGTACGTATCCTTTTCTTAACTACTCTTCTCTTCCATACTATTTTATATATTAGTTTTTTTCATATGATAATTTATAATACTTTTATTGTCAAACTTTTCCGAATGAAATAACTATCTAAAAAAATGTTTTATCGCTTCTAATTGAATTTTGTGACTACACTCATCACAACAATATACCCCTTTTGGTTTCTCTTTAAATCGCTTATATTTTTCACTTCCCTCGTAAACACGGAATATATTTTTGCAAGAAAAACAAACAATTTCATAAAACATCATATGCATTTTCCTCTCCATGTTTATACATTTTTTTAATCGCTTCAGATAGTCCGTTTTCTACAGTAAAATCTTAATATCCTCTTACTAAAAGGTTTACCTTCATTCTTATCGAATTATATAAATATCTTATAAAGCGTGGTGAACCTCTTGATCAGTAATATAGAATTAGTTTTAGATGCGAAAGCAAGTTTAGCTGAAGGACCATGTTGGAATGAAAAAAAGCAACTTTTATACTGGGTTGATATCATGGAGAAACAATTATGCATATTTAATCCTATTACTAATACAAACCGAGTAATCCCCCTCAATCAACAAATTGGCTGTGTTGTTCCATATTTAGATGACGTACTACTCCTAGCTATGGAAAACGGCTTTTATTCTATTAATGTAAAAACAGAAAAACTAACACATATTTTTGACCCTGAACCACATTTATTTGAAAATCGTTTTAACGATGGAAAATGTGATCCAGCAGGACGTTTTTGGGCAGGTACTACAGATACATACGGTATTAATGCTACTGGCTCCTTGTATTGTTTAAATAATAATTTAAAGGTAGAGAAAAAAGTTTCACATGTAAATACATCAAATGGCATAGCTTGGTCACCTGACCATACATACCTTTACTATATTGATACGCCTACTAAAAAAGTAATTCGTTTTCATTATGATATATGCTCTGGAGTAATTCGTAATCCAAGTGATGTAATTATTTTCCCCGAAAATGACGGTCTACCTGATGGTATGACAATTGACGAGGAAGGTTGCTTATGGATTGCTCATTGGGGAGGTTCAAAGATTACTAGATGGAACCCTTCAACTGGTGAACAAATATTAAGTATCCCGATTCCAGCGCTATATGTAACATCTTGTACATTTGGAGGGCCTAATTTAACCGACCTATATGTTACAACAGCCAGAACAAGAATGACGGATGACGAATTAAAGCAATATCCACATGCTGGTGGCATTTTTCGAATTCAAACAAATGTTAAAGGCTGCCCCACTTATTCATTTTGTAATAAAAATATTGGAGCTGAAACAATATGAATCGACTCGATTACATAAGACAAGAAGAAAAGAAATATCACGACCTTTGCTATGAACAATATAAACTATTTGAAACTGGTTCTTGGCTGTACAAACCGGTTAAAACAGTTATGGACTTGATGGATCACTTTGAAGGACAAAACAGCTTGCAAGTACTTGATCTCGGCTCTGGCGTTGGAAGGAATAGCATTCCCATTGCGCAAAAGATACAAAATGCTAGTGGTACTGTTACATGTGTGGACTTACTTGATTCTGCTTTAACAAAATTACAAACTTATAGTAAAGAATATGGTGTAATTAATAATATTAAAACAGAACAAGCAGCAATTGAAAACTACTACATCCAACCTGATACTTATGATTATATCATTGCAGTATCAAGTTTAGAGCATGTTCAATCAGAAGAAGATTTAAAAAACGTGCTCCATTCTATGAAAAAAGGTACAAAGATTGGTGGTATCAATTGTTTAATTATTAACTCAAACATACAAGAAATTGACTTACATATGAATGAAGAATTAGATGCTTTAATTGAAATTAACCTTCCTACTGAAGATATGATATATCTATTAAAAAACATTTATAAGGAATGGAAAGAAATTAAAGTTGAAATAAAAGAATTAGCTTATGACATAGTTCGAAATAACAGAAATATACAATTAAAAACAAATACTATAACGTTTGTCGTTCAGAAATAATCGTATAATAAAGATGTGACCCTTTCTCCCAGGGTCATTTTTTCGTAAGGAATTTGTAACTTTAAATATTTATGAAACAAAAAATAAAAGAGCACTTGTTTCCGCAAGTGCCCTTTTGGGGATTTTGAGATATCCTATTAAAGAAAGTTAAGGTTACTTAAAGTTAATAGGTACTTCTATTATATGCTTGTCCTTTTTATTTGTGCATAATCAATATATAAACATCTTTAATAATTCTTAATAACTTTTAGTTATAGTTCTTTCTTACATTTTATCATTAAAAAATTGATTGAAGGTTTATTTGCCATGTTCTTATTTGGTTCATCAATTTCCGAAATTTGTACTAATCCATTTTGATTAAAATCTTTTTTTATAGATTCAGAATCATAGAAGAACATTTTTACGCCTTCCATTATCTCATAATAGTCTTGCTCCAGCTGTTTTCCTTTTCCGTACATTGGAGCTTTTTTAGAAACAGTTGTAAAAACCATATATCCGCCTGGTTTTAACTGATTATAACAATCTTTAATAAATTTCACTCTTTCCTGCTCATTTAACAAATGAAGAAGAGCATGACTAAATATCCCATCATAAGATTTATTATCAAAAGGCATTTCGTTTACCGAACCGTGATATATACTAATATCTTCTAATCCGTTTTGTTTCGCTAAATCAATAGCTGTTTTTGAAATTTCAATCCCTGTTACATTTATATCATTATCGATAAACACCTTTGCGTTTCTGCCATATCCAATACCCGGAACTAATATGTCCTTAACGTTCTTTTCTAGAAAAAAATCTTTTGCCAAAATTGCTGATTCTGTAGATTCAAATCCCCACATCGTTTGTTTCTCGATAAAACTTGATTCCCAAAATTCCATTATGTTTCTATCTCCTTATTTTCATCTCATATTTAATATCACATGAAAGACCTATTCATTTTAACGCTGCTTTTTTCACCACAGTTACTATAGGTCCATTGAATATAGCATATTAATAAGCCTATATCTATTTTAAAGATTGGTGTAAAACTCACTCTTTTTATCAACCCATATGTTTTTGTAGAAAAATAAAAAAGCCAATACTTTCGTTGTGGTATTAGCTTTTCTCAAGAGAAATTATCTTTTTGTATTGTACTGATTTAATATTTTTTCTAACATTTCTAAAGTTATCGGTTGAGCTTTCTCTATTAATTGATAACCAATACGCCCATTCGGCTCAGCTGTAACTTGCTGCAAAATCTTTAAATCATGTATTCCTTTTTCTCTTAATTGCATATAAAGTTGTTGTTCAGACATTTTTGCCTTCATCAAGTTCGCTTTAATAATCTCTCCGTTTTCAACAATTACAAAGCTACTGCCATTTAGGAATTGTTCCGCCTTCCTTGATTTCAGTTCAAAGAAATGAATGATAAGAAGTACGCTTGCAAATATTACAGCTGCAAATATAGATGGGACTACTTTCCTACTTAATACAGGCTCTACAATAATACGCGCAATTGATACTACTATAATGATTTCAGCTCTTGTCATTTGGCTAACAGATTTACTACCTGTCATTTTTAATGCAAGAATCCCAGTGAGAATTAAAATGATGCTTTCAAAAATAATATGCATAATAGCCCAATCCTTTAATGGTAAATGTTATTAGCATTCCCATTTCATATAGCATTCTAAATGAAATTTAATTAAACTTTTTTCAATAAGGATTTGATGAACTATCTTCTATTGTTAAAAAAACAAAGGCACCCAAATGGATGCGTATAGATTAAACTTATTCATTATTACTTTCTCCACTTTTATCATCAACTGATTTGGAGTCTAACATGCTGCCTATATCAGGCGGTAAAGCTAACTCTATACCAGCTACTGGTTGATTATCTTCATTAAACCATTGTTTCTTAAATTTAATCAATTCTTCATTTTTCTTATTTTCATCCATATTACCCCGCCTTTTATGTACATGATATTAAATACTTTACTTAATATGTACATTGAGAAAGATAATATACTATTTGTACATAATGAAAGCGCAACAGTCCTTCTCACTTTACACAACCCGTTGTACCTATAAAAAATCCCCGTACATGTTACTCCGCGCTCTGTTATCATATTAGTGTCGAAACATATGTAGGCTATGTGACAAGTATCTGTTTGTTTTGTTCATTATTCATATGAGACAAATACTTTTAAAGGAGTAATTATTCCTTGACTTAATTCCTTAAAACATTAAATGCGTCCTGTATATAAATGTGAAAAATGAAGAGTTATCTAACGAAGATCTTCTAAGCTTATTTTGTGTACGATATCACTATGAAAAAATCCCAAAGTTACTACGAGAAGACGTCATGAGCGATGTTGTCATTGATTTAGATACGGACTATATTTATATTCCTAATAGATAACAGTAAATTAATTGAAATGAATAGAAATTACGATTCAGCTAAGTGTTTAATAAAATAAGTGAATGCCCAAATTAATGTCGCAAATTGAGTGACAAAATACATTGTCCATTCAAAACCAGTCAATTTTCTCTCTCGTCTTACCTTTTTTAAATATCTGTAAAATATAAATGTACTTAAAAACATTAGTAATAACGATAATTGCTGTAAATCATCGACTATACGTACCCCCATAGACTCCATCACCCTCCCATTCAAAATAAATGCTATACTTTAAGGATATCATCTATTGGTAGTTCATTTCCATTTAAAACAATTATGTCCTAAACAAAAAGAGCACTCAATAATTGAGTGCTCTAAAAAGTATTAACGTAACACTTTTCTTCTACTTTTTATAACTCAGTTCTATCACTTCCGGTATATGATTGTTATCATATTTCCTTTTATAGAGGTAACGTCACATGCCCATCAAGTTAACGGTGAGAACCCCTAGCTACACCTTGATTTTCGTACTGTGACTAATGAGTTTTGGAAAAATAAACATGCCAAATAAACCTATGAAAATGTGATTTTTCCGTTAGGCAACTTGTCTTTTATTCACCGTCATTTCATAGACAACACCAAGAATATCGAAGACGGTCATTTTTTTGTACCGATGACATTTACGACCATTCTTTTTAAGCGATTGATAGAGACGATGCAGAATCGCCGAGAGTTCATCGGTGTCAACTGCCATTGCTTGGAACAGTAACGGAAAGTAATCCTTAATCATATAAATTGCTTTGTATTCACTTAGTTCTTGCTTCTGCTTTCTGAGTAGAAACTGTCGCATTTGAAACATCGTAGAGGAACAGATGAGAATGCCAATGAGTTGGCCATACAAATGGCATTCAAGACGTTCTTTGAAATTGATGCCCTTACACTCATCAATTTCAAAGAACGACTTCCATGTTTTAAACAAAATCTCTATTTGCCAACGCAGTGAATACAAGGAATGCACATAGTTAGACGGTACTTCTTCTGGCGATGTGTTCGTAATATAGACATTCATGCTCATCAAACGCTTACTTTTATCCTTCATGATAATCCCCTTTTTTTTCTCACGTATTGCTTGATTTTTCAAACGCGTTTGTGTTTGGTCACCGGTTAAACGATGGATCATGACACGTGCTGGAAGCTTCTTATTTTGGCCAATATATACCTCGGGGATTTCCATCGTTTCACCAGGGGGTAGACTAGACATTATTTGTATCATATCAAGTTGGGTATATTCTGTTTGCTTTTTTAACGTACCATTGTTGAAGTATTCTGGCTCAGGATTCTTGATATAAATGCGTGTATTCAGCTTCAACCTCGAGATATAGTAAGCTTTTTTATCGTGAATCGCTTGTAAATCACTTAAATCGAAGTAACCGAGATCACGCAAACATAGGTCTCCTTTTTCAACGGTTTCAAGACAAATAGTGCCGTATGTTTTATCATTGTTCTTTCCTGGCCCAAGCTGTACGTTTAAAAATTGACCACTGAGTAAATCGTATTCAAGTTGAATCTTCACCCCCGCAGTATTACTACTTCCGCCTGACCCTTGATAGTCAGTGGCGAAGGTATCTGGTAACTGAAACACCGTTGCATCTAAAATACGAATACGATTAAAAATAGACATCATGTGTGCAGAAAGCGATTGATTGGAACAGAGTTTTTGTGTGAGAAGAGAAGTAAAGACTTCTCGAAGAAATGCGACAGCTGCTGGATTAAAACGTTGATTCAATCCTTCTGGGCTCATTAGTACCCCAGTGGAAGCTTCTAACCGACTGCACAATTGTGTAAGTGATGTGCTAGCGATTTCCTGACTGAGCCATACGCAAAGGGCAATGAGTTCGTTAGCTTGATATTTACTAGATCGCTGTACAAAGCCAACTTGTCTGGCGATGTCTTGTAGGACTACTGGAGATAGAAAGCATTGTAATTCCTGTGAGAATTGATGTAATTCTTCAGAAAGTGAGAGGTCCATAAAAAAACACCATCCTTTCCTATGATTCTACATAAAGCATAGCGTATTTTTTCATTTTATGGGGTATTTTGTTTTGTTAGCTTGATAGCGATGGGGTGGGCTCCCTTTTTAGCTTCAGGGTAATTTATGTCGAATTTGCAATTATTCATGACATAATGCAAATGATTGTTTACATTTTGTTAGTAATCATTTACAATTACAGTAATTGTAAATGAGGAAAGGGAAATTATGATGCTAGAAAACAGAGTTAGAGAATTACGAGCACGATTTAGATGGACTCAGCAAGACTTGGCTGATGCAATTGGGGTCACAAGGCAGACAATTGGATTAATAGAAAAAGGTGATTATTCTCCATCTGTCACTATGGCGTTAAAAATAGCTGCTGTATTTCAAGTTACCGTAGAAGAAGTTTTTTATTTAAAGGGAGAGGAACGATTATGATAAAACAGGTTTTAAGGTCTCCACTTATAGGGGCCAGTATATTTGTGTTGATTATTGCATTTTTACTGTTTTCTCTTATGAATACACAAGTCATTTTAGCTAAGTTATGTTTCGGGATTTTAGTGACGGTTACTTTTTTATGGCTCATTCTCACAAGGATTTATAACCGAAAGAACCCTCATGATAAGATTAGGTTATTTGGTTTTATACCATCTGAATTTCGTGAAATAGATGAAGGACAGCAGTGGGTAACCTATAAGGCTTGCCGAAATGTGTATATTTACTATAGCATTGCGCTTCCAGTAACGGCAGGGATTTGCTTCCTCTTTTCTCAACATAATTTTGTTCCGTTATTGTGCATTGGTTTACTAGGTGCAGGTCAATACATTGTCTATTGGTTAACTACTATTCTTATTTTAAATCGTATTTAACAAAGGGGATGAAACAATATGGTGGAGTGGGCTCAAAATGCGGGTGCATTATGGCAATATGTAGTGTTATTTCTTTTAGCTTTTGCCCCATGGATGGATGTATCAATCGTTGTACCACTTGGTATCGCATGGGGGTTACAACCATTTGCAGTAGGAGTAACAGCATTTGCAGGAAATCTTATCTTGGTTCTATTACTCGGTTTTTTCTTTAAACAGTATGCAAAATGGCAAACAGCAAGAAAACTAAAAAAAGGTATAACAACACCTTCTAAAAAAGAAACCCGATCAAGAAAAATATGGGAACGATATGGTATTCCCGGTTTGGCTCTTCTAGCTCCAATTCTCGTAGGAACTGATATTGCAGCCGTATTAGCTTTAACATTTGGATCTAACCGGACACATGTCATAAGTTGGATGACGGTCAGTCTAGCAGTATGGACAGTCATTTTTACAGTTGCTGCGATGTATGGGCTTAGCTTTTTAAATATTATTTAGGATATCATGATGATTTTAGGTAATCTAAAATCGTTCACTACCTAAAAATTATGGAGTAATAAAGTGAGTTCATATAATATCAAGACAAAAGCTCTGACCAAAAACATTTAAACACTCAACTAGCTGTATGATATGGTCATAGTACCGTAGCTCACGAACTTATATGGGTAGAGACACATTGCTACCAAGCTAATATTTTGAAGCATCCCCAAAACAAAAAAATTGTACATTTTCATCTGGAGATGTCAATTTTCTCGTTTTGGGGTATTTGCTTTTCTTAGGTTGATGGGCATGAGGTAACGTCAGGAAAATACGAATATACAACGTTAAGGAATTTTCATTACTTTATAACCATTTTTAAGTTATATTCAATAACCATGCTTTGACATTGTCTAGAGCATGGTTATTTTTTAAACAAATATAAATCTGCTTAGTTGATTTTTTAGTTCAGTAATTTATTGAATTCATTAACTGGAAGAAGTATTCAGGTTTGTGAGTTTTATTTAGGTTATACCATGAATGTAATGTATCTGGTGCAAATACATCTAATTTTTTCAGTACTTCCATCGCAAATTCCAGAGGAGCTATTCCTGTTGCAGTAACTAAATTCGCATCAGATACCGCAGATCCCAACTCATAGAACTTTTCTCCTTTATAGTTAGGACATACCATTTTAGTGTATTCTAAATTATTAGTTGTATGCTTTCTAGTATCTAAGTATCCCCTATTTGCAAGGGCCTCAGTTGCACCACAAATTGCAGCAACAATAGTACCAAACTTTAAAGCTTGGCCAACTCTTTCCAAGATAGGTTGATGAATCTCTTCACTCCAAGTAGTCCCTCCTGGTAAAATTAAAAGATCTTTACTCTCAAAAGTACATTCATCAAGGGAAATATCTGGTTTTATGCTCAGTCCCCCCATAGTAGTAATCATTTCTTTATTAGCTCCTACTGTAATTACTTTTAAAGGTACTAAATCTTTTTTAAAATATCTTCCTGAATTTAGTTCGGTAATTAAATATCCATATTCCCAGTCCGACATTGTATTAAATACATATAGAAAAACTTTTTTTGTTTGCATCCCATATCACTCCAATCACAATTGATATGGATATTATAATATAACTTCCCTGACAGTTAACGTCAGGGAAGTTATCATACTTCATGAAACTTTATTAATTCCGACAGAACTTCAATAAGTCTTTTCTTAAGACTTATTGGCTCAATAACTTTAATAGATTTATTGTACGGTAAAAGTAAATAAGGTACATATGTATGTATCATATCTTTTTCAAGAAGAAAAACTGCTTGATTTGAAGTCCGCACTTGTAAATAATGTCCTAAAAACCAATGTTGGCAAATATCAGCCAATACACTTTTATCCCCACTAATAACCAAAGAAATAATCCCTTCCTTATCTTTTATAGTTGGAAGAAGATTTTTTATAAAAAAGTCACGTGCTGAAAAATTTTCTGGCCGGTTAAACTTATTTTCGGTTAGCATTAAATTTTCAATTCGATCTACCCTAAAACTACGGATATCATTCCTAAGATGACAAAATCCAATCACATACCACTTATTATTCCAATAGATAATTCTGTACGGATCGACCAATCTATAATTTAATTGCTTTTTCCCACTTTTATAATAAAGAATTTTTACTGAATACCCATCAGTTACGGCCTGCTCCAACTCCTTCAAAAAATGTTCCATAGAGGATGAACTAAATCGACTTATTACTTCTAGACTACTTAAATGTCGGTTTATCATTGCTTCCTGCTCTTGATTTGAGTATTTACTTAGTTTTGAAATGGCTCTATTTAATGCTTCACCTCCATAATATCCGGCTTCTTCTGCAAAAACAGCAGCGTGAAATAGTGAAGTTTGCTCTTCAAAATCAAAAAAAGAGGGGCCTCAATAAAATTGTTTAATAACGTGTATCCACCGTTATGTCCTGGTTCTGAAATTATAGGTACACCACTTGTTGAAATTGTATCAATATAACGATACACAGTCCTTATATTCATCTCTAACTTTTCTGAAATTTGTTTTGCAGTAATTTTTTTACCTGAGCGAAGCATCCATAGAATCGCTAACATATTATCAATTTTAGGCATGTAATTCCACCTCTCTATGGAATTTATCCCTTATTATATATTTCTGATTTTTAGTATAACTCATCAACTGTTCCTTTCCGATAGCTTTCTAAATAATGAAGCCCTAGACACATTTGTAATTTCACAAATTTGATTTACATTCATATCTACCTCTTCATAAAGCTTTACTGCATAATTCATTCCTGCATGATTTTTATGATATTTCTTTAACCAACCTTTAAATTTTCCTTCTTTCTTATTCAGTTCAATCCCTTTATGTTTCCACCTACGGATCAGATCACGTTCTAATTGGTTTACACCCGCCATAACCTTAATTAAGCATTGGCTTTAGGAATTATCTTCTAATAAATCTAGCCATGTATCTTTGAAGGATTATAATTATCATCCTTATTATAATATTTAGTTACAACAATACCCTCAATTATTATAGCAATACACACAAACAAGAGAATTATTTTGCGTCTCACAACAAAACTACTTATTCATTTTTTTCTTTTTTAAATTGGAAGGTTATATGTTCCAATTGTTTGATTTCCTCTATTATTTTACGAATTCCTTCTTCAATCCTATCTTCCTTTACATTCGATACGTTTAACTTTAATAGCCTTTCTTTCGGAAAACCTCTCACATAATTTTTATCAATTGTATCAATATTTATTTGTTTTTCACTTAGTCTTTGGAAAAACATTTCTGAAATACTCGTTTTATGTAACTCTAAACAAGTATGAATTCCAATTGTATTATACTTTTTATATGTGAATAAAAGTGGGTTTTCACTATGAGTTCTTTCTAGTGTTTCTGTTAGTTTTTTAGATCTATCGTGATAGGAAGTTTTAATTTTATTTTTATGGCGTTCAAACATGCCACTCTTTATATAAATTTCTAAAGCAGCTTGAGATATCATTGGGCTATCAATATCTAAAATTTTTTTATATGTATAAAAAGCATTCGCAATAATCAGTGGAATAACTGCTACACCAACTCGTAAACCTGGAAAAATAATCTTCGAATAACTTTTCAAATATATAACATGATTATCATGATTCAAGCTATATAACGGATCAGCTTTCGAATCCGTTTCTAAATCTGCTAAGTAATCATCTTCCACTATAAATACATTATATTTCTTAGCCAATAATACGATTTTTTCTTTCTCATCTTTAGAATAAGAAGTTCCAAGCGGATGATGATATCTTGGTATTGTATAAAAGAATTTTATTTTACCTGTTCGAAAAATACGTTCCAATTCATTTAAGTCAATCCCTTCATTCGTACGTTTAATACCGATTACAGGGATTTGGTTTATTTCTAGATATTCAACATATAGATGATATGTTGGTTGTTCAATTAATATCGTTTCATTTTCATTTGGAAATGGTATAGAAGTTAATATTGCTAGCGCCTGCTGTACACCTGACGTTATGAAAATATTTTCTTCTTTAGTGAAGACTTGATAGTTTGCTAATTGTTTTTGAATGACCGGAATTAAAGACGGTAAACCTTTTGGCGTCCCATATACGAACAAGTCATTTTTATATGTATCAATGGCTTTATTTATACAATGTTGAAAATCTAAATATGGAAAAATATCTGGATCTGGTGCTGAGGAAGCAAAATCAATTATCCCGTCATTTTCTACAAAACTCCCTGACTTTCGAACAACGTAATATCCACTTTGAGGGACGGAATAAATAATATGACGCTTTTCTAATTCATGTAGTGCCCGTATAACTGTTGCCTTATTGCATTCATATTGCGTAACAAGCGATCGTATAGACGGTAATTTCTTTCCTTCTTTTATTTCTCCATTTTGAATCATATTTTCTAGGTCGTTTAAAATATGTAAATACTTATACATCCTACACCTCCTTCAAAAAATTTTATATTTAATTATATCGATTTTTCATTCGTATAGCATTTACCCCTCCATTAGTTAATTTTCCGATCATCTATATCGTAAATCCCAATAGCATATGAATCATTTTCAATCCATTTCTTTACTGCTTCTGTTTTAAGTACACCTTCAACTTCTTTTTCTATTTTCTGTCCAAGTTCTTTCGCCCCTACTTCATCATCGCTAATCTTAGTTTTTATATCAATGGTAACAGGTTGATTCCTTTTATAATTTATTTGTTGAATACCAAATCCTTCATATCCATTTTTTCTGAATACTTCATCAAATATATGTCCAAAAATTTGATTCCATCTACTCTCTGCCCTTACAACTTCACTATTTCTTGGAGTTATATTAATTTTATAAGAGGTTACACCTTGTATCGCCAATCTTTTATTAATATCCTTTTTTATTTCGTTACTATCTTCGCTATCAGCAATCTCTAAATCTAATATTGGTTCTTTTTCATCTCTTATAGCAGCACTAAAAAAAGACTCCTCCTTTACTGTCGCTGTAGCAATATTCATCACTATAGAATCTTCACTTTTAGCATCTTCAATCTCATTCTCAAAGGCACATAATAAAGCAAGTGGAATTAAAAATACAAGTACCTTCTTTCCCTTTCTCATGTAGCACCCCTCCATACATTTTCATTTACAATAAACTTTTTACTTTGATATATAAATACCTTCTATAATTTTTAATTTTAACATTATTTCACATTTCCTCCATTTAACAAGGAAATTAAAATTAATAAATAGAATATCTCCATGAATAAATAAAAAGTGAGGGATATGTCATGCAGCGCTTAAATACAATTGATATTAGTAACGTTCTAGAATTAGAAAAGACTCTTTCTACTTTATTAAATAAAGAGATTTCTTCAAAATTAGAGCTTGTAAACTGGTTAAAAAAACAATCTACAGTCATTTGGAAAATCGAAGAACAATTAAGATCACACTATATCGCCTTTCAATGTAATACGGATAATAAAGAAATAAAAGATACTTTTGAATATGATCAACAATTTGTAAGGCCTCTTTTGAAACGTTATCAAAATTCATTTGATAATAAATATTTAGAGTCTCCTTTTCGAATGGAACTTGATCCAAAAACGTATAGCTTACTAGATAAAAAAATTAAGAATGCGCAAACATTATTTTGTGAAAAGAACATTGATCTAGAGGTAACTGAAGACAAACTAGTAACAGAGTACTTCGAAATTACAGGTAGTTTAACTGCACTATGGGACGGTGAAGAGAAAACAATTACTGAACTACAGTCTTACTTACAAGATCCGGATCGTCATATACGAAAAAAAGCAAAAACCCTCATTTCTGAAACATTTTTATCTGTTGAAGATACATTACAACATATATTAAATGAATTAATTGCAATCCGTCACCAAAAGGCGAAAAACATTCAATTAGATAATTATCGTGATTATATGTTTAAAAAACATGAACGATTTGATTATACGCCTGAAGATTGCTATGAGCTTGCTGAATCTATTCGCAAATACGTAGTACCACTTATCGATAAAATATTTAATGAGAAAAAATCTGAACTTCAAGTAGATAGTCTTCGTCCATGGGATATAAAAGCAACTGCACCAAATCAAAAAGTATTAAAACCTATTGAAAATGCGAATGATTTAGTCAAAAAAAGTTCTCATGTTTTACACAAACTAGACCCGGAATTTTATGCATTACTGGACCGTATGCATAAAAATAATTGCTTAGATTTAGAAAGTCGTAAAGGAAAAGGACCTGGAGGATTTTGCGAATACTTACCTGCTTCACAACTATCTTTCATTTTCATGAATCTCAATCATACACATTATGATGTTACTATTTTCCTCCATGAAATGGGTCATAGTATTCATAATGAATGTATGAAGCAGTTAGAGCTACAAAAATATTTAGAAATCCCTTCTGAATCAGCTGAACTCGCTAGCATGACGATGGAATTATTTTCGATGGAATATTGGGATACATTTTATGAGAATAGAGAAGAATTTATAAAAGCAAAATTAGATTTCTTTAAAGGTATTGTTAAGTATTTACCCCCAATGCTTATCGTTGATCAATTCCAGCATTGGATGTATGAAAATCCTAATCATACCGCTAAAGAAAGAAATGAAAAGTATTTAGAATTACATAAAACATACCAATCGAACGTCGTAAATATTGAAGGGTATGAAAATTGGATTGCAACTGGCTGGTTACCTGTACTACACATATTTGAATTACCATTCTATTACATCGAATATGCTATCGCACAACTTGGGGCGTTGCAAATGTATAAACAATATAAAGAAAATCCTAAACAAGCAATAGAAAATTATAAAAAAGCTTTATCATTAGGTAGCTCTAAATCTTTACCGGAAATATATGAAGCGGCTGGAACTCGTTTTGATTTTTCTGGAGAAACGATTAAAGAACTAATGTTATTTGTAGAGGACGAATTAGAATCACTTGAACAATTGTAAGAAGGAAGCTGTTCCTATATTTTAGGTTCAGCTTTCTTCTTTATTTTACTTATCAATTCTATGTACTGGGAATCACCATATCCGATTGTTGGAAAAAGTTGAAACAACTTTATTAATAATTCTTGATTTGAGAAAGCTTGATTTTTAGAGATGAATTTCATTACGATATTATCTTCTTTTAGCATTTCTAAATATAAGTCTATAGCCTGATACATTACAGGTGGTACCTTATGATAAGTCTTTTTATGGTTTACTAATACTTCATTGTATGTAGTAGAATAATTACCCAATTTAAGTTCAATTTGATTTACTTTAAATTCATCCTCCCTGAAACTATTTAAGTATACTTTCCCTTCAAAACACGACTGCTCAAGGTATGAAAGTAAAGTAAGTAGATTCATTTGGCAAAACATATCTTCACCGAACCATAAAACAATACATTTATACTTTTTCCCAAATAGATTTTCTAACGGATCTATAACTTTTTTTGTATAATTTTCGACTGAACTGTTATGACCTTCTGCTCTTATTTTAATAAACTCTTCATCAAAAACTTGTGCAGTAGTGCTATTTACACACATGGCCTCGTTAAATGGGGCATAATCAGACTCACCCATTAGCTTCTCCATTTTAAATTCTTCATACATCATTTGACCATTCAATATGTTAAGTACATCTTTATCAAACAACTCATTATTATTGCTACGTAACTGCTCAACCTCTAATTTTCTAGAAATATTCATTTTGAACTCCCCTTCTTTATTTATATTGAGTTTAACAAATGATTGAATAGGCATGTTGTTACGTTGGTATTCTCTTGGATTCATTCCAAAAACAGTCTTGAAAGCTCTACTATAAACCTCTTGCGAAGAATAATCATAATCTAATGCAATATCTATTATCTTTCTATCATTTTTCAAATCCTCCGTAGATAAATACAGTCTTCTTAAAAGAATATAGCGCCTAATACTAATGCCTGTTACTTGGTGAAATCTAAAAGAACAGTAATACGGAGAATAACCCGTATAACGCGATAATTCATTTAATGAAAATTCTTCTTTTAAATTGCTCTCTATCCAATCAATCATCTGCTGTATACGTTCATTCATTTTCTTCACTCCTTATTTATAAGTATAAAAGAGGTTCGTTTCTTTCTTTTGATATTTCGTGTGTTTTATAACAGGAGCCGTTCATTACTTCATTTTAAAGGAAATCAAACATAAAACACGAATGTTGTATATTAAGAATCTTTTAGTTCTCTAGTAAAAAATAAAAGTTTGGAAAGGACGTTACAATGAATGAGCTAGAAAAAGAAATACTTCAATTCATAAATGAACGATATCCATTAAATTTTATTAACATTAAACCTATAACGAATGAAATGTATCAATGTCTTACAGAACTAGATACATACTTCATTAGAATTACAAACTACAAAACATATGAAGAACAGTTAGAAGAAGTTACATATACGAACTTTTTATATAAAAATAGTTTAGCAGTTCCTCCAATCATACATTCTCTTAATGGGAATTTAGTAGAGAAATTAACCTTAGACGAAGAGCTATTTGCTGTATTATATAAAGCTGCACCTGGTATACATTTACCAAAGTGCGAATGGAATTCTAATATATTTAAAAAGCTTGGGAAACAAATTGGAAAATTACATCGTATTTCTAAAAGCTTTGAACAGACTAATCCAGTTAAATATATACACGATTGGTATGAAAATGAAGAGTATAATTTTCTTAAGTATATCCCTAAAGAAGAAACTACTATAAGAGAAATTGCATCTGACGTTTTAACTTCTATAAAAAAGCTACAAAAATCCACTTCGAATTACGGCTTAATTCACGGTGATTTATGGTTAGAAAATATATTAGTTGAAAACAATTCAAACTTAACAATAATTGATTTTCAAGACTGTGAAAAACATTTTTACATATTTGATTTAGCAGTTCCTATTTATAGTGCGATAGAATATTCATTTGCTGGAAATGGGAATATCGTTGACTATGAGCACTCTATTACAAAAGCAATATTTGACGGATATCAAGAGGAAAATGAACTACCTAAAGAGATGATAGACAAGTTGCCTATGTTTATTAAATTAAAGGAGATTTTTGAATACAGCTTAATGCATATGTATTGGGATAAAGAAGAATTAACTGAGGAACAAGTACGGATAATGAACCTTTATAGGATGAAGATTGAAACTAAATATACCTATATTAATGTTTAAAAACGCTGTTGTTTAACTACAAGGAAACTTTAGTTAAACAACAGTATTTATTAATTAGCTACTAGACAACTTTTGTTGTATTACTTATAAATACTGATTCAATAATTTGTTTAAATCCACTTCATTTTGCGGAGATACCTTCTCAGAAAATCTAGCTGCAGTTATAATAGGAGCCCATTGAAAGATCTCCTCTCTTGTTAGATTGGTATTGTGGCAATATATTTGTAAATACATTTCCGCTAATTCTATATAAGCCTGCGCATATAATAAATATGTACGAAACACATCTGCACGAGTATCACCTGAACAAGCATCTACCCAGTCTATAATACTTACTTTTCACTTAAGATTAGATTAAATGGATGGAAATCGCCATGGCATAATCTAGGATCAAATTTGATTGAATGTAACTTATTCAATATACTTTCCTTTTGTTTTTCATCCAATTTATGTACAGATTTAATTTGACGCTCTAACCTTTCCCCCATCGCTTCCATTTCATCCGTATTCACACGTATAGCATGAATCTTTTTTTTGTTCATTAACACAAATACTTATGTAATACTCTGCCTCATTTAGATTATTAAGCAGGAGATCACCTACACTGTCCCCTTTTACGTATTCCATAATAATTGCCTGTCTATTTTGTATCTTTGTCACTTCAAATACGTTTGGAACTGATAGTCCGCATGAATAAGCATATTTTTGTTTTTTTGCTTCATTTATAGACTCTGTATCTGGAAGATATTCTTTAAATAATTTTACAACCTTACTATCATAGAGATAGATTTCCGCTGTATTCCCTTTAGCTATCGGATTTCCTAAATTCAATTCATTTCTCTCCTTATTGTAAATTAAGCTAACACCTTATACTCCTATATAAATTCAGTGTAATTATGCGGAAACCCTTCTCTACGAAAATATAAAAAACTTACCACTTTCTATCCTTAAATAGAAAGTGGTAAGTTTAATTTACTAGGAATATCGGAAGGAAAATGTGGTGTATGCACAATTGAAAATGCATATCCTTGCTCAATAAATGATACTTCATTATGTTTACATTGAAATGGGACACTATTTTTCTTAAAGTTAATTTGGATTCGCTGTAAAAATGCTTGATCTGGTGTTCCGAAAGATACGTGTACTTTCGGTGGTAAAGCTTTCATCGCAATTGGGATCCAAGGTCGTTGCCACCAAGTTGCAACAATATATGCTGTGCCCCCTATAACAAAGTTGAAAATATCCCCATCTTCCATCGTTTTCATATTTAGATTTGATTTCAACCATTCTGTAAATACAGGTACACTTTTAACGGGAAGTCCGATTTCTCTTACATATAAAATGTTTAAAGGCGAATGCGGTACTAATACACCTTCTTTAACATAACTATGTGCAATAATTTCGAGTAGGTTTCCATCACTGTCTTTAAAGTATAAATTGAATAAATCCTTCTCCACACCGATTGTATTTCCATCTTTCCATTTCACAATGAGTAATCCAGAATCCTTTAGCCATCTTGCTGTTTCATGAAATTTTGAATATGGAATCTCAAAAGCGAAATGTGCAGGTGCAATTGGTTCATACACTTCTTGAAAACTAATAGTTGTGTATGGAGTTACTTCAAATTGAATGAACGATGCTGTTTCCTTTTTTATTGGAAAAGAAAATATATCCTTATAAACTTGTTTTACCCCTTCTATGGAAACCGTTTGTAATTTTATATCTGATATATGTGTAATCACTTTACATTCCCTCTCTTTTCTTATTATCTATTCGTATTGTATTACGTTTATAAATAGATAGAATCAAACGGAAGGATGGATATTTCAAATGAAAAACTACAACTTTAGTATGAATTTGTTAGCTTCCTTCATTGTTAATATGGTATTGTTTCTATACAAAAAAGCTGCCTTTCCTTAAACGAAAAGCAGCTTTTTCAATCATTCCATTAGAATTATCTATTCCAACTAACAATTTAGCCGAAGATGCTATATTAAGTACATTTTCTCCTCCGCCTGTACCAACATCTAGTAAGATATGTGATGGCTTGCATCTTTCTTTTACCTCTCTATAAAAGTCCCATGAATCTCCTACAGTTTCACATTTTACTTTACTAAAATCCCATCCATTTAATCTTCCTACTTTATCATAAAAGTTTTTGTACTCTAATTCGTTCATTTTATGTGTTCCCCTTTGTTAATACATATAAATTAAAATGAATCTTCAATTATTTATTCTATATATAAAAGCCAAGCTTCATAAAACGCTTGAACAGTGCGATATCTTTTACTTTTTTCTTTATGCAACGCTTTTTTACATATATTATATAATTCTTGTGAGCTCTCCCATTTTTCATAGCTTTTATCATTTTTTCCACCGATAAAGGCAAAAGCAATTCCAGCTAATACATACACATTCGTTTCGCTTGTAATTTGTGCATGCAGTTCATATTCCTCTGGTGCTTTAAAGCGAGCTGTACCCCAAAAATTCTCCCCAATTTCATTAAACACTGGTGCTTTTTGAAAAAAATCAATATCACAAATCGTCAATTTTGATTGCTCGAAATTATATAAAATACTACCGTCATAAAAATCAACCATGACATAGCCTAGTGACTCCACATAGGTTGCAAACTCAAAAATCTGAGTCAATATGTTAAGTCTCTCCATCACGGATAATTGCCTTAACTTAACAAAAGGTGAATTTGGTGCATGGTGTTTTTCAAACGGCGTAAAGTCCCAATGATTGTGCATGCATTCCCCATCAATCCAATGAAACCTTAAACAAAATCCATTTTTCATTTGAATCGAATTAATATATGAAACTAGTAAAGGATGTTGAATTTGTTCATATACTTCTTTTGCTTTCATTAATCGTTGAATTGCATCCTCTACATTACCTTTATACTCTAAATTGCGTGCACCAGCATACTTCAAAAAATAGCGTTGTCCCTTTTCAATAATACCAAAACTAATATTACCTGAATCTTGCTGATCAAAAATAGTAAATACTTCTACATCCTTTAACCAATCAAAATTATGATCCTCAGCTAATGTTATTGGGTATTGATTTTTTCCTATTGTAATTTTTATCATGCGCTGCTCCTAGCTTTGAGCGAACGTAGTTTATAGAGGCATGATACGCATACTCAAATTATTTTCACCTCATTTTTTGTTTTTTTGTTTGTTCATAAAACATCACTCCTTTCAAATAACCGCTCTTAATTACTTTCGATAACTACCAAAATATTCTTACTTTCTATTATATATTATAAAATACAAATTATAAGGAAATATATTCCATACGCACAAATAGTTTACATAACATTTTTATGGTTTATTTTATGTGTATAATCTACATCTCTCTCCAACCACACATACTATCTAAAACAGTACAGGCTGCTTTTACATTCTTCATTTTTATTTCCTCCTTAAAATACATGTAAAAAGTAGGATTCACCAAAAAATTACAGAATTCTATATATAATAAGTATTGGACGGTTTATTTTCAAATCCCTCTATAATAAAGGTGGTATAAACAGTGTGAAACCTATACAAGAACGTAGCCTTACCATAAAGACAACTCTTTCTAAAGAATACAAGATTTTCATTTTTGGTTTACTCATTTCACGAATTGGGGATTCACTATACACTTTTGCGTTGCCTTGGATTGCCTATCAATTAACCGGTTCAGCTGTAATTATGAGTTCTTTATTTGCTATTAATGTATTGCCAATTGTTTTATTTGGCCCTTTAGTTGGTGTAATAATTGATCGATACGATCGAAAAAAGTTACTTTGGATAGCGGATATTACCAATATTATTTTAGTAAGTCTTGTCCCCATTCTACATACATTACATCTATTAGAAATCTGGCATTTATACGTAATTACTTTTACCTTAGCGGTTATGTCCATGCTTTTTGATGTAACAACTGTTACAGTCATTCCACATATTGCAGGTGCATCATTGACGAAGGCTAATTCTTTCTTTCAAATGGTCAATCAATTAGCTAGTTTATTTGGTCCAATGATAGCTGGGCTTTTCATTTCTTTTATTGGGGGCTTTCAGGTACTTTGGATTAATGTTCTTTCATTTATTGCAACATTGATTGCTGTGATATTATTACCGTCTATGAAAACCGTAAACAAGAAATGCGAAGATAAAAATGCACTTCAAAATGTACTAGCTGATTTGGTAAATGGATGTAAATGGATCAAAAACGATCGCTTAAATTTAGCTTTATCTTTTCAAGCTATGATTGGAAACTTTGGAGCAAGTGCGGTTTTAGGTGTGTTCATGTATTATTTACTGTCTACATTGCAACTTACGCCAGAACAAAGTGGCTTTAATTATTCACTAATTGGAATAGGCGGACTTTTAGGAAGCTTGATTGCAGTTCCTTTAGAAAAAAGATTGCAGCGCGGTATTCTAATTCCTTTACTCCTATTCGCAGGAGCAATTGGCTTAACTTTTGCGCTTTGGAGTACATACTGGCTTGCTCCCGGAATTGCTTTCGGTATTGCAATGACTTGTAATATTGCATGGAATACAATTGTAGCCACAGTTCGCCAGGAAACCGTTCCATCAAATATGCAAGGAAGGGTTTTAGGATTTTCACGTGTACTTACACGATTAGCTATGCCACTCGGGGCATTAGTAGGAGGCATTATTTCGGCTTATAATCCAGTGTTTGTATTTGCTTTAGCTGCTTTCACGAAGTTACTTGAAGTTGTTATTGCACTTTATAGTCCGATACGAAAACTATGATGGAAGGAAAGGTAATTATGTATGACTGGTTAATTGAAATCGAGAAACTTAAATATCTATTACAATGCGCTAATTTTGTAGATTTGCAAAGAAAATTGTGCTAGTCATTGATGAATCGAATCAAGAAGTAATTTCTCTTGATATTTATGGACAAATTGATAAAGAAAAAAGGCATTATGTATATGCCTTTTTTCTTTATCATCATTTAACTGGATAACAAACTTCTGTAACCCACTTTTTAGGACTCGATTCCATACGACTTATGAAATGGAATCACTATATCTATTTTTATATCAATGACTTTCTATATAAACCCCTATTCTTATTCTTCATTAAAACCATTTTTATAATGTAATAACTATATAATGAATATAACCCCTAACGTAATTGTCCTCTGATTTCAAGAACCTTATCCTTATATTTTTCAAACCACCGTTGCCATTCATCTTTAGAAAATTCTTTTTCTTGCCCTTCTAGTACGGAGGAAAAAAGATCTAAACAAATATGCCAACCCGCTATATCTTTCGGAGTATGATCTGTTAACTCATGAATGAATTCTTTAAGAAGTAAAATAGAACCATTTTCATTTTCTTCTTTATGTATTTCAAATCGGACACGATCTTTATCCCAAGTAAATTCAAGCACTGCGTTTACTTGACACTCTAAAATATCAATATTTATAAAAGAACCGTCCATCATATCAAACTTGATTATTCCACCTGTTTTAAGGCATTCAATCTGTAAATTCGACATCCATCTTTTAAGCTTACTGTTTTCTGTTAAAACAGACCAAACTTCTTCTATCTTATATGGAAATTGGCGTTCAAATTTTACAATATACCCATCAGTTACTTTTTCAATTTCAGCTATCATATTAATTACCCCCCTATACAGAATATATGTTCTCATATTATTTTACCCGATTTTATATATAAAATAAATCTTTAATAACGTATTAATTATTATAAATAGCCTCTTCCATATTACATCCCAACAAAAAAAGTCGCAAATGCGACTCATAAAATTATAGAATTAATTCCTGCTTTTATTGAATGACTTACCGCTTAATCGCATCGACAATTAACGATGGAAAGCCAAACTTATCACCTTTATTTCTAGAATCATACCTTTTCGAACGGAAAATAACACCGTCGTTTGCATCCCATTCGTTGTAAAAAAACTGACCATTTTCATCACAATATTCAAGTAAAACTACCTCAAACCCAGCAGTTTCAAACATTTTGGTTAATGTTTTATAATTATGAACAATTTTATGACTTGCTGCTGGATGATCTTTCGGACCAGGTCCACCTATTTGAACTATATTTTGGTACGCCTCATCTCGGAAAAATGCATCAGGAACGCCGCACCGAATGTACCCTGCTGGTTTTAAAAATTCATAACAAATTTCAGCTGCTCTTACACCTTCTTCAAAAGTAAGGTGTTCCCATACATGCTCAGCTAAAATAGCTGAAATAGAATTGTATTCAAATCTTTCTTCCCACGTCACTTTATCTAGTAAGTTAAGTTCATCTTCTTGCGTTTGAATCCAGCCTGGATTATTATTGAACACCCCTGCTCCAACTACTACTTTAATTTCATCTTGTTTTATTGCCATCTCTTACACCTCGTAAACATTTTAATTATTAATATATTCTATGTTTACTATTAGTCTACCTTCTACAGTAAATTAAGAAAAAATGAGTAAAGGACAATATTAAACCGAAGAAATAAAAATCCCCTTAGGCAATGATCTAACTAACTTTATGGAATCAGTTCATGATACACAGCTATTTTTGTATCTTTCTAAATTTGCGAACTAAAGTGAGCACTGTACCTGCAATAACCATCCATAAGCCCATTGTTGCACTATTAGTTGTACTTGTACCTGTGTTTGGAAGCTCTTTATATGTAGTTTCTTTTTTATCAGAATTACTGTTATTCGGGATATTACCGTTATTCGTAATACTTTTAGCTTTGCTAGTGTCTTTATCCTTCACTATTACTTTTTGTATTGTATGTACCTCATTACCTACAGAATCTTTGACACTATATATTATTTCAAAAGTACCAGCTATAGAGGTATCTACAGTTCCTTCGTACGCTACTTTAGTAGTAATGTTTCCGTCCTCTTTATCAATAGCTGATACGCCTACCATTAGGTTGAAATGGTCTCCTTCAGTAATTGTAGTTGTAGCAGGTACTTTTAGTATTGGTATTTCATTTTCAACTTCTTCTCTAACTTTGACCGTTACAGTTTGTTTTTCAGTTCCTTCATGGCCTTTAGAATCTGTAACTGTATACTTTAATATGTAAGTACCGACTTTAAAGGTATCAACTTCACCCTCAACTTTTACTTTAGAAGTAAGATTGTCATCTTCTTTATCAATACCTTTTATATTGCTCATTGGGTCAAATTTATCACCGATACGCAGTGTAATTGTTGGCGGTACTGTTAACTCTGGGACTTGGTTTGACTCAGTTTTTTCGTTTTCTTTCACGGTTCCTTTAATTCTCGCTGCATCAAATGCTTTTTGAACCGCTTCAACCTCAATTGAATTTGCACCATATTTGTTCGTTGCAACTTTAAGACATGCTAATCTTAATTCAGTGAAATTAGATGTCATGTTCAATTCATCAGTATTTGCATAATAGAAAATATCAAACATTTTATCTTCACCAATGCCATTTACAGTTACACCGTTATGAGTTCCACCTTGTGCAATTAAATACGTGACTTTATTAATGATACTTGAGTTGAAATGAACGCCCTCATTATCTTCTCCGTTTAAATCACTGTATTTGCTATAATCATCTGGATACGGTACTCCATCAAATAATTTGACTGAAGCTGGATTTTTCATATTACGGAGAACTGATCCGCTTTGTTCTCCTATTGTCCAATTAAATTCCCCATTATTTATATATTTCTCCATAGCCGTTCCCATAATATCAGATAATGCCTCATTAATTGCCCCAGATTCCCCGAAAAATTCAAGATTAGATTCGCTAGATGTAACCGCATGTGTAAATTCATGACCCGCTATGCAAACGCTCTAACCATTGGGTCACCATATATAAGCATACTAACATTGTTAATATTAGCACTACATGCATTTGTCCAATTTTTAGGATCATTTGTTTCTCCAGAATCCCATGCATGCACAACTGAAACTATTTTTTTCCCTTTATTATCAAAACTATTATGCTTATATTTGTCTTTATAAAAATCATATACGTTTGTTGCTAAGAAATGAGCACTTACCGCTTTTGGATCATTAAATGTTGTTGATGTGCTAGTCGCTAATATACTAGGATAATATTCATCTTCAAAAGTAATATCTCTATAATTCACATCGTACGTCTCAATTCCTTGCCCCCTTATGCAATCAGCAAGCGCATATTTCCCGTTACTTTGTTCAGAAATACCGAATGTACGAGTTATTCCTAAATCATCTTTTCCAGTCCCAGTTAATAATTTAAAATTACTTTTTTTACTCTCCTTAATAGCTTCAACATACTCTTCACTTACTTTTAAATCTGACTCTTTTCCCTTGCATAACCTACTCTATATGGTGTCACAGTTGTTAAGGCCAATCCTGTTGTTAAAGCAACTATAGCTATTTCTTTTTTATTATTCATGTTATTTTCCTCGTATTATTTACTAAAATATGAAACTACTTAAATGTATCCCTATCAAAAATAGAAAAATAAAAAGTACAACACATTATGCAATACTGTATTATAAAAAGATGACTTCTGTAGCAAACAAAAGTCATCCTTTCAATATGTAATATCCTTAATATTTTTTATGCATAATTTCTATATAGAAAGAAAAAAGCATTCATTAACGAGCATTTTGCATTACTTTTATTAGGTCATTTATATTTTCAACTTTCTGCTGAAACTGATCAAATCTGCTATGTAGCAATGAAGGATTCTTATCTTCAGTTGAAATAACTTTTTTTAATTCCTCTTCTAATTTATCATATGTATAAAAGAAATTATCAAATTCTACACTTACAAGTTCTTCATTTTCACGATAAAATCTTTTTGCTTCTAAATAAGTCATATATGATTTATTTAGAAATCCTAATGAAATTAAATATTTTGAAGTATTTTCTTGATAAATAGCAATATCACATGCTATTTTAATATCAGAATAAGTCATTTGAACGAAACAATGCAATTCAAAAATCTTAACTTTTAATCCATTATTCATTTCATCCCCTCCCATCCTATCTATTCTACAAAAAAATAAAATATTATACAAAGTAAAATATCAATATAGTACAAAAATAAAAAGCGAAAGAATAACTCCTTCCGCTTTTTACAGCAATACATACATTTCATATTGTGCTAACGAATTCTTTTCAAATCCATTTTTCTTTAAAAATCCTTCTAGTAAATTGTTGTTTGGAAACCCAATTGATAAACTTGATACATTTAAGTTTTCTCTTGCCACTTGTAATAATCTTGATCCAATACCACGATTTCTATAGTCTTTGTCTACGAAAAGAAAACTAATTTTACCTTGTTCATTCATACATATAGAACCCTTTAAATCATTGTCGACATATGCGCCGTAAAATGTATTATTTGTTTTTTCAATATAATCCATATCATTTTGCCAATTTATATGGAAGTGCAACCATTTCTGAATTTCAAGTTTAAACGATGGAAAATCTAATTGTTTTACTTCAATTCCTTTACACTCTTTATTTATTATTTTAGTCATATCTTTTAAATTATAATAAGATAGGTCATACACTTTTTCATAGCCTAATTTCGTATAAAAATGAATCGCTCGATCGTTTCCTACAATGACTTCAAGGAAAAGTTGCTTACACTCATTTTGAAGCGCCTCTTCTTTATGCAGTTCAAATAACTTTTGACTCACACCCATACCACGGTAATTAGGATGCACGGCTAATGTTCCACAGCGCATTGTTTTTATGTTTTCATAATCCTTTATCCCGCCAAGTATTACACCAACAGATTTGTTCCCATCTAAAGCAAGAAAGGAATGTTTAAGTGAATTCCCTTCAGCTCCAAAAAATCTTTTTATAAAATCTTCTTTTGAAACTTCCATTTTAATGATATAATCTGAAAAACCATCTCTAAAAGCTTCATATACTAAATCTATATTTACTTCACTGCATCTTTTGTATTGAATCATATAAAATTATCCCCCACTCACTCGTACTAAATTTAATATTCAAATACATAAAATGTACTAGTTCCACTCTGCCCATCATTCTTTCATTTTTAATGAAACCATTTAATTTGAAATAAATGGGCACTTCCCTACATATCTGTCACTATTAATTTGTTTTATAACAAATGGTGCAATATCAACCCCTCTTACTATCTATTATTTACTACATTAATCTCATATACACGTAAAAAAGCAATTAAATGCTCGCACGCTCGTTCACACGCTAACATTTTAAAGATTTTTTGTTCCTCTTTCGTTTTATCATTCGCTTGATCTGAAGCAGCTTTTAAACATAGAAAAGGCTTGTTATTGATTTGACACACATAAGCAAAAGCTGCCACTTCTTGATCAACCGCTAATGCTCCATATACAGTATGGAGTAAATATCTCATTTCTGAACTACGGATACGTTGATCTCCAGATAAAAATGTACCATAATGGATCGGATCATAAGATCGTATCTTTTTTATTCTTCTTACAAGTGACTTTGTTGTTTCAATAGGTGCTGTTCTACCATTATATAAATTGAAAACATCTTCCCCTGAACCAGCGGCAGTAACGTCGTGTTGTATTGCATTAAGGGCTACTACAATATGTCCATTTTTTACCTTATTTGATAAGCTGCCGCATATCCCTGTCATAAACAACTCATCAGGCTGAAACTCGCTAATTAATAATTGTACACAACTAGCACAGCTTACCTTACCAACACCAGTTATAACTGAAATAATTTCTAGATCATTTATAGTATGAAAATGAAATTCCCAAGCTGCTCTTTTTTCAATGCGTTCACTTGGATAATACTGTTGCAAATAATTAAGTTCAGGTTCCCATGCGGCTACGATTGCAATACGTTTCATTACAAGCTTCACTTCCCCCACTGTCATTTAAATAAATTATCTATACTTTCTCGTTCATAATCTGGAATCCACTCTTTATATTTCTCATATAAATTTCGTATTGTTTCTTTATTCTTCGCAATTACTTCACATCCTCTATCATCATAAATAAACATGATAATATCTTTTGTTGCATTAATAAGAAATACATCTGGGTCAACTATCTCCACCTGAATTGTTGGGTTTCACCCGTAACACGAATCAGATGGAGTCTTCTTGCCGAAAAGGATAAAAAATTTCTTTTTTCCGTCCAAAACGAGGATAAAGCCCCGGAAAATATTCATGATTCGCAGCTTGAATAAGCGGCATATACTTTATATCGCAAGCAAAACATTTTAGTGAAAATTGATGAGTACAATACAAGTCAGCTTCTTCTTCAAATAAAAAAGGTACTGTTTCTTGCCTTATATGATACTTTAATTCTCTATTATGAATAAAACGTCTATATAGATTAATTTTCTGCGGATTTTTCACATTTTCCTTTTTAAATCGATAAACATTTGTTACTAAAAAGACTTCATCTTCTTTTGAAAATATATCTTCAAATAAGTATTTATTATATGTATAAAGTTGAGTGAAGTATTCCCTATTTATAGCGTCGGTTCTTTCTACATATAGGTCTTTACCTTTCCCAAAATGAAAATGCAAATGATTTTCCCATTGAAATTATATATGTGGTACTAATGTAACCCCAGGAAATGTTTGATTCATATATTCTTTTAATTGCATTCTTATACCCTTTCTACTCTACAATTTCTTTTAACTGCCAATATGATTCTTCTAGCCAAGGATGTAAAACTTTCAACTTATCTTTTCTATCCCACAAATATGAAATATATGCAAAAGCAGCATGTTCTAAAGATTTTTCTAATCCTTTTTTTACTTCTGCTAAATATGGTGGTGCTCCATTTTGATCCCATTCTATTTTATCAGCAACAAATAACACTAAATCCATTTTCGTTGCATGTTTACGTAGTGTAGTATGGCAACAAATTGCATTCAAAATTTCTTCATCATCCACTTTAAATATCTCTTTTGCAATTACTTTCGATAACTTTTGATGAATAATCATTGGAAATTCTCGTTCTTCTTGCAATATCTCTATTCCAAATTGCTCAGCAACTACAATCCGATCTTCATTCGGAAAGATTGCACTAATATCATGTAAATATCCTGCAATCGCTGCCTTTTCCCCATTTACATGATACATAACCGCAATTTTATGAGACTCATTTGCCACTCGAATTGAATGTTTATATGTAACTTCTTTATTGTATTTTAATAGAAAAGCTTTTATATCATTTTCAATTTTTCCAGTTGGAGTAAATGAATATATATCCTTATATAACATCGTATGTCCCCTTCTTCCTAATTTTCAGCATAACGTTGTATTTAAATATCCTTTTTATTTGTATTCGTTAAGAATGTTTTAATCCCTTTTTTATACGTTACATGAAATTTTATGTGGAATCATTGCTACAAAATACATAAATGTTTGATATTATAGTAATGTTAATGATTTGTAAGGAAAGGAACTACATAATGAATAAAAACATATTAATTATTGATGATGATAAAGAAATTGTTGAATTACTTGCTGTCTATTTGCGAAATGAAGGCTATAACATTTATAAAGCATACGATGGCGATGAAGCATTGCAAATGATTTCTACATATGAAGTTGACCTTATGATTTTGGATATTATGATGCCAAAACGAAACGGATTAGAGGTTTGCCAGGAAGTTCGTGAGAATAATACTGTACCTATTCTTATGTTGAGTGCAAAAGCAGAAGATATGGATAAAATACTAGGTCTTATGACAGGTGCAGATGATTATATGATTAAGCCCTTCAATCCATTAGAATTAGTAGCTAGAGTAAAAGCTTTGTTACGAAGATCATCTTTCCAAAATGCCACTTCCTCCAAAAATGAAGATGGTATTATCCGTATTCGTTCTGCTGAAATACACAAACATAATCATACAGTTAAAGTCAATGGAGAATACATTAAACTTACATCTATTGAATTTGATATTTTATATTTACTTGCGAGTAATACCGGGAGAGTATTTAGTTCCGAAGAAATTTTTGAACGCGTTTGGAATGAAGATGGCTATGGTTCAAATAAAACTGTAATGGTCCACATTAGTAATTTACGGGATAAACTTGAAACAGGAATGAATGGAGAGAAGTTTATTCATACTGTTTGGGGAGTAGGCTATAAAATTGAGAAATGAAGCATTTGATATATTAAAAGATATCCCAAAGTGGAAGTTAATTTTTTGGTTCATGTTAGCTATCACACTTACCCCCATTACTGAATTAATTATATATCGTCTTGTTACAAGTGTAATTGAAAGTTCACTTACATTAAGCGAACTAGGAAAAGAATTTATTAGAATTTTTGGTTATGAAAAATATAAAGGAATAAAGGAATCTCTTTGGATGATGATCGTCTCTTATTTATTTTTATTTTCGATTTTCTCATCTTACCTATACATTTTTTACCGTCATGAAAGAAAGCTTTACTATGAAGCTTGTATTAAAAAAATGATAGAAGAGATTCGTTATATTGCAAATGGAAACTTCAATCATAAAGTTTCTATTGTAAACCATAATTATTTGGAAGAGCTAGCAAGCGGGGTTAATCAAATTGTTGAACAATTGAAAGTCTCGATTGATGAAGAAAGACAGGCAGAACAAGCAAAAAGTGAATTGATTACAAATGTATCGCATGATTTACGTACTCCTCTTACTTCTATAGTTGGGTACGTGAATTTAATCCATCATGATAATTATAGAGATGAAGTGGAATTACGCCATTATATACAAGTCATTTACGATAAAGTAACCCGTCTTAATGCATTAATGAATGACTTGTTTGAATATACACGTGTTCAAAATAAAGAGTTAAGTTTATATTCTGTCCCCATTGATATTGTAGAACTTCTTGGACAATTAACTGTTCAATTTCGAATACAATTTCAAGAAGCGAATATAGAATGTCGCCCTTCTTTCCCATCTCAAAAACTGATGGTATTAGCTGATGGAGACAAATTAGTACGTGTGTTTGAAAATCTTATTATAAATGCTATCGCCTATGGAAACGACGGTGGATATATCGATTTTGCAGCCTATGAAAGCAATAATATGATTACTATAGATATAACAAATTACGGCCAACCTATTCCTAGTACGGATTTACCTCATATTTTTGAACGTTTTTATCGCGTTGAAAAATCTCGTTCTACGAACACTGGTGGATCTGGTCTCGGATTAGCAATTGCAAAAAGTATTGTAGAGTTGCATAAAGGAACAATTGAAGTATATAGTGATGATACAAAAACAACTTTCACTGTAAAACTACAACAATATAAATGTTAATACAACTTTATTTTAGGTCCAATTTCTTACCATATAAGAATTGGACCTTTCATTTTTCCATTAAAGCCCAAAATTTAATAATATTTTATAATTCTTTAGAAATTCTTTACCTTTTCTTTCTTACTAATTAAGCATTCCTTTTTACAATACTATTATTGATGCCATAGTAGGAGGATCGCTTATGCAATTCTTAAAAAAGTTCACAATTTTATTCTTATCTTTTGTTATTACAGCACTTATCGTTTTATATTTTTACCTTTATGTAAATGGTCCAATTATTCAAGCTAAATCAGCTATTTTAATAGATGCTAATTCAGGTGAAGTTGTTTATAAAAAAAATGAAGATATTTCTATACAGTCAGCTACTTTATCTAAATTAATGACAGAGTATATCGTAATGGAACAACTGAATGAAGGAAAAATACAATTAGATGAATTAGTAAAAATAAGTAACGAAGTTTTCCGAGCAGAAACAAGTCCTATACAAGTAACTTCGAAAGATAAAACGACAGTTCGTGATTTACTTCATGCATTGTTTTTGACAGGGAATAATCGTTCCGCACTTGCCCTTGCAGAACACATTGCTGGAAACGAAGATAACTTTACACTTTTAATGAATGAAAAAGCAAAACAACTAAAGTTATCACAACCATCCCCGTTTCTAAATGCTACTGGTATGAATAACGATACAAATAAACAATCAAATACAACAGCGATAGATGTAGCGAAACTAGCGACACAATTAGTAAAAGACTTTCCAGATGTATTGAATATTACGAAACTAACCTCTTACCAATTTACCTTCAAAGATTCAAAAGTTTTCAATACAAATAAGATGATTTATTCCCTTAATAAAAACATTAATCTCCAAGGTGTTGACGGCTTACAAACTAGTTTTTCAACTAATGGTAATTATAGTTTTGTCAGTACAGCACATCGAGGAGATACTAGACTTATTTCTGTAATATTAGACTCAAATGAAGAAAACAGTACCTTTATTGAAACAAAAAAACTACTACAGTACGGTTTTGATCCATCCTCGTACTCTTCACTCCAAGCTTTTAAAGATGCTGTTACATCTTGGACAGTATTGCTTCAATTTAAAAATTTAGTCATACAGACATTATTGATTTTCTTCATTATTACATTTTTAATGTTTTTACATATACGCCAGAAAAAATCCGAGGATTTCAACTAGGAAATCCTCTTATATATAACAACGGCTTGCATTTACAGTGCAAGCCGTTTTCTAAATTTATAATCCTCTTCCAATTAAATTAGCTGAAATGGGCTGAAGATTTAACTCTCTTGCCCACATAGATAGCTGACCAATGTGATGAATTTCATGTACAATTACATGCCTTAACACTTCACCGTATGTATATGTTTTATCTGTCCACGAAGCTTTTGATATCTTACATTCTAGGCTAGGTGACCACAACTGCAAAAAATCATCTAATTCTCGTTTATATAAATCAGATAACGCTTTCACTTTTTGGATTGATTGATAATCTTTAAACTGCGGTTCATTATCTTCTTTTCTTTGAAGTGCACTAATCCAGCTGTATTCAACATCGACAATATGGAATAATGTTTCTAAAATACTTCCTACACCACCTACACGCTTGCGGAGCAATTCTTCCTCTGAAAGTTGTTCACACCACTTAAACCAATCATCTCTTACTTGCCAATTGTATTGAAATAAGTGTACATATTTATCTCTCCCTAACCTCTATTATCCACTTAACAGCATCTGTTATATATTGAGGCTCATCTTTTTGAATATAGTGACCGCTTTGTTTTGCAATTACAAATTTATTATTGCTTGATAATCGTAATAATTCTTCTTGCAATTGCAACCATTTCATTTGTGCATCCGGCGAATAAAAAGCTTTTTTACCCGCAGCTAACACGACAAGTGGAATATCATTCATTGATTTACAATATCTATCTACTTCACTTAAACTAAATGTAAACTCTTCATATGAACTTTCATATACAAACTGTTTATAGTACGCTTCTTGAAAATCAGTAGCCATGATTGGTAAAAATGCTTCTTTATAATTTTCTGGTGTCGAATCCACTAAAACGATTCCCAACATATCTTCGGGATAAAAAGTCGCAAATAAACGTGCATTTATACCGCCAAAAGAATGCCCTACAAAAATATAAGGTGGTTTCAATTGTATTTGCTCCAAGCAACACCTTAAATCCTTTACGATTTCAGAACTAATACGCCTCTTAGAACTCTTCTCACTTTTCCCTAATCCCGCTCGATCATATGTAAGGACCGTCCCATATTCCGTCAACTCTTCAGCAATATGGTCCCATGTCTTTGAATAATCGCCATAACCTGCCTCCATTATAATAACTGGCTGCAGCTTCTTTCCTTGGAACTTTTTCGTATACATTTTAAAATCGTCAACTTGTACATATTCCTCTATACATTTAACCATTTACAATCACTTCTCTCAGACCAAGTTCCTCTACAGCATGATTAATTATTTCACTTACAGATAAAGAGCCATCCAATATAATTTCCGAATTCGGCTTAACAGTATGAATTGCTTCTAAATAAGCTTTTCTCGCAAATGTCATATAATGTTTCAAATCATTATGTATTTCATCTATTGTATCTCCTTTAAAATCTCTTAAAATTCTTCTAGCCAGCGCAATATCTAAAGGTGTATCGATAAATATAGTTACATCAATAAATTCTCGCATTTCACTATTTAAGTCTGCGAAAGGATAATCTACAATAATATAATCTACATTATCCTCTCGTATAAGATGCTGAATATCATGAATTAATGGCGTAAGCTCCCATTCATCATAATTTGCTCCATCATCAATCCATTTACAAATATCAGTAGGACAATTTTCAAAATGATAGCTATCAAAATATAGTGCTTTTGAATTTTTTAGCTTTTCAGTTAATTTTTCTGTAACAGTAGTTTTACCTCCTCCTGAAACAGCTGCAATTGTAATGATTTTCGTTTTATTATTCATAATCCCCACCATACCCCTTTTAATTAACATAACATAATTACAGAAAACTATTATTCTTTATCGCTCCATTCATATTCTAACATGCTCATTTCCCATAAATTCCAATACGTTTCTCCTACTTTTTTTGACTCTCGTAATAAACCTTCTTTTACAAATCCTATTTTTTCATAACATGAGATGGCCGACGTATTAAAATCATAGACACCAAGAGTTACTCTATGTAGTTTTAATTCTTCAAATGCAACTTGTAGTACTGCCTTCATCATATGTTTCCCTATAGAACGTCCTCTCATTTTTGTATCACCAACTAGCACTTTTCCAATCCTTGCCGACTTATTAATATTGTCTATTCGCCCAAGTGAAATATGACCAATTACTTCTTTACTCTCTTCATCTATTACTTTAAATGCAAGCGTATTTGCGCTTTCTATATATTTTTCTAATTGTTTTTCGTTTAAGGGATATGCAAATGCATTTCCTGACCATTGTATTAAAAATTCTTCGGAATGGATCCAGTTCATTAATTGTTTAAAATCGTTTCTTTTAAAGGGTTCTAGTTTAATCATTTCCATACTCCTTATCATGCCCGATAATTTTCACCTAGCTCTTTTCCAATTGAAAAATAATGTCTGAAATTATAAAACAACGGTTTCCATTTTAATGGATCAATATGATTTTCACTTTTAATGATCTCGTTATGTGCATGCACATGAACGACTTCAGTTTCAACAATTGCAAAGAAAGGTGCATATTCTGGAATATGCATTTCCTTCACTTTTGCTTCAATTTGTATTGGGCACTCCACTATTCGCTGTGGCTGTATTTTGGTTGAATCGATTAAAGTGAAATCACATACTGATACCTTGTCTTTTTTATATGTATATCCCATGTCTTGCTTAAAATTAGGAACATTTTCTACACCAGTAAATGGTGCAATTTTCTCAACTTGTTCCCATTGTAATGAAGAAGGTAAATTTACTACACATTCTTTATTAATTTCAAGATTTTGAATCGCTTTTCCTCCAAGACCTATGCCTAAAATAATATAATTCCCTAAAGCCCATGAAGATGACATAGGACTAACATTTGTTGTACCGTCCTCATTCAAAGTAGATAATAAAAAAATTGGCATACCATAATATAAAATCTTCGGTTGTATCTCTTTACATACAAACTTATTTATTTTTAAATCCATATTATCACTCCTAATATTTTCTATAAATCTATTGTAACTAATAAAAACTTCCATTATCATCGAAATATGGATGTAAAAAGGAGGGAATAAGATGAGTACAAATATTGCACGAATGGCATCGTTACTTAGTGATGCATCTCGATCCGCTATCTTAGTTCATCTTATGGACGGACGACCTCACCCTGCAACTGAACTGGCTAATGCAGCAAAAATCAAACCACAAACAGCAACTTTTCACCTTAATAAATTGTTAGAAGCACAGATTATCTCAGTTGAAAAGCATGGAAGGCATCGTTATTATAAACTAACAAATCATGAACTAGCCGATTCTTTAGAAAAAATCCTCTTCATTACGCAACCTGAACCAATTCAATCGTTTAAACAAGCAAAAGAAATGAATGAAATTGAATTCGCTAGAACATGCTATGATCATTTAGCTGGAAAATTAGGCGTAGAAATCGCAAATGCATTATTAAGAAAAGAAGTATTAGTAAAAAATGAAACTGATTTTCAAGTAACTAAGATTGGTGAGAAATTCTTTTATGATCTTGATATAGACTTAGAAAAATTACAAACTAAAAGACGATTATTTTCAAAATGTTGTTTAGATTGGACGGAAAGACAACACCACATTGCAGGCGCATTAGGAAATATACTTTTAGAACGAATGCTTGAAATGAATTGGATTATAAAAGTAAAACACTCAAGAGCAATACATATTACTCCATTAGGTCGACAAAAACTTAATGAAGTATTTTCAATAAAAATTTAGTTTTTATTCATTTTCATTGAAAAAGGAAATAGTATTCTTTAGTCTATTAAAAAAGGCCATTCACAAGAATGGCTTTTTCATAAAACTATTTAATTATGCTTTATTTGCTACATCCACACCGTTAAAATCAAACTCAGCAGTAACTGTTGTAACAGGAGGGAAAATTGCTTCAATTTTGCAAATTGAGATAATTACCCCCACTGAACCAGGAATAGCAGCAAGCTTAACTACATCACAACTTACAGATGAAACAGTACCTACATAAGTACGTCCCTCTGTGTTAATTTGTACTGTACGATTAATTAATTTCTTAAGCTCGTCTCTAATTCCTTGCACACAAGAGTCATCACATTTCTCATTTTGTTCTTTTTTACACTCTTCGAAAATATCCCAACAATCATCCTGTTTACACGTACACTTCTTTTTACAATTATTAAACCTAGAACCCAAAATCTCACCCCCTAATCATTTCTATTAATATAGTATGTCCACTAACTTTAAAGTGTACGAGGCAAAAACATAGAAAGGAAAAAACAAACACATGTACTAAATATAAAACAAATGTACTACTGTATGGACTTCAAGTGTATATACTTGGAATCCTCATATTAATAATTAATTAAATGTCTTTTTCTATTCAGCGCAATGCAAGAAAAAATAAAAACTGACCTCTAACAATTAGAGGTCAGTTCATATTATACATATTTTATTTCTTATATTTTACTAGACTGCAACCCCTGAATAAACGGAACTACTTCAGGATTTACAAGTGATGATAAATCACCTAATTCTTTTCCTAAATAAGCAGCTTTAATGACGCGTCGCATTACTTTAGAATTACGTGTTTTTGGTAAATCTTCTACAACGTGAATATCTTTTGGACATAATGCTTTTCCAATATGAGAGTTTACTAAACTCATTAATTCTTTCTTTAACTCTCCTGTGAATGTTATATTGTCCCTTAATACTACAAAACAATGACAAACTTCACCTTTTACTTCATCAGGTACACCAATCGCGGCAGCTTCTATGACATCATTATGCTTTACAAGAATTGATTCATATTCAGCAGGTCCAATGCGTTTTCCAGCAATGTTTAACGTATCATCTGAGCGTCCTGTAATAATATATTGCTCACCATCATAAATCACCCAGTCACCATGAACCCATTTATTTTCAAAACGTGACCAATATGTGTTCACATAACGCTCATCGTCTTCCCAGAAGCTCTTTGTCATACCAACCCACGGTTTCTCTAAACATAATTCTCCAACTTCATCACGAATTGGATTACCTTGATCATCGAGAACAACTGCTGCCATTCCTGGTAAAGATGCATTAAAACTAATCGGTGCAATTGGTTTAATAAGGACGTTTCCGAAAATGCCACCAGAAATTTCAGTTCCGCCTGAATAGTTACAAATTGGTACATTACTTTTTCCAACTGTTTCAAATAGCCACATCCAAGGGTCTGGATTCCATGGTTCACCTGTTGAGGCGAAAACTTCTAAACTCTTAAGCGAATGTTTATTTACATATTCATCACCTTTTGCCATTAACGCACGAATTAATGTTGGTGATATACCGAGATGTGTAATTTCATATTTATCAACTGTCTCCCATAAACGATCTGCCTCTGGGAAGTCAGGTACACCTTCATACATAACCATCGTTGCTCCATTTATGAGAGAGCCGAATAGTAGAAATGGTCCCATCATCCATCCCATATCAGTTACCCATAATACGCGGTCACCTTGTTTTATATTCATTCCAAATCCTGCATCAAATGCAGCTTTCAAAGGGAAACCAGCATGTGTATGTACTGTTCCTTTCGGTTTCCCAGTTGTACCTGATGTATAAATGAGCATTAATGGATCATCACTATGCATTTCTTCAGCATGTACAAATGGCTTTTCTTTTTCTAACGTACTCCATGAGAAATCATAATTATGCGGTGTAAATTCGTTTCCCGCATGACGAACGATAACAACTTTTTCAACAGTTGGACAATGTTCACAAGCTTTATCTACTTCATCTTTTAATGAAACTATTTTACCGCGGCGTGAAAAACCATCTGCAGTAATGATCATTTTAGATCCTGCCGCTTGCACACGTGTCATGACTGCATCAGACGCAAAACCTGAGAATATTGGTGAAATAATTGCTCCGATTTTCATAACAGCTAGCATTGCAACAACTGTTTCTGGAATCATCGGCATATAAATTGTTACACGGTCACCTTTTTCAATACCCGCATGTTTCAAACCGTTTGCAACACGACTTACCCAGCTGTCAAGTTCTTCATATGTAAATGATTTTGAAGTTCCATTTTCCCCCTCATACTGAAGTGCTGGTTGTGTTCTTGTTTCATCATCTGCAAGCCAGCGTGATAAAACTGATTCTACAACGTTACATGTTCCGCCATTATACCACTGTGCAAACGGCGTTCCATTTTCTAAATCTAGCACTTCTGTATAAGGTTTCATCCATTGATAGCCAACCGCTTTTTCAGCTTCTCCCCAAAACCAAGCTGTTTCTTCAATAGATTTATTATAAAACGTTTCATAATCTTCATAGCCCAATGATTTCATCCAACCATACAAACGCGTTTTTTCTTTATACTCTTCTGTTGGAAACCAAACTGCTTGTTTCAATGTTTTCCCCTCCTTGACTTTTTGAGCAAGAAAGCCCTAATTAGGGCTTTTAAACTGGATAAACAGGATGTTTACGATCCGTAAATACTTGATATTTACTCATATACATTTCGAATCGTCCTTTTAACTCTTCTCTTAAATTGTTTGGATGAACAATACCATCAATGACCATCTCTGATGCTAAATGGTAAATATCAATATCTTGCTTATACTCTTCGCGTTTTTCAGCAATGAAGCTATCACGCTCTTCTTCTGGTAAAGCAGCAATCTTATTTGCATATACAGCATTGACCGCGGCTTCTGGACCCATTACCGCAATAGAAGCTGTTGGTAATGCTAGGCAGCAATCTGGTTCAAAGGCTGGACCCGCCATCGCATATAAACCAGCACCATATGCTTTACGAACAACGATAGAGATTTTTGGTACAGTTGCTTCACTCATTGCAGAAATCATTTTCGCACCGTGGCGAATAATACCAGCACGCTCTACTTTTGTACCAATCATAAATCCAGGTACATCTGCAAGGAATAATAATGGAATATGATATGCATCGCATAAATTAATAAACTTCGCTGCTTTATCAGCTGAATCGTGGAATAATACGCCGCCTTTCATACGCGGTTGATTTGCAATAATACCAACGGGCTTACCATCAATACGTGCTAAACCTGTAATAAGTTCTTGAGCAAATAATTTTTTCACTTCATAGAAAGAACCTTCGTCAATAACTCTATTAATGAGATCTTTCATATTGAAAGGAGCATTTTGATTTTCTGGAATGATTTGTTCTAACGTTTTATCGAATTGTTTCGGTTCTTGAGGTGTAGCCAATGGAGTCTTTTCTAAGTAGTTGTTTGGAAAATATGAAATGTATTGTCTTGCTTGTGTAATTGCATCTTCTTCTGTTTTACATAAAACATCTCCGCATCCTGATACTGAGCAATGCATACGAGCTCCGCCCATCTCTTCTAACGTTACCTTCTCACCAATAACCATCTCAGCCATACGAGGAGATCCTAAATACATAGATGCATTTCCTTCCACCATCATAACAACGTCACAAAAGGCTGGAATATATGCGCCACCAGCGGCCGAAGGGCCAAATAATAAACAGACTTGCGGAACTTTACCTGATAATTTCACTTGATTATAGAAGATTCTTCCTGCACCGCGGCGCCCTGGGAACATTTCAACTTGATCGGTAATACGCGCTCCAGCAGAGTCAACTAAATAAAATAATGGAACACGTAATTTTTCTGCCGTTTCTTGAATACGTAAAATCTTTTCAACTGTACGTGCACCCCATGATCCAGCCTTTACTGTTGAATCATTTGCCATTACGCATGCAGTACGACCATGTATTTTACCTGTTGCCGTTACAACACCATCAGCAGGTAATCCTGTTTGTTCACAATTTGCAAATAATGCATCTTCTACATATTCACCATTATCAAATAAAAGAGCTAATCGATCTCGAACAAATAGTTTTCCTTTTGCTTTGTTTTGTTCATGATACTTTGGTGCGCCACCTTGTTTAATCGTTTCAACTCGTTCTTCAAATGTATTCGATTGTTGTTTTTGGTCTAACATATTTACTCCCCCTTATACATTGGTATGCGTTTTTCCTTGAATGCTTGTAATCCTTCTAATCTATCTTTCGTATGGATTACACCTTCATACGCTTGTTTTTCCATTTGTAATCCGGTATGTAAATCAACTTGAATACCGTTTGAAATTGCTTCTTTTGCTAATCGAACAGCAATAGGACCATTACTAGCAATTTTCTCTGCTATTTCAATCGCTTTTTCTTCAAGTAAATGAGCTGGTACAACAAATTCTACTAGACCATATTCTTTCGCTTCTTGCGCCGAAATACGTCTTCCTGTATAAATTAATTCTTTCGCTCTACCAACACCAATTAATCTTGGCAAACGCTGCGTACCACCTGCTCCTGGTATAATTGCAAGAGTCGTTTCAGTAAGACCAAGACTTGCAGATTCAGCCGCAATTCTAAAATCACAAGCTAAACTTAATTCCGTACCACCACCAAGTGCGATTCCATTTATAGCAGCAATAACTGGCTGTGGTAATTGTTCAACCATTTCCATAGTAGAACGAATCATACTAACAGCATGACGAACTTGTTCTTCACTCATGCCAGCACGTTCTTTTAAATCAGCTCCGGCACAAAATGCTTTTTCACCAGCACCTGTTAGAATAACTACACGGGTATTAGACTCTTCATTTATTTGAGTTAATATGTTTTGTAACTCTTCTAATAACGCTAAAGATAATGAGTTTGCTTGTCTTTCACGATATAATGAAATCTTTACAACGTGAGGTGTTACATAATCAACTGAAATGTTTTGTAATTGTAGCATCTTCTCACCTACTTATCGTTTTATGTTGAAGCGCTCTATACACATGACTCGGTAATTGGATATTTAATTTACTTTGAATAAATTGACTCGCTCTCAATAACTTCTCTTCATCAATATTCGTTTGAACCCCTAACTTATGGAGCATATGAACTAAGTCATCAGTTGCAACATTTCCTGATGCTCCTGGTGCATATGGACATCCACCAAGACCACCACAAGAACTATCAAATGTAGTAATACCATATTCTAATGACTTAACTACATTCGCCAGAGCCATTCCATACGTATTATGGAAGTGCATTGCAAACTGCGAAGCATCATATTTCTTTAATAAATGTTCTAATACTTTCTCTACTTGTAACGGATTTGCTACACCAATCGTGTCACCAAGAGAGACTTCATAAATGCCATATGAAAATAGTTGATTACATAATTCGTCAACTGCTACGACGCTTATATCTCCTTCATAAGGACATCCAAATACTGTAGAAACATAGCCCCTTACCTTTTTCCCTTCGAATAATGCCTGTTTTGTTATATCTTCAATTACAGCTAATGCTTCTTTAATTGATTTATTAATATTACTTTTATTATGAGATTCACTTGCTGATAAAAAAACATTCACCTCATCTACATTTTGCAAAAAAGCTCGTTCCAAACCATTTTGATTTGGAACAAGCGCTGCATATGTAACATTTGGATCCCTTTTCAGCTCAGAAAACACATCATTTGCATCTGCTAATGCAGGGACCCATTTAGGGTGAACGAATGAGGAAACTTCAACGTACGATAATCCTGCCTCTGTAAGTAGTTGAATCCATTTTACTTTATCTTTTGTGCCAACAATCTTTTTTTCATTTTGTAAGCCATCACGTGGCCCGACTTCTTTAATGACAGCAAAATTAGGTAGTTTCAATTCGCTTCCCCCTATATCTCCCTATTCAATTTCTAGTAATACATCTCCTTCATTTACAAAGTCGCCTTCTTGCACATTAATTTTCATAACTGTGCCAGCTTCTTCTGAAACGATTGGAATTTCCATTTTCATAGATTCCAAAATGACGACATCCTGCTCTTCCTCTACTGTATCTCCTACTCCTACAACAATCTTCCATACATTTCCTGCCATCGATGCATATACTTTCGTCATCATTTTTTCCCCCTTAATATTGTTAAATCTTATTTTTTAACAAGTTGTTTCGTTACAAAACCCGTTGTATAAATACCACTTTTGAACACATCATCTTCTAAAACTTGAATTAACATTGGCGTGTTCGTTTTAATGCCTTCTACCTTTAATTCTTCTAAAGCATCATGTAATTTCAAAATTGCTTCTTCACGAGTTTCACCATGAGCAATGACTTTCGCAATCATTGGATCATAGAAAGGTGTAATCGTTACTTGATTCTCTAAAAAGTGATCAATACGTACATTTGTTGGAAGCGCTAAATCTGTAATTTTCCCAGGTGATGGGAAGAAAGTCTTCGGATCTTCTGCATAAATACGTGCCTCAATGGCATGACCACTATGTTTTACATCATCTTGTGTAAACGATAATTTCTCACCATATGCAATTAAAAGTTGTTGTTCTACAAGATCTAAACCAGTAATTTCTTCTGTAACTGGATGCTCTACTTGTAATCTCGTATTCATCTCTAAGAAATAGAAGTTTTTCTGATCATCAACTAGAAACTCAACTGTACCAGCATTTGTATATCCTAGAGCTTTGGCAGCTTGTACAGCAACTTCACCCATCGCTTTTCTTGTACCTTCATCTAAAAATGGAGAAGGTGCTTCTTCAATCACTTTCTGATTTCGGCGTTGTACTGAACATTCACGCTCCCATAAATACACTATGTTACCATGTGTATCTGCTAAAAGCTGAATTTCAATATGGTGTGCATCTGCAATATAGCGCTCTAAATACATTTCTCCGTTACCGAAAAAGTTTTGCGCTCGTGTTTTGTTGCTTTCAAATGCTTTGGTGAGCGTTTGCTCAGTTTCCATCAACTGCATTCCAATGCCTCCGCCGCCTGCGGATGCCTTCAACATTAATGGATAACCAATCTGTTTAGCGATTTCAATTGCTTCTTCAGCAGTTTCAATATTTGTAGTAATCCCTGGAACTACTGGGACATCTGCAGCTTGCATTGCAATACGTGATTCGATTTTACTTCCCATCTTCGTAATGATTTCTTCTGACGGTCCGATAAATACGATTCCTTCTTCTTTACAGCGAACCGGAAAAGACGGATTCTCAGATAATAATCCATATCCCGGATGGATTGCTTCAGCATTTGTCTTCTTAGCTATCTCAATAATTTTTTCAAGGTTTAAATAGCTTTCTTGGACACGCGGCCCACCTACTAAGTACGCCTCATTTGCCATTTTTACATGTAGGGCATTTTCATCTGCCTCAGAATAAATAGCAACAGTGCGAATGCCAAGTTTTTGACAAGTTTTCATAATACGAACTGCGATTTCCCCGCGATTAGCAATTAATATTTTTTGAAACATAGTGATCCCTCCCTTTTATCTACATCCTAAATGTCTAGCAATTACGAGACGTTGAATTTCAGAAGTTCCTTCACCAATTTCTAATAGTTTCGCATCACGAATATGTCGTTCCACTTCATATTCACGCATATAACCGTATCCACCGTGAATTTGTACTGCTTGATTTGCAATACGGCTTGCTGCTTCCGATGCGAAAAGTTTCGCCATAGCCGCTTCTTTACCGAAAGGTTTATCGTTATCTTTTAGCCAAGCTGCTTTATGTACTAAATTACGAGCTAGCTCTACTTCAGTCGCCATATCAGCTAATTTAAATTGAATCGCTTGGAAATTAGAGATTGCTTTTCCGAATTGTTGACGTTCTTTCGCATATTGCAGTGCACGTTCAAATGCAGATTGCGCAATACCAACAGCTAATGCTGCGATTGAAATACGTCCTCCATCAAGTGTATATAAGAATTGTTTAAATCCTTTATTTACATCACCAAGAATGTTTTCTTTCGGTACACGTACACCATCAAGTACGATTTCACATGTATTAGAAGCACGAACACCCATCTTATCGTAAGGACTTGAGATTGTTAATCCTTCACTTGTAGTCGGTACAATAAATGCCGAAATGCGTTTTCTACCGTTGTCTTCAACACCGTTGACAGCGGTTACAATAATTGTATTTGCATACTCTGCATTTGTAATCCAACATTTTTCACCACTAATAACATACTCGTCTCCATCTAATACAGCTTTCGTTTGTGTACCACCTGCATCAGATCCTGCATTCGGCTCAGTTAATCCGAAAGCACCTAACGTTTTACCTGATGCCATTGGAACTAAATATTTCTTTTTCTGTTCTTCTGTACCGAAATAATAAATTGGAGAAGCACCTAATGAAATTGTTGCAGCGTAACTTAATCCTGTGCCACCACAAGCACGACCAATTTCTTCAACTGCTAACGCGTACGATACAGTATCGCCACCTGAACCTCCATACTCTTCAGGGAATGGGATGCCTAATAATCCTAGTTCGCCCATTTTTTGAAATGTTTCATATGGAAATTCCGCAGTTTTGTCATAATACACAGCTTTCGGTGCGATTTCCTTTTCAGCAAAGTCACGTACCATTTCTTTAATCATTTGTTTTTCGCGAGTTAGAGTAAATTCCATTCCGCTACACACCCCTTATCGAATATTGAGTTTCGACAGCGTGCGAGTTTCTACTACAAACACTACAGATTAAAAGACAAGAATATTAGTTAGATAATTGTTATAATTCTGTCATAATCTAATTTTAAAACAGATTCTGTACTAATGCACAAAAAAATTCCTACATTGTTCTACAACAACATAGGAGTTTTCTTGTCGAAATATGTAATTTATTGTTTAATAATCTCTACCTTTACCCGAATCTGAAATCTCTACTAACGCTTCAGGGTATGGTTCGAAATATGTTTGTCGTAATAAATACTTTTCATCAAATCGAAGAGCCCATGATTTTAAAATTGCAAGTATGCTACTAAGCGGGCTTTTCTTTTCTTTATATTTTTGTATCAGATCTAAAAAATGATCTTTTTCTTGTTTTTTCAATTTTGTTTTAAAATATCCAAAAATATGTTCACATACATTTACATTTGATGTATAGCGGGGTGTGCGCATAAATAATTCATATAAAGTTTTCTCATAATTTTCAAATACCACTTCAATCTTTTCATTTTTGTGATTTGCAATGATTCGCCCCAATTCCTTTTGTTTTACCTGATTATATGCCATAAATAAATATTTATTATCAGACTGAAAGGATACAAGATCTTTCATATTTTTATTATGTTTGATCATTTTGTAATACGCGATTGTAAATAACCTTGTAAAGAAATGTTCTCTAATAATAAAATTCGACAATCTACCTTCTTCTTCAATTGGAAGATACGAAAATTTTTTTATTACCGCTCCGCCAAATAAGCCTGATCCCTTTCCTTTCGCTGGCGCCTTTTCAAAACCAGAATAAATTTTTACATCACGAGTACCACAACTTGGCGAACGATTCTTTAAAATAAAACCATCCACCTCAGGTATCGTTTGTAAAAAGTCATTTGAAAATTTCTCCATTTTTTTAGTTACATCTTCCCGCGTCGACGGCTGCACAAGCTTATTCACACCATTTTCTTCTACAATTCGTATCGTTTCACGAGGAGTACCCAATCCGATTTCGACTTCTGGACAAACAGGTATAAATGTAACAAATGGCTGCAAATTCCGTATTGTTACATCTGGAATCATCTCTCCATTATAACGACAAGCATCAAATTCTAAACATTTACTTACAACAATTGTTGGTTTTGCAAATTGTCGCATTTCATTACCTCCTTTGTACTAGTCCGTACCATATAAATTGTACTAAGTTTAGTATCATAATCAAAGTTTGTTTTATTTATATTTTAATGAATATTTCCAATGACATTTTAACAGTTATTTAACTCTACGACGTAAAGATTTTCGCTTTATCAATATGGTTTGATACTGTCATATGAATAATGCACAAAAGAGTTGGAGAATGTAATACGTAAGAAAGGAGGGGAAATTTATGAAGAAAAAATTATCATCTATTTTAAGTGTTTTAGCACTATCTATTATGTTTTTAGGCACATCTGCCCAAGCTGAATACGATGGAAATCATATGAATAGAGTTAATAACACTGATATTTCAACTCGAGTTACTGACAATAACTTAGACAGAGTTAATAATGATGTGAGAACTCGAAATGTAAATACGACAAATGATTTAAATAATAATCGTGATAGAAATAATAATTGGGCTTGGCTTGGTTTATTAGGACTAGCAGGATTATTAGGTCTTAGAAGAAGAGACAAAGAAGTACGTTAATCTAGAATGTTTTCATAAACAAGTACTTATTTATCAAAAATATAACATATATAAATCGCCTTTTTAAAGGCGATTTATTATTTTACTTAAATGTATCATATGTAATTCATACTTCGACGATTAAATTCGTGGCGTTAATCCGTACAATATAAATTGAATCGTATTTTCAATTTCCACTTCATCATTCCATTTTTCTTCTGGTAATAATAAAAATCGTGTTAATAATAAACCTAATACAGCTGATAAAGTAAGTCGTAATACAGAAGATGGCGGCATTTCAATAATTTCTCCGTCTTCTTGAAACTTTACAATTAATTTTTTAAAATGTGAAAGTAACTCTGTTTCTACTAAATGTTGTATTTCATTTTTCAGTTCTGGCTGAAATGGCACTTCTTGAATTAATATTTTTATCATTGGAAAATGCTTTTTTGCAAATTCAAATCTATTATGAATCACAACTCTTAGAAGCCCTTCGTATGATTCATACTCCGATTTAAATATTTCCTTTGCGAAGGCTTGTACGAAAAATGGTGCAGCAAACTTTGTTAATGTTGGCATGACGACTGCTAACAATAAATCTTTTTTCGTTTTATAGTAGCGGAAGATTGTTCCTTCCGCTACACCAGCACGCTTTGCAATTTCATTTGTTGAAGTTGATGCATATCCTTTTTCTCCAAACATATCAACAGCTGCCTCTAGTATACGCATTTGACGTTCATTTCGTTTATCCGTATTTGTTGCAGCAATTAATTCTTCTAGCCAATCCTTCTTCATCTATAATGCCCCTTTGTATCATCATTATATTTTTCGATGTTTCTTTAATGCAAATACATTTCCTATTGCAAATAATACTGAGAAAAATAGTAAAACAGTTAAATCTAATGCAATCTCTATAAATCCTTGATTTCGAATCATCACTTGTCTCATTGCGTCAGCGCCGTATGTGAGCGGAAATAATTTCCCTAACATTTGAAGCCACTTATTCATCGATTCAATTGGAAACAAACCAGAAAAGAATATTTGTGGCACAATGACAAGCGGTATAAACTGAATCATTTGAAATTCATTATTTGCGTACGCTGATAAAAACGTCCCTAAAGTTAATGCCGTTAAAGAAAGCATACATGTAATAAGTAGGGTTAGCCATATAGAGCCAGCTATATACAAATCTAAAATATAAACTGAAAAATTTACGATTATAATGGATTGTATAAGTGCAAAGATCCCAAAACCAATAATATATCCTACAACTATTTCCCATCTTTTAATTGGAGTCGATAATAACCTTTCTAAAGTACCACTTAAACGTTCTCTTACGAAAGACACCCCTGATAAAATAAATACAAAGAAAAATGTAAAGAAACCGATTAATACAGGACCAAGCCCATCAAACATTGTAAAGTCTTTAGAGCCATGTAAATAATTCACTTCAGTTTTCATAGTTGATACATCGTTTTTCTCTGTACTCTTTTGTAATATTTGAAGCACAGCACGATTTTTTGACGAATCACTACCTTCTAATACAATATTCATTTTTCCATTTTCTAATCGAATTACTGCATCTACCTTTTGTTTCTCCAACTCAGACATTGCCTTTTCTTTACTATATTCATAAATTGTCGCTTCCTGATTTTTCATCACTTTTACTACCTGAGCAGGTATGTCAACAACAGCGATATGCGGTACATAGTCTTTTTGTGTAAACACTAGCGACAATAACCAAAGTAATAACATAGGTGCTCCAAACATCATCGCTAACGAACGTTTATCCCGAAAAAATTGGCGAATAATACGAATGATTACACCGGTAACTCTCATGATAGGTCCACCTCTTCCAACAAAAAGACATCTTCAATCCGCCCTGAAGATACCCGCTTTTTCAATTCTTCAGGTGTTCCAGTCGCAACTAGCTTTCCTTCTCTAATTAACCCTAGGCGTTCACAATATTCAGCTTCGTCCATTATGTGTGTCGTTACAATTATCGTTGTGCCTTTCTTTTTCAAATTATAAAATTTTTCCCAAATCGTTTTTCTAAGAATAGGATCTATCCCAACTGTTGGCTCATCTAAAATTAATATTTCAGGTTCATGAAGGAGGGCTATCGCTAATGATAAACGCTTCTTCATCCCGCCTGAAAAGTACTGTACTTGCTTTTTCATCTGTTGTGATAATTGAACAAGGTCAAAAACCTCTTGTATTCTTTCTTTTTTATGCTTCCCCTTTAATCCATACATTGTTGCCATAAAATCTGCATTTTCATATGCTGATAATTCTTCGTATAATGCATCCGCCTGAGCCATATAACCAATTTTTTTCATTTCATTTAAATTAGGCATGTTCGTGTTGTAAACAAACACTTCACCTTCTGTTGCCTCATTAATACCAGCAATCAATTTAATAAGTGTCGTTTTCCCTGAACCAGAAGGCCCAACTAAACCAAATATCTCAGCTTTTTCAACTTGCAATGAAAGATTGTGTAACACTTCTTTTTTTCCAAAACTTTTTGACACAGTTCGCAAAATAATGGAAGGTTTCTGCACGTTTTATTCCCCCTTTTCTAAAAATGAGTGAGTACTCACTTTTATTTTACTCTTGCGTAATTATATGTCAAACTTCATTGATTAGTATGTATTTTCAATCTTAAACAATGAAACAGAGTCGACATCAGAATATCATTTCTTAAAGTCGACTCTGTTTCATTTACATTATATATTTTACTTTACGTTTTTAAATTCATATACTTTCTAATTCTAGCAACATCTAAAGAGTATTCGATAACTAACTGCTGTAACGGTAAAATAACTGTGTCAGGATATAAATGTGCATATTGTAATGTTTCTGCATATTTTTCTAACCTTTTTTCTAAATACTTTATAATTTGATCAGGATGACTAACTAATAAACATTTACAATAATAATGTATTTGTTCCTCAATCGCCGTATACTCTTCAATCTCATATTCTTTATGCATGTGTACACCCCTTTAAGTTTTTTCACATGAGTTACTTATCACATTTTTCACTCGACTAATTTTTAAGTTTTTTGATTATTTACACTATAACAAACTCTTCGGGTCAAATTTTGTTACTTTATGTAACGTAGAAAATTTTTAACAAAATTGTAATGTTAACTTGTATAAAATGCATATTGTCTATTTATTTTTTTATACAAAAAATCGTACAGTTCAATTTAGCTGTACGATTACAAGTACCGGCCTATTAAAAATCCTTTTCGGAATGATACTATTGCCTAATCCTCTACTCACTATCCTATGCGTATTTTGTTTTTCATATAAACCGGCTGTATATGTAGGGAAAACCCCTTGATTTGGAGCAACTAATTTGCTGATAAAACTATATCTATTTGCTCATTAGCATAATTCTGAAAAAATTCAGGTCTATAGAATAAATCATCTATTTCTCCTATTTTAATATACTATCTAAATGTGGTGCTCCTATATATAGATATACTTCTATGTAATCCCAATTTTTCTTATTGGATAATTTAATGGAACTTATTTCCTTATACATTGCGATTACATATTATATATGGAAGTTCTTCTTTTTTCCACGCAAGAAATCCTCCCTTTAAATTCACTACTTCCTTTATACCAGCTCTTTGTAAAATACTAGCTGCTATAGCGGAACGCAATCCGGTTCGACATTGTAAAACGATTGGGCAATCTTTTGGAATGCAATCTAGTTGCTTAGATAGATTTCCTAAAGGGATGTGTATTGCATCATGAAGATGTCCTTCCTCCCACTCCTTTTCACTTCGTACATCGATAACCTTAACTTTTCCATCTTTTATATGCGGATATAATTCAATTGATGTTTTTTCTTTGTAATTTTCAAATTTATCAAGTCTTTGTATTACCTTTAAAGGTACAAAAGCAATAATATTGTCTAGCCCAATAGATTCAAAGTCTCTAATAACCTCCTCCACTCTAACCTCTTCCTCATCTAGTATGATTAAAGTTTCTGCTTTATAATCTAGTAACCATCCACACCACGTTGTAAAAGAATTGTTATAAGGTATGTTAATTGATTTCTCAATATGACCAGAAGCAAAACGCTCTACATCCCTTATATCAACTATTTGTTGAACGCTCCTCATAACTTCTTGAAGTTCTTCTACTGTTTTAATAGCAAAAACTTCCCTCTTCTTTCGAATTGGAGGACCGTACTTATTTAAATTCTTCATTAATGAAAAATACTTTGGAGGCTCTGGCTGTCCCGTCAATAAAGTCGATACAAACTCACCTTCTTCATTACACTGAAATGCCCAATTAAACATCTTTTCATAACCTAATGTAGAAGTTGGAATTGCTCCTAATGCTTTTCCACATGCACTTCCTGCACCATGTGATGGCCATATTTGCAAATAATCAGGGAGTATTTTTATTTTTTGTATAGAATCAAATAATTGTTTCGCTCCTATTTTTGCAGTATCTTTCATACCTACAGCAGTTTCTAATAAATCCGGTCTTCCTATATCTCCTACAAATATAAAATCACCTGTGAATATTCCCATCGGCTTATCATTCGTATAATTATTTTGACTCGTATCAGTTACTAAAAAAGAAATACTCTCAGGTGTATGCCCTGGGGTGTGAATTACATTAAATTTTATATGACCTATTTTAAACTCTGTGCCCTCTCTAACCAATTTGTATCGACCTTCGTTAAGATATTGATATTTCCAATCACAATCTCCTTCATCAGATACATATAACTTTGCATGATAAAGATTTGAAAGTTCTTTAGACCCAGAAAGAAAATCTGCATGAATATGAGTTTCAGCCGCAGCAATTACTTCTATTCCCTCTTTCTTAGCAAATTCTATATATTGTTCTATATAGCGACTTGGATCAATTACAATTGCTACGCCTTCCTTCTGACAACCGACTAAATAAGAAGCATGTGCTAATTTTTCATCATAAAAATATTTTAAAAGCATAGCTATTCCCTCCAAATAGTTAATTCAAAATGATTTTCAATTTTCATTACCGCTTTCTCTCTTCTCTTATAGAATCCCTTTCAACATAAAGTTCCAATACATATAGGGCAACATATATCTTTTAAGTAAAAACATACTGTATCGTTCTTTTGCTTGATTGAATGGAAACGTTTCTTGAGGCTCATGTTCATAGTTGAATTCAGCGAGTATAAGACTTTTATATCCTGTAATAATTGGACAAGATGTATACCCATCATATTTAGCCTGTATATCTCTTCCGTTAAATACGTCCATAATATTTTGTTTTAAGACCGGTATTTGTTTTCGAATTGCCGCTCCAGTTTTAGAGGTGGGTAAATTGGTACAATCTCCAATTCCGAAAATATTCTTATACTTTACATGCTGCAAAGTATAAGGGTTTATATCTACCCAACCCTGATGATCACTTATCTCACTCTCTTTAATAAAATTAGGTGGCCCCATAGGTGGAACAACATGGATCATACTATATGGTACTGTTTCTCTTTTCAGTGTTTGCGTATCTTCAAAAATTGCTTCTTTCTTCCCTGCGATAATTTCTACTAAGTTTTTATTATAATTTGTTATTATTTGCTTTCTTTCTAGCACTTGTTCTAATGTATTAGCATAACGTGGAACCTGAAATATGTTAGCATTAGCCGTGTAAAACATTACTTCACTTTTATTCCTTGCACCGCTATTACAAAAATACTCTTCTGCTAAATACATAATCTTTTGTGGAGCACCACCGCATTTAATAGGAGTATTGGGGTGGGTAAAAACCGCATTTCCTCCTTTAAATTTTTCAATTTCTCTCCAAGTAGAATCAACATATTTATAAGAGTAATTGCTACAAACCCCATTAGTCCCAATAGACTCCTTCAAGCCTTTAATACCATCCCAATTTATTTGTATACCGGCTGCTACAATAAGTATTTCATACTCAAGCAGCAGTCCATCATCTAAAAGTAGCTTATTTTCTTCCGGAAACAACTTAACGACACTTTTAGGAATCCACGTTGCACCTTTTGGAATAAGCAATTCTTGATCACGCATCGTACTTTCCTTTGAAACAATTCCTCCCCCCACTAAACTCCATAGTGGTTGGAAATAATGTTTTTTTGATGGATCAATAATTGCTATATTTTCTTTCAATAAGGGTATATTTCGTAACAAATGTGCAGTAGAAGATATTCCTGCCGTCCCAGCACCAATTACAATAATTTTATAACTATCTCTGGTCTTCATTATCCTCTTCCCATCTAAATTTGATTTTTAAAATAACTAATTCGTAGCCTTATTTTCATGGTATTAACATTATTATAAGTTAAAAACACCATCCGTTTGTCTGACTTAAATGAAAATTTTGTTAATTTTACTTTATGCGTAAATCCCCTATGCTACTTCCATCTTTTATATTTTTCAATACTAGCCCTTTATCCAATCTTACTTTTATTCCAGTTTCTCTTTACGCTCAAAGCTGCCTTTATCTTCTTTTTCGAAGAATGCTTCGTTACTTGTAATTGGAATTTAAGAGTTAGAATAACTTTCTCAGATATATAAATTTGTATAAACAGAGTAACGAAGATCAGCAGAATACTCTGTAACTGCATGAGTTAATTCATGTGCCACAACATAATGAGAACCAGAAAGTGGAATAAATCCACGATCATCTCCATCGCCATATATCATTTGCTAACCATTCCAAAATGCATTATTTACGTTAACTTCATAATTTTTACTTTTTAAGTTTGTACAAATGTCTTAGCCCTATGTACTTCTATATATAGGTCCACATCAATATATTATTGCATCATATACTGAAGAGATAATTTAAATTATTCTATAAAAAGGATGATGAGGATGAACCTAGAGGATATACAAAAATCCTATGGCCTGATTGTAAGTTTAGGCGGATTGTGCCAAGTTACTAACCAAGTCAAAAGGCACCATTTAAGAACATTTTCTGGACCTTTAGATTGGTTTTATTATCCATCACTTTCAGATGTAAACAGATTACTTCAAAATCGATTTGAAAAATTTATGAAGTTGGAAAATATGGTCATAGAAGGCTCAGAAAGTTATGGTCTTATTGAATCAGAATTTGATAATCAAACGAAATGGGCAGAACGAGTTACCTACTGTATAAAGGACACTTATTATAATTGTTTATCAATGCATGACTTTCCTATTAATCCAGATGAGAATTGGAAAGTAACCTACCCTTCTTTTAAAGCTAAATTAGACACTAAAATTAAACGATTCCTTGAAGAAATAACTAGTAGTGAATCAATTTTATTCATTAGAATTTGGGGAAATCGAGATGAGGCAGTTGAATTACAGAACGTGTTATCCAAAGTTACAAATAAAGATTTTAATATTCTTATTGTAAATTTTAAGGAGGGTATATCTAATATTGTTGAACAAAATTGGGGCATACCTAGGGTTTGTTCAATTGAACTCCCACGTTATCAGGATAGATGGGAAGGTGATGATTCCGATTGGGATTATATTTTAAATAAAATAGCATTAACTTATTAATTTCCTTTTTACTTTTAACATAATTTTGTTTGTAGATTAAAATAGGCGTAGAAAAATAAAATTCCCCTCTGATTAGTACACACTTAATTCATTATCCGTTCATATAATCATTCATAAGTCCTTCTTTATAGGATCAATAGTTCTTTACAAAGTTAATTCCATCACTAGAGCACCTTTATGCGGTGCTCTTTTTTAATTTCTAGAGTTTAAAATGTAATATTTGTTCACTTTTTCTTTAATAGTTAATTTCCTTCGCTATTCTTCTGTTAATTTCTTTGAAATCATTTATACAATCAGCATTTTCTGCTTAGGTAGTATATTCACAACTACCAGATTCTATAATTCACCTTATTTTTGTTATAATTTTATCTTCTAATACTTTTAATTACATGCTTCTTCCATTCCCCCAGATTTCCCTCCCCTTCTTTTATCTTACGAACAAGCAATTTCTTTCATTAGTACTATATAAACTAATTTACATACAATTCATGGTAAACTACATTGCGTATTCTCAACATTTAATCAGCATTTTAATTATAAATCTAACATATATTTTTTAGTTGATTGTCATTATGGTACAACCGTGTATACATTTTCCAAACAAACTACATAGCTTAAATTAGTAAAATATATAGAGAGGAAGGAAATAGATCTATGAAAGTCATAATTTTGTGTGGCGGAAAAGGGCTTCGGATGCAAGGAATTTTAGAGGACATTCCCAAACCATTAGTTCGAGTTCAAGGAAAGCCTCTCCTCTTGCATATAATGAATTGGTATAGAAAATATGGACATTCTGATTTCATTTTGCCCTTAGGATATAAAGGTGAGAAAATTAAAGAATATTTTATGGACTTTAGCTGGAAAGAGAATGATTTTAGTTTAAATTTTAAAACCAGTCAATATAAGCTACTTCAGGAATTAGAAAATTGGAATATACACTTTATAGATACAGGGATTGATACAATGACCGGGGCAAGACTAAAAAAACTTGAACCTTTTGTTCAGGGTGAAACCTTTTTATTAACTTATGGCGATGGATTAGCCAATATAGATATTGATCAACTGATAGCATTCCATAAAGAAAAAGGAAAAATTGCTACATTAACTGGAATAAAAAAGAATAGTCAATATGGCCTATTGGCGGTTGAAAATGGAATTGCTATTGATTTTAAAGAAAAACCATTACTTGATGAAGTAATTAACGGCGGTTTTTTTGTATTTAACAAAGAAATTTTCGATTATTTATGTAATAGTGATGATTGTGTTCTAGAAGAAGATCCTCTCCGAAATTTAATAAAAGATAATGAGCTGGCAGTCTATGAACACAATGATTTTTGGGCTAGTGTCGATACACCTAAAGATTTAAAAATCGTAGATGAAAGTTGGAATCCTAATAAATTTTAGTGGAGAGGACTGAATACACATTGAGCTTTAATGATAAAAAAACAAGCTTACCTCGATTATATATCCCCTCTAATGAGAAAATAATTAACCCAATTTCAACAGAAATGAAGACTTCAAATCGCTCTCCTAAAAATACTCAAAAACAAATTAACCCTCAATTCTATAACCAACAACATGATTTAAATAATCATTTTTGTGTCATTGTAGGTAGTGAATATATCTTGAAAATCATTGCCTTACAGCAATCATTAATGCAGTACTCAGATAGATTTACATTGTGGATTTGTTGTATAGACCCTTTTGCATATTCATTATTAAAAGAAATGAACCTAATTAACGTAAACCTTTTGCAAGTTGAAGAATTAGAAGATAGTGAACTAAAAGCAATTAAGAGAAAAAGAAAAGTAAATGAATATTGTTGGACTTTAAAACCTGTCTTGATAGAATATTTATTGGTAAATTATCATTTACCATCTATTCTATATTGTGATGGTGATTTATGCTTTTTCTCTAATCCTAATATTATTTTTGAGGAATGGGGTGAACATTCTATTTTCCTTACTCCCCAAAGAGATCGTGATTGGGTAGAAAAAATGTACGGTAAATACCAGGCTGGTCTAATTGGATTTAAGAGTGATCTCTATGGACTAAAGAGTGTAAGGTGGTGGAAAAAAAAATGTATAGATTGGTGTAGTGCCGAACCTGAGGAGGGAAAGTTTGGCGACCAAAAGTATTTAGATTATATCCCTATCTATTTCCCGAAAGTTAAAATCTCCAATAACTTAGGTGTAAATGCTGCTCCTTGGAACTGTATATATAATAACGATTACAAAATTGACAAGAGTAAAAATGATGTATTTATCGAAAATGATAAACTAGTTGTTTACCATTTTGCATGTATTACTATCTTTACTGAAAATGATTTTGATTTATGGTCCTTGGGAGCAATTTCAATACCAAATAATATATTAAACCATATTTACACTCCTTATTTAGAGAGAATCCAATTTATCTTAAAGCAATTAAAAGAAAAATTCAATAAAAATATAAAACAATTTTTAAGTAAAAAAGATATAAATGAAGCTCAAACCTTATATAAAGATTCACAATTAAGAAGAAAAATGAATCAATCCAATCATTTTATGAATTTTTCTATGATTATAAGTAAAGAACGATTAATTCAGGGATTGACTTCTTATTATTCGTTAGAAAATCTCGACACTAAATTTACTGTATGGATCTGTTGTATGGATGATTTAACTTACCAAATATTAAAAGATTTAAAATTAAAGCACGCCATACTCATTCCAGTAAAAGATATTGAAAGTCATGAACTACTCAGTATAAAACATGAGAGGAATTTACAAGAATATTGTTGGACATTAAAAGCACCTCTTTGTCTCCATGTCCTTAATCTTTATCCCGAAGTTGATCACATTATATATTGTGATGCTGATATGTATTTCTTTACAGCACCTAATATCATTCTTGATGAATGGTGGAAATACTCTATATTTCTATGCCCCCAAAGAAGTTCTACTGAAATTGAAAGCATACACGGTATATACCAAGCTGGTTTAGTAGGCTTCAAAAACGATCAAAATAGTAAAGAAATTCTAACATGGTGGAAAGATAAATGCCTAGAATATTGCAAAAATCATTATGATGTTGAAATGAATAGATGGGGTGACCAAAAATATTTAAATCACATTCCTAACATTTTTTCTAATATAAAAATCATGACTCATAAAGGTATTGATGCAGCACCTTGGAATGTAATTCTAAATAGCAGTTCTATATCAAAACCAGATCACAAGGTTCTTATTGATCAAGATGAATTAATTGCTTTCCATTTTGGAAGTATGCAGATTATTAATCCAAATGAGTTCGACTTATGGAAACATGAAACTTTAGAATTACCTTCAGCGATTTTAGATAATATATATATTCCTTATATTGAACAATTGAACAAGACATGTCATATCCTTCAAAACACTTTTCAAAAATCCCCATCTCCTTTATTTGCTGGCCAAATTGATACAACTACAATAAAAAATTATTTTAAATACTCCTCCCCTCATCACAATTAAGACTGATATTCTCCTTATGTTAAAATAAATGAATTTATTCCATTAACTAAAAATACATCTTAATAAAGGATAGATTATCACTATGATTACTTCATTTAAAAATAAAACTTTTCTTATTACTGGTGGATATGGTTTTATTGGTTCTCACTTAGTACGAAGACTTTTAAATTTACAAGCAAAAATTGTTCTTTTTATAAGAACATCATCCAATTCTTGGAGACTGAAGGATATTCTAAAAAATATTGAAACGTATGAAATAGATATACGAGACAAAAAACAAGTACAAGATGCAATAAAGAAAGTTAATCCAGATTATATCTTTCACCTGGCAGCCTATGGTGTAGATTCTGCCCATACAGACTACATGCATGCTATAGAAACAAATATTACAGGGACATGTAACATAATTCATGCAGCAAAACTAGTGAATTGTAAAAAAATTATTCACATGGGCAGTAGTTCTGAATACGGCAATAAAATGGAACCTATTCATGAAAATATGCTACTAACCCCTGTGGATATTTATGGAAGTACCAAAGCTGCTGCTACTATACTAGCCCATCAAATTGCAAGTGAAAACAATATTAATCTTATAACACTAAGACCTTTTGGCATATTCGGAGAGGCCGAGGAGCCACATAAAATATTCAGCTATATTATCTTGCAGGTGCTACAAAATAAAGATGTAAATTTAACTTTATGCAATCAATTAAGAGATTATTGTTATATAGAAAATATAATAGATGCCTGCATCCTAATAGTAGAAAATACCACTGTACAAAATGATATCTTTAATATTGGGAGTGGTACCATTCATCCCTTAAAACATTATGTAGAATTATTATTCAAACATTTGAACACCAATTCCAGACCAAATTACGGTGCAATTTCCTCTAGAACAAATGAAAGATGGATTCCTGAAGCAGATGTTCACAAAATTAAAGAATCTCTTTCTTGGGAACCTAGAATTAATATTGAAGAAGGAATCATTAAAACTATTAATTGGTATAAAAACAATACGCATCTATACCTAAGCCCTTGAAAATATTGTACTAAAGGAGGTGGATTAATTGTTAAATAAAAACTTTAATAATGCTTTTTACGGAAAGAAAATTTTAGTTACAGGACATACTGGTTTTAAAGGTTCTTGGTTATCCCTGTGGTTAAAGGAATTGGGCGCTACTGTAATTGGATATTCATTAGATCCTAAAAATAAACATGATAACTTTAATGTTACCAATCTTCAAAATGATATAATAGATATTCGCGGAGATATAAGAGATTTTAGTAAACTAAATAAAGTTTTTACAGATTATAATCCTGAAATCGTATTTCATCTAGCTGCACAACCTCTAGTTAAATATTCATATGAATATCCTAGAGAGACATACGAGGTAAACGTTGTAGGAACTATGAATGTACTAGAAGCAATTCGATTACATGAATCAGCTAAAATAGGAATTATGGTGACAAGTGACAAGTGCTATGAAAATAAAGAATGGCCCTGGGGTTATCGTGAAATTGATCCTATGGGCGGTCATGACATATATAGTTCAAGTAAGGGATGCTGTGAGCTTTTAATTTCTTCCTATCGAAATTCTTATTTTTCAGAAGAGAAATTTTCTCACCACAAGAAAATAATTGCAAGCGTTCGAGCTGGTAATGTAATTGGTGGTGGTGATTGGTCAATAGATAGGATTATTCCTGATTGTATACGATCACTAGAATCGAATAAAAAGATTATTATTAGAAACCCTACTGCTATTAGACCCTGGCAACATGTACTAGAACCTTTAAACGGGTACTTACTCCTCACAGAAAAAATTATTAATAATGGTATTATTTTTTCTGGTGCATGGAACTTTGGGCCATCTCTAGACAATATTGTTCCAGTAGAAAAATTAGTGACGAGCTTACTAGATATTTGGGGTTGCGGGGATTGGACATCAGAAAATATGGGTCCAATGAATTTTCATGAAGCAAATTTACTAAACCTTGACATTAGTAAAGCAAAATTCAAGCTTAATTGGCAACCGAAGTGGTCTCTACAACAGACTTTAGAAAATACAATAGAATGGTATAAACATTATAATTCTTACACCAGTACAGAGATGCTAAATTTATGTGTTAACCAAATCAAACAATATTCCACACTTTGAACTATCTCCCCTTACTCATACTCACTGCTTGTTTCTTAAGGTGGGAGTCTTCTTGGCTAAAGACACTTTAACTTTTATAGTCTAAATTGTGAACCTACTATACCTAGAATCATGTGACTGCCCATTAACAAAGATTTTATTTCTTTCGTTATTTCAAATCACTCATAGACATTATACTTAAGAATAAAGGAACCACATATTGTGCTAGTGATTCCTTTGTTCAGAGAGAATAATGCCTTATATTAACGACAATACAATATATGAACTTCTTCATTTATTTTTTCTAGTTATGAAAAATCTTTTCCTATCAGAAAAGCAAACAAGGTGAAAATTCCGATAATCACACTGAACTTTAACAAATTTATACCTATCCCCTTCTTATAGCTACTTCACCAAAACTCTTGCTTATATATGGAGTCTCGTTTACTTTCACCAATGGTGATAAATTCATGAACTGCTTATTCTATACCCAAATAGCTTTTAAAATCATCTTTTCAGAACAATTAAAGGAGATTTTCTCTTTTATGCACCTTGTCCCCCTACCACTCTTTAATTCACCTTTAATCAACTACAAAAAAATCCTTAAAATAGTACAACTTCTTTATCAATTCACAAAATTTTCAAATACCTAAATTCTAAATATTAATACTCGTTATATAATGAAATCAAGCCATAAGTAAGATAGTTTCCCTGTTACGAATAATGAGATATCCTGTTTCACTTTTTAGATTATCTCCAAAAAAACTTGTAGGAATTCCTACAAGTTTTTTTGCGTACTTTATTCTCTTCTTATTTACATACAAAAAGTTTATACATTTTGTAGCGATTCATACTATAATACCAAATAAAATAATTTGAATTCAAAGTACATTCGACATAAATTGATTATTTTTTATGAATTTTATTGAAAAACATTGTAAAATACCTCCATTTTCCCTTCTATTTTGCTATGATAGTTACAATTAAATAGGATTAAGCTATTCCTATAGGATGGGGGAGTATATAGTGAGTGATTCAGTAAAGGGAAATGAGCAATTAACCTCTCTATTGAACGACTGGTATCGATCTATGCTATCTCAACAAGTTGTAAAAGCTACTAATCTAAAAAAGAAAATTGATGAAAAAATTAATAAGTTAAGCATTGAGCCAAATCAAGAACGTCAGGATCAAAATTTGTTACTATATTACTCACTACTTGAATTTCGCTACACGGTCTTAACAGATAGCCTCGGTATTCAACAAAATAGTTTTGATGCTATTAGTGATTACGATATGCCTACAGACCATTTTCTACGCTTCTATTATCACTTTTTTAAATCCATTCATTCTACTTTTATATCAAGTTTTACTGAGGCAGAGGAACATTATAAACTGGCAGAAAAGATACTAATAAACATTCCAGATGAGATTGAACATGCTGAATTCTACTATAGAATTGCTACTTTTTATCATCATACCTATAACATGCTCGCTGCTATCGAATACGCAAATAAATCGAGAGCAATCTTTTCGAAGTATGAAGGTTATGAAGTAAAAACAGCCTTTTGTAATAGTTTGTTAGGGGGTTGCTGTATCTATTTAAAGCAGTACGAACAAGCTGAAGAATATCTGCATTGTGCGATTGAATTACTACAGAAGAATAGGGAAGAAGATTCCTTGTTATACGTAAAAAGTACTATGGGGTGGCTGTATTCTGATCAAAGTATGTCTACGCTAGCTATTCGTCATCTTTCAGAAGTAACAGAAAAAATCCCTACACACTTCAAAGCTATCTTCCTACAAGCTAAGGAACATTATAAATTAGGAGAACAATCCGCAGCTAGCAAACTCATTGATAGGGGATTACAGATCTGCAGAGGAATTCATAACGAAGAATACACACACCACTTCTCTATTTTAAAAAGATTAAATGAAAATATTCCACTGGAAGGATTAGAAAAAATTATTCAAGAAGGAATCTTATACTTTGAGCAAGAAGAATTATGGGAATATGTTGTCGAATACGCCGAATTATTTGCCACAAAATGTAGACAATTAGAGAACCACCAAAAGGTAAGTGATTATTTCCATATTTGTTATCAAGCAAGGCGAAAATCAATCGAAAAAGGAGTGTTAAAATAATGAAAAAAATCAGTCTATTGTTATCGGGTATTGCTTTTATTGGGATTCTAACGGTGGGAATTTCTCCATTTTCTAAAGCGGATCAGTTTGCTACTCATGGACATTACCCTGCTCCTACATATAGTGTTGGCGATCATGGTGGTGCACCACAACAAATTTAATATAAGTGTATGTAAGGCCCCTTCATTTGAAGGGGCTTTACATATCAAAATATGTATTGTTCTTTTTGGCTACGCCAAATCAAAATTCTTCTCTCACCTATCACCCTGCACTCTCTTAAGGCAAGAGAACTCTTTCGGAAAACCCGTTAAATAATAGAAATAGACTAACTATTATATCTATCAACTCTTCATATGCAATATTACATGCGAAGTGCCTTAAATATTTTGTTATACTATGTATGTGGATTTTTCATCCAAAAATCCTCTCAAACGCATATTTATGTATATGCCACCCTAATTGATGAAAGTGAGAAGAATGTTTATCATTTTTCTCACTTTTTTTATTTAAATTATGTGCTTGTACTTATTCTTTAGTTATTTTAAATAAGAAAATTCACTTTTCAAATCCAACCTATCGAATCAATTATTGTCTAATAATACCACACTATCTTTATCAACTCATTTTAGAATATTTGAACAATAATTTTATATACAAGCTCTGCATAAATTATTCATTTTCATTTATATAAGGCCTACATTTTTACTTCTGATAAATTATCAAATATTGAATTATTATACAAAAATCAAAAAACACGTGGTATTTTGTAGAATTTTGTCTATCAATATGTATGTACACCCTTATGTAGTGGATATAGACTGTGAGGTGTAAGGAGGTACCTTACAAAATAATGAAAAGGAGATTATAAAATGATTAGATTAACGAAAGTCTCAAAGTTAGCATTTGCAACATTAATTGTGGGAAGTAGTTTAAGCGTCTTTGTGTCGTCACACAGTGTACAGGCTGACACCTTAAATCATAATTACCAAGACACTCAAAAATTCATAACACCTTCTAGTGCTAGGCAAACATTGAAACAAAAAAACAATATTGTTCCAGAATCAAAAGTTATTAAAAACCATTATGTAAAATATTCTAAAGCACATTTCCAAACTAAAGAAAGTATACCAAAAGAGATTTATTATTCTTCAGAAGGTTTTAAGGGCTTCATACAGGCAAGTAACGTTTTGGATATGGGAGATCATTTCATAACGTTATATTCTGGAACTGTTATTCGATGTTAGATGTTTAATTCTACCTCTCCAAATGCTTATAACAATCAATAGCGTACCGCCAATACTTGTAATAGCTATTGTTCAAAAAATAAACCACAAAATCTTTTGATTTCATGGTTTATCAAATATAAAGATAATGCTAAACGAATACTCTAACATTACCTTCCCCAAAGTTAATTATAGAGTATTTTCCACAAAAAGACACTCTTGTAGTGTCTTTTTTATAATATTTTGATTTACTCCCATCTTACTTTTGTTAAACTCATATATGTAATAATGCATATTTTTTTGATTAGATATTATGATATACTCTCATTGTGAGCTAATACATAATTTCTTTAGATTGGAAAACTAAAACCTCGTTTACCCAATTTTCGGGCGCCTTATGGCGTCTTTTTTTTTGCTGTTGAAGTAAAAAAACAGGACCGGAATATCATTGTTTAAAAAAATTGTATACTTTAACAAGAATTCCACCTACTAACCCTTATTTTTTGCGGCTATTTATTTGTTTCAACATAATAATTTTTCATCTCGTATACGCAATAGACAATGATCGCTAAACTCCAACTGATAGTAATTATGTGTGTAGAAGTCATAACCTGCCTTAATATCTTTTTCCATTACAACTAACGTAAATCCTAACGCCACCCACTTGTTAATTTTCATCTTAATATATGTTATCGCTATAATTATTAAAAATAAAATATTTGTAAGGTAGTTTATCATTAACTCATATTTTTGAATGTATACTGCCATTATACAAGCAACGATATTAGTCGCAATGTCCAAGGCAACCACGGCTCCCCAAATCCTGTCCGAAATTCCCACTCCTGATTCAGTCCCTTTCTTAATCACATTCTTTTCCTTAATTCGTTCCTACATCCTATTCAAGGTATACTGTATTATCCTTGTCTGATAAATATCTATTTATCTTTTCATATAGAGCAAACAAAATTTTCACTCATAATTTTTTCTTTATTAGGCAAACTAGTTTTAATCCGTTTGAACTAGCGGCTTCACTCTTCTGGTAATGGGGTAGTAAATTTATAGTAATTGACTAACTCATTCAGTCCATTGGCACTGGCAGACGACAAAATTGTTGTCTGCCATTTTCATGTATACTTTTTCTGATTCCATTCCAAACCATATGTTTGCTGTACTGATTTTGAAAAGAACGGTATTTAATCTTTGAATAAGTAAAAAAGATACAGCTCAGTCCACTTTTGGTATAGGACTTTTTCTTTTTACATATACTATTTTTGAGCCTTTTTACCAATACGTGTTCTATTGGTGTCTTGAATTCCTCCTAACAAGGGCGGCAGATACGACTGCATGCCCTTGTTATTTATTTCATAGTTGAATTATGGTTACGTATCTAATTCAGTAATATGTAATCTGTATACCAAAAGAACATTTTTCTTTTTCAGGAATATTCAATTACCTTAATAACCTAACCTCTTATTTAAAGACAGTTTGATCACGGTGCTCAAAAACTTTCGTCTAAATCAACAGGTAAACAGTTCACTTCCAAATCATATCTCCACCAATATATTTTCTTAAAGATTTTCTGTCTTGTTCTTAATTTTGTCAAAATCCTCATATATAAGCTTCTGTCGTATATAGCCCATCTCTTCTTCTAATGATTTGAACTTTATAGTTTTTACTTGAAGAAAAAAACTCTTGTATAACCTGCTCCATTTATGAAACATCCTCCTAAAATCTATTTGAAATTATATTTTCACATAAACTCATAATCGCAACCTCTTTTACGAAAAATTACTGTAACTTTTTGAAAAGATAGTATATCTTACATACTCCCATCATTTTCTTCCTGTACTACCCAAAATAAATAATACAGTTTACATCCTAGAATTTACAAATCTCTTCACTCCATCATGTTTATCTAAAACCTTCTTACTATCTTTACTTTTTCCCCTCGTGTAAATTTAACCATAAAAAAGTACACTCCAATTGTTGTTCGTGTCTAACATTTGGGGTGTACATCAATTAAGGACGATTAAATGTCATTTATATGGACAATTAATTAGCACCTTTTTTTATTCCTCCACCATGTTTCAAAATGCACCAATTACTCCTCAGCAAGAAGGAACGAAAATTAAGCGAATATAAAGCGATTTATATCATAAAAGAATATTTTCCACTTCTTTATCAATCTTTACAAAAGAAACCCAAGAATTAACAAAGATATTGTTTCGTCATATTGTTTCGTCTGTTTAATCTCTTACAGAAAAACAGACGAAAATCCCATAGGTATAAGAAGAAAACAATCATTGATATCTTAGGCATCGTATATAATTTTTCTATGTCCCACAATCAGGTAGCGTAATCAAAAAAATTGAAGCCCGATAGGATTTATTTAGTATGCAAATTTTTAAAGAACTTACACTGGATCTTTAGAAAAAAGAAAAAATCTTATATGAAATTAAACTTGTATAATATTAGCTTGATGGGCATAGAGCACCACCCACATTTTAATTATTTTATAGACCAAGCAATTCTCAAAAAATGATAGCACAATTTTAATTATGATTTTGATTTTAATAATGCGTTCTGAAACACTACTCTTCTTCTAAAATAGCGTAATAATATTCATCCCACCATTCATTTCCATGAGGTATACACTTCCTAAAATAGCCTTCTCTCCTCATTCCAATTTTCTCCATCACTCGATATGATGGGGTATTTTCTGGCTGACATGTAGCTATAATTCTATGTAATTTCATTTCCTTAAACCCATATTTCAATGTAGCTTTTGCTGCTTCAGAAGCATATCCTTTATTGAAATATTTAGGATTGAATACCCAACCAATCTCATAAGTATGCTCACCAAAATATTTATGAAAAACAATATGACCAATCAGGATATTTTCACCTATTAGTATCACAGGAAAGTTCTTAGCATTTTCACCCATATTTTTATTTACAAAGTTTCTTGTATCTTCTTCAGTAAAAACCCCTTCAGGTATGTATTTCATAACATCGCTATCTGATGTATACTCATGAACAGCTTCCCAATCCTTGAATTCAAATTTTCGTATTAGTAATCTTTCTGCTTTTATAAACATTTACTTTTCTCCCCTCAAAAACTCGTTACTTTATTTCAGATTCACATTTAATCCTTAAAAAAGAACTTGCAGGAATCTCTACAAGTTCTTTTTATATCACGTGAATATATGGGACAAACAAACTATCTTACCGATTCATCATAGAAACTACAGGGGTAGTACTTTGACAACTATATTATATAACAAATCTTAACATCTGCAGATTTTATTTTGAAAATTATGTTAATTAAGAACAAAATTATACTTTTCCTTAACTATTCTAACTTTTATTCACTTAAATAAGCGTGTAGTTCAAAAAAATTTAATAATGAGAATATGGATACTAAATTTACTCTCAAAAACAAAAACTTAACTGCATACCTTCTGAAAGTAAACATAAGAAAAACGTTCTACTCCATATGAGTAGAACGTCTTCTCACTTTAATTCATATATTTTTTGGGACTTATTTATTTTGTGTCGTATTTAAAAAATTAATAAATTCATCTTCATAGTGATTGCGCTAATAATAATTCGTAGAATCCAAGTTGTATTCATGCTAATCTTTTCTAATTGCTTATTAAATGTAGCGATGTCTTTCTCATTAATTGTTGTGCGAGTTTCTAAATTACGAATATCTTGCATAATTTCTTTTTGTTCTGCTTTTAAACTGTCAATTTTTCCATAAACATCTTCCAATACGTTCACATCCTTTTATAATCTTAATAAAGCAATCTTTATATGATATGAGACAACCTTATTCATCGTGAATTCTTTGCAGGAAATTCCATACAAAATCCGTATTTTGTTAATAATAAAATACGAAGAAATTCATTTATTTTCTCCTTTGAATAACTTTTTTACAAAGAAAAAAGACCTTGTAAATTACAAAGCCTTTTTTCTTATATATAAATTTACAACTTTCATTTTAGTATTAGTTAAATCCCCCCACCAGGCTCTGTATTAGCTGGTGCTCCTGTATTTCCATGTGCGTAACTCGGAGACCATGTATCTCCCTTATTGTAAGAAGGCGCCCCTCCTGTATGCCCTTCCGATTCTAACTTCGGTGCAGGGAAATGTCCATGAGTATAAGTTGGTGCTCCTCCATGATCTCCATCAGCTTCTAACCTCGGTGCAGGAGTATCTCCTACATTAAAAGAAGGTATTGGATAGTCTCCATATCCATAAACTGGTGCTCCTGTATGCCCATGAGTATAGGACGGTGCTCCCCCATGATTTCCATGTGCATATGCAGGCGCTCCTCCTCCATCACCTACTGAAGCCGCTTGAACAACCCCTCCACCATTTCCATGAGTAAAACCAAAAATTCCAAATCCTAAAACAGATAAACCTACGACTGCTGTACCAATTCTCCTTTTCATAATCTCTCTCCTCTATGTGTATTTCATGTTAATTGAAATGAACATATTATGGATATCAGTCATGATGAAAATTCGACTCATTTCATTACCGTATATTTACACTTCTATGCATTTTTTGTAAAACCTTCTTGAAATCTGAAGAAAATGGTTATTTTTTGTAAAAAATAAAATACATTACAAATTATTCACTTCACAATTTGGGCTTCTTTGCCTAGCCATATTCACCACCTCGCGATAATCCCTAATTTAATATTGAAATTCTCTAAATCCTGATGTATTATATTTTTGTATTTTCTCAGTTCCCAAGCCGAGAATACATCATCACTTCTGAAAGGACCCGAACTCCATCGGGTTCTTTTTCATTCCGCTTATTGTAAATCTATTTATTTGAATGTAAAATTATAAATGAGCTCTAATATTTTGAATCGAGGTGAAAATCATGAGAAGTTTTAGCTCATTAATAATCTCTACTATCTGTTCAATACTTCTTATAATTTGGAATTTCAATTCCTTCTATCACGGATTGACAACAGGACGTACATACTACTGGATTAATGGCATCGCAGCTGTTATCTTCCTTTTATTCTTTATCCTCAACATGCGCGATTTTAAAAAGAAAAACTACAGAACCTCATAACAATAGGAGTTGATACATAAGTGGGAAAGATTTAAAAACTATAAATATTCCTCAAAAGAATTAAAGTTCATGCTTTGGTTATTTGGTATTACTTGTTTTGTACACTCGGTCGCTTTCTTTGGCGGACTATTTTCTTCCGAGTTCCTTTGGTTTAAAGGCCTTTGTGCAATTGCTGCATTACTAGCTTTTATGGATGTTAAGCGAAAAATCAATACGTATAAGATAGCAATGTGAAAAGGAGCCACTACAGGTTCTTTTTTTCTGTTCGAAATGAGAACGCCCTCCATATTTCCTTGTTATAAATAATGATATGATAATTTCATGTCACCAATCACCCCAGCAATATTGGCGATCTCAACAAATAACACAAAAGCCACGACACTCACGCACCATGGCTAAATATATAAATGTAATTAGCCTTTTCGTCCTTTTACGGATTCTTACCGTCCATGCCCGTTCTCCGGTAACGTTTTAATAAAAGGGTCTATGTTTACTGTTTATCAATGCATTGATACATTATCCCCACACTACTTTTCTTTCAAAGAACTGTATAGATAGAGTGTAATAACAGTCTTTGTGACATTTTCATTATCTGTATTTTTAGCCATTATTTTGTTTGTGGTATATGGATTAAGTTAAAAAGAAAACCTTTAGGTACCCCTGAATAAACCTCAATATTCCGTCAATAATATAGACAACCCATTTCGAACCATATTCCATGATTGGAGCAGTTAGCTTTTACTAACTGCTCTTTTTTGTAAAAAACGAACTCAATTAACTGCACGCACATATAATATTCAGTGTTCCTTTCTTTATAAAATCGTCTTTACAAAATGAATCTCGTCACGAGAGCACTTTATTAAGTGCTCTTTTTTATTTTTAAACTAACACAAAATGAAATTTTTACCACATAGCTAATTGTTAAATATTTTACGCTTATATATTATAACGGAATAGTTATTGTATATTGGCATTAAGAGGAGCGTCCGGATTAAGCGCTTCTCTTTTTTATACAGTAGGGTTTTGGTTAACATTCACTTATCTACCGTCAAATATATACAGATTTGAAACTTTATAGTAAAAACTTTCACACCCTTTATTTTAATTATGTTAATATATTAAATGAAGAGTGTAATAAATTAATGGAACAACTTGACTTTAGTGCTTTAGAACAACCACTATTTTTGTTAGCACTTCAATTAATTGCATTTGTATTGATCATTTATATCGTATACGGAATCTTATACAACACCATATTAAAATTAAATAGCCTAAATGGACTGCCCATGCGGTAGCTACGGTATTTTCCCTCGGTAGTACCTATCAATCTTTTATGAATTTCATTTAAAAACATTTTTCTTTATTTCTCCCTTTTGTAGAGGAATCTATCCTTTACCGTGCAAAAACGTCAGGCAACTTAATTGGTTGCCTGACGTTTTTGCCGTTAGTTATTTTCAAATAACTATTTTGTTAAGTTTTGCTCCATCCATTTTTTATACGTCTTTCCGCTAAACATATTTGTCCAGAAAATCCTATATTATTGAACAGAATTATCGACTCTCAATTTACAATTTTCACTTTCAATATTGTAACCATCTATAATGGAACTATACTTTTTCAAGGGAGGAATCTAATGTATATATCAAATAGGCTTGGCTTATTTAGCTGGATTGCAACTTGCCTATACTTTTTAATTGAACCTTTCTTTATTTTCACTTCTACAGCACCTTATAACTATTTGCATCATGCAATGAGTGACCTAGGTGTAACAACCTGTGGAGAATTCACCTACGAAATAGCGCCTTATGAAATATGCTCCCCTAATCACTTTTGGATGAATTTACTCTTTATTCTTAATGGAATAACATTTTGTATTGGAGTACTATATATTTCACAACATCTAGAAAAAACAAGAATTAATAGAATAGCAACATTTTTTATACTTATAATAGGAGTATCCACTATAGTTTCAGGATTAATTCCTGCAGATATAAGCCTAATTGGACATTCTATTCTAGTTTGGATAGGTATGCTTACGGTATTTCCAGGATTATTTATTTTTGCTAAGAATCTTAAAAAAGCTGGAAAATGGACATATTTCTGTTTACTAAGCTTAATAGTAATAACAATCCTTATCTCACTTGTTTTTCTTTTCCCCTTACCTGCAGGTCTACTACAAAGACTTTTTTACTTGGTTCTTTTCGTTTGGGGAACTGTATCAACCTACAAATTGATAAAATAAAGTTTTTATACAAAAGTGCACATTTATCAGGAACATACGTAAAATAATCATGATTAACTCAGTGGTAGTTATTGAGCACCTTTTATGGTGCTTTTTATTTGCGACTAAATAGGGATTTTATTTAAATTTCATAAAACTTCTCTTTACACAAATAAGTTCAAAATTATCTATTTAGCATATATAATACTTTTAAGCAGTTTAAATTCTATACATAGGTAATGGAGGCATTAAAATGGGGAGTATCCCAAATTCACCACCACCACAATCAATCTCAAAAATACAAATTAATCCTAACAAGAATCCACAAACGAATAAAAAGCTAAGACGTCGTCTTTTATTAGCACTTGCTTTTATTCTACCTATGGTTATTTCCATTCAAATCTCCATTTATAAGCAAGAACAAATGATTCAAGAAAAACAAATTACACTAAATAAAGAAAAGAAAAGATTGTCTGAATTAGAAATCATAGGACGTTATTATGAAAACGATATTAAAACTTTAACAGAGAGCGAAGAAGGTATTTTAAAGTTCGCAAGGAAATTGTATGGATTCTCTAGACCTGATGAAACTATATTTCAAATAAATGAATAGTTTTTCAAGACATAAACGATTGTCATTAATCATGAAGTGATTTAATGATAAAAAATACATACAATAAGTACCCTATACATCATATTAGATTAAATCTTATTAAAACAAAAAGGGATGTCCTAGTAACATATCTAGGACATCCCTTTATTTTTACTCATCTTAAAACATAACTTGTCTAAATTTCAAAATTCTATATATCTCTAACAATTAAACAAATATTAGAGATATCTTCTACCTAAAACATCGTATTATTATTAGCTGCCTCATTTGGAATCTCTTGAATTACATCCCAATGTTCAACAATCTTTCCATCCTTTATACGAAAAATATCCACTATAGCAACTCCCTTATCTTGAGAATTAGTACGAGAATGTACATGGAGGGCAACTGTATCTCCTTCAGATACTACACGTTTAATCTCTGCAGAGGAATTTGGATTTTTTACAAAGTCCTCCTTAAAGAAATCCATGAAGGCTTTTCGGCCATCAGCAACAAAAGGATTATGTTGCTTATAATCTTCACTTACATATTTAGGGATAATATCGATATTATGTTTGTTAAAAACTTCATTATAGAAATCAACTACCATCTTTTTATTCTTTTCTTTTTCTGTCACATTATCTTTCGATACCGATGCAGCATTCTCGCCCTTTATTGAATGACCTTTGGTATTACCAATTGAAGCTTGAAATATCAAAGTCGACACAATTCCTAAAATAAACACAGAAATAATTATTACTATTAAATTTTTCTCTACTTTCATATATACCTACCTCTTCTAATTTTATAATTCATCTTCGTTAACACCTTTGATACAGGAAAAATCTTTCCCATAATGTGATGTAAGAGATATTGTTAGGAAAACACATTTATTCTAACAATACTCCTTATACGAGGCATGTTAGAAACTAGTAATCCTAACTTAATACCTCATTAACAGTTGCACTGTCCACAATTTGAATAAACTTCTTAACCTTATCGTTCTCATCAAACTCATAAAGATGACAAAAATCTGCCACAAATGATTTCCCTGTTGTTTTATATGTTCCACTATATTTTCCATACACGATAACAGTATTGTTATTAAAAGCATAAATTTCATCTTTAGCGCTATAGTTATCCCATTCAGTTCCAAGACGTTCATGTACATTTTTCACTACTTCATCAGGACCTATATAAGTGCCTGCATATGGAAATCCAGCAGCTTCTGTTCAAGATACATTTTCACTTAAATACGTTTTGAAAGCATCCATTTTTCCCTCACCTGTTAACACATACGTTTCATGTAATAGTTTTTGATATTTATTCATAGCATTAACCCCAAGGCATTTCTTTTGTTACAACTTTTGCACTTAATTCTAATACACCTTTATTTGCATAGCCTGGATATGCTGCTTCAAGTATTGCTACAAAATCTTTTGAAGTTTTACTTTCCTCAGAAGCTTGAATTGCTGTTCCTAGATAATCCATTGTCGCAGTAAGTGCTTGATTATTTAGGGATTTTTCGATTGATCCATGGCTAGGTACAATTATGTCAGCATGTAATGCTTGTAACACTTTCAAGTTCTCAATCCACGCCTCCATCGCCGCTTTTGAGCTAGTATCCGCTAAGAATACATGTATTTCGTTAAATACATCAATACCACCAATTAATACTTTCAGCTCTTTATTAAATAAGCTAGTTCTGTATTGATCTAAGCCTACTAGTTCAAATGTTAGTCCTTGAAAATCAATCGTTTTTTCATTAAACACTTGAGGTAATACCACATTGCTTGGTGCATTTTCTCCAAGTGCACCTTTCCAAACTTTTAATTTTCCTAATACAGAATGAACAATATTTTCAACCGTAGACTCTGTTGCATATGCTATAGCTTCTGGGTATGCAGCTTTCATACTTTCTAACCCGAAATAGTAATCAGGATCCCCATGGATGATAAAGATTTTATCTAGAGATAAATTATTGTTTGTCAAATAATCCACAATTTCTTTCGAATCAGATTGCGTAAATTTTGAGTTTATTAAAAATGCATGTCCTGCTTTCTCAACTAAGGTTGCAGTGACCATGAAACTTTTTTCGTCTGAACTAAACACCGTCAATTTTACATCTTTTTGATTTGTATCGATTGTTTTAAACATAGAATGTTTCTCTCCTTTTGTTAAAGTTATTAAATAAATCACACATTTTTTCTTGTTCAAATAGAAACTCCCTATTCAATTCACCTGAAAGTGTGACAGCACAAACAATTATTCGGGAGATAAATGTCAGTTGGCGTAAGATAATATGTTTATTACTATGGCCTATAATAAAATTGGACTGTTTAAATACAAATTGAAATCAACTATTATAAAAAAGGTTTAGTCCATTTACTTATAGTAGTTTTTCTTAAAACGTTACATGCAATATACTGTAGCTTAAGATTTTTTAATATAAACTTTTAAAACGCGCTTCGATTTTATCTGGCGTCATTACCCCGCCACCAATAGGAATAATTTGATTATCTTTTTGTAAAAGTAATGAAGGATAACTATTAACACCAAGCTGTCGAACTTTATTGAAATCATTTTGGACATCTATTACTGTTTCTTGAGCGTTTAAGCGGTCTAATACTTGTTCAGGGTCCAAACCATGCTCGATTGCAATCTTACGATATGTCTCAGGATCACTTAGACTTTGTCCCTCATAATAAAACGCTTTTTGCATAGCCGAAGTGAATTCTAACAAACGGTCTGGAGCTAATGAGCGTAATGCCGAAAAACCAATTGCAGCATCTTTCGAATTCATTTTAAAAGTACCTTCTTCCACCAATTTTTGATATGAAGGACCAAATTCCGCACCTGTGAGTTGATTAATTCTTTTATTTCCCTCTTCTATATATGAGAAATTTTTCATTGGTAAATTATCTAAGAATAAACCTCCACATAAAACGGTTAACGGCATTTCAGTGTGGTTTTTGTAAAACCCTTTAATACTTTCTGAAAAGCCATAGCACCATCCACAATAAGCGTCCCATACATAAATAAGGTTATCTTGTTTCGTCTCCATTTAAATCTCCTACCTTTATTTTTATTATCCAGCTCAGTTAAATTTCTGGTTTATATAAGTACATCTTTTTATATCTTGTTCTTTTTTGAGTTACCTTAATATATTTTTCAAAACTAACCCTTTCAAAAAAGATTAACTTTGATTTTTAACAAAAGATAACTGTGCACATTTTTTTCAAAAAACAGACACTTGATGTAACTTTTTCGATTACATCTTTATGTAACCATTTTAGTTACAACTAGTATATAAGTCAATTCTTTTTTTACAAAAACATTTAATTTCTATCCTAGCACTTCCAGAATTCTAGTATCAAATACTTTTCTTCTTGTTCTTAAATTTGTCATAGTCCTTAGTAAATTAATCCCAAAACTTATCAGAAAGAAACGCTCACTTTTTAATATGCTTTATATAAAAAACTACAACATAGCATATAATAAAAAACGGCGAACCCTCCACGTAGGAGAATCCACCATCACAAATAAAGGATTATTTCACACCTAGTTTTTCTTTTGCTTTCTTAGGAAGCTCGTCTTCCTGCACTTCCTTCCAAGCCGTTACACCTTTTTTCTCTGAATGATATACACGTAGGAATGCTTCTTTACGAAGATTCTTTTGTACAATAAATTCTAACTCATTTTCCTTACCTTCCTTATCAAAACCCGATAATGCATATTCATACCCCTTTACCATTCATGTCCCGTACAAAAAAGCGAAGTCTTCAACCAAACTTCGCTTGTCATTGTATTATGAATTACAGGAATTATTGCTAAATGCCAAAAGTTTATTTCTTCAAACATAGATCTTTTTTATTTCAGCTAACTGTGCAAAAGAATTTGATCAAATATAATTAATTATTGATTAACCGCTTTAACCACAAGGACTGCGTATGCTTCTGCACCTAAATTGGTTAAATGCACACCATCAGGTGCAAAGTAGTCTTTCTTTCCAGCACTTGCTGCATACCAATCAACTAGAGTTACATTAGGATATTTAGTTACTGTTACTTTCAGTCTCTCGTTCACAATTGATTCCCACGGACGTGGCACTCTCGTATTAATAAATATTATTTTACGTTCGTTTCCAATTAATTTTATTAATGAAACAAGTTGTTCAGTAGTAAAGGCTCCATTTGTACCTAATCCGATAATGACATAGTTTCCTAAATTCCCTTCATTTTTTAACTGTTCCACTACTGGAATCGCTTTTGACAGCTGACGGCCAATTTGCGCATCAATCCTGATATCAGGAAAAGTATTTTTTAAATATGGAGTAATATCAATCATAACGGAATCGCCTATCGCAGTAACTGTGAGTGGATTTTTAGGGTGTGCAGAATTTGCTTCTTTTGATTCCCCTTGATTTAGAGGCGTTTCTTGATTTGGTTTTTCCCAAACAGCAACTGGATGTGGCGCCGGTTGTGTTTGTACTGCTTCCACCTTATCTTGTTGATAATTCCCCTTAGCCTTACTAGCATTTAATAAGCCTAAAACTGCTATTGAGGTAAAGAATAATGAACAAACTAAAGCTAACTTAACACCTAAAGTGACATTTTGAAGTCTTAAGTTCTTAAACTGAATGTTCCGGAGCGTACCTTGTCGGATTGGTTTTTCGATAAACTTCCATGAAATTTGCGCAATCAATATTATTAGAAGAAATTGAAGGATTGCTCTTATTATTGAAAAATCCCCTGCATTTACTTTTGGAGTCGTTAATGTGAGAATTGGATAATGCCAGAGGTATATGCCATACGATCTTACCCCTATCCAACGTAAAGGTCTAAATCGTAAAAATTGAGCAATGCGACTAGCTGGATGAGCTAGATTTGCCACTAACAATGCTGTTGCAATTGATAAGAGAACCATTCCTCCCTTGTATAGAAATGGATCATATTGATTGGTCTTCCAAAACATAACCAAAATAATAATAAGAGCAATGCCACCCACTACATCAAGAATGAAACGCGCCTTCGGGATAATTTTATTAGCAAGCCTATTGCTTGGCCAAACTAAGGCAAGTACCGCTCCGATAAGTAATGAAAAGGCCCTCGTATCTGTACCATAATATATTCTGCTCGGATCAACTCCAGGTTCATACAAAATTGCCATTGCTAAAGCTGAAGCAAATGCTCCTAGACAAATCAATAAAATCATACGGGATTGTTTTTTTATGTAGTAAAGTCCTAAACTAATAATAAACGGCCAGACAACATAGAATTGTTCCTCGACTGCTAACGACCAAAAATGATTTAATGGCGAAATCTGGTTAAAATTATCAAAGTACGATAATTTATGATAAATATACCACCAGTTACTAACATAAAATAATGCCGCTAATGAATCTCCACGCATTTTTTCAAGTAAAGAGCTATGAAAAATCGTAATCCATGCCAATGTTATAACGAGCATGACAATCATTCCTGGAAGCAATCTTCTTGCCCTACTAAGCCAGAACTTTTTCAAATCAATTCTCTTATTTCTCTTCCACTCCATGGCTAGAATATCTGTAATTAAATAACCTGAAAGTACAAAAAATACTGTAACTCCTAAAAACCCTCCAGGCATCCAATTAAAATTAATATGATACAAAATAACACCTAGTATAGCTAGACCCCTTAGACTGTCCAACCCTACCATATAACGACTATTTTTTTTAAAAGGTTTAGTCATCCTACATTCACCTCTATTTCTTGAAAACTAGGTTAATAATAACGTCATAAAATGCTATTAATCCCCTAAAATTGTATAAGCTAAACCAATACAAACATCATTTTGTAAGGGTTTTTTTGATATTTACATGCACAGCAATAAATACTTTATCACGTTATCTGGCTCTGTTGTAAAAATTTTTATAGTAGGTGTTTTTACTCTTCCTAAAAAAGAGGAATTTGCCCAATCAAAAATTTATATACCGTGTGTCTTAAAGTAAAATTTTGATACGTTTTTACAGACATATCAAGGCCTGTGACATTTTGAATATAATCGATAATGCATACATAAAGGATTTTGTATATAAAAACATTATAAAAAAGAAATATGTATAATTACATATTTCTCTTACTGATAAAGCGCCTCCATTTAAAAAATTTCTCTTTAATATTTTTAATCTCTTTGTTAGCTTGATAGCGTAATGGTATAGCAAACAAAACATTATCTTATCGGAAACATTTGCTTCAAATCAATTATGTTTTTGTTATGGATATCCAAACCAAGACGTTACTAATCTAACCCTACGAAAATGGGACTACTCTTCATGTTGTACGCACCATAATCGGGAGATTTCCGCAAGTATCAATTGGAAGAATGAAGCGATAAGGCTTCTAACCACAATAACTATAGTCATAACCTACTAATAAGGGAGAATTCTATTGAGCCCCTTACCTATTAATTTCCCTCATCTTTACGAGATAACAGTGGGAGTAGTTCAATAAGGGGATAATCTTCATAAAGTAAAATTACAGCTTAGATTTCGAGGATTTCTGGATGTAATAACCAGCTCGATAAATCGAACTGGTTATTTTTTATTGTTTTTTCACTAATACGCCCAGTTTGATTAATTACCTTGGATACAGTTGCTATTGATACACCTTCTTTTTCCGCAACATCATAAATTGTTGGTTTCACTTTAATTATCCCTTCTTAATCATCTTTTTCTATATTTTATCATAAAAATATTTTACTTCTTGGTACACAAAAGGAATTCTTTTAAAATTTGTAAGTATTTCTATCTTTGAGCGTAGTACTTCATATTTACAAATTAATCAGCCTTGATGAAACACTAGTAGAAAAATATTTGACTGATTTACTTATTAGACATTTAGAGAGCATCTGCATGAATTATAAGATGTTTAGAGCTATCAATCGTCTAGCTGGTCGTAACTCAACATTGGATACATTTATGATATTTATTTCACAAAAGACTCGATTCCTGTACATTTTCTTATTAGCCTTAATGTGGTTTAGAAACAATTCCTACAAAAAAATTATTTTATTTGCAGGGGTATCAGTAGGATTCGCATTATTTATAAACCGCTTTACCCAGCTCTTTTATTTTAAACCTCATCCATTTGTTACACATCGTGTGCGTATACTTATCCCATCACAGAATAATTCCTCATTTCCTAGTAAACATAAAGTCTTAGCATTTGCCTTAGCGACCTCCGTCTTACTTCGTGAACGTTTATTTGGCTCAATCATGCGGTTCTTAGCAATTTTGACAGTTTTTTCACGTATCTGGCTAAGCCATCATTATCCATTTGATATCATAGGAAGTGCCTTCATAGGAATCTTAACCAGTATAGCTATTGGTAATATTGGTAATAATACATATAATATATTTAATTCTTTTGTTACCTGGATTATAAATGTATTCGGCATACAAAAAAGCGATTCTTTTCACATTAAAAAGGATCGCTTTCCAAGTTCATATTTTCAATTACATTACATAAAGAATTGAGAGATTATCACTTAAAAGCATTAACGACAACTTCAGCCGCCTCTGCAATGAGTTGATTATCATAGGTAGCCCCTTTTTCATCTTTACTAGATAAAATTGCGACGATAATAGGTGCTCTATTTGGTGGCCAAACGATAGCAATATCATTTCGTGTCCCGTAACTGCCAGCACCCGATTTATCTCCAACTATCCAGTCAGTTGGCACGCCTGCACGAATAAGTTTGTCCCCTGTAGCATTACCTTTCATCCAATCTGTAAGAATTTTACGTTTTTCAGCTGGAAGTGCATTTCCGACCGTAAAAGTTTTAAGATTCGTAGCAATTGCTTTCGCTGTACTAGTGTCACGAATGTCTCCTGGAATAGCTTCGTTTAACTCTGTTTCAAAGCGATCAGACATAGTAACCCGATCCCCCATCTGTCTAAGCGCTTTTTCATACCCTTGCGGTCCGCCTATTTTATGAAATAAAATGTTCCCTGCAGTATTATCACTGTAACGAACAGCAGCCTCCGCAATTTCTCCTAGTGTCATTCCAGTATCTACATGTTTCTCTGTAACAGGTGAATAATCCACTAAGTCTTCTTTCGTAAATTTGATAACTTCATTTAATGTATCAATTGAGTTTTGCTGTAGTAATACTCCTGCCGCTAAAGCCTTGTAGGTTGATGCAAAGGCAAACCTTTCGTTAGGTCGATAAGAGATTGTTTGATTGGTACCAATATCAATCGCATATACACCTAATCGAGCATCAAATTTTTTCTCAAGTTGAGAGAACTCTTTATGCGTCGCCTGATTTTTATGTTTTATTTGTCCTTTCTTTTCTTTCGCTTCAACTTGCAGTGATCCTCCTGTAAAAGCTTCTAGGCTTGTAAGACTTAAACCTAATATACCAACGCATATTCCTATTTTTAGCATCCTCTTGTTTTTCAAAATCATCATTCCTTTCAAGTTCTTAACCATTTTTTACATACACATAATAGACAATCACCGAAACAAGTTTGTTCCATAAACTTTTAAAAATTTTTAGCTAGTATGAGAGTCATTAGCAAAATAAGAGATAGCCACAATGATTGTCGCTATCTCTTATTTCCAATCTCATTTTTCTTTTATAAAGACCTTTAATAAACAGTATCTCTTTCCATAAGAAAAGCGTATACGTTTTTCTAATTTTGATTCGGAACATCTATATGAGTAGTTTCACCATGTATACGTTGCTTTTTCAAATCAAAATATACATCTAAAACTTCCTTTCCGATTATAGAATTAATTCCACTTTTATCATTATGAAGCCACGGAACTACTACTGAAAATGCTACTTCTGGATTATCATAGGGAGCATATCCAACTAACGTTAAGTTGTAGCATTCCATACGTTCTCCTTTTGCATTTCTACCAATTGGATCATCTCCACCATATACAGTTTGAGCTGTCCCTGTCTTTCCTGCTGGCTTATATGGAGCATTTTTGAAATGCTTCACGCCAGTTCCATCACCTTCTTGGAATACCCATCTAAACCCTTCTTTTATTCGATCAATATGCTCTGTCTTCATATCAATCCGATTTAATACGACAGGCTCTATAGAACGAATAACTTTGCCAACCTCTTCTTTTATTGATTGCTCTCGTATTTCTTGTACAATTTGAGGTTGCATTCTATAACCGCCATTAGCAATTGTTGAAATATATTGCGCTAATTGCAATGGCGTATACGTATCATACTGACCGATAGAAAAATCTAGTAAAAAACCAGGCTGGCTATCTACTTTTCTAGTTTGTCCAATTATTTCATTCGGTAAATCAATACCCGTAGGAACTCCTAAGCCAAATTGCTTAAAATAATAGCGCATCGTATTAAATGCTTCTTGTTTTATATCCAATGAACCATTTGGTACGTAATTAACGCCCGCAATTTTTAAAGCTGTTTGGAACATGTATACATTCGAAGATACTTGTAGAGCTCGTAAATCATTAATATTACCAAATCCGGATACATTCCACGATTTCTTAGCTTGTGTACCTTTAAATTTCATCGGTGCATCATAAAATTGATCTCCTGGTTGTATTGCCCCTGTCTCATATCCAGTTAATAAAGTTGCACCTTTTACAGCTGACCCTAGTTCATACGAAGTTGTCATATTACCTAATGCCAAATCCTCGATTTCCATTTTCCCTTCTTTTTCTACAATCCTTTTGCCTGCCATAGATAAAATCTGTCCGTTATTCGGATTTGTCATAACAACAAAAGCTCGGTCCAATAGTGGCTCTGAATTCTTAAAAGCTCTCAAATTTTTCTCTAAACTTTCTTCCACTTTCTTTTGTAATTCCATATCAATCGTTAATGTTAAACTATTACCACTTTTTCCTTTAGAAATTATTTCTGTGTTTATAATATTTCCTGATTTATCTGTAATATTTTTCACTTCTTCTTTTGTACCGTGTAACACATCTTCATATCGTTGTTCAATATAACTTTTCCCTACACGATCATTACGGTTATATCCGCGTACTAAATAAGAATCTAAATTTTCTTTTGGCAGACCTTCTTCGCTACTCGTAATATTACCTAACACGGAACGAAATAAATCACCATTTACATAATTGCGCTCCCAATCAACTGTTGCATCTACCCCAGGAAACTCCGCAAGATCTTCACTGATTCGCGCATACTCTTGATCAGTTACATCTTTTTTTATAATTTGTGGTGTCAGTTGATAACCTGAGCTCATTTTACTTTTAATAGCTAACACCTTTAAATCTTGTGCTGTTAATTCTGCCAATTCTACTTCTGTAACGCGACTTCGTCTTAATTCTTCTATTTTTTTATCTAACTCTTTTCCCTCTATTCCCTTTTCTTTAAACTTTTCTATATCTTTTTTCGTAATCATTGTTTCCGCACGTTTCGTATTCAACTGCATCCAAAAATCTTTTTTATCGATATCTGTTAATTTGTTTATATCTTGTTCAGGCATTTCAAGTACTTTTGCCAATTCTTTTGCTATTTTTAAAATATCTTCACTAGTAATGCCCTTTACCCTTGTATACGTAATTGTGCGAAGAGATTTATTATTAACAACTGTTTTTCCTTCTCGATCTAGTATTTGTCCACGTGGAACTGGAATACTAGTTGATGCATTTTGACTGTTTTCCACTTGATTCTTATAAGCCTCTCCCTCTACGATTTGCACTTTTCCTAGCTGCATAATAATAGCTGAAAACAATAAAAATATGCAAAGGAACATTATATTTAATCGAATAGATATATATGTCTCCTTATTTCCTTTTTGCTTTTCCATAAATCCTCCATATATTTGCTTATATATTACGTAACGATGGCCGATTATAAATATCGTTTCAACTTTTTCACTAAACCATTGTAAGCATCCATTTCTTTTCGTTTTGCTACGTAATTCAAAACTCTCCTGTCTTGTTTTCTCTCTATTTTTTGTCACTTGCATTAGAAATGCTACACTGTATAACGACTCATCTTAAAAGTAAAATTTCATACTATTTATTCCTTTCTTTATGCTGTAGTACTTAATAGACAACCTAAATAATAAAGTTGTTCCACATTTACAAAAAAAATAATTAACTATAATATGGAATAAGCTAAAAAGGGAGGGTTTTATGTTACATACAAAAATAAAAAGATGGAGATTTATAGTGATTCTTTCTATTGTAGGTTTTATATTAATAATTTTGTTTAAAAGCCATTTCTTTTCAATTACTATCGAAACTTCTTCAGCCGAAAGAGGACAAATACTTGATCAAAATGGTGTAATACTAGCTACAAATAAGAAAGTTAAGTCTCTATATTGCACTTTTAATAATGAAAAGATATCGAAACTAGATACAGCAAACACGTTAGATTTTTTCAATCAATTTTCAAGCGAGTTTCAACATGACATTTCTGCAAAAGATATAAAATTACACTTACAACAATCTTGTAAAAAGCAAACTATGAATGATATACCGTTATACTCTGACATAAATGAGCGTGAACTTACATTCGTAAATAAGAACAAACCCAATAATGTAATAATTAAAGATGAAGTGATTCGATATTATCCTAAGCATGAAATTGGTTCACAAGTAATTGGTTATGTGGAAAATGAACTTAATTCAGAGCATATGCCTGTTGGTAAAAGTGGGGTTGAGCTGCGATATGAAAATGATTTAAAAGGAAAACCGGGTAAAACTCTTATTTTTAAAATAAATAACAAAAAATTCTTATGGAATATTCAAAACGCACAAAAAGGAAAAGATATCCAATTAGCTTTAAATTCTAAGTTACAGCAAAAAGCAGAGGAAGCATTAAGATCTCAAATCAAGAAAATAACTGATGTTAATGCCGGTTATGTTGTGGTAACCGATGTGAAAACTGGCGCAATTTTAACTATGGCCAACTCAGCAGTATTTGATCCAAATATATTACATATACATACATCACCTGAAAAAGAAAACATGAAATCACTTTCGCAAAATAAAGCAATTCAAAAATTAAAGTACGGTGAATCTTATGTAAATATGGCCTCTACTATAAAGCCACTTTCTATTTTAATTGGATTAAACGAAAAGCTCTTTCAACCTGAAGATACTTATTTAGATAAGGGTAGTTTTCAGTATGATAATCAAAATAACATTGTGAATGCACCTGGAACGCCAACTGGGGAGATTACACCGCGGCAGGCTATCATTAATTCATCTAACACATTTATGACAGCAAAAGTAGCACTACCTTTATTCAACGAAAATAATGGTAATATAGAAAAAGTAGCAAACATATGGACCGATTATTTAATGCAATTCGGTCTTCGTTCTAAAACAGGGATTGATTTACCATCTGAAGAAGACGGACAATATGAGCTTCATCCATCTAATAAATTTGAAAATGGAATATCAGCTTTATTAAATGCCTCTTGGGGAGGAAATGAAGTACACACTCCTCTTCAACTTGCTCAATATGCAGCAACTTTGGCAAGTAAAGGTGATAAATATAAACCTCAAATCATAAGTGCTATTATTGGTCCAAATGGTAAGGAAACAAAAAAGTTTAAACCCATTTTAGAAAGTTCAAATCATTATCCGATGAAATTTTGGAATGTCGTGCAAGGTGGAATGAGTCAAAATATAGAGGAAATTAAAAAGCTGCCCTTTGAAGTCGCAGGTAAAACAGGAATTACAGGTTTTCCGAATGAGCAAGCAAGAATGATCAATCATTCTCTTTTCATTGCATATGCTCCTACCGAAGATCCACAAATTGCCGTTTCTGCCGTTATTCCTGGTAGTAATTCAGAAAAAAACATCGCTGCTCTCGTTACATCAGAAGTTTTAGAGTCTTGGAATGCACTTCAAAAAGAGAATAACAACAAAGAGGAAGGTTCATTAAAGTGAACCTTCCTCTTTTACCATATAGAATCAATATTCGTTACTTTCCATTTACCTTCACGATCCTTTTCGAACATGAAAGAATATTTAATATCAGTTAAAACATACTCTTTTTGTACATATCCAGTATTACCGTTTATTGTAGATACTTTTATATATCCATCATTCTGCACTTTTTCCGTAATCCAAGCTTTTACCATTTCATTAGATACTTCATATAAAACTCGTGATTTTCGTTTTGGTTCAGCTAAAATTTTCGTTTTATTTCCAGTAACAGTTGCATATATAAAATGCGCTTGCTTTGGTTCGTTACTTTCTGTCAATCCACTTGGTACTTTGTATACTTGCTTTGTATCATTTGTAAATTCTCCCCCCATTGTAAGGGCAACTTGCAACTCATGAAAAATATCTTCATCAAACTTCAATTCATCCTTCTTATAACTCTTCCCTTTAAATAAAACTTCATCATTTAACGCTCTATTCAAGTCGTTTTCATTTTTTGCATTTGTACTTTGATATAAATCATTCATAAATTGTCTTAATGTTGGATCTTGAGCAGACTCATCTTTCGTTTTAGGCTTAATTTGAGTGCTGCTTTGGACCGGTGATTTATTATCATCAAGCCAAGGTTGTTGAACAATAACAAATAATATTGTACAAACGAAAACAACTACAATAGGCAGCGCTTTTTTACGAAACGGTTTTTTATGTTTTACAAGATCCGCTTCATTATTTTCATATATAGACTGCTTTATTTTATAAATAAATTCCTCTTCATTTTTACGATTCTCCATTGGACCTTTTTTTAATTTACTATACCAGTCGGGATTTTGTTTATTATTCATCACTACTACCCTCCCCAATTAATTTTGAAACCTTACTTCTCGCTCGGCTTAATCTAGATTTTACAGTTCCAATAGATACTCCTAGTGTTTCAGCCATTTCTTCATAAGATAATTCATATTTCGCGTCTAAAATTATTATTTCACGGTGTTTTTTAGGTAGTTTTAATACAACATCCCACACTTCATTCATTTCCTCTTGATTAAAAAATTCTTTTTCTGCCGATGGGGATTGTTTATCATCACTAAAAAATCCTACTAAAGATATCCTTTTAAAATAGGAGGATTTCAAATAGTTTATTGCCGTATTTCTTGTAATTTTTAATATCCACGTTTTAATAGATGACTCCTTTCGAAATGAATTCCAGTTTTTAAATACCTTTATAAATACATCTTGCGTGATATCATCTGATAAGTGTGGATCTTTCGTAATAATAAATGAATAATTCCATACATCTTGCCAATAATCGTTTATAACATAGTCAAGCTCATCATGATTACATTTTTCAATAAACTTCTGTTCCATTTCCACACCTCGAACTTATTTGAATAAACATAAAACTACCCTCGCTTTTATTATGGTTTCAATATATAGACAAGATACAAGTTGTATTTGTTCCATTGTTTATCTTTTTTTAATTAAAAAATCCTACTAAAAATGTAAAGGTGTGCAACTACTTTCATAAAATAATCAGCTATATATTCTCTCACATGACAGGCTCTAAAAAAGAAAGTAATGCATACAATGTTAAAAATACACTCATAAAAATCTGATTATTATTTGTGCATTTCACGCAATATTCTACTTGTATTACCTTTTTTCCTAGAGCACACTTATTTGTGTGCTCTATTTATGTTTTACTACATAACTGTTTTGTTAAAGTTTAAAATTACCCTCGCTTGTCCATTTCAATTTATTTACCTCTTTTATTTACTATTAACGATGGTAACCTTTCAAAAATGAAAATAAAGAGGAGATATCACTTTTCTACAGACACAACAAAAAAAAGCATTTTCGATTAGGAAGAATGCTTTTTTATTGTGCTCAATTTATACATTTTATTTTAACTCAAAACCCCTGCGCTGCATGAGACAGGGAATTCATTCTAAAACTTATTTAGAAAAATCACGTACAGGTATACTACTATAAATCACTTCAGCAACTTTCACATATCCTTTTGAGTTTGGATGAATTAAATCCTTAGACCAAACCGTATCATCATTAACTAAATGATGATTCCAAAAGTCAACATAATGAAGTTTATACTCTTTACTCAGTGAACGTATAACTTCGTTTGCCTCTAATAATTGTTCTTTTAATACTTGCTTTTTTTCAGATGAAAAAGGAAGCCTGATTGTAAAATCTGGAAGGTTCCCTATAATAATATCAGCATCTGTTTTAATTAATGTATCTATCATATATTCCATATCGTCCTTATATTCTTGATGATTCCAACGTCCTTTTAATACATCGTTTGCACCTGCGATTAGACTTACCAAATCTGGATTAAACGTTAATGCTTTTTCCAATTGCTGCGAGCGAATTTCTTTAGTTACTAACCCACGCTTTGCAAAATTAGCATATTCTATATCAAATGCACACAGTTGAACAAAATGATCTACCCAGCTTTTTAATGCAATTCCCTCAACTTCATCCCCTATGCCCTCGGTAAAACTATCACCAATCGCTACAAATCGCTTCCACATATGTAATCCCCCTTTTTGTTGTTCATATCTACACTATATAATAGTTCACAGCGTATATCTATTTTCATTGTAATTTAATTGAATAATGAATCTTCTTTTATCCTGTGTAACTTTATTAAACTATCCTTGTACCAGGGTGCTTTAAATTAAAAAATCAAAATAAACGCCATTCTTTTTTCATACTAGCAATTGCTAATGATTCATCTGTATTTTTTTCATATAAAATCTTTCCGGAATTTAGATGAATTTTCCTTAATCTAGACTATTAAATTTTTATAATAAAAAACTACATCCTATATAGAATGTAGTTTATTTCACAGACTTATCTATTTTTTACTTCCTTTTTATAAAAATCATATAATAGTTTAATAAATGAGCTAGATAATATAGGCATTGCCTTCTCAACTAATTCTCTATCCCAATCAAACCAACGCATTTCCATCAGCATATTCATTTCTGTATCAGTGAACCGCTTCTTTATTTCCTTTGCAGGATTTCCACCAACTATTGTATACGGCGGAACATCTTTACTTACGACAGATCCTGCTGCAACGATTGCACCTTCACCAATTGTAACGCCAGGCATTATAATAGTATTCATTCCAATCCAAGCATCACTTTTAATGACTGTATCACCCTTCGGTTCATATGAATGTTCAATTTGCTCAGCGAACGGATATACTGTAATCCATTCTGAGTGATGATTGTGATTACCACCCATTAAAATGACTACTCCACTAGCAATACAAACATAATTCCCAATAATGAGTTTATCAAGATGCCATCCCATCTGTTCAATTGGATTGAAAAGTGCTCGGGACTTAGCATCTCCCCACAAATACCTTACACAGCCATCTTCAAAATTTTGGTGACCATAATACCCTGAATAGTAGGAGTACTCTCCTACCTCAATGAGTGGATTTGTAACTATATCTTTTAAATACTTCGTTTCTGACCAATGATTATATAATGGATACTTCATACCTTTATTCCTCGCTTCTAAGTATTGTAGATCTTTATAATTCACTTAGAAGCTTAATACGACTGCTACATTTTTTAGCTTTCTCAAGCGATGAATCATTATATTCAAGCCTTTCTGTTATAATAAAAAAATCATAACGTGTTAAATTACATAAGTCAAATTGTAAAAATATATCAATTGAGTGGAAATGAAAATGATGAAATAAAACGCTATACAAAAAAGTAGCCTATAAAGTTTTATAGGCTACTTTTCATTTCATTACTATTATTTAGCTAATTCCTTCGTATCCTTCATTACATCAACGAAGAAGCCCCAGTTATTCACAACAGAAGAAATACTAATATGTTCATCTGGAGTGTGAACATTAAATATATCTGGACCGAATGAAATTGCATCTAATTCAGGCATCTTTTGAACGAATACACTACATTCGATTCCTGCATGTACAGCAAAGATTTCAACATCTTTATTATATTTTTCTTGATGTACTTTTTCAAACAAATTACGAATTTGTGAATTCGGATTGTATGGCCATTCTGGATACTCTGACTCGATTTCAAATGTTGCACCAACTAAATCGGCAATACATTTAATTTCATCTGCAACATGTTGTTTTAAACTACTTACAGAACTTCTCACTTCGTTACGTAATTTAATTTCATCTTGTAACGTTTCAATAACGCCTAAATTTGTTGAACTTTCTACTAGACCTTTAATATCCATGCTCATACTTTGAATTCCGTTTGGAATTAAGAATAATGATGAAATAAGTTGCTTTTGTGTCTCTTTAGCAAATATTTTTTCTACTTTCTCATCCAATTTTGTAAGTGTAACATGAATATCTGGATCAACAGCACGCAGTTCTTCTTGTAATACTCTTGTCCAAGATTCTAGTTTTTCTGCCACTTTCTCTACATCTTCTGTACGCAATACAATTGTAGCTACACTTTCGCGCGGAATCGCATTCGTTTTTAATCCGCCGTGAACTTCACTTATATCAAATTGAATATTTGCTGATAGATCACGTAATACTCGTCCTAATACTTTGTTTGCATTACCACGTTGTTTATCAATTTCCATACCAGAATGTCCGCCTTTTAGACCACCAACATATAGACGGTATGCACCCGTATTCGCTGGCGCTTCATCCCATATTACTGGAATTGTTTCAACGGCTTTCGCACCACCTGCGCTACTTACAAGTAATTTATGATCTTCTTCAGAATCAATATTTATAAAAATCTTACCATCAAAGTGATTTGCATCAACAGCGAAAGCCCCACCCATTGTTGTTTCTTCTTCAGTGGTAATAACTACTTCCAGTGCTGGATGCGGAATGTCTTTTGAATCTAATAAAGCCATCGCATACGCCACTGCAATACCATTATCAGCGCCTAAAGTCGTTTGATTTGCATATAACATGTCCCCAATGATTCGTAATTCAATTGGATCTTTTTCAAAATCATGTACGGTTGCTTGATTTTTTTCACATACCATATCCATATGACCTTGAATGATAATAGCTGGTACATTTTCATAGCCAACAGTTGCTTCTTTTTTAATAATGACATTCATTGCTTCATCTTGAATCACTTCTAAATTACGCTCTTTTGCAAAGCCAACTAAATAATCACTAATTTCCTTTTCATTTCCCGATCCTCTAGGAATCTTTGAAATTTCTGCAAAATGATAAAATACAGGGTGCTTTGTTAATTGTTCTAAAGTAGAATACATTTTTAAACTCCTCTCAAAATGACAAAATAATATGTAAGTCTTTTATCATTATACCATGATTCATTATTTTACCTTTCTTTTAACTTTTTAATATGTTGTTCATTTTATGGACAACACTCTTACAACACTGTAAGGGTGTTGTAATCTAAATCGATTTTTCTCATTTCATAATAGCCGTATACTGTGTAAAGAAACAAATTGAAGGAGATAAAGAAAATGAAAAGGTTTTTAGCGATTATTACACTATGTTTATTATTTTCTAGTTTTACTATTGGATGTGAAAGAGCATCACTAAATCGAATTGGTAAAGATGTATATTACGTACAGATAAAAGGCGAAGGAACTATCGAAAAAGTAGAAGGTAGAAACTTACGAAACTACACACTGCCTGCTTATGACGAAGACGGAGTAAAAAAACAAATTACATTTAGAAGTAAGAAAGCATCAAACGAACATAAATTAAATGAAAATGCATTTTTATGTCTTTATGTAGATCAAGATGATAAGAGCAAAAATGAAATATCATCAATTGAAGTGAAGTCATATGAAGAGGTTCAGGAAGCTGATTTACCTGCAAAAGTAAAAGAAAAGTTAAATGCTAAATAAAAAACAAAAGAAAATGCTCTATGCATTTTCTTTTGTTTTTTTCACTCGTATATATTTTGAACTGCTATTATTCATCAGTTTCTCTAAACGATTGATATTTTCCGTTAACGCACCTTTCACAAGAGAGAAATCTGTATTTGGTTCTTCTTTTTTTTCTTTAAAAAATGAAGAATTTTGCACATTTACTTCAGCCATCTCTTCTCCCCCTTTTCAAAAAGATACAACCTTCTATTTATATTATATCGTAAATGTAGACAGCATGTACAAGTATCATTTTCTTTTTAATTCTTCTTCTAGTTCTTCTACTTGCTGTAATGTATCTCCTTTTATTAACGAGAAATCTGTTGTATCTTCATTATCTTCTTTAAAAAAATCATTGTCATAATCTTTTATCACTACAATCACCTCTACGTGCTAGTGTAGGGATGATTGTCCGATTTTATACAAGTTTGTCTAAATTTACTTTGTCTTTATGTATAAGTGAAAAGGACAGAAAAAAATCCTGTCCTCATTTACTAAAATAACTATGATGTATTGTTAAATTATATACATTTTCAAAATCCCGATCTTGCAGATTATTTTTCTTCCCATCAATAACAATGAAAACATCACTCACTATTTTCGCTGGTATAATTCCGACATTTTCTACTTGCACCGCTTTCTGCTCATTCAATTGCTCAATGTGTTCAAACGGAACGATGATACTAAATTGTGAGCGGATACCGCGAAAGTTTGTATTCAATTCCTTTGCCGCTTCAAATACAACAATTTTCGCCCCAATCTTTTCCCCATACGAATCTAAAAATGCGTTTAAGCTTTTTGTATATTCTTCTTCCGTATGCCATTCCATCGTACCAAATACTGCCGGATTGACATTTTGAATAATTGTTGTGTATATTTCTCCTCTTGCTTTAGAAGCAATTAATGACCGTTTTATCGATTGAACAGTCTTGCCGATATCGCTAAATTTCGCTCCCCATATTTCTGAAATATTAGGTGTTAAAATAAAGGCAATATCAACGAAAATAACCATTGCAGTGAACATTAAAAGATTTTTCCAGAGGGTTAAATCAATTCCTTTTATCATGAAATACACGGTAACTGATACTATAAACAAACCATACCAAGTCTTTCTAATACGTTGCTTTTTCTCCTCGTACAACTCCTCATTTTTCCAATAAAATAAAACAAGAACTATAAAGACAATCGCTAAAACAAATAAGCCAATTCGAATGTTAGAGATCATCAATCACATCAACCTCCATTCAAAAACTACTCACGATATCATTACATGCACAAGCAACTCTCTTTATGACAAAAGACGTGGACAAGCTTCTAAATTTAGCTACATCGCATATACATTAGAAGGTGCCACGTCTTTATCATGAGTCTACATTGTATATGTAGACAAGCATTCATTTCAAATTTTCATGTTAAAAAGTAATATGTTTCGGAATCTCCCCTTCTGGTACTTCTCCGTCCATACTTAAATAATAATGACGAATTGGACGTAAATCATCGTCTAATTCATAAACGAGCGGAATGCTTGTTGGAATATTTAATGAAACAACACCATCACTTGAAAGGTTATCTAAGTATTTCACTAGCGAACGAATTGTATTACCGTGCGATGAAATTATCACCTTTTCACCACTTTTTAATGACGGCGCAATTTCTGAATGCCAATAATTAAGTACTCTTTTCTCCGTATCCACTAAACATTCAGTCAATGGAAACTCACCTTTTTTAAGTGCTTTATATCTTGGATCATTCATTTCATATCTAGGATCATCTTCAGTAAGAGCAGGTGGTCTTACATCAATACTTCTTCTCCAAATATGAACTTGCTCCTCACCATATTTTTTCGCTGTTTCATCTTTATTTAACCCTTGCAATGCACCGTAATGTCTTTCATTTAACTTCCAAGATTTATGTACTGGCACCCAGGCAAGATCCATCTCATGAAGTACAATCCATAACGTCCGAATTGCTCGTTTTAATACAGATGTATACGCAACATCGAAAGTATATCCATTTTTCTTTAATATCGCTCCTGCTTCTCTCGCTTCACTTAATCCATTCTCTGATAAATCTACATCTGTCCATCCAGTAAAGCGATTTTCAAGATTCCATAAACTTTGTCCGTGACGAATAAGTACAAGTTTAATCATGATAATTCCCCTCTCGGAAATGTGAATTTTATTGTTTCATTGCGTACACGTATAAAGTATCTAGTAATGTATCTTTTTATCCATTCACTCTATGACCAAACCATAGTTGCCAAATGTATGGATAAAATTTGTTCTTTTTCAAACTATAAAAACAAATATAGTTCTCATTATTTTTGATCGATTACAACTTCCCGTTTCGATATCCAAGCATCAAAACCTGATCGGCTATTTGCCATTTCATTCATAACTTGATGCCAATTTTCTTCACACGATTCACCAAATTTTGAAAAAATAGCACTCATTTGTTGCCTTTGTACATCGCTCAGTTTTTTCTCTAAATCTACACCTTTTTCTGTTAAAGATAACTGTTTCACACGGCGATCATGTGTAGCTTCATTGCTCTCAATTAAACCCTTTTCTACAAGTTGACGCAGTGGTCCGTGAAGAGCCTGTTTACTTATTTCTAATAATGATAATAACTCATTTACACTTATCCCTGGAAAGCGTGCGATAAAAAATAAAATTCGGTGATGTACTCGTTGTATACCATATTCTTTTATAATTTCATCTGGCTTTTCAGTAAATGTTTTATATGCAAAGTAAAATAATGCTAATGCTTCATTCATCTGTTCTTCTTTATGTTGTGTCATCTACTTTCCCCCTGTATGTAAATTATACCACAATCTAGTAATGAATATTTTACTCAACACTCTAGAGCTACTTTCTTTTATTACAAGAAAGCAAAACAATTAGGAGATGATTCACTTGAAAACGCAATATACTGTAAGTACATATTTATTAGACCGACTAAGCGAATTAGGAATTGAGCATATTTTTGGTGTCCCTGGTGATTATAATTTGGCTTTTTTAGATGACGTAGTAGCACATGAAAAGTTAGAATGGGTTGGCAATTGTAATGAGTTAAATGCAGCATATGCTGCTGATGGATATGCTCGTATAAAAGGAATTTCCGCTCTTATTACCACTTTCGGTGTTGGAGAATTAAGCGCCATTAACGGTGTTGCTGGCTCATACGCAGAAAACGTACCTGTTATAAAAATCACGGGGACACCACCAACAACAGTAATGGAGAATGGCGCACTCGTTCATCATACGTTAGGTGATGGAAAGTTCGATCATTTTTCCAATATGTATAGAGAAATCACGGTAGCACAATCAAAATTAACACCTGAGCATGCCGTTGAAGAAATTGACCGTGTGTTACGTGCATGTTGGAGTGAAAAACGCCCTGTTCATATTCAATTACCAATTGATGTGTATAATAAACCCATTAATATACCTACGGAACCAATTTTACATAAACCAGTTTTAAGTAATAAAGATGCGCTGGATAAAATGCTTCTACATGCAACTTCAAAAATAAATAGTGCCAAAAAACCTGTTATTTTAGCTGATTTTGAAGTGTCACGTTTTCATGCGGAAGAATATTTGCATCAATTCGTAGAAAAAACTGGGTTTCCTATCGCGACGTTAAGTATGGGAAAAGGAATATTTCCAGAAAAACACCCTCAATTTATAGGGGTTTATACTGGTGATGTAAGTTCTTCGTACTTGCGAAAAAGAATTGATGAATCTGACTGTATTATTAGTATTGGTGTAAAGTTAACTGATACTATAACAGGCGGTTTCACACAAGGTTTTACGAAAGAACAAGTTATAGAAATTCATCCCTACACTGTGAAAATTATAGATAAAAAATACGGGCCAGTTGTAATGAAAGATGTTTTACAACATTTAAGTGACTTAATTGAGCATCGCAACGAGGAAACTCTTGAAATTAAGCCGTTTATTTCAGAATCAGTTTCTATTACAGAAGAGTTTAATCCAAAAATGCAAATGGTTACGCAAAACCGTTTTTGGCAGCAAATGTACCATTTCTTACAAGAAAACGACGTCTTGCTTGCAGAGCAAGGAACACCTTTCTTTGGTAGTGCCGCTATCCCTTTACCATACAACACTACATATGTAGCGCAACCATTATGGGGATCGATCGGCTATACATTACCTGCTCTACTTGGTACACAGCTCGCTAATTTATCGCGGCGCAACATTTTAATTATTGGTGATGGTTCTTTCCAATTAACTGTTCAAGAGTTATCGACTATACTACATCAAAATTTAAAACCAATTATATTTTTAATTAATAACAATGGATACACTGTTGAACGTGCAATTCACGGTCAAAACGAACCGTATAATGACATACAAATGTGGGATTACACAAAACTAGCGAACGTATTCGGATTGAAAGAAAAAAGTCGAACATTTAAAGTGGAAAATGAAACAGAGCTGGCAAAAGTCTTAACGAAAATAAATCTTAATAAGGATCAGCTTATCTTTGTTGAAGTTGTAATGAGCCAAGGGGATCAGCCTGAATTGTTAGCTAAACTTGGAAAAAGAATCGGCCAACAAAATTCTTAAAAAGAAAAGCGTAACTATAAATGGGTTACGCTTTTCTTTTTAAAGCTTTATTCAGCAAGAGTTAGCTGCCAAGACACACCATACTTATCATTTAACCAACCAAATTTTTTACTAAACGGATAAGACCCTAAAGGCATAAGTACTGCTCCATCCTCCGCTAGTTTATTAAAAGCCGTTTCAATTTCTTCTTCCGTATCACAAGTTACATAAAGAGACATAGCTGGTGTAAATGTAAAATTATGATTTACATAACTATCTATGCACATGAACTCTTGCCCGTGTAACGTAAACGTTGCCTGAATTACAGTACCCTCTTTACCAGGTCCATTTTCATCGTAGCGAGAGATATTTACAATTTCTGATTGATCGAATAGCGACGTGTAAAAATTCATCGCTTCCTCAGCTTTGCTCTCAAACATTAAAAACGTAGTAATTTTTTGATTTGTGTTACTCATATAGAGACATCCCCTTGTTATGTATTTATGCAAAATATACATCGGTTAACAATAACCGAACGTACATTCCTGCAAGTGTATTGTCTATAAAAACGATAAGTTTGTCAATTATCTACTTTCTTATTTCTTCTTAAATAATGCTGTCCAAAGAAATGATTCTCCAAACATAGTATTGGGTTGCTCAATTTGCTTCATCTTTCTAATTTCAATTACTTCAAATCCTTTAAATATCTCTCTTAATTTTTCTTCTGAATAAGCAAGACCACCTTGTAGACTCCATCCTCTATATACGTCCCAATCTGTTATTTCTGATCCATTTCGCTCATCTAAATCGCCTGCTACAAAACATGTTAATCCGAAATAACCGCCCGATTTCAATGAGTTTTTAATTAATTCCACATAATTTATTCTTCTATGCGGTGGAATGTGATGTAAACAGCCCGAATCATACACAAAATCAAATTCGTTTTGAACCTCTAAATTGAAAATTGAATCACAAATAAAATGAATTTCTATTCCTTTTGCTAACGCTCTCTCTTTCGCCCAATTAATGCCCTCTATAGATAAATCTACAGCTGTTACATCAAATCCTTCATTTGCTAGATAAATTGCATTTCTGCCTGGACCACATCCAAGTTCTAATACTTTCCCTTTTGGAACTCTTTCTTTTTGTATATATGAAATTAGGTTCTCATCTGGTACATTTGCAAAAAATGGAACGTTCTTCTCTCTATTTGCATAAAATTCATTCCAAAATGGTTCTGCTGGTCTTAATAATGAATCAAGCATTTTAATAATATCTTCTTGCGTATGCAACGTTTCATTTTTCATTCGTATCCCTCCACATTTTAATAGTCAGAAAATTATTATATATCTTTTTGAACTTTCAGACAAAGAAAAAACCCCTACATTCAATAGGAGTTTGTGTCTTTAAAATCCAAGTACAGCTAACCATTTTAACAACTTCTCTTCTCGCGCTTTTACATCATCGTTCCTAAGCTTACCTAACTGTATTTCACTAACAATTTCACCGTCCACCATAAAAAGAACTCTTTCTGTTTTCGCTGCTACCTTTACATCATGAGTGACTAACATAATAGTAGTTCCATCACGATTAATATTTAATAAGATATGCATTACTTCTTCTGTTGATTTTAAATTTAGAGCACCAGTTGGCTCATCAGCAAAAATAACATTTGGATTATTGATGAGTGCTCTACAAATAGAAACTCTTTGTAATTGCCCTCCAGATGCTTCGGTTATATAATAAGATGCTATATCACTTATCCCCATTTTCCCCATTAGCTCTAGAGCACGTTCATTTACTATTTTCTTACTCTCACATTTCGCTAAATATGCTGACAAGATGATATTATCGAATAGATTCAAGTTTCTAAGAAGGTTACTCTGCTGAAAAATAAATCCTATTTCAGTAAGGCGCAATTTGGCTAACGCTTCTTCTTTCATACATGATATTTCTTTACCATCAATTTTTACACTTCCTGATGACATTTGATCCATTCCACTAATATTATATAGTAACGTTGATTTCCCAGAACCAGAGGGCCCCATTACCGATACAAATTCTCCCTCATAAATCTCTAAATCTATATTTTTTAGCACGTAATAATTTGCATTTTCATCTATTGAATATTTTTTGTTTAATTGTTTTACTTCTACAATTTTTTTCACGTTACAACCCCTACTCCCCATTTCGTTTTAAATCGTTTGCTTGTTTCATAGTGAAACTACTGAAAAGTGTTGTTGCAGTCACACATATAAATAAAATAGCTGGACATATTACATAAGAGACAATAGGATTTACGACAAACTTTATATGAGCTGCTCCCATAAATGAGCCCAACCAACTTACTAACATCTCACCAAACGTAGCAGCTATACATGTCCCTGTTACAATGCCTAATAATACAATGACAATAGAACGTGTTATATACTGTATACGAATATCTTTGGAAGAAAAGCCGATACTTTTCATAATTAATATTTGCGAAGAATCTTTTGCCAATAACATTTTTAAAAACATCGTAGTTATTAAAACAGAGATCGCTATAGCTAACAACATTGCCACTTGAGTCACGAGTCTTAATTGTTTAATTGTCTCTCCTAAAGTTTGAGATAAATAATTATCCGTATCTGTTATTTTTGCTGAATGAAAATTTTGTTTATACTCTTTTACTTTTTCTTGCAAACTCACAATAGTCTTCACGTCTACATTTACTACATACCATAATATATTTTCGTTATTATAAGAGAAGCTCGCTTTAGCTGTTTTCCCACCATTCGTTACATCTTGATATATACCACTAATAGTTAGTGCTTTCTCTTCTCCATCTACAAATAAGATGATTTCATCCCTTACATTCTTTTTTAATTCATTTGCGTTCATATAAGAAAGCGCAATCTCATTTTCATTTTTTGGTGACTTGCCTTGAATATACTCTAATGGAAATTGAGTGAAGTCTCCTACTTCTACATTTAAGTTTTCATGTGTACCATCAGCGTTTACCATTTTAAATGTACTCGTTACAAATGCTGCATATTTTTCTACTTCTTCATCATTTCGTATATATGAAATTACGTCCTTAAATCGTTTCTCTATATTTTCAGATTGCTGTAAATCTATTCGAATATCACTTTTTCCTGTCCCCATATAATTTACAAATTCCGGTGACTGGATTGTATACAAAAAGTTAACAGGTACTACAATCATGAACACAGCTATTATTAATACGATACTTAATACGCGATATAACTTAAATCTTTTTATAACATCTTGTATACCAATAAATATATTTGCATTTTTAAATTTAGATCGATTGAGTGAAAAAGAGTTTCTAATCTTTCTTTTCCCTAGTTTATCCCTTGATTGTAAAGCGTCTATTGCTGTAATCCCCCTAAAATTCCGCAAAATGATGCGACAGTACAGGATAACGACTAAAAATAACAATGTTGTAATTATGAATGGCACAACATTGTGTAAAATACTTTTATCTGCCGCCCCCATATAAAGAGTGATATTCGAAGTGAATATTTTTGTAACAAATAATGAAAGAAAATACCCGCATATACATCCGCTAGCAGCTATAACAACGTATTTTGTTATATATAGCTTTTGAATCTCTGTACTTGTAATGCCGATAGCTTTCATAACACCTATTTCTCGATAATCTTCTTCCATAGAAGTAATAATCGTAAATCTTATACATAAACTTGCGATTAGCATTAATAGTGCACTTATTATGATAAGCACTGCAGCTATAATTCCATCTGTTAATGAATTGAGTGTTTTAAAGAGTGAATACGTAATAGAGGGACCTTTTTGAGGTAAGTTCGCTGATTGGTATAGATGTTCAAATTCATTTATTTTATTTACATCTGTCAGCTGGAATTCAATAAGATATTCGCTTTCTCCGAAATTTCTTTTTATTCTTTCGAAGTCTTCATTACTTATTACAAATCGTTTTGAACTAACAAGTGATGGGTTCATTTGTACATCACGAACAAATGCCGAAATAGTCAATGCTAGTTCATTATTATTTTTAACAACCCATATTTTATCTCCAATTCGCAATTTATATTTTTGCATATAATAAATTGGTACACCTATTTCCCCTTTCCTAACATTGATCACTTCATTATTTAAATCTAATAAAAAGTCAAAATTACTATTTTGTTTAACGAAACTAATGTCCATTACACTATTATGTTCCGCTTCATTTTTCTTCTTTATAAAAATGTTAGACCCGCCAATTTGAATCATCTCAGCCGTTTGCTGTTCTTTTACAAAAGGAGTTTTCGCTACAAATGAATCGATTGACTTTTGATTTATTTCTCCGGCATGCATTTGTACGAAGTGCGGTGCGTTTGATACTTTAAACAGTTGATTCATCGAGTTCAATAAATTTATAACGTTACTTGAAGCACTAGCCATTAAAAGACTTGATAACATGATAAACATAAATAAAATGGTAATTATCATTTTATTTTGAGAGAAATCTCTTTTTAACATTCTCCTAATCATATGAAGCTAGTCCCCTTCATTCCATAATATTTTCTTCGTCACGATCGCTATTATTATCATTATGAAACTAATAGCTAATATAGGTAAATAAATTTTTATATTGAATTCTTCAAACATAAAACCATAAATAATTTGCCCAATTGGCGCCATACATTGAGATACCGCTGTTATAATTGCCATTACTTTTCCTAGGTTTTCATTTGGTGTTTTCTTTTGGACTACAGTAATTACATAGATGGATACAATTGTCATGATCATTGCAATTAGAATAGAAGAAAGTATAAAGAGGATAAATGGTGGATAGTGTCCTAAATTAAGAATAAATGGCGTAACTGATAGTGACATTAGTATTACTAATAAAGCTATTAAAAGCATCCAGTAATACAATGTTCTCATCTTTATCTTTTTCGCAAAATAACCTATAGATACCGCACCTAATATCGTTGCAAAATCTATGAATCCCATTCCAATTCCGTATAACGTGTCGCTACTTTCCATCGTTACTCGTATAATAATTGGAGCACCAACTACAAATAGCGGTGTCAGTATTAAATTTAGTAATGCGGCTAAAAGCATAGATTTCAAAATAAATGGTTGTTTTAAAACATATATAAAACCTTCTTTCATATCTTTGACAATTGTCGGTATGATATGTCTTTCTTGCACTCTTTTTATAAAAGGTATCGTAATAAACATTTCTAAAATCGCAGATAAAAAGAAAGCAAGACAGCTTATTATTACGAGCGTTTCCAAACCAATTATGCCGTACAATATTCCTCCTAATACAGGAGCAACTATATTAGATAATGCTTGCACACCATTTACGATACCGTTCGCTTGTTCTAACTTTTTCTCTGGAACTAATTTCGGAATACTCGCCATTACAACTGGTGAGTACATTGCACTAATGACTGCTAGTAAAAACATAATTGTCCCAATTAATACAATAGATACAGTTCCAGTAAATAATAAAACCATAAAGCTTAATACAATCGCAGCGTTTATAAAATCAAAAATGACCATTACATTACGGCGATTGAAACGATCAGCTATCGCTCCGCCAACAGGGGCTAACAAAAACGGAATACTCGTAACCGCATATAATCCTGCGAATATATCAGCACGCCCTGTTATATCTAGCACATATAACGACAGAGCAAAACGTAAAAGTGTTGATCCTAAAATAGTAATAATTTGCCCACTCACCATTAAGTGAAAATCTTTCATAGAAGATTGTATACTTGCTGGCATCTTCATCACACCCTTCATTTAATTTAGACCGACTGTCGGTCTGTAAAAATTAAACAGAAATCATCATTTCTGTTTAATTAAAACCTCCAGCATATAATCAAAGGATCCTTCTTTCGCTCCAACAGATGCTTCCATCATTTTAATATAAGCTTTCGCTCTTCTCATCATTTCTTCCGCCTTCCACTGGAATAAACCTTCATCAAATATGACTTGTGCCGAAGAAAGTAATAATTCAATCGTTTCTTGTGGGTATGGTGTAGAAAATATGCCTTCATCGATTCCTTGCTCTAAAACTTCAGCTAATACTGGAGATAAATGTATAATCGATTGTACTAAACTTTTTTGATGCATTTCTGCATTATTTGGTTGATGAAATTGCTCAATCATTTTATCTTTTACATCCCCTGATTTTGGCGATTGTTCCATTAAAATTCGAAATAACTTTTCTAAAACTGGGATATTTGGGTTAGAGACGATTACTTTCGCTTTAGCAACATCTTCTTTAATAACCCTCATAATAATCTCATCCATTACTTCTTCTTTCGACTTAAAATAGTGATAAAACGTCCCCTTTGCTATTCCTATCTCTTTTAAAATGTCATTTACTGTTGTTTTCGTATAGCCTTTCGTAATAAATAAACGTTCAGCAGTTTCTAAAATTTCCTTTCGTCGTTCCTCATATTCCTTAACTATGCGCATTCACGTTCTCCTTCCCGCCAGACCGACTGTCGGTCTATTTTAATTATATGTTTAGTTAGTAAAAAGTTTCCTAATTATTGTTTATATACAACATCCTTCTTTCTATTTCCTTTATAAATTTTTATTTTTTAACTTCCGTTCAATTTGTTTAAAACGTATCTCATGTTTCTTATCGTCAACTTTCATTTTAGGAAAAAAACGATGCCCCCTGCTTGAACCTATTTTTCTTAATTCTTCATTCAGACGCACAATACTTTGTAGTTTTTCATCTCCTTTATCACAAGTCTACGCATCTCCTTTTCATCGATAGCTTCAAAAAATGACAATTGATTCATACGATACGGTTCCCCTCTGTTCGATTTATTTACTTATGAATGGATTATTTTGTTGAGTCCCAATATGCAATATTGCATATTCCGTACTTTTAATTTATATATGTAATAGTTTATTTATAAAAATATAAATTATTAATAAGGGTGATTTATATGAGCAAGTTCCGAAATAAGATAATTAAATATTTGCAAACATTTTGGGGATGCTTAGCATTTTGTGTATTAATGTTTGCTATCTTCTTAATTATGGATTTAACAGATGCATCTTTAAATACATTAGGCTGGAGAGACTGGCTAGGTTCTGTAGCAGGCGCAGCCATTTTATCTGTTGGGATGTTTACTTTAAATAAATTGGATTTAAAATAAATATTCGGTCAATACTGAATGTAGGCTGTATGCCAACATTCATGTAAAGTAGTCTTCTCTGTATCTCCTTGTATTGAGCAGTTAGCTTTTGCTAGCTGCTCTTTTATTTCGTTCCAGTTCTTACCTCTTAAAGAAGTCTTTAACTGCGTTTCCCAATACGTACACATATCTATTCCCCTTTGCTACAAAATGAAATCTTTATTTTGTTTTACGCGTCGCTTCTTCAATCAGCCAAGATACAATATTAAAATCATTAGCTTCAACCTTTAAAGATGTTCCGTTCAAAAAGCATTCTTTCATCACCTCGAGTAATTCTCCAACAACTTCAATTCATCCCGTATTCATTCGCCCTTTCTCCCAAATAACTATTTTGTTTTACTTTATACTCATCGCTCTTTTGAACATTTACCTTTCTATTGTTATATTTGCTCATTGTTTTTCTCTTTGTTTTACTAATTAGCTGATTAATTTCGCAAACACCATTTATTAAACATTCCATGTTTCTTCATCTCTTGAATATTTTTCAAATAAAAATACATACTATTTTCAAGCCGCCGTGTCCACGGCTAATACTTCTTTCTTTTGTTACAGCAGAAGCAGGTAGGTTCTTCACTTATCTGCTTTCTCTGTATATTTTTTTAGAAATCGAAAATAATACCAACAAGCTGTTTGAACTAGCAGCTTCACTCTTCTCGTAATGGGGATGCAAATTATCACAATTAGCTAACTCATTGAACTCACTGGCAGACAACCAAAATCGTTGTCTGCTTTTTGTATGAGATTTTTCATTTTACATATACTACTTTTGAACCTGCATACCAATACGAGCCATTTTGGTGCTTGGGATTTCCCTTCCGGGGATAAGTATTTTTTACTTATCCCTTTTTTTGTATAGACACTTATATTTAGGGTAAAACTAATCACAAGCAGATTTTCTGTTTATGCGTAGTTCTAAACAAGATTACTTTTTCTCCTATTAAAGGACGGCAGGTACGACTGCTAGTCCTTTTTTCTTTTTTCTTTTTTCGTATACTACCCCTTCTGTTAACTTCACACTACATTACCTTCATCGTCATAGTAAGCAATTTCCCAATTAGGATGGCAGTGGTGCTTCTCGAGTTCCCCATCGAACAAAACTAACAAATTAGTATTCCAGTTTCCAACGATCGTACCCCCATACGAGTTTAATCCTTCATAAACTTCTCTTGTTCCATTTCAATAATTGCGGAATGTGTAATAAAAATATTCGTTCGCTTCAATACCTTTTCTTTCAACAAAAGTGTTCTGCCTAAATAGTAGACATAATAAGTCCCTTTCTCTTTTTGCTGCAGCATAACATTCCCCTACCATTTGAATATGTTACGAATTTCTTTCACTCCATCGTCCAATTCTTTGTTTCCAAAAGATGTTTTCGTATCGTTATACCAATTGATTTTTTCATACTCCGTATCATCATCAGGGGAGCTAGTACGAATTGCTTTCTCTCGATTTTTTCCGATTAAATATTGTTCATACGTAAGTTGCACTTGTTCTTGAATTGCGACATGGTAGTAATCCCCTTGCTCTACTGGTTTTGGATTATAAAATTTCCTTTATAACTTTTAAATACGGTGAATGAAATTTTTGTTTTTTCTTGCCATCATCCTTGTTGTATACAAACAAAAAAAGAGCCGCAATATTTTGCGACTCTTTTACAATTATAACTATTTAACGGCCACGTCTTTGCTGACCTTGTTTTGTACTACCTTTTTTATTACTTGGCTTGTTAAATGATCGGTTGTTATCATTTCTCGAACTATTTCTTGAGCCACCTTTTGAACCACTTCTTGAACCTTCGCGGCTATCTCTTTGACGATATTGATCTGATTTCTTTGGGGCCGGCGGCTTTGGTACCGGTTTTCCATTTTCATCTACACGTCTTATCTTCGGTTGTTCGATTATTTCTCTTTGCAATGGTGCACCAAGCGTTTTTTCAATTTCTTCTAAATGTTTTTCATCTTTCGCTGCAACAAACGTAATTGCAAGACCTGATCCACCTGCACGTCCTGTTCGGCCAATGCGGTGAATATAACTTTCTACATCTTCAGGGATATCAAAGTTAAATACGTGCGTTACACCATCTACATCAAGTCCACGAGCTGCTACATCAGTCGCGATTAAGTACTGAATTTTCGCTTCGCGGAAACTCTTCATAACTCTTTCACGTTTCGCTTGAGGTATATCGCCATGAAGTTCAGCACAATTATAACCTAGTCCTTTTAAATTATCATACAACTTACTTGCTCTAACCTTTGTACGACAGAAAATAACAGCTAAAAATGGCTGATCACGATCCATAACAAAACGAAGTGCATCTGGCTTTGCACGATCTGTCGTCTCAATGACACGCTGCTCAATTGTATTTACCGTTACTTCTTCACTTTGTATTTGAATCATTTGCGGCTCATCCATATAACGTTTCGCCAATTTTTTAATATCTTTTGGCATCGTTGCTGAGAATAACATCGTTTGTTTACTACCAGGTGTCTCATCTAAAATATCTTCAATATCATATAAGAAACCGAAATAAAGCATTTGATCCGCTTCATCTAGTACAATCGTTGAAAGATTACTTAAATCAATTGTTTCACGACGTATATGATCTAATAAGCGTCCTGGTGTCGCAACAACTATATGTGTATTTCCTTTTAATTTTCTCAATTGCTGTGCTACATCTTGCCCGCCATAAATCGCTAGTACATTAATATCTTCTCTTTGAACAAGCATTTTTTTTATTTCAGTCGTAATTTGCAGCGCTAGTTCCCTTGTTGGTGCAACAATTAAAGCCTGAACATCACTACACTCTGGATCGATTTTTTCTAAAATCGGTAACACGAATGCTAACGTTTTACCCGTACCTGTTTTTGCCTGCCCAATAATATCTTTACCAGACATAATAACAGGAATTGCCTGCTCTTGAATTGGTGTTGCTTCTGTAATTCCATTTTCACGTAATGTATGATTAAAAGTTTCACTAATTCCTAATTCTAAAAAGTTTTTCAAATAGACCACTTCTTTTCCTTATTTTTCACATTAGCTTTCATTGTACCATTTGTTTCGCCAAATATGAAAAATAAAAAAATTCTTATCTTCTTTTTTTATATTCATTATGTACTAGTTGGACAAATTCTATTTGTTTTTTCTCGGAATTTATTAATGTTTCCATGTTAGTCGTAGACAAAATAAACTTTTTAATTTTTCTATTACTCCAAATGAGTCTTGTATACTTTGTATCTTCATGTAGCCTTCGAAACCATTCAAATTCACTTAATTTTGCAATATGATGTTTTAATTTCATGTCATTTCGAGGGTAAAATGTAATTATAGCCATTATTACATCAAGCAGTAAACTCATCTTCTCTCCCTCCTATACATATATATTTCAATGTTAAGGAAACATAGTTACAAGGTGATAAAATTGACCAATACATTCATAAAAATTTTTTGCGTATTTTTCTTACTATATTTTCAATCCAACACAATTATAATGGCGAAATCTCAAACAGATGTGATAAGTGAATTTAAACAAGCTTTACTGAAAGATGATAAAAAATTAATGCAGTCATATGTAACTGCAGGGATTGAACTACCTACTTTCCAAACAAATAAACCTATTCATGAAATTAAAATCGTACCATCTCCAAAAAAAGATACCACAATTCTTATTTCTTATTCCAAAGACACATATGATGAATTTACTATCAGTTGCATTTTAGAAATAGTAACAAAGAATAATAAAATATCTCGAATTAATCAAATTTATGATGGAACGAATCCATTTATGAAAGAAGCTACTATCGTAAAAGAATATGAAATGAAGTGTAAGGAACATATACTTACTCCTACAAAATTCCCGTTCGAAATTCATGAATTTCAAGGGTACATTTATAACGATTACTTAAACCTCCAATACTACAATGAAGATAGTAATGGGATTTTAAAAATCACCGTTTCACCAGTTCAAAATAAATTAGGCTTCTATGTATATAGGGGAGCTAAGTTCTACAGCTTAAAAAATAATATAAAAGCATTATATAATCCTCATTTTGATTCAGCATATGAGCTTATCTTTCAGCAAAATGGTTTTCAATATACAATTGCAATTGGTAACAAACGCTATATACAAGGAAAATATAACGTAAAAGATTTAATTAAAATTGCAGAATCTATGAATTAAAAAAACCGATCTTTTCAATATGGGAAAGATCGGTTTTTTATTATTTTATAAAGTAAGCTTTCCTCCATGATAGCAATAATAGCCTGCTGCTTTAAGGTTTTTAATTTTCTTTAAAGATTCTTCCGCTTTTTCTATATCTAAACAAAAATTCGGATTAGCTATTACTAATTCACAATTTGCTTGAACGGCCGCATCCCCTGTAATTACACAGTTTGAATTCGGAAAATATAATGAAATATGCCCCGAAGTATGTCCTGGTGTTGCTACTATTTGACATTCATTATTCAAAATCATTTGGCCATCATGTACTTTTTCATCGACGGAAATATGTTTTATATTTTTCAACTGTTGTATAAACCATTTCCCAAATTCTTTTTCTTCATTTGGCATACGTTCTAACATTTCTTCTGCTTGAACTAATCTCTCTGATTTTCTATGACCATTAATGTAGCTGGATTCAATTTCACTAGCAATAATATTAACGTGAGGATATTTAACTTTGAAATCATATAAAGATCCTATATGATCGTCATCATAATGAGTAATAATTATATTTTTTAAGTTTCTCATCTCATACCCAAGTTTTAAAATTGCATCTTCAATTAAAGGTAAAAAATTTGTATATCCCGTATCGACTAATGTTAATTCATTATGTAATATAATTAAACTTGGATAAATACATTGTTGTTGCCCGTTAAATTCGAATTCAATTGGTAGTTCTCTTATTTTCATTTTTCTTCCCCCATACCACTTATTAAAATATTTAATAAAAACTAAATCATCTATATACATTTCGTTCAAATTCACGTTTAATGTGTACTTTCTATATAAAAAAGAAAAAGCATCCGTTATGAATGCTCCTTATCTGACCTGCTCAACTACATAAATCAGCTTAGGCCTATCCGAAACCTGATATGTATAGTCTTCATTTTTATGCATATATGTTTCTATCCTATTTATCACTTCAAACATTCTGTCTGAATTCGCACTGAAACGAGAGACTGAATCACATAAAACTATTGACCCTTTCTTGTAAAAATTTATAATTTCATAAATATCTCGTTCTAAACAAACTTCTCCTACTTGCAAATCCTCTTTCGCTTCATAGTTATAAATTCCCATTCTCATTTTCCCCTCAAATTGTATTTTTTCTTACAACATCCCCTTGTTACATAAATAATAACACGATAAAATTCTAAAACTCAAACTCATCGGCTTCATCTGAAAAAATAAAAAAGCCATCGCCGAAGCGACAACTTCTTAACACTTAACCGTCGTAATTCATCGATGAAAGCTTGTGTATCAGCTCTCATATCTCTATTGTTTTTACCTCTACATCAGAAAAATTCTCGGTTGGATTCACCAGTATTGTATGGCCTCCTGTAGTTTTCGCGGAATGCCCATTTCCCACAGTACCTTCTTGCTATTTCCCCTCTTAAATTCTACTTAATCGTATAAGCTATAGTCGCTTTTCATGTAAATTTAGTAACACCTTTATACGTATTATCACAAAACTTAATCTTCGTATTACATTACTTGGAACGAACATATACTATGTAACGGAACACTATGAATCGTTGCATAATCCAAATTATATTATTTTAAACAGGTAATTCCCTATTTTTGTGGAAATATACAATAAAATTGATTATACCCTCTCTTCTTTGTCTATCCTTTTAAAAAATCTATTTTTTTGTAAAAGGAGTTTTTATATGGAGAAACAGACACTTTGGAAAAAATTCAAGAAAAGCTCTGCAAACCTCGGTAAATCTAGCGTATATGAAAGTATTATTTTATATTACACTTTAAAAAAGTCAGGGTTACCAACTAAAGCTAAGCTCATTATAATAGCTGCTTTATCCTATTACGTGTGGGCAATTGATTTCATTCCAGATATAGCAGCAATTATCGGAATTGGGTTATTAGATGATGTTTTAGCGATCGCCGTAGCGCATAAATTTGTTATGAGACACGCAGATGCTAAAATTCGAAAAAAGAGTAAAATCAAAATGGAGTCATTATTTACTTCAGTACAGGCGTGATTTAAAAAAAGTAGTTATTTACATACCTTTTCTAGTTTCAACAAAAGCCACCCTTTATGAAGTGACCCCCGAAAGTTAGACAGGTCGTTTCATTAGGCAGCCTCTAGGGTATGAGCCCGGTATGGTGCCGGGCTCATACCCTTTAATTTTGCCTTAATTCTTTTATGATTATAGTATTCTATATACTTTGCTAATTCTTGTTTGAAATGTGTTATACTTTCAAATTCTTTTCGATACAGAAATTCCGATTTCATGATACCGAAGAAATTTTCAATAACGGCATTGTCATAACAGTTTCCTTTGCGAGACATACTTTGAGTTATGCCATAATTCTTAAGAGAATGCCGGTATTGTTTCATTTGATAGTGCCAACCTTGATCAGAGTGAATGAGGAGTTTATCCGGATCTGTTACACAATAAAGGGCTTGGTCCAACATTGTGGAAACAAGAGAGTAGGTCGGTCTTGAACCAATTGTATACGTGATAATTTCACCATTAAATAAATCTAACATTGGTGATAGGTATAACTTCTCCCCAAATAACTTAAACTCCGTAATATCTGTAACCCACTTCTCATTTGGTTTTTCAGATTGGAAGTTACGATTTAAAATATTCGGTGCAATTTTCCCAACTGTCCCTTTGTAAGAGCGATATTTTTTTATACGAACCAGGCATTTTAACCCTAATTCTTTCATAAGACGATACACCTTTTTGTGATTTACTTTGTGCCCACGATTCATAAGTTCATAGCGAATACGACGATAGCCATAACACCCATCATGTTCATCATAAATAGCTTGAATCAGTTCTTTTACCTCCGCATTTTGATCAGGACGATTGAACTGTTTTATCCAATAATAGTACGTACTACGTGGAATCTTGGCGAGTTGAAGTAACTCCTTGACAGGAAATTCATGCCTTAACTCATAGATTACTTGCGCTTTGTCTTGTTTTGTGATTTTCCCTTGTTTTGAACTAAGGCATTCAACTTTTTTAAATATGCATTTTCCATACGTAAACGCTCATTTTCTGCTTGTAAGGCTTCGATAGATCCTTCAACTACTGATTTTATTTTTTTATCTTTCATGGTTGGACGCCCCTTTTTCTTTGATTGTAGGGCATCCACTCCTCTTGTTTCATAGGCTATTTTCCATTTCCGAAGCGTTTCATAAGACGGAATATTGAAAAGTGCCGCTGTTTCTCTGATAGATGTCCCGTGTTCATTCATATAATAAAGTACATCTAGTTTATACTGGGCTGGGTAGAATGTATAGCACTTTTCAAAGGCCTTTTCACCTGAAGATTCATATCGTCTAATCCACTCACGAAGTACGCTAGGGGTAACTCCTATAGATTTAGCAATTGTTTTTCCACTTTCTGTACCATCTAAATATCGTTTCACTGCTTGAATTTTTTCTGTTGAAGAAAATTTAGCCATAAAAAATGCACCTCCAATTATTAGACTGTGTCTAACAATTGGGGTGCACTTCATTAATTCATGAGAACTCTATGTACCCCACCCTTCTTCCACTGCGCTTTTACAGGATAAACCCCATTAGAAACAAAAGAAATTCTTTTAACTCTCTAACTGTAGAGAATTAGGTTGTCAGCACTTGTTTTTAAGTGCTGACAACCTATAATTTTTTTCATATAACTATCTATTATGCAGTTGATTCCAGTAGAGGAATAAAAGCAATAATAGTACGATAGTTTATACAGTTACATGCGTCCCCCTATACAACACTGCTATTGCCAATACTATTAGAATCATTCCCATAAAAGCAGGTGCAGCATGACCAAGTGACACATAGATTGGTCCTCCAATAATCGGACCAATTATTCTTGCTAAAGCTTGAATAGATTGACTACCACCTTGAATCCTTCCTTGTTCACTAGAGTCGACAGACTTTGAAAGCATCCCGTTGAATGAAGGACCAAAAATTGAATCACCAAAACCAAACAGTAACATTCCAAGGATAAGTAGTGGATAGAGTGAAAACAAAGCTGATGCAGCAATAAAACTATAGCCTATAACCTCCGAAGCCATCCCAATAATTGCTATTTGTTTATCACTAAGCTTGATCAAAAGTTTTGGCATTATAAAAGCTTGTGAAATGATGTCTTGAAATCCCATAATTGAAAACATAAGTCCGATGAGTGCAGGTTTCCAGCTAAAAGTATCCATCGTAAATTGTGTAAAAATTGCTTGTAAAGATCCGTTAGGTATCCAAAGTAAAAACGCTGAGACGAGTAACCATTTTAAGCTTTTCATGGAAAGAATGTTTGCAAGCTGCGCAAAAGGATTTAATCTTACAAAAGTAATCTCTTTCAACCTATTATTTTCGTCAAGACTCTCAGGCATATATTTCATTCCATATAAAACATTTAATAAAGTTATAAGTGCTCCAAAATATAAAGGTACAGAATGACCAAACTTTGCAAGTAAGCCCCCAAGAGTTGGACCAATGATAGTTCCCGCACCTACAACTGCACTCACCCATCCAAAGTATTTCGTTCTCTGTTCTGGAGGAATGATGTCTGCAAAATATGCATAGATAGTGCTTATGCTACCGCCTGTTATACCTTCTATTATGCGTCCAGCAAATAGTACCCATAAAGCTCCCCCTATCCCGAAAACTAAGTATCCTATTACAGAGCCAAATAAACATATTAAAAGTAATGGACGACGACCATATTTATCGCTCAAAGCTCCGAGTACAGGAGCAGCCAAAAATACGCAGGCTGCATAAACTGAGGTTAGTAGTGTAACAACTAACGCTTGTTCTTCCGGATTACTTGTATATGGCTGCACTAAGAATGGGACTACAGGCATGATGATACTGAAACCTATACCACAGAGAAATACAGAAATAAGGCCGAATATTAAAGCATGTTTATCAATGTTTTTTTCAGTTTCGCTTTCATTTTGTGATCTAAAAATATACATTTAACTTCTCCTCTTAAATTTTGTTGCTTTGTCAACAAAATAATAACTCTTTTTTGTTGAATAGTCAACAAAAATACATTAATAAAAAAGCAGCCTATTCTCATTAAAGTAAGGCTACCATTTTATTATTAAAGTGTATTACGATTTAATATGTATACCTTGTTTCTTTATTTCCGTATCCAAATGCTTACTATATTTTTCCACAAAGCTAATTATACTGTCGAATTCTTCTTCAGTTACTTGCTCAAATACGGCTTTATCTCGCTCTTGAAACTCTTTGTGTAGATCTTCATGGATTTTATAAATTTCTTTCCCTTGTTCAGTAAGCCTAAAATAAATTTCTTTCTTATTTTCCGACTTTTGATAGCTCTCAATAAGGCCTTTTTGTATGAGCTTCTTAGTCATTCTACTTATAGCACCACGAGTCACATAAAAAGCCTCTGCAAGTTGTGTCACGTTAGAATCTGCATTGTTTTCAATATATTCAATGCAATGTACTTCAGAAGACTTAAAACCTTTAAGACCTTCTTCCATCTTATCTTTATTAAGCCAAACTAGCTTATTATATAATTCCCTGAAACCATTCATGACCTGTTCTTCCTTGTTCATGTTCTATCCTCCTAACAGCTCATTCATACGCTAAAACCATTATATTAAATTTATGTTTCCGTTTCGACAATATTGATATAATTATTTGAGGTATCTTTGAAAATAGACGATTAACATATGATAATTCACTATACAGTAGACAAAAAGTAAGAGCTAAGATTAGTTGTCTTAGCTCTTCTTCCATAAAATTTATGTTTTTTAAATACTATTTCACTTCATTAGCTACAAAAAATTGCTCACAAACACTTGAAATGCGCTGTAAGTCTACGTTCCCACCAGATATAACCGCGACTACCTTCTTCCCTTTAATATATGGATCTACTTTCCCTGCAAGTAGAGCAGCAGTAGCTAATGCGCCAGCCCCTTCTACAACAGCTTTACCACGTTGTAATAAGTCTTTCATCGCTACTTCTAATTCACCTTCTGATACTGTTACAATATCATCTACTAATTCTTTTACTACTTCAAAAGTTAAATCACCTGGTATTTTAACTGCGCAGCCATCTGCTATTGTTGGTGCCTCATAATGCTCTACAATTGTACCTTTGTCATAAGATGCCTTCATCCCATGAACATTGTCTGCTTGGACACCAATAATATTAATGGATGGATTAAAAGATTTTAATGCAACAGCAATACCAGAAATAATTCCACCTCCGCCAATTGGTACAATGACAGTATCAACATCCCACATATCATCAAGAATATCTAATCCTATTGTACCTTGACCAGCCATTACTTCTACATCGTCATATGGATGTAAGTATGTTTCACCTGTTTCCTTAATAATCTCTTCACATTTTGCCTTCGCGTCATCAAAAGTTTCACCATATAAAATCACTTCTGATCCATATCCTCTCGTTGCTTCAACTTTCGCCTGAGGTGCAGAAATTGGCATAACAATTTTACTCTTAATACGAAGTAAATGAGCTGATAAAGCAATTCCTTGTGCATGATTACCAGCGGAACAAGCAATTACTCCTCTCTCTTTTTCCTGATCTGTTAGCTGTGACATTTTATTAAATGCACCACGGAATTTAAAAGAACCCGTTAATTGCATATTTTCTAATTTCAAGTAAATTTCTCCACCTGTTTTACTCGTCAAATAAAATGATTTTACTAATGGCGTTTTACGAGCATTTCTGTCTAAAATATTTTGAGCTTTTTTAATATCGTCTATATGTAACGGTAGTTTTTTAGTTATCATACTAACACCTCTTCCAATGATCTATTCCTAAGTTTTCGTATGTAGCAACTCCTTTATACGAAACCATCTATATTAAGAAAAAGTCTTTATCCCGCGTTAACGGACAGTAAAACTCCCACCTCAAAATTCAGTTGGAGCAAAGAAGTTAGGTGGGAGTCGGGCTGTCCGTAAACGTCCGATTGGTGAGGGCTGATAATCAGTGGGGGATGAACAAAACCCCACTGATTAAAGTTTCACTTTATATATGTACCTCACTCTGTATTACACACAGTTGTAAACAATTCAACATTCTTTTCATATCACGTTCTTTGTAATGATTCAGGCATGCAATTTGGATCCAGTTATTGTTTTGTAAATAAGCTGATTCATAATGGACGACATATCCTTGTAACGCTAACGCATCACCTATCGATTTAGAAGAAAGACCTTTATTTAATTGAATGGTAAGTATAATTGGCGCAGCATGTTCTTTAGGTGAAACAAGTTTTAAACCTATAGTAGTAATAGCTTGTTCAATATATGCATACGTCTTTTTTATTTTTTCAAATACTCCTTCATCTTCAAATCTCTTCAACGCTTCTTGCAATGCATAAACTAAATTCCATGAATGTGAATATGGAATACTTTCATTTTCTTCGTACATGCCAATGTCCATATAGGCCGGTAATGTCTCGTTTACTTTCACATTATGATTATGAAAAACGAAAGATAATCCAGTAAACGATTTAATTGCCTTTCCGCTCACGCCGCTCGCAAAATATACACTCTTTAAATCTATTGGTATTGCTCCAATTGAGCTAATGCAATCTACACATAGTTTCACTTCATACTTTTCACATAATGCATTTAACTCGTCTAAATCATTTAACATTCCAGTAGATGTTTCATGGTGAACAAACCAAAGCCATTCATAATTTCCAGTTTCCATTACTTGTTCTAATTCGGTATAAATAAACGGTTCTCCCATTTCTTTTTTATACGTATCAAAATGTAATTGCGCGCGCGCTGCGTGTCCAACTAATCTATTGCCAAATTCCCCATTTGTTAATACTAGTCCTTTTCCTTTTAAAAAGCGTAATTGTAAAGCAATAGCATCATTCGCTAACGTCCCTGTTCCTAACATAATTTGCACACGTTTCGCTTTTGTCATTTGCAGTAAACGTTTTTTCACATTTTCCATCGTCACTTGAAATGACTTAGAACGATGCGAAATAGGCTTTGCAGAAAATGCTTTTTGAACATTGTCTTCAATATCTACTGGACCAGGTAAAAACGTATATTCTTTCGTCATAATACCCCCAACACTCGATGCTTCAAACATAGCAGGAGTAACATACATTGGCTGAAATGCTGCTTCTTCTGTACCAACTAACGTATGGAAAGACTTGAATCCCATTTGTTCATATAAAGGTAGTTCACGTGTTGTCGCAGAAATGAGTGCCAATTCATATCCATTTAGAAGCAAATAACGATGTAAAAACCGAATTAACCCTAACAATGCTCTTCCATTTCTATATTCCCGTTCTACTGAAAGTAAACGAATTTCATATGCATTTTCTCCATGCTCTTGCAAATAAAAATCTAAATTTGAAATTTTATAATCTAACGAGAATGGTCGTTTTCCTCGCAATGCAACCATACCTACTAACTTACCTTCATCTAAACAAATTAAATATGTATTTTCATCATGAAACCGATCTATACGAACACGCTCTTTCGTTTCTTCATGTTGCGGAATTTCTTCTACAAATGTTTTATAATTCAATTTATGTATACGTTCAAATTCCCAATCTTGATCAGCAACTTTATAAATTAACCCCATGCCTTCTCTCCTTTATGTATTTAATAAAAATTATAAGTGGAGATTTACTCCACTTATTAAAAGTTCGTTTCATTCTCGATTTACATATAAAATAAGCACAATGATAAGAGCACTTAAAATAGTCGTAATAATAGAATAAGAATACAAAATCATGCAAACTGGTAAACAAGCGATTGTAATTAACCCTGGCTTAGTAAACCCTTTAAAGATTAAATAAAATATAATGAAAACCGCAATAAGGGTAAGCGCTATCAAATAGTCAAATGCAATTAATCCTCCAATAAACGTTGATATACCCTTTCCACCCTTGCATTTAAATATAATTGGATAAATATGTCCAAGTAAAACAGCTAGTAAAGCTAACATTACAAATGTAGAATCTCCAAAAAGGTATTTTGCAATAGAAACTACAATCGCCCCTTTTATTGCATCACCTAAAAATGTAGCGATGAAATATCCTTTTCCATATACACGCCCCATATTTCTTGCGCCGGGATTCCCACTTCCTTCATCTCGAATATCAACGTTATATCTCCATTTCGTTACTATATAAGCGGTCAATATGTTTCCAAATAAATAAGAAGCGACCAAATACAAAAACTGCATACTATTAATCATATAATCATTCACTTTCTACATGGAAGTACTTATACAATATTCATAAACTATGTATATTGTACTTTTTTATCCACTTCCCTTTATACATTTTAACATCATATATTTACAAATCATACAAAAATTCTCATGCAGCTATTTATTTAAATATAAATTCTTCATTAAATAATATGTTCCTTTCACTGCTGGTTCGGATTGTGATACAAATGTAACTTTTCCTATACTTTTCTCACAACATTTCTTAAATTCAGCATATATTTCTGGAACGAAACGCATTATGCTGCCACTTACTGCAATTGAAGTTGATACATCAAACTTCATTTTATTGTAAATATTCACTGTAATTCTCGTTAATTCCTTAGCAGCTTGCAAGATAATTTCACGTGCATCATCATTCCCATTTCTCGCTTCCTCAATAATTAATGGAGCAATTGCTGCAACTTTATCTTTTGAAGAACTATAAACCAGTCTTTTTATATGAGACGATGTCAAAAGTTGAAACTCATCTTGAAGCCTTAAGCTTAATGGGCAAAGTGCAACTCCTTGATCAAATTGATTCGCCATTCTTTTTAAACCTTGTAATGCAATCCAATATCCGCTTCCTTCATCTCCTAAAATATGTCCCCATCCACCACTATACTCGTACACTTCTCCTTTCTTTCCAAGACAAATTGCACCTGTGCCGCCAATTGTTAAAATTCCATCTTTCCCTTTTAAAACAGCTGCATGTGCAATCATCGCATCATTAAAAACTTCAATTGGTGTTCCGTACTTCTTCTTTAGACGTAATGTTAATTCATTCGTATTTACTCCACTTACACCCGCTAATCCTAAACAAATACAAACACAATGCCCATTTAATACACCTTTCTGGCATTGATCAATCACCTCCATAATATGCACAAGAGCTTCTTCAAAATCTATTAATATATTTCCAAAACCACTTGTAGCTCTTACAAGTTCATTTCCGTCTTTATCAAATGCAATTGCTTCTGTCTTTGTTCCCCCGCCGTCTACTCCAATCATATATTTCATCTATTCGCCTCATTCATTTCAAATTGGAGGGAATGTTATATTCCCTAAAACTACAGATTCCTTTGCACCTGTTGCGCTCGGCACATTACTCGGATTACGATGATATGTTTCATTTGCTAAAATGGCAAAGGCGATTGCTTCCTTCGCTTCTGAAGAATAGCCTATATCTTCTTGAAGGAATAATGCACATTTTTCTTCTTTCAATCCATGCCGTATCATTTCTACAAGTGTATCATTATAACTTCCGCCACCACCTAGAATTACCTCATCGATTTCATAATACGGCAGAATAAACTCCTTATAATGATAAACAATTGAACTTGCTGTAAACCTTGTGACAGTCGTCAATATATTTTCTTTACTATGCTTTTCAAACCGCTTCAATAACTCACTGACAAATTCTTCTCCAAACTGTTCTCTACCAGTTGATTTCGGTGGATTCATTTTCAAAAATGAATGATTCATACAATATGTCAAAACCTCTTCTACAACTACTCCCTGTTTTGCAATGTTACCATTTTGATCATATGGCAACTGAAATAACCTTTGACATACTTCATCCATTACCATATTCCCTGGACCTGTATCAAAAGCTATAACGCATTGATCACTTATATGACCTGGTATTATGGTAACATTACCAATCCCGCCGATATTTTGTAGTAGTCTACTTTTAGTTGGATGACGATATAAAATAATCTCTGAATATGGTACAAGTGGTGCACCTTGTCCCCCAGCTGCCATATCCATCGTTCGAAAATTAGAAATAACCGTTATATTCGTTTCATACGCTATAACTGCTGGTTCTCCAATTTGCAATGTAGAAGGAATCATACTTCCATCTTGCTGTGGCTGATGATAAATCGTTTGTCCGTGAGAACCAATTAAATCTAATTGTCCCAAAGGAAAATTGGCCTCTTTACAAACTTCCTTTACAGCGTTGGCAAAGCATAAACCGAGTTTGAAATTTAAGCTGCATATAAGTTGTACATTTGAATTTTCTATTGATAATGCCTGCTGGATCTCATTTTTTATATCATTACTAAATGGCACAGTAGTAAAATGGATGAGTTCAACTTTAGAACCTACACCGCTTCCCTCAATGTGAATGAGCGCTACATCTATTCCGTCTAACGAAGTACCAGACATTACCCCTGCAACATACATAACATGCATGACCTCCCCTTACTAAAAAACAATCATGTAAGTTACAAACGTACAACCGATTGAAAATATTATAAATCTAAAAAATAACTGAGCTTTTGATGCAAACGATCCATCAATAAAAGAAACAACTATTGTAAGCAAGATACTTGCCGCAATACTTGTAACGAGCCATATACTATGCATTTGTGATAGATGTAGCATTCTTAATAAAGGTACAAAAAGAAAATTTGCACATATCACTCCAAATAGTAATAAAAATACACCTTTATAACTAAATTTTATATTCATTCCAATTCATCCTCTCTGAACTTCATGTAAAAGAAGTGATAGACAGAATGCCTATCACTCATAAATAGAGTATGAAGCCTACGAATTAACAGATTCTCCGTCTCCATTCTTTTCAATTTCAAGCATATTTTTGTCGTACATTTTAAAGAATGGTAAATAAATAAGAAATGATATTGCTATATTTATTAATACTAATACAACTGCACGCCAATCTCCTCCTGTAGCTAAATATGCACCAATTGGAGCTGGCAAGGTCCACGGTGGCATAATATGCGTTGGCGTTACAAATCCCATTGCAGTTGCAGAATAAGCTATAGTAGCTGTTACTAATGGTGTAATAACAAATGGAATAATTAAGATTGGATTCAGGACAATTGGTAAACCGAATATAACCGGTTCATTAATATTAAAAATGCCGGGCACAATACAAGTTCTCGATAGTGCTTTCGAATATTTTGACCGGCCAAATACAATCATAGCTAACACAAGTCCTAACGTTGCTCCCGAGCCACCAATCCAAATAAACCATTGATAAAACGGCTCTGGTGCAATGAATGGAAAATGACTTGCCCCACTTGCTACAGCTTCACCGTTCTTCCCTAAATACACATCCCAAAGCGGCCTTGCGACAGTACCTACAACAGATACACCGTGTATCCCGAAAGACCAGAAAAATGTAATTAAAAATACAGGGATGATAACACCAAAGTAACTATCACCAGCTTTAACTAACGGCGCTGCTAATTTATCCACAACGTAATGTACATCTACTTTAAAAACGACAGTAATAAGACTCATCATAATAATAACGAAAGCCGCAGGTATAAGTGCTTCAAACGAACGTGCTACCGATGGTGGTACTTGTTCCGGCATTTTAATCGTTACATTTTTCTTCTTACAAAATCTTAATATTTCCACTGATAAAATAGAAACAATCATCGTCACGAATAATCCATGGCCTCCAAGATTTGTCATCGGAAGCATAAACCCTTTTTTATCAATTAATTCAGGTGTTAATGTTAGTAGTAATGAACATACTGCAAGCTGTGCTCCTGATAAAGCATCTAGCTTATAACTTTTCGCTAAATTGTATCCTATTCCAAACGCTATATATAAAGACATAATAAACATCGTTAAACGATATGGTATTAATATACTCGTTTGATTTTTTAATGCCCAAACAGATATGAAACTATCTTTCGGTAACGGTGGAAATGCTACGATTAAAAAGAAACTTCCTACAATAATAAATGGTAATGCAGAAATAACTCCATCACGGATTGCTTGTAAATGCCTCTGTTCAGAAAGCCTTGCCATCGGTCCAGATAAATTTTTATCAAGAAACGTGACAAATTTATTCATAACGCTTCCCCCTAACGAATTAAATCATTTACAGTTTTTAACAAAGTCGGTCCACCAAGCGGCGTGTATGCTTGCGGTGGTATAATACCGCACGGGATAGATTCCTCTTCTGCAAATTTTTTAACAGAATCAAATCGATGTCTGACTTGAGGTGCAACCATTACAACATCCCAGCCATTCTTTACTTCTTCCTCTACCTCATTTGTTCCAATCGCATGGACTTCCATGTTTACACCCTTTTTCTCCGCCTCTTTTTTTAAAGCGTTTACAACAATTGCACTGGACATTCCTCCAGAACAAACGAACAATACTTTCATTTATTAATCCTCCTATACTTATAATTTATTCCCCTTCAAATGAAAGGAAGTTTCACTTTACTAACAAGCATATGAAGTAATGAAACGATTTAGTTATAATGAAAGTAAATTTCATTAAAAATATTTTTCCTATTAAATTAATATTTCAATATTTGTTTTTCTCAATTGTAAGTACAACCTCACCTCGGATATCATATTAGTTAACCATATAATAGGGAGGCGTATAAATGATCATGAAACGTTTATTAATGACGTGTTGTATCGTCATCTTTTTTATTCCTTTCTCTCTCATTTCTCCTCACTCTACTTATGCTGAAGTAAATACTACGTACAAAAAACATGAATTACGTGCTGTATGGATTGCATCTGTTCTTAATATTGATTGGCCCTCAAAAACTGGCTTGACAATTAAAAATCAAAAACAAGAGTTTATTAGATTATTAGACGATGTAAAAAACACTGGTATGAATGCGGTCGTTGTACAAATAAAACCAACCGCTGATGCTTTTTACCCTTCCAATTACGGTCCTTGGTCTGAATACATTACAGGTACACAAGGAAAAGATCCTGGTTATGATCCACTCGCATTTATGGTTGAAGAAGCTCATAAGAGAAATATAGAATTCCACGCATGGATTAATCCATACCGAATAACGATGAATCACACTGATATAAATCGATTATCAAATAATCACCCTGCAAAACAGCATCCGGATTGGGTTGTACCTTATGAAGGAAAGTTATATTACAACCCTGGCATTCCAGAAGTAAAAAAATTTATAACTGAAGGTGCTTTAGAAATTGTACAAAATTACGATGTTGATGCGTTGCATATGGATGATTATTTTTATCCATATAAAGTAGCGGGCGAACAATTCCCTGATCAAAAAACGTACGAAACATATAATAACGGTAGATTTACAAATATAGAGGATTGGCGACGTGACAATGTAAATGAACTTGTAAGAGATTTAAATACTGCTATAAAACAAGAAAAGTCATACGTAAAGTTTGGCATAAGCCCGTTCGGCGTATGGCGAAATATAGCTGACGATCCAACTGGATCTAACACAACTGCAGGTCAAAGAAACTATGATGATCTTTATGCTGATACACGTGAATGGATACAAAAAGGTTATATCGATTACATTACACCGCAAATATATTGGAATATAGGTTTCACACCAGCTGCATATGACATATTAGTAGACTGGTGGGTAAAAGAAACAAATAATAAACCGATTCACCTATATATTGGTCAGGCGGCCTATAAAATTAATAATAACTCTGTCCCCGCTTGGTCTGATCCGGAAGAATATCCAAGACAAATTGCATTAAACCGGCTATTTCCTGAAATAAAAGGTAGTATGCATTTTAGCTTAAAAGATATTAATAATAACCCACTTGGAGTTAAAGATAGACTCGCAAAAGACGTATATAAACATCCTGCATTAATCCCGCCTATGCCTTGGCTTGATCATGAACCACCAAAACAACCGACTTTAAAAGGAGCCATTCCAAGAGATGAAGGTATTGCTGTAGGTATCATTGATGATAGAGAGAATGACTCTGCTTATTACGCTATTTATCGTGTGAATGGAAAAAATGAAGTGGATACACAAAACCCCAAAAATTTACTTACTACTGTAAGAAAAACAAAACTTGGAGAAATTTATGTAGATAAAACAGCTATTTCTGGAGAAACGTATACGTATGTAGTAACTGCAGTTGATCGATTGCATAATGAAAGTGTTGCATCTAGTAAATCTACTATTCAAGCAAAATAAAAGTAAGAGCTCGCATTTTTTGAATGCGGGCTCTTACTTTCATTTTCGTAGTTCACTATATTGAATATGAATTCTATTCTCAGGGTTTTTATCTACTGTGTAAAGTACAAATAAGAAGAACCATTCTAGTGGCTTCATTAAAATATAAACAAAATCAGCCGACCATTTCGTATTAATATGTTTACTAATCGGATAACCGTATTTATCATAAAAATTACGAATAACCTTATGACATTTTGGTACTCGCTCCTCAATTACATTTTCAAAGGCGTTCGCAATTAATAACTGTCGATTAACTGTAATTCTTTCTCCATGCCTAATTCCTGCTCGTAATGGCTTAACAATATTTTTATGCCCTTTCACAGAAACTGTACATAAATAATGCCCATCCCCGGAGACAATTTGAGGACTTGGAGCAGGAATCTTAGAATAATTAAAGCTACTTGTTTCCATAAACACTCTTATAAAACTATCTGGTTTTTGGCCAAACAGTATTAAAATAAATTGAACAATTAACAATATAGGAAATAAACTTATCGTCCAAACTGTAGCCATTTTTTGATACCCAAAAGAAATACGATGCAGATATAATATAATCCTGTTGCTCTGCTTATAATCTTTCTCATGCTGAGATTGTATGAAATAACTTAATGAATTTCTTAATTTAGCTATGAATAATAGACTAAATGCAAGCATTCCAACTTGAATACAAAAGATTGGAATGTATCTCAATCCTCCGAGTTCTGTATAAAAGGCAAAGCCTGTATGGGTAATATATATGAATGTATATACGATGTTTATTATCATTAAAGTACTATAAAAAATATAAAATATTGGTGAAATTTTTGTTAAGCCTGTTGTTAATCTCCAATAAGAAACTCCACCTAAAACAACTAAGAGAACCACTATAGCAATGTGGTCATGTGCTAAAGAAGCATATTGATCAGACATCATTCCGTTCTTTTCAAATTTATGTAATGGTATTCCTCCTCTTACATCATTTGCATTCCACATAATACCTAAACCAAAGATAAAATAACTCAAACATATTGATAATATTTCCTGTGGCTCGAACTTTAGTATACTTGAGGAATTTTCCTTCTCCCCTTGGAAACTATTCCAAGCCTTACTAATAGGATAGCCAAGAAATAAAAATAGAATTACAAATAGTATGACTAACTCAAATAACACAATACCATACCCCTTTTATAATAATTGTTTATACAAAGTACTAAAAACCATTCTATATTTTACCATTTATTAACGTTTGTATATACAATCTTACAAAAAGATTAAACTCTTTCAATTCAAAAAAAACGCCTAATAGCTGAAACATTCAACTTTTAGGCGTTTTCTTCTATTTATTCTTAAACTTCTCAGTCGCTGCTCTCATCTTCACATTCAAATCGTGATCAATCGAGTCGCGGATATCTCGTTCTACTACTTCCATTTCTTTTTGGAAATTTTGTAAGTAGATTTTTAACTCTTCTTCTTTTTCTGGTCGTTGTGAAGGTGGTAATTGTACGACTAACGATAGCATCGCCGTTAAATCTTTCATTAAGAACGTTTCAAGTTTATGTTGTTGCTCAAACATGCGTTGTTCTTGATAATACGGAAGTGCATTTAATACTGAAATGGTAATGTCATCAACCGTTCGTTGTAATGAAGGATTTATTGAGCGTTTATACGCTTGAATTGTATTTAATGCATCTGGATATCGATCATAAAAATACAATTTATAAAACGATAAGTCTGTCGGTTTTACCGTTTGCTGCGTTTCTTGTCTTAAAAAATCTTTTACTTTCATCGCCGCTATATCAATATCTTCATTTGTAAGCTTTTTCGTCGTTTTTGCCATTACATGTACTTTTTTCTGTTTTTCTTTCGGTAACATTGAGAATACTTGCTCTCTCGTACGCTGACCCGATGCACAGAAAAGAGTGTTTAATGTATGTGGTTCTTTCTTTCCTTCCGTACGAATCCAACGATAAAAGAGCGGGTGTTGTGTAAATTCTTGTAGAAACGGTAATGATTTATTCGATAGCTTATCTAAAGAATCGTGTGCTCTTTTATATGGCTTCGTCCATGAAAAATACAGTTTACGTCCGAAATATACTACTAAAACAACGACAGTAAATGCGATTAAAAGCAATGTACCTAATAGTACTAATACAGTTTGAATGAAACTCATTTTTTCACCTCCTCTAAAAGTCTGCTATTTTCTTGGGCGCTGAATGAGTTTTTGTTTCATTTCATCATTAAATGTGTCTAGTTCAATAACAAATTTCTTACTTGACTCGATAATACGTTCTGACGATTTCTCAGAAGCTTCAATCGCAGCGAATACGTTTTGGAATGATTCACGTAATTTATCCATGCTAATTGCAGGATTTTCAAGAAGTTTTGTTGTTTCTTCTGTATTTTGTTTTAATGCTTGTGAGTTACTTAATACCATCGATTCAATTGCTTCATTTGTCGCATTCACTGCATCAATTGTTTTACGTTGATTTGTTAATGCTAATTGGATAGCAGCAGAAACTGTTACAACGTTTTGCGTCATCGTAATTGCATTACGAATTGCCTCCGTTAACTTTTCATTATTTTTCTTAATAATGTCTACCGATGCGATAGATTGTAATAACACACTTTTTGCTTGCTGCATATTACGCGTACGCACTAAAATCTTTTCTAAGGCATCATTAATTAATGGAATATCTCTTTGACGTTCTGGATTTTGTTTCTCAGCTTCCAGCATGCCAGCAAGTTTTTTCCCTAAGTATACTTGCTTATCAAGCGCGTGAATTTTATCATGTGATTGCTCTTTAAGCATTTCAAGACCAACTGTATCTTCTTGTAAATTGTCACGGCCAATTAGAAGGGATCTTATAATCTCCTCAATTTGCTTATCTATAGATTGATATTTATGCACATATGTTTCAAGCGGGTTTTTCTTGAATACTTTAAACATAATTTTCTTCATACCACTTGCTTTTAATGAATTCGGATCAAGCTCTGATACCACTTTTCGTAGCTCTAACAATGTATTTGGAATTTCTTCGTTCTTTCCATTCATCATCGCTGTGACAGGACGTTTTAATGCTGATAACGTTTGTCCTGCTGCTTGTTGCTCTTTATCCCCTAAATCTCCTAGCTGAGACAATACTTTTGATAAATCTGTATTTTGCTCGCTATTTAACTTTTGTACATAAAGATCAGCTTCTTTATTCAGTTCCTCTAATTCTTCATCTTTTATAACTGTATCCACTACTACTTCTACATTATTATCTTTCACAACTGATACAGGTTCTTTTTTCTCGAGTTCAGTCAACAAAATCGCTCCTTTATTTATATGTGCGAATTTATATGCACTATATTTCATCTTTTATATCGTATTTCATATACATTCTGACTGCTTGAAATCGATTTTTTTAGAAATGCCTGTTTATGCAGTCATTCCCTGTTTCTTACTATAAGTATACCTGTAATCAACATAATTTTCCTCAGACTTAAGACCTAGAGAACGACATGCTGAAGGCCGATTCTTCGTATGTTACGTATATAAATAATGTGCTTCCTATCCTACTGTACTCAATCTTTTGACATACACCCTTTTTCAATGTGATAATTATATTACGCTCAAATCTATTTCTTCTTGCGCGCTACAAACGCTCCATTTTGAAATGCCAATAACACTGTTTCAAACATTTCATCTTCTTCAATCATTTTTCTAAACTCGGCTAATTCGCTTGCATGAGAGGTTGCATTGTCAACAACAAGAATACCTTTTGGTTGTAAAATGCGTTTTATATGCTCCAGCCACCACATGTATTGTGTACGCTCTGAATCTAGGAAAATAAAATCAAATGAATGATTTAGTTGCGCATCTAAAAATGCCCCTGCTTCTTGATTATGAACATCAATCCTTTGCAAAAGGTTTGCCTTTTCAAAATTGACAAGTGCCTCTCCAACTCGTTCTGAAGAAAGCTCTACAGTTGTTACATTTCCATTTGTTTCTTCTACCGCATTAGCTAACCACAATGTAGAATAACCATTAGAAGTTCCAATTTCTAAAATGTTTCTTACGCTACATCCTTTTACTAAAATTGATAAAAACTGTCCCATCTCACGTGAAATATTCCGTAATTTTTCTTCCCGAGTTTTTTTATTTCGATCATGCTCTTCTCCATATTGTTCAAGTTGAAGTAATAATGAATCTAACATATTCATTCTTTTCATCGCCTTTCCAAAGCAATATGATGAAAAAACTCTTGCTGCCCGTCTACTTTCATTATATGCGAAACGAAAACCTTTTTCTCGTTATATGACAAAGATTTGAAATTTTTTATAGCATATTGTTTCGTTTTTTGGTAAAGTTAATTTCTACGTGCAATTATTCCATTCATACTATTTTTAATCCAATTGCAGTTGTTAAATCATATAAACCTCATTTAAATGAATCGGTATTTCAAATTCAATTAAGCGCCCTTTCCGGACGCATTTTCTTTTGTTTATATATTTATTAGAAGAAAGGATGCTTACAATGAACGTGATTAGCTTAGATGCTGCTCGAAAGCGAAAACAGCATAAAAAATTAATGATTACTATACCGATTATTTCACGTATTTATGAAGAAGATGGGGAAATTAAATTTGAGGTAGCCGGCGAAAAAGATGTACCTCTTGAAATGTTAGAGAAATAATAAAAAAGACGCACTTCTAAAGAAATGCGTCTTTTTTATACTATTCTATTTAAGTGCATAAGTTTTTCAGGATTAACCATCATATAAATATTTGAGATTTTCTCATTCTCAAATGTGAATGAAAGTACATAAGTCACTTTGTTTTTCACTTTAACATTAACGCCTGGGGCACCATTTACTATCTTATAATCAACATTGTACGCTGATGGGAACTTACTTCTAATTCCAGAGAATAAACGAATAATTCTATCTGCAGAATAGATTGGATGAATTGCAGTCGTAACTTTACCACCAACAATTGCTACATCAAAATTTTCCATAACAAAATCCCTCCTTTTCCGTTCTACATACAAGACGAACGACTAACGAGGGATTTGACATTCAATTACACATAATTTATTTCAACAAACATCTTATTTACATAATAATATTATTTTCTAATCTATTACAAGCTGATGCCAAAGTTCTCTTCCTACTTCACTCCTTCCTCCAATTATTTTTAATGAATAAGAACAATAAATCAAATGCAGTTGTCCTTTCACATTTCAATAACTAGACTCATATCCTGAATTCAAATTGTATGAAAATATAAGAAAGGCGGATAATACAAATGACCTCTAATATCGATTACACTTCCCCCTCAACTAACTTCACTCATGATTTAAATAGAAGTAATTTTTTTCAGAAAGATGCTCAAAATTATATAAACGTACTTGGCGTGAATCAATTAAATACGTTAGAAAATACTTCTTTATTAGATATCTATTTAAGTACAGGAAATGTTGTAGAGCCGCATATTCATCAAAATGCAGCTGAACTTGTTTACTGTATTTCAGGATCTGCTGTTGTTTCTTTACTGAATCCTTTTACAAATCAAATATTAAACTTACCGATAAAACCAGGGCAAGTTGCCAACATTCCAAAAGCTTGGTGGCATTATGAAATTGCGACAGCAGATGGTACTCATTTATTAGCTATTTTCGACGCCTCAACGCCAGAAGTTATTTTTGGTTCTGATATTTTACGATTAACTCCTGCTAATATAATGGCTCATACTTACTGTCTCGATGAACAACAATGGAAACAAGCGGTATCCCCTATTCAATCCACTACAGTAATTGGCCCTCCAGCAAATTGTAATAAAAACCGCGGAACGAAAAACCCTGCAACTCAACCTCCTAATCCACAACAAGATTTATATTACCAAGATTCATACTATTCCCCTCTTTACTGGGGATATTAATTTATATCATTAATAGACAATTATTTATCTCCTCGGAAAATACGTAGGAGATTTTTTATTGAATAATCCCCATTCCTATTTTTTATCGTAACAATTAATAGAGTACATACATATAATAGTTATATATTTAATTGGAGGTGATAGTACTATGAGTAATTATAACTATCGAAAAAACTACTCTCATAATAAAAATAGTAGTTCATCCGCATCCTCTCAATCCTCAAATTCTCAATCTTCCAATTCCCAATCACAAAGAGACTTAGCCGAGCAAGGCTATGTAAAGAAAAAAGGATGTAACTGTAATAAAAACAAATAGTTTATTATTAATTTGAACAATAACATTGCAACGCTCACGATAAATAAATTACTTCCCTTTTATTTAAAAGATGAATTCTGTTTTTAATAGTATCGGAACTCTGCAAAGAGTAGTATTAAAAGCCTTAGAACCCTTGTTAATTCAGGGTTTCGGGCTTTTTTTATTTATCATTTATATTGCAAGATAGAGCATAAATAAGAATACTACTGGGGCTAAGTAGGGCTAGTTTGGGACCCGAAATATAAAAGGCTTGCGTGTGTATAGAAATGGATAAGTGTAAAAAACAATAAAAAAACTCTGTAAATCTATAGTACATTAATCTTGTTTATAGTTAATAATTATTAGCCTTTCTTTTCTTCAAAATTTTTCATTGTCCCTTTATCCATCTAAGGGGAAACTTTTTAAATGACCTTGAGCAAATACTAATTTCTCCACGCAATTCTTGGATTTTCAGATATAATGATATTTATTCTGATAAAAATAAAAGGAGTTACTTGTTTTGATAGAAAAATTCAATAAAATTCCTCTTCATGTACAAGACTTTCAAAAATTAAAAATGTTATTAGACGAATTAGTACAAGATGAAATAATGTTCATAGAAGGTCTTTCTAAGTATTCTTTAGATATTTCTTCTAAAAAATCTAAAGTCACCATTAACCTTAGAAGCGAGTTTTTCCCCGATCCATACTTGGCGATTACTGCTATAAGTATTACCCCAAGTAATCAAGGTAAGGGAAGTATTGTTCTTGAATGGTTTAAGAGATTCGCTAAAGAAAAAGGCTTTGAACGATTAATATTACAAGAAGTTATAACTGAAGAAGGTTACCACTTTGCATTAAAAAATGGCTTTTCAAAAAAACATAGTCCATACGAGGAACTATTTGGAAGACTAAACAGTTTTGACGGGGATTATGAACTACATTTATAAAAGGTAAAATAAAAGTGAACGAATATTTTCTTTATGCGTTCACTTTTTTACTTGATGAATTATCCACCACAGCTTATTCTTTTCTTTCCATAAGAGCAATTTCCTCTATACTTTTAAATATTTAAATCGCTGTCAAACACATACCCTCATCCATTTGATGTTAACACAACAATTGTTGTATTTAAAAAAAAGGGGGACTTCTCACAAGAGAGATCCCCTTTTTATTCTTAAAAATGGTAAAATGTAGTTTTAGGAGGGGGAAGAATGAGGAAACTAAAAATAACTGTTTTTATCTTATTACTGAGCATACCACTATTCCTATTAAATGGTTGCTTTACAGACACAAAACTATTTGAAAAACCAATAGGAGATTATTTGTCCGAAAACTACGGGATAAATAATGGGGACTTTAAAATTCTTTCTGCTGATAGTGCGCTTGGAGTTTCTGATCATAACACTTACGTGGAAATAAAAAAACCATACTACACTGTTGCTTATTTTATTGTAAACAGCGACTCCCATTATGAAGTAGTTGAAAATGAAAGCGATGATGTTTTTCTAGAAATATTTAAAGGGGCTTATGTTGAACAGCATCCTGATGTTTTGAAACAATCCGATAAGATGATAAAAAAGTATAACTTATTAAGTGAATCTCCTACCGAATATGGCAAAGGAAAACAAAATTTCTATTACTATTTACATATAAATATAGATAAACAACAAGAAAAGGAATTAGTTGAAAATTTCAAACGTGATCAAAAAATAAACACTGACAACATAATGAAAACGTTAAAAGATAGTACACCTAGAGATCATGCCAATTATAAAGGAGTTATCAATTTTAGTTACTATTACAATACCTACAAAAATAGTGAAACTATTCCAAATGCTCAAGATATTATGGATGATTTCGAAAAGAGCCACGTGTTAACAGAGGGTATTTATAACATAGCAGTTAAGACCATCTATTCCAGCCCTAATAAAATAGGGGAAACAATGGATGATCGTCGTAATAATAATGTCATGTTTACCGTGGATGGACAAGGGAAATTCGAAATATTAAAAACAACTGTAGATTCTTGATAAAATATGCCAATTGTTGTGTTTAAAAAAAAGGGCGACTTCCCACCAGGAAGATAGCCCTTTTTTCTTATTACTGTTCTTGTTCTATTACTAATAACCCGGTGGTTCAAACCCACCTGGCCAAAAACGGGGACAGCTCAACTTTGAGCATACCCCCACTGAAAAAGGTAAGTCCAACTTTGGACAGTCCTCCCTCCTATTTAATTACATAAGCATAGATAACTAAATCTTGTTTATCACCTTCAAAATCATCAATTCGAGTTATGCCATACTCTTTACCTCTAAACATAATGCTCATGCTTGGATGTAAATCATTTCTCCATCCAATTCACCTATTTTCTTTTTAACTTCCTCTTCAGCTTTACGAACAGCCAATATATTCTTCTTTAGATACAGCGTAATTATTTTTGCGGTTATTTTATTCATTCCAACCTTTACTTTCTCTTTAGTGGCATTTTTAGTTTACTATTATACAAAATTCTTTTTCATGAAAACACGATTAGTAAAGAATGTAGCTACTGGTGAAAAGTTTTATGTGGATAAAGAAGATTTCAAACAATATAAGAGGAATTTTAAGAAGAAAGAAAAACAAGTTAGAAAGATATCTAATTTGTAAGTTCATTAAAGGAGAAAAGCGTATGAACAAACAACTTTTTATCAAAGATAACCCTTTTGATAAATCTCAATTCGAGCCAGTGAGTAATTGGTTAGATCGTCCTGACGGTGGTCTTTGGACAGCAGATTATAATGAAGGTAATGGATCAGCATGGTTGTCATCAGGTACTTTTCATTTCGAATCTGATAATCCTCCTGTAGGTTATGTATTTTCAGTAAATTCTCAAGCAAATATTTTAAATTTAAATACAGTAAAAGATGCCTTGGATTCATTTCCAAATTATTACATTTCAACATTCTCTCCAGCTCCTATAAGACTTGATGGAACAGAATCTCATATTGGCAAATATAAAATTGATTTTGAAAAAATGGCTCAAACCTATGATGCAATCCGTGTGTCACATGAAGTAGCAAATGGTGATGTTCAACATAACGGCAAATACTCTCCTTTTGCTGAATGGAGAATTGCCTCAACCCTATGGTTTAATACAAATCACTTAGAACAAACAGATGAATTATCTACCGAAAAACTAAAAGAATTACTTATGAACGCTAGAGTTTAATAACAAATAAACAAGCCGACTCAATTTAAGAGCCGGCAAATTTTTTATTTTACCTCTACATAAGTAGGACTAGCTGTAATGTAGAAGATGCTACCTTTTGAGTTTTTCACTTTGTACTGTGGTGAACCTTGTACATCTATTTTTTCAATAATTTCAAATCCTAATCCTTTAGTTACAACACCAGCAACATCCGCATCTGACCATGAAGGTTTTGAATAGAATCGTAATTGATCTGCCTTTGAATCCAACTTTACTTTTTAACTCTCCGTTATATCCTGCTGCGAATACGCCTGTGATATAGTCGATGGCTGCCATGATAACTAGAACTTTCAATGTCGTATCCCACCCTCCCAAAAAATACCCGCAAAAAGCTCCGAAGGTAGCTATAAATGTTTTCATTAATACATCAATGCGATCCATTCTTTCACTCCTTTTTTTAGACAATAAAAAAGCCTGCTATTAGCACGCTTGGGTTTATTGTAAATCCATATTATATTTATAATACTTATGCGATTAATTAAGATACGCCTACCCCGTTACTATCAACCCAACCGTTATTATTTTTGTTTCTGTAAATCGGTTTATTTAAATCGGTATCAAAGTATCGTTGTCCGACTTTTGCAATCGTTGGACGTTGTGAAGTTGTCCCACTGTCGATATATTGGATAGTCTTCCAAGTGGATCCATCACCGATTCTAAGATCACCGATTACGTCTAAAAATCCATCTTTAGGAATTACACGCAAATTACCAGCTTTTGTTTCTAGTAACATACCGTTTGTTTGGTTTAATGGTGATATAATATCTACTCGAGTCTTGTTGACTGAATTATTGATATTTAACATTTCATTAGCACCATTCGCAATAGATAAGACATAAGCATGAGCGTTATTTACTTTTAATCTAAATGCAAAGGTAGCATTGTCTACTTTATTTTGAATAAGTGTAGCAATTCCCTTCACACCCGTCCAAATGAATTCACCAACTTTTGAAATATAGAACATTTCTTTTGAATAACCAGCACTAGCATCATGTTCATGGAGCGCTAAAAATTTACCGTTGCATACACAGGGATTCGTAGAGGTGAAGCCTGTGGCTTACAGTGGAAAAACATTGATTTTGATAATAAAACAATAACTATTGAACGCACTAGGGATAATAAAGGTATACGATCACCCAAAACGAAAAATAGCTATAGAACAATTTTAATAGATGATTTATTAGTAAATCAATTAAAGATATATCGAAAATGGTGTATGAAGGTAATGTTGTCTTTTGGATACAAGCTAAAAGATGACTCTTTTGTATTTACATCATACCAAACTGGAAAATCTATAACAGATGGCTGTGTTTTTTATGCATTTAGAAGAGTATTAAATAAAACAAAGCTCCCTCCTATAACAATACATGGCTTACGTCATACACATTGCACTATATTATTAAATCAAGGTTTAAATGTAAAAGTGATTGTCGAACGTTTAGGGAATTCTCCACAAATGATTTATAAAATTTATGATCATGTATTAAAAGAAATAGAATCCGTGTCAGTAGAGTTATTTAGCCAGAGTTTAACAAAAAATGGGGCTGATTTTGGAGCTAGTTAATAATAAACATGCTACAAATATTGATATAATAAGGGCTTTTTATACTATCGAATTCTATTTTTAATAGAATTCATCTTTTTTATTTATAGGTAATTTTTCAGAGCATATAACTTATTCCATAAACAATAGAGTATAAATCATAAATTTTGATTTTTTAACAAAGAGTACTTTCTCAATTGATTTATCACCTATTTTCCCATAAAATATAGCCCACCCTAATAAAATTAGGATGGGCTATATACAAACGCCAATTCAAATTTCAAACAGGCGTTGTAACAAACTAGACGATATTAATACCTGCACTTACAAATCCAGCTACTGCAGCTATTGGACTTGCTGCTGTTAATGAAACGTATAGTAGTATTTTATCTCCTGCAGCTACTGGGATAGCTTCAGGTATAATACCTGATGCTGTAGAACCAATTGCGATTGCAGCAAATGCTGGTGTTAATAATAGAGGTGCACCCTGTACTGTAAACGTATTACTTGCTGCAGGTGCAGTTAATATTTGTATCTGCACTTGAACAGGTGATAATGGAGATAATGCAGCTGTTGCACTAAAGAAACCTGCTAATGACGTAATAACACCTGCGCGTGGTGCTACAAATGCATAATCACCTACACCTAACGCTAATGTGATACTAGTTCCACCTGTTAAAGCTATACCAGGCTGACTAAATCCAAACCCAAGAAGAGTTCCTGTATTTGCTACTAATGCGTTAACTAACGCAGCTGGTGTTGTACCCGAAGCGAATGGAATAATAGCTCCGCCACCTGTTGCTCCTGTTGCTCCTGTTAAGCCTGTTGCTCCAGTTAAACCTGTTGCTCCCGTTGGGCCTGTTGCTCCTGTTGGACCTGTTAAGCCTGTTGCTCCTGTTGGGCCTGTTAAGCCTGTTGCACCAGTTAAACCTGTTGCTCCCGTTGGGCCTGTTAAGCCTGTTGCGCCACCAGTACCTGCTGGACCTGTCGCTCCTGTTGGGCCTGTTGGACCTGTCGCTCCTGTTGGACCTGTTGCTCCTCCTCCTGGACCTGTTGGACCTGTTGGACCTGTTGCTCCTCCTCCTGGACCTGTTGGACCTGTTGGACCTGTTGGGCCGCCTCCTGGCGTAGCACCAATTAATTGAGTTAATAAGTTTAATAAAAGTTGTAAACTTGCAGGGTCAATAATTAATGAGAAGAAGAATGGTGCAAGAGCACTGTAGAATTGTTGTAATAAAGAAAGTAATTGACCTAAATTTGGATTAGGAGATTGTAGTAAGTTAATAATACTTTGAATTAATTGTTTTAAGAAATTTCCTTCTGGAGAAGGTGCTAATTCATTTAGTAAGTTCAATAGCTGAGTAAACAAATTGAGTAAAGCTAATCTGTTTGCATCACTTGGATTTGCAAAAAACGCTGCAATTGCCGAAATTAAAGAGTTTAGTAAAGTAATTAATCTACCTAATTGCTCACTAGTAATTGGAACTGTTTGTGGATTGTTACAACATTCTGGAGTGAACACAATCGGATTATTGCAGTTATTATGACCAAAACAATTATTATGTGACATTTATTTCCTCCTTACTTATTTTATATTTGAGTGTCTTCCTATTATAAGAGCTATACAATTGTGCATAGGTTTAATTCACTTAAAATAGGAAACATGAATGATAATTAAACTTTAAAACGTTATTTAATTATGTTCATGACTCACATATTAATTATATGTTTTTAATAATTGACTGCTTAGATTAAACACCTAAACTTAAGAGTTTATTTTATTTTTCCACGTTTATCTCTTAGGTTCAAAAGCACATTTTAACTTGAGTATAAAAACTAAACATTAGCATATAACCACCAATTAACAACAATACCTTTACTAAAATTGTGTTCCGTCTATTATCATGAAGCCGTTTCTATTATCAAAAACTTTCATACAATATATTGGACAAGTTATCCCATACTTTCTTCAAAAAATAATTTAGGGAGTGAAAATTAATTGCCTATCATTCAACCATTTATGGCATCTAGAAGATTTACATCTACATTAGGAGCTGGAACAGGAACAGGTGCAGCTTTTGCAATTGCTGCTACAGCTTGTTTAAACGATGCTGGCACTACTGCAACTGCTTTTCCGACTTTTACGTATTACAACTTATATGTAAACGGCATTCTTCAGCCTAGTGTGAACTCCAGTGTTACTACTGGACCTACTGGTGCTATTACAATTCCTGGCGGAGATGCATTAGACGGTGGAATTCCAATTACAATCGAATTTATCATCACTTAGTTTTAACTACTTTAATGTAGAGCAAAAAGACAGATCCTTTTTATTTAAGAATCTGTCTTTTTTAATTAATGATGATAAATTGTAAAATAATTGAAGAACCTTGTGATGGTGGTTGATCATCTAATAAAGTTAGCTGACCAGTACTAACCTGATATAATGGTTGTGGTTGAAGTATTCCATTAATAAACAAATTAATGTACGAAACCTCATCAGGAGATAATATGTGAGTTGTACCATATTGAGCAATTCCATCTGCATCTGTATATATAAGTTTTTCTCCATCTGAAAAAGTGTAAAATAATAAATTAGTTGTTGTTATAGGACCAATAACTCCAGTTGGACCCGTTGAGCCTGTTACTCCTGTTGCTCCCGTTGGACCTGTTGCTCCTGTTGCTCCTGTTGGACCTGTTGCTCCTGTTGCTCCTGTTGGACCTGTTTCTCCCGTTGGACCTGTTTCTCCCGTCGGACCTGTTTCTCCTGTTGGACCTGTTGCTCCCGTCGGACCTGTTTCTCCCGTCGGACCTGTTGCTCCCGTCGGACCTGTTTCTCCCGTCGGACCTGTTTCTCCCGTTGAACCTGTTGGGCCTGTTTCTCCCGTTGAACCTGTTACTCCTGTTGCTCCCGTTGGACCTGTTGCTCCCGTCGGACCTGTTTCTCCTGTTGGACCTGTTTCTCCCGTCGGACCTGTTTCTCCCGTTGAACCTGTTTCTCCCGTTGAACCTGTTGGGCCTGTTTCTCCCGTTGGACCTGTTGGGCCTGTTTCTCCCGTTGGACCTGTTTCTCCCGTTGAACCCGTTGGACCTGTTTCTCCCGTTGGACCTGTTGGGCCTGTTTCTCCCGTTGGACCTGTTTCTCCCGTTGGACCTGTTGTTCCCGTTGGAATATAAATTGGCGGAATAACCGGAAAGGTAGGTCCAATATTTTCTGGTCTTATCATACCTTTATTCAACGATAATTTGTCATTGCGGTTCAATTTAATACCTCATTCCACATTTTTTTACTACTTAACAAAATAATACATTTATCATTTTAAGAAGAATTCCATCACTACTTTTTTCATTCTCAAATGATTTTTACATATAGTAAACTATTTACCGTTGCTATAACTAGTAGTATTAATATACTAAAATGATAGTTCCATTTCAAAATACTAAACTCGTTACGTTCTAATTTAAAAATAAGGTGATTTATATTCAAGATAAGAATGAAGAAATAAAAAAAGAACTATTATCACTGGCTCTTGAAATTATTCTTCCATACAGACTTACAGGTCCTACTGGGCCCACAGGGGTTACTGGACCTACAGGCATTACTGGATCTACGGGCATTACTGGGCCTATTATCACAACAAACTCTATGTTCGCTAATAATACGTTAGGTGGTCCGATTTCAGTCATATTAGGAGGAACTAATATTCCACTTTCTAATAACCAAAGTCTCGGTAATTTTACAGTGAACGCTTCAAATGATATATTTACAATTCCTGTTACTGGGAGATATTATTTAACCTATCAAGTTAATACGACAACTGCACTACTTGCTGGTACAAGGCTACTATTAAACTCTTCAACTCCAATTCCTGGATTTATTTTTTCACCCACAATATCAACTTCAAATTATAATAATAATTTAATAACTAATTTTATTGCCGGTAATACAATTTCACTTCAACTATTCGGCGTATTATCCGTAGTTAATTTAGTTGGAGGTGGTTCAACTGGTGCCTTTTTAACAATTATACGAATTGATTAAAAAATGATTCGTTCTTTTTTTATAATAATCATTCTTAAATATTCAAATGGAAGCGATTACGTTATTAAAGCTACTATTCTTTCGATAACTACACGATAGTGATTAAGCAATAAAAACATTTTGCACTATATTAATAGTAGAAAATATCTATACTAAATTTTTCGTATATACATTATCAATTTACACTTCTTCCCGCCGATGTTACATTGACTAAGAAGGCAATTTCTCAAATGCGAACCATCTCAATACGTTTTTGAGAAACATACTCCAATCCTATACGCGAGAGCAATACTATGTTGACACTCAAACGAGTGTCTTTTTTTATGAATTTCAAAAAATAAAACCATCTTTTATAGATGGTTTATCAACGTATTTTTCTTTATATTCTTGATGCTATAACAAGTCTATACAACTGGATAATAGATAGTCATACTTAACCGAGTTAGCGTACTTCCGGAATTATGATAGAAGTGTGGTCTATCCGCCTTAAAGCGAATTGCATCTCCGCTATTTAATGTATATTGACAATCATTTATTTCAATTGTCAATTTCCCTTCAAACACCGTTATAAATTCTTCGGTCCCTTCTTTATGGCCTTCCGAACTTAATTTTCCTTCTGTTTCAATTTCAACCGTATAGATTTCAAAGTTCCTATTATCTTGAAAAGGAAAAGATGGATACACTTTATATCTCCCATTGTCTTCTAATAATGCTTGAACATCACTTCGTAAAACGACTTTCGTATCCAGTTGGGGATTATTAATTAAAGAAGTAAAAGACACTTTCAACCCATTAGCTATTTTCCATATCGTTGTTAATGTTGGACTTGACTCTCCACGTTCAATTTGTCCAATCATTGTTTTACTCACACCTGTTAATTGGGCAACTTTTTCTAAACTTAATTTTTCTTTCTCTCGTATTGTTTTTAAATTTTTTGCCAGAATAAGTTGAATTTCTTCCATAAAAAACACTCCTACACTATATACAATATAACGACCGTTATGTATAATAAAAAGCACACGTTATATTGTTCTTTTCGGTCATTATAACATACACCAAATAATTAGGGGGTTTTGAAATGCCTATATTTTCTTTTTTGTTATTTGTTATTATAAGTAGCTTCACACCCGGTCCTAACAATTTCTTAGCTATGACATACGCCAATCAACATGGTTTAAAAAAGAGTATGCAATTTTGCTTTGGAGTGGCTTTCGGTTTTTTCATCCTCACTTCATTATGTAGCTTCTTTAATATTGTACTAATTAATATCCTACCTATAATTGAATTCCCTTTAAAAATTTTAGGTGTAGCATACATGCTATATTTAGCCTTTAAAATACTCACTAGTAAAACTAGTGCAGATCCAGATAAAAAACATAATAAAAACTTATTTACAGTCGGGATTTTTCTTCAATTTGTTAATCCTAAAGGGATACTATTCGGGCTGACTGTAGTGTCAACTTTTATTCTCCCTTACTATAATGCATATTCAAGTTTTCTACTCTTCTCATTATTTCTAGGTGTAGTCGGGTTAATGAGTACATTCAGTTGGAGCTTATTTGGTTCTATGTTCCAAAAACTTTTATTAAAACATACTACATCATTTAACATCATTATGGCTGTCTTATTAGTTTTTAGTGCTATTTCAATAGTAATTAATTAAATTCAAATTCTCATTTTTTTCTTTTTAAATATATGTTTTGTAAATATACTTGAAATTTCCGGTGAACCTCTGACTTACATGTATTACTTATTATGTATTAAAACAGAAATCTTCTATATCTAATCATATTTATACGAGGTAACATTATAAAAAGAGGAATACTCATAATAAGTAATCCTCTTTTTATGTCCTATCGTTTTTAAAATTTTCTGTTCTACTAAACTAGAATTCCCCTTAACTTCATACCACTAACCTTTACGATCAAGGTAATCCGTCATACCTTTAAGTTGCGGTATTTACGACTTTAAACTACTCATTTCAAAATCTTTTTTATTATAATACAAAAAAATGCGTTATAATATAAGTTACTGGTCTCAAGGAGGAGTTTAATGACTGATAAATATAAATTTTTGATACTCATTGTTACAGCATTTTTTTCTTTCTTTTCTTTAATAAAAGATTTCCGTAACACTTCAAAAAGTTTCTTTTGGGGGAGCTTCGCTATCCTAACAAGCTTTATATTATTATTAACTCACACTTTAGAATTAACTCCAATACTTCTCTATTCAGCCCAGATGGCTCTTGAGATTATTACAATTCCACGTAAATTAATTCTTCCATCTGTCACTGAAGCTGCTAGTTTTTGCTAACAATTCGTATATATAAGTTTCAACTCTACATTTCTAATTATCTTTACAAATATAATAGTGCGGTTTCTCCTTTCTAGAGAAACCGCACTATATTAAATTTTAAACTGACTAGTATAAAAATCTCATACATCGCTGTTTTTTTCATTGAGTTTGTTTTGTGTAAAAGAAAAAGCACCCAACTGGTTGCTTTTTACAGAATCATCTTTTTCTTCTGCTTCTTTTTACTTCCTTTATTTCTCCTTGCTTAACTAGTTTTTCAATATATAAATGTACTAGCTCATAAACACACTCTCTTCGCTAATTTTCCTGATTTTTCATCCGGATGCACAATGCTTTGTAGCTTTTCAGCTCCTTCACCACAAGTCTTCGCATTTCCTTTTCATCGATATCCTCTTGAAGCCGTTCTTTTGTTGAAATTAATTCCATCACATTACCTTCTGTGCTAAAAATACGGATCGCTCTTTCCTAAAACTCCATCCCCAACATCCCATCATCACTTAAAAGCTTTACATTACCTCCCATTCTTTTAACCTCACTTTCTATTCAAAGGATTATTTTATTAGGTTTTCACTTAACTTCATTTCAAAATTCTCCGCTTTAGATAAACCACTAGACACATACACCATATACTAAGTTAAATACTTCCTAGGAAAGAAGGTGAAAGTTATGCCATCTATTGTCGGAAATATGGTTGTACAAAATAGTAACGGTTCTTTCAACTTAGGTGATTTTTATAATGTTTCTCCAAAAGAAAATACAAAAGCTTATAATGGTTCAGGTGCATCTAATGTTGCTTTTGTGCTTAATACATTTAACGGTGTTAGTGCAACCAACACATTTGATTCTGATGTTGCCGACCAAAGCCAAGTTGGAACAGCCTAAACTTATTTATTTCTTCTACTTCCGAATAAAAGCCAATATCCCGTTAATAATGTATATATAGTTTCTGTTTCCCCTTCATACCCGAAGGCTTATCAGTTAGCTTTTGCTAGCTGTCCTTTTTAAATACGGGCTGCACACGTATTCAGCTTATAAATTAAGCCTTGTGAGCTGCCACCTTTTAAAGGAACACATTTAAATATATGCTCCTTTTATTCAATGTTTTTTCACGATCTTGCAGAATAAAGCATAAGGTATATGGTAATTCAGTGTTCATAAAACCTATTTTTTCTAAGAGTTTATCCATTTGCAAGCTCTTTTTTTCTTTGCAAATGACTCTTTTATTTTTAAATTTGTATTATTTTAAATTATCTATTCTACTTCTCTTTTCTTGTTCATATGCCAAGTCTTTTATTCATAAGCTAAAAGTACTTGACATAACTGAATGGAGGCTAATAATGTCTTTTTCAAATATTATTAAATACGGACGCGTTCCCCTCTTTAATTCTAACTTCCCTTTGATTTTATTTTGGAGTCAAAAAAGTGGCTGTACCTCTCTTGCACATTGGTTTTTTTATCAAATAGATTTATTTAAAGAAGCCATAAAATACGATTCTTTCATCCATAATTATGAAAATGAAATATACAAAAGCTCCTCGGACTACTTTATTGAACTAGCTGCGGCTTTATATACAAACGGAAAAGATACCTATAAATTAGTGAGGAACCCCTATACAAGAGCTGTAAGTTCATTTTTTTCACTAATTGCCCCCCCTTACATAGAAAACCCAGCATGGAATCCTATTCGGAATTTTTATTACGGTAATGAATTTTGTAATAAACCTATTTCATTTAAAATCTTTCTCTACTACTTAAAAGAGCAAATGATAGATTTAGAACAAGTAGATCCACATTTAATGCAGCAATATGAACCAGGTGAGGAAGAGTTTGTTACAAAGTATATCTACCTTGAAAATTTCTCTACTGAAATTGAGCGCTTAGAACAAACATATCAATTAAAAACTGCTCCTTTACACATACTAACCAAATCATGGCATCATCAGAAAGACAGGGCGATTTTTAAAGGTAATTTTGCAGATGCTGATATTACCGATCCTTTATTCCCACGCCTCCCAACATACGATAGCTTTTATGACTATGAAACTATCCAATTAGTACAGGATATTTTTAATAAAGATTTTAGCACGTACAATTACCCATTAACTCCTTTAAAAAATATGTGATTTTCTAATTGTAGTTTCATATATTATAGAGAAACTTAGATTCACCTATTTAAGTTTCCTTATAAAACTCTCGTAGTAAATTGGGACACTGGAAACAGTGTCTTTTTTTAATAAATCATTAAAACATTTAAATAGAACGTGAAATACTCATTAAGGTTGCCACCATTCGTATGTTTTACTTTGTATGCAAGAAAGACGCAGTTAAAACATTTAGTGAACGAATATTTAAATAGTAATGTTTACAAACATAAAAATGCGGTTTCTCCGATATAGAGAAACCGCACCTTAATAAAGGTTTTATTAAATTTTAAACTGACTCGTATACAGATCAAAGTAAAAACCTCTATCTTCCATAAGAGATTCATGATTCCCTCTTTCCATAATACTTCCATCTTTTATAACAAGGATTTGATCTGCTTTTTCAATCGTTTTCAATCGATGAGCGATTACGAAACTTGTTCGACCTCTCATTAAATTGTTTAGTCCCTCTTGAATTTGTAATTCTGTTCTCGTATCAATGTTAGATGTTGCTTCATCAAGAATTAATATATCTGCATCTGCTAAAATTGCTCGTGCAATTGCAAGAAGTTGTTTTTGTCCTTGACTTAAATTCGATCCTTCTGATGCAATTTTTGTTTCATATTGATTCGGCAAATGCTTTATAAAAGAATGCGCAGATGCTGCCTTAGCTGCATGAATTACTTCTTCATCGCTAGCATCTAATCGACCATAACGGATATTATCCATAATTGTCCCAGCAAATAAATACGTATCTTGTAAAACTACCCCTATTTTACTTCGTAACGAATTTATATCATAATCTTTTATATTTTTTCCATCGATATGAATTTGCCCTTGCTGTATATCGTAAAAGCGAGTTAGTAAATTAATGATTGTTGTTTTACCCGATCCTGTGGGACCAACTAAAGCAATTGTCTCTCCTGGCTGTGCCTTAAGACTCACTTCTTTTAAAATCGTTTTATTTTCCTCATAACCGAATGTAACATTCTCAAGCTCAACATGCCCTTGTAAATTTTGTACCATGAACGCATCTTTTTTATTTTGGATTTCTGGTACTTCGTCCATAATTTCAAAGACACGTTCTCCACCAGCAACTGCCGCTTGAATCGTATTCATTAAAGTTGCGAATTGACTGAGTGGTCTTGAGAATTGACGAGAATAATTAATAAAAGCTGCAATGACACCTACTGTTGTCATTCCATTTAAAACCATTACTGATCCAGTCCCAATAACAAGCCCCATACCTAAGTTATTTATAAAGTTCATACTTGGAAAAATAAAAGCTGAAAATGTATCCGCCTTCGTAGCAGACATTCTGAGTTGTTCATTAATTTTATTGAAATTTTGTACAGTTTCTTTTTCTTTCCCGTATAACGTTGTAACATCCGCTCCAGTTATAGCTTCTTCAATAAAACCATTTAATTCTCCTAAATCTTTTTGACGCTTTGCAAAGTTTTTACCACTATAAGCAACTAGTTTTTTTGTAACAAAAAACATAATAGGTACTGTAATTAGTGTAACAATTGCTAAAATCCAATCTAATGCGAACATCGCAATTGTTACACCTATAAAGGTTAATGCTGATGAAATAATTTGTACAACACTTTGAGTTAACGCTTGATTCAAATTATCTATATCATTTGTCACACGACTCATTAAATCCCCTTGAGAACGTACATCAAAGAACCGTAAAGAAAGCGTTTGGATTTTCTCGAAAATATCTTGTCGTATTTTTTGTATCGTTTTTAATGCAACGTTAACCATAACAAATGTTTGTAACCATGTTAACAATACTGTTACACCATAAATCGCGATAAGTAACAAACACATTCTCGCCGTACCGCTTAAATCTTTCGGTACAATATATTGATCGATAATTACTCCCATTAAATACGGACCTAATAACCCAAGTAATGTCGTAATAAATACTAAAAATATAACGAGCGTAAGAGCAGCCTTTTGATAGCCCATATAGTTCCATATTCTCATTACAGTTCCTTTTGTATTTTTAGCTTTACCCATCTTAGGCGCGTTACGCCCACCTTTATTTGCAAACTGCCCTTGGAAATTACGCATGTTCTTTCCCACCTTCTTTATATAAATTACCACCTTGGGAAAGATAGATTTCTTGATATACCTCACATTGTTCTAACAGCTCTTCATGTGTACCATCACCTACTAATTCACCGTTATCTAAAACGAGAATTTTATCAGCATCTATTATAGATGAAATTTTAGAGGCAATTAATAATGTTGTAGTTCCTTTATATTCTGTTCTTAATGCCGATTGAATGTTAGATTCTGATTTAGCATCTACTGCAGATGTAGAATCATCTAATATAAGAATAGATGGCTTTCTCACAAGTGCCCTCGCAATGGATACACGTTGTTTTTGTCCGCCTGATAAATTCGTTGCACCTTGTGTTAAATGATATTGATATGAATCTTCTAGCTTATTAATAAACTCAGTCGCACAAGCTGCTGAAGCTGCTACTTCAAGTTCCTCCTTCGTTGCATCTTCTTTACCATAACGTAAGTTCTCTTCTATGCTACCTGAAAACAACAATGCCTTTTGAGGCACAAAGCCTATAGAAGCACGAAGTTTTTGTAAATCATACGCCTTAACATTTATTCCATCAATGCATATTTCACCTTGATCAACATCATATAAACGCGGTAACAGTTTTGCTAAAGTAGATTTACCACTCCCTGTAGAACCGATAATCCCTATCTTTTCACCTTTACATATGCGAAATGAAATATCTTTTAAAACATATTCATTATTTTTCGTATAACTATAACTAACATTTTTAAAGTCAATTTGCCCCTCAATTTTCTTAGGTACAAGCGCATTTGTTTCACTCTTAATATCAACCTCAGTATTTAAAACTTGCTGTACACGATCCGCGGACGGAAATGCTCGCGCGATTTGCATAAATACCATACTGATAGACATAAGTGACATTAAAATAATATTCAAATAGTTAATAAACGCTAATATAGCTCCTACTTGAAGCGTTCCATTAAATACTTTTTCTCCACCGACCCATAATGTTGCGACAATACCGCCGCTTACAACTAACATAATGACTGGCATCATTAAAGAAATAAGCTGCACTGCTCGAATATTTATCTTCGTTAAATTTGTATTTACTTTTCCAAACTGAGTGATTTCATATTTTTGTCTTACATACGCTTTAATAACACGTACACCAGATAAATTTTCTTGCAATTTTGTATTCACTTTATCTAATGCTTCTTGCACTTTTTTGAACGTTCCGCTCGCTTTACTTGCAATAAATATAATCGCAAGCAATAAAATTGGAACGACTACGAGTAATATAGGAAATAACTCACGTGCTGTTACAAAAACAATTATTATACTTCCGATAAATAACAAAGGACCACGAACAAGAACACGTAATGTCATCGTCATCGCCGATTGAATTGAAGTAATATCATTTGTCACAATCGTTAATAATTTCCCAGTTCCAAATGAATCACGATTTTCACTAGAAAATGTTTCTATTTTCGCAAATACATCTTTTCGTATGTCTGTAGCGAAATTAACTGCTGCTTTTGTAGAATACATCATGCACCCAAGTCCTCCAACTAAACCGAGTGCTGCAGCTCCTATCATAAGAAGCCCCATTTTTATTACATAATTCAAATCACGGTTTGCTATCCCAACATCAATAATATGTTGCATAATAGTCGGTTGAATTAAGTCCATCGCAACCTCAAGTACCATAAATAGCGGTCCAATAATAGCGAAGAACATGTATGGTTTTAAATACTGTAATAACTTGCGAAATGATTTCATACATAATCTCCTTTTTCCTATGAAATTACTATTTAATAATTCATACCCTCCTTATTTAAACGATGTAGTTTATAATTTCTTTCTTATCCCTATTATATTATGTAAATTAATATTTAACATTATTAAATGATAAGCATTTATGACTTTCTGGTCAATAAATGTGCTTTATATTACGCAAATAGAAAAACCGTATTCTTAAGTAGAAAGAATACGGTTTTTCATCTATATCTCTTCAATTGTAAAATCTAAAAACTCAGTCTCAAATCCATTGTTTTTGGAAGGACTACACGTGTAAAAACCTATTTTAACAGGTGCATTCCCTATATCCTCCATCAAATGAGCGATTCTTATTTGTTCCCATTGACAGCTTTTTTTTACATATATTATATAATCGCCACGTTTACGAACAATTCGAAAACGAAGTTGCTCGTTAGCTAATTCTGTTGGAAAGTCTTGTGTTGACCAATCAGAATATCCATTATTCGTTACGACAGCTCCTAAATGAGAAGGGCCATCTGGAATATACTCTAATGAAGTTTTCAACCAACACTTTTCCGAAATCATAACAAAAAGACCTGCTTGATCGTATTTTGAATTTGGATTCATACACAATTGTACTTCAGCTTGAAAGTCTGTCATCATTTCATTATAAAATACATGACCATTCATTACTTCAAAACCATAATGTGTTTTAAGCCAAAAATCTGTTTCTGCTTTCGAACGGACAATAAACGCCTGATTATCATTAATTTTATAATATTCAGGGACATTCAATATAGTGAGTTGCTCAACATGTTTAGGTATATATGATATATTCATAGTTCCTCCATAATAAGCCTTTATACAAACATTTAAAACTCCGCTAATACAGGAAATTTATAACCTTTAAAATTTAACTCTTTATTACTTCGAACCATTAAATACTTACTAGACTGTAATTCTGTAAACTGTACATCCTCGATCCCTAATTGATCTGGAGAGAAGTAAAATTCGATTTCTGTAAATCTTTCAGCGATTTCCCCGCATATTTCATCTAAAACTGGAATTACTGGTGCAAATACTCCATATAATTTCAACTTTTCATTATCTACTTCATACACAATTAGTGCATCTAGTTTCTCTGAATAATATAATTTCTCATTCCATCCCGAATCATACATATTCAAATAAAACGAAGGATGGAAGTTTAATGTTGAAAAATTATTTGAAAGTCTTTGGCTGCTATCAATAGTTTCATGTATTAACTTTCTATCCTCTTCCATATAATAATCTAACTTTCTAAGTAAGGAATCATTATTATTCTTTTTATCATATAGAATAGTCATCAAATACTCCTGCACAACTTTAAACCCAAATGATGCATATAGTTCAGGTTTTTCCGTAAATAATAATGTACATTCACATTTCTTATCGATTTCTTTTATCATTTTACTCATTAATTGTGTCATGAGTCCTTGTCTACGAAAATTAGGGTGAGTCATTACCGATTGAATGCCCGCTGCATTTATTCTTTCACCATTTACTAGCAATGGTAGAGAAAATGCCGCAACATTTGCAACCGCTTTATCGTCATGTAAAAATGATAAAGCTTTGTATGTATTATCCCAATAACCTCTCTCTGAAAAATCATTCAATGCTTGAATTGAAATCCCGAATACTTCTTCAAATAAAGGAAATAACTGCTCTCTTTTCGGTTCTTCTAAAAGAAGTTTTTCTAAATTTTCAACATTCCCCATGTTGTCCCTCCATACGTTAATTCCATCAAATTAGATTTAGTTATATAACCTGCTCTTAATGTAATAGGTCTTACCAATCAATATACTATCATAAAATATAAAAAAAGAGTCTAATTAATTTTATGTTTTGACTATTCGAAAATAAGTCGAATAAAACAATATTAAGATTATTGAATATTAATAAGTGTATTATATAAAAATAGTGCTTTCTACTTCGTTTTTACTCATAGAAATACACCATTTATAAAAAAATATTTTTTATTTTTTTCCTTCTAGTCTCTCCTTCGTATTAATTTCTTCTCCCCTCATTCGCTTTTCAAATGTATTTCTCCAACTTGTAGAAAGCACATGTACTTCTAAGATTCTTTTTAGCTCTTCCATATTTTGTTTTTTCTTATGAATAATACGATTAGCAAATGCTACTGTAACACCTTTCGGAACAGACTTTATTAACTTTAACGTATCAACAGGTGATACCCAACCTTCTTCTAATACACGAAAATAAAACCCTGTATTTCCTGTTCTTGAAAATATAATGGTAACTTTGGAATATTGTATTTCTTTGCTAATTTAAAACAAGGTTGTCTTGGCTGCGTTACTTGTACAATTTTTACAAACCTAAACGAACAAAAGAGATTATCCTATGGAACCGTTTCACAACGATTTAGTAGAATAATCTCTTTTCAAAGCAAAGTAAAACATTATATATTTTAAGATTTCAATGTACCTTTTTAGATATTGGAATATACTTCGTAAAATATGCCGCTACTAACAACAAAGCAATTGAAATTAACCAAATAATAATCCCGCCAAAGTTTAACCAATATGCAAGTAAATTTAAGATTGCTAGTGTAAAGAAATAAATTGAAGTTAACTCACTCTTCAATCCTTTTACCCCTGCTTTTTTTCTTTTTTTATAAGTAATATATATTAAAACGACAACAAATAAGATAAGAGCAATCAGTAACACTACTTTTAGCAATGGCACTCCCTCCCGTATATATATCCAACTATCGCCATTTTATCTCATCTATTCTTTTGGAATCAATTAATTACGCTCTTCTCTCCAAAAATCAGTATAAGTTTTATTTTCAAAGTTCACATTCACCTCAGAAAAAGGAAGACTCCCTCCAACCTCCAACGAGTACCAGTCATTTAAAAGTGGAGACCCGAAACAAATATTCATTGTGCATTCATGCAAATCAAATAATACGGCATGTAAAGTTCCAAACCATTCTTCATAATTATGCACCGTCAGCCCAGCAGGATATTCTTTTTGTACTAATGCTTTTAAAGACTCTATACTCACTTGTTCATTTCGATTTAAATGTTCATACAATGTGTGATATCGGTTTGTAGATTGTTCTAATCTTCTACTATTCAGTTTTTGAATAGGTAAACTAATTGCATGGTTTGTTGAGACGATAAAGTCTTGGCTTTCCTCATCAATTGAAGTTATTGATTTATACCCGTCAAATATTTCAATACGCGCTGCGTCTAATGGATCTGCTACTATTAGATTAATATTACTCGCAATCGGTATTTCTTCTATTAGTGACTTAGCCTCTTGCACATTTTTGCATTTCTCCAATAAAACTCGAATTACCGCAAAACATTGTAAACCACTTACTATTGGCTTTCGTAAACCTTCAATATTTCCTACTGGTTGACCACATGCTGAAAATGTAACAGCTAATCCATGCTCATTAACCCCTTCCGTTCGACCAAAATATTGAGTAGAAAAGCCACTATGTGCATACGCACCTTCAACATGAGTTGAACAAAAACGCATATCATCTATTTTTGGTGACAAATCATAATTTCTTAATACATATGTGTGGTTTGAATCTGTCTTTTTAGGTAATACCACACAATGACTACATCCTGCTTTTAATAATGTTTGATAATAATACATCATATTTTTAGCAGGAATTTTCAACACTTCACAAAAACCTTCAAGTTCTTCATTAATTCCAGAACAATATTGATTTAGTATATTTCTAGATTCTGTAAAACAGTTATGCGATATTAAGTTTTCTTTCTGTATAAATTGCGGAATAAGATAAGAATGTTGTTTCACAAATTCACCTTGTTGCTTACCGATTTCATAATGACTTCCTTTAAGCGATGAAAAATACCCCTTTACTTGATACATCTAATTCCCCCTTATTGAATTTATCCATATCGTACCAAATAAACTGTATTCATTCTTGATGTTTTTTGCTGTCTTTCAAATCAAATGTGGCTGAAATAAAGCGAACAGTTATAAAATAAAAACTAGGGAACTGTAATCTTTAACAGTTCCCTAGTTTCCTTAATACTAAATGATTCCTTCTTCCACCATCGTTTCTGCAATTTGCACCGAGTTCCACGCCGCACCTTTTAATAAATTATCGGAAACGATCCAAAGATGGAATCCGTTTAGTGTATCAGGATCTTTTCTAATTCTACCGACAAATGTATCTATTTTCCCTTCTGCATATAATGGCATTGGATACAGCTGTTCATTAGGATTATCTTGTAATATAACACCTGGTGCATCTCGCAGTACTTCTCTTATTTCTGCAACGGTCGCTTCTTTTTCAAGTTCAATATAAACCGATTCTGAATGCCCTGAAACAACTGGAACACGCACACAAGTAGCTGCCATTTTCAAGCTTTGGTCCTCCAAAATTTTCTTCGTTTCTTGAATCATTTTTACTTCTTCAAATGTAAAATCATTATCTGTAAATATATCTACTTGTGGCAATACATTAAACGCAATTGGATAGTGTTTTTTATCTTTTTTCGCGGGCAATATAGTACTCTCCACTTCTTCACCTGCAAGCATTGACTTAGCCTGTTTTTTTAATTCATGAATCGCGTGAATTCCTGACCCTGAAACAGCTTGATAAGTGGAAACGATAATTCGTTCTAAACCAAATGCTTTTCGTATTGGCTGAAGAGCTGTTACCATCTGTAATGCTGAACAATTCGGAACTGCTATTATACCTTTATGTTCCTTTAAAGTGTGCGCATTTACTTCCGGAACCACAAGCGGTACATCACGTGCCATTCGATATTCACTTGTGTTGTCAATTACGATGGCACCACTAGCGACTGCATGATTAACAAATTGCCTAGAAACTTCTCCTCCAGCACTAAAAAAGGCAATATCTACACCTTCAAAGCTAGTTGTTTTTGCCTCTTGTATTATTATCTCTCGTCCTTTAAATGGTACTATCTTACCAGCGGATCGTTTTGACGAAAGCAATGTAACTTCAACTATATTAAACTTTATTTCATTCTCTAACAGTTCAATAATTTTTTGCCCTACCGCACCTGTAGCCCCAACAACAGCTACATGATAGCCCTTTTTGATCATCTTTTCTCCTCCAATTTCACTTAAATGAATCTTTCTACAATTTTATTTTATAAAGAATTTAATCATTTGGAAAATTGAAATATGTGATATAATCATTCACAAATCATGATAATAAAAGAGGGATCGCTTATGGAAATGAGACATGTTAAAACTTTTTGTGCCATCGTTAAGTATGGTAATTTTTCTAAAGCTGCTCATGCGTTAGGTTATGCGCAATCTACTGTAACAGCGCATATGAAAGCATTAGAAAACGATTTACACCTCCCTCTTTTTGATCGATTAGGGAAAAAAGTACTTCTTACAAAAGCAGGTCATCAATTTCATCCTTATGCTTTAGAATTACTAGCTATTTATGAAAAAGCGCAAGAAATCCCTCAAAATGGTGATAATTTAGAGGGAACATTAACGATTACATCTAACGAATCATTAGCCGTGTACCGATTACCACAATTATTACGTATGTACAAACAGGAGAATCCGAAAGTAAATATCGTACTGGAAACAACTACAAACGAACAAGCAATGAATAAGCTACGTGAAGGAGAAACAGATGTTATTTTCATAATTGGAGAAAGTATGGAACATAATGATTTTATTACACGTACTTTTAGTAATGAAACATTTGGATGGATTTTACCTCCCCATTACTGTACACACTCTAACCCATTTTATTTATTAAAGGATACTCAGTTTATTTTTACCGAACAAAGCTGCGGTTATAGACCAATGGTAGATCGTTTTTTACGTCAAAGCGGGAACATTCCAGCTAAAACATTTGAAACTTCCAACGTTGAAGTTATTAAACAATCCGTTATGTGTGAGTTAGGAATTTCAATTCTTCCTTACATCGTTGTACAAGAAAGTTGTCAAAAAGAGCAACTCTATTTTCATCCTATTGAAACACCAGCAATTATTCAAAGCCATGTAATCTATCATAAATCTAGATGGATTTCACCCGTTTTACAATCGTTTCTTTCCTTACTAGAGAAAAACTAAAAAGTGCACACAAAAAAGAGTAACTGCCTAAAAAGCAATTACTCTCCTCCAATATTGTCTTATTTATTAGTCTGTCCCCCGCCTGCAATTAATTTACTCCCTGAATATGTACCTTTTTGCATAAACAATTGATTGATTAATTCTTTTTGTTCCGCTTCTGACAGTACTCCTTTCCCTTCGCCTAAATTCCCGCTTTGTAATTTCCAAATCTTATTGTGATCCGCGTCCATCTTTTCATATTTCCCTTGTTTCCATCTCTCTAAAATGTCCGCATATGTATTTCCTTGTACTAGATCATTACTCTTTACAATATCAAGTAAGCTTTCAATACGTTCTTGTGTGATAAAAATATAACCCCACTTTTGATCAGCTTTCGTTTTTTGATGTGCCATTTCATGTAAAGCTGTCTGTATGTTCTCATCTGTCCACTTGAAATTTTTATTAAAGCCGCTATTTGGTAATGAATGATTGCCATTTTCTAAAAGCTTTGCATCTTCAGCTTTTACATTGCTATCAGCTAGTACTTCTGCAGCCGGCGCGGCTGGTGATACCTTTTTCGCAGCTGGTTTACTATTATTCAAATAATACAGCATACCATATGTTACACCTACGCCAATTACCGCCATACCAGCTATAATACCTATTATTTTAAATAATGTTTTCATCTTGCTTGTTTCCTCCCACATGCCCCATTCATAATAATCTGTTTATCAAAAACAGATATAGCATCTCTTTTTTTCACAACCTACAGTAATTTATTTTTTCATACTATTTTACATAAACATAACTTTCACTTTCTAAAAATATAGCAACTCCATCCTCATCATTACTTTTAGCAATAAATTTAGCGACTGCCTTTAATTCCTCAACAGCGTTGCTCATCGCTACACCAACCCCACACTTCTCTATCATTTCCATATCATTGTAGTCATCTCCAAAGGCAATTACTTCAGAGACGTCTCGATTTAAGTGCTGTAGAACATATTGAATACTATTCCATTTTGAAACATCTGCATGCATAATTTGGCACAATGTTCCGTCGTCTGTAATGACTGCCTTGCATTCATCAGGCAATTCTTTAATGAATTCCTTGTTTATTGGACCTTTAGTACAAATAATTGCTTTAGAGGCTTTTTCAAAGTCTAAATCTCTTACACCCATAATTTCACACGGTACATTACCGAAATAATCAGTAACATCAAAATTTGAATACAACTTATCACCTATTTCAAGACAAATCTCATGAAGATGATACTTTTTTGCTATTTCTATAATTTCTAAAATGTTATTTTTAGAAATCTTCATTTCATATAAAATATCATTACCTTTAAGAACTAAAGCCCCGTTATAACAAATTATAATCTCACTCTTTAACACGTTGGGGATATACTGTTTTATAGCTCTTGGCGGCCTTGCTGTAGCAAAAATCAATTCGTCTCCATTATTTTTGCATGCCCTTAAAATATTTATAGATTTCTCTGAAATTGTTTTATCACTTCTTAATAAAGTCCCATCAAGATCTGAAATAATAATCTTTTTCATACCTACGTTAATTCCCCTTTCACAAATAATAACTTAAAAAATTAATTATTCGTTGAATTAACTGAGCCTTTGCAGGTAGTTAATCTTTACCTACTTTTTTCTCAATTCCATTTCAATTCTCATTTGCATTTCTTAAATAGTCTCTATTTCCTCTACCACATATATATTTCCTCATATTATATTTCTTTTCTTTATAAATTGAAAGATTATTCTGTAAAAATACCCCATCTTTTTCAAATACAAATCCACCTCTAAGCATTTCATTTTAAATTGATAAAAATATATGCTAGCCTACATATAAAGGAGATGAATAAATATGAGTTTATTGTATAGCGGTTTAACTTTTTTAAACTTTGATGATACATATTTATTACAAAATAAACTTCATTCTTATTCACATGAAGATATTGATTTTAGTCATTTAGAGCACGCAAACCTGTATTGCGAGCCTCCTTCTTTAATGCGGATAAAACAGGAGTTAAACCGTAGAAAGCAAAAAGGAGTCACTTTTATCGGTTCTGGAAATTATCATTATGTATCTTATTTACTACTAAAAGAAATAGTTGAGCCATTTACCCTTATTTTATTTGATCATCACACTGACATGAACTTAAAAGAAGAAAATGAACATACTCTTATTTCTTGCGGGTCATGGGTATCGTTCGCTCTTCAAAATAACCCGAAATTAAAGAAAGTAATTATGATTGGACCTTCTTCTTTAACAATTCATTCCAATGATTATTCATGTGTAGAAGTGTTCCCAATAGATACGTCAAACGAAGTATCTACACATACAATACTTTCGCATATTCATACAAACACTATATATGTAAGCATCGATAAAGATGTTTTAGACTCAAAAGTAACTATTACGAATTGGGATCAAGGGCAAATGAAACTCTCTACACTTTTAAAATGCATTCATTCTCTTATTAAGAATAAAAATGTCTATGGTATCGATATTTGTGGGGAACTACCCGTTTATCCTTCTCAGCTCTTTCTAACTAAATATACAAATGCTATTCATAAAAATGAACAGGCAAACTTACAAATTTTAAAAACAATTTATGAAACGCACTCACATATTCAATATGCATAAAAAGAACGAGTCCTCTATAGGGGACTCGTTCTTTTTATGCATGCTTTTCTTTTAACCACTTCGTAATAGCATCTAACCTCGAAACATCAAAACGTCTCTCTTCACACACTTTTATACTGTTTAAACTTTTCACAATTTCTAATTCATTCGATTTTACACTTTTCGCGTCAATCATTTTGCAGTATCCGTCTGTAACGGTATTTAAATTTTCATAATAACGTTGAAACGATTTTGATATATGTAAATGTTTTTCAAAGTTTCTTCTTCTTTTTGTCTCGTCAGATTCTTTCCGTTTTCTCAGTTCTTCATCATTTGTATATAAATAAAAATATTGATCGGGAAAACCAATTTCCTTATTGATCAGCTTTTCTTTATAAAAGTTTTCTATTAAAGATAATGGCTGATCAAATATATCAAAATGGAAACACCAATTATAACTAAGCGGCTGATAAATATCGCCATCAAGTATTACTAATTCATATTGCTCTGACTTCTGTACTGCTATTTTCCAGCGCTCTACTTGTTTTTCCAAATACCATGTTCTATTTTCGTTTTTTGGTCTTTCAAATAATACATTCACTTCAGGTATAATGTACGCACCATATTTTTTTTCTAACTCACGACACGTGGTACTTTTACCAACCGCACTCGCTCCCTCAAACGCTATAATCCCCATAATTTCTCCCACCTTCATTAAGTTAATCTCTTTGCTTCACTTTTCTCCCCCATAACTGTCTCCATAAAACAATGGAAGCAATCGAAAGCAATACTGTCGTTATGATACTCCCCTCAATTCCGAACGAACCTCCATGAAGGAATTCCGATCCGTTTGTGACAGGTTTAAAAAGTGGTGTAGAATACATTGCCATTCCACTTACTGCAAAACCATAAATATTGAATTGTGCCCAATTCCACAACGAATGCCATGCGCATATTCCCCAGAGACTACTGTCCTTCAAAACGTAAAAAGCTGCAAATACACCAACTAATATTATATTCGATATTGAAAGAATTGTAATACCTGGATTTAGTAAATGTAGAAAGCCAAATAAAAAAGAAGTAACAACAACCCCAATCCATATACGACTTCTAACGGAAAGGACTGGAAATAACCAGCCTCGAACAACGATTTCTTCTGTTGCACCTTGTATTAAAAAAGCAACTAAAGATCCTGCAATTCCAAGTATGGCAGTCGGTGTAATTCTTTGCATTTCTAGTTGTACATTTCCTGTTATTAAAAGTAGCAAGACTGGTATTGAAATGAAAACAAAACCTAATAATGCACCTCTCAAATATTTTCTAATCCACTCGTTTCTCCAAAAGCCAATGGATGAAACTGATCTTTTCTCTACCAATCTAATCCATAAAAAAACAAAAAATATAGCCCCGCCAAATGTCAATATCATCTCAATATCACTATAAATTGCCTTCATTAAGCCCGTCTTTGCTTCCGGTAAAAACAGCATAAACAACATGAACAATTCACCTAAAGTTAAAAATACAATTGCAAGTATAACAGCGAATATGGGATGAACCTTTCTTCTTCCTTCTTTAGCTGCTTCAATTATTTTAAATTGAGTGAATTGCAATATTCTCGCCTCCTTAAAAAATATATCAATACTATATATTGTTTTCCTAATACAAATTCCTAATAAAAATGTTCTCTGTTTAGCATAAAACCAAATTAGGCATAATATATAAATAAAAGAGATGACTTTGTGCGTTTTACTATTATCACCAAGATTATTCACTGGTATTACCAGCACTTGCTATTTCCCACCATTTGTTGTAAGATAGTAATTAAGGTCAATTTAACAATATATTTTCTTTGCATATTATCAAGTATCAATTAGGAACATTTTATACTCCTTATGGGTTTTTGATAATATGTGAACTTTTATTTTTCAATCAAATAAGGCCGATCATATTGTAATCTTTTTAAATTTTAGGAGGCATTACCATGACATTAACAGGTAAAGTAAAATGGTTTAACAGCGAAAAAGGTTTCGGTTTCATCGAAGTTGAAGGCGGTAACGACGTATTCGTTCACTTCTCAGCTATCACTGGCGACGGCTTCAAATCTCTTGACGAAGGTCAAGAAGTTAGCTTCGAAGTTGAAGACGGTAACCGTGGACCTCAAGCTAAAAACGTTGTAAAGCTATAATTTAAACAATAAAAAGGTTGTTACCAGCACGGTTAACAACCTTTTTAATATATAACTAAAATTTTTTACATAAAAGGAGTGGTTACATGTATCGCAATCGAAAGAACGATGTAGCAGAAGTACCACCAGAACAAACCCCTGTTTGGGAATGTGAAGCAGAGGATTGTTTAGGATGGATGAGAAAGAACTTTTCATTTGAAGAAGAGCCTAAATGCCCTTTATGTAAAAGTAGCATGAAAAGCGGAGAACGTTTATTACCTAAATTAGGTTAATTTTTACTTAACCCCCCTTTTATAAGAGGGGTTTTTTGTTATACATTTATATCCTCTACATCCGTTCGAACTATAGAATACAACAGTGCATCATGTTGCTTATTTCCTTGATGAATATATCCACGTAATAATCCTTCCTTATGAAAGCCTATTTTAGATAACATTTTACAAGAAGTAACATTTTCAGGGTATGTAATAGCTCCAATTCTAAATAAGCCTAAATCTTGAAATCCATAATGAATAATTTCCCCGGCCGCTTCTGACGCATAACCATTCCCCCAATAATGAGGATGTAAATCATATCCAATTTCAGATCGTTTACTCCATAGTTGTAAATTATTTAACCCAATTGTACCTACTAAAGTATTTGTTTCTTTTAATACAATCCCCCATCGTATCGCCTTTTTCTCGAAATAATTTTTTGAAAAAGATTCAATCATACGTGAAGCTTGTCCAAACTCCGTAAAAGAATTCATACCGTAATAACATGTTACCTCATCCAATGAAAAGATTTCATATATTTTTTGACAATAAGATTGTTCTATTTCAACTAAACGCAAACGTTCAGTTTCTAATATAGGAAATGCCATAGAATCATTCCTTTCTTTCTACTCATTCATTATAGCAGAAAAAATATTTTAAATTTGGAAAGTCCTTAATGTCCCATTAATCAAATATTTCAAGAGAAGATTATTCTCTTAATTCAATACGAACTAAGAGTAACCCTTCATGCTTTTATATGATCATCTCTTTATTCTCTAGTTTTAAAATTAATTGTATTATTTCCATCACTCCGCTCCTAATGATATGTCTTATAAATTCGATTCCTTGCTCACTTTTCCCTTCTAAAACAACACCCTAACCCATACATTTATGGTAAAATATAGTTATAACTTTATTGCGGAGGTGTAAATTTCCTATGTATATATTCATAGGCTTATCACTCTTGCTCATATTACTCATATTTTTATTCGCAAAAAAATTCGTCCCCAACTCATTCATGATGACTAGTTTTAAAGGTAATAGCTTTAAAACATTTTCAATCAGCATTTTAATCGCCGCCACTCTTTCACTTTCCTACGGAATCTATCACGCAGCAACATATCAACCTAAACATTTAGATATCAAAGTTCAAAATCAAAACTTTACTGTTTTCGGTAATATTGGAGAACTTGGATATTTCTCAGAAGAGTTACTAAAAAAAGATACAGCAGTTGAACTACATTTTGCCTCTTGGGAACAAATGCAATTAAATAATCCCGAAATAATAGTAAACTATCCTTCAGGTAAACAAGAATCATGGAAACCGAACATAGCATTGCTTCCTGCTAATACATTAAAAGAGAAACACGGTATAAAAGAACTTTATCAACTCTCATCCTATTCATTTAAAGAGTCCGGAAATATAACATTAACGATTACTGAGAATAATAAAACTAATAAAAAAATCTCCATTCAAGTGAAATAAATAAAATGTCCCTCCAATATACTGAAGGGACATTTTATTTATATATGTATTCTATTTTGATGGTTCCTTTAATGTTGCAATTATTTCATTTGCAGTGTTCTTTCCATTTCCAATACATGCACCAATTCCGACACCGTAATATGAAGCGCCAGCTAAGTATACATTCGAATAAAGATCCGTCATTTTTTCTTGTAATGTTTGAACCGCTTGGTTATGTTCTAAATGATATTTCGGCATTAAATCTTTCCAATTTGTAACTTCAACTACTTCTGGTTCACCTTTAATTCCGAGACTCTTTTCGATATCATATAAAGCGACTTGTACTAATTCTTCTTCACTATAATTTTTAATCGTTTCATATACTGGATTGGTACTCTTATAAAACATTCGTACTAATAGCTTTTGTTTTCCAGATGTATGTTTCCATTTCCTGCTTGTCCATGTACAAGCATCACAATGTAAATCACTATTTTCCGTTACGATAAATCCTGTGCCGTCCGCCGGTAATTGTTCATCTAGTATGTCAAATCCTAAGTAAATACTTATAAGAGATGAGTTTTTAAATGTATGAAACTGCTCGTTTAATTCATTACACTGTAATAAAGATTCTGCGATATCATGCGGAGCTGCCAAAACAACATAATCAGCTTGGATCGATTCATGATTTGCAAAGGAAATTTCATAGTGATCACCTTGTTTTTTTACAGCTGTCGTTATAGCACCTTTCTTAACAACTGTGTCAGTCAGTACTTCTTCTAAACGATTAATAATCGTAGATAGTCCACCTTTAAATGATACGAACTTTTTGTTTCCCGCTGATTGAAACTGTTTTTTATTCTCTTCAAAACCTTTAATAATACTTCCATATTTATTTTTATAATCCAGTAAATACGGTAATGTCGATGCCATAGTAAGTTCATTCAATTTACCAGAATATACACCTGAAAGCACCGGAGCAATTTGTCGTTCCACTAATTCTTTCCCTAAAAAGCTTTCTAAAAATACAGCAAGTGAAGTATCTTTTGTAAATTCTTTATTTTTCGTTATGAAATCTTTTAAAGCAACAATTTTCCCTTTCGTTGATACTAACGTACTGTTAAACAATGATCGGGCACTCATCGGTATCCCAAATATAGTATCAGAAGGGATTGGATGTAAAATATTATCAGAATATATGTAAGAAATACCCGTTTCGTTATATACCATTTCTTCTTCTAAATTTAAATCTTTTACAAGCGGCATAACATGTTCATTACGAGCAACGATAGAATCCGCTCCTGATTCCATAATAAAATCCTTTTTTTCTACACTATGGATTTTACCACCTAAGTACTCTTCTTTTTCTACAAGGATTAAATTTAAATCGATATTATTATCCTTTTTTAATTTTTCTAAATAAAACATAGTAGAAAGTCCCGTTATACCTCCACCGATAACAACAACTGTTTTCATATGTGCTGTGCTCCTAACCGATACAATTAATAATTCCTTTCTTATTATACCCAAAAGTCATTATATTCGACTAGCAACTTGCGCATTCTGTAAGAAATTAGACAATATATTCGAATAGATTTCTGGTTGATCATTATGTACTAAATGACCCGCAAACGGAATAACAGCAATATGAATATTGTCATTTAATTGTTTGAACGTTGTAGCAGCTACAACTTCATCTTCTGAATCTCCCCCAGCAATACAAAGTGTAGGTACTTGAAGATTAGCAACATCACCAGTTTCGTCGAATGGGTACCAATCTTTAACTTGCCACGATTCAAGCAATGCTCTCCAATCACTATTTTCATGAATTTGATTCATATACGTTACTACTTCTTCATTTTCCATCAATTGCTGATGACACTTCGCTTCATACTCCTGAGACTCCTCCCAATTTTCTCTCTTAACTGGAAAGATACCTGAAACAGTTAATGTTCTCACTCTATCTGGATAGTTTTTTGCAAATAGTAAAGCGATTAATCCTCCCAGTGAAACACCAGCTATATGACATTTATCAATTTGTAAATGCATTAACGTACCATGTAAATCCTTTACGGAACTTAGAAAATAATTCTCCAATGTCCCACCTGACTTTCCATGCCCTCTTAAATCAGGACGAATGACTTGATAATTTTTTTCTCGAAAAAATGCTACCTGCTCTTCATATTCTACTAAACCTGTCATACCACCAGAATGTAACAGTACGATTGGTTCCCCTTCGCCTGAAATGTACGTATGTAATATCATGTATCCCCCTCCCCTAAAACAGAATATTCTATCTATTATTAGTATATAGAATATACATTTGAATTTCCAAATAAAAAAGAACTATAACATTTTAACATCATGTCATAGTTCTTCTTATTTTAAAAACATAAAGTAATTAATTAATTTGTCTATTTCTTGACTTAATGCCAATACTTTTTCATGTTGAATTCCATAATCCGATACTAAATATAAAAGTTCTTCTTTCTTTATTTCAATTACTTTTTCCAATTTCACTAATTCCATGTCGTTTTACTTCTCTCTCTCCAATACTAAAATGTATGTATTTTAGTATAGCCTATTTACAGAATTAGTAAAAGTAAAATACGTATGTAAAATCTTACAAATATAAAAATAATATACTATTAACAAAAACTTTAAACCCCTTTTTATAATTCACTAGACATCATTACTTCTGAATAACAAATCAGAATTTCTTTAATGATATATCTTTATATTTTGGAGCCTCTTTATATGATCAAAGTAACTATATGAAAATTTAAAGACATGTCCGAAATGTGCATGCCAAATATCATTTGTTTGTTTTTTACATTGAGCAATAATTGAAAGGCCACCTTTTTATCCTCCGTAATAAAAATCAATTTATACTCATCCTAAAGATGGTGTCAATACAAATAAAATATGATTAGATTCATCACTTTTATTTAAAAAACGATGATTCACGTTTGGCGGGATACGTACAACATCACCTTCTTCTAAATAATACTCTTTTCCTTCTAACTCCACATACACTTCCCCTTTCATAACAACAGCAATCTCTTCCTTATCTTCATGTGAATAGTGACTTTCCGTTGTTTTTGCTTGTTTATTTAAATCCATCATTAACATTTCAATACGCGCCTTCATAAAATCCGGTGTTAATACATCATATACAATGTGATCATTATTTTCCCGATATACTTTTTTTCGATCTTTTTTCTTAGATATGAGAGAATCTGTATCAATCTCATTAATAAAAAGTGTAAATAGTGGAACATTTAATGCTTTCGCAATTAATTCCAATACACTTAAAGATGGATTCGCATTTCCTCGTTCAATTTGACTAATTAATGAAGTACTAATCCCTGCATAATTAGCAAATTCTCGAATTGTCATATTATTTTTCTTACGATAACTTAATACAGTTTGTCCGATTCTATCATGTATCATAGTAAAAACTTCCTTTCGTCCATCATATTGCATCTTTCATTGCCTTTGTGCTGACATAGTAAAAAAAGACAAATAATTCTTTCCTATCGTCTCAAGGACTTATATACTTACTTTTGTACATTATATCGTATTAATTTTATTATAATAAACATTGTATCGGAGGAACAAACTGTGAAATCACCTATTCATTCATATTTCATCTTATTTTTCGGCGTATTCGCCTTATCGACTTCAGCGATTTTTGTAAAATTAGCCGATGCTCCTGCAGCTATCATTGCTTTTTATCGATTATTCTTTGCTGCACTCATTCTGTTACCTTTATTACTATTTAATAAAAATAATCGAATCGACCTAAAAACAGTAACAAGAAAACAATGGGGGTTCGGATTCATATCTGGATTATTTTTAGCTGCACATTATGTACTTTGGTTTGAATCCTTACAATATACTTCTGTAGCAAGTTCTACAGTTATCGTAACGTTACAACCTTTATTTTCAATGGTTGGCGGTTACTTTCTATTTAAAGAGAGATTTACGAAAGGCGCAGTTATTGGTTGCCTCATCGCTATTTCAGGAAGTATCATCATTGGATGGCAAGACTTCCAAATTAGCGAAGAAGCTTTATCCGGAGATATTTTAGCGTTTATTGCGGCCGGAATTATTACAGCTTACTTTTTCATTAGCCAACATGTTCGTAAAGATGTATCACTTATACCATATTCGGTAATTAGTTATGGAAGTAGCGCCTGTTTTCTTGGTATATTTACTTACATGCAGCAAGAATCTTTCATCCATTACTCTACGCAAACATGGTTGTGCTTTATTGGCTTAGCATTTGTTGCAACAATTTTAGGTCAAACAATATTCAATTGGTTATTAAAATGGATGAGCGCTACTGTTATCTCTATGAGCATTTTAGGAGAAACGATTGGAACTTGCATACTAGCGTACTTTATATTAAACGAAACGATTTCTTTACAACAAGGACTAGGTATTGCAGTTATTTTTATTGGTTTAGCATTATTTTTAATGCAACCAAAACTGCCGAATCGCAACTAACAAAAAAAGCATGACAGTATAATGTCATGCTTTTCACTATCCATTATGTACGATTAAACCATCAGGCCTAAAGCGACTCATCATAATTTCATTAATAAACTTTCCATGAGCCTTCAAATTCCCTATCTTTACTCCCTCTTCTACAAACCCCAATTTTTCATATAGCGATTTCGCTTTCGGATTCGTTTCTAAAACACCTAATTCCACTCGCTCTAGCATTAGCCAATTATCAGCCAAATCAAGCATTTTTGTAAGAAGCGCTTTTCCAATGCCTTTATTATGATATTCACTATCTACCCCTATAAACAAATCACCAGAATGAGATCTACGTCCAGGACTTTGGGTTAACCCAACAAATCCAACAACTTCGCCATCGTACTCTGCAACAAATTCAAATTGATTTGGCGCTAAATTACGAATTCGATTTTCCATTGCATCTACACGCATGCTAGGTAAGAAAACCATATAAGGTAAAACATCATCTTGTATGCATATACGATGAATGGCTCTAGCATCTTGTATTTCTACCGCCCTTACTTTGATCCCCATATCTTCTCTCCTCCATATCCATAACAATAATTCATTCTAGAACCCTGAGTGAAAGTCCTTCTTCCCTTTATTTCTTTATGTTATTTTTACATAATTATTTCAGTTTAGCATCTGATTTACGAACACCTTATCTACACAATTTAATTACAGGTTAACTTTTTACTTTATTATATAACTCAAGTAAATTTCCAATTGGAATACCATTTATTTTCATACCGGATATATCACAATTTTCTATTTCAATATTTTTCAGATTACAATTACTAATCGTACTACCTTCTAAATCACATCTATTAAATGCAATAGGATCTTTATCTTCTCCGAGACTTGTATCTTTAAATTGAACTCCACCTAAAGTCACAAAATCAATTTTGCTACCAGAAAGATTTAAATCTGCATATGAAGAATTTCTAAAATTTATATTTCTAAAATTTGATTGACTCACATTACAATTACTCATCTTCAGATTCATCATATTACTACCAACAAAGGAACCGTTTTTTAAATTTACTTGATAATACTCTGTATTTGCAAGATTACAGTTTTCGTATTGGCTATTTTTCATATCTTTATTTTTAATTAGGTTCTCTTCAGCTGACTCTACAGTTATTCTTTTTACATAACAATACTCATCTTCAGATTTAAAAGTTATTTCATAGCCCATTTTTTTATAAAAATGATGATTATTAAGTTGTCTACTAGATGTTTCGAGATCCCAAATCCTTATGCTTGGATATTCCTCTTCTATTAATTTAATAACATGTGATCCAATTCCTTTTCCTTGATAAACAGGATCTACAAAAATACGATCAATTCGACCGTATGACTTACCGGAGATTGTAACTATAATTCCCCCGATTATTTTTTCATCCATTATCACTTTGGAACAATCCAGCTCTTCAATCGAATATTTCATCATTTCTACTGAAGAATAGCCAGGTGGTTGGATGTTATAGTCAATACCATCACCTTGACCGCATAGCCATCGTTTTGCTTCTTCATCAAATGTTTTTGTCATTATTTCTGTTAACTTTTCAGCATCTAAAATAGTAGCTTTTTCTATAGATATTATTGTCATTTTATTTTCCCCTTTATTGTTACAGACCATTAACTTTTGTGAACGAAATAGTTATCCATTTACTTTCATTTTTAAATTTTTTCCCATTATTACATATGGAACATCATTTTTACTTGGATGAAATGGCTCTAATACATCAACCCAATCTAATCTTTCATATAAAGAACGTGCCTTTTTATTGTTTATTTGCGTTGTTAAAACACTCGTTCTATTTGAAATGCCTTCTAATAATTTATTATGTAATGTTGTTCCAAGTCCTTCATTTCGATATTGCGGGTGAACTGCTAACTCTACAAATTCAAAACAATCTTCTAACCATTGCTCTATTTGTCTAAAATTTAATGATTTTCTCATTAATTGATTATAGTACTGTCCATCTAATGAACGATAACCATAAGTAAAACCAATAACTTCATTTTCATCATTCATTGCTACTATACCTTTAAAACCTGTATATTCTATATGTCTATTAATTCGCTCAATCATTTCAGTAAAATTTGTTTTCTCAAATACTTTACAATATAACTGTGCCATATTATTGATTAAAACCTCATCATTTTCAATACGTAAAAATTCCATTCTACTTCCCCCCCCCTATTAAAACCGATAAATTATTCAACTTTTATAGTTATTTAAAAATAGATAAACTTCAAACTAATCATCTCTCTTCTATTAAACTACGAATATACCTATATTTTCCACTAAAAAATTAGTATACATGTATAAAAAGAAGAGCATCTGTAAAATATACAGATGCTCTTCTTTATCTATTAAATATCAAAACTTATTCTCATTAAAAAATAAAAATTACTTAAGCCATTTGTTACAATTACTAATTAGTTGCTGTAAATCCTCTAGGAATCGACTCGCATGATACCCATCACAAACCGAATGATGTACTTGCAATGAAACTGGTAGCATAACCTTATTCTCTTCGTTAAAATATTTCCCACAAGTTATAATCGGTAATAGAAAATCACCATCATTATTAATATTTAGGTTAAATCCAGTAAAACTAGCCCAAGGTATGCTAGAAATCGGAAAAACATTGGGAGGAATGTTTTCTTTCGTGAAGAGACCATGAACATTAGTATACAACCTCATATCCTCTTCATAGTTTTTATAGAAAATGTGAAAATCACTAGAATAATTCGTCCATATACTTAAAAAAGATTTATCATCTTTATGGAAGATTGTATAACTTGGTATCATTTGCTCCCAATATCCTAAAATTCCTTTATCGTTAAAACATGTTCGAAATTCTTTATGATTATTTACTACTCTAGAAATTAAATATATAAAAACGGGATAAAATTTTATTCCCTTTTGATGTAATTCCTTTAATAACCTCGTGATATTAACATTCACAGTCATACTAAATGTACATTTCAACTTTAAATAATGTTCAAAATACTGCTCTCTATTCCAATTTTCTCTGTCAATTATATGAAACCTCATTTTAATAGCCTCCTAAAATGTCATTTTATTTTAGAAGGCTAACTTTCTTGTTTTCACCAAACCTATTCACTCCTTACAATTTAAACTTATCCTCAAGTTTTTATTTAATTATATAACATCTGCAAAAATCTATTCACATATTTTTAGAAATCCAACCACATACTATACATAAATCAAATGAAATTTGGAGGGTGCCTACATGAATAATAAAAATGTAAATAAAAAAGAAAATGTTACCGAAAACGCTACACCTATTCAAAATAATAATACTACAAATCTTAATATCGAAGAACAAGCAATGAACGGCTTATATGGAATGCCAGAAACTGCTATTGAAGATGCTGATCACGCTGAAACTGAAGATTTGACTTCAAAAAATTAATGTACTACATAGAAAAAAGCCAGGGGAAATTATCCTTGGCTTTTTTAACTATGCATCCATCTTTTGTACTTCTTCACTCTTTCTTGAAAGCTTTCCTGGCCAAAAAGCAAAGCGTCCTAGAACAACTGTAATTGCTGGTACAAGTAACGGTCTAACAATAAATGTATCTAGTAGTACACCAATTGCAGTTACAATACCAAATTGAACAAGAACTTGAATTGGAAGTGTACCTAATACTGCAAAAGTTCCTGCTAAAATTAAACCTGCTGATGTAATAACACTACCTGTTTGTATAACCCCATTTTTTACTGCATCCAAATGATTTTGTGTTTTTCTGTTTTTCCATATTTCCGAAACCATAAAGATATTATAATCTTCACCTAAAGCAACTAAAAATACGAATGCGTATAACGGTATCGCACCTTGAATGGCCGGCGCTCCCATACCATAATGAAGTAATAGCCACCCTGCTCCTAGTGCCGAGAAGAACGATAATACAACTGTTACAATTAAATAAATCATCGCAACAATTGATCGTAAGTAAACAAGTAATAATAAAGCTATAATACTAATCATTACTGGAATGATAACTGCTTCATCACGCTCCGTAATTTGCTTAGTATCATATAATGACGCTGTTTCTCCGCCAATCCAAAGTTGATCATCTGCATTACTAACCCCAGCATCTTTTAATACTTTTTCTACACTGTTTTTCAATTTAGGTATTTGATCTAATGCTTCAATTGAGTATGGATTTTCAGCTAAGGAAACCTCATACATTTGTATTTGCTTATTTTCTTTACCCTCTTTTGGGTCTTTCACAGTTTTTATGAAAGAAAATTTCTCGAGTTCTTCTTTAATAGGAAGCTCTTTTCCTTTCGTATCAACAACAACTTTTACTGGCGCTAGTTCGCCAGCTGAGAAATGATCACTAATTAATGTAAATCCTTCGCGTGAAGGCATATCTTTAGGAAACGATTCTAATAGGTCATATGTGTATTGAATACGTGGTACAAATGATGCCAATCCACCTAATACAAATACAGTGAGCATAATGATTGTCCACGGTCTTCGTACTACAACATCTCCAAGTTTTTTACTAAAGGCGCCTTTTGATTTTTTAACTTTTACTACTTTCTTTTTCCTTCTTGCTAATTCTTCATTCATCGAAGTTGTTCTCGGTATAAATGGGAAGAATGCAGTTCTACCGAAAATTAATAAAAACGCTGGTAAAATCGTTAAAGCAGCAATTCCCATTATGAATACAGCAACACTAAATGGCACTGCAAATCGATGAAAGGCACCATAATGAGCAAGTAATAATGTTCCTAACCCAAGTACAACAGTTAACGCACTCATTATAATTGCTCCGCCAGAAGCTTTAATTGCAAGTTGTAGTGCCTTATATTTACTTTCTTCTTCTAGCAAGTATTCCCGATATCTCGAAATTAAAAATAGACAATAATCCGTTCCAGCACCAAACAATAGTACAGTCATAATTGATATAGCCTGTGCATCTACTTTAATCCATCCGTGATCAGCTAAAAACCCAAGCGTAGGACTAATAATACCGTATGCAAAGCCAACAACAAGTAAAGGTAAAATTGCTAAAATTGGTGAACGGTACAGTAAAATTAATAGGACTAATACGAGTAGTACAGTTGCAATTAATAATTTCACATCAGCTTGACTAAACAAACTAACTGCATCTGTTTGAATGCCTACTGGTCCAGATAATCGAACATGTAACCCAGAATCACTTATTTTTTGTTTAAATGGATCTAAATCCACCTTACTATTCACTATCTTTCTTAAATCCTCAAGATTTCCTTTTAATATATCTGTTCCAGCAGCCTTGTTAAAGAATACTGGTGTAACAAATGATGTACCATCTTTTGATGCACTTTTTGATAATACTTGTTCCGGGATTGTATCAAATGGTGGTAATGTTGATTGTTCCTTTAAAGGACTAGCTTTTAACTCTTTATAAACGTCTTGTATGAGTTTATAATCCTGCGACTGTAATCCACCATCTCTATACCATACTACTAATAAAGGATTCCCTGCATTATTCGGAAACTCTTTTTTCATAAGTGCTTCCGCTTGCTGCGACATAGCTGTTTCAGGTAAATTTTTCGGATTCGGTTCTTTCGTACTATTTACTTGTGGTAACGTAAATGAAAGTACTAATGTAATAAGAATCCATACCGATAAAGTTATCCATTGTGTATGCTTCCCTGTTACCAGCCTCCCTAACATATGTAACGGCTGCTTTTTCATAAAAACCCACCTTCCTTTTCTCCTCTACCATTAATTATATATACTGGTCGGTTAATTAATCAAGAATGAATAAAAATTTGTGTTATAATTATCTCAACAATACATGTCAGGAGCGAATGGATTTGGAACAAAAACAACGTCCTCTTGGAAGGCCTCGTCAAAATAAAAATACAAAATCTACAAAAGAAACCATTTTAGAAGTGGCAACTCGGCTATTTCTGACTCAAAATTATCAAGTCGTTTCCATGGATGAAGTCGCAAAAGTTTGTGGGGTTACGAAAGCAACCGTCTACTATTACTATTCAACAAAAGCAGATTTATTTACCGCTACTATGCTTCAAATGATGGTACGTATACGTGAGAATATGTCGCAAATACTCACTACAAACAATACTTTAGAAGAGAGATTATTAAACTTTGCTAAAGTTTACTTACATGCCACAATGGATATCGATATGAAAAATTTTATGAAAGATGCAAAACTGTCTTTATCTGAAGAACAATTAAAGGAATTAAAAAAAGCTGAAGATAGCATGTATGAAGTGTTAGAAAAAGCACTCGATAAAGCGATGCAACTTGGAGAAATCCAAAAAGGTAACCCTAAATTTGCCGCTCATGCGTTCGTATCTTTATTATCAATTGGGAATTTTAAAGATGAAAATGACAATCCTATTATAGTAAGTATAGATGAATTAGCACAAGAAATCGTTTCTTTTTATTGGAACGGATTAGGTCATTCATATTAAACAGATTTCCTTTAATAAAAAAGCATGTTTGAATTTTTTTCAAACATGCTTCTTTATAATTTAGCATCCATTATCAAAAAATTATTATCTTCGACTTTTACAAATTTTGAAGTTGAATCTTTATATTCCCCTTACTTAATCCCCCATGATAACAAACTACAGATTCAATATCTAGATTTAAATACTTCTTCAAAGACTGCTGTGCTTCCATAATATTTAAAGTTGTTGGGGCGTGAATTCCTCCTAACTTTCCATTCACACAATACATTGAGTCTCCCGCAATAAGAGTTTTACTTTGTTTCAAATATAAACCAATATGACCCGGAGTGTGTCCTGGAGTATGTAGAATTAATATCCCACCGCAATATGGAAGTTCTTGACCATCAATAACAGTATCACTTACTTTTCCACTTGGGGGATTCTTTATTTGTCCATCCTTCAATAAAGGAAACTCCCCTTCAATATATGGTTTATCTAGCTCGTGTGCATAAACTTTAATATCGCTTACACCTTTCTCCAATAATTCAGGAAGGCTACCTATATGATCTATATCCTGATGCGTTAAAATCACAACTTTTAGCTTATCAAAAGATACCCCAACTCTCTTCATCTCTACTTGTATATCTTCGAATTGTCCAGGAAAACCAGTATCTATTAAAACTGCCATTTCATCATTCCATAAAAGAATTGGGTGAATTATAAATTCTTGAAATTCAAGTTGTAACATTTCTACCCCTTTAGTAATCTCCATACAGCAATTCTCCTTTATACTGAAGTTTGAAAATATGTACGAGTAAACTGAAAATATAAAGCGCAGCTATCTCATAATATGTTTTGTCATCCCAATCGAGAATGCCTCAAATCCTATAGATTCATAGTAAGGTTGTAACGATTCTACACACATAAGTTGAGGAATAACTTTGCTTTGTTCACATCGCTGGATTAACCGTCCTATTATTTCTTTTCCAATTCCAATAGATTGATACTCTCGCAATACACAAACACCACAAATAACGCCTGTTATTACACCATCTGATATAATACGCCCCATTCCTACTAACTTCTTATCATCAAATGCATAAATTGCATACCAACTTTGTTTACACATTTGTTCCAATTCATTAACCGTTAATTTTATAGAATTCCATCCTAAAGATTCGTATAAGGCAAATAATTCATTAAAATCTGAAGGATGTTCGCTTTTGTAACGTATACGATTTCCCATGTAAATACTCCCAATTCTCTAGTTTATTTATATTTTATTGCATATCTCTTTAAAAAATTATGATCTATTTGAAAATAACTAGAACAAACTTCAATACGAAAAAAAGAATTCCTTCTCAACATAAAATAAAAAGAAGTTACCTCACTTAAGATAACTTCTTTTATATAAGACTCTCATTATATTATTAACCAAAAATTATACAACTACATACGATAAGCACAAACACAACTAATAAACCATTTGAGAAATAACCCATCGAATACTACCCCTTTATCTAATTATGTAAAAGATTTTATCACAAATTTTTTAATTACATAATAACTGAAAAAGACATTGAATTCATTAGTTACGTATATTTAGTAATATTTTAATTCCTGGTCATATTCTCCCCTCCTAAAAGGATCTCTCATACTCTTCTATTTCAATTCATATAATTTCAAAAACAAATTATAATAATAATTATTTTACTACAATAGATTAAATCGCTTGTTTTATCATTATAATAGTAATAAAATATTTACTAAATGCATAAAGGAAGCGAAAATGATGACCCAAAACGAATTATTAAACGAGTACATGAATTTGTTATTAAATATGTCAGGTACTTTCAAATTATTATCGGAAAAATCATCTGAATTTACACATTTAGAGCAACACGTTGTGGAATATATCGCACAACAAAAGATGCCTGTAAATTTAAAAATGATTGCCAGTTATTTAAACATCCCTAAACAACAATTAAGCGTAACAGTTCGTAATTTAGAACTAAACGGATACATTATAAAAAAACAAGATACGGTAGACAAAAGAGCTATATTAATCTCTCTAACAGAAAAAGCTCAAAAGGTACATTATGAGAGATGGAAACAAATATATAATAATTTCACTCATAATCTTAAGAAACTAAGTGAAGAAGATCAACGTGATTTAACTTACGGATTGTATAAAACAAACAAAATGCTCTCAAAAATGTTAAATAACGATTAAAAATACAAATAATTTTTCATTACACGGAGGATGTTTCATGGTTAAAGAAATAGATATACATTCAGTACAAGGTACGATGCTTATTCCACTATGGGGACGTGCCTATGGCAGTGAGAACAATAAAGATATTTTAGATGATACGGAAGCAATTCGAATTATTAAAGAATGTAATTTTGACTTCTCAACAATAGCAAATACATTTGGTGAATACGGATGCATCACATACATTACTCGCGCACGAAAAATTGATGATACGATAAAAAAATTCATTATAAAACATCCAAATGCTACTATTGTAAATATCGGTTCTGGACTAGACACTACTTTTTCTAGAATTGATAACGGTACGATACATTGGTATAATCTTGATTTGCCCGATGCTATTTCATTTCGAAAAACATTAATTGAAGATACACCAAGAAACATGACCATCGCTAAATCATTTTTTGATACTTCTTGGTTTGACGATATAAAATATGACCCAAACGACGGTATTCTATTTATATCAGCAGGTGTATTCTATTACTTTAAAGAAGAAGATTTAAAAAAGATCGTAGTCGCTATGTCAAAACGTTTTCCTGGAGGCGAGTTATACTTTGACGCTGAATCAAAATTCGCACTCAATCTTTCAAATGCTACAGTCAAAAAATCGGGTAATAATGGCGCTCTAATGTATTTTTATATAAATAATCCAAAGACACTAGAAAAATGGTCTTCAAACATAAAAGTATTAAGCTGCTCCCCTTTCTTTAAAAATATACCTACAAATAAAGATTGGGATGGTAGTACACGTATTATGATGCGAATTGTAAACTTAATAAAGATGTTGAAGTTTGTTCATTTACAGTTTGAGAAGTAAAATATTAATACCTTATATAGTCAAAGCCCCCACTTAGTGCCTCTTTACGAGCTTACTTGAAGTGGGGGCTTTTCTCGCTTCAACGCTCCTTATAACTACCAACGAATTTGTCATAGATAAGCTGAACTAACTTTCTCTGTAACATGTTCCAACAACTTTATCGCTTCTAACTAAAATATCTTTGCATTATGGACACACATACACTATTACTCCTTGTTTTTTATGGTACAAAAAACTAAAAGGCTTTCCCCTCTCTTTTCATCCCTTACATAAAAATCCGCACTACATATTTACATTCTAAAGGAATTTTTTGATTATAAGATATAAAATCAAAAAAGATTAATATATGATAAAATAGATTTAAAAACTCTACACTTTACTTTCAACAATAAGGAGGCCTGATTATGAAGGCAAATCTAGGAACAATAAAAGAACACTTAAACAGTAAGGAAGATATTCTTTCTACGATCTACTGCGTAATCAATTTTGGTTATATAAGTAGATCTGGGATTTTAGCTGCTACAAATAAAAAATTATTATTCTGCTCTGATGCAATGTTTAGAAAAGGACTGAAATGGGAATTTCTATACACTGAGATTCAAAATTTCAATCATACAGATGGTGTAGTGCTAGAAATGTCTGCAATCCCCTTTATCAAAAAAATAACTATGAACTATAAAGACGATTTTATTGTATTTGACAATTTTTCAAATCCACAAAACGTACAATCCTTTTTTGAGTTGGTTCAATCGAAGCAATAAATCTATCAATGCACATATAATCATTTGATTTCTTTACACTTACTCTTACATATATCATATTCCAAGGTATAGAAAATCTTATAGAAGTGTAGAAAGAGAGTTGCAATTGCAACCCTCTTTCTACTATTATTTCGCTTTAAAATCTCATTCTCGCATATAGCCATACTTATATTTTTCTTTTGAATCTTAATGCCCTTTTATTATTACAAAGTTTTAACCTAACTAAACGTATTTTATAAATCAGCATGCAACAATCATTCAATAGATCGAATTAATATTATATATTTTATATAAACTAATAGAATGTATTAATTTATGCTACATTAACAGATTTCTTCGTCAAAATAAACTTTCCAAATAAGAAACGCACAAGCGGTCCCATAATAATTAATTGTAATGGATACGCCATAATGAAGTTTTTAATAAAAATCGAGAAATACATTGAAACGAATGATTCACCATGTAACCCATTATGCAAATACATCATAGCCATACCATAAAACGACATGAAGAACACCATTCCGATTACCATCGTTGTTGCCATCGCAATAATAACATTTACTTTTTTCGATTTATCAAATGGTAACGCGAATACAAGTTTTTTCGCACAAGGTCCAACGATACATATTTCAATTAATAATGCAATAATAAATCCAATTAGTAGTTCTAATGCGATCTCCTTAATATGAATTTGTCCCCCTGTTCCGTTCATCAATAAATTATAAAACGTCATTACAATAACCATCCCAAGGCACATCATCATACCAAACTGGAGGTTTTCTTTTCTTGTTGTTGGCACTTTCTATCATCCTTTCTGTTTAAGTCTTTGTCATTATATCGATTGTGGAAACCTCTTCGTAAGTGAACATTTTGTGAACAAATTTAAAGCGTTATCATATTTTCTTTTCTTTCTCCTCAAATTCACACGTTTACTTATAAAGGTTTTATATATTTCAATGTTGAATTACTAAATTTAACATTAAATAACATCACTACTAGGAGGATAACTATGTATGAACAAGAGTTTTACGCATATCACATCGTAACAAAGAAAAAAATGAAGATAGGACAAATCATTCATTTCAATAAAAATCAAACGAATACCCTATTTCAGTTCTTTTTTGAAAGAGAACATTTAAATTCTAACGGTGAAGATGCTATGCAAATTTTAAAAGAACATTATACAAATGAAGAATTACACATAAAGAATGAAAATGCTACAGTAGTTATGGATTATATGGATCAAACCATTAGAGCCGTTAGAGAAACGATTGTGGAAATGGTTAGGCTACAAGAATATCCTAATTATCCGTCAAGATTGTCTTGTTTATATGCTGCAAGAAGCTATGAAGATGCTTTAAAATGGAAAGCATTATTTGATTCTTACAACCGAGAAGTTTTGCAGATTGTTAAATTACAAGTGATTGGACATTGTTTTGAAGGTGACGGAAGCCTTTTACCGAAAGAAGACGGTATTCCATTCTCTCAAAAAATTGAACAAGCTAGAGAGTATTGGAAAGGAAACATCGGTAATGAACTTCCTGAGTTACTGATTAATGGAAAAATTGAAGTGGTGGAAATTATTGATGATTTTTCCTTAGTTTATAATTCCTAACTAAATCATATAGGGTGGAGATTACAATGATGAAAAAAGTGTACTTCAATCATGATGGTGGTGTAGATGATTTAATTTCACTATTTTTATTACTTCAGATGGATAATGTCAAACTTACAGGTGTTTCAGTTATACCTGCAGATTGCTATTTAGAACCAGCAATGTCTGCAAGTCGCAAAATTATTGATCGCTTCGGCAAAGGAACTATTGAAGTAGCCGCATCAAATTCCCGTGCAAAAAATCCATTTACAAAAGAGTGGCGGATGCATGCATTTTATGTAGATGCTTTACCCATTTTAAATGAGACTGGAAAAGTTGTAACACCTGTAGCAGCAAAACCTGCACATCATCACTTAATAGAAACGCTTCTACACACTGCAGGAAAAACAACTTTATTATTTACGGGCCCCCTAACTGACCTTGCTCGTGCATTATATGAAGCTCCCATAATCGAAGATAAAATTGAACGTCTCGTTTGGATGGGTGGTACATTTCTTACCGTAGACAATGTACATGAACCAGAGCATGATGGAACAGCTGAGTGGAATTCATTTTGGGACCCTGAAGCAGTGGCTCGTGTATGGGAATCAAAAATTGAAATCGACTTAGTGACACTAGAAAGTACAAACCAAGTTCCATTAACTATAGACATACGTGAACGTTGGGCAAAAGAACGAAAGTATATTGGTGTAGATTTCCTTGGCCAATGCTATGCGATGGTTCCTCCCCTCGTTCACTTTTCAACGAACTCTACTTACTACTTGTGGGATGTACTAACAACTGCGCTTGTCGGAAACACTAACCTCGCAAAAACCCAAACGATTAATAGTATCGTTCATACATATGGACCAAGCCAGGGGCGTACAGTAGAATTTGATGGTGGGCGACCTGTAAATGTAGTATATGATGTAAACCACAATGAATTTTTTAACTATATAACTGAATTAGCTAAGAAAGCTTCTACTTGCTATCTATACGAAAAATACATAGAATGACATCCCTGCAGACAATGATCCCCCATTTAGAATTTGGTTGAAACTATATATTTAACTATTGAAAAGAGTATTGAATTAAATTTCAATACTCTTTTTGTGCAATTTAATTATATTGGATTCATGTAGCGTCTTATTGATTATTCATTTCATAACCATTTACAAAAAACGTTATTGTTTCTAGTTCATCTTCATTTAATTCTCTATCTATGTCTCGTTTATACGCTTCCCTTATCTTCCCTTCATCGCCTTTATATATTTCCGTATAAGTTCCTACTGTTTTTAACATACGAATCTCTTGTAAAAACTCCTCTCGATTTATCGCTTCCCCATGAGAGAGAATATATGTCTCAGCATCAAATTTTTCTAATTCATCTATTAATGCAAACGTTCGTTTCGTCGTATAGTTCCACTTTGGCGAAAAGATATCTGCATATATACAGTCTCCTAAAAATAATATCTTTTCTTCTTTCACGTAAATAACAACTGAATCATGTGCATGATCTCCGCCCACATGTTTTAACACGCATGTCACTTCACCAAGGTCTAATTCAATTTGATTCTGGAACGTTAAGGTTGGAAGAATAATTTTAATATTTCTCGCTTTTTCTTCAAACTCTTTTTTGATGCAATCCGCACAAAATGCAATTTCAGTACCCTCTTTTACGCGTGCGTCCAACGCTTCATCTGTCCATTCATAAGATACTATTGCCTGCATTTCTTTTTTCGTTTCAGCGTGCGAAATAGTTAATGCATTCTGTAATACAGATAATCCAAAAATATGATCCCAATGCCAATGCGTTAGTGCTACAAAATCAGGAATCGATACATTTTTTTCTTTTAACATTTCTAAAAATAATTGTGCATGTTCCTCTGAATTCCCTGCATCAATCATTAACGTTTTTTCTTGTCCAACAACCATTCCTAATATAGGTCTATCTGTTTCAGAAACTGGTGTCATATACCAAAATGAGTTTCCTATTTTTTTAATTTGTTGCATCATTTGTTCCTCCATTTACTATTACCCTCTTGAATTATTATCTGTAGAACCTTTATCAAGCACATAGCGTGAAATTATATTGCTTTCTTTAAAACGTAATAACTTTTTCTATCCATTTAAATATGCATCCCAATCGTAGTCTTCAATTTTATAGAATCTACCCTCATCATTTCTTTCATATGCACATAAAGGTGGTTCCTCAAGAAATTTTAAAATAGAATCATCTATATTCAAAATGACTCCAATTGAAATAATTTGAAAGTTTTTAGGATTATTGACATAGTCATCACTTTCATAACCACTCAGTATTGACCAACCAGAGTCACCTTTTTCTCTTGAATCTTCTTTAAGCATAAAGTTAAATTCCCTTTTTTCAAGTACATCATCACTAACAATTACCTTCGTATCAAAATAAAAGTCCCAATCTTTTGAAGCTGGATCGTTATATTCCGTATCACATATATTTTCAATTCCAAATGAAATTTTATCACCCACTTTTAAATCTAAACGATACGGATTATTATTGAGTGTCCCTACAAAATTTTTCTCGTTTCTTTCAATAATTTCAACCCACATTCTTTCACCATGAAACCCATCTTCTTCCTCATTTTTAGATACAAAAATGAGCTTTACCAAATCTCCAACCTTTAATTTCTCCAACACTTCTGGACTAGGAAGATAGAATGTATAGGGCGCTTCTTTATTTATTTCATAAACATTATCTAAGTACCAAGTCATCTTTTTCTCTCCTTAAATGCTTTTCACACTCATATTATAAAAATAACACTATTGTTTCTTCCGGCAAACTACTACCATAGAACAACAATCTTCTCCTAACTCATTTCCTTCCCAATCATTATATATATGTAATAGTTCAAAACCATTCGCTACTAATAATCTTTCTAACTCCTGCGGATACGTATAGCGAAGATCAATCGTTGTTTTCAGTTCTTCTATTTTCACATCATCCTCATAAAACCTTCTTGTTGTTATGTAGTGCTGTATTTGCTGAATTGAATCGTATGTCATTTCAGTATATAGATCACATTTTCTTCCCTTTTCATCACTAACGGTTGTCCAATACTCTTCTGTAGATGGTTGTATTAATTCTTCTTTTGAAGGAAAACGTGTATCGAATATGAATATACCATTGTCAGCTAACACATGATGAATAGATGTTAATAACTTATTTTGATCAGTATTCGTAAGAAAATGCTGAAATCCATGGCCAACCATAAATGCTAACGGAATTGTTTCTTCAATCTTCAATTGTAAGCAGTCTTGTTGTAACCATTTTACTTTCTTATATTTCATAGATTTTCTCTTCGCTTCAGCAAGCATTCCTTCATGTATATCTACACCGATCATTTTATATCCTTTCTCTACAAAGGGAATTGTAACCCTTCCTGTTCCGCAGGCAATATCTAGAATCCATTCATTTTTGATATTTAGTTTTTGTGCCCATGATAGTAAAAATGGGAAATCTGACAAACTTTTATTTTCCACATCATATCGTTTCGGATTTTCATATTCAGATAGACTCCATTTTGTTTGCAAACTTATTCCCCATTTCATTTTTCTAGTTAAATATAATATATAAATTATAACGAATTGTTAGTTTTTTCTCTATAATCAAACACAATTACTTGGACTAATCTAACTTTCCTTTTCGTAAGCTAAAAATAAGTGGAAGGATCGGAGTGTGATACGATGGAACGATTATGGATTCCTATGATAGTTACATTTTTTTCATTCGGTGGCTTATTATTAGGTGGTGCTGTCGGCATTGCTACCCGTCAGCTAATTGAAGAAAAAATGCATCGTTTATACGCATTATGCGGCGGAATTTTGCTTGGACTTTTATCACTTGAAATTATTCCTGAAACATTTTCAAGCTTTGAAATGATTGGGCCTATACTTGGTATAGCTATCGGTATTTTAGTTATGAAGTTATTAGATACCTATTGTCATCATCCAATGATACATAAAAAAGATCAACAAGCTTGGCAAACTTTCCTTTTTCTCTCTTTCGCTATATTTATTCATAATTTGCCGAGCGGATTTGCTTTAGGTACTGCTTTTATTAATCATGCTGACTCTGCCATACCTTTTTTAATAGCAATCGTCATTCACCATATTCCTGAAGGCTTAGCATTAATCATCCCCTTCCTCTTTACAAAGCATAAATATATTTCATTTTTATTAACAACTTTATTACTTTCTCTTATTCTCGGTACAGGTACTGTTTTTGGCATTTTGATGGAAGGAAAAGCTCTACATTTACAAGGACTCATTATGGGAAGTGCTATCGGATCACTTGGCTATGTTACAATTCATGAAATGCTGTGGAAGGCAAAGAATCAGCTCTCTTTCCTTTCATTTTTAACATGGGCAACTAGTGGTTTTTTACTAATAGCAGTATTTACACTATTCGCTGGTCATCATTAAAGATAATAATATAATTATTTGTATATTTTTCCTTTTTCTCCAAAACATAATAGTATCTACCTAATTATAAGGAGGAAAAATTATGTTTGGGAAAACAGCCGGTGAAGCACTAGTTGACCTATTAATTGACTGGGGCGTAGAACACATTTACGGAATGCCTGGAGATTCTATCAATTCTATAATTGAAGCTTTAAGAAAAAAACAAGATAAAATCAAATTTATTCAAGTGCGCCATGAAGAAGCTGGTGCACTAGCAGCTGCTGCCTATGCTAAGTTAACAGGAAAACTCGGCGTTTGCATGGCAATCGCAGGGCCCGGTGCTATACATTTATTAAATGGTTTATATGATGCTAAACTCGATAAAGCCCCTGTTCTAGCAATTTCAGGTCAAGTAGAAACCGATTTACTCGGTACGGACTTTTTCCAAGAAATAAACTTAGAAAGATTGTTCGATGATGTCGCGGTTTATAACCAGCGCATTATGTCGGCAGAACAACTACCTGCTGTCGTGAATCAAGCGATTCGAATGGCTTATACGAAAAAAGGGGTATCCGTTCTTACAATTCCGGATGATGTTCCGAAATTCGAAGTGAAAAATGGTGCTCGTGTTACAAATACTTCTTTTACATTACCTGAGTTATTTCCGCAAGAAGAAGATTTACATGCTGCCATACTCGCAATAAATGAAGCGAAAAAGCCTGTTATTTTAGCTGGAAAAGGTGCGAAACATGCGAGAGAATCTTTACTTACATTCGCAGAACACATTGGTGCTCCAATCGTACTTACATTACCAGCTAAAGGGATTATCCCTGATGAACATCCACTTTGTATCGGTGGATTAGGATTAATTGGAACGAAACCTTCCTATGATGCAATGAAACATGCAGATACTTTAATTATGGTTGGTACTTCCTATCCGTTCACTGGTTTCTTACCTGAAAAAGCAAAAACACTCCATATCGATACCGATCCGGCCCAAATCGGAAAACGTTATGTAACAGATATCGGCTTAGCTGGTGATGCTGATAAAACATTAAAATGGTTAATTGAAAATGTAGAAAAACATGAGGACCATTCCTTCTTAGAGCATCATCAAGAAATGATGAAAAAGTGGGAAGAAAAATTACACAATCAAGAAGACGATTCTTCTACTCCTATTAAGCCACAACGCGTTATGCATGCACTGCAACATGTAGCTCATGATGACGCGATATTATCAGTGGATGTCGGAAATGTAACAGTATGGACAGCAAGGCACTTCCGTATGACAAATCAACAATTTATCATTTCTAGCTGGCTTGCAACTCTTGGCTGCGGTTTACCTGGTGCACTTGCAGGGAAAATTGCTTTCCCGGATAAACAAGTATTTGCGGTTTGTGGAGACGGGGGGTTTGGAATGACAATGAACGATTTCGTAACAGCTGTTAAATATAAACTACCAATCGTTGTCGTCGTTTTAAACAATAATAAAATCGCCATGATTAAATTCGAACAAGAAGTTATGGGAAATATCGAATTTGGTACAGACTTAACAAACCCTGATTTTGCAAAATACGCAGAGGCATGCGGAGGTATTGGATATCGTGTTGAGAATGTAGATGAGCTACTTCCTGCTTTTGAAAGTGCGGTAAAACAAAATAGACCGTGTATTATTGATGTAGTTGTAGATGCAAACGAAGCACCAATGCCAGCAAAAATCACCTTTGGTCAAGCCGCTGGTTATACGAAGCATATGATAAAAGAATTGTTTGAAGAAGGTAAGATTGATTTACCTCCACTATAAACAAAAGAGATAGCTGAAAACGATTTGTCTTCAGCTATCTCTTTTATTTTTGTATTTCTCTATAAAAAGAAAAATCATTCACATTAGTTTGTATTCGTTTCTCTTCCTTTACTCCTTTATCCTTGCTCTTTGGTATTTTTACATTCCCTAGTTTAATCGCATCTTGCATACTATTACTTACTAAATTCCCCGCCAATATTGTCATACTATAAAAAGCAATCGGTATAAGTACAATCCATGTATGTGTAGTTAAATGGCGGAAGTTTTGACCAATTAGGCCAGTCCATTCTTTTGTTACACTATCTGGATCCATTCCACTGAAGGTTATTGTTCCGCCGAAAAATAATTGTAACAAGCCAAGATGTAAAAGAAGTAATAACGTACTTACAAATTGTTGAGCTACTAATAAAAGAAATGGTGGTAACATATGAGGCCATATATGGCACTTCAACCTATGCCACTTACTACCGCCGAGCACAGTGGCTGCCAACATAAATTCTTCTTTCTTAATACGTTTTACTTCTTGCGCTACATACAACATTACTGTTGGTACAGCAAGACATACAAGAACTATAATTTGAAATGACACCCGCAAATATAACGGCACAACTTCTGCTCCACTATCAAACGTTAATACTTCATTTAACATAAAATAAGAAATCATAACCATCGGTACAATACTAAAAGGATCAAAAAAGGATGAAATAACTGGAAAAGAACGTTTACCATACATACCAAGAAGTAAACCAATTCCCCCTCCAACTATAACTCGTAAAATCGCTATAATTATACTCGCTCCAACTGTCCATTTTGCACCTTCTATTATTAATTGAACAAGGTCACGACCTTTCACATCACTTCCAAACCAAAATTTACTTGATGGCGAAAATGGTGCTGCCTCTAGTTCCCCTTTTTCGTTATACATCATCGTAAGTTCACGAATAACCCCATCAAGAAACACCGTATATCCAATACTAACAATCATTAGTACACTCAAAAAAGTAATACCTATCCAGAATCTCACATCTCTTTTTACAACTTGCCACATGTTACACACGCTCCTTTATAACATTTTGTAAAAGCGTATGTAATATACGAAATAGTATAAAAAGCGGTACGTATAATATTACTAGACTCACCGTAAATATTTCTAATTTTGAATTTTCTTTCACAAAAACAAACATACCATATGTATTAAATATCCATTCAATAATATATAAATTGGAAAGCATAAATAAAATATTTGTTTTCGCGTAATAAATTGTCGTTAATAAAACATTTCTTGAAATATGATGTGTCAAAATATACCGTAAGCTTAGCCCCTTACTCTTGGCAAACAAACTATAATCTTTCTCTAATTCTTCTTTAAACCGTAATAACAACAGTTTAATAAACAATAATGTTGTTGGTATTGTAAGACATATAATTGGTAACAAACGTATCCTTTCTTCCCCTAATCCAGCCAGTTTGATCGGCATAAATCCTGTTTTTTGAAACATAATTACCACAAGAAGTTGCGATAATAAAATAAGTAATATATCTGGTATACTCTCAAGCGTAAGAAAAATCCCGTTCCACATTTTCTGTTTCATATGAGAACGCTGTAATACCCAAATGACAAGTATATACGCTATAAGCAAAGAGAGTAAAAAAGCTGAAAGAAATACAATCATCGTTTCAATATAATGAATCCATATTTGCGGAAATAATTTTCTTGAATCTCGAAATCCATATGTAATTTCCCCCGGTTGAAGTAACTTTCCTCCAAGAAATACAATCGTGTTCCAAAAACCGATTAAATCAATTTGCAATCCCTTAAATAAACGCGGTAGCGCCCCTAGGCAGATTATACATAAAATTGCAGCTACTAGTTGTAAACAAGTAATCCCACACCACTTAACCATTCTCATCAACATAACGATTTCCCCTTACCGTTCGATAGAATATTCAAAAACAAAAACTAAATATATCACATCTCTTTAGCTACAGCATGTACTTGCTTTTGCCCACTTGGTAGAATAGCTTGATATAAACATGTAACAAAAAATAATAAACCAAATAAAATAATATATAACGTATCTGCACGAATCCATTTCGGGAACAACATCGCTATCGCACCGAGGGATAATAGCTGGAATCCTGTCGTTAATGGACTAAGTAAACTTTGAACACGTCCCATGAATGATTCTTCTACAATTTCATACATCCAACCCATGATTGCAACATTAATAAACGGTAAAAAAAAAGTCGCAAAAGCGATACATACATAAAAAGACCATATGTGGTTTACAAAGTAACACATACCGAAAAAGACTCCTGAGCCCGCCATACCAAATACAATAATAGGTTTGGGCGCATATTTCTTACCTACACTTGTTGCTACTATACTCCCAATTAATAATGAAATCCCTCCAACTACACCGCCCACCATTGCTAAACTTTCATATGTTGCTGGTGCTAATTTGTATTTTAATATGTAGGTAGTAGATACGCTTAAAATACCATTTAATAACCCAAATACAATAAATCCTAGAAGTAATTTTTTTAAAGTTTCATTTTGGTATATATACTTGATTCCTTCTTGAAACTCTGTTATTAACATCTTTAAATTAACTTCTTTCCATTTTGTTCTCCCATTTGGTAAACGAACTTTTTCTGGAATGGAAATCGTTTGAATCAAAATACCACTCATAATAAAGGTGAGCGTATTTACTAAAACGCTCCCGTAAATTCCAAAAGTCCAGTACACCATCGTTGCAATTCCTACACCAAACAAAGCATACAAACTATTTACCATTTGATTAATACCCGCTGCTGCACCGTATTGGTCTGATTCAACTACTCCCTGTATCATTGATTGTTCTGATGGAGAGAAAAATTGTATACATGCATTTTCCAAAAATAAAAATATAAAGACAAGTATAATCATTCCGTAATAAAGCGAAATTAGAATTCCGATATTACAAAACGAACAACATATGTTACTTACTGTACAAATACGTTGTCTATCAAAACGATCCACTACTGTCCCTACTAATAGAAAAAAGATTAATGCAGGTAATGCAATCATAATTTGTGTCATTGTTGCGTAAACTGGTTGTTTTCCGTATTGATCTAACAAGTAAAACATTAAAGAAATTCCAGCAATCATAGAACCGAGTCGTTCTAAAATATTCGCTAGAAAAAATCGTGCATACACTTTGTTGCGAAATAACTGTAGCATTTCTTTCATACTTCGTATCCTTTCTCTCGACAAAATAGTATTATTTTAGTCATTTCTCGGAAGTTATATTATATTTTTCGACCATTATCCAATCTTTTCCTTCTGTATAAAGAACAATAAAAAAACTCTTGTTATCTATACAAGAGTTTTTTTATTTAACTTCGCTTCATGTAATGATATATCTCGCTAACTTTTTAATTCTCTATAGTTTGGATACACTTTATTTATTTTACAAATGTATCGGACATCCACTCATAAAACTTTTCCTTCTCTTCAAATTGCGGATAATGCGCGGATTTTTCAAAAGTAATAAATTCTTTTTTCTCTGCTTCAATCGTATCAAAATATGTTTTTGCCGCATCAAATGAAGTATTATAGTCATATTTCCCCATAAGGAAATAAAACGGTAGCTTCAGTTTCTTCACCTTAGTAGGTAATGGATTCTTTAAATCTTTTTCTAATAAGACAGTCTGAGAGTGTGATAACCCAACGTTATAACGAATTACGTCTAACAAGCTATATTCATTACTGAGTAACATCCCGATGTTATCACCATCTGGATTTTCAATGAGTCTTGATGTTCCACCATATTTCGCAACATAATTTCGCGGAGTGTACGTATCGCCATTTTTAATTTTTTCAGTCAATCCATTTAAATAGGAAACCTCATCTGTATTCCGAGCATTTTGTGCCTGTTCAATTACATAGTTTAAACTTTCCATTTCGCTTTCTACTGTATCACTCATCTGCCCTATACCAACATACGCTTCATATTTTTCAGGGGCTTTATTAGCAGCTTGCATTCCGATATATGTACCGTAAGAATGACCAATTAATATTACTTTTTCTTTTCCCATACGTTTTGAAACATAATCTGTCATAGCTAATAAATCTTCTACAAGAAGATCTGATGTAAGATTTGAATAATCCTCAAAGAAATGATAAGATTTCCCGCTTCCTCTTTGATCGTAATTAACAACTGTGAATTTCTCTTCCAATAAGTTTTGGTATTTTTGGGCATATGGTATTTCTGAAGAACCAGGTCCACCATGTACAAAAATAATAACTGGATTGTTCTTATCTTTGCCTCGTATCATAATTTCATGACTACTTCCATTTATCTCTATTTGCTCTAATGTACTTATACTGTTTTTCCCTTTTATTTGCGAAGTCCATGTAGGAAATACTAGTGCTACGATTAATAATAGTGTAGCGATGACTCCAATAAGTTTTATTAATTTTTTCATCTTCTTCATAAGTCGTTTCCTTTCTTTTAAATTTATAAAAATATCAATTTAATTCTGTAAAACTACCTCAAAAAATATGAATGTACAACAATTGTACTTTCTAATTTCGTCTTGATCTTTTGTACATTATTAATATCCCATACACTTCTTAACATTCCGCTATATAAACCCTTAATATTTTCTTAATTTTCAATACATTAATCGTAGAAAAACTTGATCACAGGTATTACAAATATAGAAAAAAGCCCTTGTTTTCAAACAAGGACTCTTTTCTTAAACTATTTAGCTACCTCTTCTTTCGGCATTACCATTCCTTTATACAATTGAACTGTTATCCAGTAATAGATGAAATAAATGACTAAGAAAATCCCAATTGGCACCCACACTTTTACAAACGGGTCAACTAATATGAAGCTAAATAAGTTTAGCCCTACTATCACGTGGGAAATACCAATGATTGCTGGGAAGATAAATAAATATGAAATTTCTTTATATATACTTTTCGTTAACATACTACGCCTCACACCGATTTTTCGTAACATTCCATAACGGCGTACATCACGAGAAGCACCTGTTAATATTTTGAACATAAGGGAACTTGCCATCATTGCTAAAAATGCAATTCCGAGGAAAAATCCCATAAACATTGTTCCGCTCATGAAGCTGTTCATAAATTGATAAATTGTCATTTTCGTAAATAAGTCTACTTTTGCACCTGTTGCTTTTTCAATTTGTTCTTTTTGTCTCTTATCTATATCAATCAACAACGGTTTATATTTTTTCATATCGTCTACTTTTGCTAATGTTACAGTGTGTTCTGTTCCTTGAATTCCTTTATAATGTGCTTCATCTGCAATTCTTACAGGTTTTCCGTTAAATTGATTATTTGTAATTTGTATTTCTCTTACAATTGCATCTTCCCAATCTCTCGGCATACGAGGAAATTTTGCTACTTCAGGAGACTCTAAAGCAGAATATACTGGTTCAGTTAAAGGTTCAGTCACACGTTTACGAACAGGCTCTTTTAAAGTTTTTGTATCAAAGTGGTCTGAAACAAGTGGCGGTTTCGCAGTTAAATCGTTACGTAAGTAATAAACCGCTTCTCCATCAACTTTATACTTGTACTGGCTTTCTTCAACAATTTCCATTTCTTTTAATGCAGCTGTATCTTGTTCATTTGGATCATGAATTACGACATCATATACACGTGAGAAGTCTGTCATAATACCTACATTTTTTTGGAATGCCATACCTGCAGTCATCGCACCTGCGCCTAATGCAATTAACATTGCTACAGTACCTAGTACTCTCGATAAGCTATTCACTCGGAAACGTAGCTGTGCATATGTAAAACTATTTAAGCCCGTTTCATTTCGTTTTTTATTCCCTTTAATTTTCATCACAAAAAATGGGAGCAATGAACTAAAGATAAAATATGTTCCAAGTGTTGTAACGATTGTTGCTATTATAAAACCGAGTTCAGCAAACGTTTTTATATTTATCATAAAATAGTATCCTGTACTTACTAGTAATACACCAAGTACAGTCATTATAATAATGCGAGTTTTGCTTTTCTTCACTTCATCTAGTGTTTCATCTTCACGTATTAATTCTAATTCTGTTTTGCGTAATAAACGGATGCTATTCATTAAACCAGTAATAAAAAATAGTACTAAAAAGAAAATAGCTGTAACTATGATTGCTGGTGTATATACAGATGAATAACTACCTTTTGCTGAAATTTCTATACCATTCATTAAAAAGTTTCCTGCTACACTTGCAAGTAACATCCCTACTAAAATTCCTATAATAATACTGACAATACCCATACCGAATGTTTCAATAAATAATAACTGTGCTACTTTTTTCTTTTTCGCTCCGAGCATCATATACATACCGAGTTCTTTTCTTCTTAACGTGAGTAAGAAAGAATTGGCATATATAATATAAAATACAGTAATGAAAGATAATAATATTGCACCTACCCAAAATACGAGTCTAATACTACTAATTAGACTATTATCTTTCGTAAATTCACTATTCATCGCCATCGTTTGGAACATGTAAAAAATACTAATACTAATAACGAGACCGATAAGTAAAACCATATAATCTTTTAACATCTTTTTCATACTATGACGTGATAATTTGAATAACATAGTCTCGCCCCCTACTTAGACTCAGCAGCTGAGCCCATATGAGCGAGCACACCTAAAATGTCTTGATAGAAACTTTCTCGCGTTCCTTGACACTTTAATTCTTTATACAGAAGACCATCTTGAATAAATAATATACGCTCACAATAACTCGCACTAAATGCATCGTGTGTAACCATCAAAATACTTACATTGTGATTTTCATGTAAATCTTGCATCGCTTCTAATAAGCTTTTTGCATTTTTACTATCAAGCGCTCCTGTCGGTTCATCTGCTAATACGATTGCTGGATTATGTACTAACGCTCGTGCTGCCGCTGTTCTTTGCTTTTGTCCACCAGAAACAGCAGTTGGATATTTTGTTAAAATTTCAGTAATCCCTAATTTCTTCGCCACCTCATTTACCTTTCCCGTAATCTCGCTTGACGGTACACCTTGCAGAGAAAGTGGTAAAGCAATATTTTCATAAATTGATAAATTTTCTAGTAAGTTAAAATCTTGAAAGATGAACCCTAATTTTTGAGATCGAAAATCTGATAATGCATTCCCCTTCATAGAAGTAATATTTGTACCAGCTATTGTCACACTACCACCTGTCGCTTGATCCAATGTACTAATCACATTCAATAAAGTTGTTTTTCCAGATCCAGAAGGACCCATAATCCCAACAAATTCCCCTTCTTTAATATTTAATGACACACCCCTTAATGCTTTTGACTGATTCTCATTTCTTTTCCCATACGTTTTTTCCACACTTTCTACAGTAACTACATTTGTTGACATCTCTTTCACTCCATCCCTTTTGTATAAAATGAATTTCTCACATATTTCTTATTTTTTTCTCATGTAAATTCTTAAGAGTTTTTTAATTATTCATCCTATTAGAGTTACACAGACTACATGAACCTGTTTCCTACTTCATATTCTCATTTTTCTAAAACTCGTTCCTTCGATTTCGCTTACATTTACCTTACATTTTTGTAAGGTAAAAAAGAAAACACACCATTATGAATTGGTGTGTTTTCTCTTTAAACTCTATTTCCGATTATTTATTTCCTCTTTCATACTTTCCACAAATCCATTTAGTTCAACAACTTCTGATTTTTCTTCCCCATATTTACGTACATTTACAGCTCCGTTCTCCATTTCCTTATCCCCAATAACAAGAACATACGGAACTTTTTGCATTTGTGCTTCTCTTATTTTATATCCTAACTTTTCATCTCGTACATCTCTTTCGACACGAACGCCAGCTTGTGCTAATTTATCCACAACCTCATCAGCATATTGTACATGGACTGCATTCGAAACTGGAATGACTTTCACTTGAACTGGTGCCATCCACGCCGGGAACGCACCTCCAAAGTGCTCAATTAATATTGCTAAGAAACGATCTAAAGATCCTAATACTGCCCTGTGAATAACAACTGGCCTTCTTTTTTCATTCTTCTCATCTATATAATTTAAATCAAACTTCTCTGGCATTTGGAAATCTAGCTGGATTGTACCGCACTGATGACTTCTATTTAAAGCGTCTTTAATATGAAAATCGATTTTCGGTCCGTAAAATGCACCGTCACCTTCATTTAGTCTATATTTATAATTCAATGAATGTAATACATTTGCTAATGACGCCTCTGCTTGCTCCCATAACTGATCATCACCCATTGAATCTTCTGGGCGAGTTGAAAGCTCTACTTCATATTCGAATCCAAAAGTTTTATAAACGTAATCAATTTGCGCCATTACGGATTTAATTTCATCTTCAATTTGTTCTGGAGTTACAAATAAATGAGCATCATCTTGGCAGAAAGTACGGACTCTTAATAATCCGTTTAATGCCCCGCTAAATTCGTGTCGGTGTACTTGACCGAACTCGCACATACGAATTGGTAATTCACGATAAGAATGTAATTTATTTTTAAACATCAACATATGTCCTGGGCAGTTCATCGGTTTTAATGCAAAGCTTTTATTGTCTACCTCTGAGAAATACATGTTATCCTTGTAATGTCCCCAGTGCCCTGATTTCTCCCATAATTCTTGGTTCATCATAAACGGAGTACGTACTTCTTGATACTTATACTCTTTTTGAATTTCTCTTAAAAATGCTTCTAATTCATTTCGGATAATCTGTCCTTTCGGTAAATAAAATGGCATTCCAGGAGCCTCTTCAGAAAACATAAATAACTCCAGCTCACTACCTAATTTGCGATGATTTCTCTTTGCTGCTTCTTCAACGAAATGTAAATACTCTTCTAATTCTTTTTGAGAAGAGTATGCAACGCCATATATACGCTGAAGCACTTGATTGTTACTATCTCCTCGCCAATATGCACCTGAAACGTGAGTTAATTGGAAGGCTTTCAAATAGCCTGTTGACGGTAAATGTGGTCCTCTACATAGATCTACAAATTCACCTTGTTTATATAGTGTTACACTTTCCCCACTAGGAATTGCCTCTAACAATTCTAATTTCAGATGATCATTCATTTCTTGAAACAATTTTTTTGCCTCTTCTCGTGAAACTTCAACTCGCTCTATTTTTATATTTTCATTTATAATTTTTTTCATTTCTTTTTCGATTTTCGGTAAATCTTCTACATTTACACTACTCGGAAGATCCATATCATAATAAAAACCATTTTCAATCACAGGCCCTACTCCAAGTTTTATATCACCATACAATCTTTTTACAGCTTGCGCTAAAATATGTGCCGCAGAGTGTCTTGCAATTTCTACCCCTTCATTTGAATCTATAGTTACGATTTCTACTGCCGCATTTTCTTCAATATTTCGGCGTAAATCATATAACTGATTATTTACTTTCCCCGCTACTGCTTTCTTTTTCAAACTACTGCTAATGGATCCAGCAATTTCTTCTAAAGTAATTCCTCTTACAAATTCTTTAACGCTACCATCTGGAAATTTAATTTCAATCATTTGTTCTTTCATTTTTCATCTCTCCATTTCATAATAAAAAGCACACTCATCCCTAAAATAGGGACGAGCGTGCTTATACCCGTGGTTCCACCCAGATTCCCATTGTAAATATACAATGGCTTCTTTTACGGTAACGTCGTTTATACGGCACTAGATACTTCATTTCCCCAGTGCAGCTCTAAGGTGGTAAGTTATTTTTCTGCGTTAGGAAGTTCTCAGCTTTCCTTCCTTCTCTGTATAACCGGGGAAAATAACTCGTGTCCTTTTCTTCGCTTATTATGAAATTGAATACAAAAAAAGCATATTCATCCCTAAAATAGGGACGAATATGCTTATATCCGTGGTTCCACCCAGATTTCCCATTACAAAATGCAATGGCTTCTTTTGCGATAACGTCGCTTACACGGCACTAGATACTTCGTTTCCCTAGTGCAGCTCTAAGGTGGTAAGTTATTTTTCTGCGTTAGGAAGTTCTCAGCTTTCCTTCCTTCTCTGTATAACCGGGGAAAATAACTCGTGTCCTTTTCTTTGCTTTTATAAGTACATCCATTAATTGTTATTCACTATATCTTATTCATTTTATTTTTGCAAGTGTTTAAAAAAGATTTTTTATTTAATAAAAAAAGAAACCAAAACTAAATTTTTGGTTTCCTCTTCTCACTTTTACCAATCTTGTGGTTCGTAATTTAAGTCTGCAAATAGACGGCGTTTCTCTTTCTTCGTTAAATCTCTCCACTGTCCAACGGGTAAATTATTCAATTCAATATTCATAATTCTCGTACGTTTTAACGTGTATACTTGATAACCTAAAGCTTCACACATACGGCGAATTTGGCGATTTAGCCCTTGTGTTAAAATAATTTTGAACTCATATTTTGATAACTGTGTGATCTCACAAGGAAGAGTTTTCGTTCCTAAAATTTTCACACCAGCTGCCATTTTTTCTAAGAAATCAGGTGTAATTGGCTTATCTACTGAAACGATATATTCTTTCTCATGTTTGTTTTCAGCACGTAAAATTTCATTAACGATATCACCATCGTTCGTTAACAAAATTAAACCGTCTGAGTCTTTATCTAGACGTCCAATGTGACTAATTCGTAATGGATGATTCACTAAATCGATAATATTACCTTTTACTGATTTTTCACTCGTACATGTAATACCTACTGGTTTATTTAAAGCGATATATACGTGATCTCGAGCAATACGAAGTTGCTCTCCATTTACGCGTACATCATCACCTGGATTTACTTGGTCACCAATTTTTGCAACCTTACCGTTAATAATTACTCTTCTCTCATTAATTAATTTATCTGCTCCACGTCGAGACGCTTTTCCAGCTTCACTAATAAATTTATTGATACGCAAATTAGGCACATCCTTTTCTAAAAAAATTTCAAGCTCACACTGCTACTACCGTACAATACAAAAGGGTAAGCCTCCTATTATAACTTAAATATATTAACATGAAAGGGCATATAACGTCTTCTATTAATTACTTATTTATAAGAAAATATCTTTATTATACATTCATTTATGCACTTTTTCCGTGCTTAATATACAAACCATTCTTCCTTACATACAACTTGTTTACCTCTTATATCTTCTATATCTTCATGGGTATTAGCTAGTTTATACAACTCAGGGAAAATCTCTTCTACATAATTTTGACGCGCCATTCCATCTTTCCAATAAGTTAACACGATGTAACGATTTTCATTTTTTAAAGACTTCCCAACTACTCCACCTAACATCCCTTTTACATTTTCCATTCCTTTATTCCAAATTGTTTCTTGCTTATGTAAAAACTGCTGTTTCATTTCTACCTTTACATCACATATAGCAACTCTTACGAATGATCCTTCTGTAACAACTTTTTTTAAAGGCATATCAGTTATATCATACAACGTTTGAAATAGTTCAATTTCACATGAAAGAAATGTATCCTCTTGATTACTATTTATATAAATGGTATCGTGAGCACCATTCATAAATGATTGATATGCACTTCTATCTTCCCATAAAGTAAATACACATGCCTCATCTTCATTCCATCCACCAAATTGTCCATGAAATCCATCTAGATGCTGTATATCACGCCATTTTTCTTGTGCTTTTGAAAATAACTCTTTTTTCTCTTCTTCTACCTTACAGTATATTGTTTTTAACAACATTTTTAGTTCCCCCTTAGGATATAATTTCTCTTCCACTTACAACTTTTTAGTTTACATAATATTTTTATGGTCTCTTCATTGCTTTTTATCAACATATAGAACTTATCATATTTATCACTACATCTATCAAACCATCTATCTGATTTTATTTCAAATAATTCAGAATCAAAAGAAAAGATGTAATCCTTAACGAATTACATCTTTATCTTATCTCCCATATTCACCTTTTTCTCAAATAAATAATACGTTAGTTCTCCCAGATAATGTATTACAGTTACATTCCTCTCCCCTTCTTTAAAAGTAACAGTATGCCCGTTTTCCCCTAAGTTCTCCCATCCACTCGCCTTTGTAATTGGCATTACACTTATATATTTATAATCCTCTTGCTTATTATTGTTAATATGTATTGCTGAAATTGGTACTGGAATTTTAGATTCTTTGTCCAGATATATGAGTGCAAATAAGCCAACTAATAACATCGCCATTGAAATATTTGAAACTAGTTTTCTTCTATTCATTTTCACTAAAAATCCTCTTTTCTCACATATAACTTTCATTATTTTTGTATAGAAAATATATAATTTAAATCATTTCTAACCTATTTTCTCTACTTTAAACAGCATTATTGTTATATATTATAATTATAAGTTTTTAAATTTTGGAGGCGTTACATATTGCAGAAATTACTTTTTACTAAATGGACAGTTGTTATTTCTATTTTCATCATTTTCGGTACAATTTTCTACGTTACTAATGGTAAAAATAACAACGAAAAAGCAACTGTAGAAACAGCGGATACAAAAACTTTCAAAACTAAATTGCAACCTAAAATTAATAAATTGACTACTAATTATAATGACATCATCGAAAAAGATTGGTTGCCTGCTTGGGAAGAGATTAACACGAATGGAGATTCAGTAGATCGAAATAAACTATTAATTACAATGAATGCTGTTTCCAAACAATATGAAAACATTATGAATGAAATAGACACTTTGAAAATTAAAGAAGATATATCAGAAGTACAAATACAAGAACAACTAGTTTATTTCACAACTGAATTTAAGGCTGCTTCTAAATTTATGAAAAACGCGGCAGATTTAATTATAGACGGGGCCACTAACTCTACTCTAAACAGTGCAACAATTGAAAATACTAAACATGCTTTAGGGCTTGCGGATCAACATATTGTTATTGCTTTATCTACTTTAACTGAAGTTGAAGAGAAATTAGGACTTTCGAAAAAATAGAATTCTTTACTATTTTAAAATAAAAAATGATTGCATTTCACTAATTGTATATCTATAATGTTTTTATTGATCTTATACACATTCATTTCGTATAGGTTATTAATTTTATAATTCGGATGAACCATTCAGGAGAAGGTCTATTGATCTACCGACGGGGCAAAAAGTTGTTAACCGACTTTGAAACTCTCAGGTCTTGTTTACAAGTAGAACTGCATGGGGACGAATCTCTGGAGAGACTCCCTCTCGCTTTAATAGCGTAGAGGAAAACGAGCACCGAAGGAGCAAATCCGCTACTATAGCGGATAATCTCTCAGGTAAAAGGACAGAGACAAGCGAAAGAAAATGCCGATTTGTATCGGTTTATTTTTCTATCCCTTGTTTCTCCAGAGACCATTTCATTTATTTGAAGTGGTTTTTATTTTTTCTAAAAAAGGAGAATAAAGATGGAGACAGTAAGTAAAGTATTAGAACAAATCAATCACTATGTGTGGGGATTACCAACATTGTTGTTACTCGTTGGTACTGGTATTATTCTCACAGTGCGTTTAAAAGGTTTACAGTTTAGTAAACTATTATACGCTCACAAACTAGCTTTTAAAAAATCAGAAGATACATCTTCCTCTGGAGATATTAGCCACTTCCAAGCACTTATGACCGCTATGGCGGCAACGATTGGTATGGGAAATATAGCTGGTGTTGCAACTGCTGTAACGATTGGTGGTCCCGGGGCAATCTTTTGGATGTGGATTACTGCTTTGTTTGGTATGGCAACAAAATATGCTGAAGCAATTCTTGCGGTGAAATACCGTGTTAGTAATGAAAACGGTGAATATTCAGGTGGACCCATGTACTATTTAGAACGTGGCTTAGGTAAGAAATGGCTTGCAGTTTTATTCGCTATATTCGGTACAACTGCTTCTTTCGGTATCGGTAATATGGTGCAATCTAATTCAGTTGCAGAGGCCATGCGAATTAATTTCTCTTTCCCCCCTGCTTTAACTGGTATAGTAATGTCATTTTTAATCGCTATCGTTATTTTAGGCGGTGTAAAAAAAATCGGGAAAGTGACAGGATATGTCGTTCCTATTAAAGCTTTCTTTTATATCATTGCTGGTCTTATTATTATTTTCTATCACTACGATCAAATTCCAGAAGCATTTTCACTCATTTTTTCTGGTGCCTTTAACGGTACTGCAGCTGCTGGTGGTTTTATCGGTGCCACAGTTGCATCAGCTATTCAAATTGGAATGGCGCGCGGCGTATTTGCGAACGAAGCTGGTTTAGGGAGTGCCCCTATTGCCGCGGCGGCTGCAAAAACAGATTCTCCTGCAAAGCAAGCTTTAGTGTCAATGACGGGTACTTTTCTAGATACGTTTATTGTATGTACAATTACAGGACTAGTATTAATTACTACAGGTGCATGGAAATCTGGTAAAACTGGCGTTGAAGCTACAACACTTGCGTTCCAATCTGTATTCGGTACTGCAGGTAGTATGATTCTCGGTATCGCAATTATTTTATTCGCCTACTCTACTATTTTAGGCTGGTCATATTACGGTGAGAAATGTGTGGCTTATTTATTCGGAGAAAGTGCAGTTAAATATTATAAAGCAATCTTTATTGTCATGATTGCTATTGGTGCTAATTTAAAGCTAGGAATCGTATGGACATTTGCTGATATTGCAAATGGACTTATGGCAATTCCAAACTTAATTGGTCTAATTGGATTAAGTAGTATTGTTGTTGCTGAAACGAATCGCTTTTTACAAGCAGAGAAATTGAAAGAAAATAATAAAAAACAGGCAAGTTAATCTAAAAAAAGGAATGACTCATACATGATGAGCATTCCTTTTTTCATTCCCTCTTTTACTTAATTACTATCATTAAAAATATATTTATATCAATGTTTACTCCTTTTTATTCCTCCAAAAGTTTTTCACATAAATGTCATAAATCGTATGGTCTAACTATATAGTTGAAAAGGAATGCGACATTAAAGTGTCGCTGAAAAACTCATCCAAGAAAAGGGAGGAAAAATCTTTTGAAAAACAAAATCATTGTTTTCCTATCTGTTTTGTCATTTATTATTGGTGGTTTCTTCTTTAACACGAATACTTCAAGCGCTGAAACATCATCTACTGATTACGTTCCTAACCAATTAATCGTTAAGTTCAAACAAAATGCATCTTTAAATAATGTGCAATCTTTTCATAAATCTGTCGGAGCTACTGTCTTATCTAAAGATGATAAGTTAGGTTTTGAAGTCGTACAATTTTCAAAAGGTACTGTAAAAGAAAAAATAAAGAGTTATAAAAATAATCCAGATGTAGAATATGCAGAACCGAATTATTACGTTCACGCCTTTTGGACTCCAAACGACCCATATTTTAATAATCAATACGGATTACAAAAGATTCAAGCTCCACAAGCTTGGGATAGCCAACGAAGTGATCCCGGTGTAAAAGTAGCTATTATTGATACAGGAGTTCAAGGCTCACACCCTGATTTGGCTTCGAAAGTAATTTACGGGCATGATTATGTTGATAACGACAATACATCTGATGATGGTAATGGTCATGGTACACATTGCGCTGGAATTACTGGAGCACTTACAAATAACAGTGTCGGAATTGCCGGTGTTGCCCCACAAACTTCAATTTATGCTGTCCGCGTATTAGATAATCAAGGAAGTGGTACTCTTGATGCTGTAGCACAAGGTATTCGAGAAGCTGCTGATTCGGGTGCAAAAGTAATTAGTTTAAGTTTAGGAGCTCCAAATGGTGGTACTGCATTACAACAAGCCGTTCAATATGCATGGAATAAAGGCTCTGTTATTGTTGCAGCTGCTGGAAATGCTGGAAATACAAAAGCTAATTATCCTGCTTATTACAGCGAAGTAATTGCAGTTGCTTCTACAGATCAATCAGATAAAAAATCTTCATTTTCTACTTATGGTAGCTGGGTAGACGTTGCAGCACCAGGTTCAAATATATATTCCACATATAAAGGAAGCACGTATCAATCATTAAGTGGTACATCTATGGCAACACCTCATGTTGCAGGAGTCGCTGCTCTTTTAGCAAATCAAGGATATAGCAATACACAAATCCGCCAAATTATTGAGTCAACTTCTGATAAAATTAGTGGTACAGGTACGTACTGGAAAAACGGTAGAGTCAATGCATATAAAGCGGTACAATACGCTAAGCAATTACAAGAAAATAAAGCGTCTTAAAACTTTAAACTGTCGATCTACCATTCATGCGGGATAAAATAGAAGGAGAGACTTTTACAATGAAAGTCTCTCCTTCTTACAAACTATATTACTCTCCCTGCTTTTTAACCATATGTAAATACAGTACAAAATCCATCATTGTCGACGAATGACCAAGTTGACGAATCATTGCTGTTATATTTCCTCTATGATATGTACCATGATTTACGACATGTTGCACTAACTCTAAAATTGAAGTTTCTAATTTCCCTACATATGGATTTTCAATAACAAATACAGCATTCACATCTTGTATTGTACTTAAAAATTCTTTATATTGTTTTGCCATGTTTTCAAACATTTTTTCTAATTCATGTAACGATTTATTTTCGATTTGTTTTCGTAAATTTTCTCGGTCTTGTATTGCTTCATTCATACTTTTACCATGCAATATGTGTAACCACACTTGATCTGTAATATAAATATGCGCGAAAGTATCCTTAATTGATGGGAATACGCTCTGTATCTGTTCAGTAAAAATCGTCTCATAGTTTGGTAATTCTTTTAGTCGCTCGAATAATCGTATATTAGCCCAAGCGTGGTAATCCACCTGTTTTAACATGTACTCTTTCAATCTCAATCGCCTCCTTATTGTATGAAACGAATGGTTTGTTTCTTCATTTTTGATTCTCTATCGGTCTTTGCAATTCCTTTCTCTTCAATTTCTCGTTTATTTATAGTTTTATATTTTACATACGTATGAAATTCCGTTTGAAATGGAAACGGTGTAATCCGAATAGTTTCCTTATTCACCCATTCAGCTTGAATAGGTTTCTCCCCCTTACTATTAAACATTTCTGTTCCTTCAAAACCATCTTTAAACAAACCAATTTCATCTTCCTTTTCTACACCAGGTTTATTCATACATACATATAAAGAAAGTTCATCGCAAAACTTTAATAATCTATAATGTTTATCGAACATCGCAAATTGTTCTTTTGTTAATGTTTTCAGCACTCTTTTTTGTCGTTCCAATTCATGTTTATAAAATGACATCATCTCCTCGTCTTCCTCGTTTAGTGGAAATGATAAAAAATGTTTACTGCAAAGCAATGCCCCATATGGATTAGAATTTTCAATTTCATTCAAACCAATCGTATAAAAAACAAAACGTAACGGGCTTGGACAATCCATAAATGTATATGGGATATTTTTAGCATCATTCAAAATTGGAACTTTATCAAGCTCTATCCATCCTCTATCATGCTCATATATTGCATCAATCGTCTCTTTTAAGTATGTGTCATTTTCAAAAAAATCTTCTTTTATATGCTTTGCAATCTCTCCAGCTAAAAAACCATGATCATGTTGACGAATTAATATGCTTTCTTTCTCATTTTTTTCACGAAAAATCATCCGTATATTCCCCCTCATCCTCATATTACAGCGTTTTCTATGCATCAATTCTCAATTAATCCCTAAATATTAGCAGGGATTCAGTTTCTTGCAACGAAATTAACATAACTATATAGCATTCTTTCTAACAATATAAATAGCTTTTTCTTTACTATCTATTATACTAAATCATTCATTCCAAAATATTTTTTTATGAGGTGAAAACATGAATAAAACAGAATTAATTAAAAATGTAGCACAATCAGCTGATATTTCTCAAAAGGATGCTTCTGCAGCTGTACAATCTGTATTTGACACAATTGCTACTGCATTACAGTCTGGCGATAAAGTTCAATTAATTGGCTTTGGAACTTTTGAAGTACGTGAAAGATCTGCTCGTACAGGGCGTAATCCGCAAACTGGCGAAGAAATTCAAATCGCTGCTGGTAAAGTTCCTGCATTTAAAGCAGGTAAAGAGTTAAAAGAAGCTGTGAAATAAACAAGAAACCAGCCATTTTATAGGCTGGTTTCTTGTTTATTTCAGTAATCCCTTTATATTCTCAGCATGATATACTTCACAAATATAAAATATGCATTTGCAGTTACTTACAATTTGATATTTTCTAGTTGGATACACATTCGCTGTAACAGAGCATCCATCAAACAATTCAATAATATTTCCAGAAGGCTGATATCCTTCATATAATACGTTCCTTCTTACTTCCATCTTTTCTATAAGTTTTTCAACTGGAATGTTTCCACTCTCTAACTCACTCTTAATTGTATGTGGTAAAAACGTGGTATCCGCAAAAATGAGGTTTTCAGATAATACTTTCCCTTTATAACTAACATTGGATACACGGTAAAGAAATGTTCCGTTTTTAGCAAAGAAATTCTTTGCTTCTTTCGGGATGTACTGTCTATCAATTACCTCTTGTTCGAGAACGTCAAACTGAACTGTATCATTCAAAAGCTTTTCTAAAGCATGAATAGATGATGTATCTCCAGAAAATAAAATGTTTTTAATTGCTTGTACATTATAAGTGAATTCATTTGTTCTATTTTCCGCTACTAGCATGAGGAACACCTCTTCTATAAAATATTTTATTAAACTTCTTTATAATTTAAAAGCGCTACTGCATCCAACTGTGTGATTTCGGTGACTTCTTTACTAAATATTGCAATTGAAGCCATATAATCTACACTTGGCCTTAAATCTCTCATCACTGTATTTTCTACTAACTCTTGTCTATCCTTAAAAACTAGCAAGTTTGGAGGATCATTTGGGGCTGATATAATAATATCCACTGGTGAAATCATTAGTCCTTCACCTGTTGCTTTTAGCACTGCTTCTTTTCTAGTCCAATATGTTAAAAAACCTTCTATTTTCTGTCCATTAGGTAATTTCATAACTTGCGCTTTTTCAATGTCTGTTAATACGCCTTCTGCCATTTTCATTACATTTACATTTGGATTCATTTGTTCAACATCAACGCCTACAGGTGCAGATTTTGTAAATGCAACAACAACCCACTCACCCGAATGTGAAACAGATATTTGCGGCATGCCTTCTGGTAATTGTGGTCTACCATGTTGTAACTTACATACTGGGCACATTCGATCAATCGGTACTTGGACTGGCGACATAGAAAGTATCTTTCCAAGAACTAATCTACTAATTACACAACCTATTATAAATCGTGCACGATCTACCGAATGATGATATGAATTTGCTTTCTCTCGTTCAACATCATTTAGTAAATTGTAATGCCATGATTGTAAATCTGAAATTCTTGCCCACCATATTTGACAATCATTCTCATTAAGAGTTGGTATAGAATCTACAACTTTACTTTCTATCATGTAAACTCTCCCCTTCTTAGTACGAATATCACTTTATTCCAAAAGAATACTATCATGATATAACTTATTCATTTACAACTTCTTTCTCTTTTTGTAATACGGGTAACGGCTTTTTCTTCTTATTTGACATTACTTCTTTATCAGAAATACGTAAAGAAAATAGTAATGCTACGAGTAAAAATATTGCAGATCCAATTAATGCAGCTTGATATGGTATGAAATCTGACTGTGTATAATTCTGTATTTCATTACTTCCAAATCCAGATAATATGCTAGTTAAAACAGCAACTCCTAATGCAGATCCTAATCGATTTTGCACATTAAATATAGTCGTTGCTCTCCCCATAGAAGGTGGCGCTATATTGTTAAATGCAGAAAATTGAACTGCTCCAACAGACTGGCCTAAGAAAATACCTATGCCAAACAATAATGCCCGTATTTGCCATGGATTCGTATCGTGATTTACAAAACTTAATAAAACAAAGATAATCGCCGTACAAATTAACCCAATAGAAATTACTTTACGAGCTCCTAATTTCTTATATGACCATGGTACAATCTGTGACGATATCATTAACCCAATCGCCTCTGGGAATGTCGTAAGGCCTGATTCCAATGCGGAAACTCCTATTACATTTTGATACATAAGAGGAAAAACAAATAACATTCCTAGTAAACCAGCGGATGAAAACAATGAAATAAGACTCATCTTTCTAAAAACAGGTTCTTTTAATAAGCGTAAATCTAACATCGGTTGCTTTACTTTAAGTTCAACAATGATAAACAATGTAATGAATACAATCCCAGCTATTCCAGTACTTATAATTTCTGGGGAAACCCATCCTTTTGATGGTCCTTGACTGAGCGCATAGATTAGCATCGAAAATCCTGGTGTTGAAAGAATAAAACCAAGAGAATCAAAGCGACCAGCTGATTTTTCAATATGCTCTTTTAAAAATAGTAGACCGAACAGTAACGCTACGATTCCAAACGGTACATTAATATAAAATGCCCAGCGCCAAGACATTTGATCTACAAAAAAACCGCCAATAATTGGTCCTACTGCCGGTGCTACAGCAATTGGCAACACAATAAATCTTGAAATTTTCGGCCTTTCCTCCCGTGAAAATGTTCGAAATAACATCGCCATCCCAACTGGTGTTAAAAGCCCCCCGCCAGCACCTTGCATGATGCGAAAAAGATTCAATGAAGTAATATCGTTCGCTATTCCACATAATGCAGACGCAGTTGTAAATACGAAAAGAGCGGTTAGAAATACTCTTTTCGTACCGAAGCGATCTCCTAACCAACCAGAAATCGGAAGGAAAACAGCTAAGCTAACTAAATACCCAACATTAACAGTCCCCATTGCAGATGGAGGTACTTGTAATTCTTTACTTATTGTTTGGAGTGCTACATTCACAATTGTTGCATCCATCGCAGCCATAAACATCGCTGTTATATATACGATACTTACAACTACTTTTGGATTTATTTTTGCCTTCATTATCGTTTTCCTACTAATATTTTTTCGCCCACATGATTACTTTTTGGATTCAAATCTTCCCAGTTATTTTCAACATATTGTAAACAATCATTTCTACTAGCCTCTTCATGTACAACATTCCAACCAATAGGTACGTCAAGAAAGACAGGCCAGAGAGAATACTGGCCCTCCTCATTTTTTAATACTCTATATGTGTAATTATCATTTTCAAATGGATTCGTCATACTGTACTTACCCCTTTCTTATCCTGCAAATATTTCGCTAATACTTGTCCAATTTCTGTAAGTGGTCCTGGTTGACATAAATCTTTATGTCTACAATCAATATCGTATTGCACAATTTGCCCATCTAAATAATTTAGCCACGTATTTGGAGAAATAGGATCAAACCAGTCTGGTATAACAGTAGATCTAAAGAATAAAATATCTCCGTTATAAACTTTCGGTACATATTTCCCTAACAATCCTACCGAATTTACATATGTTTCTTTCAAATTCAAAATAGTCTCTTCTTCAAGACTTGCTAATGCACTTCCATCTTTACGAAGTATTTCTACTGCACTTTCCATCGTAAGTGGTTTACCATCCATGTTATCTGGATCGTATCCCCCTAAAGCAAGTAATGCGATTAATGCTTCTTCTTCAGTAGGTGCTTCCGTATTCGGTAAAAAGTGACCAGGATAAGAATCTAGCATAACGAGTAAGTCTACTTCTTCCCCTTCATTTTGCAGTTGCGCCGCCATTGCATGCACAACATTTCCTCCAAGTGACCAACCGAGTAAACGATATGGTCCGTGAGGCTGTACTTCACGAACGTGTTTTAAATAATCCGCTGCCATCTCCTCTAAACTTTTTGGAAGTTCTTCATTTTTAGCGATACCACGTGCTTGGACACCGTAGATTGGATAATTTGTTCCTAAAGATTTCATAAGTCCTGCATAGCACCAACTTAATCCACCTGCTGGGTGTACACAAAATAGTGGCAATTGGTCTCCGCTTGCTCGTAATGGAAGCAACACATCGAGTGCACTTTGTCCATTTCCCACTTCAAGTCTTTCAGCAAGACCTGCAACAGTAGGTGCTGCAAATAAAGTTCCGATATTTAATTCTACCCCAAGCGCTTCTTTAATACGGCTCATAAGCTGCACTGCAAGAAGTGAATGGCCACCTAGATCAAAGAATCCGTCATCAATTCCAATTTGAGGTACACTTAGTACTTCTGTAAACAAGTCACATAACATTTCTTCTTGCGGTGTTCTTGGTCCACGACTAGAAGATGATGCGATAAATTCTGGGGCTGGCAATGCCTTTCTATCTAATTTACCGTTTGGAGTTAAAGGCAACTCATTTACTACTACAAAAGCGTATGGAACCATGTAATCTGGTAAACTATCTCCAGCATACTTACGCATTTCATTCGTATCAATCATTTCATTATTTGATGCGACGATATAAGAAACCAATCGTTTATCTCCTGGTTGATCTTCCCGTACAATAACCGCTACTTGCTCAACTTTAGGGTGTTTCATTATTACCGCTTCTATTTCTCCTAATTCAATTCGGAATCCGCGAATTTTTATTTGGTGATCTGCGCGTCCTATATAATCTAGCGTCCCATCTTGACGCCAACGTGCTAAGTCTCCAGTACGATACATTCTTGTACCTGGCTTGCCAAATGGATCTGCAATAAAACGTTCTGCAGTTAAACCTGCTCTTCCTAAATATCCACGAGCAAGCCCTGCGCCTGCAACATACATTTCTCCAACTACTCCTGGTGGCACGGGTTGTAAATAGTTGTCTAACACATACACTTTAAGATCAGGTATACTACACCCAATTAAACTGTTTGCTCGTAAAGAGACGATAGTTTCGTCTAATTCAATATAACTAACATGTACTGTCGTCTCCGTAATACCGTACATATTAATAAGCTTTGGTGCATTATGAGAATGTCGACTATACCAATCTTCTAAGCGACTTAGCTCAAGTGCTTCTCCTCCAAAAACAACATATCGTAAAAATAATTTTTGGCCAATCTCTTCATTTTCACGATCTGCTTGCATCAATTGATAGAACGCTGATGGAGTTTGGTTTAAAACAGTTACCTTTTCTTTAACAAGAAGCTGTAAAAATTCTTTCGGTGAGCGACTCACACTATGTGGCACTACGACTAAACGTCCTCCATATAATAAAGGTCCCCAAATTTCCCAAACTGAGAAATCAAAAGCGTATGAATGGAACATCGTCCACACATCGTCTGCGTCAAATTGGAACCAATGATCAGTTGCTCCTAAAAGTCTTACCACGTTTTGATGAGGTATCATAACGCCTTTCGGTCTACCTGTTGAACCTGATGTATAAATAACGTAAGCAATATGTGAAGGAGTTAATGGTTTCAAGCGCTCCATTTCATCAATATTGTCTTCACTATATTTCTCAATTTCTTCTATTACTTTTACATCATCAACTAAAATTTTCAGTTCCTCATCACATTCAACTTCCACATCTAAATTTGTTAAAACACAGGATGGTTTCGCATCGTGGAGCATAAATGAAATACGATCAGACGGGTAATCTGGATCCAATGGAAGATAACCTGCTCCTGCTTTAAGAACCGCAAGTAAACTCACAACCATATTTAAAGATCTTGGCATTGCTAAAGCAACGAGTTGATCGGGACCAATTCCTTTTGCTATTAGCAAACGAGCTATTTTATTCGCTTTTTTATTTAACTCTTCATAAGTTAACTTTTCATCTTTAAAGACGACAGCAATAGAATTTGGATTTATATGAACTTGCTTTTCAAATAATTGCGACAATGTCATTTCTGGTACAATTTGAAAACCACCATTCCACTTTTCTAACACTGTATTTTTCTCTGGTAACGTTAATATTTCTAATCTACCAATTGATTGATCAGGATTCTCCGCTGCATCATCTAATAATAAAATATATCGTTCTATTAATTTTTGTACAGTTTCACGTTTATATAAATCAGTACTAAACTCTAACAATCCATGTAAGCCGTTTGGAGTACCATCAACTCCGTTACTCTCGCTAATTTCAAATGTTAAATCAAATTTCGCAGAGCCAACGCTTTGAATTTCAAGGCTCGCTTCTATATCCGGAGCATCAAAGGTTGCTTCTGGAGTATTTTGGAAAGCAAACATAACTTGAAACAGCGGATGACTATTTCGAGTACGTACTGGATTTAATACTTCAACAAGTCGTTCAAATGGTACATCTTGATTTTCATAAGCTACAAGATTTGTTTGCTTCACTCTATTTAATAATTCTTTAAAGCTTGGATCTCCTGATGTATTTGTACGTAACACTAATGTATTTACAAATAAACCGACTATGTCAGAGAGAGCATCATCATTTCTTCCAGCAATCGGACTACCGATTGGTATATCGGTACCTGCACCTAATCTTGTAAATAGCGCACTTAGTCCTGCTTGCAGTACCATAAACAAACTAACTCCATTTTTCCGTGCAAGCTCTACTAACCTACTATGCATACCTGCATCTATATGAAAATGAATTGTTTCTCCGCGGTAACTCGTTTCAACTGGACGCTGGTAATCTGTAGGTAACTCCATTTTGTCCGGTAAACCTTCTAGCTCCTTCTTCCAAAAATCTAATTGTGTTGAAATGAGACTTTCTGGTGTAGTTTCATCACCAAGTAATTGCTGTTGCCAAAGTGCATAATCTGCGTATTGAACTGGAAGTGTTTCCATCTGTACGCTGTCACCTTGACATCGTGCTTTATATGCCGTTGTAAAGTCTCTCGTTAACGGTTGTAATGACCAGCCATCCCCTACAATATGGTGCAATAAAATTAGCAATACATGTTCGTCTTCATTCACTGTAAATAGTTGCAAACGAACTGCTGGCTCAACATCAAGGTTGAAGCTATATCTTACCGCCTCTGCAAGCACACTTTCTAATTTCTCTTTACATATTTTTGTTTTAATCATTTCTAGATTTAAATCTTCCATATCTAAAATTTTCTGATAGGAACTACCTAATATGTTAGGGAAAATTGTTCTCAGTGTTTCATGTTTCTCGACTACATCATAAAAGGCACCTTGTAATGCGTCCTCATTCAACTTTCCAGACAAACGAATGACTAACGGGATATTATAAGTAGGGCTTGGACCTTCTAAACAATGTAAGAACCATAACCTACGCTGTGCAAATGAAAGCGGAACTTCACTTGGTCTACTTACTTTCTTAATAGCTGGTCTAGCATTTTTGGCTTGCCCCAATTGCTTCGCTAGTTCAGCAACAGTTGGCGATTCAAATAGTTTTCCAATTCCTAATTCAACACTTAACGTTTCACGAATTCTTGTCATTAAACGCGATGCAAGAAGCGAATGGCCACCCATTTCAAAGAAATTATCGTCTATGCTAATACGAGAAACACCAAGTACTTCTGCAAATAAATCACATAATATTTCTTCTTTCGGATTTCTAGCAACTCTCTCATTGTTCATTCCATTAAAATCAGGAGCAGGTAATTTCTTTCTATCAACCTTTCCATTTGGTGTTAATGGTAATTCTTCTAGCGACACAAATGCGGATGGCACCATGTAATTCGCTAAACTTTCTGAAATATAAGAACGAATTTCTGAAAGATGAATCGTTTCCTTCTCTTCGGCAACGATATACGCGATGATTCGTTTATCATTTGGACGGTCTTCTCGTACCATTACTACTGCTTGCTTAATATTTTCATGGCGTTGTAATGCCATTTCAATTTCAGCTAATTCAATTCGGAAACCACGGATTTTTATTTGATGATCTGCTCGGCTCACGTATTCTAGCACACCATCATTGCGCCATTTTACAAGATCGCCAGTACGGTACATGCGCTCTCCTCGCTCTCCATAAGGATTTGCAACAAACCGTTCAACCGTTAACTCTGGTTTTCCTAAATATCCACTTGCAAGTCCTGCACCTGCAATATATAATTCACCAATAACTCCAGGTGGAACTGGTTGTAACCCTTCATCTAGTACATACACGTCTGTACTCCAAATTGGCTTTCCGATAGGAGGTATACCACTTTCCCTTTCATCGATGTTCATAACAGTAGACCAAATAGTCGTTTCAGTTGGTCCATACAAGTTTGTAATAGTGCAACCTAATTCTTTTAATGTATTTGCTAAATTGGCTGGAAGAGCTTCGCCACCAATGAGCACATTCAGTCCTTGTAGCCTCTCTCGATATTCCGTTACTAACGCCTGCCAGAGCGTCGGTGTAGCTTGCATAATTGTCACTCTTTCTTCTTGTAACAATGCCGTTAACGCTGAAGGTTCTTGAATTACCTCTTTTTGAGCAATTGTTATACTTGCCCCACTAATAAGAGGTAAATAAATTTCAAGAGCTGAAATATCAAACGCAAATGTTGTAACTGCTAATAAATGATCGTTTTCATGTAATGAAAACATATCGTCCATAGCCAATAAAAAGTTACTTAAAGCTCTCATAGGAACAATTACACCTTTTGGATTTCCTGTTGATCCTGAAGTATAAATTGTATAAGCTGGGTTTAAAAGTGATTCATCATTTCTAAATGGTAGATTCATATGAGAATATGCTTTTAACGCTAGTTCTGTTTCTTCGCGATCTAATTCAATTTTTTTCATATCATTTTCTCTAACTAAAGCTGATGAAACAGATGAATGTGTGATGATACAAACTGGTTTTGCATCATTTACTATATAATCAATTCGCTCGGCTGGGTATTCCGGATCTATTGGTAAATATGCTGCACCAGCCTTTAAAACTGCTAGCATGCTAACTACCATTTCTATTGATCTTGGAAATACTAAAGCTACAAACTGATTTGGCCCTATTCCTTCTTCTACTAAATAGTGTGCTAGTTCATTCGCCCGTTCATTTAGCTCTTTATACGTAAGATTTATTCCGTTACAAGTAACTGCTATTTTATTTGGATTTTTTTGTACTTGTTTTTCAAATAATATAGGTAGAGAGATTATCTCTTCTGCTTCTTTAGTTTCATTCCATTCGAATAAAACTTTATGATTTTCTTCAGGAAGAGTAATGTTTATGCTTCCAATCGACGCATCTTTTTCATAATCATTTATCAGTAATTCTAATACATTCATAAATCTTTCTTTATGCAATGCTAGTTCCGCACCATTATATACTTCCGGATTCGCATCAAAATGAATCATTAGCTCAGTTTCATCGAAACGTTTATAAACATTTATCGATAAATCATCGACTGGTCCTGCTGATAAATTATGTATAATACCACGATTCCCAGCAAAGTTAAGCCCATAATCAAAAGGCATTACATTCACTAACGGCCCAAATAACCTTTGATTTTCACCTAGTAACTTTAAATCTCTCCTTAATTCTTCATGACGATACTTATGATGACGACGTACGTCTCGGATTTCTTTAGAAACTTGCTGCAATAATTTCGAAAGAGTTATATTTGGAGTTACAGTGAGACGAAGTGGCACTAAATTCATTACCATACCCGGTGTATAAATAGATGCTGAACCGAGACGCCCCATCATCGGTAAACCTAAAACAATATCATTTGTACCTGTTACTTTATGCATATAAATACTTGTTACAGCGACAATAAATTCCGGCCAATTTGTTAATGAAATATTCATATCTTCTAGTAAAGTTTTCGTGCTAGAACTGGATAAATAAGCTGTTTCTCGTAAAAATCCATTTGATGTTCTCGGCGCGCGTTCTGCTAAACTTACAACTTCTGGTTCATCTGCAAACTTCTCTAACCAAAAAGTACGATCTTCCTGAAATTGTTTAGACTCACGATACTCCATATCTTCTTGTACAATTTCCGCAAAAGAACCAAATGGCTTCTCTTTCTTATTTGTTTCTTCTATAAGTGTTGTATACTCTTTCGCTACCTTTTGGCTAAGAAGTGAAAATCCATAGCCATCCATCACAATGTGATGGATGCGCTGATACCAAAAGAACCGATTATTTTCAACTTGAATAAGTGCCTCAGTAAATAATGTATCTGTTTGCAAATCGACTGGCATAGATAAATCATTTTTCATCCATACTTTAGCAGCTTCTTCAGGATTTTTTTCTTTACGAACGTCAATGAAATGCATATGAAACTGTAATTCTTCAATAACTTGCCATGGACCAATTTCATCCTCTTCGAAACGAACATGAAGTGCTTCCGCTTCCATTACAACTTTACGTACAGCTAATTCAAAAATGTCTTGATGAATATTTCCGTTTATTTCTACATATTCCCCAGTATTATAAATTGGATTAAGCGGATCTAATTGTTGCGCAAACCACATACCAGACTGCGCAGATGATAATGAATGACGAATCTTTTGACTGTTAGGCATTCTTTACTACCCCTTTATTATGTAGTCTATTTGTTACAGCACCTGTGCTGTTTGTGAAGATAGTAAACTGTACCAACCCGCAACAGTTGGACGTTCTGCTAAATCTGCAAAAGTGATTTCTTTCCCTTCACGACGCCACTTTTCTACTAAACTCATAATTCTGACCGAATCAAGCCCTCTATTTAATAAGTCCTCATCAATATCAATACTCTCTACTGGCTCACGAAGTAGTTGTGCAACTAGTTCATGCACTTCCTGTATAGTGACCCCTTCACTCTCTTCACCTTTTACACTTTTTAAATTGTTTAACAGTAGGTTTGTTGATGTCGTTACTGCACATCTATTAGATGCATACTCCAATGCTTGTTTATGATGCTCTAGTGAAAAATCAGCAACTGCGTCTGCTACAAAGAACGGCTCTATACCATCCATAAATGCTTCACAAGCTGTTAAAAGGCAGCCAATATGCGCATAAATACCGCAAATAATGAGTTGATCTCTTCCTTGTTCATTTAAAATTTCTAATAGATTTGTCTTTTTAAATGCACTATATCTCCATTTTGTTAGGAATATATCATCCTCATCAGGAGTAAGTTCATCAACAATTTTCTTTTTATCTGGTCCAGCAGGAATACCGTCACCCCAAAAGTCTTGTAATAAACCTCGTTGTTCTAACGTTTGCCCACCAGGTTGCGCTGTATAAACAACTGGTATACCACGTTCCTTACATTTTTCTCTTATCATTTTAATATTTGAAATAAGTTCTACTTTTGGTGATTCTTTATCGCTATATGCATCAAGAAAATATTCTTGCATGTCATGAATTAAAAGTACTGCACGTTTCGGATCTGGTATCCAATTCACTTTATTTTTTGGTAGTTCTGATTCAATTGGCATTTTATATACTGAAATAGATGGGATAGCCATCTAATCACTTCCTTCCGGTTTTTATTATTGTTTTACTGTAATAAGTTTTTCAGCAATGACTTTACGTAGTTCTTTTTTACTGACTTTTCCGACTCCTGTTTGCGGGAATGATTCAATAAATTCAATTCGATCTGGAATTTTATAAGCAGCTATACCACGTTCTCTTAAAAACATTTTTAATTCACTTACTGCCGGAACTTGTCCGCGAGCTATAACAAAAGCACAGGTGCGTTCACCTAAATAATCGTCAGGCATAGATACAATTGCTACGTCATGGACCGCATCGTGTGCTAATAGATGATTTTCAACTTCTTCCGCAGCAACTTTCTCACCACCACGGTTAATTTGATCTTTATCTCTTCCTTCTACAAGGATGTATCCTTGTTCATTTACTTTTACAAGATCACCTGTGCGATAAAATCCATCCTTTGTAAATGATCGTGCATTATGCTCTTCGGCTTTATAGTAACCACGAATTGTATATGGACCTCGCGTTAATAAACTACCTACTTCGCCCGGTTTTACATCGTTGTCATTTTCATCAACAACTCGTACTTCATCGAGTGCAGACATTGGTCTACCTTGTGTATGAATAATAACTTCTTCAGGATCATCTAATCTTGTATAGTTCACTAATCCTTCCGCCATACCGAATACTTGCTGTAATGTACATCCAAATGTAGGGCGTATACGTTTTGCAACTTCGGCACTAAATTTCGCACCACCTACTTGAATTACTTCTAGACTCGATAAATCGTTATTACGTGAAGAGGCAGCATCAAGCCATATCATTGCTAATGGTGGAACGAGAGCAGTAATCGTAACTTTTTCTTTTTCAATAAGTGCAAATGCCTCATCTGGACTACCTCCAGTTGCCAGCACAACTTTTCCACCCGCATAAAAAGTTCCAAATGTTCCAGGAGAACTCATCGGGTAATTATGTGCTACCGGAAGAACTGCCATATAGACGCTCTCTGTATTCAAATTACAAATTTCAGCACTAACACGTAAACTATATATATAATCATCATGTGTTCGAGGAATTAATTTAGAAAGTCCCGTTGTCCCCCCTGATAATTGGAGAAACGCAACATCACTTGGCTGAACTTCTGGTAATGGAACGGGATCTATATATAAATCACTTATGTTCACAAATTCTTCTTCTTCTCCCACAACAATTACATGTTGTAAAGTTGGTACTTTCTCTTTCACTTCTCTTGCTAGTTTTCGATAATCAAAACCGAGAGCCTTATCTGAAATAACGTAAGCACTCGCCTCACCAAACTCACAAAAATAACTAATTTCACTGCTTCGATGTGAAGGTAATGCAAAAACAGGAAGTGCCCCAATTCGAAATAACGCAAAACATACTTCGAAAAACTCAATAACGTTAGGTAGCTGGATTACAACTCGATCCTCTTGCTTTATTCCTAAATTCAATAAACCTGAAGCTAAGCGATCTACTTTTTTATCAAGCTGATTATACGTAATATGCGTATTACCACTTACAACTGCAATTTGATCGCCATATTTTTCAGCCCGCTCTCTTAACATCCCACCAAATGTTTCACCAAGCCAACACCCTTCTTCTCGATAACGATCCGCAAATTCTTTTGGCCACTTTGTATAACCTGTTAACATTCTTTCTTCCCCCTATTTTTCATTCAGTTAATTTTCACTTAACCCTAGAGCCTTCAGCATTGTTTGGAACTTAGCTGATGTTTCTGCTAACTCATCTTCTGATTTTGATTCAGCAACAACTCCCGCTCCTGCAAATAATCGGAGTGTATTTTCTTGCACTTCAGCACAGCGTATTGTAACAATCCATTCACCATCTCCATTTAAGTCGCTCCATCCTAGCATGCCTGTAAAGAATTCACGGTCAAATGGCTCAATTTTTTGAATCGCCTCTCTCGCTTCTTCCATCGGCGTTCCGCAAACTGCTGGCGTAGGGTGAAGAGCAATTGCTAATTCCAAAGAAGTAGTATTTGGATTCTTTAGTTCACCTTTCACTTCAGTAGACAAATGCCACATCGCTTCACTATGAATAACAGATGGCTTTTCCGGAACATGTAATGTATGACAGTACGGACGAAGCGCTGCAGCAACTGCTTCTACTACTACCGCATGTTCATGTAAATCTTTTGGAGAAGAAAGCAATTCCTCTGCTCTTCTTTTATCTTCAACTTGATCCTCACTACGTGGTCTTGAACCAGCTAACGGATTAGAAATAACTTGCATACCATTACGTGAAACAAGTAATTCAGGGCTTGCTCCAATTAACGTCTTACTATTCTCGTTTTCATCTTTCGATAAGTTCACAGCAAATGTATAACCGTGCTTATTATGCTCTGCTAATTCTCGAAGAAGTTTTTTCTTATCAATCTTTTCAGAAGATTTAACATCTAACGATCTGGATAGAACGATTTTCTTTAAATCCCCGTCCTGTATTTTTTTGATCCCTTGCTTCACACCATTCATATACACTTCAGGTTCTGGTACAGGCGTCATTTCAATAGTTAAGTTCGCGTTTGTTTCAAGCTGATTTGTTGTATCCAATTGTAAACGATCAGAAATTCTGCTATATTCTGGGATGATAAGTTGAACTTCTTTTCTACAATCAAATGGCAAAGCACCTACAACGATAGGATTCGGATTTCCTGCTTGTTTTGCATTACGTAATTCTGCTTGCACAAACTCTGGAAAACTTTCAATTTCACGATGCTTTACTACAGTAGACTCTCCTTCTGTCAATATTGTTCGCGTTGGTGAAGCAAAAAAGAATGAAGATTCAGTCTTATAATTTTCTAGTAATTTTTCTGACAGTTCCTTTACAGCCGTAAATTCATTCATAGTATAGTAACCCCCTAAATTTTTTATTAAACTCCTAATGTAGCTCCGCCATCGACACATAAATTGTGCATTGTAATATGACTCGCTTTATCTGAAGCTAAAAACAATACCGCTTCAGCAATTTCTGAAGGCTTTGCAATTTTTTGTAACGGTATACCGAGTCTATATGTACTTTGAGTACCTGCTATTATATTTTTTGCTCCATTCTCATCAGTCCATAGTAACCTTTGCATTTCAGTTTCAGTTGAACCTGGAGAAACTAAGTTACAACGAATGCTGTACTCTGCAAGTTCTAATCCTAAACACTTCATAAACATCGTCGTTGCAGCTTTTGATGCAGCATACGCAGCCATCTCCATTCTCGGAGTATTTGCTGCATTTGAACCAACTGTAACAATTGCCCCTGACTTTCTTTGCATCATACGTTTACTTACTGCTCGGGACATATAGAAAACGCCTGTAGAATTTACAGAGAATGTTTTATCCCAATCTTCATCACTTAAAGAGTGAATCGCTCCCATACGTAAAACCCCTGCAACATTTACTAATATATCTATCGGTGCTATTTCATTTTCAATATCATTTACCATCTGTTCAACTGCTGTACTATCACTTACATCTAAGCAAAACGTTTTCATATGTGTTTCATTTAAGAGTTTGTTTAATCCCTCTTCATTTTGATCAACCGCAATAACTGTAGCTCCTCTTTCTAAAAACATTTTGGCAACAACACTACCTATACCTTGGGCTGCACCTGTTACTAAAACCGTTTTCCCATCAAATTCCCCTAAGTTCATTTCCTCTATCCTTTCATTTGAAATATAATCTAATCAAACAAATAATGATAATGATTATCATTATCGATGTAAAAAATAATACACTTACTAAACTAATTGGTCAAGTGTACTTTTCAACAAAATACTATTCATTGATAATGTTTTTCATTTAATATCATTACATCGAAATGATAATCTTTCTCAATAAACTTGTCAACCTATTTTTATTTTTCAGATAAAATATTTTAGTAATTTTCAATACAATTACATCTAAAAGTATTAATAAGTACTTACATTAATACTTTAATTCATACTCCTCTTTGTAAAAATTGAAGAAGATAAACTATAGATACGTTTATTTATAATGCTTTATGAAAAACTCAAGTATATACTTTCTCAATATTTTTCTGAAAATATATCTTGCAATTATCAATGTATGTCTTGTTAATAATTTAAGATTTAATATGTATTTCGAATATAATCCAAATAACAATTCCACTCCCTTTTTTGTCTCAAAAAAACCGAAAAAATTATATAACCCCCTTAAAATAATTCAAAAAAGCACCCTATTTAACAGGATGCTTTTTCGTAATCATAGTGTTATAGAAGATTTATATACTTATGCTACGCTGCGATATTCTTCTTGTTCTTTTTTCTGTTTAGGTGCTTGAATTAAAATTGCGATAATGAATGACACGACACATAATACCCCAATCACCATGAAGGTTGGTTTGAATCCACCTAGAAGTGCACCGATAAAGGAACCTGCAAGCGCTCCGAATCCAAATCCTTGATACACAATTCCGTAATTTTTACTATGGTTTTTCATACCGAAGAAATCACCGACAATAGCTGGGAAAATAGTAATATTTCCACCAAAGCAAAATGCTACACTTGCTACACATACGAAGTAAATACCGTAATTTAAATCTACAAAACTTAGAACTAATACTGAACTCGCCATAACAACAAAAGTACCGGTAACGATTTTCAAACGACCAATTTTATCTGATAAAGGCCCTAGAATAATACGACCTAAAGTGTTGAATATTGCAACCATAGCCACCGCATTAGCTGCTGTCGCTGCGCTAAGCCCTACAAGTTGAACACCAATGTCTTTTACCATACCAATTAAGTATAAGCCACTCATACATGATGTAAATAACATAATAAATAATAAGTATACTTGTTTTGTACGTAACATTTCTTTCGTTGTGTACTCATGAGTTTTTGTTTCATGAACTGCAACTTGATCAGCAGCTTGATGGATTAAACAAGCTCCAATGACAATCATAGCTGTAACAATTAAACCCCAGTATATAAATGCTTGGGATACACCAACTGATTCGATTAACTGTGCGTTAACGTATTTAAAGATTAAACTACCTGAACCATATGCAGAGACAGAAATTCCAGCAATTAAACCTTTACGCTCTGGAAACCACTTTATTAAATTGGATAATGAAGTGATATATGCTGTACCATCTGCATAACCTACAACAACTCCCGCTAGTACATAAAGCAAAATTAATGAGGAAGCTTGTGAACTAAGTACTAATCCTAGTCCTAATGCTAGTCCAGCTATTATAATAAGCTTACGAAGTCCCCATTTTTCTTGCAATTTACTTGCAAATAAAGTTGAAAATGCTAAGGAAAGACTAGTAATTGAGAAAGTTATAGCAACTGCGTTAAGGCTCCAACCGTATTTACTAACTAAAGGCTGATTGAATAAACTCCACGTATATATTGTTCCAAGCCCCATTTGTACGATGACTGTGCCAAGGACAACAAGCCATGGATTAACAGTTGATTTTTTCATACCTTTCCGCCTCCTCTTTCTATTTCAATGCTTTTCGCTAAATTTTGTTTTTTTATATTCATTTTGGTCACCTCTTTTGATTTAACACCTTCATTGTATAAGATGTTTCTATTTATGTAAGCACTTACAAGACAGAGCGTCAAAAACATGGAATCAGTTACAGAAAACGAAGAACGAAATACAAAAAATAGCTTTTTAAATACGTAATAATTATTTAAATTGTTTTGTATAAGTTCGATTTACATATGTTTTTGAATCCTTTTTTAAATAGTAAAACAATAAAACCGTCTCTTTAATATTAATTAAAGAGACGGTTTTATTAGATTAATTCATAGACCTGACTTTCTTTATACGTTTATAATTGTTTCTTCAAATGTAATAATTGGCTCTACAAATTCCATCATAATAAAAGCAGTTTAATACGTCTTGCTAAAACTTCTTTTCATTCTGCACACATAGACAACAAATATTTCTTTGATAAATAAAACTAAATATTCACTAATATCCCTTTACGTGGTTTAATATATATAATAAAAAATATTTCTGTCTTTAATGAGGAGGTACTATGAAAGCAAACGTAGGGGATACTATACTTTTTCAACGAAACAATTTAAAGATTACAGGATCTGTACTAAAGCTTTATACTGAATCGGTCTTAGTTGAAATTACAAATGTAAGCGGTGGTACTTTTGAATTTGAACGAACAATTGTAAATCATAAAAACTATAAAATATTAAATACGAATACATAAAGTGAAACTTTAATCAGTGGGGGTTTTGTTCATCCCCCACTGATTATTAGTTGAACCAATCGGACGTTTACGGACAGTTGATCTCCCACCTAACTTCTTTGCTCCAACTGAATTTTGAGGTGGGAGATCAACTGTCCGTTAACGCGGGATAAAGCAACACAAAATAGCCCCTGCTCACCAGCAGCGGCTATTTTATATGAAAATACTTCATTAATTTATATATCCTAAAACACTTACAATCTTACTCGCTTTTAAATTATTAATGTGATAATAAATTTCTAAACCTCTTCGCTCAGCTCGTAACACTTTGCCCTTCATTTTTGATAAATGTTGCGAAACAGTCGATTGTGGAATATTTAGTAATTCTGTTAATTGAGTTACATTACAAGTTTTTCTCGTACTTAATTCATTTACAATTTGTAAACGGATTGGGTGCGCCATAATTTTTAAAATATCTACATCTTCTTCTGAAACTAAACTTTTTCTCATTTCACTCGTATATGTTGTCATAAGACATTCCCCTTTTATATGAATTCCTTTTATTTTGATCTATTTCCAAAATTTTTAAAACTCTGACAGAAAACCTTTATATGAAAATAATAGAATTTTAAATTTTTGAAAACAGAACGTAATACAATTCACTTTATTTATTTGGTACATATACATAATACAATGTTAATATGTGCTCTATGTGAAGTTAGCATAAATTTATAATGAAGATTTTTCAAATCATTCACATGTAACTATACACCTCCTCATAACACTATCCAGTGATTTTAACATATTTTAGGCGTTTGTATATACTATCTACAAAATAAATATTGTTTAGGGGGGATTTCAAATGCCAACAGTGCTACAAGAAGAAGTTGAAGAAGCACGTGAAACGTATGTCAGTCGTATCATTTTGGTCAGTGGATCAGCTTTATTTTTAGTCGGTGGTGTTATATCCGCAATTTCGGCTTTTAAAGCTTATAATCGCCTGGAAAATACTCCACCTGCTACAGATAACTCGTAAATAAACTATCTAATTCTGAATAACAAACAAATGCCGTCTCTAAAAAGAGACGGCATTTGTTTTATCATAAGTTCTTTACTATGAAATCGCAAACAATACTTTGAATTACAACTGAACTTACTTCACCACAAACCTAGTCTGACTACACCCATCCTTCCGCTTCGTTACTTCTAATACAGCTGGCATTGCGTTTTTCAGTTCTTGGACGTGTGAAATGACACCGATAAATCGGCCTGATTTTTGTAAGTCAATTAAGGCGTCCACTGCTTTTGTTAATGACTCCTCATCTAACGAACCAAACCCTTCGTCGATAAACATCGTTTCGATCGAAATACCGCCTTCATACGCTTGAATGACGTCTGCCATTCCAAGCGCTAAACAAAGTGATGCATTAAATTTCTCACCGCCAGATAATGTTTTTACATCACGTGTTTGGCCGGTATATGCGTCGTATACATCTAAGCCTAATCCACTTTGGCGATTTCTCTTTTCAACTCGTTCACTTCGTTTTAAATAAAATTGTCCGTTTGATAATTTACGTAATCGTTCGTTTGCAATTTGAACAATTTGTTCTAAATACTCTATTAAGATGTAACGTTCAAATGATATACGGCTTTCGTTGTCACCTTTCATTACTTCATATAAATCAACAAGTTCTTGGAAAGCTTTTTCTTCCTCATGAATTTGCTCATCAATACGTTTAATATTTTCATGTAAATCAGAAATATATGTTACCGCATTTTGTGCACGTTGACGTTTTTCTTTAATGATATCAAGATTAATTTCTAGTTCTTGTATGTGTTCACCTAACGCTGTAATATCCATATACTCTTTATCTTTTAATTCAGCACGTAACTCTTCAATTTGTTTTGCAAGTACTTCAAGAGATGAATAATAGCTTTGAATTTCTTTTTGTAACATATCCAACTCGGCATCACTTAATTTGGCCTCTTTATACGTGGATTGATCTGTAAATCCGCTCTGCTCAAGCTCTTTCATAAAGCGCGCGAAGGTCTCTTCTTTCTTCAATTTTGCACTTTCAAATTGATTTGAAGCACCTTCTTGTTCTGCTTGAATACGTATATTTTCATTTTGCCAATGTTGATACGCTTCCTGCACTTTCTTCCATTCGTCCTCCATTAATTTGAGTTCATGCACAGCTTGGTCAAACTGGATTTTCCAGGCTTGTACTGTTTGTAAGCTTTCAGGAATATTTTTCTTATCATGTTCATATGACGTACGAAGCTGCATACATTCCATTTCTGTACGGTGCTGCTCTATTTCTATCTCACGCTTTTGCTTCTGAACTGCATCTACTTTTTCCTCTACACTTTTTAAATTCATAGCTGTTTGCTTACGCGTTTCTTCGCTTGCTTTTAACGTATTCACTTCAGTTGCTAATTGTTTTCCTTTTTGAACAAGCGCACTATATGTTTCAGCTAATTCTTCTGAGCGATAGCCTCGCTTCTTAACCTCTTCAATTACTTGCTCATATTGAAGATGATAGAAATTCCATTTCTCCTCTACTTGCACATGTAATTTTTCAGCGGTATTCTTCTTGTCTCTTAAATCATTTAACTCTTTTTCGTCAATCGCATCGCTTTGCTCTGTAGCTTTTTTCGGATGGTTCGTGCTGCCACATACTGGACAAGATTCACCATCATGTAAATGAAGAGCTAATATACCAGCTTGTTCACTTAACCAGCGACGTTCCATATTTTCATATGCGTTCACTGCCGATTGCATGTTATTATATGCTGCTTCTTTTTCTTTCTCGAATTTTTGTTTTTCTTGCCAAACATCATATGCTTGCTTTAAAACTTTTGCATCTTCTCGCATATTCGTTAGTTCTTCTACTTTAGCTACGTATTGTTCAAGTGCTCGTTCTAATTGCTGTAATTCATCAGACATTAGCTGTTTATGATTTGTATGCACTTCTAATTGTTGCTCTAAATTTTGCATACTTGCTTTTAATTTACCTACTTGAACTTCTGCATTTTGTAAATTCAATTGTTTCTCAGCTAATGATGCAATAATCGGTTGTAACTCTTCTAATCTTTGAACGAGTTTTTTTGCATTTTCTCTCTCAGGCTCTTTATTCTTTACCTCTTCATATTTCTCCTGAGCAAGTTCAAAGTTATTCGTTATATTTTCTTTTTTAGCGATTATTTGTTTTAACAAACTTTCAGCCTTCTGCTCATTTTGCATTGCTTCTTCGTACCACTGTTCAAATGGTAATAAGCGCTTCGCTTGTTCCGCACGTTTAAAAGATGTTTCTTTCATTTCAATCACTGTACGGTTTTCTTGTAAAGTATTATATTTCTCATTCTTTTGTTGTAAATCTATAAATTTCTCATTTACAGATTTCGCTGCATGAAAACGTATTTCAGCATCCTTTAATTGCTTCGTTTGAACATCTTGTTCTACTTGTAATTGATCCACCTCTGCCTTGTACGCAGCTGTCTCTTGTTCTAATGCCTCTACTACTTGATGCGTATTTACATGGTCTTGTTCCACTAATGTCTCTAATAAAAATCCATCACGAATTGGTAATTTAAAAACATTACGGAAATATAACTCTCTCTCTTTCTGTTTTTCTTGTAAGACATCTTTCCATTGTTTTCGTTTTTGATCAAGTAACTCACGCATTAACTTATAACGATCTGTTTTAAAAATACGACGCAAAATTTCTTCTTTGTTTTCTGTTTCAGATGTTAATAATTTTCGGAATTCCCCTTGTGGTAACATTACAATTTGGCTAAACTGATGTTTACTTAAACCAATTAAATCTTCCACTTTTTTATTTACATCCGTTACATGGAAACGATCAACAGCTGGAACCTGCTCATCATCAATCACTTCATATAATTCTACTGCATGTCCCGTAATCGTCTTGTTCCCTTGTTTTTTATGTCCAAGTTGGCGTTTTATTTCATAACGCTTCCCTTTTAGCTGAAAGGTTAGTTCTACACTTGTATACACGTTATCATCAGCAAATTGACTACGAAGCATGCTCGTATCACTACGTTCTTCTCCGCTTGCCTCACCATATAACACATAACAAATCGCATCAAAAATCGTTGTCTTTCCAGCTCCTGTATTCCCAGAAATGGCGAAAATACGATGATCTCCAAGATCGTTAAAATCGATTACTTCTTTCTGTTTATATGGGCCAAATGCCGTCATAATAAGCTGAATCGGTCTCATCCTCGTTCACCTTCCCGTTCTTGCACTGTTTGTAATACTTCTACAAATAGACGTTCTTTCTCTTCTGATAAATCTAAGCCTTTCATTTCTTTATAAAAAGCCTTTAATAGTGATAAATCATCCATTTTATGTCTTGAAACAGTTACTTCATTTGACTCTGTGAATTCTTGTCTTTGAATAAATCTTTCAACATGCATTGCATTTGGATATACAGAGCGTATTTTTTCCATTGGCTGCAAGACAGGATTTTCATCTAATAATTTTACAAACACGTAATCTTCACTTACTGGATGTTGTAATAATTCATCTATTTTCGCTTCTACTGTTCGCATTTTACGGCGTGGTGTAAGTAACCTTTTTTCAATTGTTACTTCACCTTGCTCGTCCAATTCCACAATATAATATCCTTTTTTATGTTTTTCTTCAGAAATAGAATATGCAAGTGGAGAACCTGAATATCGAATTGTCTCATTACGTACGAAATGCGCTTGATGTAAATGTCCAAGCGCTGTGTAATGAAACTTATCAAAATAATGACTATTTACGTATTCAGCACCACCAATTGAAAGTGGTCGTTCTGCATCACTTGTATTCTCCTCCGCTTCGCCCGCAGAAGTTACAAATGCATGACCAACAAAGACATGTCTAGCTTCTTTATCCATCGTTTCAGAAAGCTCATTCATAAAAATACGCATCGCATCATCATGATAACGTACGTCTTCATTTTTCAATACATGTCTCACTATACTTGGATCCGCATATGGAATGAGATGGAAGTGAACCTCGCCATATTCATCATTTAATATAATTGGCTCATATGGGAATTGAAATTGTCCCACAATAAATAATCCTTGTTTCTTCATTAAACTACTACCAAAATGAATACGATCTGGACTATCATGATTTCCTGCAACTGCAATAACTGGCGTTTGTAAATCAATCACTATTTTTTGTAAAACATCATTTAATAAGTCTACTGCTTCTGTAGGTGGAATTGCTCGGTCGTATAAATCACCTGCAATAATTACAGCATCTGGTTTTTCTTCCTCAACAGCTTGCACAAACTGATCTAAAACAATCTTTTGATCTTCAGTCATATACACGCCATGAACAAGCTTTCCTAAATGCCAATCCGCTGTATGAAATAACTTCATATTTTCCTGCTCCTTTTAATTTACTGAATTTAGTGATACGAGTTGATAGTTTAGTGTAGTTTTTCCGTTCTCCCACTCTAACTTTTGTATCATTGCACTACCAATTCTTTCTTCATTTGATTTATATAAAGGTAATATTTCTTGAACTGTAAATAAGTGATAACCATCCAATTTTAATTGAAATATGTTTTCTTCTATATGTAATCTTACTTCTTTTTCATTTGAAATAATTTTTGTGTGCATCTCAAATTTCATGATAGATACAACCCCTTTTTCTAATCTCTACATTATTAATAGTATATTGGCTATGCCAGATTGACAAGTAAATACACCGTAAAGTACATACTTTTCTATCGCTATATGTTTTCTATTTTTACATATATTACGGTATGTGAAATTTTATCATTTCCCAAAATAAAGATGTCTCATGTGACATCTTTATTTTTGTATAAAGTCTTTCATTACATAATATAAAACTGTAATGAAAACAATCGCTACAAAAAATGAAAATACTGCGACTATGTACCCATCTTTATTTAATAGAATACAAAAAGAAATAGATATGATAAAAATCGGAAATACAAGTCGTACTTTATCCTTCACTTCCTCTGTCGTATCTGTATGATGAAAATACTGAGTTATTCCTATCATTAAAGAAGACAAAATTATCACCGACAATAGTAAAGGTACTGGCATTCCGATTTCTCCTTTCTCTATTTCTAATGAAAAGCAACTTTTCTTTCATTATAATTACTTCAAATACTCTTTTTAAAGTAATTACGTACAATTTACACATATATAATAGCGTGTTTATCATGATAAATTCAAATAATTACAATTACAGTAATGTTGTAATATTCATTTTCAACCTCCAAAATCCTGCAAATATAACTCGTCAAAATATGCATTGTCGAAATTAACATGTACCGCCAACTTTAGACAAAATTTATAAAGGACATTTCAGTACATATAAAGAATTAAGAATAAGAAGATATGTAAGGGAGGATGAATTATGACTGAACACGTTTTATTTTCTGTTAGCGAAAACGGCGTTGCATCAATTACTTTAAACCGCCCAAAAGCACTTAATTCTTTATCTTATGACATGTTGCAACCAATTGGGCAAAAACTGAAAGAATGGGAACATGATGAGCGAATTGCGCTTATTGTATTAAAGGGAGCTGGCACAAAAGGTTTTTGTGCAGGCGGCGACATTAAAACCCTTTATGAAGCACGTTCAAATGAAGCTGCATTACAGCATGCGGAACGTTTCTTTGAAGAAGAGTATGAAATTGATACATATATTTATCAATATAAAAAACCGATCATCGCTTGTTTAGATGGAATTGTAATGGGTGGTGGTGTCGGTCTGACAAATGGTGCGAAATATCGAATTGTAACGGAGCGTACGAAATGGGCAATGCCAGAAATGAACATCGGATTCTTCCCAGACGTCGGTGCTGCTTATTTCTTAAATAAAGCTCCAGGGTTCGCTGGCCGATATGTTGCTTTAACAGCATCTATTTTAAAAGCTTCTGACGTATTATTTATAAACGCTGCTGATTACTTTATGACATCTGATTCATTACCAAATTTCCTTACTGAACTTGAAAGTGTAAATTGGCATAAAGAAGATGATGTACATACTAATTTAAAAGAAGTTATTCGTACATTTGCAACTGCTCCAAAATTAGAAAGCGAGCTTGCTCCTTCATTAGAAGAAATTAATTCCCATTTTGCATTCGATACAATTGAAGAAATTATCCATTCATTAGAAAAAGATCAAAGTTCCTTTGCTTTAAAAACGAAAGAAACGTTATTATCAAAATCGCCTGTTTCATTAAAAGTAACATTAAAGCAGTTTATTGATGGACAAGATAAATCCGTTGAAGAATGTTTCGCTACCGACCTTGTACTTGCTAAAAACTTCATGAGACATACAGATTTCTTCGAAGGAGTCCGCTCTGTTGTCGTTGATAAAGATCAAAACCCGAATTATAAATATAAGCAATTAAGTGATGTTTCAGAAGAGGATGTAAATCGATTTTTTAACCTACTTAACGCATAAGTGGTGGGTTACCCCTCACCAATCACCAGCTCATTCAGGATAGACCTGAGGCTATATAGCAGTGTAACTACACGCCTATATAGCCTTTTTCCTATTTAATAAATTTTAATAAAATTTAATTTTATTAAATCGAATTATGTGCTACACTATTTTTAATCAAATATTCTAAAAATAAAAAAGGAGGAGCGACTATGATTGAAAATTATTTTCTTTTCATCATTATGTCTATTTGTCTTATTATTTTACCCGGTCCTGATACTGCAATGGCTACAAAAAATACATTAGTTGCCGGTAAAGTGGGCGGAGTAAAAACAGTGTTTGGTACATGTGTTGCACTATTAATTCATACTTTAGCGGCAGTTATCGGACTTTCTGCACTTATTGTAAAGTCAGCTCTTTTATTTTCTATTTTCAAGTACGTTGGAGCTCTATATTTAATTTATATTGGTATTAAAGCCCTTTTAGCAGTAAGAAATAAAGAAGGCGTTGATACGAACGATATATCTTTGAATAATGAAGACGAACAAACTTCTTGTTTTCGTCAAGGGTTTCTTACGAATTTATTAAACCCTAAAGTTGCAGTCTTCTTTTTAACGTTTTTACCGCAGTTTTTAAATCCAAATCATAATACGTTTATCCAACTTCTCGTAATGGGCCTTACTTACCTCGTTTTAACAGTCATTTGGTTCGCTTTTTATATATTTTTAATTGATAAAATTAGTACTTTTATGAAAAAACCGAAGACGCAACGTTATATTCAAGGATTAACGGGACTCGTCTTAATTGGTTTTGGTATTAAACTTGCTTTTGAAAAAAGTAATTAACAAGATGAAAACCACCACTATTAATAGTGGTGGTTTTCATCTAATAACTCATTTGGCTGTTTATTTTATATTAAAACCAGCGCTCAGTTACAACTTTTTTACGTGTATAGAATTGAACGCCATCTGTACCATTTGTACCTAAATCACCAAAGAATGAAGCTTTATTTCCTGCAAATGCGAAGAATGCCATTGGTGCTGGAACGTTTACGTTTACACCGATCATACCAGCATCGATATTATCACGGAACGTTTGTGCATGTTTACCGTTTGACGTATAAATTACCGCACCATTTGCAAATTTAGATTGATTTGTTAATTTAATACCTTCTTCTAAATCTTTAACTCGTACAATACTTAATACTGGAGCAAAAATCTCATCTTGCCAAATTTTCATTTCTTGATTTACACCGTCAAAGATTGTCGCACCTACAAAGTAACCTTCTCCAACTTCTTCCTTAATTTTACGGCCATCTACTAATAAAGTAGCTCCATCTGCTACACCGCTATTAATATAGCCTAATACGCGTTCTTTATGAGATTCACGAATTAATGGTCCAACATAATTTTCTTCGTGGAAACCGTCTCCTACTTTTAACTTCTTCGTCTCTGCTACTAATACGTCGATGAATTCATCAGCAATTTCATCTACTACTGCTACTACTGAACAAGCCATGCAGCGCTCTCCACTACTTGCAAATGCAGAGCCGATTACACCTTGTACTGTTTTCTCAAGATTGCAATCTGGCATTACAATCGCATGGTTTTTCGCACCAGCTAACGCTTGTACACGTTTCCCGTGTTTCGTACCTGTTTCATAAACGTAACGAGCTACCGGCTCAGATCCAACGAACGAAACAGCTTGAATATCTTTATTTTCTAAAATGCTATTTACAACATCTTTTCCGCCTTGTACTAAATTTAATACTCCTTTTGGAAAACCAGCTTCATAGAATAACTCTACAAGTCGTTCTGCTAAAAGTGGCGTTCTTTCAGATGTTTTTAATACGAATGTATTACCGCAAGCAATTGCAAGTGGGAACATCCATAATGGAATCATCATTGGGAAGTTAAATGGCGTGATACCAGCAACAACTCCAATTGGATAGCGCCAAATCGATCCATCAATGCCGCTAGCAATATTCGGTAGAGCTTGTCCCATCATTAAATTTGGCGTAGATGTTGCAAGTTCTACTGCTTCAATACCACGTTGTACTTCTCCAGTTGCATCCGTTAATGTTTTACCATTTTCAAGCGTAATGATTTTTGCAAGCTCTTCTTTGTTTTCTTGTAAAAGCTGTAAATATTTATACAATTGTCTTGAACGATTCGGAACTGGTACTTTAGACCATGTTTCGTATGCTGCTTTTGCAGCTTCAACAGCTTTTTCAACATCTTCTTTCGGAGATAGCGGAACGTAAGCAATAATTTTTCCAGTCGCTGGATTTGGAACTGCTTCTATTTCTGTACCAGTAGATTCTACCCACTCACCATTAATATGATTTTTTACTCGTTTAATTTCAGTTGTAATCATTATATTCTCTCCTTTTTTATGATGTTTATAAGTCTATTATTTTTGATTAGAAATTAGTTGCTCACTAACTTTCTTATATAAAGCAGCCATATCGTTTTCACCATACCCTGCTTCACTTGCTTCTTCATATACGTTTAATAGCATTTCGCTTACTGGTAAGTGAAGTTCGCTTTCTTTCGCTAAATCTACTGCAAACCCCAAGTCTTTCTTTAATAAATTCACAGTAAAGCCTGGCTCATAGTTTTCTGATGCAATAAAACTTTTATAATTGCGCTCATAAATTCTACTTTGACCGTAACTTACATTTAAAATATCAAACATTTTATCTAAATCCATATTGTTCTTTTTCGCTAACGTTAAAGCTTCACTCACACCAGCTGTATAAAAACCAATTAATAGGTTATTAATTAATTTAACTGTTGTACCACTATCAATTTGCTCACTAACATGAAAAATGTTCGCACCTAGTACAGCCATAATAGATTCCGTTTTCTCATATACCTCTTTTGATCCACCAACCATAAACGTTAATGTACGGTTTTCAGCTCCAATTACCCCACCACTAACAGGTGCTGCTAAAAAGTCTACTTTCTTTTCCTTTGCAGCTTCCTCTAACTGTTTGTTTAATTGTGGAGATACAGTACTTGTATCAATTAATACTACATTCGAGTGACTATTTTCAAATAATCCTTCTTCCCCAAAATATACCGCCTCAACAGCGCGAGGTGAAGGTAAACTTGTAAAAATCACATCACATGTTTCTGCTAGTTTTGAAATTGGTAAGCCGATAATTCCACCTTCTTTTTCAAAAGAAGCTTCAGCATCTTTATTTAAATCCACACCATATACTGTGTAACTTGATTTAACTAAATTTTTAGACATCGGAAGACCCATGTTACCTAAACCGATAAAACCAATCTTTTTCATATCGCTTTCCTCCTATTTACACAATATACTTTCCGCGATTTATAATAGCTTTCGCAATTTCTCTCTTTTTTGTAAATACGTTCGTGTATAAAGGTACTAATAATTGACGAATTTCAGTTAAAATCACGTGTCTCTCTTGTTCTTCTGTAACAGCCGCTGAAAGGATAGAAATTGCTGCTTCTTCTACTTTGCGATAGCCTTCTTCACAAATAACGTCAGTTATCATTTGTTTCGTACGCTCTTTCTCTTCACCATTTTTACTAATTGCTTTACTCGTACGTAAAAATGCTGATTCCATGACGTACACGTCCGTTAACATATTTGATAATACACGTGAGTATTCTTGCTCTTGATCAATTTTTAACCCTGGAGTTTTAGAGAGCGTTTTCAAAGATTGTTTCAACAATTTTTTCGCTAATAAAATGTAACGATGGTTTCTTTCGACATTTTCTACATCAATCTCTACTTTAGTATCTTCAATTTGTTCCACTTGCTTCATTAACATTTTAGCAACTGTTAATCTATTAATTTCGTTCGTTCCTTCAAAAATACGACTAATTCTAGCATCACGATATAATCGTTCTACCTCGTACTCTTGCATATAACCGTAACCACCATGAATTTGTACAGCTTCATCTACGATATGACCAAGTGTTTCAGAAGCATTTACTTTATTAAGTGCACATTCAATTGCAAATTGAGACATTTTCTTCATAAGATCTTCATCACTCTCATGAATTGCTTCATCAATTACACCTGCAGTACGATAGGCTGCACTTTCTGCTCCATATGTAGCAATGATCATATTTGCAATTTTCTCTTGAATTATCGTAAAGTCTACTAATTCCGTTTGGAACTGTTTTCTCTCTTTTCCATATTGAACCGACAAACCAATTGCTTGTTTTGCTGTTCCAATATTTCCAAAAGCAAGCTTTAATCTAGCGAAGTTAAGAATATTAAGAGCTACGTGGTGCCCTTTCCCAACTTCCCCTAAAACATTTTCAGCAGGGATAACAACATCTTCTAAAATAAGGGTAGCCGTTGAAGAACCTTTAATCCCCATTTTCTTTTCTTCTAGACCAATAGATACACCTTCACATGTTCTTTCGACAATAAACGCTGTCATTCCTTTATTTGTTTTCGCAAAAACAACGTATACATCTGCCATATGAGCATTTGTAATCCATTGCTTCTCACCATTTAGCTTCCAAACAGTACCATCTTCATTTAATACTGCACTCGTTTTTGCACTTAAAGCATCAGAACCGGCATTTGGCTCAGTTAAAGCATAAGCCCCAATCCATTCTCCAGACGCAATTTTTGGCAAATATTTTTCTTTTTGTTCTTTCGTTCCGTAATATATGTAAGGCAATGTACCTACACCTGCGTGTATATTAAATGAAACGCTAAATGCACCAGCGTATCCCATTTTTTCTGCTACAAGCCCTGAAACTGCCTTCCCTAACTCAAATCCGCCATACTCTTCTGGGACTTCTATACTTAATAATCCAAGTTCTCCAGCTTTCTCAAATAGTTGACGAGATACTTTATAGTTATGTTGTTCAATATTCTCCATTTGTGGAACAATTTCTTGTTTAACGAATTGTTCTGTCGTTTTTGCGATTAAATCTTCATCTCCTGAAAAGTCTTCTGGCGTAAAGAAATTATGATTCACATCTTTATCAAGTGAAAAAAATTCATCCCACGGTAACTTCGTTTTCTCCATCTGAATCCCCCTATCATTTCGGCCTTATTTGCTACTGCTTATGCACGTCTACGATGAGTGGAATATCTTGTTTTTGAAAACAGAAGGCGATGAATTTTCACATCAAGCAGTTTATTTTGCCAAAGATGTACTCTCATCGCCTTAGTTGTTTTATCTCGCTTTAATGGGCAGTAAGACCCCCGCCTTAAAATTCAGCAAAAGCAAAGAAGTTAGGCGGGGGATCAACTGTCCATAAAAGTCCGATTGGTTCAACTAATAATCAGTGGGGGATGAAGAAAACCCTCACTGATTAAAGTTTCACTTTATCTATTGATCCTCTGATAATACTGTCTTTGCAATTCCAGTATCTAATTCTTCAAAATCATGGTATGAGATTGTTTCATATAACTCACTTCTCGTTTGCATATTTGAAAGTGCATCTTTTTGAGAACCTGTTTCTTTAATTAAAGTAAACACATTCTCATACGCTTTCGCTGCAACACGAAGTGAAGTTACAGGATAAATAACCATTTGGAAGCCCATATTCGCAAATTCCTCTGCACTATAATACGGCGTTTTCCCGAACTCAGTCATATTCGCAAGTAAAGGTGCATTTACTTTACTATTAAATAAACGGAACTCCTCTTCTGATTGAAGCGCTTCGGGGAATATTGCATCTGCACCTGCTTTTACATAAGCGTTCGCTCTTTCGATCGCTTCATCTAGGCCTTCTACACCGCGAGCATCTGTGCGTGCCACAATATATAAGCTTGGTGCAACTTCTTTAATCGCTTTAATCTTTTGAACTAATTCTTCTGTCGTAACGAGTTTTTTACCATTTAAATGTCCACATTTCTTTGGTAATTGTTGATCTTCAATTTGAACAGCCGCAACTTTCGCTTCTAGCATTTCTACCGCTGTTCTCGCTACGTTTAGGACACCGCCAAATCCTGTATCAATATCAACAAGAACTGGTAAGTCTGTAGCTCTTACTAGATCTCTTGCTCTCTCTGCTACTTCAGTAGAAGTCACGATTCCTAAATCAGGTAGCCCTTTACTTGCAGTATAAGCAGCTCCTGATAAATAAAGAGCTGAAAAACCTGTATTTCTCGCAACTAAAGCTGCCATTGCGTCATGAGCACCTGGAATTTGTAAAATTTCATTTGCTTCTACTAAAGCTCGGAAGCGATTCGCAAGCTCCTCTTGTGTTGACTGTTTATTCACAACCCAAGCCATTCTAAATTCCCCCTATTATTAAATTAAGAATAGATCTACAAATTCATTTACATTCATATTTTCTAGTTTTTCTTCATTTAAACAAGCTTCATGAATTTGCTCTTGTTGCTTACTAGAATAATGACCTGCCATATTTGCAGTGAATTTTTGAACAACTTTTGGAATTGCTTCGTCTCTACGGAAACGGTGACCAAGTGGATATTCACATTCCACGTTTTCTGTTACAGTGCCATCTTTAAAATGAACTTGAACAGCGTTGGCGATTGAGCGCTTGTTCGGGTCAAGATAATCTAAACTGTACTGTTTATTTTCAACAACAACCATCTTATTACGTAATTCATCTACACGTGGATCATTTGCTACTGCATCCTCATAATCGTCCGCAACGATATCGCCTTTTAATAAACCAATTGCCGTAATGTATTGTAAGCAATGATCACGATCAGCTGGGTTATTTAATGGACCTTCTTTATCAATAATACGAATTGCTGATTCATGCGTTGTAATTGTAATACGGTCAATTTCATCTAATCTTTCTTTAATTTCTGGATGCAATTTCACAGCACATTCTGCAGCTGTTTGTGCGTGGAATTCTGCTGGATATGAAACTTTAAATAATACATTTTCCATTACATAAGACTCTAGTGGTCTAGCTAATTTTAATTCTTGTTTATTGAATAATACATCTTGGAATCCCCAACCTGGTGCAGATAAAGCTGTTGGATAACCCATTTCACCTTTTAGAGCAGTCATCGCAAGATGAACACCGCGGCTTGTTGCATCACCTGCTGCCCATGATTTACGTGATCCTGTATTTGGAGCATGACGATATGTACGAAGACTAGAATTATCAATCCACGCATGTGATAACGCATTAAAGATTTCTTCACGTGTTCCGCCAAGCATTTTAGCAACTACAGCAGTTGTTGCCACTTTTACGTATAATACGTGGTCAAGACCGACGCGGTTTAAGCTGTTTTCTAAAGCAAGTACACCTTGAATTTCATGTGCTTTAATCATCATTTCTAATACTTCACGTACTTTTAACGGTTCTTTTCCTTCTGAAATACGAACACGGCTAATATAATCTGCCACAGCTAAAATTCCGCCTAGGTTATCAGATGGATGTCCCCACTCTGCTGCAAGCCAAGTATCGTTATAGTCTAACCAACGGATCATACAGCCGATATTAAATGCACCTTTCACTGGATCAAGTACATATGACGTACCTGGTACACGTGTACCATTTGGCACGATTGTTCCTGGTACAACTGGTCCTAGTAATTTCGTACACTCTGGATATTGCAATGCTAAAATTCCGCATCCAAGTGTATCAAGTAATACGTAACGAGCAGTACTGAATGCTTCTGCACTTGTTACCTCTTTATTTAATACATAATCCGTAATCTCTTCTAATAATGCATCTTTTTGTTTAATTTCATTTGTTTTAATCATGCTATCCTTCCCTTTCTGTCGAAAATTCGTTATTATTAATGATGGGTGTCTGTCAAACACCCATCTGGCGGGCGGCGCTAACAACTCCCCAGTTGTTCTTATTTACTAAGTACATGTCGCTCGCCAATATAATTTACACGTGGACGGAACAATCGATTGTTCATATGTTGTTCAATTACGTGCGCACATAGTCCCACTGTTCTAGAGCTAAAGAAGATTGGTGTATAAAGTTGAATTGGGATACCGAGCATCCAATATACTGGAGCAGCGTAATAATCAAGGTTCGGATAAATTCCTTTTTCCTTCTCCATAATTTTTTCTCCAGCTTCACACATTTCATATAGTGTATAATCACCTTTTACATCACATAACTGCTTTAAAGCTTCCTTCATCATGAGTGCTCTTGGATCCATCTTCTTCATATATACACGATGTCCAAAGCCCATAATCTTCTCTTTGTTGTATAGTTTCTTCTGTAACAACTCTTCGAACTTCTCAACATTACCAGCTTCTAAAAGCATGTACATAACTGCTTCGTTCGCACCGCCATGTAAGCTACCTTTTAAAGATGCAACCGCACCTGTTAAAGCACCATATAAATCGGATTGCGTAGAGGCAATAACGCGCGCTGTAAATGTAGAGTTTGGCATTTCATGTTCACTATATAAAACAAGGGAACGATCAAAGATCTTTTCCTCAAGTTCAGTTGGCTTTTTACCTGTTAACATATAGAAGAAATTTGCGCTATATGATAATTCTTGAAGAGGTTGAATTGGCTCTTCATTATTTAAAATGTGATAGCTATTCGCTACAATGTTAGGTACTTTACTCAATAATTTGTACCCGCGGCTTTTATTTACTTCTAGTGAGCGGTTTTCAATATCATTATCGTAACCAGCTAATGCGGATACACCTGTACGCAATCCATCCATAGGATGCGTTTCTTTCGGTAATGCCTTCAGCACGTTGAATACACCTTCTGGTACTGCATATTCTTCTTTTAATTTCTTTTCAAGTGTTGCTTTTTCATCCTCATTCGGTAGATGTTCTTCTAATAAAAGGTGCACAATGTCTAAATACTCTTTTGTTTTTGAGAGTTCGATTAAATCATACCCTTGAATTACAATTTCACCTTTCACTGTGTCAAGAAACGAGATTTTCGTCTCCGCTGCCACTATACCATCTAATCCCGGGGAAAATTTTTCTTTAGCTTTCATCATTATTTCCTCCAATCCTAATAGATCTTCGTGCACATAACTGTAAGCCTTTACAATACTGTGAAACTACATTTCTATTTCAATGTATCAGAGTTTTTAGAAGATTTCAATTTATTTTATAATGATAAGTTTCCTATACTTTTACCGATGTAACAATACAATTTTCCGAAAATAATTTTCATATTTTATAAGGAAAGGACAGACTTCTTTGCGTGTTTTATTAAAACAAAATATAAGAATGAGCGAGAAAATCCCGTAGAATATATCATTCACCCAATTTTTTTAAGAAAATAAAAAAAACGAGTTGTATACATATACAACTCGTTTCTACATGAAATTTATTTCACTATCCCATCAATATAATTCTTATATAAAACTTATTTACTTTTAAAAAAGTTATTATTTTACATGATTAAATTAAATTTCTTCCGTATCCTCATGGTAACATTCAACTAAATGATAGTTTTCAAAGTAACAAAGATTATCAAGGTGCATAAAAAATAGAGCGTCTTCTTTCTCAACTGACACGATTTTCCTATCTAATTTCTTAGAAACTATCCCTCAAGAATAGTCAGACTGAATTGAACTATTATCATGTTAAACCATTGTAAATCGTTATGTTCAATTGAAATCCCCCCTCTTTGTTATTCCCGTTTACGCAAATTCTTTTTTACCAAATCGCTGTTTTACAAAAATGACAAAAATAATGAAAGCAATTACCCCTGAAATTGCACTACCTGCAAATAAAATACGGTAACCAAACATTTGCGAAACAACTCCAAGTAAAATCGCACCAAGTCCAATCCCTAAATCAAATGCGGTAAAGAATGAAGCGTTAGCGACTCCTCTTTTACTCGGATGAACAATTGTAATCATCGCTGCTTGCAATGCCGGCTGTGCCGAACCGAATCCAACACCGTATAATGCAGCGGCGATAACTACCCCCATTAAACTATGTGAAATCGTTAATACAACTATTGCTATAATAGTAATGCATAGTGCCGGGATTATGATAAATACTTCCCCATACTTATCTAATAGTTTTCCTGAAACTGGTCTGATAATTGTTAAAGAAACTGCATATACAAGAAAGAATGTCCCAGAATTCACATCAATTGACGATGCAAATAGCGGTAAAAATGTCGTAATCCCTCCATATGCAAATGATAAAAAGAAAACAACAATCGTAATGGACAGAACGGACTTTTCAAACAACTGCATTTTCCCTTTTTCTTTTTGTGGTGTGAATGGTATTTTCGTGATGAACGATAATAACACTGCCACAAAGGATAAAAAGGTTGCTAACAAAAATAGGCCGTGAAATGAATAATGTTGTACAACCGATAATCCAATCATCGGGCCGATTGCCATTGCAATTGTCATAGCCATCCCGTACCATCCCATACCTTCACCACGGCGTGAATCTGGAATAATATCAGTTATCGCTGTTCCAACAGCTGTTGTAGAAACAGCCCATGTTACACCGTGAATCACACGTAAAGTAGCTAGAAGGACAATAGTCGACGCTAAATTATAAGAATACATCGTTAACCCAAAAAAGATGAGTCCGAAAATAATAAAAGTTTTTCTACCATATTGATCTAACATTCCTCCAATAATTGGTCGTATTACAACTGCTGCAATTGTAAACATCCCCATCATAAGTCCAACTTGTGATTCATCACCACCAATCTCTTTAATAAAGAGAGGGAGCGTTGGAACAAGTAAATAAAATCCTGTAAATAAAAATAACATTGCGAAAGTCATTTGAATAAATGATTTCGTCCATAATCGTTCCATTAAAATTCCTCCATAAACACGTATATTCTTGCAATTAACACCTCCATTTTACATTTTCTTAGTTCCTTTTCCCTCCGTAAATAGACGTATCTTTTTATAATAAATGGTCCACCATCAATTTAAATTAGTCTTACAACTTTATATGTATACATTAGCCTAAAGTCCCATCTATATGTACCTTTATACGCGTGAAAAGAATATACTACTTTATTATCACAACTTAGGAGTGATTATGTTATGTGGATCTCTTCAAGAGTAACAGCCGTCGTTCCTTCGACTCCTGGGATACACGTTCCAGCCATTCATACAGCTAGTTCTGATGTAGGAATTGAACTTCCTGCAACTTGGCAACAATATCAAATTCCAGGTCAAGTTACTCCCTCATTTTGGCATCATGGCACACATCCAAGTAGTACTATCTTTCAAAGCCATAGTTATCCTCCACTGCCTCAGGCTCAAGTTTTTTATCATTTTCCTTCTATTTATTTCCAAAATTTCTATGGTACTTTTAACATTTAAACGAAAAAAGCACCTAAGAATGTAATGTATACAAATCTTAAGTGCTTTTTAATATGTTTTATAAAATTTTCTTATTGCCCATTATTAGCAGGGGCCTCTCCTGCATTACCGCCAGTCTCTGGTTGTGTGGTCGCTGGAGGTGTTGTATTTCCTTGGCCTCCTCCATTATTTGCTGGAGGTGTCGTATTTCCTTGGCCTCCTCCATTATTTGCTGGAGGTGTCGTATTTCCTTGACCTCCTCCGTTATTTGCTGGAGGTGTCGTATTTCCTTGACCTCCTCCGTTATTTGCTGGAGGTGTCGTATTTCCTTGACCTCCTCCGTTATTTGCTGGAGGTGTCGTTCCTTGACCATTTCCATTATTTTGTTCATTTTGTTTCTTTTCTTCTTCTTGTTTCTTTTGATCTTCTAGTTTCTTTTGATCTTCTTGCTTCTTCAGTTCCTCTTGTTTCTTTTGTTCTTCTTGTTTTTTCAGTTCTTCCTGTTTCTTTAATTCTTCTTGCTTTTTCTCTTCTTCAGTTTTTTGCTGCTGATCTTGTTTTGGTTGTTCTGTCGTGTCCGGTACGCTCGTATTTGGAGAAGAATCACGTTTTTCACCTTTTATACGTAACTCACTGCCTTCTTGAATTACACTACTAGGCATTTTAAATCGTGATTTATCCGTAGCCATTTCACTCATCATTTCTTTAAAGATCAGTTGTGCAATTTTCGTATTTTTACTACTAATATACTCGTCTTTACCATCTTTCATATATCCAGTCCATACTGCCATCGTATATTGCGGCGTATAACCTGCAAACCAACTATCACGAGTTGCACTTTCCGGAATATTAAATTTCGCTAATTGTTTTGAATCATAGTTTGTTGTACCTGTTTTTCCAGCTACATCTAAAGAACTTATATTTGCCGCTGTACCAGTGCCTGATGTTACTACTGAGCGAAGCATATCAGTAATCATATATGCTGTAGAGTCAGCTATAACTTGTTTTGGTTTTTGCTCAAAACTTTGTGATTTTCCGTCTGGATAAACTACTTTCTTAACAAAATGCGGTTTTGCATACTTTCCACCATTTCCAAATGTCGCATAAGCACCCGCTATTTCAGTTGGTGATACTTCGTTTGTACCAATAGCTGTAGATTCTGCCGGCGCTTTATTAAATGTAATACCTAATTTCTCAGAGAATTCCTTTGATTTATTAAGTCCTACTTCTTTTGCAGTTTTAACTGCTGGAACGTTACGTGACATTTTTAACGCTTCACGCATAGTAATTGGACCTAAATGACTTCTGTCAGCATTTCGAAGTTCTTGTCCAGTTGAATATTTAAATGGAGAATCATCAATTTGATGATACGTAGCCCATTTTAAGTATTCAATTGCAGGACCGTAATCAAAGATTGGCTTCATAGTTGAACCAGCTGCACGATCTAATTCAATTGCCATATTATGCCCTTTAAATACTGCTTTATTTTCACCGCGTCCACTACCTATAGCACGAACCTCACCTGTTTTCGTATCCATAAATGTGAAAGCACCTTGGAATTTATCATTTGGATAATTAATGATATTTGTATTTAAAATGTTATCAGCTAATTTCTGTGCATCTTGATCCAAAGTTGTATAAATTTCTAAACCATCCGATCCAATATTAGCATCAGGCAATTCTTTTTCTACTTCTTTCACAACTGCATCCATAAATGCAGGGTATGGCATCGCTTGTAGCTCAGCTGCCCTCTTAATATTTTTATCCACGGGTACTTTCGATGCTTCTTCCATTTCTTCTTTTGTAATATAACCATGTCGATTCATTAATTTTAGTACAACATTTCTTCTTTCTGTTGCCCTTTGAACATTTTCTGGTTTCGATGGATCATAGTTATTTGGTGCTTTCGGTAACCCTGCAAGCATCGCAACTTCTGGTAATGTTAACTCTTTTAATTCTTTACCATAGTAATTTTGTGCTGCTGTTGCGATTCCATATGAACGATTTCCTAAATTAATTTTATTTAAATACATTTCTAAGATTTCATGTTTTGAATATTGTTGTTCTAGCTTATACGCTAAATATATTTCTTGAACTTTACGTTTTGATGTTTTTTCCATCGATAAGAAGTAGTTTTTAATAACCTGTTGTGTTATTGTACTTCCACCCTGTGAACCGTAATCTCCTTTAAGACTCACCAAAACAGCACGGGCAGTACCTTTGAAGTCTACTCCACTATGCTCATAAAAACGTGCATCTTCTGTTGCTAAAAATGCATTTTCTACTAATTTAGGAATTTGATCATACGTAACATTCGTCCGCTTTTCTTTCCCGTATTCATATACCAAATCGCCATTTTTATCATAAATTTTTGAGGATAACGGATTAACAAGTTTTGCTTTCTCAAGTTTTGGTGCATCCTTAATCATTACGAAGAAGGTAGCAACCCCCGCCACTAAACCAACAATACCAAGTAATAAACAAGTAATTAAAAACTTACGAAAGAACGATGTTTTCCCTTTTGGTTTTTGTGTTTTAGAAGCTGGCTGTTTTTTCTTTTTAACTTGTCGTCGCTCCTCTCGAGAACGATAATTTTCTGACATGTTACTTTCTCCTGCCTTTCAATTCTCCCGTTGATTTACTTAAAAATATTGAGGTCACTTTCTAAAATGAATTTAATTAAGAAAGTATATTGACCTGGAGCATTCAATATTTTCCTAATTCACAGATTATAAATTTTAGAATACTTCTTATACAAAGTATTTTCACTTCTATTTTTTCTAATAATGCTGCCCCTTTAAGCATAGAATGTAAAAAGTGAATTTTTAATACCTCGTATAAATAATATACCTTTTTTTCAAATGGTCAATATTTTCTTATTTATAAATCAAAGGTGAAATAAAAATAGCACAACGATATGTACTTCGTGTGAACTTCCTTATAATTACGTATAACGAACATTTAATATATTGCATATAAGTATAATACCTCTTTAATTATAAGGATTTCAACATCCCAATCCCAACATCTACAAGAAATTATAAAAAATGAAAAGCAAGGAGTTGCGTAATAATGGAGCTATCTCCCGTGATTTCAAAAAATATAGTTGCTGTTGGCTATAATCCACTTTCTATGATTTTACGTATTCAATTAAAAAATGGAATGTATGATTTCTTTAACGTGCCTGAAAACATTTACACCGGTTTATTAAACGCACACTCTAAAACGAATTATCACAATACTTATATTAAAAATTCTTTCCGCTATACTAAAATTTAAACTTAAACAAAATGAAAAAAGAAAGGAGGTAGTCCCCCTTTCTTTTTTCATTTCACGACCCAGCTATCTTCTATTTCTCTTATTTATGTCATCATATGCTTGAATTTGTTTTTTTAATCGCCGATCTGCTTTTTTATCGTGTACAACTAAAATCGCATGTATAACTCCTGGAACCCAAAATATTAATGTTAATATGAAATTAATTATTGCTTGAAATGGTTTTCCACAAAATAATACGGCTACAGGTGGAAGCAGAATTGCCAACAAATACATCATCGTTTGAAAACTCCTTGCTTTGTATTTTTTTATCTCTCTTCTCTTCGTACACTAATAGAACAAATTATTTTAATTTACTACTAATATCTTTTCTACTGCTATATATTCCATTCTAATGCAAAAAAACCTACCACTTCAACTTTTCTACTTATGTAAAATTGAAATTTTACATATCTCCTTTACATGAACAATTTTATATTATTATTTTTCTAACCTTTCTTCTTTCCCTATTATAGTTAATCCAATCGCAGAAATAGCAGTTCCTATCGCTTGTATCCAAACACCAATGAGTTCTATTATTCTCTCATTTTTCTTATCAACCGTACTGTCTTCCTTTACTATTTCGCTCTTTAATACATTGATAATACCTTGATACGCTTGGAGTCCAGCTCCTAAACTTTGCAGAGAATTACCTAATATTATAATTCTCTGGATTGCTTTCATCTCAAGTAAAGCTGCTTCCACTCCTAAAGAAGCTCCAATCGATTGTAAACTGTTCCCAACAATTATAAGATAATCATTCTCTTTCGATTGTACATTTATATTGAAATATGTTCCTATTACATTTGATATATTCCCTAATGCTAATAAATCAATGCCGATTTTATCAAGCATTTCACTTTTGTTCTTCCAACACATATTTTGAATTTCTCTTTCTCCTTCATCTTCGTTTTCATTACTTGCTATTATTTGCAATATATACCCGAGGGCTTGTAATGAGCTTCCTACAATTACAATCTTTGATTCAACTTTCTCTTCTCCGATAAATCCTCTTGTCGTCCCAATAGCCGCTGTAAGATTTCCTCCTACTTGAAACCATGCTCCTGTCACTTTTAAACCACTTGGATTCATTCTTATCACCTATTCAGAAATTTTCTGATGCTTTCGAAATACAGAAATGGTATCCTTTAACTCATATTTATTTTCTATATGTAATTTTGTGCATTCAATAATGTGTTAATCATACAAAAAAAGCACCTTAATGGTACTTTTTTAGACAAAGTGTGTATCACGAAAAATATGACGATTCAATATATATTTACGTACATTCAGGGCATGTCAATGAAGATCCATTTTTATCTATTGTTATATTTAATATATATTGAATCGCATGATGTGACCACATTTCAGGTGTGGGTGACTCGTTTACATACTGCGGTGCACACGAATACAGCATCGGGGTGCTAATACTTCCACCCGGATCTAAAGCAACAACAGCCATACCATAGGGCAATTCCAGTGCCAAAGATTTCGTAATGCCTTCAATCGCAAACTTTGAGGCACAATACGGTGCAAGCTCTGCCTCTCCCTCTCTCCCCCAACTAGAACTCATATTAATAATCATTCCTTCTTTCCTAGCTACCATTGCTGGGACAAATGCCCTTATTACATTTACTACACCGTTTACATTTATATTCATTACATTTTCGAATTCTTGAGCAGTTACTTTCCATAGTGGCGCATTTTTATTAACAATCGATGCATTATTTATTAACAAATCAGGCGCTCTATTTCTATGAAGTATATAATTTGCCCAACCACTTACTTGCTGAGAATCTGAAACATCAATTATTTGAAAATCATGTGTATTACCGTAATATTTTTTTAATTCTTCAATTTTATCTTTTGAACGTCCACAGCCATATATATTCCATCCCAATTCATGAAATCGATCAACCATTGCACGACCTAACCCTTGCGTCACCCCTGTAATAATTACACTTTTCCCAAAGTTTCTTTGTTTCAAGGCTCTCTCCTCCTTTACAACATTTTATTATCTTCTTTTACATTCAGCCATTTACTAAAGTATCAACTCCTTACATACTTTAGTAGGAGTTTTTATATAAAGAAAAAGAGTAACACTTGCAGTTACCCTTGTTTATATATCAAAAAAATCATTATTTATTTCGTTATTACTTTTAAATTTCAGCTTCTCTTTCCCGCACTTCCCACACCGATACACATAAACTACACCTAGCTTACCCCTTTTAAAATCTTCATTATCCTGTATCTTAATAAAACTATACTTATGTTTACAGTGAGATTCATCTAAAAAATTTTCAACCCATTTTTTCAACATAGAACTGTTCACCTCTATGAAAGAATCTTCATTTAGTCTGATTACATAATTTCACATAAATTCTCAATCTCATGTTGCAACTTTTTAAATTGCTCAAAATGCATAGTGATAGAGTGACTGTTACCATAATCAACACTATGCTTTACAAATAAAACACCAGTGTCATGAAAAATTGCTTCCAGTTCTTTTCTGATGGATACTTTCGTTATATGTGCTGTTTTAATAGCCGATAAAATTGCAATTTCATTAAATTTTAATTTTATTTCATTTGGACAAAATGCTTCTTCGACCAATATAACTTCATTGCTATAAATAAGTGCAACAAGATTACTTGATTTTGCATCTGTTAAATCTAATTTTTTTATAACATTATTCATTACATTTTGCCTCCTTTGTTTTCGTATATATTAATTATACAATCGCTATTTTTAATTACTCATCCTTACATTAATTTTAACATACTTTTATTATGGGATTAAGCTACACTTCAAATGATTTACTATTCCACAATTTTTGTTACATGAACCATTTAGACTATAGTATCATATAGTAGTGTTAACAAATGATTGTAAAGCGGGTGAAAACCATGCCCTCAGTTGTAGGGAATTTAGTTGTACAAAATAGTAACGGTTCATTTAACTTAGGTGATTTCTACAACGTTTCTCCGAAAGAAAATACGAAGGCTTATAATGGATCTGGTGCTTCAAACGTTGGTTTTGTTGTTAACACTTTTAATGGCGTGAGCGCGACTAATACGTTTGATTCTGACCTTGCAGATCAAAATCAAGTGGGTACAGCCTAATCCTATTTTCCATCGTTTTGTTTAGACATTTTAAACTTGTCTATACTATAATCAGGCTGTTACACAGCTATTGTTGATTTTTGGAGTACCCTATCTTTTTCTCCCTTTCCCTGGGGCTTAGCAGCTAGTATGAAGCTAGCTGCTTTTTCGTTTTATTATTTCTATCTCTCATCTAACAAAAATAAAAAAGCTAAAACTTAAATTTCAGCTTCCTTTACGTTATTTCAATAATATCCGAAGTATTTAATACATAAGTTCTATAAAAAGCGTCAGTACATATTACTATGCGCTTTAGCGGGTTTATATGCACAACTGTCATATAACTTGTAAGGATATATCCATCTTCAAAATATGTCACCAATATTTCTTTTTCAGACAAAAAGGATGTTAATAATGTATCAGAAATTCTTTCTTTAGCTTCGTTTGTTACGAGCGGTTTTTGTACTTTAAATTTTTCTCCAACAACCTCTCGCATACTTAACAACTGTTCAGACATTACTGTAAACGGAACCCATTCTCTTTCTACTTTCTGCACCTTTGCATCATTCATTTCTTTATCTCCTTGATCATTTATCCATTTTATTTCATACATATTGTTCTTCGACTATTCTTTCATAATTGCTTGGTCCATATTTACCCCGTATTAATAGACAGGTAAGTTCCTACCTTAATATTCGCTACAGGCGAGGAAAGTAAGTTGAAAATCAACTGCCCGTAAATAAAGTTTCACTTTATTTCTAAATCGTATACTATTTACACCACAAGAACATTCGTTCTAATTATACACGAACTTACGTTCTTTTGAGAAGAGATATAATTATATTTTTAATAAAATATAATTTAAATTACTTATTTTTTCTTCTTCAAATGAGCTTTTCACTTCTTAATTTAATAGGACGTTCACAAATCAACAAAAAGTTTTAATTTTCAATTTTATTAACCATCTATAAATGACAACATATATTATAAAGAACGAACTCACAAAATTTCTATGAAAAGAGAGCAATTTAAACACTCTCTTTTCTTACATACGGTATAAGACTATCTATAAATAATCCCCCCTAATTATTTCATATATTTTGGTTGTACTATTATATGTAACTCCCTCTCTGTTACTGCTTTTTTTGGGTTACGAAAATACTCTAATTCGTATTTTAATACTTCATACTCAATCATCCCGATCTTAATTCCTTTCGTTTCTTTTAAAATAGCTAATAAGTTACTTATATCTTCATCGTTCGATTCAAAAACTTTCCCTGCATCTTCTCTTTGAAAAATTACTTTCACATGTTCTCCTCCTACGTAATATATTTATCTATTCAATAATCCATTTAAAAATGTTCATTCTTCCTCTGAAAATTCCATACTAAGAAGAATATCCATTTTAATGGAATGCTCTGCTTTTTACTTCATGTAACATCAATATTAATGTATGTTTCATTCTGCAAACTATGTTTATCCACTTCAAAAAAGTAAAACTTAAATCAACTCAAGTTTTGTTCATTCCCGACTAATAATTGGCCTAAACCAATCGTACTACCCTGCAAATAGTGAGTAAAAAATAAGAAATTCACTTTATATTTAATGAAATTAAATAAATAAAACATTATAATATCAACATTTTTGGAAGTAATAATTATTCTACTTTAAAATAATTACATAAATTCCCATTGTAATTCTTAATATTTATATGTAATATTGTATTGTCTTACTATCTATTTATAACTCACACACTAATTAGAAAAGGGAACCTATATAGGTTCCCTTTTCTAATTACAGTCATTATTTTTTTTCTAGAAATTCAAATGTATTTTTAAATTCTTTGCCGTTCACCTTAATATCAGCATCTTTCAATAAATCATTGACTACTTGTTGTTTCCATTTCCCTGTCGTATCTTGTAGTCTTTGCTGTTCTAAATCTTTACGAATGCTATCTTTCACTTCATTAAATGGCTTCAATTCTTTTTTATCTGTCACTTTAATAATATGGTAACCGTGAGTTGTTTTTACCGGATCACTTACTTGTCCTGCATCTAATTTATATGCGGCTTCCTCAAATTCTTTCACTGTTTGCCCTGGAGCGAAACCAGTTATTTCTCCGCCTTGTTCTTTTGAACCAGTATCCTCTGAGTATTGCTTCGCTAAGGCCGCAAAATCTTCACCATTATTTACTTTCTCTTTCACTTCTTTAGCGGTTTTTTCATCTTTCACTAAAATGTGACTTACCTTTATCTCTGGTTTATAGTTATCTTTTACATCTTTTTCTGTAACAGTCGCTTTAATCGCTTTCTCAAATGCAATCTCTGGCTTCATTTTTTCTTTTAATTCATCTTCATTTTTCAAGCCAACTTGCTCTAAAGTCGATTTGAAGTTATCACCCATTTTATCTTTTGCTTCTTTAACTTGTTTGTTCGCTTCCTCATCTGAAACTTTATATTTATCTAGTAATGCCTTACTTAACACCATTTGGTATAAAGTACTTTCTCCATATTTTTGTCTTAATTCTTTACTTAAGTCTTTCTCTGTAACTTTTCCTACTTTTGATGTTACTATGTTGTCTGAGGAACCACATGCAGATAATGCCAATACTACACATGAAATAATTGTTCCTAAAAATAGCTTGTTCTTTTTCAATTCAAAATACCTCACTTTTATTATGATACAGGAACAACTATACAATGTTGATGTGTAAACAATGTGTTTTCTACATGTAATTCATTTCATTCACATAATTATGATATATAAAATCTACCGTATTCGATCCATCTTGAACTCTAGCAATAACTAAATCTAGCTGAGATGCTACAACATTCCAATTTATAGTTCCATTCCATTTTGAAATATCGATAATATAACCCAATACAATTCCTCCCCTTTTTATTATCATATTCAAAGCTTGTTTTATTGAAAGCCACCTATACTTAATACTAGCTACCTATAATATAAATAAAGGGAATCTATATTGTTTTTCAAAACATACAATCTTTTAATTAAGTTTCTACTAATTTTTCATAATCTGATTACACCATAAAACTTCATATCATTATCAACTCAACTAAAAATTTCATATTATATATTAATACGCTATTACAAACTAAACAAAAAACGCAGTATACTATACTGCGTCTTAGGAGCTGATTTCATGGAAAAAAAACCTCTCGTTTTCAAAGTTCCACCAAACTCAAAACTAAAAATTACATTTTTCGGTCCTTGTAACGAGGTCATTACAAATGTTTCTATAATTAATCAACTTTCCACACCTAGGTGTCAAACTATTACCCAATATCCCGACTATAAGAAATATGAAACTGAAGTGCAATCATTATCCAATTGTTAATCCATTCTCCCACAATTTGATTAGCTAAACAACTTTGGTAAAAGACTAAAGTTACTCATTTCATGATATTTCATTGATATTCTATTGATTTTTCACACGTTTTTATTAACAGAACATATATTATCGTATGGAGATTATCCACTCATAAAACCTATCTTTCTTTAGAGCGTACTGTTTATGTATGCTCTTTTTTATTTATCCCTCATCCTATGCATATAAAGTGAAACTTTAATCAGCCCTCATCAATCGGGCATTAACGGGCAGCCCGACCCCCACCTAACTTCTTTGCTTCCGCTGAATTTTGAGGTGGGGGTCTTACTGCCCGTTAATGCGGGATAAACCTGTTTATTTTTATATTTCATGGGCTATCTCCTCCTGCTTACTTATAAACAATTTAATCAATGTGAATTCAATATTACTCCATTATTTATTATACTTTTACCCCTCTTTTACATTAGTGTATTCATTCAAACTTTATATTCATCTAATATATTTCCTTTCTAAATTGACCATAGTTATATTAAAATCTTTATATACTCAAGGAGGTCAAACATGTTCAAGTTGCATCCAATACTACTCACCTTAGGATTTATTTTATTTTTATATAGTGTAATCGCCTTAATGTTATTCCTTTCTATTCAATAGCAATACCTTCACAAACTTTTGATAAATATGTAATTTCCATTTACGGGTAATAAGACTCCAAAAAAATTCGACACATGCGAGAAAGCTAGATAGGAGACAGGTTGCCCGTTGATATCCGATTGGTGAAGGCTAATTATTATTTTTGGATACCTGCCCCTACTGATTGAACTTTCAATTTATAGATTAAATACAGTTCCATATGGGATAGTAAGAAAAGAACTTCCATACGGTGTGATTTGATGCACTGGGTAAAAATACTCCACGGATGAATAATACGGCTGGATACCTTGTTGCTGCATTTGCATTTGTTGTTGCATTTGTAACGCTTGTTGAACAGCTTGAACTGTACTTTGTGCTCCGCTAAACGTGATTGATGTACCATACGCTGGTCGCATACCAGCTTGATTAGCAAAATACGAATAAAACATTATTTTCAACTCACTTCCATATAAGCTATTACAAACCATAGTATGATTCTTTTTTTAGGAAGTGCTGAAAACTAGTACATTAGCTTTTAGTAGGTTTCTCATTTCATTATTTCTTTTAATAGCTTCAATTTCATATTTTACTTACTCGTTTCAATTATTAAACGTGATTGAATTTTTAAAGCAGAATAAAAAAATAAAATTCTAAATGGAACTCCATTAGACCCTAACTTAATTAAACTTATAATTGCCATCAAATCTTTACAATACTACTAGTCTCATAAGAACACCTTCATTTTGTTTACATATACTTTTACAAAACATTCTTGGGTATTTCACATATAATTTATACTCATAAACACATTACATTTAGAAACAAATATTGATTATCACATGTACTTACTATTTAACTTTTTTAAAAGGAGGTAATTATGAAGAATAATCCCAACTCAAACGATCCGTGCGAAAAATTCCAATTTCCCTGTTTTATTTCTATATCACCTTGCAATCAAAGTAATTGTTGTACACCTGTTTTTTTCTCATTTTCTCAACAACAAGAATTATTGTCCCTAATTAACCAATTAAACCAAGCTATCCTTTCTTTCTTTACCACGCCAAATCCAACAACTATACAAATACTCCAATCTGCATTACAGGCATTAAATGATTTAATCATTACAGTGCAACCAAATACTCCAAATAGAAATTTAGTTATACGAACTATAACTCAATTAATCAATTCTTTGCCTACTGCATCTCTTACTCAAATCTCAGCATTATTTCAATTTTTATTCCAAAACTTATCGTCGCTCATTAGTTGTTCTAATATATCGGACCCATTGTTGCAACAAACATTCAACTTAATTTTGCAAGGAATATTGAATAGTTCCCTATTAAATATTACCGGAATACCCGGTCCTACTGGCGCGACTGGACCGAGAGGATTTCCAGGACCTAAAGGAGCGACTGGGCCTCAAGGTGTCCAAGGGCTTCAAGGGCCAGAGGGACCAGAAGGAGCGACTGGACCTCAAGGTGTCCAAGGGCTTCAAGGGCCAGAAGGACTTGCAGGAGCGACTGGGCCTCAAGGAGTGGAAGGGCTTCAAGGGCCAGAAGGACCACCAGGACCGACTGGGCCTCAAGGTGTCCAAGGGCTTCAAGGGCCACCTGGACCACCTGGACCCACTGGCTCTGGAACTGGAATGGGAGTTCCTGGACCACCAGGGCCGACTGGACCTCAGGGGGTACAAGGAATCCAAGGGCCGGAGGGACCAGAAGGACCGACTGGACCTCAAGGGGTGCAAGGGCTTCAAGGGCCAGAAGGACTCGAAGGGCCGACTGGACCTCAAGGGGTGCAAGGAATGCAAGGACCGGAAGGACTACCAGGGCCGACTGGACCTCAAGGGGTGCAAGGTATTCAAGGGCCAGAAGGACCACCAGGACCGACTGGCGATTGCGAATGTCCACCGGGGCCGACTGGACCGACTGGGCCAACCGGACCAACCGGACCAACCGCACCGACTGGACCTGCATGTAATTTCCTTGTTTATGTTACAAACGCAGGAGCCATAGATGACCCTACAAATGATACAGTTTCTGTTATTAACACCGGAACAAATACAGTGGTTGATACAATTACTGTAGGTAATGCACCTCTTGAAGTAACAGTTTCACCAAATGGCGCTCGTGCTTATGTTACTAATATTTTTTCTGATACCGTTTCTGTTATTAACACATCTACAAATTCCGTTATCGCTACTATTCCAGTTGGAATCAATCCGATTGGTGTCGCTGTTTCTCCAAATAACACAACTGTTTATGTTGGAAATCATGGTAATAATACAGTTTCTGTTATTAATGCTGCTACTAACACAGTTGTTGCTACCATTCCGGTTGGCAACGCTCCGCAAGGAATCACTGTTTCTCCAAATGGAGCCTTTGCATATGTCGCAAACGAATTAAGCGACAATATTTCTGTTATTAATACTACTACGAATACAGTTATCGCTACCATTCCGGTTGGCATTCGTCCTAGAATCATCGTCTTTACACTAGATGGTACTCGTGCGTATGTCACAAATCAAAACAGCAATACTGTTTCTGTTATTGACACCGCGACAAATACTGTTATTAATACAATTAGCGTAGGTTCTGAACCGGTTGGTATAGATATTACACCAGATGGTACTCGTATTTACGTTGTGAATAAAGTTAGTAATAATGTATCGGTAATAAGTGTAGCGACAAATACGGTAATCGATACAATTCCTGTTGCTTTATCCCCGGATCAAGTAACTATCATACCAGATGGCACTCTCGCCTACGTTACAAACCAAGGTAGCAATACTGTTTCTGTTATCAATACTGCTACAAATACAGTTATAGATACGGTTCCAGTAGGAGTTGCTCCAACTGGTATAGCAACCGGAACTATTTGTGAATAATCTAAAAAACAGGGGACCCAAAATATAATCTGTACCCTTTGTAAAGGACATTTTGAAAAAGTTAGGCAACATCAAGAAGATGATTTCTGTATCCAACAGGAGTCATCTTTTTTGAATTCCATTGGTATCTATAGTACGTCATATATTTCTTAATCTCTTGTTTCAACTCAACAAAGGACGTACAAGGTTTTACATGATATTCATCTTTCAGCGGGCGCTGCAAACTAGTTCAAAAGCTACTACTAAGCTTTCTATACTTTTCAAATCCTTCACCTTAATCCTCCATATCGTCTTTTTAACAATGGCCTTAAAAATAATATCGATCTAATCTATACTGTTCGCCTCAGTTCAATTTTCTTACATATTAAATTTAGTGTTTTATTCCACTGACTATAAATAATTACGCTTTATTTTAAATCAATAAGTAGTAGCGCTTGAAATAGCTGATACGGTAGATGGCACTCCAACTTTAAACGCAAACAAGTCAGATTAAAAAACATCTGACTTGTTTGCGTTTAATTTATCACTATGCTTCCTACCTGAATTAACACGTTAAATTTTATTTTACTCTAGCTGTACTCCTTCTCCTTTAAACTTATCAATTAATTCATGATATGTATTTATTTCTTGCTCACTTTTATCCCAATTCTCACCGTAAATATGATTAATTTCCCCCTGTGATATTTCTATAATTGAGATACTACCATCGTTTTTCATTAACACGTATACATTTGTTTCTTCTTTATATATTCTAACAAGATATTCACTTCTTAAATTCTGTATACTTTGTTGTCCCGCTTTTTCCATAACAGTAGGAACATAACTATCAGTTATAAATTGACGAAGCGATTTTTCACTAAAGTCACTTGTTTCTAATAAACCTAGTGTTGACGAAGTCATATAAATAAGATCTAGCTCCTCTTGTTTCTGTAACTTGTCCTTAGATATAATTAAACTATTTCGTTTTTCTTCATGATTATTCGGCACCACATTTTCATCCTGATATGGCTTATAACTCTGCGGCTGTTCTTCATGATTATTTGGTACATTATTTTTATATACTTTATGATAAGGGCTGTAAAAGTTTCCGACACGCAAAACGAGTAAAAGAGACAAAATAATTAACAAACAAATATACCAAATATTATATCTCGGATATTCAATATTTGAATACGACTGGATTTCTATACGCTCTTCTGGTAATAACTTATACTCTCTTTTTAAAATTTCTTGTTCTCTTGTATTTTGATTACTTCGTAGAGTATTTTTCTTATCGACCGCTTTTATTAATCCAACTTCCCTATGAATCTTCTCTTGAATTTTAGAAGAAATGAAATGCATCCCAAAAAATAAAATATAAATGGGACTCGCATACCAACCTATTAAATATATAGGTAATATCCCCCAAACAAATGAACTTAAAAAGTATAAAAAGTAATATAAGTTTTTATTCTTAAAATATACAAACGTAAATAATGAACAGAACTTTGAGACCGGCAATCCTATAACATGTGCAAACTTTGCGGTAAAATTACAAAATTTATTTTTTGTCCCAATCGTCTTTTTATAAATTGAATATGCATCCTTATTATATGGATCTAGCCGCATTGCAACTTCCGCAAACATCCTTGCTTTTTTAAAATTCCCCTGATACGTTGCTGCTGTTGCGAATAAAACAAGGTTGATTGTATTTTCCGAATTTAATTTTAAAGCCTGCCGTTCTGCCCTTAATGCCTCCTCTTGCTTTTTAGGATAAGATGTGTAAAGAATATACGCATACTTCCCTAAATAAATTTCATTTTCAGGTTCCAATGCTATCGCTTTCTCTAAATACACTAGCGAATTCTTAACGGGTTCAAAACATCTAACAGCTTCTCCCATAAAGAAATTGAACTTTCCATTTTCAGGATAGTTTTTTAATCCTATCTCTGCTAATTCCCTTACTTTTTTATAATTGTTTTGAGCGCAGAAAATATCTAATCCTACTGAGAGTACCTCTTCATTTAAATACTCTAATTGCAGTGCCTTTGCTATATACTTACTCGCATTTTCATTATCATTTAATCCATAAAAATAAACATAACTTAAACAAAGATTAGCGGAAGCAGCCTCTGGCTCTCCATTTATTAGCATTTCCGCTTCTTTCCTTGCCTGATCAACATCGCCACCTTTAAGTAAATGTTGGATTTTTCTAAGATTATCTTCCATTACTATACTCATCCCTACCCTTATTTACTATTTCTTCTTGTACATTTAGCTTTAAGACTTCCATATTTATCCGATTACACAAAATTAATATAGCAAATAAGAGCGTAGCAATTTGTCATATTTCGTCGATAAAATCAATTCTTGTTTGAATTAATCATCTTAATTTTTTATTAAACGATCATTTTCAATATTTCGTTTCCAAATTAAATGAAAACAGTTAAATAAAACCCTTTATATTATTGATGTTCGTAAAAATGCAGTCTATTATACCAACTCCCAATCATTCCTTTCAAAAATAAAAAGTAGCTGTCAGGCTACTTTGAATTCTTCTTATCCCCAAATGAAATGATATATATATTCCCCAGTTACACGTTCATTAATTCCAGCAACCCTAACGAACCTCATTAAATCCGCCCCTTGAAGAAAATATACGGAAATCGTAACCGGTACTTGTGACCACATGAATTGATAAAGTTCATTCACTCTCTGTTTCGTCGTAACGATTAAATCATTTTCAGGTCCATTATTCCATGCAGAGGTTTGAACTGAAGTGAAAGAAAGATCTTTCCCATTAACCACTATTCTTGCCACACTTTGAGTTATGTCCATTATAATCCCCTCCAATATTACAAAAATTGGACCTGTTTTTTATTCATGTTATTATAAATATTCATGACTGTAATAAATGTTTAAGACAAATCTCTATTTTTCACTTCTATTCAAATTAATTTATTTATTAAAGTAAAAAGCAAATGAATTACAGTATTAATCTCCCTCAACTTTCATGACATTTATACATTTTATACCTTTGTTCACTTTTAACAATCTGATATGCAAGATCACATATCTTATTATCTCAATATCAATTTATCAACTATATTTTAATGCGACTTCATTTTAATCAGTTGATAAATCAACGTTTGTAAATTAATTCATTATTTATAATTCCACCCTTTATTTTTAAAAACAATATCCGAATGATCATATTAGAATTTCTTGTTTTATACGCATCTATCTTTTTATGTATTTTATACGAAAAGAGTAAGGTAAGAGTTACTCTTTTCCATTTTAAGAAAGTTCCTGTTGGAAACACCAAGACTTTTTTCTTATACTTGCATTTTCGTTTATTTCCGCCTCATAACCATTGTATTATTTATCAAAAACACTATGTTCACGTAACACATATCTGTAAATCAATGAATATGCATGCGCTTTATAAAGAGAATAAAAAAGCACGTTATTCGTCATTTTAACGATAGCGCACTTCACTCATCTTCTTTATTTGCTTTCCTTAATTTTTCATTCTCTTCTTTCTGGGATTTCTCCACTGCTTTTAAAAACCATTCCAATGCTTTTTTCGTATTATTATCATTTAGTGGGTGTAGATCCATTCCAGTTTCCTCATCTTAGAAAGTATTCCATGAATACCAAGCTTAATAAGAAACACAAAATCCACGGCACGCACCGTGGCTGAATATATAAAATGAATTGGTATTTTCGTCATTCTTGCGGATCAGCTTTACAATAGCCATTGTGTATGAACATCGGTTTTTCTAGCATCTAGTACACCTCCTTAAAAATGCAGGATTTCCCTTTCCAATATCGAATTAGTAATGTTTGGAAAGGGGGTGTAACATGGCGGAAATTAAAGTGGGGCTTACACAATTTTTAGATTTCACACTGAAAAGTAGTGCAGCTAAAACAAATTTTGTGAAGAATCTAAAATCTCAACCTGAATATCACCCGGTTTTTGATTACTGGAAACAATTACGAGAAACTATTATTAAATTTCATAAAAACAAACTATCTTTTGAATGTTTTGAGACATTAGTACAAACTATTGACCAGAAGAAAAAACAAAACTACATTGATGTTATAAAACAGTACAAAAAATTTATTAAAAACAAAGACGTCGCTTGGTTTGATCCAGGTAAATCGCATTGGTTATCAGATAATTTAATCGTCCGCTCATCACCTGAACTAGGTTTGCTCATTAATGATGAGCCGCATCTTATTAAACTGTTTTTCAAAGGAAAGAAAGAGCGAATTGATAAATATAACATCAACTCCACACTGACATTATTAAATAAATCAACATTTTCAAATGAATATAACGATGTGAATTATACAGTCCTTAACATCCAAAAGAACAAATTGTATAAGAATAACTCTATTAATAATGATCATTTAATAGCTCTTGAATCAGAAGCCCACCAGCTTTCTTATTTATGGAATAAGGTGTAAAAGGATATAGTATCTATTTCAATACCTTGTTCATGCTTGATTTAGGCACAATTTTCCAAAATCCAATTCGTTTCTTTTAAGTGAAGCTCACCTTCTTGTTTCTCACAAACAATGCAAGGTGGGCGTTTTTATTTCTTTAACCATTTCAACACCCTAATTCCCCCTAACTTCTTAACCACTAAATAAGTCCTAAGGTGTTCTTACGACCCCTTTCGCTTTCCACATCATGTTTTTCTTTCCCTCTATACAGTGCTGTAATTTCCCCTCTTGTTAGTCACGCTTCTTTCACCCACATTACTTTATTTGGTTGTGATTATTACTAGGACTCAGATAACGGCGCCCTAATCTCTTCACTCACAATTTTACGAATAAGTTCTTATAACGACTCCTCTAAATTCATACATGCATCCCCTATATCATTTTTTGAATTTCCTACTTGTTATTTAATTCACTCATAAAATTTATAAAGTGAAACTTTAGTCAGTGGGGGTCTTACTGTCCATTAAAGCGGGATAAATAATGATCATCCACCGTTTACCTTCTCTAGGTGCCGGAAAGAGATTGCTTGTTTTATCCGACATTACAGACGCTTCATAAACATCTCATAAAAATATGTGAGGAAAAGAACGTTATAGCCATGGCTATCATGAATACGATTTGATTTACCCTACTTATAATAGTACCCTTACAATTCAGAAGTTTGACACAATCGTAGAAAAAGCTTATAAAGAAAAGTGAGGTTCCTAATATTCGCTTTTAGGATCTAAAGTGTACATCCGAAGACCACAAGTATACGTTTAGGATATAGCAGTGTAGGTATTCCACTGGACACTTACTTAGATGTTGTATTAAGAATTTGAGAAACTGCGGTGGATCAATTTGCAAACGAATGATTCGGAAAGAAAACTCTCATTAGAAGTTTTCGTTTCACAGCAAATACACCAACTAAACAACCAAAAATATTGATAGTGAAAAAGGAGAAACAAAACATGAAAGAAATCAAATCTGAACAAGAATTCAAAGACATCATCGCAAGTGAGGAGCCAGTAGTTGTTAAGTTCTTTACTACATGGTGCCCAGATTGCGTACGTATGGACAACTTTATCGGAGATGTAATGGAAGAGTTCAATAAGTTTGCATGGTATTCTATTAATAAAGATGAGTTCCCAAGTATCGCTGAAGAGTATCAAGTAATGGGTATTCCAAGTTTACTTGTATATCAAAATGGCGAGAAGTTAGGCCACTTACATAGTGCTAACGCAAAAACTGAAGAGCAAGTTACTGAGTTTTTAGAAGCATACTAAGTTGAAGACCCTCTGAAAAATATTTTCTAGAGGGTTTTTATTTTAGCCTATCTCCTCGATCCAAATCGCGCTCTTATCCGAACTTTGCACTTTACAACATATTTTTCCTTCACGAAACTTTGTTATCCCCTTCTTAAAAAGCTAAAAAACGTCAACAATGTTTGTATAGACCCACACGAGTTCCGTTTGGTACTCTATTTATAGAAAGAAATTCCTTGTAGAAAGGTGAGTGATTAAAATGGATACTCTTTCTCATAAAGAAGCTGATAAAGGTGCGATTGTCAGCATTATGGCCTACATATTTTTATCCTCTATGAAAATCATCATCAGTTATATTACCCTCTCTAGCGCATTACGTGCTGACGGTTTAAATAACTTAACGGATATCGGTGCTTCGTTAGCGATATTAATTGGTCTAAAAATCTCTCGTAAACCTCGTGATCCAGATCATCCTTATGGGCATTCACGCGCAGAGCAAATTGCATCACTTGTTGCTTCTTTTATTATGGCAACGGTCGGATTAGAGGTTGTTATTAGTGCCATTCAATCTTTTTTAAATCCGAAACAAGCTGCACCTAATGTACTTGCTGCATGGGTAGCCTTATTTTCTGCTGTCGTTATGTACTGTGTGTATTTATATACGAAAAAGGTTGCGGCGCGCACAAAAAGTAAATCATTAGAAGCCGCTGCAAAGGATAATTTATCAGATGCTCTCGTAAGTATTGGTACAGTAGTAGGTATTGTCGGTTCGCAGTTCCAAATGCCTATTTTAGACCCTATTGCTGCTTTAATTGTCGGTCTTATTATTTGTAAAACTGCATGGGAGATTTTCGTAGAATCTTCTCATATGTTAACAGATGGAATCGATCCAGATAAGATGGAAGAGTACGCTGATGCGATTGAACATATTGGTGGCGTGGAAAACATCGTGGATATTCGCGCTCGTATGTACGGAAATCAAACGTACGTTGATATTACAATCGAGGTAGATGCTCGTATGGATGTTGGCGAAAGTCATTGTATTACTGACAATATTGAGGCTATGCTCCGGAAAAAGTTTGGCATTTATCATGCACACATTCATGTTGAACCAATGGAAAAAGAACCTATTATGACATAGGTTCTTTTTTAATGAACGTTTTATGAAATATAACACATAAAACGAGCCAGCTACCGCCAGCTGCCCATCCTGCTAATATGTCAGATGGATAGTGAACGCCAAGATATATTCGGCTAACTGAAATAGATAATACAACAAAGCTCGCTATAAAAATAATCAACAATTTTTTATGCAATGTAATACGTTCTTCTGTAATTGTGACGTATGCAATAAATCCTAAAAAAGCAGTAGCATTCATCGTATGACCGCTCGGAAAACTATATCCAGTTGCCGTAACAAGTTGCGTTACATCCGGTCTTGCTCGTTCGTACCATAGTTTAAGCATACTATTTAAATAACGAGATCCATAATAATTAATTGTTAGAAGTAATGCACTAAGCAACTTTTTTCTAACGAGAAAATACATTACAAGAATGATGAGTAACGGAAAATATATTCTTTTGGAACCGATAAAAGACACCCAAGTAAAGTAGGCTGTCAAGTAGTCGTTTCGAAAACTTTGAATAAAATGTGCGACTATATTGTCAAATTTCTCAATACAAGTGGTATGATACGAAAGTGATAATACGACAAAACAAATGAGTAGCGTAAAACTTAACAAGTATAAATGTCGATATCGTTTCACATACATAACCTCACTATGCAAAAAAATGGAGCGGTTGTTTTAGTTTTCCTCTCCATTTCTTTTTTATGCATAGTTTATAAAAAAATATATTTGCTAATTTTTTAGTTTACTGAACCACCAATTATATGAACCTTCCCGTGTATCTCTTCTCCAACAATATACTCATCTTTTTCAAGAACTGTATCTACTTTTGCATTACCAATACCAACGCTTGCTAAAAACTTTTGAAACATGGATCCTCCATCCTTTCTAAAGCAAAAGCTACATCTTTTTTTAAATCTTGTACATTTTCATAGTACGGTGGTTTTATTTGTAACATGCGCATAAGCATTTCACGGTTATATTTTTCCAAAGTTAATTCGTCATACCATGGCTTTTCATGTTTTTCATTACATTCATAGCCTGCATATAATAAGAATAATGAGAAATGACCAAGCGCATAAAAATCGCTACGAAAGTGAACTTCTCGCATCAAAGCTTGTTCACCTTCATAAGTTGTAGCTCGTTCATCACCCTCACCTTTCAATTTCGCCAATCCAAAGTCAATAATACTAATTTCGTTTTCTTTCATTAATATGTTTGGAATGCGTAAATCTCGGTGAATAATACCTTTGCTATGAAACACCGATACAATTTCTAATATTTCGTATAAAATTTTTAAAACTTCACGTTCTGTATATACATGCCCATCTAAAAAAATATAATCTTCGAAATTTTTACCAGGCATATATTCCATTACAAAAAAGCTTTTTTTCTCCCATACGAATTGATCATATAAACTAGGAATTGCATGATGATTTAATGTTTGTAAAATCATTTTCTCTTGCTCAAATGATTTTCTCCCAGACTCATATCTTTGTTTACTTTGTCTTAATTGCTTTAAGACTTTATATCTATTTATTTGTAAGTCATTAACGATATATGTAACCCCATAACTGCCCATTCCAATTACTGATTCAATTTTATAGCGTTTTGCAACGATTGTATTCTTTCGCAGTGGTCTATCAAATAAAGCTAGTATACGACGCCATTTCATCAGCTACTTGAAAAGAAGCTACGGCTTTTACGTTTTCTTTTATAATGATGATGCCCATAATCAGATGAACGTCGTTTATAATCACTACTTGAATAAGAGCGACCTCTATGGCGATAATCACTACTAGAATACGAACGATATTTTTTCTTTCCTAATAAAGAATCAATAATTTTTTTGAACATCCCTTCACCTCTTGAGTAAAATTTTCTTTTCATTATACCAACTATTGCCGGCTAGATTTGTGACAAGTTTGTAAAGAGTAAAAAACGACGAGTTAAGCCCGTCGTTACTTTCACTCATCTTCTTCATCAAACACTTCATCAATCATGCATTTCTCCAATAAATACTCGAATGTAATATCTGCGAGATCTTCAATTTCTTCTCTTTTTGGGACGTATCCTCTTTCAATTAGTTGCTCATAAAAAAACTCCGCAATCTCTTCCGTATCAATTACGACTTCAATTTCCTTCATGAGCATCACTCCTTTATTTCTGTTTTATGAAAAAATCTCAAAAATATGTATATGAGATTAGAAAAATAGTTTTTCTTTTTTTATAGGTCATATCCTTTGGACGAGATGCATACGATGGTAGTACAAGCTATCAAAAAGGGGGATTTAATTATGGAATACCAATATGAGGTAGAACAAGAAGTAGGGCAAACAAAAGAAGAGTTCATGCATGAAGATCAATGGGCAGACTCTCTTATTAAATGGCTTTTTATTTTTTTAATAATTGTAGGCATACCTTATACTGCATATGTTGTTGTTCAATTTATTCTCTCTTTCTAGTTAACTATTTTTTCTCTGTCAATTTAACTAAATAATTATGAACAACATCCATAACAATTTTGTATTCTTCATCTTTAAATGTATCAAATAACAATTGATAATCGTTATAAATATCAAGTAATCCATCAATGATTTCTTGACGATTTGTCTTAACACTCACTTTTTTCGAGTTGTTAATTGACTTTAATTTTCCTAAATCTAATTTATTCATACCAGCTTTATCTTGTTTCATTTTCTTCAAAATTGCATTTGCCGTTTGAGCATTGGCAAGTAACGTTAAATCTGATTCATCTGCTTCTAACCATTCACCATCCGTAATTCGTGACAATTCGTATATTGTATCTTCCCATGCGTCATTTTTATATCTCCATACTTCTGTACGAAAACCAACAATTCGAAACACATCTTTATCGTATCCTGTTACTTGCACGAGATCACCAAATGTGAAATGATAATTTAATTCAATCCACTCAGTTTCACCTTTTTTCATATCTTGCTCAGAAACGTGCTGCAACGTTTGCTCTACGTAAAACCCATCGTGATTATTGACTTCGTATACGTAAACTCCATCTAAAACCTTCATATTTGTGATTTTACCAACGGTTCCATATAGCGTAATCACGACTATGTCCCCTACGTTATATTTAGGTTGCTTTTTCCTTGCCATCTATATCTCTCCTTTTTTTGACGTCGTGATTTTGATAACAGTATATGCAACCTACATAAAAACGCTTATCACAGAAGCGTATATTCATAAATTTTTTCAATAAAAAATATCACCATATAAAAATTTATTTACAACGTAAAAAAGCTAGCGAATAAACTAGCTTCATGTCAAAAAAAATTCATATAGTTTTTATCTCTCTTGTATGTATAAATCCCACGCTTCATCAAATATAGACATACTTTCTAGCATTCCACTTAACTCTAAGTACGAACTAATTTCATCGTAATCTTCAGATTGCTTCGGAAAGCTTAAATCATCATACATTGCCTCTGCTAAATTCGAAATTTCATTACTAAATAAAGCTGCGCGATGCTTCATCATATAGTGGTAAAATGTCTTTTTCAAAAATATTCCCTACCTTTCTAACTTGGGTACATTATACAAGGCAAAAAAGAAAAAAACCAGCATAAAAGCTGGTTAAAAGTCGAAATAATTTCTTTTTAATAGACGTGGTCTTCCCATTAATTCTTCATATGTTAGTTGTTTTGGTAAATCTTTCGTATAAATTAGAAATAATTGATCTTCTATTTCTTTCACTGTATGATCTGATTGATAGTCCATACCACATGAGGAACAAGAAATGCATGGTGTCTCTTGGATTTCAATGGCTTTCGTACCATCTGGTAATTCCCAATATACAGTATTTAAGCTTTCTTTTGCTTCTGTACTGTCACACCACATACAATTCATACTGCATCACCCTCAGTTTTTTTGTCGTTTTCTTCTAATTTAGCCATTTGTGCTTGATATTTTTTATCTTTCAATTGGTCGCGCTTATCACGTTTATCTTTTAACGATGCATGCGTGTCATTATCTTCATAGTCTTTACGACGGTTCATACGCTGTAAGTCGTCTGGAACAAGGTTAAATTTCTTATCGCTCATTAGACCTGCGATACCAACATCTGAACGTTTTTCTTCGTAATTCGGGTAGATTTCTTTAAAGTACCCTTCTGCTCTTCCTGGAATGTAGCTTTCTGGCTCTGGATACGTTGTAATAACCCCTTCAAAGTTACGCAGTACAACTTTATCTGCACTTTGCGAGATTAAATAGTTTGGCTGAAGCGCAATTTTACCGCCCCCTCCCGGTGCATCAACAACGAATGTTGGAACCGCATAACCAGACGTATGTCCGCGTAAACCTTCAATAATTTCAAGACCTTTAGATACTGGTGCACGGAAGTGACCAATACCTTCAGATAAGTCACATTGATAAATGTAGTATGGACGTACACGGATTTTTACTAAGTCATGCATCAGTTTTTTCATAATTGGCACGCTGTCGTTAATACCAGCTAAAATTACTGCTTGGTTTCCAACTGGAACACCAGCATTCGCTAACATTTCACATGCTTTTTTCGACTCTTCAGTAATTTCAATAGAAGTATTGAAATGTGTATTTAACCATACTGGATGGTATTTTTTAATAATGTTACATAAGTTTTCTGTAATACGCTGCGGGAATACTACTGGCGCTCTCGTTCCGATACGAATAATCTCAACGTGCGGAATCTCACGTAAATTTTTTAATACATATTCTAAAATTTTATCGTTAATAAGAAGACCGTCACCACCCGAAATTAATACATCTCGTACTTGTGGTGTTTCGCGAATGTAAGCAATTGCATCATCTAATTGTTTCTTCGGTACACCCATTCCAATTTGTCCACTAAAACGACGACGTGTACAGTAACGACAATACATCGAACATTGATTTGTCACTAAGAATAATACGCGGTCTGGATAGCGATGTGTTAACCCTGGAACTGGTGAATCTTCATCTTCATGAAGCGGATCTTCTAAATCGTATTTTGTTTTATATAACTCTTCCGAGATCGGTACAGATTGCATCCGAATCGGACAGCGTGGGTCATCAGGATTCATTAACCAAGCATAGTACGGTGTAATATTTAACGGGATCGTTTTCGTTGAAATTTTAACACCTTCTTCTTCTTCAGGTGTTAAGTTAATCACTTTCTTTAAATCATCTAACGTTTTGATCGTATTCGTTAATTGCCAAACCCAATCATTCCATTGCTCTTCAGTAACCTCTTTCCATAATTCGATATCCTTCCAGTGACGATTTGGTTTGTATACATCATGTAACATTGCTATTCCCCCTTTTTATACGCTCATCCTTTATATAAGCAATAGTTATGCCAACTTTACTTTATTGATAAGTAAATGTACGGCGAACCCTATTACATAAACGAAAAAATATTTTTGAGCACTGCATGAAAGCCATACATACTATCATATTCATTACTTTTTATATATGTAAACGCTCTTTTATTGGTGCAAACACACAAAAACCGCCAATTATTCGGCGGTTTTGTCGTACTTACTCAGTTTATATTGAAGCGTCTGTCGAGGGATACCTAACATTTTTGCAGCTTGTAATATATTCCCTTCCGTTTCAATTAACGCTTGATCTATTAATTCTTTTTCCGTTTGATGAAGTGCTTCTCTAAGTGGCAATATACTCTTCTTCTGCGGAAGACTCTCTTTCCGAAATGTACGCGGTAAACAATTGGCTGTTAATGTATTCCCTTCTGCAATTATGACAGCATGTTCAATCGTATGTTTTAGCTCCCGAACATTTCCAGGCCATTGGTAACCTTGTAGTCTTTCTTTCGCTTCCTTATCCATTTGAAGTACACCTTTTTTATAACTTTTATTATATTCTTTCAAAAAATAAGATGCTAATAATAATACATCCTCCGTTCTTTCACGGAGCGGTGGAATATATAATGAAAAGACATTTAATCGATAGTATAAATCAGTGCGAATTTTATTCTCTTTTAAACATATTTCTGGTGGCTGATTCATTGCGGTAATAACGCGAACATCTACTTTTCTCGTCTTATTATCACCAATACGACGAATCACACCATCTTCTAATACACGTAGCATTTTCGCTTGTAAATCGAGTGGCATTGAATTCAGTTCATCTAAAAATAATGTCCCTCCATCTACAAGTTCAAATAATCCCGCTCGTTCAATTGCCCCAGTATAGCTACCTTTCGTCGTTCCAAACAATAAACTTTCTAATAGAGACTCTGGCAATGCTGCACAGTTTTGTGCAATAAACGGCTTGTTCTTCCGTTTAGAAGCTTCATGAATCGCTTGTACAAATAACTCTTTCCCAGTCCCCGTTTCCCCATATATTAAAACATTCGCATCAGTTGGGGCTACTTTTTGTGCTAATTCTTTCGTCTGTTTAAAACGAGCATCATTCGTCACAATCGTCTCAAATGCAACATCCTTTTTAATTGCTTTCTTTCTAGATGATCGCTTTATTTTCGACTGCAAATCGACTATTGTATCGGTAAGTTTTTGTACTGTGGAATAATCTTTTGCAATTTCAACAGCTCCAGCAATATTTCCATCTATAAAAATAGGTAACGTCGTATTTACAGTACAAATGTCTTCTCCATTTAAATTTTGATAATGCTGCACTTGATGAACGATTGGTTTTTTTGTATCTAACACTTTCATCAATGTACTTGTTTCCCTAGATAAAGAAGGAAACGCTTCTAACAAATGTTTACCTAACACTTTTTCAATTTTTGATCCATCGTGTTTTGCAGCTACAGTATTATAGAAAATTGTAATACCATTTTCATCTACTGCGTGTATAGCCTCATCAATACTGCCCAAAATCGCCTCAATGACTTCTTGTGTCGAAACTGCTAGCAATGTCATCCCCCCTCTTGCCGAAAATTCAGCAAATACCGTGCCGAATTTTCGGCATACCTATGTGCGATTATAAGCATGACGATTCCGTTCTATTTTTATACCGTGCTATTTAGACAAATCTTTCACCCAAATATTCATGTCTTCCAACTTATCAAAAATGTAGCAATTGTTCGCCAGTCGCCCTGAATACGTATAACCTAACTGATGAAAGGCCGCATTCATTCCGAAAGAAAGAGATCGAGCAATTGTATAAGAGCAGAAAATCGATCTTTCTTGCAGTTCTTCTTCTAACCTAATCAATAAACTTTTCATAAACCCATGTTTACGATATTCGGGTAAGGTAGCACAATTCGTTAATTCTGCATTGCCTTCTTTTATATTCATTTCTGCAGATGCTGTACTAATTATTTTCCCCTCGAATTCATACACATAGTAAATTGTATCGTCTTCTCTCATCGTTTGTTTTACATAACTCGCTTCGTTTAAAGGAGTCGGATACACTTCAAATACTTTCCCAAATACAATTGCTAATTCTTCTGCATCCTCTTCTGTCGCTTTTCTTAATAGAAATCTCTCTGGGACTATTTTTTCTTTTACTTCTTTTGCTTTTACACCGCTTAAAATGGTATCTTCCTCAGCCCAATGAATACTATTTCGTCTTTCATCATTATTAAATTTCACGAAGAAGTATGCATCGTGACCTTGAAAATAATGTGGTATTGTTGCTTCTAATAAAAAACCGAAAGAGAGCCATGTTGAAACATGCTCTCCCTTTCCTTTAACAATACATTTAGTGAAAGAATGTTTCTCTGCTAATTCGTCAATTGTTTGGATAATCCTCTCAATATTTCCGGTGTAGTGGTCTACTCGAATACGTTTATTAAAGTAATCTAAAACACCTTCTACTGTATAGCCGTTCGTCTGCTCTCTAAAAGATTCATAGTATTTCATTTTTTCACCTCACACCAATCTAGTAATGTACATGCAATAATTTTTGCGGCAGCTATCATTTTATCAACTTCTATATATTCGTTTGGATAATGTGCTACTTTCGTTTCTCCGGGACCAAATACTATCGTTGGTACACCTGCGATTTTTGTAAATAAACCTCCATCAGTCCCCCACGGCGATGCTTCAATAATCGGTTCGTTCCCTTCGATTTCAACAAAGTTATGTCCAAGTGTTGTAATTAACTCATGATTTTCTTCTAGTTCACCAGGAACCCATCTCGCACCAAACCATTCTACTTCTACGGGATTTTCAACAAACCAATTGTCCACATCATTTAATTCAGCGATCCAATTCTCGAATTCTTCTTTTGCTGCCTCTATAGTCTCATTCGGCGCAATACCACATCTTCCTTCTAAAATTAACGAATCAGGAACAGAACTTGGCCAGCTCCCACCTTCTATTTTCCCAATATTAATTGGAATTGGAATTGGGATTCCTTTAAATAACGGGTCTGTAATTCGGTCATTTCTCTTCGCTTCCAGCTTTCTTAGATGCTCTACAACAAACATGCTTTTTTCAATTGCACTTACTCCTTCATAACGTGTTCCACCGTGTGCTGCTTTCCCTTTCACATGTAGACGAAACCACATAGAACCTTGTTGTTTCGGGAAAAACTTCATATTTGTCGGCTCTGGAATAATGACACCATCCGCTTTATATCCTCGTAATATAGTCGCTAATGTTCCTGCTCCGCCGCTTTCTTCTTCTATTACACTTTGAAAATAAATATCTCCTTTTAATTCAATACGAGATTCAATAATTGCTTCCATTGCAAGCATTAGCGCAACATTGCCGCCTTTCATATCCGTTGTTCCACGGCCGTATATACGATTTCCTATTCTCTCACCACTATAGGGATGATGGTCCCACTGGTCCACATCTCCTTCTGGTACAACATCAATATGTCCATTTAATATCATAGATTTCCCGTCGCCACTTCCTTTAAGCGTCGCTACAATGTTCGGGCTATCCGAAAAACTTGTACGTGGTGATACAAAATAAGGATGATCTTTCATTTTAGAAAATGAAGGTTCCCAAATATCAAGATTTAAACCTAGCTCACGCAATTTTTCAATCACAATTGCCTGCGCACCACTTTCATCACCAGATACGCTCTTTTCTTGAATCAATCGTTTTAAAAATTTTACGCTCTCTTCTTCTTGACTCTCAATATAATCACAAACTTGTTTTTTTAATTGCTCCATATATTACATCTCCCCTCATTCAATTACTAGTAAGTTAGAGCCAATTTCAAACTCCGCTTCTGTATGTTGTCTTATATCTTCCACTGTGTATGGGCTCATTAATTCTTGTAAAATAAGTCCACTCGACGTCACTTCCATAACCGCCATATCCGTAATAATTAAATCTACACAATTCTTTGAAGTTAATGGTAACGTACACTCTGAAACAATTTTTGCATTTCCGTATTTATCAACATGATTCATAACAACAACTACACGCTTCGCTTTTTGTGCTAAATCCATCGCTCCCCCAATACCTGGAACGCGTTTTCCTGGTACAATCCAGTTCGCCAAATCACCATTCTCACTCACTTGTAATGAACCAAGAATCGTAATATCTAGTAAACCTTTCCGAATCATCCCAAATGCTGTGCAACTATCAAAATAACTCGCTCCAGTAATAAGAGATGTCGGCAAACCTGCTGCGTTACATAAATTTTCGTCTTCATTTCCTTTGCTTGGTGTAGGGCCCATACCTACAATTCCGTTTTCCGCATGAAACATAACGTTTATATCATCAGGCAAATGGTTTGGTACAAGCGATGGTATACCAATACCTAAATTTACAATCATGCCATTTTGTATTTCTTTCGCTGCACGTCTAGCAATTTTATCTCTCACTTCTACGCCCATACCCATTTCCAATTCACTCCTTCCGACGGTACGATATAATTTACAAATACTCCTGGGACAACAATTTCTTCTGGATCTAAACTTCCAAGTGGAACAATTTCTTCTGCTTCTACAATCGTTATATCCCCGGCCATAGCAACGTGAGGATTCATGTTACGAGCGCTCTTATCAAACACAAGGTTACCGAACGGATCCGCTTTTTTTGCATATACAATCGCAACCTCAGCAGTTAATGCTGTTTCAACTAAATATGTCTTACCATTCATTTCAACAGTACGTTTTCCTTCTTCTACAATTGTATCAACACCTACATCAACTAATACGCCACCAAGCCCTACACCACCAGCACGAATACGCTCTGCTAATGTTCCTTGGGGAGAAAACTCAATTTGTAATCTTCCTTCGTTTAGCTGTCTTCCTGCATTTGGGTTTGAACCGATATGAGAAGTAATTAATGATTTTACTCTTTCATTCGTAACGAGACGACCGATTCCTACATCAGGAAATCCTGTATCATTTCCTATTAAATTTAAATTTGTAACTCCTTTTTCTAAAATCGCCTGTATTAAAGAAGGAGGGGATCCAATCCCCCCAAATCCTCCAAACATTAATGTCATATCATCGTGAAACAAAGAAATTACTTCCTCTATCTCTTTTAATTTATCGAATGTATTTGTAATAGTTGTCATACGATACTATGCCCTCCTTTTTGCATCATTTCTTCTACACTTTTTGCAAAAATTGAAAGTAATTCATCTAACTCGGAATATGTAGTTGTCATTGGCGGTGCCACAAGCAGTGCACTATCTTCTTTTCCTGCTTGCCCTGAAACAGCTTGATATAAAAGAAGACCATTTTTAGCTGCAACTGAAATAAGTTCCGACGCCTTTGTAAACGGTTGCAATTCTACTCCAATTAGCAAACCTTTTCCGCGCACATCAGCAATGATTGTCGATTGTTGCTGAACTTTCTGCAATCCTTTTATTAAATACTCTCCCTTTTCCGCTGTTTTTTCAGGTAGATTATGTTTCTCCATATATTCAATAACAGCTAAAGCTGTTGCTGCAGATAATGGATTTGCACTTAACGTATGCCCACTCATAACAGAACGTGTTCCCCGTAAAATCGGCTCCATTACACGGTCACTTACAACCGTCGCTGCCATCGGTGTGTATCCAGCTCCTAACCCTTTACCAAGGGTCATAATATCCGGTTCTACCCCCCAATGCTCCATCGCAAACCATGCGCCAGTACGACCAAGCCCAGTCATTACTTCATCAGCAATAAATAAAATATCATAATGACTACAAATATCTTTAATAACTTTATAATATTCTTTCGGTGGAACGACTGCTCCTCCAGCTGCTCCGATAATCGGTTCAGCGATAAAAGCTGCGATATGTTCTGCACCAATTCTTTCAATTGATCTTTCTAGTTCAGTTGCACAAGCAAGTTGACAAGTTGGATATACCTTTTGCACCGGACATCTAAAACAATATGGAGCTGGAATAGTTGGATAATCTTCTAAAATTGACACGAAACGTTGTCTACGTAGTGGATGCCCAGACATTGATAAGGCTCCCATCGTAATACCGTGATAACTCATCCATCGTGACAAAATTTTATGTTTCCCTTGAATACCTCGCTCTTGAAAATGTTGAATTGCAATTTTCATAGCTGTTTCATTTGCTTCCGTACCACTATTCACAAAAAAGCTCCAGTTCAAATCTCCTACACTTAAATCGCTTAATTTCTTCGCTAATTTTTCAGCTGGTTCACTCGTAAACTGTGATCTATAAACGAAAGCAATCTCCTCTGCTTGCTTTTTGATAACGTCCGCAATCTCCTTTACGCCATGCCCAATACCTGCCGTAATTGCCCCTGACGACCCATCAAAATATTTATTTCCGTTTTGATCATACAAATACACACCTTTTCCATGTGAAATCATTGGATACGGCTGACCAACAAGTGGTTTAATTAAGTAATCGCGCATAGCGCTCCCCCATTTCTCCAATTTGTATATATATATGAAGAAAATTGACGTTTCTTTCATAAAAAAGAACCCTCTGCGAAAGCAGTGAATTTATCAAAAAACTATTATAAAATATACAAATGAGTGCTAAATATTATTTTAAAAACAGAAAATTCAGAACTTAAAATATAGACCAACCCTTATCTATACGCTCAAATAACCCTCCCTTATATAAAATTAACTCTCCACTAAAAATTTTTCTAACATAATGCCAGCTTCCCTCAAATGCCGACATTGTGTAAACTTCGACGAAACTCCCTTTAAACTCCTTCCTATTCTCCTACTTTATATTGCATATTTTTAAACAAATCTCGACAATTAATCCTACTAAATGCATAGCAATTATTTTTATAGAAACCAATATTTCACATACATTTCGCTCTATTTTATACAAAAAAAGAACCGATTAACCACATTAATCAGTTCGGCACGACGCTCTTTTATCGATTAATACCGTCACTTGCTAACGTAAATAGAAACAATAGTATTACAAAATCAAAATTCATCCTACAGCATAAAGCACAAAACCATCCATAACTCCATTCACAATTCCTTGCGGGATATCCCCATCCCAAGATTTCATTCCTTTCCTCAAATTCAAACTACCTTTCCTTTATAATTTATGTAGGACAATTATCACTTTGTATGTGTATTTGCCTATAATTAAAAAAATCCCTAGTTTTCTAAGGATTTGGGACATGTTTTCGATATTTCACTTGTTTCACTCTTACGTTTTCATTTCGAAATACAAACTGCATCAGCTCATTTGGAGGGAATTTTTTTGTCCGCTAGAAATTTATAACTCGCGTTCCCCCAAACTACACTTATCCGTAAAAATACTTATTATTAATTTCCTACCTTACTCTTTTAAAAACAATTTTCTTGCATAACCCCTTTCTTACTAAGCATATAGTTTTAATGATGACAAAGGAGGAATGTTCATGTCTCAATCTGAAATCGAAAAATATGGACAAGAAGCTGCACGTTACGAACAGCTCGCTCGATACTATCAATTTCATAATCCGAAAAAATATGTAGAACTATATATGAAATATTACGATGCGCTTACGAAACTTGTACAGGCATATGAAAAAAGAGATTCACAAGAAGCTGCTTTACCATCACATATAAGGTTTTTTCACTCTGCTTCAAATACACCTGCGGTTGACATTTTAGTAAATGGACAAAAGGTTATTAAAAATATTTCATTTAAACAATTTAGTCCCTATTTAACATTAGTACAAGGTAAGTACCGTATAGATATTGTTCCTGTCGAAAGTGAAACTCCCATCTTTTCAGCTTTAGTACCGATAATGGGAAATCACTCTTATACTTTTGCTGCAATAAATAGTGATCATCATCTACAATTACAACCTATTCTCGATAATACTCATTTACCATCAGGTCAAGCAAAAATACGGTTTGCGCATTTTTCTACAGATACCCCTGTTGTAAATGTAAGTTTAAAAGGTGGAGATCATTTATTTGAAAATGTACTTTTTAAACAAATAACAGATTTTTTAGAAGTTAGCCCAGGTACAGCAGATATTGAAGTTTCACTCGCAGATAATTCAAGTGTTTTGCTGACTATACCGAGTTTCAAAGTAGAACCGAATATTATTTATACCATTTCACTTTTAGGTTATTCAACGAAAGACCCTAAATTAGAAGCCGTTATACTTACGAATTAAAACAGTCTACACCATTCATTTGGTGTAGACTGTTTATTTTTGAAATGCAATTTGAAATTCTGTCCAATCGTTATCTGAACGACACATGATGGACCCATTATGTTTTTCTACAATTTGTTTACATACAAATAACCCAATACCGGTTCCTAACTTTTTAGTAGTTACAAATGGTTCAAAAATCGTTTCTACATTTTCAGCCGGAATCATTGGTCCGTTATTTTTTATTACAATTCGAATCGATTGATCTTCTTCAAATACATCAATGATAATTTTTCGTTCTTCTTTCATTGATTCAAGAGCGTCAATTGAGTTCATTAATATATTTAAAAATACTTGTCTCACTTCACTGCGATAACCTGTAAGAGGAATTGGATATGGCAAATTCTTTTCAATCGAAACATTTGCATTGACCAAACTCGGATATAAGAACTGTATAATATCTTGAAATAAGTCATTAAGCCAAAATCGTTCTGATTCAGTCCACATTTCTTTTTTCGATACGAGTAAAAATTGCGAAATACGAAAATTTAATTGGTCTAATTCATGCGAAATAATATCTAAATACGATAAACTAGGATGATCTGCCTTTAATAGTTTGACAAATCCCATAATGGACGTAAGCGGGTTACGGAATTCATGTACAAAACTAGCTGACATTTGCCCTAAAATTGTCAGCCTTTCCTTATGTGTTTCGTTAATATACTGCTGTTTTTCCTCTAAATTTCTTGATATAATTTCCGAATATTTCAAAACAGTGTAATAAATTAATTTGTCAAAACAAGTATGTATTTGAGCCATAATTGGTTTCAATTCACGTGCGCTAACATCTAACTCACACATCGCTTCGAAAAGCTCATTTCTTCCCACATTTGCGTTATAAACAAAATCACCTATATTCGCATCTGCCCCTGCACGTTCAATTGCTATTTTCTCGCATAATGGCTGAAGATAATTTATATCTTTTTCTTCCATAGTAAGTTCGATAATAAATTCTAATAAATCCACTCCATTTTGAACTGCTTCTAGTCTAAATGGATCTTTATCGGAAATTATCATTTTGTTTTTCCAGTTCTCAACGAATTGGTGCCTGTTGTTTTTCAAGTGCGAACAAAATACTTCTTTAATATCCTTATCGATTGGAAAAACCTCCATTCCTCCATTTCCATGCGACGAACACCCTTTATATTTTGAATATTAACACAAAAATCATGATTCGTTAATAGATTATTGTCACATTTTGTTAATATGTGTTGATAAAATTTTTATAACTTTATTAATTGTTTAGATTGATACATTCCATTTTCCTTCCTTTCATTCAAAGTTTTTTATATTCAATGCGACTTTTTTTGCATCCTGCTCCATTCTTTCGTACAATAGAAAATGAAAGGTGTGAAAAATATGGTAAATAAAAATGTGGAAGATTATCTCCAAGAAGGCATTTATGGCCAAAAGCAGAACAAACCAGAAGAACGTAATATGTATTTAACTACATTACGTGAGCGTGTAGAAATCGCTTTAACTATCGGTCAAGTAATGCAAAGTAATGTATATTCTGAAGTAGCTAGTAGCATGCGCTCTTCTCAATCATTACAAATATTCCTAAATGGTGGCATTGCTTACCCACATTTATCTAAATACATTAAATTAGCAAATGAAAAAAATGTTCCTTTTACAATTGTTCAAAATAAAGGTATAGAAACACCAATCGGTTTAGTATTATCTCATAGCACTGCTGTCGACAAAGAACAAATTTATGTAGAAGATGCTATTTTCAAACAAGAAATGAAGTAAAAAGTACACTTGATTAAATGAAATCATTCTAAGAAATGTAAAATAAACAAAAAAACGAGTATGGAATCGTAAACATTTCCTACTCGTTTTTTTGCGATGTTTAAGTTCTATTTACTTTATTTTTTAATACATACTAATTTCATTTCTGTCATTTCTTCTATTGCATATTTAATTCCTTCACGCCCCGTACCACTTTCTTTCACACCACCATAAGGCATATGGTCTACCCTGAACGTTGGAATATCATTTATCATGACACCACCAACTTCAAGCTCATCAATTGCACGCATAGCTTTAAACAAATTATTTGTAAATACGCCTGCTTGTAGACCATAACGTGAATGATTTACTTGCTCTATGGCCTCATCAAATTCTTTAAATGTATTTACGGTCATAAGTGGACCGAATACTTCTTGGCACTGTACAGATACATGCTCTGGAACATTCGTTAATACAGTTGGTTCAAAAATCCTTTCATCACGTTTGTTACCACCATATAAAACATTCGCTCCTTCTTTAACTGCTTCTTGCACCCAGTTATCGATACGCTCGACATCTTTTTTCGAAATTAAAGCTGATACATCCGTTTCCTCAAGCAGCGGATCACCAACAACAACTGTTTCCATCGCTTTCTGTAACTTAGATAAAAATTCATCCATTCTCTCTTCATGTACAAAAACACGTTGCACCGAAATACAAACTTGTCCATTATTAACAAATGCTCCCCATTTTACTCGTTCAATTAATTCATCTGTTAATTCTACATCTTCATCAATAATAACAGCGGCATTCGATCCTAGTTCTAACGTAACTCGCTTTAACCCAGCCTTTGCCTTAATGCCAATTCCAACTTTCGGACTTCCCGTAAAAGTAATGGAAGCAACATCATCATTTGTAACAAGCGCTTCCCCTACAGTCGAACCAGGACCAGAAATAATATTTAAAGCTCCTTTTGGCAATCCCGCTTCTTCAAATAGTTCAACTAAAGCGTAAGACGATAGAGGCGTTTGATCAGCTGGTTTTAATACAACTGTATTTCCGGCAGCAATTGCAGGGCCGACTTTATGTGCCACTAAATTTAATGGGAAATTAAATGGTGTAATAGCCCCTATAACTCCGATTGGCTTTCGCATTGTGTATGCAATACGCCCATCTGCACCAGGTGCTGCATCAAGCGGCAATGTCTCGCCATATATTCGCTTCGCTTCTTCCGCTGCAAATTTATATGTCTGAACGGTACGGTCTACTTCTCCCCTCGCAGCACGAATTGGTTTTGCAGCCTCTTTTGCAATAATCTCTGCAAATTCTTCTCTTCTTTCATCCATTTTTTTGGCAACCTTCTCTAAAATAGTCGCACGGTCATATGCAGATAATGTATTCATTTCTTTCATTGCATTTTTTGCAGCAGTAACAGCCTCTTGTACATCTTCTTCCGTTCCTTGTGCAATTTCTGCTAATGTCACTTCAGAATATGGTGCGTATAATGGTTTATACGTGTTTACAGACTTCCAATCTCCATTTATATATAAATGCTTTTTCATAATTCTTCCCCTTTCAAATATATGTATACAACAATACTTCACCTAGTGAAAGGTCTGGCTTATGTCATTGTATCATAGCCTTTATTCTGCCAAAAACATTATGCTCAAAAAAACTCTGCCATCTAGCAGAGTCTACGAACTAATTTGTTCTTGTAATGAAATTTGTTTTTCATCTTCTAAAATAACAATTGATTCTACAGTTTTTGTAACTTCTAGTCTTTTTATATAATGTCCATCTAATTCTTTCACGCAAAACTTATAATTTTCAATTTCAATGAAGTCCTCTTCAGCAATGTCTATATTCTTCGTTAAAATCCATCCACCTATTGTATCAACACCATTATCATCAATCGTTAAACCTAATAACGTATTTACTTCACTAACAAGTACTTTCCCCTCTAGTATCGTTTTCGTTTCACTAACTTGTTGAATTTCTGGCTGTTCATCTGTATCAAACTCATCTTGAATATCTCCAACTATTTCTTCTAAAATGTCTTCAACAGTAACAAGTCCAGATGTACCACCATATTCATCTATTAATATAGCAATATGTGTTCTTTCTTTTTGCATTTTTAAAAACAGGTCGTGTATTGGAATAGAGTCGATAACTAAAATGATCGGTCTCATATATTGCTCTACTTTCTTATTACTAACCGCATTATACTGCACAAAATCTGTAAAAATATCTTTAAAATTTACAAAGCCTATTACGTGATCTTTGTCACCATCAACAACTGGATATCTCGTATATTTTTCCCGGGACATTTTTTGCAAAGCTTCTTGAGCAGGCATTTCTTTGCTTATTATATGCATCTCTGTTCGGGGTACCATTATTTCTTTTGCAATACGATCATCAAATTCGAAAATTTTATTTACATATTTATATTCAGACTGATTAATCTCTCCATTTTTGTAACTTTCTGATACTAATAACCGTAATTCTTCTTCTGAATGGACTTCATCGTGCCCTTTCGGCGGTTTCAGCCCTAGCAACTTCGTAATCATTCGGGCTGATCCATTTAGGACCCAAATAAACGGAAACGCCATACGATAAAAGAAAATTAACGGTTTAGCAACAAATAAACTCACTTGCTCAGCTTTTTGAATCGCAAATGTTTTTGGGGCCAATTCCCCTATTACAACATGTAAAAATGTAATAAACAAAAACACTAAAATTACAGCAAAAACATCTGCTAGTTGAGTAGAAATGTTCAAATTTACAAAAAGCGTGTCAAACATTTGCTTTAACGCAGGTTTACCAAACCACCCAATTCCTAGAGCTGTAACTGTTATTCCTAGCTGACAAGCAGATAAATATTCGTCTAAGTTTGTAATGACTGTTTTCACAGATGCTGCGCGATTATTTCCTTCTGCAATTAAATAGTCAATTCGTGAACTTCGCACTTTAACAATTGCAAATTCTGCTGCAACGAAAAATGCCGTTATCGCAATTAAAACAATCACTATACTTATACTATATATGTCCAAATACTTTTCCTTACTTACATTGTAAGCAAGGAAGCCACCTCCTACTTAATTTTATTCAAGTGAAGTAAGCATTCTAATACTCTAACAAAATTCTACATTAGCAACCACCTTTTTATATATTATATGCATACATAAAAAAGATATTTATCATTATGATAATCTAATTCATTTCCCTCCGTCAAATGATTCTAAATCTTAAGATAAAAGGTTTTTATATTCACGATATATTCTTCCTAGCTTCATTTCGTGAAAAAACACTTTCTTTGCCGATTCCACACTTCTTTTGTCACACTAGAAGGTAACTTACTTCATAGATCGAAATCATTCAACAGGATATATATAGGAGGGATTATTTTGGAATATAAAACACCATTTATCGCAAAAAAATTAGGTGTTAGCCCTAAGGCTGTTGTCCGGATTGCACAACAATTAAATCTTACGATAGAAAAAAATAAATATGGTCACTTTATTTTTACACAAGATGATTTAGATCAAATGTTAGAATATCACCTTTCACAAATAGAGCAGTCCCAAAACTCTCACCCTACTCAAAAAACATCATCAACCGATGTTGAAGAATTAAAAACACAAGTAAGTACAATCGTTCAAAACATATCATCACATGATTTTGAGCAATTAACAGATCAATTAAATACAATTACGAGAAGGCTAGATCGAATGGAAGAACAAATGCAGGATAAGGCAAATGATGTTGTTACGTACCAACTTTTACAACATCGCCGTGAAATGGAGGAAATGTTAGAGCGAATTCAAAAGCTAGAATCTGCCCTCAAGAAAGAAGAACCAATATATATTACTCCTGATACAAAACCAACATATGAGCGTGAAAAGAAACCGAAGCGCCGTAAAATGATTTTTAGTATTTTTGGATTATAATTTTTAGACCCTTATTAAAATAATAAGGGTCTTTTTCATGAAGAATGATTTCATTTTAAAATAGTATTCTCTTTATCATACATATTCATTTCTTTTTATTTGGTTAACATAATATTCTTACTGTATTCTGCGATTAATGCCTGTGCATGAGCATTTCCTTGAATTACATCTCGAAATTCTTTTAAAGAATACAAATGCGTAGCCCCTTTCCGGGCATGGATTCGTACTGGTACACCTTGTAAATTATCATGAAACTGAAATGGCTTATCTATCGGTTCAATTGGAAAACCGAGTGTTAATAAATACATATACATTCTTTTTGTAACTGCTGCAATATACCATTCTGCTTTCGTTTCTAATGCATGCATAAATAAAATAGCTGTTAAACGTTTGAAATGTCCTCTCCCACGAGACGTTTTCGCAATACTTAACTTACCTATTTCATATACATTTTTCAAATCTTTCACTAAATCATTTTTAGAAAACGGATAGAAAAACTCAGAATTCGACTGCTCTGGTACCGTATACTTAATACATTCTACTGTACCGATATGATGTTCATCTTCTATTAATAAAAATCGTGATGGATTTAAATTACGTTCTACAAACATTAAGTTTCTTTCTTCACAAAAATCTCCCCACAGTTGCTCGAACCAAAAATGTTCTTCCTTTGTTTGGACACGCTGGAACATATTTACCCGCCTTTCCCATCGCCGCTCTGTTTTGATAACGCTTTCACTATCTATCATATAAGAACAAATCTTCGTATGCAACTAAAAATATTTATGACTTATTATATTCTGCAAAACGAATTAAATTCCATCTTAATCGTCTTTTATCCCTCATGTACGGTTCTTCTAACAACATATTTATATTACTACCAAATTCATACCGTATGGAACTTTATTCCACACTGCATATAATTCTTCTTAATCTAAAAAAATCCTTTATAAAAAAGGATTTCTTTTACTTCTTCATGCTTTTTAACCACTTCTCAAAAATTTGTACCATTCCATGTTTTCCAGCTAATTTCTCTTCCCCTTGTTTCGTTTTATATGGATATAATTGCAAGAACACACCACATCCAGACTCAATTTTTTTACTATGCATATGACTTCCAGGATATACACAAATAACTTCATAAATGGCCCTTCGATGATATACCCGCTTTCCATCTTGTTCTTCTACATATTTTATAGACCAGTACTTATACATTTGCTCAGTTGCTTTCGTATTTCCAACGTGCTGAAAAATATTGTACATTGGGCTATACTTCACTTCAATAATAATAGAAGATTGATATACATATTTCTCTTCTTCCTTTACATAGCAGTCTAAGCGAATATCCGGCTTCTTCGTGTCTTCTCCATTATAAAAATTACTCCCTTTACTTAATGCTATAAGAGGATGTGTTTCAATTAAATCATTAAATGCGACATGTACTCTCATATCATCACGTTGTAAAACTACTGTCGTGCCATCTTGTAATCCATCTACATAAAAATGTTCTTGTATTTGTTCACGAATGGATTTTCTAGCTTCAAAACCAATTTGCTCTAACATGGAAATAACGATAAAAAAAGCGTAATATTCATACACTAAAAATGTTGGCTTATAAACAAATAATAAAGATGGAGATTGATCTGTATATTGTGGAAGTAAATCTAAATGCTGTAGTAGTTGTTGATGTGGTATCGGTAAATTATGTGAGTTCATCTTACCCGTTTCTGCAACCTCTCTCCAAAATGGAGAATGCATTAAAGTTTGAAAGTATTGTACACTTTCATGTACAAAATGCGCTAGTATTTTATATTCTTGTATCTTCATGGAACTTTTTCGTAAATCCGCCTCTTTTAGTAAATGAATATTTTTATATTTTTGTTTCTCTCTATCTGTCACTGATCCATTACGCTCTATTGTTTGTATAATCGTTTTTACAGCTTGAAATTCTTCTGATTTTTTCTTCTTTGCTCTTTCTAATATATCAATTGTTTGACGTAAAAAACTTTCAGCTTCAAGTAAATAAAGATAGAATTGCATCGCTTTAAATTTAAGAAATGCATTCTCCTTACTATTTTTTTGTTCTATGAATTTACGATTATAATATTTTGCATACGGTTTTCTTTCCGCCACTACGGCTCCCTTTCCCGTTACTTTCCGCTCCTTTTCTTCCCATTTATATTCATGTATAAACTTTGAACTCGATTCTATTTTCTTAAAAATTTGCTTTATCTTTTTCATTTTTTGTGGCAACTTTCTAAGTAACACTAAATAAGAAGAATCTTCAATATCACTAAGAGCAGAGAAAGTCTTTTTATAATAGCCTCTATCTAAAATCAACTCATTTAAAATTGACTTCACATAGTTTTGAATCATTTCAAATTGATCATCGAAAAAATTTTTTGGTACGACTTGAAAAGCGCCATAATACGTTTGATCTTCTATATTTACCTCAAAATGATACAAACCACAACGCCATGGATAAAAGAATTCTGTTTTTCCATGTTCATATATTAATACCTTTTGTTTTTTATCATTTATTTCATATTTTGTCTCTTTTATATTCTTCTGTCCCTCATAGACTTTATTCCATATAAAAGTTATATTCATTGGGTTTTCATAATGGTACTGCAATCTGATTGGTTTTAATTCTTGCACTTTATAAATACATTGAGCTATCGCTGTTGCAGATGTACAAAGACGATTTAATAAAATATAGTCTCCTTTTGACTCCGTTCCAATAATTATCTTTAATACAAAAGGAAGCGTTTCTTTCGTATCAACGATTTCTGTTTCATATCGCCCATCATTTTGCATACCCATACAACTCCAGTTCTCTACGCTTTTCTCTTATATATGCTATAGAGTGTTCAAATGTAGATACTCTGTTTGCAAGTGGAGATTGCAAAAGAGGTACTAATGTCGCTCCCCTTTTTACTTCTTCAGAAAGTAAAGAGCCTACCATCATTTCAGTCCCTCTTATTTTCGTCAATACACGTTGCTTTATTTGTAAATCAAACCCCTCTTCTCTACTTATCATATAGGAATGATTATTTTGGAACGGTATATTTTGCAAGTAAGCAGCTATTGCGGTTGCACATCGAAAAGAAATCCCCTTTGACGCATCATGTGATGACAATGCAGCATGTAACTTATCTAATAGCTCTAACTCTTCCCCAGAAAACACCTCAATCATCGTTTTATTCCTAACCCAGTTTATACGAAATTCTCCTGCAGTTACTTGCAGAGGTGGTTGTAATACGACTTTCTCTTGTTCCATACACATCTCACAAAACGGAATCTTTTGTAATGTTATTACATTCGTCCGATCTAATAATCGATCTGAGAGCTCTTTCGTTGTTTCATCAAAATTTATAGTACCTACAAATATAATATTTTCTCCAATTTCAATTGTTGGTGGAATTGGATTTTCTTTTTCTTGTACACCTTCATATAAATTTAAAATACGATTTTGCTTTTCAAGTTGAAGAACAGATAGAAATGGAGTAAACCAATGCTCAATATGTGACATATTCATTTCATCAAAAACGATTATATACAGCTGATTTTGATTTTCTTTTGCCTTCATTAGCGCCCTAACTAATTTTGTTTCACTTTCAATATAAGTACCATTTGGGTGAAGATAACCGAGTAAATCCTGCGGTTCTTGATACGATGGCGAAATTGGGATCCAAACCAATTCTTCCCCATATTGTAATCCAAGTGCTTCTGCATAAGCTTGTAAAAAACGGGATTTGCCCGCACCCGGTATACCACCAAGAATCGTTAACATATTTGTTTTCACGCTTATATGAAAATTATAAATGTCCGTTTCATCCAAATATAGCCCTTTATTACGCACAAAACTTTTTACATATTGTAAAAAGACAGATTCACGCTCATCCCATTCCCATTCATCCTTTTGCACTTTTATTTCCTCTACTTCTACATGCTTACCTTCTTCAGTCATTCGTTTTTTTAATTGCTCATGCATATGATTACTTACAAAATACAATTGATCTTCTACCGCTATTTCTACATGCTTCATCCAGTCATTAAAGTCTATATACTTACATTCCCGTTGCTGTTCAAAATATGCGATTGAGCTAATTGATGAAGACTTTAAAGATATATTTCCGTATAATCTTCCATCGTGCCACAATAATTCGGGAGGTTCAAAGTCTTTCGGATATTTAGGCATTAGAAATGACAAATAACCATTATTAAGTTTTCTTTCTAAAGATTCTCCTTTTTTATAATCGGAAACTTTAGGTACCGGAATCATTTTATAACCGTTTGCTATTTCTCTCGGTTCTTCTGTACAAATTAATTCCACGTATATATGTCCTCTTTCATAATAAAGACGAAACATAACCAATTGTTTTTCTAATTTTTTTTTCTTTAATTCCGAAAAGACTTTTTCATTCTTTTTATTACTACATAAACCTTCAAATACATATGGTTCATTTTTAAGTTGTTCTTGTAACGTATATGGTATTGGCGATAGGCATTGTACAAAGAAATTCTCTCCATTCTTCTCACTTTCTGATTTTGTAAACTTTCCGATAAACCTCATATAGTACATTCGTTTTATAAAACTTGGCTGAAGAGCTTTATGTAATTTCACCTTCATCACCTTCTTTTTTTCATACTATTCTTAGTGTATGAAAGAAACGAAAAACTAGAAACAAAAAACCTGACGTTATCCGTCAGGTTCACAATAAAAACGTATATTAATGAGATGGAAATGCTTTTTTCTCTTGTAAAATGGCATTATGAGCAATTTTCATTTTTGCAAGTACATATCGTAAACGATCTTCAGCGTTTTCATCTTTATGTTGCTGTAATTCCGCCAAATTCTCTACCGCACTCGCTAAATTTTCAATTACCCCTCGCAGTTCAGGATGATGATTAAAAAAAGATTCTTGCACTAATACTTTCCTTACTTCACTCGCTAAATCAACAATTCTGGTCAACCTTTCTTTTTCTTCCATTTTCATCCCTCCTGAATATCTTATGTATTAAATATTCTCTAGACAAAGAAAAAAGCCCTTTAAATGAAAAGGACTTTTACATTTTTATATTTCCAGTTAATAACATATAAATAGATGTGACAGCTGCAACTACAATTGCCCACATTACATATCTCTCTATACCAGTAAAACAACGATTTCCTTTTTCTTTTCTTGCATACATATAAACCATGATCCCAATTCCATATACGATTGAAACAAGCAATAAATTTTTCAAACCAGCTGCATAAATAAGCCATACAGAGTACATAGAAGCAATTAAAGCTAATGAACCGTTTTTTACTTTTGCATCTTTTAGTTCATTTGTAATGACTAATTTGAATTGGAATAATGCTGATAATAAATATGGTACTAAAATTGATGTTGACGCTATGAAATACATAATTTGATATGTTGATTCTGAAAACAGAACGATTATAAATATAACTTGGGCAACGCCATTTGAGATCCATAATGCCATATGAGGCGTTTGTTTTTTATTTGTTTTCGTAAAGACTTTCGGAAACACGCCATCTTTTCCTGCTACATGGGAAATTTCAGAAACAAGTAAAAACCAACCTATTAATGTACCTACAAGTGAAGCAACTAACCCGATGTTAATCGCTACTGCGCCCCACGTCCCAACAACATGTTCTAATACATGTCCCATTGACGGCGTTTCTAAAACAGAAAGCTCTCCTCTTGTCATCGCTCCCATTGACAAGACAGAAATTAAAATATAAATAGACATTACTAAAATAAGTCCTAATACTGTCGCTTTACCGACGTCTCGACTATTTTTCGCTCTTCCAGATAATACTACTGCTCCTTCAACCCCAATGAAAACCCAAAGAGTTACAAGCATAGTATTTTTCACTTGACCAAGTATAGAGGAAACTGAAATAGTTCCTTCTCCCCAAAAATCATGTGTAAATGTATCCCAGCGAAACGCTGTTACCATTACAACAATAAATAATACGATTGGAACCAATTTCCCTATCGTTGCAATAACATTCATAATAGATGCTTCACGAATACCAAATAAAATTAGAAAATGAAGTGTCCATAATAAAAGTGATGCTCCTACGATAGACGCAACACTATTTCCGCCTTTAAAAATTGGGAAGAAATAACCTAATGTACTAAACAGTAACATGATTGTTGCGACGTTTCCTAAAATTCCTGCTAGCCAGTATCCCCATGCGCTGTTAAATCCAATATATTCACCGAAGCCAGCACGTGCATAACTATAAATTCCGCCCTCAAGCTCTGGTTTTTTTCTTGCTAACGTTTGATATACGAGCGCGAGTGGAATCATTCCCATCGCTGTAATACACCAGCCAATTATTATAGAGCCACTATTTGCTCCTACTGCTAAATCATGCGGTAAACTAAATACACCGCCACCAACCATTGTTCCGACTACTAATGCAATTAATGGAAAAAATCCTAACTTCTTTTCTATTTGTACCACCCCATCTGTCATTCTAGGTGTTATGTTCGTTCAACTATTAAAGTCACCTTTTTCTCTAATAGACGTTTCTTTTATATTTTTTCAGGAAAACATTACTTATTCTAAAAGAAAATGAAGAAAAATGGAATACTTTTTTGAAAAAATGTATAAGTATGCACAAAAAAAACCGTTCATTTTGTAATGAACGGTCATTTCATACATATAAATTTGTATATTTCTTGTAAAATTAACGAAGTAAATTCTCTTTTTGTAAAAATTGTTTCGCTACTTCTTCACTACCTTTTCCATTCACATTTACTTCATAATTCATTTTTCGCATTTCTTCATCTGTAATCTTTCCAGATAATTTATTTAATACTTTTTCAAGTTCAGGATATTTTTGTAACGTCTCTTTTCTTAATAAAGGTGCACCTTGGTACGGTGGGAATAACCCTTTATCATCTTTTAGCACTTTAAGTCCGTATTGTTCCAATTCACTATCTGTTGAATATGCATCAATTACATTCACATCCCCTGATTGAATTGCACTATAACGTAATTTCGGTTCCATCGTTTTCACATTTGAAAATTTATAGTTATATAATTTTTGCATTCCTTTATAACCGTCTTCACGATCAGCAAATTCTAATGTGAATCCTACTTTCGCATCTTGTGCAATTTTTCCTAAATCAGAAATTGTATTCACATTATTTTGATCTGCTATTTTTTTCGGCATGGCTAGAGCATACGTATTGTTATACTCCATCGGTTTCAACATAACCATATTATATTTCTTTTCCATTCCAATGCGGGCTTGTTCATATACTTCATCACGATTTGTGCTTTTCGGCTCTTCTTTTACGAAAGTAGATAAAGCTGTTCCTGAAAATTCAGGGTATATATCTACTTCTCCTGATTTCAATGCTTCAAATACAAATGCTGTTTTTCCAAGACCTGGTTTTAATTCTACGTGTAAATCAGTATCTTGTTCAATAAGCTGCTTATACATTTGAATTAAAATTTCTGGTTCTGATCCAAGTTTGCCAGCAATAACAATATCTTTCTTTTGCGTGTTCCAAAGAAAGGGAGCGGCAATCATGATACAAACAATACATATCGTCAATATAACACGCTTAGAAGAGCGTTTAGAACTCTCAAGCACTCTAAGTACTACATCAAAGAATAAAGCGAGTAACGCGGCTGGTACAGCCCCTAAAATGATAAGCGCATGATCATTCCGATCAATACCAAGTAATATGAGTTTTCCGAGTCCACCAGCACCTATAAGAGCTGCTAACGTAGCCGTTCCAACAATTAATACCATCGCCGTACGAATACCGGCCATAATAATTGGTAATGCAAGAGGAAATTCTACCTTCCACAATCTTCTCCAGCTATTCATCCCCATAGCTCTCGCTGCTTCAATTAAAGATTCATCTAATTCCCTTATTCCCGTATATGTATTTCGTAAAATAGGTAATAGTGCATACACAACTAATGCAATAATGGCCGGGAGTTTTCCAATTCCTACCAACGGAATTAAAAGTCCGAGTAGTGCAAGTGATGGCACTGTCTGCATTACTGCAGAAGTTCCTATAATAAATTCAGCCATTCGTTCTTTTCTCGTTAATAAAATACCAAGCGGTACCGCAATAATTACTGCAAAAAATAATGATATAAGCGATATTTGTAAATGTTCACTTAATGCAGTAAGTAATTCTACTTTTCGTTCTTGGAACGTTTGTATAAAATCAGTCACTGTTTAGCCTCTTTCCTTCATTTGTTCAACAATGTAATTGACAATATGACGGCTTGTTAAAGATCCAACATATTGGCCATTTGCTTCAACTGGAACTACTTCGTCAGCTCGCACACGAACTAATGCATCTTGTAAAGAAGAATGTAATGATAGTGCTTCTCCTTCTACCCGCATACTTTCATCAAGTGGCAATACATCTTCTATACTTTTCCCCTCATACCAAGGTCGTCCACGATTTCCAATGAACTCTTCTACAAATTCATTTTTCGGATTATGTATAATTCCTTCTGGTGTATCTAATTGAACTATTTTTCCTTCTTTCATAATACAAATACGATCTCCAAGTGATAATGCTTCTTGCATATCATGTGTTACGAACACGATTGTTTTTTGAATCTTTTTTTGCAACTGTACAATATCCTTCTGAAGCTGTTCCCTACTTAATGGATCTAACGCACTAAATGGTTCATCCATAAGAACGATTTTCGGGTTTGCGGCTAATGCTCGCACGACACCGACACGTTGTTTTTGCCCTCCTGACAATTCATCAGGCATACGATCACGATATACATCTGGATCTAGCCCAACCATCTGTAGCAACTCATCGACACGAGCTTTTATTTTTTCTTTGCTCCAATTTCTCATTTCAGGAACGACTGCAATATTTTCAGCAATTGTCATATGCGGAAACAAAGCAATTTGCTGCAACACATATCCTATATCCCATCGTAATTCATTAATATCGTATTGTTGAATATTTTTTCCATCGATTAAAATTGAGCCTTCTGTCGTTTCAATTAAACGATTAATCATTTTCATTGTCGTTGTTTTCCCGCAACCACTCGGACCAATAAGGACAAAAAACTCTCCCTTTTTAATTTCTAAATGCAATGAATCCACTGCTTTTGTGCCATCTTCATATGATTTTGACACTTGATTAAACTGAATCACAAATACAACTCCTTTATCGTTGTTTCCTTTATTTTGATGGAATATGGAATTCATTTCAAATGATACGCATTATTCTACAAAAAAAGAGCTCACATTTGAGCTCTAACGGTCGAACAATATTGTTTTCATTATAGCGGCATATTCACGCACATACATTTTTCTCTTAGAACGCATTGGCGTTTCAGCAGCTAGTGCCTCCATCTTTATCCCTAAACGCTTTGCAATTATTTTCGTTCTATACAAATGATACGTATTACTTACAACTACCGCATGTTTCACATCATATAAATCCATACTAAACTTTAAATTCTCATACGTATTTGTAGATTGATCTTCTATTAAAATACGACTCTCATCTATACCATGCGCCATTAAATAATTTCTCATACTATGAGCTTCCGGTATATCTTCATCTTCTCCTTGACCACCTGAAACAATTACTTTCGCTGTAGGATGGGAAACTAAATATTCCAAAGCTACATCCAAACGGTTTTGAAGAGATAAAGATGGTCTATCTCCAAATAACTTTGCACCTAATATAAGAACGTATGGAGAAGAATTACTCAATTTTTCACGAGCAACCTGCTTCATTCGAAACGTCATATAAAGAATGTATAGTGGTGGTAATAATAAAATTATAAGCAAAATCCATTTGTTCATAAATCAATTTGCACTCCCTTTCTTTTTATTATATAGAAAAAGAAAGGAAGGCAGAAGTGTTTTTTAAACGATCGATTTATTAGAAACACTCGCTTCGAATTTACGTTTTGAGATTACATAGTTTATAGCAATTCCTAACGAAAGGATCAATATGAAACTTAGTAAATAAAACGGTACCATGACACCTACTTTAGAAACACCAGCTGTAAACAACATTAACAATACAATGCGAATTCCTGTGCCAATTAACCGAAATAAGCTATCCACTCTTCCCATTACTTCGTTTAGAATTTCCTCCATCATCAATACATTTCTCGCCACTCTTGTACCCGCATTTCCAATTGCATGAAAAATTGCAAGTCCATATAACAACATTACGGAAGGTTCAACAATCATTACGGTAATTGAAATTACATATAGGAGCATTGTCATGACGATTGAAATTTCTATTTTGACATATTTCATCATAATTGGAATACTAATTCCGGCAAGAACCGCTCCGACACCATACATCATACCTTCTATTGCATATACAGAGGCACTAGCTTTTAATATATCTGAAATATATACCGGGATTAAATAATTTGCCATCATAACACCGATAAACGGCATATAAGTTGCAAGTAAAAACCAAAAGAACTTAGGACGCTTTTGCATAAAATGAATTCCTTCGAATAATTGTTTCTTAAATGTTACTTTTCTTTCCACTTCCTTTTTCTTTACATACGGTATACATAAGAAAAGGACGAAAGCTCCTGCAAAAGTTAACATATCTACTAACAAAATCCATTTCAAAGAAATAATTTCAATAAGGAAGCTAGCAGCAGCTCCTGAAATAACTTGCGTTAACTGTCCTTGTATTTCCATTGTTCCACTTAAATTTTTATAATGTTCTGCTTGAAATATCTCTTGGTTGAATGCAAATATGGTAGGATAAAATAATAAATAGTAAAACGATCCAGCTATATATATAAGAATATAGTGGATAGAATGATAAGGTTGCCCAGTAAATCCCCATATCACCATCATTCCTATAACGACTATCCCAATACCTTCATTACATAATAATAAAGATTTTCTTGAAAAACGATCAATACTTTGCCCGATAAACGGTGTTAATAAAAACATAATAAGAGTTGAGATGATAGATACATAACCAAACGTTGTCTCTCCCCCACTCTCTTTAATTAACAGCCATGGAATCGTTATCATTACAATACCGGAACCAATAGCTGATAAACTATTGGCCCCTAGTATGAAATACAAGCGGGAATCTTTATACAGAGATGACATATCACTCAACTCCTAGTTGTTTTTTCACCTCTTTATATACACCCATATATGCTTTTAATTCTTTAACTAAATCATGAATTAATGGTTTTGCATCTTCTCCCAGTTCACCGTCTTGTACATGAAGTCCATCAAGTACAACTTGTTTTGGGATTGCATTTGCGTATACCCCTCTAGCAACAGTACGCATACTGTTTAATGCGTTAATTCCACCTTTACCGCCCCCTGCAACTGCAAGTAATGCGACAGGTTTATGGACGAATTCACTACTGCTTAAGTAATCTAACGAATTTTTCAGCGCTCCACTCATTGCATTATGATATTCAGGTGTACATAGTACTACACCGTCTGCCGCTTTCACTAACGCCTTTAAGTTTTTTACTGCTTCTAATTCACGTTGTGATTCTTCCCCATTATATAAAGGCAATTCCTCTACTGCCAAATCATATAACTCCCCTTCAAATTGGTCAGCAATATATTTTGCCACCACACGAGTTCTACCGAATTTTCTTGGCGTACCGTTAATAACGACTAGTTTCATAATCATTTCTCCCCTTTGGTTTCAAGTTATACTTATATATTATCAGAAATTTCTATACAAAACACAATATAAAGATGGAATTAGCTTGATAAAATAGTATGATAAACAAAAAAAGAACTCATACGAAAGTATGAGTTCTTCACAATTACTTTTCTTCTCCTTTATGGCTCAGTATGTCTATGCTTCCTTTCGCTTCAAAATGGTTATATGCTTTTTCTGCTAATTTCATACGTTCTTCTGGTAATTTTATATATGTCATAACGTTTTCTATTATTTTTTCGTACGGAGTAAATACAATTCCCGGCCACTCCATCTCGTCCTCAGGATTACTAGTTTCCGAAATAATAAATTTCTTATTTGCTACCGCATAAGAAACTCGAGGAGTTTCGAGAATGCCCGATAAGTAAAAATGAATATTTAATATAATTTTAGACCTAGCAATTAACTCATTTCTAACTATTCCCCACGCATTATTTTTAAAAACAATATTTAAATGTGGGGCAACTGCTTTTAATTGGTTAAAAATAGCCTGCCGCCTTGGGTTAAGAGCACCTATAAACAGTATATCAATGTCTTCAGCTAACTCTTCATCGAATGCATCTTTCTTTATTTCTAGAGTTGGGGCATAGTTCATTTCCACATGTTTTATTTCTTTTCCTACTCCTTTTTGTTTTAACCATGCTATATTTTGTTTACTATAATCCCAAATTTCCTTATCTTTTAGTAACATTAAATAAAAGGGATGCGCATAAGGACTTCCTTCATATAGCTGTTCTAAATTATAAATAATTGCATTTCTCGGAAGTAGATTCGGGTTATGTGCATATGTATGCGCTCCAAAAACAATTGTATTCTTCACATTTTCTAGTATTGTTTCTGATATAATTGCTGTATTTCCCTCTTGCTCCAATCGCCATTTCAAAGCTCGCGCGACATCTATAAAGCTACCATACGTCTTTGGGCATATAAAAAGGCAATAATCATATTCTTTATTCAAATAAGCTTCCATTAGTCTTAAATTATTTTTATATAAATCCACATCCGGATATTTAATTAAAAGATCCCTTGCATGTTTTTTTGCTACTTTATACATTCCGGCATAATAAGCAGCAATGCACCTTCTTAATTCGATTTTCTCCCGATTCTCTTCTGCTACGTCCATGTCTAAAAGAAGATTTGCGATACAATACGCTTTTAAATGATCACGATCATAATAATAATCTAGTAGTGGCATCAATTCTTCATACGTATTTCCATGCACAGATTCCCCTAACTCTAGCGCCCATCGTATTAATTCCATTATTACTCCACTACTCCTTTAACCGAAATTGTATTTAATAAAATTTCGCATTACTTTCAACCATATTTGCTATATGCAACGGTAGCTCTTCTTTTTTCGATTCCAAAAATTTTTGTGATACTGCACCTAAATGCTTTTTATGAGGTATATAAAAAGCACTTATAGAAATCTCATAGTCAAATAAGTAATCATACACATGATAATCTACAAATAGAAGATCATTTTTTGGAAAAGGAATTTCCTTTCCTTGCAACGCATACATCAAGGCAATATTATTTTGAGATTTTAATCGATACATTCTTGCAAGTTGATATAATGGCTCAGCCCGAGTTGGTCTATATTCCCACGCTTTTTGAAAATAAAAAATAGCTAATGCTGTATATTGCTCTTCTTGCATCTTAGCATTTTCTTTTTCATCCGCTTCCGTTACTTCATATTGTTTATTTGCTGAACGGTTTGCTAATTGTTCATAACAAAATCCTATTCGCAATAACGAATAGAACACCTCTTCAACCCATCCACCTGCTTCCACCCGTTTTTTATACCATTTAATCGAATCTTCAAATTGACTTAAATGAAAATAAGTTTGAGCTAAATAAAATAAATATCTTATATGCAAATCTGGCGTTGTCTCTGGATCACTCAATCCTTGTAACAACAACCTCTCATCTCTCTCAAATTTATCAGCTTTACTACCACCATCCCCAGGATCGTTAACGACAAGTGTCTCTAACCTGGCTACCCTCGTATTATAATCCGCGCCAACCTTAGAGCGATCTACATCCCAATACTCATGAGTAACACCGACAGACTTCCATGGTAAAGAAGCTTTCAAAAGGCGTGTAAGCCAATACTTAATATGGATATCATATTGCAATGTAAGATAATGGTCTTCCGTTAAACTAGTCTTATCAAACTCGGGATCAACTTCTAATATCATATCTGCATCTAATATTAATAAATAATCTGCTTCTGGATATGTTTTTTGTGCCAATGAAACTGCTAAACTTCTGTTATAACCAAAGTTTTTGAATGGTTCATGATGTACTGTGCCAGGGATTTCATTTTCTTTACACCAATTTTCAATAATTTCAGGTGTATGATCAGTTGATCCCGTATCACAAATAGAAACAAAATCTACAATTGATTTTGTAGCATTTAAACATCTTTCCATAATTCTAGACTCGTTTTTAACAATCATACAAAGACATAATTTTTTTTCTTCCCCTGCATTCTTGACTTTCTCATTTCCCATTTAACCACCTCATATTTTATTAACACGCTCTTTTCCTATGTAACACCATTTCATAGCTACACTGATGACATAATCATCCTTTTACTATTTATGAAAACTTCATTTTATTTATTCTTACTTTTATGTTAGGATATCTTTCATGCTGCACTATATATTTGATACAATCAGTACAAAATGAATATACAGTACTTAATATGGAAAGTCGTACAGCTCATAGTTTAAGAGGGGGGGGTATTTTGTTGGATTACATTTGGTTAGATGACAAATCACCAATTTTAGAACAACTACCAAGCAACTTTAAGTCTGCTGCTATATTACTTCATCCTTTTGTCCAAATGCCTTTAGGGTGGGAAAACTCAGTAAGAAAAAAACCTCACGAGCACATATATCCAAGTGCTGAAGAAATTATGCAAAATGGGAAATCCGTTTCTTGGAAGGAAATGATGTCTTATAGTGGACTAGATTCATACGCAGAACTAGCAATAGCCATGTTGACTTCCATTAATGCCTTTTCAGAAGAATATAAAAGAGATGGCTTAGCTGAAAAGCTACATTCAAACTTTAAACAAGACCTTTATTATCCAACGGAAGATTATACATCTATATTTTTATTACAAAATTTACTTAAACTCCTCGGTTCAAAAGATGCAAAAAATCTATATTTCTCTGAACCAATCTTTGATACAAACGAATCATTACAGATAAATGATACAACCCCCTTAAATATTTGGGAATTTTTCTGTAGTGAGTTCATTATTACTAATGAAAACATGGATTATGCATTCATGAGTATGTTTGATTCCTTTACAACTTTTTTATTAGCGAAAGACGAAAATATAGAACATATTGTTCAATCAATACATGTTGAAGCTATCATATGCGATAAAAAAACAATGATCGATTGGTATTTTTAAAGTAGAGATTTCTTACAGTATCAAAAAAAGAAACTTGCGCCTTTGCACAAGTTTCTTTTCAACAATCATTTCCTATTTTTTCACAACTTCATGTCCACCGAACTGATTACGAAGAGCTGAAACTACTTTTCCGTGGAATGTATCATCTTCTTGAGAACGGTAACGCATAAATAATGACATTGCGATTACCGGTGCTGCTGCTTGCAGTTCAAGTGCTGTTTCCACAGTCCATTTCCCTTCTCCTGAAGAGTTCATCACACCTTTAATACCATCTAGTTTTGGATCATCTGCAAATGCCTTTTCAGTTAAGTCCATTAACCAACCGCGGATAACCGATCCATTTGCCCATACTTTTGCAACATCTTCATAATTGAAATCAAAATCACTTTTATCTAACACTTCAAATCCTTCAGCGATTGCTTGCATCATACCGTATTCAATACCGTTATGAACCATTTTTAAGAAATGACCACTTCCGACGCGGCCTGCATAAGAATACCCATTCTCTACTGCTAAATCTTTAAATAAAGGTTCTAATTGATCGTAAATTTCTTTTTCTCCACCAACCATTAAGCAAGCTCCGTATCTAGCTCCTTCCACACCACCTGATGTACCGATATCAACGTAATGTAAACCAAAGCTTTTCGCTTCTTCAGCACGGCGTAACGTATCTTTATAGAATGAATTTCCGCCTTCAATAACGATATCGCCTTCCTCTAATAATGGATATACATCTTTTAATACTGACTCAACAACTTCTCCCGCAGGTACCATTACCCAAATTGTACGAGGGGCTTCTAATTCAGCGATCATTTCTTTCAATGTATGACGTGCAGTAATGCCTAAAGCCCCAGCCTTTTCAACAAGCTCTTTATTTACGTCATATACAACAACTTCATGTTTGTCTTCATATAAATGTTCTGCCAATGGGAATCCCATTTTTCCTAATCCAATTAAACCTAGTTTCATATTAATCAATCTCCCATTCTATACAAATATATTTAATAACGAAATGAGTCCAAGTGCTACAACAGATAATATTGTCTCCATTGCAGTCCATGTTAATAATGTTTCTTTCACAGTCATTCCGAAATATTCTTTAATCATCCAAAATCCAGAATCATTTACATGTGATAAAATTAATGACCCTGCACCTGTTGCAAGTGCTAGTAGTTCAACATTTACACCTGGTATACTTGCTGCAATTGGCGCAACAATACCAGCTGCTGTCATCATAGAAACCGTTGCCGATCCAGTTGCGATTCGGATAAGTGCCGCAATTCCCCAGCCTAATAATATCGGTGAAATATGAGATTCTTTCGCCATTTCTGCAATTGTCGTTCCAATTCCAGAATCTAATAATACTTTATTAAATGCGCCGCCTGCACCAATAACTAACAGTATGTTCGCAATAGGCCCAAGGCAATCGTTTGTAAATTGTAATACTTTATCCTTTGAGAAACCTTTTGCATAACCAAGACTAAAGAAAGAGTATATCGTTGCAATTAATAACGCGACGATTGGATCTCCAATAAAGTGCAATACTTGTGCAAGTTGACTTGTTTTGTTTAGTGCTACTTCCGCAATCGATGCACCTAGCATTAGAAATACTGGAAGTAAAATTGTAAACAATGTATTTCCGAAACTAGGAAGCTCCTTCTTCTTATCTCTTTCAATAAATTGCTCCGCTATATCTAATGGTACTTCTTTATGTATACGAGCACCAATCCATTTCCCGTAAAGCGGACCTGAAATGATTGCAGTTGGAAGTCCGACGATTAAAGCATATAAAATTGTCTTCCCTACATCTGCTTTAAAAATACCTACTGCTGCCATCGCTGCTGGATGCGGTGGAACGAGTCCGTGTACAACAGATAAACCTGCTACTAGTGGTATACCAATTGTAATAAGTGATACCCCTGTTTCTAACGCAATTGTAAATACTAATGGAATTAACAGTACAAATCCAACTTGGAAAAACACTGGAATCCCTACTAAAAATGCAACGAACATCATTGCCCAGTGAACACGTTTCTTTCCAAAACGATCAATTAATGTGTTAGCAATTCGTTCAGCGCCGCCAGATTCGGCCATCATTTTTCCAAGCATCGTTCCTAATGCTAATACTATCGCTAAAAACCCTAACGTATTACCAAGCCCTAGTTTAATAGAATCGATAATCCCTGGATCTTTTGGTGAAGTTCCAATCAATGGCATTCCCATTGCTAGTCCTACACCAATTGCTGTTAAAATTAATGCGACAAATGGATGCCATTTTACTACTGTAATAAGTAAAAGTAGTATGACAACTGCCGCTAGTACGATTCCAACTACCATTTCTCCCAATCCCCCTATTGTTTACGTTGGAAAGCAGCTATACAATCAAATTCTTCTTTCAAGCGATTGTAAAGTCGTTCATACATATAAAACATTTCTAAATATATAGCCGTATTTTCTTTATTCGGTACATGATGATGAACGATATCAATCCAATCCTTTACCTCTTCAAGAGAATCAATTTTTCCTACAGCATATAAAGCAACTGCTGCTGCCCCAAGCGCAGATGCTTCATGACTTTCAGGAACAAGCAATTCTTTTCCCATCATATCGGATAACATTTGTCTCCAAAATGCAGATTTCGCAAAGCCTCCTGAAACGCGTATTTCAGTAAGTGGACCTGTACAATCCCTGATTGCGAGTGCAACAGAATATACGCTCATACAAACACCTTCCATGACTGCACGTATAAAATGTTCTCGTTTATGCTGAAGGTTTATTCCAAAAAATGTACCACGAGCATTTGCATTCCAGTACGGTGCACGCTCTCCAGATAAAAACGGTAAAAATAGCAATCCACCTGCTCCAGCTGGTACACTTTCCGCATATTTAATTAATAAATCATACGGATCAATGCCAAGTTTCTTTGCTACTTCTTGCTCTGGGCTACCAAATTCATCACGTAACCATCTCAGTAATATTCCGCCATTATTTGTTGGTCCGCCAATCACCCAGTGCTCGTCTGTTAATGCATAACAGAACGTTCTACCTTTTTCATCTGTATTAACACTAGATGAAATTGTTCGAACTGCACCACTTGTTCCTATCGTAATTGCAGCTGAACCAGGAGATATTGCCCCAACTCCTACATTCGCAAGAACACCATCACTTGCACCAATAACAACTGGAGTATCTTCACGAATACCCATCTTTTGTGCTAATTCCGGTTTCATACCCGATAAAATATATGTGGTTGGCACAGGTGTTGATAATTGTTCTGGTGACATATGTAATAACGTTAAAACATCTTCATCCCAGTTTAATGTTTCTAAATTAAATAACCCAGTAGCTGATGCTATTGAATAATCTACTACGTAACGTGAAAACAATTGATACATAATATACTCTTTAATGGAAATAAATTTATATGCGCTCGCATATAATTCTGGCTCTTCCTCTTTCATCCACAATAATTTAGAAAGTGGGGACATCGGATGAATTGGTGTACCCGTTCGTCTATAAATTTCATGACCATTCATATGTTGTAATAGTTTTTCTGACTGTTTCGTACTTCGATTATCTGCCCAAATAATAGAGCGTGTTAACGGCGCACCGTTTCCATCTACTGCAATTAATGCGTGCATTGCAGAACTAATACCAATTGAAGAAATATCTTCTGGTAACACGTTACCTTTTTCGATGGCAACGCTTACAGTTTTATATACAGCGGTACATATCACATCAGGATCTTGCTCAGCCCATCCGACGTTCGGTTGAATAATTGGATAATCTACTGCATGTGATGCAACGACTTTTCCTTTTTCTGTGAACACAACCGTTTTCGTACTTGTGGTACCGATATCAATCCCGATTACTCTCCCCCTTGTTTCCATGCGAATCTTCCCTTCGTTTCTAGCAAAATATGTTCTAGTAAACCGTTTACATGAATTAGTATATAAAATATTTTTTCTTTAATCAAGTTTTAAAAAGAAAATTTTTTTCACAACAAAAAATAAATCCCCTCATTCTATTTCCCCCGCGGTAAAGTTGCGTTATATTCGTTACGCAACACATACATAGTCCTTCCTTACGTTCTACTCATTTGCATGAAAAAAGCTGAGTAGCAATATTCATTTTTAGGGGGGTACTTAACATCAATCTAAGAAAAACACTCTTCCTTTTATCTTAATAAATATAGAGTGCGTATCCTACTATCACTTTATTAACTTGTAAATATATGTTCCATGCTATAAAATCTAATAGTATTTGTATTTTTCAGAAAATAAAACAATATTTTCAGACTTTATTGTATACTGTTGTAAAAAGATGTCGGAGGGATTTAATGTTACATAAAATATCTCAATTCACAATTAAGCTTTCATCCATTCTTTTATCACTGTTACTATTATTAAATTTACCTTATTTATTTATCACTCAACAAGGATTCACCTTTCAACCAATGTATTTTTTTAATCAGATTGTTACTATGTTAAAACAGGTTTTCTCACCTGAATCATTGTTGGTTATGGGATCAGACCCAAAGTTTGGTCATTTAAAAACAACACCATTATTTCCAACTGTTTTAGAACCTTACCTATATTCGTTTATTGTATTATTTGTAGCCTTTTTGCTTGCGCTCTTTATCTCATCTAGCATGGCATTTTTTTATTTTTTAGCAAAAGATTATATAAAAAAATGGATAAACCGAATTGTGTTCATATTAGAAGCTGTCCCTGATATGATGATGATGATTTGTTTGCAAATATTTTTCATATGGTTACTGCGGAAATTCGGGGAATTACCTGTCACCATTATTTCTTTTAATGAAAATCGAGCTTATTTACTCCCTATTTTATCTTTAGCTGTCTTACCTACATTACAAATGTTTCGGATGATGGTGTTATACATAAAAGAAGAACATGGAAAACACTACGTAGAGGTTGCATATGGAAAAGGACTTTCATCAAGTTATATACTATGTATTCATTTATTCAAAAATATATCTATCCACTTCTTCCATCATTTAAAAACGATTTTTGTTTTCTTACTTTCTAATTTATTCATTTTAGAATTTGTATTCAATATGCAAGGCATTATTCAATTTTTATTTAAAAAGGCATTTATTTCACCTCCAGCTGCATTTATTATACTTGTCATGATTATTTTACCGTTTTATGTTATTTTTCAAATAATCTCATTCATGATGAATAGATGGCAAAAGCAATTGAAAGGAGCAGCTTTATGAAATCTATTTGGAAATCAAAACGCTTTTTAATCGGCTTTACTTATTTATTCATACTTGTTTCAGCTAGTTTTATTTATAGTTGGTCCTTTAAAGATAACATCCCAAAACCTCCTCAGTTACTTTACAATGACAATAACGAATTAATTGGAAAAGCTCCCTTTCCACCATCATTAATACCGCCTTTTGGATCGGATCGTTTTGGAGAGTCTGTTTTCTTACAAATTATAGAAGGTGCAAAATTCACCATTTTATTAGCCGTGGTAATTAGCTTATTTCGAATTTTATGCGGAACATGTATAGGAATACTCTTAAGTTTATATGCTTCAAAATTGAAGAGATTTTTCCAGTCATGCTCAGAAGTTTTTTATTATATTCCAACTTTATTTATCGCATTTATACTCATTACGCCCGTTAATATTGTAATCACATCAAATGCTGATAGATTAGACCCCAATATTTCATTTACGCTTTATCAATTACTTGTACTTATTTTCGTAGCTCTGCCTACACTTTCTTTATATATATCATCAGAGGTTGATGAATTTATGAAACAAGATTACATTTTAAGTTCACAATTACTAGGTGCTAGCCGTGGTCATATTATCAAAAAACACTTACGGGTCTTATTACTTGACCGCTTATTCGTATTATTCATGGAACATATCGTTCAAACTCTCATACTCGTTATCCATTTAGCATTGCTTGACATTGTAATTGGTGGCGTACAAATGCGGGAACTCTATGACGGAGTGCTTAAACCTGTTTCTCTTTCTAATGATTGGGCAGGACTTATTGGATTAAATCGTTATGAAATGAATATTTCATGGTGGATTATTTTGTATACTCTCGTTTCATTCTTTATTACGATTCTATTTATTAAGCTTATGACAATCGGGATTCAAGATGCACTGAAAGCAAGAGATACGCAAGTTGTAGCAATTCAAACCGTTCCAGATCATAAAAAGTTTGTTAAAAGTAAAGATTCTTTTTCATTTGTAGATAAAGTGAAACTTTAATCCTTTCTCATTACTCGATATTGATAGTAGTGGAATGCAAAGAAGATGATCCCTGTTGGATGCAGGGATCATCTTCTTTCTGTCGTCTAACTTTTTTTCATGTCTTTAGCTAGACTCATGCTTTTTATATTTAAAGTGAATTATTTGCAATCACAATTATGCTGTTTAAAATCGATTACCATACGTCCTTGAATTCGACCTTGTTCCATTTCTTCGAATACATGTTGTACTTTATCTAGAGAACAAGTTTGAACAACCGGTACCACTTTACCTTCTGCACCGAACATGAATGCCTCTTCTAAGTCTTTACGAGTACCGACTAAAGAACCAACTACTTCAATTCCATCTAGTACAAGTCGCGGAATGTTTAAATCCATCGTTTCTACTGGTAAACCTACTGCAACGACTTTACCACAAGCACGTACCGCATCAACTGCTGAGTTGAATGCTACTTTAGAAACGGCTGTAACTACAGCAGCATATGCACCATCAAACTCATCTTGAACAATCTTATCAGCAGGACCTTGAGAAATTGGATTGATAGTCATATCAGCGCCAACCTCTTTTGCTAAGGCTAATTTATCGTCATTAATATCTACTGCAATTACCTTTGCACCAAATACGTTTTTAGCATATTGAATAGCTAGGTTACCTAATCCACCACAACCATAGATGACGATAGGTTGACCAGGTTTAATCTCCGATACTTTTATTGCTTTATATGTAGTTACACCCGCACATGTAATGGATGATGCTTGAGCAGGATCTAATCCTTCTGGTACTTTCACCGCATAATCTGCTGTAACAATACATTGTTCAGCCATACCACCATCTACTGAATAACCAGCATTCTTAACTTCACGGCAAAATGTTTCTCTACCCGTTACGCAATATTCACAACGTCCACAAGATTGGAACATCCAAGCAATACTTACACGGTCACCTATCTTTAGTGAAGTTACATCATCAGCAATTTTCGTAACAATACCAATACCCTCATGACCAAGAATACGGCCATCTGTATTTCCAAAGTCATGATTTGCAACGTGTAAATCAGTATGACAAACTCCACAATACTCTACATCTACTAGCGCTTCACCTGAGTGTAACGGACGTAATTCCTTTTCAATAATTTCAATGTTTGCTTTACTATTTTTATTGACTACTACTGCTTTCATATGTGATCTCCCCTTTAGTGTTTTAGAATTTTAATGAGTTCATCTCACAACTTCTGTCTTCACTAGTTTGGCTAATCATTATGCCAAATTTAAGTGTTCAATCATCATTACATGTTCATCATAACATGACACTTCAAAAACAAATTGTGAAATTATGAACAATGTTTGAATTATTAACCAAATGTCTTCTTTCTATATTTAAAGAAATGCGAAAAATATAGAGGTTGAAAATATTATTTTAAGCTTTGGAGATTAAAAGTAGTATATTTCTATAGTCAATTAGAACTATTACATCTAGTGGATATATCAACAACCATTCACCAATATAAAAAGCCTTCTATTATCACATTTAGGTCATACACTTTAAACATAATAAAATCAAAGACAGGAATATATTTATTCCTGTCTTTTTCTAATGTGGTAAGACCGCACATATCCATCTATTTAAGAAATTTCTCTTATAATTCTTAGTATAAAAACGGAATAATTCGCCAAGTCTTGGACTGATATTGTTTATATTGTTCACCAAACAGCGTAATGAGAATTCTCTCTTCAATTTTTATACGATACGAATACACAAGGAAAAATAAAATAATATTTATGATAACGGCAATGAATGAAGAGGATGATATAGCAAATCCTAAAAAGGTCAAAAAAGAACCTAAATAACCAGGATGACGAACATATTTATATAGGCCGTTTTGAATTAACTTATGTCCCCCTTGCATTCCGACATTCCTACTGTAAAATCTTCCTAAAATTTTCATTGAATAAAATCTTATCCATACACCAATTAACGCAATAATAACACCGAAAAAAAGCAATGAATGAATCTTATTTACTGTAAAGAAATACAAAATCTCTGGAATGGTTAACATTAATGCAAAAACTACTCCGATAAAAAAACTAGAGCCACGATTTTGTTTTTCTTCTTTAATAGGTGAACTTCTATAAAATTCTAATAATAAATACAGAAAAATAGGTAAATAAGCTATAAGAAACATAATTCTTTTTCCTTTCAATAAAGCATCTTATAATTAACTCACTTTTCCACCAATCTGATTTGTCAGTTTTTCGTTCCGCTAAATTTTATTGTTCTAATCGGTCTATTAATAAGCTACTAATGTAACAGATACCTCATCTGAATCCACTAAAAGGGAAGCTTTCTTTTCCCCTCATTAAAAACTCTTCAGGACTTTATCCTCCTCCCAAAACCAAACAAACGATTCAAATTTCATATCTACATTATACGAATTGAGTTGAATATTCATTCTTATTATTCATTATGCAAGTAAAAAAAGGATAATCAGCCCCATAATGGACTAATTACCCTATCCGTAATTATCTAAATTTAACATTTAAATTGCCTTTTATATTCGTTTCATCGAAATTGTTTCACGTATACTTTGTAAATTTTGCAACGTTTCTTCTTGGCGTTGTAACGATAACCCAACGTACAAAGTATCTAATAAACTTAACTGTGCTAATCTTGATGAACTTGCTTCTGTGCGGAATTCCGTCTCACGTGTTGAAGTGTATAATGTAATATCAGCAAGTTGACTTAATGCTGATTTCTGATAGCTCGTAATTGCAATAATGCGAGCTCCCCTTGCTTTTGCTACTTCTAATGCTTCCAGTAACCCTTTATTGCTACCAGAATGAGAAATTGCAATGACCACTGCCTCTTTCGTAAGTAAACCCGCACCCATAATTTGAAAATGTGAATCTGTATGAGCAATACAAGAAATACCCGTTCTCATAAATTTATGATATGCATCCATCGCAATAATACCAGAACCACCATTTCCATAAAACTCAATACGGCTTGTATCTTGCAATACTTTTACAGCTTTCTCTAGAGCTGTATCATTTAGCAAATGTAATGTATCTTGTAGTCCTGTAATATGCGAATGGAAAACTTTTTTAGCAACAGTTACCATACTATCTTCTGGCGATACTTCTTCATGAATATTTTGCATAGGAGTATGTACAATTTCACGAGCTAATGTAATCTTTAAATCTTGAAACCCTTGAAATCCAAGGTGCTTACATAAGCGGAATATCGTAGCTTCAGAACTATTCGTAACTTCAGCTAATTCTGTAATAGATTTATGTACAACATCTTGTGGATGTTTCAATATATGTTCGGCAATACTTCGCAATTTCGGTGATAAACCGTTTAACGAAGCCTGAATCTTTCCAATCCCACTTCTTGTACCCGGCATAGTATTTCTTCCCCTTCCATCGTAGCTTAATCCCGTAAAATCCAATTGGTACAGGCTAATAATCAGTTGGGATGGCCCCCACTGATTCAAGTTTCACTTTATTGTACCTAATTATTGAAAGAAGAAAAACCTTTATTTGGCATCGCTATGGTTTGTAATGTAAATCAGCGCGAATTTTGTACAGCTCTCACTGATTGTTAGCCCACAAATAGCGGGCCAACTCTATATATTCTGCCATAACATGGTACACCATTATTCATACTTACGATTCCCCTCATGTTTCACCGCATATAATGCAGCTTGTGTACGATCATCCACTTCCAATTTAGCTAAAACATTTGAAACATGTGTTTTCACAGTCTGTTCTGTAATATGAAGCTCTGCTGCAATTTCTTTATTACTTCGCCCTTTCGCAATTTCACGAAGTACTTCTTGCTCTCTTTTTGTTAACATGGAAAAAGGGTTTTCTTTTTCTTTCTTAACTGCTGATCGTCCTAATAGTGCCGGTGTTACTTTCGGATGAAAATTCGCATTCCCTTCATGTACTGCGATAATTGAAGCTACAAGTTGCTCAGGTTGTACTTCTTTTAATTGATAACCATCTGCTCCAGCTTCCAGTGCTGGTAAAACATAATCTTGCTCCGAAAAACTGCTTAATATAAGTATCTTTATTGTTTTATCATATTGTTTTATTCGTTTTGTTGCCTCAATACCATCCATCTTCGGCATTGATAAATCCATTAATACTACATCTGGTCTTTCTGTTCTGACGAATGTTAATGCCTCTTCCCCATTTTCTGCTTCCCCAACTATTTCAAATTCTTCTCTCGTTTTCAAAAAGAAGACAAGTCCTCTTCGGACAATATGATGATCCTCAACTAGTAGTAATTTAATCTTCAACCTTCTTCTCTCCTTCAAACTGGCAATTGAATTTCAATTTTTGTACCCTTTTTCAGCTCAGTCTTTATTTGAAATGATCCTCTCATTAACTGAATACGTTCCTTCATACTTTTTAAACCGAGCGCTGACTCTCTTACGTGATCTTGTATAAATCCTATTCCGTTATCCTCTATATAAAAATACAACTGGTTATTTTCTATTTTTAAAAGAACATTTACTTTTTCACATGAAGCGTGTTTTTTACAATTATGTATTGCTTCTTGACTAATACGCCATAAAACTTCTTCTATTTCATCTCCAATTGAAACCATTCCATCAATTCGAACTTCCACGTGAATCCCTAACAACTTCCCATAATTTTTAATTGCCTCCGCTAAACCTTTCTCCAATCCTTCCGGTCTTAATTGCCAGATTAAAAGTGTCATTTCTTGTAATGCTTCCTGTGATAATTCTCCAATATAACTCAACATCTCTTGCAAGTCTCTATCTTGCGTCATATTTAGAGTACCTTTTGCTGTTAGCATAATAGAAAATAACAATTGTTTTACTGAATCATGTAAATCACGGGCTAATCGATTTCTTTCAGCTACCACTACATATTTACGTTCTTTCTCTACTAACTGAATACGTTGTATTGTCGTTCCTATTTGAAATGCAATCGATTCTAATAATGCTAATTCTTCCTCTGAAAAATGTGTTTTTTGAGGTGAGGCTACATTTAATAGACCAAACTTCTCCGATCCAGACCTAAGAGGAATCGTCGCATGATGCGTAACATCTTCTGTCTCTCCCCAATTACACTCAATCGCATCCTCTATTCGCTTACATTCAATAATATTTGTCGCTTTTTCCAATCTGCCATTCACAAAACGCTCTACACACCAGCAGTCTCCTTCACACATTGGCTTCTTCTCTTGCCACGTAAGAGCTGGTGGTAAGTTTTCATCTACAAGCATTCGGTGCTTTCCACTTTCATCAATAAAAAAGATCCACCCTGTTTGCAAATTCATAACTTGTAACAATGTATGTAACACTTTTTCCAACATGTCTTGTAAGTCTGTTGCTTCATTTAATAATTCTGCAATTGCTTTTAATGCTTCTAAACGATGCATCTCTTTTTCTTCAAAGTTCATTTTCATCACCATCTACCATTATAACATTAAGAAATTTCTAAATTCTACAAATAAAAAAGAACTGAATTCCTTCAGTTCTTTCTTTATATCGATCATTTTATTATTGTTTATTCTACTTTAGCTGTCCGATACAGATTGTCCACCATGGTTATGCTGTAAACTCTCAGTAATAACGAACATATTTGTTGCTGGCATTTGCACTTGATTCTTATGGAACATAGACATTAATTCAAATCTTACTTGTCTAGAAGTTTCAAAATAATCTTCTGGCTTTATTAAGCCTGTAATACAAAATTCATATCCAACGTATTTAAGATTTGGATTTAAATCTGTAACACCAACATATTTAAATGGTTCCACAGCTTCCCCTTCTACTTTATAAAGATTTGAAGCGAATTTTTCATTGCAATTCACACAAACTTCTTCTAACAACTCCTTAACTCTTGTTGGATCTTCCTGATAACTTACCGTAATTCGTTCAATTACGCGCATCCATCCTTTATTAAAATTTTGTATCGTTCTAATCTCTCCGTGTGGTATCGTAAGAAGTTTTCCTGACCATTCACGAATTTGCATAAAACGAATACTAATTTCCTCAATCGTTCCTGAGTTTGTTCCGTTAAAAGTAACAAAATCGCCAACACGAAACTCTTTATCCGCTAATCTGGCAAAGCCTAATATAACATCTTTTAACATCTGTTGTGCAGCAAAGCCGATAACAACCCCCGCTATCCCGGCACCTGCAATGATACTTTTTATATCTACAAATTGGCTAATTAAATAAATGATTAAACTGATGATAATGATATATCTAAAAATAGATCGAATTACACTTTGAATCGTTTGCTCTACCTCTTCATCAAAAAAGCTTGATTTTCTAAAAAACCAATCAATAATGCGGTTGATTACAAAAGAGATAATGATTAAAACGAAAGCAAATAGTAAAAATCTTAAAAGTAAAAACTCCCGTACGTAATTAAAAAATTCTTCAGTATACGTTAATAAACTCATCTAACCACTTCCTTACTAATTAAAAAATTTATAATCGGCTCAGTTTGTTCTAGAAAATTCTATTATCCTAATCTAAAATACCACTACTCTTACTATGTATTTTGACTTTATTACTAATTGACTTTAAGCAGTATGTCTAGATGTTCTTTTCCATTCCCTTTAAATATACCCTTTTTGATAACCTAAGGGGAGCCAATGGTAAACTTTTTTCAACTCATTACGATTTATTAACTACATAAAAAAAGAGCTGAATTTATCAGCTCTTTTATTCGATATTAATTGTTGTCTTACTGCTTTTTTCTTCTCTCAATTTTGGCAATTCAATTGTCAGTACGCCATCTTTATAATTTGCTCTAACATTTTCTTCCTCAACTTGTTTAAAACTAAAGCGTCGAGTTACAGAACCTATAGAACGTTCTTTACGAATATATATGCCATTCTCATTTTTTTCTTCTACTTCATTATGATTAGTTGCTTGAATCGTTAATACATCTTGTTCAAAATCAACTTGAATGTTTTCTTTTTGAAAACCTGGTAAATCTGCTTTCACAGTATATTTATCAGACTGCTCATGAACATCTACTTTAAAAGCATCCATGTTCATCGGTTTAAAAAAAGCATCTGTCATCCCTTCTAATAAAGAAGGACCAAAATCAAAAATACCATTTTGACGTTTTGTTATCTCTGGAAATAAATTACGCATATTTTTTCCTCCTTATTATTTATGAATAAAAGATTATCTCTTTCTGTCTTTATTATAACATTTGGTCAAAAAAGGTCAAAGGATTTGTTTGACCTTTTTTGATGTATATTTTACCAAATACAACAAATAAGTTGCATGATATCTCTCCCCTTTTAAAGAGGAATATATTTACATAATAACGAATAGTTTATTTGCTCTTATTTTTTCTTACGGAGGTTATATACAATGGGATATATTGAAGAACTTAGAGAAGTTGTCGGATCAAGACCACTCAATCTAGCAGGAGTTGCTGTAGCTGTTTTCAATGAACAAGGACAAATATTACTACAACAAAGACGAAGTGGTATTTGGGCTGTCCCTGGTGGATTCGTTGAACTTGGAGAATCAACAGAAGAAGCCGGAAGACGAGAAGTTCTTGAAGAAACAGGCATTGAAATAGGCTCTTTACAGTTAATAAGCGTATTTTCCGGAAAAGAATTTTTTGTAAAATTACCGAACGGAGATGAATTTTATCCTATAACAATTGCATATCTTTGCAAAGACATTATAGGTGGTACGTTGAAAGCTGATGGATTTGAATCATTACATGTACAATTTTTTGATTTAAATGCGTTACCCGAAAACATTAGTCCGTTCATAAAAAAACTAATCGAGCAAAACCTCGTCTCAATTTAAAAGTAAAAAGAGACCTTTTTTAAAGGCCTCTTTTTTCACTTCACTTCTGCATGTAAGCATGACTTAAAATGTCCAAGTGCAAATTCATGTCCTTGCTCATTAAAAGATGCAACCGCCTTTTCAAAAACAACAATTTTAAATCCTTTATTATAAGCGTCTACGGCTGTGTGAAGAACACAAATATCAGTGCAAACACCTACGAGATGTACTTCTTTTATTCCTCTTTCTCGTAACTTCATCTCTAAATCTGTTCCTGCAAATGCACTATATCGTGTTTTATCCATATAATATACATTTTCTGCATTTTTATATGTTTCGTACACTTCTTGTAATTCACCAAACAAATCTCTTCCATTTGTACCAGCTATGTTATGCGGCGGGAATAACTTTGATTCTGGATGGTATTCATCGTTTTCTTCATGTTTATCAATCGCAAAGACAACGTAATCTCCATTTTCAATATATTGCTTCGTTATATGGACAATTTCCTTCTCAATTTCTTGTCCTGGTTTCCCGCATGTTAAAGCACCTTTTTCAGCTACAAAATCATATGTATAATCAATATTAATAAGAGCTCGTTTCATAACCACTATCTCCCCTTCTCCTGTTTCACAGTAAACAATAGAAAATTTGTTATTACGACATCGTATGTACTATTCGACATTTCAAACGAAATACCTACATTTTTCATGTAAAGCTTACCTTAATCCAAGTTTATCATATAATAGGTAGACAATGATAAAACAAATAGCCCCTATTAACAAGTCGTGAATTTGATAGTCAAGCGTAATTCGAGTCACCTCTTGGATCATAAACCAAATGACTGGCATCGTTAAAATAATCAAGATGATACGAATACACCGATTCACGTCTTCAGCCCCTTTCTCTATCATAGTATTAACAAGTGCTTTCTTCCTACTTAATCGTATTAGAAAACAAAATAAGTGATTTACTATTACATCCTCTAGGATAAACAAAAAAGCACACTACTTTTTGAGTAATGTACTTTTTATTCTTCTTATGACGCTGGTTTTGTTTCGAATGTTGCTTGATTTAAACTAATAACCTTTCCTTTTGGGTCATTGTTTTCATACTGAACTGCAGTAATTGTATGACTACCTGTCTCAAGCGTCTTTTCTTTTAATTGTACTGTTGTCTGTGTTGTACTAGTTACTTCATGTTTATCTGCATATACTTGATCTACAAATATAAATGTTTCTTTGTCACTTTGAAAATTAGAAAGCTCTAATTCAACATGTTGAATTAGAGTATCCTTTTTGATGAATACAGCTGGTATATTGCCATTTTCAGAAGTACCGTCTGGTGTAATAACTTTTACTTTTCCTTCTCCGACTGGCACTGCTCCTTCAGGAAATGCAACTATATTCTCATTACTTGCGTTTACAACTTGTTCTTCCTGCTTTGATTGCGCATCCTCTTTTTCTTGTGGAGCACCGCAACCTGCTAATAACAATACAGACAATCCAGTGATTATGAATTTTTTCAAAATTCATCCCCCCTGTCGTTTCATTATAATTTATTATACAAAAATAACTTTTAAATTTTAAGACTATTTTCAACACTTTCATGAACAAATTGAATCTTGCCCACGAATAATGTATCATACTTTCCTTAATAGAACATTATTTTTTTTTATGAAATAAATAGTAATTCCCGCTTATCTATCATTTTAGCCCAATAGATTCATTACATACCTGTCCAAAATAAAAAGACATTGTTCATTCAATGTCTTTTTATTTTAAGCTTTAAAAAACAAATGTTGTAATTTCATCTACTTCTTTTCTTGAAAGTTTCTTCGGCTTATCTTTTGGAAAACCGAGTGAAATAACCATATTTATTTGTTTTTCATACTCAATTTGCAAATATTGTCGTAGTTCGTTTTGAGCTAACAATACCGGTCCTGTCATTGGACAAGTGCCAAGCCCTTTCGAATGTGCAGCCAACATTAAGTTTTGTGCCGCTAAACAGCTACTCTTAATTCCTTCTTCTTCCCAAACTGAATCTGGAACAAAAGCAATTGGATCGAATATCTTTTCGCGAAATTTTGATTCATATGGCGTTGCCAAACACACGATTAATACTGGTGCATCCGAGAAAGCTGTTGCATATGGTCCGAAAGAACGTGTAAGTAATTTCCCTGCTTTCTCTTCTCCGTTTTCTGCCGCTTTTGCCGCAAGTTTATGTAATGCATCCCATGTCATTTGTTCAATTTCTTTAATTTTCTCTCGGTTCATAATGACTAAGAACTCCCAAGTTTGTGAGTTTGTATCACTCGGTGCATAACGCGCACAATCAATAATCTCTTTTATATCACTAGTGGATACTTCTTGTTCCGTGAACTTTCTAACACTTCGTCTACCGTGAATTACTTCTTTTAAATCTTCATAATTCATACATTAAATCCCCTTTTTACAGCGTTTTCAAATCTTGTCCTATGCTTGAATTATATCATGAAAAAAAGCTGGAGGAATACCAGCTTTTTTTCTTCAATATTAGTTCGTAACTTTAAACAAACGAATACTTTCTTCATATGCAATTTGAAGTTTATTTGTAATCGGTCCTCTTTCGCCGACTCCAAACTGTTCATCCCCTATTTGAACGACCGGGAATATTTCAAGTGGTGTCGCTGTGAAGAAGCACTCATCAGCCTCATATACTTCTTGTAGTGAAAATTCTCGTTCTTCTACTTCAATATGTAACTCTTTCGCTAATGTAATAACGTAGTGACGTGTAATACCATGTAGAATGAAATTGTCAGCCGGATGCGTAATCAATTTATTATTTTTCACCATAAAGAAATTTGAATGACACCCTTCCGTTACAATTCCATCTCGTACTAATATCGCTTCTTGATAGCCTTGTTCGTTTATTTTATTTTTAATCATAATATTTGGTAACAGATTTAAAGATTTTATATGACAAAATTTCCAGCGTATATCCTCTTCTACAGTAACTTTTATTCCTCGTTCCATTGCAGCAATTGGTCTTGGAAACGAAACAATATTTGCAAAATATGTTGGTTGCATATTGGAATCATATACATGATTCCGCGCTTGAGCACCTCTTGATATTTGCAAATATACATTCCCATCCTCTTGAAATTGATTTTTTTCAATCATTTCATGTAACGCTTCTACTAACTCCTCCTTAGTAAACGGTGGAGTTAGTTTAATTTCTTCCATAGAATTAAAGAATCGTTCTAAATGTAAATCTAACAAATGTGGCTTCCCATCATATAATCTAAATACCTCGTATATACCATCACCAAATTGAAAGCCTCTCTCCTCTAATGGAATCATCGGCTGTTCTTCCTTCGTATTTACAATTCTTCCGTTAAATAAAATCCAATCTTTATGAGTAGCTTTCATTTTCCCCACTCCTTTATTCCATGATTGGTATAATTGTACAACTTATTCATGCCTAAAAGAAGGAATTTTCTGTATTTTAACAAATAAAAAAGTACATCACCCGTTTAAAGTGATGTACTCGGCCATTCCTTTACTTTAGAAAATATTTTTCAATATCATCTAACATAAGGTTTGCAGCTACAATACCACCTGCTGTATTCCAAATCACTTCGTCTACTTGGAATACTTTATTATCTTTAGAAGCCTGTAACCGCTTAAAGAGTGGATCTTCTGTCCATTCTTTCGCTAACGTGTTGCCTTCATTATTTTTATCTGCATCTTTATCAGATGTGAAATAGAATAAATAATCCCCATCCATATTTGGAATTTGCTCTTTTGTAATTCCTTTTATCGCAAATTCATCTTTATCTTGTAGTGGTGGTCGTTTAAATCCAATGTCATGTAATACAACGCCTGAGAATGAATTTTTTTGATAAATACGAACATCACCTGGGACGAAGCGAATAATGGAAACTTTAGAGTTAATTTTATCTCCTAATTGTTCTTTTATTGATGTAATACGCTTTTTATAATCATTAAGAGCATTTTGCCCTTCTTTTTCTTTATTTACAGCTTTTGTATAAAGCCTAAAATTTTCTTTCCAATCACCGCGCAATGTTTCAGCATATACAGTTGGTGCAATTTCTTTTAACTGCTCATATATTTTTTCGTGACGCATTTTATTTCCGATGATTAAATCTGGCTGAAGCTTCATTACCGCCTCTAAATTAATGTCACGCTCAGTTCCTACTACTTTCGTATCTTTTAGCTCTTTTGCTAAATGAGGATACCATTCATCACCAGCTCGTGGTTTTGTTGTTCCAACTGGCGTTATTCCAACAGTTAAAAGTGCCTCAGCACCCTCATTTGTTAAAACAACAACTCTTTTTGGCGTACCATTTACTGTCGTTTCGCCCATTGCATGTTTTATCGTATATGAATCTTTTGCTTTAGCTGATGTATCTTTATCTTTCTTCTGTTCTTCTTTACCGCACCCTGCGATTATAACCATTAGTAACATAATGCAAAGTATAAGAATATTTTTATTGCGTGTCATAAGTCCTCCTAGTTGAAATTGATTATCATTTACACCTTAAAGAGTAATGTATCTCTCATACATTGTCAATAGATATATTAGAAAACTTTTTCAATATATATAATTCGGATCTCATTTTTATTCAAACTCTTACTTGTTTCTACTCATATTTTTTAACCGTAACATATGAAAAATAAACGGACAAAAGAACGTAATTGTAATTCCAGTCAATACATAACGTAAATAAAAAACCGCCTTATGTAAGGCGGTTTCTATCATTTTGCTTTAACCAATTTAAAATAAATATATACGATTGATAGTGAATATAACGTATGCAAAATAAAAGAAATAGAAGGGCTATTCCAGTGCTACTATACAGCAAACCAAATTTTAAAAAAACATTTAAAAGTGGTGGGAAGTTCGTTATGTTTTGTAGTGTAATAAGCATACTAAACAAAAGGAAAAACACTGGAGCATATTGTAATTCATACGGCTTTCTCTTCTTATTCATTCTTTTTCTAATAAACATATGAATTAGCTCTGCTACTAAAAAACACCCTCCAATTAATACAAGACCAGAAGTCATCGTCATACATCCACCTGCCTTATATTTATCTCACATAGCCAGTCATCGCTATATTTTCTTTACATATATTCCATCTTCCACATTAAATCCAAAACTCTCTATGAAAGATTTAGCTTGTTCTGTTAATTCCGTTTGTAATACCTTTATCTCTTTCACATTTCTTTCTTTCATCATCGTTTCAAATGTAAAATACGTATTTGTCCCATAACCGTAACTTTGATAATCAAAGTGAATGATTAACTGCGATAAAATTGCACTCTCCTCTTGTACACTATAATCTATTACACCAATATATGTATCATCCACTTTCACACAATACTGTACTTGATTCTCATTTAAACTATGTGAGCGAAACATTTCTTTAACAACGCCTTCATTATCTACAGTTACTTTTTCAAACGTAATCATATGTTGTCCATCCTTTTATTATTATTGTATCAATAATACGTCCTATTTATGAAAAAAACCTTAAGACCATATGTGATCTTAAGGTTTTTCTAATTAAACTAAGCTATACGCACGTTTCGTTTCTTCGTGGAACTTATTCGTATCGTATTTATGCTCAACATAAATTTGATGCCATACCATAAACGCAAGTACAGTCCAAATTTTACGGCTATAATCGCCTTTATCCGCACAATGTGCTTCCAGTAAGTTTAATACATACTGTTTGTCGATTAAATGCTCTGTTTTACTCTCGTTTATAATATTAATAGCCCAATCATGCATTTCGTCTTTTAACCAGTGACGAATTGGTACTGGGAATCCAAGTTTTTTACGATCTAATACGTGATCTGGAACGATTCCGCGTGCTGCTTCACGTAAAATAGCTTTCGTAGTTCCGTTAGCAATCTTAAATTCAGTTGGAATTTTAGATGCAACATCAAATACTTCTTTATCTAAGAACGGTACACGAAGTTCTAATGAGTTTGCCATTGTCATTTTATCAGCTTTTAATAAAATGTCACCGCGTAGCCATGTGAACATGTCAATGTACTGCATTTTGCTTACATCATCATAATCTTTAATTTCGTTATACAATGGTTTCGTGATATCCATATAGTTAACACTTTCATTGTAATACTTCATTAATTCAGCTTTTTCTTCTTCACGGAAGATTTTCGCGTTTCCATAGTAACGCTCTTCAATTGGCGTACATCCACGCTCTAAGAAGCTCTTACCTTTAAAGCCTTCTTTAAGAGCACCACTTAATGCTTTTAGAACGCTCTTACCTGGGCTAGGAATGTAAGAGAACATTTTTAGTGAATTTGGCTCACGATAAATGTTATAACCACCAAATAGCTCGTCTGCACCTTCGCCTGAAAGAACAACTGTTACATGTTTACGTGCTTCTTTTGCAACGAAGTACAATGGTACAGCTGCTGGATCTGCTAAAGGATCATCCATGTGCCAAATGATTTTTGGGAACTCATCCATAAACTCTTTCGCTGAAATGAATACGTTATGGTTTTTAACGCCTAATTTCTCAGCAGTTTCTTTTGCAACATCAACTTCACTGAAACCACGTTGCTCAAAGCCAACAGAGAATGTTAAAAGATTTGGGTTCATTTCTCTTGCGATAGAAGCGATGATAGATGAATCGATACCACCAGATAAGAATGAACCTACTGGTACATCACTGCGCATATGCACTTTTACTGAATCATATAACACATCACGAATTGCTTGGATATGCTCCTCTTTCGTTGCACTTGAAGCATTGAAATAAGGTTTCCAGTAGCGATGGATTTCCATCTCTTTACCGATTTCTTTTACGAAATAATGACCAGGTTCGATTTTATTAACATCAATTGTTAATGTTTCTGGCTCTGGACCATATTGGTACGTAAAGTAATGTTGTAGTGACGTTGGATTAACGCCTTTATCTTCCATCACATGCATAATACTTTTCTTCTCAGAAGCGAAGAATGTAGTATCACCTTGTTGTGCAATGTATAAAGGTTTAATACCGAAATGATCACGTGCACCGAAAAGTTTCTTCTCTTCACGATCCCAAATCATAAATGCAAACATACCACGTAGGTAGTCTACACATTTTTCTTTCATATGTGCATACAATGCAATGATCACTTCTGTATCAGATTGCGTTGCAAACGTTGCACCTTTTTCAAGTAACATTTCACGTAATTCTACATAGTTGTAAATTTCACCATTAAAAATAATTACATATCGATCATTTTCATAAGTTAGCGGCTGATGTCCTGCCTCTAAGTCAATGATACTTAAACGGCGGAAGCCAAATTGTACATGTTCATCACGAAAATATCCTTCGTCATCTGGACCACGGTGGAAAATCATCGTGTTCATATTTTCAAATTGATGTTTTTCTGTTTCTGAAAACTCTCTAGGGTTTTCACATAAACATCCTACAAAACCACACATACTTCTTACCCTCTTTCAGTTTTCATTCTGTCTCTATACTACTATATCAACCCTATTTATACTAGCATAATCAACTGAATATGGCGACCAAAAACTATAAAAAAATCACTCCATTTCACATTTTTAACAAATTTTTATGAAAACATGAAAATTAGGCAATCACCTTTCTCCGCTTTTGTCATATGATATTGCAAATTGATTTCTAGGAGGGAATACCATGAGTGAAGAAAAAAAAGACTCTTCTCGCCCACCGGTTCGCAATTATTTAAAGCAAATTGACGATTTCTTCGAGCAAACACCACTTCGCAATGTAATTGCTGATTTAAATCATTTTTTCCAAAAAGGAAACCGTTTATTAACATTCCCTGTAGATTTATACGAAGTTGGCGAAGAACTCGTTGTTACAGCTGAACTACCAGGTATACAAAAAGAGCAAATTCAAATTGAAATACAAAGTGAATACTTAAAAGTCTCTGTAAAGGAAGAGATACTGGAAGAAGAAGAGCAAACATCCCATAACTATTATCGCCGAGAACGTTCCATTTCAGAAGCATCAAGATTAATTAAGTTGCCGTATTCAATTAATAAAAAAGCGGCGAAAGCTTCTTATCAAAACGGCGTATTAGAAATTCGGGCACCGAAACTTCCACAGCAACATGATATTTTATCCATAGACTAATGTAAAAAAAGAAGGGTGCTTTAATTGCACCCTTCTTTTTAATCTGCTAATCGCTTCATATCACGTATAATGTCTTCATACGGCGTGTTACTAATGCCACTATACTTTTTCATTACTTTTCCGTTTTGATCAATTAAATAAAATGATGTACCATGTATAACTTGACCATTCTCAGGTTTATCTACAAGTGATTGGAAATTATCTTTTGAAAACTTCGTAATATCCTCTAATGAATAACCCGTTAATAAATTCCAGTTACTAGTATCCTCTGTAAACTTTTGAATGAAAGCCTTTAAATTCTCAGGCTTATCAAGGTCTGGATCTACACTAAACGAAACAAACTGAACGTCTAATTTCTCTTCTTTTGCCATCTTTTGCAGTTTTGCCATATTAGCAGTCATTGGCGGACAAACTGTTTGACAGTTTGTGAACATAAAATCTGCAACCCAAACTTTCCCTTTTAAATCTTTTGTACCAAATGGCTTTCCATCTTGATTTGTAAATTGGAATGTTTCTAAATCCCAATTTAATGGTTTACGAAGCTTTGAACCTGATCCACTACATCCAGCAAGTACAAAGAGACAAAATACAACCATAAGACCAATTATTTTTTGATAACGCTTCATTTATAAACCTCTTTTCTCTATCCTAAATTTAAATAGGTTATGTTTATCATAACAAAAGTTAACACTACGAGAAAATTGTTTACTACATTTGTTCACGAAATCGTACGAATTTACGTATGTTACTTCTTTATTTCAAGCGAATTACTAGACAAACTATATTTTTTTACTATTATTTCTCTAAGTAAAAGTTGTAAAACCCATTGTATTGTTACTTTTGTAAATACATCTCCCTATTTTTTAACAATTCTTTAAACATTCATCCATGTTATACACTGTATTCCTTAACAACATTTCGGTACAATACAATTACAAAGATTTTAAATGAGGTGATGTTCATGACAAAACGTTATGAAAACATGGGTAATGTGAGCACAAAAAAATCAATTCGTTCCTTTATACGTTGGCGAAAAGAGCGAAAACAAAATAAAAAGGACTTTTCTTTTTTAGTAGAACAATCACCTGTTAAACAAAGTAAATTCCTACAAAACAACTTTGAAAAAACGACTGTAACTTGGATTGGTCATTCTACATTCCTTATTCAAACGAACGGACTAAACATATTAACAGATCCAGTATGGGCTACTAAATTAAAATTAGTTCCGAGGCTTACTGAACCTGGACTTTCTATACAAGAACTACCTAAAATTGATATTGTCCTCATTTCGCACGGTCATTATGATCATTTAGATTTTTCAACGCTTCGCCAGCTAAATGATGATGTACTATACCTTGTACCAATTGGACTAAAAAAATTATTTACTCGCAAAAAATTTACTAACGTAGAAGAGTATAATTGGTGGGAGAATACAACGATTAATGATGTTTCCTTTCACTTCGTCCCTGCTCAGCACTGGACGAGAAGATCATTATTTGATATGAATACATCTCACTGGGGTGGGTGGATTATTAATAATGAAACAACGGAAGAAACCATTTACTTTTGTGGAGACAGTGGTTATTTTAAAGGTTTCAAAGAAATTGGCAAACGTTTTTCAATTGATATTGCCCTTATGCCAATTGGAGCATATGAACCAGAATGGTTTATGAAAATATCTCACGTTTCACCTGAAGAAGCAGTGCAAGCTTATTTAGATTTAAATGCTACACACTTTATACCCATGCACTACGGAGCTTTTGCACTAGCCGATGAAACACCCCGCGAGGCAATAACAAGGCTTCGAAATGATTGGAATTTACGTATGTTACCGTGGGAACAACTGCATGTACTCTTTTTAGGTCAAACTTTCACTTATAATGGTGTAACAAATGATAAGCAAACACATGAAACAATTGAAACGTTACAAGTATAACATAACTACTTATTTTCTATATGCAACATATACTATAGAAAATCATAAAGTGAAACTTTAATCAGTAGGTGTTTTTTATGAATGAATATTTACAGACTCGCTATATTATTAGCGGTAGCGCCTGTATAGCCCTTCTTATTTCTTACTTTCTATTCACATAAAGTGAAACTTTAATAAGCAGGAGTTCTCCATCTCCTACTTAAACAATCGCTCGTAAATAGAGGTATAAAAAAAGCTACTTGAAATTTATTTCAAGTAGCTTTTTTATTACTCTGCTAAATACATAAATCCGATTGCACCCGGACCTGTATGCGTACTAATAATAGGCGTTGTAAAGAAAATTTCTGATTTAGCAAATCCACTTACTTTTTCTACAGCCGCTTTTACATTTTCAGCTAAAGGAATTGCTTTCGCATGTGGAATTGCCACAGCTTTCACAACTTTTCCAGCTGTATCTTCCTCAAATAACTTAGCTAACGTTTTTACAATTTGACCTTGGCTACGTACTTTCGTTACAGGGTTATAAACACCATCTTCAAGACTAGCAATTGGCTTTATATTAAGTAGCGAACCGATAAACGCTTTTCCTTTACCGATACGCCCACCCTTCACTAAGTTTTCTAATGTATCTACTACCACATATAAACGAGTATTCTTTCTTACTTCATCTACACGTTTTAAAATTTCTTCTAGTGAGCGTCCTTCATTTGCCATTTTCGCAGCTTCAACTACTTGATATGCTAAAGCATGTGTAATAAATTGCGAATCAACAACTGTTACTTTTGTGTCGGTCATTGATGCAGCACTATTTGCAGTTGCTACAGTACCACTCATTCCACTTGTCATATGAATGGAAAGTACTTCACTTCCATCTTCCCCTAACTTGTCATACATTTCTACAAATGTACCCATTGCTGGTTGTGATGTTTTTGGTAGTTCCTCTGATTTAATCATTTCTTCAATAAATTCATCTGGTTGTAGATCAACGCGATCTAAATATGTTTGTCCATTTACAGAAATTGATAATGGTAGAACATGAATGTCATATTTCTCAATTACTTCTTGTGATAAATCTGCCGTTGAATCTGTTACAATTTTAATTTTTTGCATATTATATTCTTCCCTTTCCAATACGCTCTCCTTGTTATTATACTAGTATTCCCATTGCTTTCAACAATTTGGAACGAAATTTCATCAAATTAATTATATTTTCATATCTAAAATAAAAAAGACAGAGCTCCTAACCCTGTCCACACTCTATATCATGCATTTTTTTCAAGAGTATTTGTTTTATATACATTTAAATAATCATTCCACTTCAAACAATTTTGTAAATATTCACGGAAAGAATACGAAAATCTTGGGTGTTTTTGTTTTTGAATTTTTGCAATAAATAATTGAAGACGAGACTGAATTAGAAACGATAATGGATGCTGTGCCTGTAGAACAGGGATTTCAAATATTTTAATACACTCCCCTGTTGAATGAGTGAAATAAAAACTTTTCGTAATCACAATATCAATCCTCTTTTTCATTGGATTTTTGAACTTCTTCTACTTTACGCTGTAACACGTTGTTTAAAGTGGCGACTCCTATGAATACAAAAGTATCCTTAGACAATCTCTGTAGTCCTTATGGTTAGAAGATTTATACTCTATTCATCTCCACCTAATCCATCCCCCATCCTAAATTTCTAATAAGACGAGGACCCGTTATCCGTATATTGCTTAATATATTTAGTATAAACTTATAAAAGCGCAAAGTTTGTCTAAATTTTGGAGATTCTATAATTTTTTTCTTCTCTATATTGTATACGTTTATAGCTAGAGTATAACAAATAAATAAAAAAAGTGCCTTTATAACGAGGCACTTTTCGACTGAATTTCTTCTTCTCTTTTCTTTTTTCGCTTACTAACAATCTTTGATAAAGCAATACTAATTTCATAAATACAAATAAGCGGTACCGCAACTAAACTATGAGATAAAAAATCTGGCGGTGATATACACGACGCAATGATAATCAATGCTACGTAAGCATACCTTCTTATTTTTATTAGAAGTTCCGCCGTCAATAGTCCAATACTTGTTAAAAACATTACTACTACAGGCAATTCAAAAATTACAGCAAATGGAACTGTTAAATTAAGAACAAAATGAAAATACTTTTCTGTCGTAAACATCGTATTAAACATTTCATTACCTATCGTAGTCAAAAAATGAAATAAAAACGGCATTACAACGAAATATCCGAAGCATAAACCTGCAATAAATAATATAGACAATACCGGTATATACATTACTGTCATCTTTTGTTCATTTGGATGTAAACCTGGTTTTACAAATAACCAAATTTGTATAGCAGCAAAAGGAATTGTACAAACGATAGCAAATACTGTAGCAATCGAGAAAAAAATCCACAATACATCACTTGGACCGAGAACAGTTAATTTCATTGGTAAATCTTTTACAAGCCAAAAATAAATATCCTTCGTAAAAGTAAATCCAACAATTAAAAATAGTACAAAGGATAACACTGTATATATTACTCGTTTGCGAAGCTCAACTATATGTTCTACTACACTCATTTCCCGATCTTCCATCTCGTTCACCACACTTTATTTATCCATTACAAGGAAAATTCATTACATTTTTTCTTTCTTTTCCTTCTCTTGAAATGCATCGTCAGTCAATTCTTTCGTTGATTTTTTGAATTCTTTTAACGTTTCCCCTAAAGCCTTTCCGATTTCCGGCAATTTTTTCGGCCCAAATAAAATAAGTACAGCTACTAAAATTAAAATTAATCCTGGAAAGCCAATATTTGAAAACATTTCTCCATCCCCTTTATTAGTAGATTCCTTGTCCTACTATTGCATAATTTTATTTTGTCAAAAAAGTTTGAAAACGTCAACAAAACCATTGCTTTTTGTCAAAAAAATTCAAAAATATAATCAATTATACAAATTTCATTTTCTATTGCTCTTGTGTATGATATGGTAAGGGAAATGATATATTATTTTATAATAGTAGAAAGGATTGGCATTATGACTGAAAAAATGACACGAATGACCCAATTTGTAAAAGAAGAAATTGCAAATGCAATCACACATGGTATCGGTGCCATTTTAAGCATCCCTGCCTTAATCATATTGATTATTCATGCTTCTAAGCATGGTACCGCATCAGCTGTTGTTGCATTTACGGTTTATGGTGTAAGCATGTTCTTACTGTACTTGTTTTCGACATTGTTACATAGCATTCACCATCCAAAAGTAGAAAAATTATTTACTATACTAGATCACTCAGCCATTTATTTACTAATCGCAGGCACATATACTCCTTTTTTACTCATTACGCTTCGAGGACCATTAGGCTGGACGTTACTCGCTATTATATGGACACTCGCAATCGGGGGGATCATTTTCAAAATTGTCTTCGTACGTCGCTTTATTAAAGCTTCAACGTTATGTTATATCATTATGGGATGGCTCATAATCGTTGCTATTAAACCACTTTATGAAAATCTAACTGGGCACGGTTTTTCACTACTGTTAGCGGGCGGAATTTTATATTCTGTAGGGGCTATATTCTTCCTTTGGGAAAAGCTACCTTTCAACCATGCCATTTGGCATCTTTTCGTTTTAGGTGGTAGTGCGATGATGTTTTTCTGCGTACTCTTTTATGTCTTACCAACAGCATAATAAAAAAGGTTTCAGCTTATATAAGCTGAAACCTTTTTTATTATTTATGTAATTGTGATGCGATAACATCTTGTGTATGCTTCGTTAACTCTTTAATATCCATATTCGCATACTCTTCAGGTGTAATCGGCTTAGAAATTGTTACTGTTGCATGAGCTCGTTTCATACGGTTTCCATTCGCTTCAAACATTTTATATGTCCCATCTAATGTTACAGGTAAAATTGCTACACCAGATTTTACTGCAAGGTGAAAACTTCCAGCCTTAAACTCTCCGATTTCGCCACCTTTACTTCTCGTCCCTTCTGGGAAGATTACGATAGAATGTCCATTCTTTAATAGCTCGATTCCATTTTTAATCGCTTGAAGTGATTGACGACGATCGCTACGATCCATAAATACACAATTCATAAGTTCCATCCAAGTTGGTACAATCGGGAACTTCTTAATCTCTGCCTTTGAAACGAATCCAATTGGTTTATTTAAGTAACCTAGTAAAACTGGGATATCCATATTACTCTGGTGATTACTTACAACTAGTACTGGCTTGTCTTTCGGAACATTTTCTATTCCCTTTACTTCTACTGTAGATCCGGCTACACGTACCATTTTCTTACCAAACCAATTTGTCGTTTTATACACAGCATTATCTTTTTCTTGTGGCGACATCGTATTTACTTGTCTTTTAAGACGCCACATTCTCGGTGTAATCGCAATTACGATTACAATTAAATAAAAGATTTTAAAAAACGTTTGAACCATACAGAACCCCCACCTATTATCATTCCGACCTTCATTATACTAGACAAACGAAGGAAAAAGAAGAAAAAAGTCCAAACAACAAGTGTTTGGACTTTTTTAAGTATTATAGATTAGAAACGTTTTGCTAATTCACGAGCATTAGCAATTGCTGCTTCTTTAATTTCTTGTGCTTTTTCAGGGTTTGCATTCATACCTTCAACTGCAATATATTCAGTTTCATTTACACCAATGAATCCTAATACTGTTTTTAAGTGATTGCGGCCGAAGTCTACAGCTGCATATGCTCCTTCAGAATAAACGCCACCTGTTGCTTGAATATGAAGTGCTTTTTTTCCTTCTAATAAGCCAACTGGACCATTTTCAGTATACTTGAATGTTTTACCTGCAATTGCTAAGTTGTCTAAGTATGCTTTTACTACTGGTGGGTAGCTAAAGTTCCACATTGGAGTTACAAATACATAACGATCTGCATGCATAAATGTTTCTAGGTTTGTGTTCATTGCTGCTACTTTTTGTTGTTGAACTTCAGTTAAAGTTTCAAAGCCTTCACCTGCTGCAAATTTACCCCAAGCAGCAAATACATCTGCATCGATTGCTGGTACTGTAGTGTTGAATAAATCAATTGTTACCACTTCATCTTGTGGATGCTCATTTTTGTAAGCTTCGATGAAAGCTTCCCCTACTGCCATTCCAAAAGAACCTTCTGCTGAATTTGGATTTGCTGTAATAAATAATACTTTTGTCATTGTATTCTCTCCCTTTTACATATCTTATCTTTAACATGAGATTTATAATTCAAAAGTAAATAACTTACCTTATGTAAGTATAATACAAAAAGTTATATCTCATGTCAATAAAAAATAGCTACTTTTTTTTCGTAAGTTAATGATTTATTTTGTTTCTTTAAAATTGAGTATAAAGATAGTAAGAATTTTTTCATACAAAAAGGCTATCTCTATAATTTATAGAGATAGCCTTTTATTACAATTTATTTTTGAAAAACATGTTTCACTTTTTCAGCAGGAATATTACTTCCGCCTCTACCTTTTACATCTTCAATCATCATCGTAATAACCATATCTGGTGAATTTAAATCAAATGCAGCGAACCAGCCTAGTTCTTTTCCTTCGGCCTCTTTCGATACTTTTAATTCCGCTGTACCTGTTTTTCCAGCAAGAGTCATTCCATCAACTTTAGCAATTTTTCCAGTACCATCTGGATCATTAATTACTTTCGTCATAGCAGTTTTTAATATATCCTGATTGCCTTTTGAAATGACATTTTCTTTCCAAACTTTTGGTTGCTTATCTGTTTTAATAATATATGGAGAAGGGATGTTTCCATCATTAACAATTGGCGCATACGTTAATGCTAAATGGAGCGGTGTCATTAAGACTTGTCCTTGTCCATAACCTGTGTCTGCCATTTGAATATCATTTTTAATACCATCATTGGCGATTTTAGAAGCTGGGAATCCATATTCAATTGGTAATTTCTCATCGAATCCGAATTTTTTCGCTCCACTCATAAATTTATCTTTTCCGATTTTCAAAGCTTCTTGTGCGAAATAAATATTATCCGAGTATTTCATTGCCTTATCAAAATCAATCGGATTTGCATCTTTTACACGCGTTACATAATAATTACCCCAAGAAGAATCTTTTGTCCATTTTAATCCTTCAATTTTCAATTCTTCTTTTGGATCGATTGTTTTCGTTTCAAGACCGATTGCGGCTGTAATCGGCTTAAATACAGATCCTGGAACTGATAATTGTGTAAATCGATTCGTCATCGGTTTTTTCGGATCGTTATTCCATGCATCGCGTTGTGCTTTTGATGTCCCTCTTGCAATTATGTTAGGATCATATGCTGGACTACTTACAAGTGCAAGTGTTTCTCCGCTTTTCGGATTAATTGCCGCACTTGAACCAGCCTCGCCTTTCATTTCATTATAAGTTTTTTCTTGAACAGCACTATCAATCGTTAAAGTTACATTTTCCCCATCAACAGCATCTGTTTTTGCTAAATTTTTAATTTCTTTCCCTTGTGCATCTTCTACAAAGACACGGCCACCTTTTTTACCGCGCAGCTTTTCTTCCAATACTTGCTCTAAACCAGCTTTACCTACTGGATCATCTGCTTGATAGCCTTTCTTTTGTAGCGTTTTTAAATCTTCAGCATTCACTTTTCCAATATAACCAGTAAGATGTGCTGCTGCTTCCCCTAACGGATATGTACGAACATTTACCGGTTTTGTTGAAACACCTGCTAAATCAATGTACGTATTTTGTGTTGCCCCTTCAGGCAAAATTCCAATTGGTACGAGATACCCTGGTTTTACCCATTTAGCAGCTAGTTTTTGATCAATTTCTTCTACAGACATATTTAATAACTTCGCTACTGTCTCTTTCGTTTGCGGGGCAGTATCGTCTAATTTTTCTGGAACTATTCCAATTTCAGAAGCTTTCCCATTCGTTGCAAGACCTTTTCCATTACGATCGTATATTTCACCACGTTTTGGCTCTGTCGTTTGCATACGCACTTTACTATCTTTTGTCATACCTGGGAATATAAAATCAGGAGTCCAATCTATTTTCCAAGATTCTTTATCTCCATCTTTTTCTTTCACCATTTTTGCTTCATGGGCAAAATTGATTTTACCCCCAACTGTATCCATGCTTACTTTAAAAGGAACAGGACCTTCATCTTTTTTATCTTCTTTTACTTCTCCTGCTTCTACTTTTAAGTCTTTCACTTCAATGCCAGAATAAATTTTTTCATATTTCTCAGTGAATTCTTTCTTTGAAATATCTTTTTTTGCCTTTTCTGATAATTGATCATACATTTCTGCAAATTTTTGTTTATTCCATGCTTTTGCATATGTATCAAATACTTCTTGTGGTTTTTCTTCTTTACCACATCCGACTAACATGAATGTTAAGCAAAGAAAAAGAATCCCCCATATCTTTCTCAATCGATTCTCCTCCTCTTTCTATCTTAATACTCTTGAAAATTTTAGCATTTTCACATGCTCCCTTTCATTATAGCACTATCGAATCTCATCTATAAACCTATATTGATGGATATAAATAAAAAGATTGATGCGAATATTCACATCAATCTTTATGATTATTGTTGCTTTTCATATATATGATAATAGTACGTATACGGATTTTTTTCATCCGTTAATCCTTTTTCAACAAAAGTTTCTTTCCAATTTGTCATATCTATTTCTGGGAAGAATGTATCTCCTTCAAATGCATGATAGATTTTTGTTATATATAACTTGTCTACGTAAGGTAAAAAGAGATCATAAATTTGAGCTCCACCAAAAATAAAAATCTCTTGTTCATTTTTGCATAGCTCAAACACTTCTTCTACAGAATGTGCTACTTCACAGCCTTCAACATGATACCCTTCATTACGAGTTACAATGATATTACGTCTTCCAGGCAGTGGTCTACCAATCGCTTCATAGTTCTTTCTTCCCATAATAAGCGAATGCCCCATCGTTGTTTTCTTTACATACTGTAATTCACTTGGTAATCGCCAAGGTAAATTATTATCTTTACCAATTACTCTATTCTCGTCCATTGCAACCATAAATGAAACAATCATCTTTTCATCTCCTCTACAATTATACTGCAACCGGTGCTTTAATTGCTGGGTGTGGATCATATCCTTCAATCGTTAAATCTTCCATTTCAAAATCAAATACAGATTTCACATCTGGATTTAATGTAAGTTTCGGTAATGGACGTGGTTCACGTGCCAATTGCTTTTCTACTTGCTCAAAATGATTCGTATAAATGTGAGCATCTCCAATTGTATGAACAAATTCTCCTACTTCAAGTCCGCATTCATGTGCAATTAAATGTGTTAGTAGTGAGTAACTTGCAATATTAAATGGAATTCCAAGGAATATATCCCCACTTCTTTGATATAGCTGACAAGAAAGTTTACCGTTCGCTACATAAAACTGGAATAACGTATGACACGGTGGTAAGGCCATACTTGGTACATCTTCAGGATTCCAAGCAGATACAATTAGACGACGTGAGTCTGGTGTTTTTTTAATCATTTCAATTACATCTTTTAATTGATCAAGTGTCTCACCAGCTGTCGTTTTCCAGGCACGCCACTGCTTACCGTATACGTCTCCTAAATAACCATATTTATTTGAGAAATCATCATCTTCTAAAACGCTCTTTTTAAACAATTCCATTTGCTCATCGTACTGAACTTTAAATTCCTCATCTTGTTGTGAGCGAAGACCGAAATCAGTCATGTCAGGACCCGTATACTCGTCACTTTCTACCCAACTCTTAAATGCCCATTCATTCCAAATGTTATTATTATGCTGCAATAAATAACGAATATTTGTATCACCTTTCATAAACCAAAGCAGCTCACTTGCTACAAGGCGAAACGGCACTCTCTTTGTCGTTAATAAAGGAAAACCTTTACTTAGATCAAAACGCATTTGATATCCAAATACAGACACAGTGCCTGTCCCTGTACGGTCTTCTTTCTTCGTACCATGCTCCATTACATGGCGGCATAAATTTAAGTATTCATTTTCAGCATGTTTCATATGTAGAAAAACCTTCTTTCAATCTTATATGGAATTTATCATAACATGAAAAATGGTAAATTTAATAATCTTAATTAATAAAATTTCTTATGCTAATTCTTACAAAATTATTAACTTTCCATATTTTAAAAGGTTTTCATTTTCTATTACCGAAAGTATAGTGCGGTAGAACAAAATTTATATTTGGAGGTTAGAAGTATGTCTAAAATTGAAACGCCTGTTATGACTTCTTTACAAACAACGGTTGAAAAAATGATGAAGGATTTAAATGTTCCTGGTGTTGCTGTCGCTGTTATAAAAGACGGTGAAGTTATTCTTTCAGAAGGTTTCGGCTATCGTAATATAGAAACAAAAGAGGCTGTTACACCGAATACTCGATTCGCAATCGGTTCCTCAACGAAAGCGTTTGGTACACTTTCATTAAGCTTGTTAGCACAGCAAAAAAAGTTTAATTGGGATGCTCCTGTCCCGTCTTATATACCTAACTTTACTTTATCTGAACTACTTGCTAGCTCACAAGTTACAGGACGGGATTTAGCTTCTCATCGAACTGGAGTGAGTCGTCATGAGGCTCTTTGGTACAGTTCTTCCTTATCTCGAAAAGATCTCGTTGAAAAAATAAAACATTTACCACTTGATGCACCGTTCCGGACTGCATTTCTATATAACAACTTAATGTATGCAACAATTAGCTACATTGTTGAAAACATTACAAATCAAACGTGGGAGCAATACACTACAGAACATATTTTAGAACCTTTAAATATGAGACATACAAACTTCTCTGTTAACGATTCACAAACTACAGATGATTACGCTTTACCTTACATTGAAAATGACGGTGAAATAAAAGCAGTTCCATTCCGTAACATCGATACAGTTGGCGCTGCTGGGTGTATTAATTCCACAATTGAAGATATGGCAAATTGGGTACTTCTTCACTTAAACAAAGGGAATTTTGGAAATCATGAACTAATCTCCCCTGAATTATTACAACAACTGTTTACACCACATAATTCAATTCCAGATCAACCAGTTTTATCACTTCCTGAATCTCCATTAAATAGTTATGGGCTTGGTTGGTTTATTAGCGCTTATCGTGGTAAAAAAGTGATTCATCATGGCGGTAATATCGATGGATTTTCAGCGCTTGTTTCATTCATACCAACAGAAAACATAGGCCTTGTTATTTTAACGAATGCTGGAGGAACATTACTTCCTACTTATCTCGCTAATCAAATTTATGACGAACTACTTGAATTAGAATCCATTGATTGGCATAAACGTGCTGTAGAAGATACTAAAAAAATGAAGGAAATGATGAAAGAAGCAACTGAATCCCTCCCTGAACAAATTAAAGGGACTACACCTTCGCACAAGTTAGAGGATTATACTGGTACTTTTGAACATCCTGCATACGGAACATTACAAGTATACAAACGAGATGATTCGTTATATGTACAATTTATGGAAATGGATATTCAATTAGGGCATCATCATTACGACATCTTCTCCACAAAAGTTGACTTATTCCAAATGAAAATGAGCTTATTATTCGCTTATGAAATGAATGTAAGTGGTGAATTCCCATCCCTTCAGTTACATGTACCAGCTACATTAAGTACTCAGCCGCTTACATTTAAGAAAATTAAATAAGTATCTTGATGTTAAAAAATAAAGGTAGATGTGAATCACATCTACCTTTTCTATTTCATATCAATCTTTTCTGGTTGAAACCAAATTGGCTTCGATAGCTCAAAGTTTTTATGATCCTCTAAAACGACAGTAAGGCGTTCTAACGTATCATCTAACATATGTGGCGCTGCTCGTAATGACCATACAACTGATGAGAACACTGTCATACCAACGTACACCGCGTATAATTTCCAAAACTCCTCTGGTATTCTCCCATTAAAGTATCCTTCTACTTGTCCGATTGAATACGGAATACTAATGTCCCTTGCAAATAGTGCGATTTTCACGAAATCATGAAGTGGGTCGCCCCAGTCATAGCCATTAAAGTCAACAACACCTACATATTTCCCATCACGTACAATTATATTTTCTAAATGAAAATCATCGTGTTGAAATCGATTTGGGCGATTCTTTAAATATATTGCATTTTCATCTATAAACTTAATGATTTTATCATCATTTTTCACTTTTATTCCACATGTTTTATATGCCTCTACATATTTCCAATGCTTTTTCATTGCTCTTTCATACCATGGAAGTAAATCATTAGGAGCTTCATATGTATGCATTTTTGCTAAATCTTTTCCTGCCTCTATACCAATTTCATATTGTTCTTTTGGTGAATACGTAGGCAATAGCTTCTTTGCATCTTCCCCTTCTATATATGAAAAAATACTATAGCATAAGTCTTCCTCTGCCAATAAACCCATTTCAATTGGTTTTTGAGTTTGTACACTACGTTTTACCATTTCATTTAAAATTTGAAATTCTATTTTCTTTCTTTCATACTCTTTTATATCGCCTGTCCGTAATAAACATTTTTCATTATTCGCTTTCGTAATGATATATTTCTTATCTGGTGAGAAACCTTTAGAAATTTCTTCAATATTAACTGCATCTTTTACTATTTGTATATTGTTTTGCCATGCTTTAATTGTTTTCATGTATATTCCCCCTTACATTTCTACATTTGGTATATACGCTACCCAAAATTCAATATGATGAATGCCTGCACGAAGTGTATTTATATTAAGAATATGCCCCTTGTACTACTTGCACAATTTCCATCGGTGTATTGACCATATAATCTGGTGCATCTTTTTTCACTGTTTCAATAACATCATATCCCCAAGATACCCATATTACATTCACCCCAGCCTTTTTACACGCTGCTACGTCTCGCTGTTCGTCACCGACGTATAACATATCTTTCTCAGTTATTTTTTTCGATTTTAAAAATCTTTTTATCATTTTATCTTTACCGAACAAATTTTTAGAACAATATACTTCTTGTATATTTTCTATATCATTATTGTGTAAAAATGCCCGAATATGCTCTTCTGAGTTCGATGATATGACTGCAATTCCGTAGCCTTTTTTATGTAACTCATCTAATACATCCTTCATCCCATGGAACAAAATAAGATCTTTTATGGCAGGTTGATACAATTTATAAAACTCTAGTGCTAATATCGGTAGTTTATACAATGGTACATCGAGTTGTTTACATCTCTCTGGCATCGTCAATTTACGTAAATACTCAATTTCTTCTTCCCTTACCGTTTTATATCCGTGCTTTTCAGCAATTTGATTATAAATTGGTACAAATATATTTTGTGAATCTACTAATGTGCCATCAAAGTCAAAAACAATATATTTTTGCATTCCCATACTCCCTTTTCTTCTTTTTTCTAAACCTATCTTATTCAACACCGTAGTTGTCTTACCCTTCCATACACATAAAAAAAGAACAAGATTTTCTCTTGTTCTTTTTAAGAAAGCCACTTTGGTGGTACATTCGTATTCCAATAAATATTCCCTAACTCATGGTGTCCAGAGTACCCATCATCAAAACGGTGATAGTGGAAATTAAAATAGTAACCCTCTTGCGGTGGATGATCTCTCCTTACATGAAATCGCAATAAGTCATTTCCTGATTTCGTGTCATACACGTGAAAGATTTTTTCATTATTCCCACCAGCTGGTTTTTGGGAAATCGCTAATGATTGTAGTGAATCTTCTGGTACATCATTGGCAAGCTCAGCAATTGCCTCTTCAATTTTCGGTAATATTACATCTTTAAATTCATCTTCAATTACTGGACCAATTTTAGTTCCAAACTTTTGCATCGACTGCTTCTCTGCTTCTTGCATTGCATACGTAATAAAAGTATCGGTAGTTAACCTGTCATTCGTTTCTTCATATGTATAGGACGTACTCTCCAAATTTTGTTGCCCAGCTGTGCTCGTAGGCTTGTCCGCAGCTTTGGCATTATCAAGCAATATGGAAGGAGGCGTCACTAAACCAAATGTAAATACGGTAATTAAGGCGACTAAGGTTTTTCTAAACCAATTTGGCATGTATGTTCCCTCCCCTTTCACTCATTATATTTTATATAACAATTGTTTCTTCTATTATACAAAATGATTGTAATTTTTGCACTTTACAATTTTGTTAACGTTCACATATTTTTCACTTGAATATGAAATTGTAAGATTTCATACAATAAAATACAACAACAATGAGGAGGCGATCATATGTCTTTAGATGTCATGTATTCCGCCGCAAGCATACTCGTTTTAGCATATTTTCTTTATCAATGTGTGACAGATTAGAAAAAGAGCCATTTTCCGGCTCTTTTTTCATGGTAAAAATACAACCCAACCAATCCATACTATAAAAATAATCCCGGCAATTACAGCTAGTACTAAATAAAAATGAGAAAGGATAACCAACCCATATAAAAGGATTACTGGAAGTAATAAATATCGATCTGCCTTCCATCTTAACAATAGTAATTTCCCTTCATCACAATATAAATGAAGAAACATTTTTTTCGTAAATTCATTCCAATAGTCGCGCGCATAACGGGAAATTCCAACTAAAGCAAATGCAAGAATGATAGCGGCAATCCACTTCGGACTCATAATAATACTGACAGTACTTATACATACAATTTGAATATAAAATATTCGTGCACTACTTGTACGGAAAAATTCTTTTAAAAAGGATTCAACAATACGAGAATCCTTTTTCTTCCCTAAAAACTTTTTAGAACGTGGAAACATCCACGCCTTTTTATTCGAACTACTCGGTTTAGCGGCATGACCACCAACTTGCATAATCCCACTCGTCCAGCGCATACTTTCTTCTTTTTCTTTCTCAACTTCTTTAAAAAAGCAATTTTTATAATTTAATTTTTCTTTTATCAATACGATAATTAGAAAAACTGCTAGACCGATACTTAGTACAGAATAAAATGGATTTTTATAAATAAGAAACAAACTCAATCCGAAAAAGGATAGACTTATAGAAAATATTACATTTTTTATAATCCATAGTAGCCATCGTTTCCCCACACGTACATGAATAAATCTCGTTAATAACGACAACAGAAATCGAAATACAGTAAAGAATAGCCAAAATAATACGACTTGTATCTTCGTCACTCCAATACTTTTCATCAACACTGGTAACATCGCACCAACAACTACTACATTCGTTATTGCTATTCGAATAAACGTATATGTCATGCCATACTGGATTAATTTTTTCATGTGAGCGGGATACGAAATTAAAAATAAACTATCCGCTTGCTCAAAAAATGAGCGAACTCCTCTTCCATATGTAATCACATAAAATGCGAGTAGACCTAATCCGAAATAAATAGTCTCTCCCATCGATAATTCTTCCGTCCATAGTGAACGATAATAAATCCCCATAAATATAAATGCTGGAATAATAATATATAGCGCAACTGTCCAATCCGTTATAGAACGTATGGACTTCCATTTGCGGCCCAGTTCATGGCGCAATCTTTTATAAAATTGTTGTTTAATCATGTTGTTCACGCCTTACAATTACATCAAAACAGTCTAATAATGAACTCCCTGGCATTTCTGCTAACGTTTGGATCGCTTCTAAATGTCCATCTGCAACTAATGTACCTTGTGAAATGAGTAAAAATCTCTCACAAATTCTTTCAGCTGTGTCTAATACGTGCGTACAAAGTAATATACCTGCACCACGTTCTTTTTCTTTATATAAATAACTTAAAAATTCTTTCGTAGCTACTGGGTCTAAACCGATAAAAGGTTCATCAATGATATAAAAATCTGGTTCAGTTAAAAACGCCAAAATGAGCATCGATTTTTGTTTCATCCCTTTTGAAAACTTTGATAAATACTCATGTTTATGTTTATCCATCCGAAACAAATGTAATAACTCGTCCGCTTTCCTTTCCCAGCTTCCTACTTCGTTCTCGCGAGCAGCCATTAATAATTCAATATGTTCCCAGAGCGTCAAATAATCATAATATGTCGGATGTTCCGGCACGTATGCATAAGGGGTCTTCTTTTCACCGAATGATATTTCACCATTCATATTTACAAGTAAACCGAGCATCGTTTTAATCGTCGTACTTTTCCCAGCACCATTCGCACCAATAAGTGCAACTAATTCACCTTGTTCAATCGAAAAGGCAATATCATGAATTGCTTTTTCACCTATATCATATCCAGCAGAGCGGATATTCACGTCTAGCATACATTCCCCTTCTTTCCATTTCCAATATAATCAAGGAAAAGAATAACATATAACTATCTGTATATCATTATAAATTATTTATTTTCGTAGCAGGAATACATATTTTTTAGCAGAATATTTAATGTTTGATTACATTTTATTGGAGTGGATAATATGTCTTTTCAAATTCGTGAAGCTACGATAGACGATATAGATGCACTTTGCTCTTTAACAACAGAACTAAAAGGTTCCTCTATTTCGTATGAAGATATGAACAATCGATTACAATTCGTACAAATGAGTCCTTTTGATTTTCTATATGTTTATGAAGAAGAGGACACTATATTTGGATTACTTGGGTTTCGTATACGTGAAAATTTAGAAGATGTAACTCGGTACGGGGAAATTTCAATTATTAGCGTTGATTCTACAATACGACGGAAAGGCATTGGGCAAATATTAATGGATTACACAGAGCAATTAGCAAAGAAACATAATTGTATCGGCACATGGCTAGTCAGTGGAACAAAAAGGTTAGAAGCACATCCTTTTTACAAAAAATTAGGATATGAAGTGAATGGCTATCGATTTGTGAAACATTTTTAAACTACTTATAAATGGAAAGGACTATAACTATGACAAACATTCAAGCTATTTTTATTGATCGTGACGGTACAATTGGTGGTGATACTACAATACATTATCCAGGCTCTTTTACATTATTTCCTTTTACACAAGCAGCCTTACAAAAACTAAAAGCTAAAAACATAAAAATTTTCTCCTTTACAAATCAGCCAGGTATCGCAGATGGGATAGCGACTGTAGCTGATTTTGTACAGGAATTAAAAGGATTCGGCTTTGATGATATTTACGTATGTCCTCACAAACACGGTGATGGTTGTGAATGCCGGAAACCGAGTACAGGTATGTTGCTGCAAGCAGCGAAGAAACATGGGCTTGATTTAACACAATGTGCTGTAGTTGGTGATCGCTGGACTGATATCGTTGCAGGAGCAAAAGTAAACGCGACAACAATTTTAGTACGAACAGGCGCTGGCTATGATGCTTTACATACACACCGAGACAAATGGGCACATATTGAACCAAACTACATTGCAGAAAACTTTGAAGATGCAATAAATTGGGTTTTAAATTAACTATAATGCAAATTAAAAGAGACGCCTTCAAAATGAAAGCGCCTCTTTTAATCTAATATTTTTTAAAAAGTTAATTCATAATGGAAATAACGATTATCTCTCAAATAACCATTTTCAGCGTATAATCGCTGCGCTGATAAATTATCAATCTCTGTTTGTAATTTTACACCTTTTGCACCATTTTCTAAGGCGAATCCTTTAGCAGCTTCTAATAATTTTTTTCCTGTTCCTGCCCCGCGCTTAGTAGCTTGTACAAATAAATCATTTAAAATCCATAATTCTTTCATCGAAATAGAAGAAAATGATGGATATAATTGTGTGAATCCAATATATTCCCCGTCTTCAACTGCCACGAAAATAACTGATTCTTTTTTCTCGATTCGATTTCGTAAAAATACTTTTGCTCCTTCTAAATCGGAATCTTGTCTATAAAACATACGATAGTTATTAAAAACTGATGCTAGTCCATCTAAATCTGCAATTGTTGCCTCATATATTCTCATTTTACTCCATTCCCCTTCCAATACTGTTTCATTATATCCGTTGCCCATTTAGGCTGTACGATTTCTTCTTTCGGCATAAACTCTTTCATTATCGGCTTTATATCCAATATAGGGGTACCATCAATAGCATCTAACCCCTCAACAATAATTGATTTACCTTCTCTTTTGATTACCTTTACAATGGTTGCTCCTATACGATTCGGACGATTTTTTCCACGCTGTGCAAAAATACCTACTTTAGGATAATCATGATTATTTCTAGGATATCTAGCAAAATATTGAATTTGTTCATCAGTTACTTTATGAAAATAAAAAACAACTTCAATATGAGAAAAATCTTCAATCCCTTGTATACTTTCTTCTGTATACAATTCAGTTAAAGTAATATAGGATTTTACTTCTCCCCACTCATCATCCTTTATTTCCTTTCTTTCATTATGTACAAATGCGATTGGTTGAACTGAAAACATACGCATTCCCCCTTAAATGTAACCACTTACATTATAAAATATTTTCTGAATGTTTTCCACACACACGAACTAGGTTACATAATATAATTATACTCTATTTCGTAAAGCGAAATTAACTGCCTCAACTGCATGTATATGAGTTGTATCAAATATCGGAATGGATACGTCTTCCTGCTTAACTAATAAACCTATTTCTGTACAACCTAATATGATTCCTTGTGCCCCTTCTTGTACTAGATCTTCTATAACTTTTTTATAATACTCTCTAGATTGAGATGTTATCTTTCCTAAACATAGTTCTGTATATATTACTTCATTTATCTTTTCTCTATCCTTTTTTGATGGAATCATTACATTTATATGATTTTCTTCTATGCGTAACTTATAGAAATCTTGCTCCATTGTATATTTAGTTCCAAGTAAACCAACCGTTTGAATATCTTTCCTTTTCATTTCTTTCGCTGTTGCATCAGCGATATGTAAGACTGGGATATGAATATTCTCCTTTATTTTCTCAACTACTTTATGCATTGTATTTGTACAAATAATTATAAAATCTGCTCCTGCACTCTGTAACGAATATGCTGCATTCCCTAATACTTCTCCTGCTCCATCCCAATCTCCATTAGACTGGAATCGTTCAATCTCTTCAAAGTCCACACTATTGATTATACATTTTGCTGAATGTAACCCTCCTAATCGCTTTTTTATTTCTTCATTTATGATTCGATAATATTCAGTAGTCGATTCCCAACTCATACCACCAATTAAACCTATCGTTTTCATAACCACTAACCACACCTACCTCACACTGTTTTTACAACCTGATTCAAACATTTTATTATGTATATTATACACAATAAAACAAGACTTTACGTTTAAAATATAAAGTCTTGTTTTAACTATTTCCAAGGAAATTTTATAAGAATATTCTGAAATTAATTATCTAATGTTTTTATAGAATCTCCATATTGATAATGAAAACATTCTCGATACAACTGTTTAATTTCATCATATGATGGCACACGTGGATTATTTGCTGGACTTCCACTTTCAATTGCATCTAATGCCATTTTAGAAACAGCTTTTTCAAATTCAACCTCACCAATTCCGTATTCTTTTAAATTTGGAATACGAAGATCAAAGCAAAGTTTTTTTATTTCCCCGAGCGTATAGTCGGCTACTTCTTCATCACAATAGGAATACATATCTTTATTTAAACAACGTCCAATTTCCGCTAGTCTTTTTACTGCACTCACTTTTGTATATTCTAAAATTGTAGGTAATAGTATTGCATTTGATATACCATGTGGTACATGAAATAACGCCCCTATTGGTCTTGACATGCCATGAACTAAGGTAACAGATGCATTTGAAAAAGCGATTCCAGCTTGTAAGGATGCTATCATCATCGCTTCTCTTGCCTCCATATTCTCTCCATCTTCATATGCAATACGTAAATATTTCATAATACTTTCAATGGCGGAAAGAGCTAATACATCTGTAAGTGATTGTGAAACTTTAGAAATATATGCTTCGACTGCATGACATAAAGCATCTATCCCTGTTGCTGCTGTAATGTGAGGTGGTACCGAACGTGTTAAAATCGGGTCAATAATTGCTACTTGCGGGGTAAAACTCGGATGCTTCATCATCATTTTTACATCTGTTCGTTTATTCGTTATTACTGCTACACTTGTTACCTCTGACCCAGTACCAGAAGTTGTCGGAATTGCAATAAGTGGTAGCGGATTATTGTCTATTTCCATATCCTTTTGGACATAATCTTCCACTTCTCCACCATTTGTATATAACACCGCAACTGCTTTCGCTGCATCAATACAACTTCCACCACCAATACCGATAATAAAATCACACTTTTCTTCTTTACTAAGAGTTAACGCTTCTAACACGTGTATATTTGTAGGCTCAGCATTTACTTTATTATATGTAATAGCAGTAATACCTTTCGTATTTAATTGTTGTATACACTTCTCAACATATCCTAAATTCTCCATAATTGTATCCGTAACTATAAACGCTCTTTTCCCGAATTTCTTAGATTGTTCCCCCAACTTTTCAAGCGAATTTCTTCCATATAATACAGACTTCGGCATACGAAACTCAGCAACTTCTTGCAAGTACTCCACCCCTTCTTCCCCTAATTAATATTTTAGTTCATAACATATCGACTTAATAAAGTCCTGTTACAGTATAGAATGCAATAACTAAAAACACAGCAAGCGTTTTCAAAATAGTAATTGCAAATATATCTTTATACGACTGTTTATGTGTTAAACCCGTTACGGTAAGAATAGTAATAATAGCCCCGTTATGTGGTAATGTATCCATTCCTCCTGATGCCATTGACACGATACGATGCATTACTTCTAATGGAATATCGAATTGATTGGCCGCTGCGATAAACTTATCTCCCATTGCACTTAAAACAATTCCCATTCCTCCTGATGCAGAGCCTGTAATACCGGCTAAAATATTTGTCGTTACTGCTCCATTCACTAGAGGATTTGTGAATGTGGCAGAAATGCCATCTCTCATAATTGCGAAGCCTGGAAGTGCTGCGATGACACCACCGAATCCAAATTCAGCTCCTGTATTCATCGTTGCCAGTAGCGCTCCACCGATACTTGTATTCAATCCAGCTTGAAATCCAGTTACTACTCGTTTCCAATATAATAATAACGTTGTTACTATACCTATAATAAGTGCCAATTCTACTGACCAGATTCCAACTACTGCACTTAATTCTACTTTTCCAAATGCTTTCATACCAATTGCAGAAAAATCAAAACCATTCGGATACCACTTCGGTATCATAATAGTAAAAACTTTATTCATTACACCTACTAAAATAAGTGGTACAAAAGCAACTACTTGTTGTGCTCTTGTAATTTTAATATTTTTAACCAGCGGCATATCTTTTTGTTCTGCTTGTAAAGAAGCTGCCATTTCAGTATTCCCATCGTTAAAACCAAAATATCCTTCTCCTGCTGCTTTCGCCTTCTTACGTCTACTCTCTAAATATAGTAACCCTAACGTAAGTACAAAAATTGCCCCTACAATACCAAGTATCGGCGCAGCATAAATGTCTGTTTTAAAAAACGTTGTAGGTATTACGTTTTGAATTTGTGGTGATCCAGGTAGCGCATCCATCGTAAACGTGACCGCTCCAAGAACGATTGTTCCAGGGATTAAACGTTTTGGAATATTCGCTTGTCGAAACAACTTAGCTGCGAACGGATATACAGCGAACACTACTACATACACACTAACACCACTATACGTTAAAATAGCACCCATTAATACAATCGCTAATATTGTACGTTTTTCACCAACTAACTCTATAATTGTCTTTGCAATCGAATCTGCAATTCCTGACATTTCTACTACTTTCCCAAAAATTGCCCCGAGTAAAAATACAGGAAAATATAGTTTAATAAAACCTACCATTTTCTCCATAAAAATATTCGAAAAGAAAGGTAATACAAAACTAGGCTCTGTCAAAAATACTGCAAATAATGCAAATATCGGTGCAAATAAAATAACAGAAAACCCTCTATATGCTACAAACATAAGTAAACTAAGTGCTAATAATATAATAACTAGCTCCAATTATACCTCTCCCTTAAACTGAAAATTCTAAATTTTATTGATAAAATCCTTCTAATCTTTTCTTTCTGACATCCCTCCTCTAATTCATACAAATTTTTTATGCTAAAAATGTCTAATTATAAGTATTCGATTACATATGAAAAATCCCTTTAAACATAAACGAATTCATCGTCATACGTTATAAAGGATTTTCAGTCTCTATATTTACTTCTTTATCAAACTATTTTCTACCAAGAAATAATGTAATTCTTTTACATCATTTACTATATGAGTCGCACCAACTTCAGTCAATTCTGTTTCACTACCATAGCCATATAAAACGCCGATTGATGCAATTTCATTCTGATTCGCACCGATTATATCGTGCTTTCTATCTCCAATCATAACAAGTTCTTCTTTATTAAGTTCTTCATTTGTTTGTAAAATATGAGCAATGATTTCTTCTTTTTTTATTCTTGTACCATCTAAATTACTTCCAATGATACCTTCAAAATAATCCGTTAGTTGAAAATGATCTAGTACTTGTTTTGCAAATACAGTAGGCTTTGAAGTTGCTATAAATAAACGATTTCCGTTATCTTTTAATTGTTTTAAAAGATTTGGAATACCATCGTATACCTTATTTTCTAACAATCCACGCTGCTTTAAGTATTCTCTGAAATAAAAAACAGCGCGTTCTACTTCTCCTTCATTCATATTGTATCTCTCTATGAATGATTGCTGAATGGGCGGTCCAATAAATGAATTTAACTCTTTTATATGTAATTCTTCAATACCAACCTTTTTTAATGCATACAGTACTGAATTAATAATCCCTTCTTTCGGATCAGTCAATGTTCCATCTAGATCAAATAGAAATGTTGTATACATGTTTTCTTCCCCCACTTATTTTACTGTATATATAGCATTGTTTCCTATCTCTTTATTATACCATTATTATCCTTTTTTCTGAAAATTCCTTTTCCTTTGTCATATACTTTCAGTTACAAAGTGTAATATATATGATAAAGTAAAAAAGTTAAAATTATTTTAATAGAAACTGGTGAATCTAATGTCAATTACGTTAATTGTTATAATGGTTTTCACAATTGTTATTCACGCGGTTGAAACAAGTTCTTATAGTATTCGATTAGCTGGAGTGCGTTTAAAGAGAATTGCTGTCGCTTTGTCTGTGGTAGGCATGGTGTTACTTATTTCAAGAACATCTAACATGCTACAAGCCTTTTTAATCGGTGGGATTGTCGATGAGGCAAAACGAGACACATCCATAAATTTAGAACATATTATACGGCTCGTTCTATTATCCGCCTCTGTCGGTACATTGATTGCGATTATACTATATCCAACTTTGACAAAACTATTTGGATACGTCATTCAAAACTTTGAAACAGACGGTTCTTTCATTCGAATGATGAAAACAAATAACATTCAAAAATTAAAGTACACAAAAAAATATGTACGCTTCCCAAAATTAGAAATGATTCATAGACTACGCATTGGTGGTATTCCAAAACGTATTATGCTTATTAACATGTTTGCTACTGCTATATATACAGCTGGTGTTCTTTCAGCCCTATATGCTTCTTTTTTACTTCCAGATTACGCGACAAAAGCTACTACAGCTTCTGGCCTTATTAATGGTTTTGCTACCATTTTATTAACAGTGCTACTAGATCCACGTATCGCTCTTTTAACAGAGCGAGCTCTTCAATCAGAAGAAGGTGCTGAAGCAATGAGTAAAATGTATGGCTGGTTAATGATTTCTAGACTTTTCGGTACGTTATTAGCACAACTATTATTCATACCAGGTGCTTACTGGATCACATGGATTATAAAACTAATGAATTAAGCCCTCAATTAAAAAAGTAGGTGGGATAACAAATGACAATACAAACAGAGCAAGATATAATTCGATTAATAGAAAACGATGAATGGATGATGGATGTATTACAAATGGCAAAATCACTAGAGTTACCTGATTGGTGGATTTGCGCCGGGTTTGTCCGTTCTAAAATTTGGGATACTGTACATAACTACGAAGTTCGAACAGCTCTGCCTGATGTTGATGTAATTTATTATGATAGTCTACATAAAGATGAGATGTACGAACAATCATTAGAAAATAAATTAAAGAATATTGATGCTACGATCCCTTGGTCGGTAAAGAATCAAGCTCGTATGCATGTAGTGGGTAATATGCCACCGTATTCTTCTTCTGTTAATGCTATTTCTAAATTCCCTGAAACAGCAACGGCTTTAGGTGTTACATTAGACGAAAAAAACAAAGTTATATTAACAGCTCCGTGCGGCATTGAAGATGTTCTTTCCTTACAAGTGAGACCAACAGCTCATTTTCTGGAATCGAAAGAGCGTATACATATGTACAAGAACAGAGTTATTAAAAAGAATTGGCAAAGTAAGTGGCCCAACATCACAATCACATATCCATAAATTAAAAAAGGGTGCTTCTCATTTATAGAAGCACCCTTTTCTTCATTTCAAAAAATGTATGACTGTGTCTGCGAATCTATCTGCTTCCTCATAATGAGGTGAATGACCGCTCTCTTCAAATGCGATATACTTACCGTTTCGAGCTTCTTTATTAAACGTTTCAATTTGTTTTTCACACGTTACTACATCATGTTTTCCTACAATTAATAACATTGGGTTTGTTATATCTTTTATCTTAGGTAATAATGAAGTATGGAATGCTCCTTCTAATTTTAATTTATCAAAATGAATCTTGGAGCGATTTGAAAATACTTCCCACTCTTCATCACTATACAAACTCTCGTCTGTCACATCTTCCTTATTATTGTAAATCTCCATTCTATTTTCTTCTAGTTCGTCACTTAGTCTTATATAAGCTTCTAACAACTCTTCTGAACTAGCATTGCTAGATGAATAAGCAAGAGACTCTTCTGCTACTTCTTCTTTTCCATACTTTTTTAATAAATGCCCTGTCTTTTGTAACAAGGCCTTACTTGTTAACCCGAAATCGAAAGTTGGTCCTTCAAATATTATTTTCTCTATTGAACTTGGATATATCGATGCATATAACAATGCTACATATCCACCGAAAGAATGTCCAATTACAGACCACTTCTCAATTTGCAATACTTTATTTTCTCACAGCCTTCAATTAAATCTTTTAGTCCAAAAGCTTCGTCCTCAATAATTTCTTCTGAGCGACAAACACCCCTTTGATCTATCATAATTACATATAAAGAATCTTTTAAACGTTCCGCTTGATGAAATGAAAAATCATAGCAACTTTCTCCCGGTCCACCATGTAAGTATAGAACTGGTTTATTTTTAGGGTTTCCATGCGTTTCAACGTATAGCTTTTTCCCTCTAATATGCATGTATTTTCCTGCTTCTATCAAATTCGCCTTTATGATCATCACCTTCTTTTTACTGAATATTATAACACTTCATCTTAAATAATCCCTATTACATTTAAAAAGACGATGATGATTGCGAGCGGTGCTACAAATCGAAGTAAAAACGCCCAACAAGTAAATACTTTCTTTCCATAATTTCCACCTACAAAAAACTCTGCTTCTAGCACCTTCTTTTCCATTTTGAATGAAACGAAAATACTAATAAATAGTGCACCAAGTGGCATTAAAATATTACTAGATAAGAAGTCTACTGCATCAAAAATATTCTTTCCAAAAACCGTAATATCACTCCATACTCCAAATGATAAGGCTGATGGTATACCTACTAAGAAAATGCCGAAACCGATCATCCATGATAATTTCGTTCTTCTTTCTTGTTCACCATTTGTCACTGCTGAAACAACTGTCTCTAGTAGAGAAAATGCCGATGTTAATGTCGCAAATGTAAATAGTGCAAGAAATACTGTTAAGAAAATTCCACCGAATGGAATTTGACTAAATACAGATGGTAATACAATAAATAGCAATCCAGGCCCTTCTGTTGGCTCCATTCCTAATGAAAATACGGCCGGAAAAATTGCAAGTCCTGCAAATAATGAAACAAATAAATTCAATCCAACAATTGTTATTGCTGATTTTGGTAAACTTTCTTTTTTATTTAAATAGGAACTATACGTAACCATAATTGAAATCCCGATACTAATCGCAAAGAATGATTGCCCCATTGCGAACAAAATACTTTCCGAAGTAACCTTTGAGAAGTCCGGTTGTAAGAAAAACTTCACACCTTTCATTGCATCATCAAGTGTTAACGAACGAATAATAAGAGCGACAAATAAAACGAACAATGCTGGCAACATATATTTACTTGCTTTTTCAATTCCGTTTTGTACACCCTTTGATACAACCCATATCGTAATGAACATAAAAGTGAAATGTCCCATAATCGCCCAAGTCGGATTTCCAATTGTTTCAGTAAATAATGCTCCGTAATTTTGTCCCGGAGTAATAAGTTGTCCCGTTACTCCCCTGAATAAATAAATTAACACCCATCCACCTACAACACTATAAAACGAAAGTAATATAAAACACGTTCCGACGCCAAGGCGTCCAATCCAGTGCCACCCTGTATTTGGTGCAATACTTTTAAATGCTCCAACCGCTTGTTTCTGTGTACTGCGTCCAATCATAAATTCAGCTATAAGTAGCGGTAACCCAATTAGTACAGTAAATAATATAAAGATTAAAAAGAATGCTCCTCCCCCGCTCTTGCCAGCGATATAAGGAAACTTCCATATTGCACCTAGTCCAATTGCTGATCCTGCTGCAGCCATTATAAAACCTAATTTCGAAGTCCATTGCTCCGTCTGTTTCATCTTATTTTCCTCCTAATTAAATCATTTTATATAAATAACTAAATTATATAGACCAATTCGAATAAACCCTCCATTTCTATTTCTATAAAATAAAAAATGGCTTAGCGTCTCTATATAAAGAGACGCTAAGCCATTTACTTAACGCGGTACCACCCTTATTGATTCCATTATGAATCCACCTTAGTAGTAATCGTTTGATTACAAACCTAATATCGAAGGTTAACCGTTAAGATTTACTAAGAATGTGATTCCGTTCCACCTTACTGCTCCTAGGCGAGTTCAGGATGTCATTTGACTATGTCACACCAACCCATAGCTCTCTGTACAAATATACGACCTTACTACTCCTATTCAACACATTTTAATATTTAGAATATATTTTCTTTTGAAATTAATATGAAGTATATCGGTTATATTTGTAACTGTCAAGGGACATATTAAATTTTAATGAGAAAATGCGGAACTTCCTTCCCTATTATTAAGGGATAAGCCTTGTACAATCCCTTGGAAAAGCGCTCGCCTCTCGTACATTTGTTAATTCTAATAGTTTGTATACAACTCTCTCTAATCCAATTCCAAAACCACCGTGCGGGGGACAACCGTATCGGAAGGTGTTTAAATAAGATTGAAATGTATCTGGATGTAATCCTTTTTCTTTAAAAGAAGCAAGTAACATTTCGTAATCATGAATTCGCTGTGCCCCTGAAGTTATTTCTAATCCTTTATATAGTAAGTCGAATGAATCCGTAATAGATGCATTCTCTTTATTCGGCATCGTATACATCGGCCTAACTTCTTTCGGATAATGTGTAATGAAAACAAACTCGCTCTTATATGTTTCTTTCACATATTTCCCTAGTAGCTTTTCACCTTCTGTATCTAGATCCCCAATTGGCGATTCTTTCTGGTACTTACTTTTCAAAATTTCTTGCGCTTGTAACAATGTAATTTTCGGTATGTCTGTAATAACAGGTACTTCTATTTGTAATAGTTGTAGTTCCTTTTCACAGTTTTTCGCTACGTGTTGAAACATATATCGTAAAACATCCGTTTCTAATTGCATCACTTCATTAAAATCATGAATAAATCCAAGTTCTACGTCTAACGATATATATTCATTCAAATGACGGGAAGAATTATGATGCTCCGCTCTGTAAACAGGTGCAACTTCAAAAACACGTTCCAACCCTCCAGCTACCATCATCTGTTTATAAAACTGAGGCGATTGTGCTAAATAAGCTTCTGTTTGGAAGTATGGCAACTTAAAAACATTTGCTCCCCCTTCTGCTCCTTGTGAAACAATTTTCGGAGTAAATATACGTGTAAAATCGTTCTCTATAAGAAATTCACTAAAGCCCTGAACGAGTGTAGATTTCACTTTAAATATCGCCGCGATTCTCTCATGTCTTAATGATAATACCCGCTCATTCAGTAGCTGATCTAAGCCAACTTGCAATTTCTTTTTATTTATTTCAAATGGAAGTGGCTCTGCGCCATTTAATATTTTCACTTCGTGAGCGAGCACTTCAACTCCTAATTCTGTTTTCGAAGTCTCTACTATTTGACCTACTACTTGAACGACACTTTCCACATCTATTTTATATCCAGCTAACTCATTTTCTAATACACATTGCATAACTCCTAATCGATCTCTTATTAATAAAAAACTAACATTACCTAGATGACGAATCTTTTTTACCCATCCTTGAAGTAATACAACCTTTCCGCTTTGCTCCATACATTCTTTTGTGAGTGAACGCTTCATTACATTTCCCTCCAGTAAATTTATAGTTATTTACGTTATTGTTGTTGTCATCGTCATCATCCACGGTCACTCACCTCCTTTCAAAGAATACAAAAATCCGCCCCTATAAATAGGGACGGATTTTTCCGCGGTACCACCCAAATTGTCATAATGACCATCTTAGCCCTGATAACGGTAGGTACCGTTTGCTTTTACTAATTATCACGTTCAAAGCAACACTCACGGGTGTCTTTCCATCATGCGGTATCGCAATCTTCTCAGCAATCGATTGCTCTCTGTAGACCTTTGCGTCATGTACTTTTCCTGATCATCACTTTTTATATTTACAGAGTATTCTATCTCTTTATTTTATAAAACGCAAGCCTTTTTACATACATTTTCATTTTTTATATCCAATTTTGTACAATCTCCTCTAAAGCCATACCACGTGAGCCTTTTAATAGTACAACATCATTTTCCGTTATAACTTTTAATACTTCCTCTGCTATCTTGGCTTTATTATTAAATGACTGTACCTTTCCTGTATCATATTTCTTTCTTGCTTCCTCCGCTACAATTTCAGCTAACCCTCCATAAGTAAATACATATTGAATGTTCTCTTCATTTAACATTTTACCAATTTCTCTATGATATGTTTCAGCTTTCTTGCCTAACTCCAACATATCCCCAATCACTATAATTTTTTTCTTATAGGCATTTAATTTCTGCAACGTTTCAATTGCAGCCTTCATGGAGGAAGGACTGGCATTCCATGCATCGTTAATAATTGTAAAACCTGTTTTAGCGGTTAAAAACTGAAAGCGCATTTGTGTAATATTTATTTGCTGCAATGCTTCTTGTATTTTTTCTATAGGGACTTTGTAAAATTGACCTACAGCGATTCCGACAATCGTATTAAAAATATTATGTTTTCCATGTAAGGGAACATCATACTGTATTTTTGAATTATTTAATTTAAAATGAACACCATATTCATCTAATTGTACGTTCGTTGGAAACAAATCATTTGTATACTTTCCACCAAACGACTTACTTTCTATACCTAGCGTATTAATATATTGAGAAAGTAATGGCTCATCACCATTATATAAGAACAGTCCCTCATCATTTAATCCGTCTACAATTTCAAATTTAGCCTTCGCAATCTCTTCTCTTGATCCAAGCGTTTCTAAGTGTGACTGTCCAATCATTGTAATGATTGCTACATCTGGCTGTGCTATTCGTGATAAAATTCGAATTTGTCCTTTTTTACTCATTCCCATTTCAAGTATTAAGAACTCGGTATTTCGTTCCATTTCTAAAATTGTTAACGGCAAACCGATTTGACTATTAAAATTACCTTTTGTTTTATGCACTCTATAAGTTGAACTTAAAGTGCCTCCTATTATATCTTTTACCGTAGTCTTGCCATTACTACCTGTAATTCCTATTACTTTTACATTTATCTCTCTTCGATAAAATTGTGCCAATTGTTGCAAAGCAAACAAAGTGTCATCCACAAATATAATTGGAATCCCTTTTGGCGGAGTACCGTAAGACTTTTTCCATAAGGAAGCGACAGCTCCATTATCCATTGCCTCTTTCACATACTCATGCCCATCTTTCACCCTAATGATTGGAACAAATAAATTTCCTTCTTTCATGCTTTTAGAATCTATGCAGACACCATGTATCTCTATAAGATGAAACGATTCTTGTAATCCTTCTCCATTTACTACTTCTTCAAGTTTTTTCAAATTCATTTGAATCAAAGTATCACCTTTTCCCATTTAATTACATATTTACTGTTTTATTTACGCATATTAATAAAAATTTTATAGCGAGGTGTGTATATGCAAAAAGCGATTAGTTTCTTTCTCCTATTGTTTTGCCTAATTGTAGTGAATGAAACGTACGCCTATTCACCAAAATCTTTACCAATCTCCCAAAACTCTGATCAATGGCAAGTGAATATTGCTGAATCAAAAAAAGTAAACAACAAAAAGCTTCAAGCTAAAAAAGACGAATTTCAAACATATCAATTTTCAGTAAAAAATGTTGGAAACAGTGAAGTATATAACGTACAAGTCGAAGTATTCCGCAACGAGCCAAAAACAAAAACGAAATATGAACTCTTCTCTCTAAAGGAAAGCCGTTTGGCAAGTGGAAAAACTGGATTTGAACATGCTAATTTTCCAGTTGCTACAAAAGCGGATAAAGTTGATGTAATTATTACTTGGCAAGAACACCCTTTCCACTCCATGCGAAATGGTCAAAAAGTGGAGTCTAGAAAATTTAAAGAGCATTTTGTTTTTAAAGACGTGAAAAAATAAACAAATGCATATAAAGTGAAACTTTAATCAGCCCTCACCAATCGGGCTTTTATGGGCAGCCCGACCCCCACCTAACTTCTTTGCTTTCGCTGAATTTTGAGGTGAGGGTCTTACTGCCCGTTAAATGCGGGATAAATTCACACTACCATTCATTTAGCTACCTTTACTAGTACCAGTTCATAAGCAAATTAAAAAGTCGTGGCTTATAAATGCCACGACTTTTTATATTAATTCGTACTAATTCCTCTGGCTGCCCAAATACGGTCGATATCAGCGGCATGTTGTCCGCCATATAAAAGAGCATCCGCTTGCTTAATCGCTTTTGCTCCATCACTGAATTTAGAGTTTGGTGTTAACGACCAGTGCGATTGTAAAATAATTTTCGTTGCAACATCACGACCAAATGCTTGCGCCATCTCATATTGTCCTTGAGCCCAAATTTCTCCATCATCATGTACTTCATTCGTAATATCTTTCGGATACACTTTATTATTATCTAATCGGCGTAAGCACGTTGGATCTGAACTAGAATAAGCAGTCGCATCCCATTCTCCAACACATGCTTTTCCGTAGCCTGTTGTCGATACTGCATCTTCATACGTAGCACCTAAGAAATCACCAAATCCTTCTCCCATCGCTCCACCTTCTGCAGAACTACCGAAGCCAGGAACTTGGTTATCTTGAATTGAATGTCCATATTCATGTGCGATAATACCCGCATCTTCTGCATCATCTACTCCGCCAGTACCAAAGGTTAAAGCTTTCGTTGTCGGAGAATAAAATGAGTTGTCCGCCGTTGTTCCATTCACATTCACTTTAATAGAGCGATTATTAATATTTTTAAAACCTAGACTTTGAATGTAACGTTGTAATGTATCGATATGATAATACGACATCACATCTTCAAAGCTATCATTTGCACGTGTATAGTTAAATTGTAAGTTTGTAGATTTCGTTTTTGCTTTTGAGGAAATCGTTACATACTCTCCAATTAAAAATCCTGTCCCATCTAAACCTTTTAACGTAACAGTCTTTAATTGGTTCGTTAATGCTGTTGAATCTGCATCATTGTTATCTTTTAAACCTACTTTACTACCGCTAGATACGACTGGATTAGGTAAAAATACTTTTCCTGATCCTTCTGCTTTACGGTTTATATCAACTTTTTTAATTAACTTTCCATTTTCTGCATCAATAAATGTTTCCCATGCACCAAACGGATTATTAGAATGGACTACAACTTTATATACTGGACGAGCAATTCCCTCTTCTACAATATATCCGAATTCTTTCTCCGTAGGAGCCCATAAGTTTTGTTCACTTACTTCTCCAACATACGCCATTGATTTTTGTATTGCATCTTTTTCACTAATTTTTGTAGTAGCTTCCTTCACACCTTTAACAGATTGATAATCAGAAACAGCAAGTACTCCCTTTCCCTCTCCGTTAAGAGTAACTGTAATTTGTTTAGAAAATACAGGCGCACCATTCACAACTTGTTGGAACCTAACATATGAAGCTACTGACGTTTCTGTTGTAGAAATATATTGTAAGTCTGAAAGGTCTGATTTTAATCCATACTGCGAAGCATTTTCTTTTAAATATTCAGTTGCTTTTTTCTGCGGCGAATAAGCTTCTAGCTTTACTTGCTGTTGTTTTTCCAATGCCGAAACTGTAGAAATTGTCCCCATTACTAACGGCACAGTCATTGCCATTGCCACCATTTTTTTATTAAACATAGAACCACTCCCCCTAATAAAGTAGCTCAACCTTATCCCATTACCACTAGGCAATCATTCCCCACAAAATGGGAGGATAAAAATTGAATCTACGAGTAATTCTCTATGAACATTTCTATTACCTTTCCATTTAGGGTGAGTGAAATTTTCTCAATATTTATGTGTGAAATAAAAACAATACTTTAGAAAGAAATTTACACAGTATTTTAATTAGCGTGGTGTGGAGAAAAAATTTTACTAGAGGGATCAATCGAATGGATTATGAGGAAATTAGCCGGATAAATATCCATCATACAAAAAAGGAAGTTGGAATCATTCCAACTTCCTTTTCTTTAATTAGCTGAAGTTAATTTAATGCGGACTTTTGTCTCACCTAAAGAGAGTTCATCGTCTTCATTCGTTAAGTGATCAAATGTAAATCTCTTAACGAGTAAATTTTCTTCTAATAAATCTTTATAGTTCGTTAATGTTCGCTTTAGTTCTTCCTCTGTATCAAGAATAACATCGACTCGTAAATTAACTGGTAAATTTAGTTGTTTACGGTATTCTTGAACCGCTCGAATAAATTCACGTGCCACTCCTTCTTGTAACAATTCTTCCGTTACATTCGTATCTAACATAACTGTATATTGTCCGTTAGTTGTATTAGAAAATCCTGATTTTGCAACTTTCTCTACTACTACATCTTCAGCTGTTACCACTACTTCTTCTCCTGATGTAGCTTCGTAAACTGCTCTTCCTGTAGATACAAAGTTTTGTACTTCTTCTTGTGACAGTTGTTTTAACCAACCATTTACTGCATTCACACTTTTACCAAACTTCGGCCCAGCTGCTTTAAAATTCAGCTTTAATTGATAGGACGTATATTTCGTTTCATCAAGTTCAACATGAAACGCCTTCACATTTAACTCATCCATGACGATATCACGATAAGATTCCCAATCCATATCATTTTCATTATGTGCTAGTAATACAAGTTCGGCTAATGGCTGTTTTACTTTTAAAGAATGCTGATTACGGTTACTTCTTCCAAGTTCAACAACTTGTAAAACTGCATCCATTTCCGCTTCTAATTTCGGCTGAAGTAGTGATTCATTCACAACTGGATAATCCTCTAAATGAACGCTATTTCCAGTTAAATTTAAATGAATATCTTCAGCGACAAACGGTGTAAACGGTGCAATTAATTTACTAATTGTCACAAGCACTTCATAAAGTGTATCATACGCAGCTGCTTTTTCAGCATTCATACCAGATTCCCAGAAACGATTACGTGATCGTCTTACGTACCAGTTACTTACTTCATCTACAAGCGTCGCGATTTCACGAGCTGCATTCGTAAATTGATAATCATCAAGTGCAGTTCTCACTTTTTTCGTTGTACTATGCAATCTTGATAATACCCATTCATCCAATTTCGTCCGCCTTACATCATACGTTTCTTTTGGATTATACTCATCTAAATTTGCATATAAAACATAGAAGCTATACACATTGACTAATGTATCTACAAACTTAGATTTTGCTTCCAGTACTGTTCGTTCAGAAAAACGTTTCGCATTCCACGGAGCACTGTCAACAAGTAGCGCCCATCTTAAAGCATCTGCACCAAACTGATTTACTAAATCAACTGGATCTAGTGCATTCCCTTTACTTTTAGACATTTTCTGTCCTTCTTCGTCTAATACATGCCCTAGTGATAACACTCGTTTATAAGGCACCTTCCCTGTATATAGTGCTGATACTGCTAATAAACTATAAAACCAGCCGCGTGTTTGATCAATACCTTCTGCAATTACATCTGCTGGGAACTGTTCTTCAAATAACTCTTTATTTTCAAATGGATAATGATATTGCGCAAATGGCATGGAACCACTATCAAACCAAACATCAATTACTTCTGGCGTACGATTCATTGTACTTCCGCATTTTTCGCAGCATACTTGCACTTCATCTACATACGGCTTATGCAATTCTAAATCTTCAGGTGTTTCTTTCGTACTATGCTTTCTTAAATCAGCAATGCTTTTCGGTGCGAATTGATGATCGCAACTTTCACATTCCCATACGTTTAATGGTGTTCCCCAATATCTATTTCGACTAATATTCCAGTCCACCATATTTTCTAAAAACTTACCGAAGCGTCCATGTTTCATATGATCTGGATACCAAGTAACAGAATCGTTATTTTGTAAAAATGTATCTTTAATTGCAGTTGTTCGGATTAACCAACTCTCCCCTGCATAATAAAGAAGTGGTGAATCACAGCGCCAACAATGTGGGTAGCTATGTTCATACTTTTCTTTATGATATAGTAAACCTTCCTTCGCTAAATAACGAACGATATCCACGTCACATTCTTTTACAAACTTCCCTTTCAAAAATGGTACTGCTTCTGTATACTCGCCTTTCTCATCTACAACATGCAAGAATGACAATCCTTCACTTTGTACGACTCTATAATCGTCCTCCCCATATGCTGGAGCGATATGAACAAGTCCTGTACCACTATCTGCTGTAACAAAATCCGCTGCGATAACTCGGTAACCATTAGTAACTTCCTTCATTGGAAATGGCGGCATATAAGATGTATTTACTAATTCTTCACCTTTATAAACAGATAGTACTTCATAATCTTCTTTTAATACATCTTGTACACGTTCTTTCGCAACAATGTATACATGATCTTCTTGTTTCGCTTTCACATATTCCATATTTGGATGTACAGCAAGCGCAACATTTGCTGGAAGTGTCCAAGGTGTCGTTGTCCAACCTAGGAAATACTCATTTTCACTATCTTTCACTTTGAACTTAACTGTTGCACTTAAATCTTTTACTGTTTTATACCCTTGTGCAACCTCATGTGAACTTAGTGAAGTTTGACAACTTGGGCAATATGGTGAAACTCTATGTCCCTTATACAATAAACCTTTTTCATGAATCGTCCCTAAAATATGCCATACACTTTCAATATATGGATTCTCTAACGTAACGTATGGATCATCCATATCTACCCAATAACCGATACTTTCAGTGAATTCACGCCACTGCTTCTCATATGTGAATACACTCTCTTTACACTTCTGAATAAATGGCTCAATTCCATACTCTTCGATTTCATATTTACCAGAAATACCGAGTTGCTTCTCAACACCTAATTCTACAGGTAAACCGTGTGTATCCCATCCTGCTTTTCTTAACACTTTATAACCAACCATCGTTTTGTATCTTGCTACTACATCTTTAATTGTGCGTCCAAGTGCATGACCTACATGCGGTAATCCATTCGCCGTTGGTGGTCCTTCATAAAACACAAAAGATTGTGCGCCTTCTCGATTCTGAATTGATTGCTCGAAAATACTTTGCTCGTTCCACTGTTTACGAATACGTGTTTCTCTCCCTACAGCTGACTCTTTTACATCTACTTTCTTCATCTACAATCACTCCTTTGAATATTTTAAAGCACACAAAAAACCCGTCCCTATGAAGTAGGGACGGGTTTAACCGCGTTACCACCCTAATTCTATTAGCTCTTCGCTAATAGCACTTAGCAACGTACTATCATACGTGTTCTTTGTAACGGTAGACACCCGTCCGGGCTTACTCACTTTCAGCCTCGGCTCCTCGGAGATGATTTTCAAATAACGTCTGCACACCGGCTTTCAGCAACATACCGGCTCTCTGGGGAACAGTACACTATTTTACTCTTTCTCGTCTTCAGATTTGTATACTTTGTTAAAAGTTATTTTATGCCATTGGGCAATAAATTGTCAACTAATTCGAAATATATTTTATTTATATCCTTTTCCCCTATTCTTATACAATTACTTTTCAAATTCTCGCAATGCTGCTAAATTTTCATTATCCTCGATAAGTTCAGCAAAAAATCCCGACTCATCCTCACGAAGTACAATTTCAAGTTCTTTCTTCGCCTCTTCATTTCTGTTTAACTGTGCTAAATAACAAGCACGATCGTATCTCGCTAACAAATCACTCGCATCAATTTTCAATGCTTCATTTGCTATTTTCTCTGCCTTTATTGTTTGGCCGGCACCATGATAAGAAGATGCTAAAGAAAGAAGAATTGCTGTTTCATTCGGATGATGTATAGAAGCATTTTCTAATACGTGAATCGCCTCTTTAAACCGTTCTTGACTTTGATATATTTCTCCTAAAGCAAGAAACGCTCTACTTACAAACGGTGTTTGCTCTGTTAATTGTAAAGTAATCTTTTCTGCTTTTCTTTCTTCTCCCATTTTAAAGAATATTTGTGCTTGTAAAAGAAGCGTATCATAATCATCTGGTAACTCTCGAACCATTTGCTTCGTCAATTCGGAAGCATCCCGTAACCTATCTTCTTCCTCACATTCTATGAAAAGATTTACAAGTTGCTTCGCTACATCGTAATCCCATTTACTTTCTAATGCTGTTTGCAATACATCTATCGCCTCTTTATACATCGCCACATTCTCGTAAAATAGTGCAAATCGCTGCGCTGCCATACTATTTTTTTGATTTAACTTTAATGAGATTTCATATAAATCAATAATTGTAGTAATAATCGAAATTTCTTTTGTACGGTTTTTCATACGATAAAAAGCTCTCGTAATTATGGATCTCTTCGGCTGTTCATTTTGTTGACGTTCAATCCATCTTTCCGTCACCGCAGATGCCGCATACATAAATGCCATACTTCTTTCAGCTTTTTTCACTTTTAATGTATGAAGAAAATCTCGTATGTTAGACCATTTCTTATGTTGTTCTATCGCTTTTACATATACATCAAATATACGTTCATTATTCACATCTTTTTGTATCACTTTCGTCGCAATTTCAATTGCTTTTGCATTTCTTTTTTTCACTAATACTTTTGCATAATGATATAGAACTTCTGCATGCTCACTATCTAATTGTAGCGCGTATTCAATCTGTACTTGTTCTTTATCTATTTCATCCATCGCTCCATACACATATGCAATCGCATCTAATCGCCATATTTCAGGTACCTCGTCCGCTAATTGTTCTAGCTCAGTCAGCAACTCTTTCTGAAGATTCATTTCTACTGAAAGCTGTGCCAAATATTCCATATTAATATGCAACGGCTCTTCTTTCATCGCCTGAACCATATGACTTTGTTCTTTAAAACGGTTTTCTTCTTTTTCGTATATTTCCGCAAGCTGTAAATGTACACCAACGAAATTCCCATCAAGCTCTAAACATGTTTCATACGCTTGTTTTGCTTCCCTCAATTGTCCTAATGCCATAAGTGTTTCACCAATTCGGTAATACGGTAATGCCGTTTCTTTTTGTTCTATCGCCTTATTATATCTTTTCATCGCCTGGCCGTACTGTCCAATCGATTCATATAAAATACCTGTATAACAGCCATATTCACTTACGTCATTTCTTTCTTTTTGTAACGTTCTTAAGAATGCTATTCCTCGTTGTACAAATACCGTTCCTTTAATTCGATTCACATATTCATCTAGCGCACTTGCTACATTATATTCACTCTGCTTTATACCACTCTCTAACTTAGACAATGCTACTTTAAATCCTTCTTCACTTCCACCAAGTTCAACCTCAGCATCCCATAAAACCATTCCCGCGTTCATAAGAAAATCTTGGCTCTTTTCAATTTGTTTTTCAATACTGAGAATATATTCTTTCGCTTCCTTATATTGTTCTCTTGCCATATAAACTTGCGTAAGTCCGAAATGAGAATAAACATCATCATGATTTTCTTCTAAAGCGCGAGTATACAATGTTTCTGCTTCTTCCAGACTATCATTTTGAAAATGATAGTCACCGAATTTTACGTATAGAGGTGCCTTATCGTCACAATTCTCAATACCTTTTAATAAAATTTCTTTCGTACTTTCCTCATCCTTCAAATCAGACTCGTATATTTCTGAAAGTTTCGTATAAATGTAAGGGGCATTACTATCCAAATGGATTGCTACTTTAAGCCCTTTTATCGCTAAATGTAATTTCCCTAAATGATGCGCACATCTCGCTCGCTCATACCATACATGGGCCTCATTTTTGTATTCTTTTAACAAATCATTAAAGATTTCATACGCTTCTTCATATCTTTCTAAATCTATTAATATTAACCCGTGATTCGTTAAAGTGAATCTTTCAGGACTACGCTCTAAAGCTACTTGAGAAAACTGCAACGCCTTTTCAGATTGATCGATATACATATATGATAAAGCGAGAAAACTCCAAGCAATCGGCTGATCCGCGTCTAATTGTAACGAGGAACGAAAACTTGAAATTGCTTCTATATAACTTTCCTGTTCAAAAGCATACCTTCCGTTTATTAAATGATATAAGGCACGATTATTTTTCTTTTCAACACTCGCGAGCATGTGCCCAGCTTTTTCTAGCTCTTCAAGGCGAATAAAGCACTGCGCACCATGTAATTTAACAAAATCTGAGTTCGGAAACTTCTCCATTAACTTTTCAATACAAGATATAATAAACTCGTTATCTACTTCAACATCTAAGTGCTTAACCGTATATAACCACGTATTCGGATTATCACTCGTCTCTTTTAAAAATTGTACTAAGTTATGAATCCCCTCTTTATCATGTTCATCTAAATGATCCGTAAGAGAAAAAATAGATTTAAAATAATGATTTTCTTCTTCATTTAAAAATACTAGTTGCTCCTTCTTTTCTTTCGGAACAAACGTAATCGCTAAACACCCTGTGTAACGATATTTTTCTTGCAACTTACTATATTCCACAATAACTGGTTCGATAAAGTTTGGATCTTGAACATAAAAAGCTTGTAACGTATCATCATATCCAGCTAGCACTTGCACATGTGAAGCATGCTCAATATCTATACTTAATAAAACAGGAATTCCTTCGTCGAGTAACCTCTTATAAATTTCCTCATTCCCTTTAAAATAACGATATTCATAACCTAACTCTTCTAAATAAGAAACAGTATCTGAAAACTTGGATCCTGTCATATCAAAAATAGACTCTGCTATTTCATCTTGTGTATATTTTTCTCCCCATAACTGCAACATCATTTCTAAACTTGTCGGCACACAATAGTTATCCTTTTGTACAATCGGAACTATAGGCAAGTGAACCTTTTGGCCATCTGGATTTTTTTCTAAATTATGATATAAAGACTCTTTTAAACTTTTTTCTTCTTTTAATAACTGTTGTAAATCTACAAGTTTATTCATTTTGTAAAGCGCTTCTGCACGTAAATGTACAAAGTAAGTTTTATACGCATGATAAGGAAGCTGCTTATTTATATTATCAATTACCACTGACATTTCTTCATACTTCCCTAAATCTAATAAATATTTCACCTTTTCAAAATGAAAATATGGTACTTGCGGGAACTTTACAATCGCATCATCAATTAGCTGTAATGCACGTTTTTGTTCTCCCTTATTCGCATATAACTGTGATAATAAATAGGTAGATAACTCTTCACAATCTTTATGTTGCATACCAGCTATAAATTGTTCTTCTGCTTTCTCCCATTCACCTGTATGCATATACACGTAGCCCCATTTATCAAATACGGCTCGTGCACTGTACTCCTCTGCCTTTTGCATATAAAAAAGAGCTTCTTTATTTCGTTTCATTTCTAGCAAACATCGTACTAACGTAAAATATGTTTTCGCTAAAAGATCAACGTCTATCTCTTCTTTATTTACCTCTTCTAATGAGTCTTTTAACAACTGTTCTACTTCAAGTATTTTCCGCTCATCAATTAATTCATCACAATATAAAGAGAGCATTCTCATATTTGGGAATTTTTTATATGCGTAGCGAATGAGGAATGAACTGTATTGGTGCATTAGCCCTTCATCAGTAAGACGTATTAATATATCAAACTCCTTATGTGAAGGAACACTAGCAAGCCAATTCTTCAAATAAGATAAAGTATTCTTTTCTTTTATATATGAAATTTCATTATTTATTTCCTGTAATCCATCTATAAATCTCTTGTCTTTCAAACAAGCATCTAACTGCTTAAAATCTAGCATGTATTCACCTCGAATAATTATTTGCACTGCTACTTGCTTAGATTTTACACATCATATTGTAGGTATTCAACTAAAATCTCCTATAATGGATAGTATTATTTAATATTATTCGAATTTATAACAAAATATAGTAAAAACGATTGTTTTTCTCTTTATTTTGTTTGATTAAATGGAATAACGTTACATGCGGGTCTTATCTTTCGAAAGCGGAAATCAGTACATGAAATTATATCGGCGATAATTCAAATATATCAGCGATTCTTAAAATATATCGAAGATTTTCAAAATATATCAGCGATTATACGGTGGATATCGATTTATCGACAAATAATGACACCCCGCAACATAGCTATCTTTCAACATTCTACATCACCAAATGTAATTTTCATATTCGGAGCATATAATAAAGAAGAGTGCATTTGAAATGCCTTAAAAAATCGGAGTTCAGCTTCATATTGGGCTAGCGCATCATCATATGTTAATCCTCTAGCCATTAAACGCTCTATAAATCGTTGTTTATCACCTGGATTTCCTGCAATCCCCTCTTCTTTTAATGAGTGATACAACTTTTCTTTATCATTATGATGCATATTAGAATCTAAAAAGTTCACTTTATCACTTACTCTACATTGAATATTTTTTACGCCTAGTTCACTTAAATACATCGGTATTTTCATACCAATATTTCCATCTCTTCCGCTTCTCTGCGTGTCACTTTCAAATAACTTCTGCAAAATGCCTAACCTAATAATTTCCGATTGATTCTCTCCATCTAAAAAGTATGAAGACATATTTGATATCCAATGTGGCTCAAAACAAATTATTTTCCCTCCACTTTTAACTGAATGTATCATTTTTTGTAGCATTGTTTTTGGTGAACTCATATGTAATAAGAAGGCATGACAAATTGCTATATCATATGTATCGTTCAATTCAATTTCTGTAGCATCTCCCTCAAGAAATTCTGTCTCATATGGAAGTAAACGAAACAACTCTCTCGCTTTGGCAAGTAATATTTCTCCACTATCAATACCTGTATACTTTGAACCTCCTGGAAGTAACGGCATTAATACTAAGCCTAAATAACCATATCCACAACCGAAATCAACAATATGTACTGGCTTAGTAATCTTCCAAACTGTATTTACTAAAAAACTTACATAATCGTCGTTGTAATATAAATCTCTCGTGTTTTTTAAATATATTAGTTTGCTGTTCCAATCATACTCTTCCAAAACCTACGCCTCCTTTTATATACAAAACTATAGTTCTCCATTTGATAAACAGATTCCTATGTTTCTAAAAATTTTAGCGCTGTTGGGTTCTAATTAAAACGTTATATTGCGCATGCTCTTTACCCTCCGCCTATTCAACAAATTAATCTTGAAAAAGTAAAAAGGATTACATACCTGAAACGATATACAATCCTTTTATAGTAATATCGTAATAAACAGAAGATTAGTTAGTACAATCACAATCCGAGCAATCAGTACAATCTATTACGTCACAATCTAAATTTCTCTTTTTTTTGCTTCTTTTCAAATAAAAATATAGTAGTACCATAAATAATATGCAAATAACAAAAGCTATTGTTGCTTCTATATATTTTTCATAAATGATAAAACCAATTCCACTTCCACCTGATATAAAAATTAGAATTATGTAAATCCAGAACATGTAAGTATTTACCTCCGTTAATATGTGGTTTAAGATATAATCCATATAATACTAGATGCAATAAATAGTCCCATACCATTTCCGCTTAATAAGCCGGTAGTTACTCTTAACAAATTTGTGCTGCTTCGCCATTTCCACTTTTGGCTGAATCCATCGATTAATAATGGAATTTGAGCAAAAAAGGATAGCAATAATGAGAGATTAAACGAAGGTGTTATTAAAAAGTAAATTGGAAACATACAGACACCAATAAGCATACCTGTGCATCGTGCACATAAAGGTATGTATTTTTGTAGTTTAAGAAAACTCCTTTCCGATATTCTATGACAAGGAATATGCAAAATAAAACCTCGAATCAATACAGATCATCCTCTCTACAAATATTTTAATTGATTTCACAACATAATTATAGAGTTGTTACACTTCGTAACATATAACTTCTTATAGTTTCAAGGTTTAGTCGACAAAATAAAAAAAGACAAATTAGGTTAATGATCTCCTAATTTGTCTTTTTTTACTATAGCTTTATTTTACATCTCCTCAGGAGCCTCCACCCCAAGTAAACGTAATCCCTCTTTTAATACAACCGTCACAGCATACACTAATGCGAGTCTGCTGTCTTTCTCTTCGCTCTCTTCCAATATACGCACATTTCCGTAATATTTATTGAACGATTGTGCTACATCTAATACGTATTTTGAAATGATTGATGGCTCATTTTTGTTGAAGGCTGCTTCAATTACTTGTTGGAATTTATTCAGTAATTTTACGACGCTCCAGCTATGATCATCTTTTAATGCGAACGTACACGTTTCAAATTCTACACTTTCTTTTCTTAAAATAGAGCAAGCACGTGCATGTGTGTACTGTACATACGGTCCTGTTTCTCCTTCAAATTTCAGCATATTTTCTAATGAAAATTCGATATTGTGCATACGCTCATTTTTTAAATCGTGGAAGATAACTGCGCCAACACCGACTTGCTTTGCTACTTCTTCTTTCTGTTTTAAGTTTGGATTTTTCTCTTCAATATTTTGTTTTGCAAGGTCAATTGCTTCCTCAAGTACTTCTTCAAGTAAAATAACTCTTCCTTTACGTGTCGACATTTTCTTACCGTCTTTTAAAATGAACCCAAACGGTACATGTTCCATGCCCTCAACCCAAGTATAGCCAAGCTTTTTTAATACAGTGAAAAATTGATTGAAGTGTAAACTTTGTTCCGGGCCAACTACATATAACGCTTTATCAAATGCATATGTGTTTTGACGGTATAACGCTGCCGTTAAGTCACGTGTTGCGTAAATCGTTGCACCATCGGATTTTCTAATTAAGCAAGGCGGCATTCCCTCTTCTTCTAAATTAACGACTAACGCGCCTTCTGACTCTTCAAGCAAATCATGCTCTTCTAAAATCCCAATAAAATCTTCCATTAAATTATTATAAAAAGCTTCTCCTTGAAAATTAGTAAATTCAACACCGAGAAGTTCATAAATACGAGAAAATTCTTTTAAGGATTCGTGACGGAACCAATTCCAAAGCTCAACAGCTTCTTCATCACCTTCTTCTAATTTCTTAAACCAAGCGCGTCCATCTTCTTCTAATTCTTCATCGTCTTTTACCTCTTCATGGAATTGCACATATAACTTAAATAGTTCACGTATTGGATCCTCTTTAACTACTGCTTCATTCCCCCATTTTTTATAAGCGGTAATTAACTTTCCAAACTGTGTGCCCCAGTCTCCAATATAATTAATTCCTACAACTTCATAGCCACATTTTTCAGCGATATGTTTCAGTGAATTTCCAATCATTGTAGAACGTAAATGCCCCATTGAAAAAGGTTTCGCGATATTCGGAGAGGAATAATCGATAACTACCGTTTTTTCACAACCAAAGAAATTTTGACCGTATTCTTCTTTCTTCGCTAAAATCGTTTTTAATACTGCATCACTTACAGTTTCACGATTAAAAAATACATTTACGTAAGGACCAACGGCCTCTACTTTCGTAAAAAATGGATCACTTAATTTTTCTGCAACTTCCTTTGCGATCAGAGCTGGTGATTTTTTATATTGTTTCGCAAGTGAAAAACATGGAAATGCTGCATCTCCGAATTCATCTTGTTTCGGTGTTTCAATTAAATCTAAAATTTGGTTTTGCGTTAATTCATTCGTAAAAATATTAGATAAACTTGCTGCAAACTGTTTTTTATACTCCATACTACAACCTCCTTCATTTTTAAAACACAAAAAACTCGTCTCTAAAAAAGAGACGAGTTTAAACCCGTGGTACCACCCTTGTTGTTCATTACGAACCACTTTCCCGTTTATAACGAGGACAGGGGGCCTCGGCTTACTCTACTATTCGTTCAAGAAGCATCTCCGAAGTGCGCTTCATCTTTTTCTTCCGCACTAGGCTCACACCATCCCTAGCTCGCTTTCCTTCTAAAAAAGACTACTCTCTTCATCACAGACAGTATATTTAATTAATTATTGCTTATTATACATCTTTTCAAACAATTAGCAAGGGTCAATTACACCAAAGTGAAACTTAGCACTTTTTCTTTTATATACGTGAAAATTATGTTTTTCAAATCTAGAACTACGGAAATGATCTTTCAGTACGACACGCTTTCTCGCCACACGCCTGGCTTCTGCAATTGTTTCGTCAGTAATATCATGATACAAAGCGAAGTGTTTTAATCCTTTTATTCCATCTGATTCTATAACAGTTTCTTCAAACATTGGATCGAGGTACACAACATCATAACTATTGTCTTCACATTGTGTTAAAAATGCGTAATGCTCCGTTTGCTTCACATCGATTCGTTGCATTGCCTCATCAATTTCAGAAACAGATGAAGACCATGTTTTCAAACCATTCTCCATAATATAAGCCATATACTCATTGCCTTCAAGTCCCGTTACTTTTCCGCTTTCACCAACAATATAACTAGCTACAATACTATCTGATGCCATACCGAGCGTACAATCTAACACTGTCATTCCGCTCTCTAATTGCGTGGCTTGTACAAACGGGTCGTGTTCTCCGCGCATTAATCTTTTCACACGAAACATCGCTGAGTTTGGATGAAAGAAAAACGACTCTTCCGTTCCTTTTGGATAAATAGCTAATCGATTTTTTCCTACAACAAGTACATCTTGTCCATATTGCTCATGCAGTTTATGTACTGGAATGTCGTTTCGTTTAACGAATGAACCATTTAATTCTACCGCTACCTTGTTTGCATAATCTGTCATTTCTTTATTTGTTCTTCCTGCTGTTGTTACGATCATTGTTTCACCTCTATATAAAGAAAAGAGGGAGATTTACTCTCCCCCTTCTTTAGCAATTCTTTTCGAAAGCTTGTTCTAAGTTCGTAATAATTTCGTCCATAGTTGCACCTTCAATTTCATGACGGTGAATGAAGTGAACAACTTCTTTTCCTTTTAACAACGCCATAGATGGTGAAGATGGAGGAATTTCTCCGAAGTATTCACGCATTTTTGCAGTAGCATCTTTATCTTGACCTGCGAATACAGTTACAAGATGATCAGGTTGTTTTTCAGCACGAACAACTGCTTGACCTGCTGATGGACGTGCTAAACCAGCTGCACAACCACAAACAGAGTTTACAACTACTAAAGTTGTACCTGTCGTGTTTTCCATAAATTCTGTTACAGCTTCTTCTGTAGTTAACTCTTCAAATCCAGAACGCACTAATTCTTGGCGCATTGGGATTACCATTTGGCGCATGTATTCTTCATAAGCATTTGACATCTTGTAATCTCTCCTTCAACTTTCATTCCAAATTCATCATATCACGCTCTATTACTTAGGTGCAAAAGAAAGATTACGATGATTTCATTTTTTTGTAGGGATTTCACAAACCCCACCGCGGCAATGTCCAACTGGGACAAGTTTTCTATTGTTAGCGATATAATCGTATACTTTACTTCCAAATCCAAGTACGATAGATAACTTTATAAAAGGCACTACAAACCAGTAAGATGGAACAGCCTTTGCTAATACATGTATGCTATGAATTCCGTCATACCACTTATTATTTTTTGAAATATATAATCTTTGTTCCATCTTGCTTTGTAGTTCTTGAGAAAGTTCATACTTCTCAACTACATCTTCATCTCGAAATGAAACAAATTTCATCTTACCCTTTTTATCTAATTTTTTCGTACGTTCTGCAACCGCCGTACACATCGGACACCAACTATCATAGAAAACAATCATACATTATTCCCCTTTACGAGACTCCGTCATTTGTTTCCATACAGAACCTTTTGCTTCTTCTCCGCCTTCAATACGCTCTAATGCTAGACGTGCTTGCATCGCTACTTCAAACTCTGGATCATCTTGCGCTACTTTTAATGCTGGAATCGCACTTTCGTCTCCTAGTTCAAATAAGAACATCGCTGCACGCCAGCGTACTAATTTACTTGAATCTTTCAGAGATTTAATCATAACAAACATCGCTGCCGGATCACCTACGTCTGATAAGCAATCACCCGCTGTACGACGTACACTTACTGAACGATCTAATAGCGCTTTATATAATAACGGCAATACTTCATCACCTTTTACCATACCTAAATACGCTGTTGCTAAACGGCGTATTGAAACTTTTTCATCATCTAACGCCATCTTCAACACTGGAATATCTTCTTCTGTAGGATCCATTTGTTCTAATGCTGCAAAACGTTTTTTCCAGTCAGCATCTTTCATCATCTCTTCTGTTACTTTATATGGCTCACGCTTTTGAATCGTTACTTCAACAGCACCTGCTTGATTTAATAATTCTTTAACCGTTTCATTTACACGTTCTTCTGAATAAGCAGCAACAATTTCTTCTACTACTTCTTTCCCGATTTCTTCAAAATTACCGTAACGTGTACTTTGTTCCACCCATTTACGCTCTTTTACAACGTTTGGTGCAGACATTTGAACTTTCATAATTGATTCTTTAAAACGATCTGGTAAACCAACACGTTCTTCCGTCGTTCCATCTGTTAACTTTACTTGCATTGGAATTGTAAAGAACATTTGAACGAACACTTTCACTTCTCCAAAATGAGCAAGTTGTTGTTCTTCACTTTCTTCTACTACTTCTTCACCGAAAACAGCACGAACTTGTTGTAATAAAACTTTCCAGTCAAACTTCGCATTTCGCTCCACTGCTAAAAAATCGGCTACATGATATACACCTTTAATACCTTCAATCTTCAAAATTTCTTGCACTTGCATTGGTGCTTGTTCTTTATTTTCATTTGTATAATTATTACGTGCTCCTGATGGTAATACTTCATTCAAAATAACTTTCATTGTATTTGGACTTGGCGTCGGTTCAATTGCTTTAATCTTCACGTAAAAAACTCTCCTTTATTGCATGTTCTTAGCTGTATTGTAACATGTTATCACTCTATACTCCTACTGGGATGCTTAATTTTACTCTTTACTTTTCTACATTTCTGGGAAGTTTCATTCTATTTTCACCTAATCGTTCCATAACTATAGTTAAAAGTATAATTGACAATTACATGAAAAGGGATTAACCTTAAATCACAAAATGACCATGGTCATTTTTATGAACAAAGTCATTCGAAGGTGGAGTGATAACAAATGAACAATGTCATAATTATTGGTGGCGGTATTGCTGGTCTATGCGCAGCAATTTCCTTACAAAAAATAGGGATTGAAGTAAAAGTATATGATAAAAACACTGAGCCTACTGTTGCTGGTGCAGGTATTATCATTGCTCCGAATGCAATGCAAGCACTTGAACCATACGGAATTTCTGAGAGAATAAAAAAATTCAGCAACGAAAGTGATGGCTTTAAGCTTGTATCCGAAAAAGGAACTATTTTCAATAAATTGATTATTCCAGCTTGTTATCCAAAAATGCACTCTATTCATAGAAAAGATTTACATCAATTACTACTTTCTGAACTACAAGAAGATACTGTCGAATGGGGAAAAGAATGTGTAAAAATAGAACGAAATGAAGAAGACGCCTTAAAAATAGTATTTCAAGATGGTAGTGAAGCATTTGGCAATATACTCATTGCTGCCGATGGTATTCATTCTGTCGTTCGAAAACAAGTAACACAAAGGGATAATTATCGTTATGCAGGATATACGTGTTGGCGCGGCGTAACTCCTACTAATAACATTTCTTTAACGAACGATTTTATTGAAACTTGGGGAACAAACGGTAGATTTGGTATCGTCCCTCTACCAAATAACGAAGTATACTGGTATGCGCTCATAAATGCGAAAGCTAGAGATCCAAAATACAAGGCTTACACAACAGCAGATTTATATAATCATTTCAAATCTTACCACCATCCCATACCATCAATATTAAATAATGCATCAGACGTTGATATGATTCATCGTGATATTATAGACATTACACCAATGAAACAGTTTTTTGAAAAGCGCATCGTCTTTATTGGGGATGCAGCTCATGCTCTTACTCCTAATCTAGGTCAAGGTGCTTGTCAAGCGATTGAAGATGCGATTATTTTGGCTGAATGTATTAAGAATAATGCTCACTATCGCCAAGCATTTATGGAATACGAACAAAAAAGACGAGATAGAATTGAAAAAATCTCAAACACTGCATGGAAAGTTGGAAAAATGGCGCAAATAGAAAGTAAACCTTTAACTATAGTAAGAAACGAAGTAATGAAACGTATCCCGAAATGGATTTCTGAGAGGCAAGCACATGAACTATACAACTTTCATTTATAACAAAAATAAGAAACAGCATTCTCTACCCTTCTTTCAATTACATTTAACTTAATCATAAAGTAAGATTTTATTTGAGATTATCTAGTGAACAGATATAATTGTTTGTGTTAGGAGTAGATTATATGCTGAGAGAAACGAGAAAAAAAGAATTAAAAGAACTTATATTCCTAAAAGCAGTACAACTCTTCCAAGAACGCGGGTACGAAAATGTAACGGTTCAAGATATTACTACTGCATGCGGGATTGCAAAAGGAACCTTCTTCAATTACTTTCCGAAAAAAGAAAACATATTATTATTTTTAGGTGATTCTCAAATTGAACTATGGAATGAAAGTTTAAAAACATATGAAAATGTAGAACATCCAAAAGAAAGAATTAAACTTGTTCTAGGAGACTTACTAGACCGTTTTACTGGACATGGTGATTTAATGAAGCATGCCGTCTTTGAGATTATAAAGTCTAATTACTTAGTAGAAAATGAAGTGAAAAGTATACAACAGCTACAACAAGGTTTGTCTTCAATTATTACAGAGGCGAAAGAGACAGGAAAATTAAACAGTCAATGGGATATACATATTATCACTTCTACTATTATGAGTACTTATTTTTATACATTAATGTCCCATTCACTATTACATGTAAATGAAGTAAATGCGAAAAATATACTCAATCAACAATTAGATGTTGTTTGGGAAGGGATTAATCCAAAATGATGGAGGGCTATACTACTAAGCCCTCTTATTGTGATGCCCCCTCCCGCCTTTTCTCCAAAAATGTAATATTTTCAATCACAACTTCCGTTATATATATTCTCTTTCCTTGATCATCCTCGTAATTCCTCGTATGAATACGTCCGGTAATTCCAACAAGTGAACCCTTCGTACAATATTCAGTTACATTCTCAGCTGCCCTTCTCCATACGACGCAATTAATAAAATCTACTTGTTGCTCACCTAAACTATTTCGAAAACCTCTATTCACCGCAACACATACTCGTGCATACGCGACACCTTGCTTTGTGTAGTATAATTCTGGCTCCTTTGTCAATCTACCGATTAATACAACTCGATTCATCATAAGTTATACCACCTCACATATTTTTCTTCATTATAAAGAAAAATGTGTGAAGGGTAAAAAGCTTAAAATAATATACTTTATAATAAAAAAATATATTTTTATATCTTATAAAAACAAAAAAGAAACCTTACATATTTCAAACATGTAAGGTTTCAAAAATTTACACTTCACTGCATGAAATGTAATATCCACCGCGAGCCATCTTTATCTCAACGCGGTACATTACATTTTCTAAGTAAAAAGTAATCGGTTTAACTTTACTCTCAAATTTTAGTCTTTCATTACATTCAGCCGCATATCCCTCTATTGCTGAAGTAATAACTTCTGATGATGGATACGTTAAAGCATCATCTAGTTCTATGAAAAAACTTTTAGAAAATAGTTTTTTCATAATCCCTTTCTTCTCTTTCATCATATTCCATCCCCCTTTAACTCAAGTTACTAACATCCATATTATACCATACCATCGATTTATCTTTAAAAATAAAAAAATCCTGCATTTTTCATGCAGGATTTTTTATTAGTCATTTTTCGTAAAGTAAGAAACGAAACGAAGAATTTCTAAGTATAACCAAACTAATGTAAGCATTAGTCCCATCGCAGTGTACCACTCCATATATTTCGGAGCTTGACTACGTACACCATTTTCGATTAAATCGAAATCTAGTAATAAGTTTAATGCAGCAACTACGATAACAACTGCACTAATAATAATACCGATTGTACCACCTTGGTGAATGTACGGAACCGTTACACCAAACATGTTTAGTAGAAACACGACTAAGTACATAACCATAATTCCAAGTGTTGCTGCCATCACGCCTGTACGGAATTTATCCGTTACTTTTACTACGCGTGTTGCATATAACACTAACATTGCAAATAGAATTGAGATTGTTAGTAATACAGCATTTAAAACGATAGAATCGCCAAACTTCATTGTATAAACCGCTGAAATACTACCTAATACAACCCCTTCTACCGCCGCATAGATTGGTGCACCAAAAGGTGAAATACGCGGGAAGAACATAGACGCAAATGCGATGATTGCCGCAACGATTAAAGCACCAATTAATACTGGCATTTTCATCGTACCCTCTATCATCTGTATGTATGAATAGACAGACGTTGCAAGTAGCAAGATAAGCATAATAAACGTTTTGCCTACTGTTCCGCCAATAGTCATCGCAGAAGCACTTGCTCCTTCTTTACGGAATGCCTCTTTTTTCAACATTGGATTAGATGTTCTCATTTTTTCCCTCCTAAAATAGGTTCTACCAATAGTGTAAAGTTTTTCTCTTTACTTTTCAATATATGCAGCTTGTTTTTATTTTAATCCTTCAACAATATCCGATAGTTCACTCCATCTTTCCATCGTTTTTTCTAGCTCTTCTTCTGTTTTTTGTTGTGCTTCAGATAATTCTTGTGCCTTTGTGAAATCAGAACCAACATTTGCAAGCTCTTCTCCAATTGACTCAAGTTTTTCTTCAAGTTCTGCAATTGTATCTTCAATTGTTTCCCATTCGCGCTGTTCGTTATATGAGAGTTTACGCTTACGTTGTTGCTTCGGTGCTTCTTCTACTACTTTTTTCTCTTTTTGCACTTCCGCTTTCTCAATAAGTTCTCTCGTTTTTTCCATTTCTAAGTAATCCGTATAACTACCTAGAAATTCGCGCACTTCTCCTTCTCCCGTAAAAATGAACAATTCATCTACTACTTTATCTAAGAAGTAACGGTCATGCGATACAGTTAAAACGACACCTGGGAAATCTTCTAAATAATCTTCTAACACCGTTAATGTTTGTGTATCTAGATCATTCGTAGGCTCATCCAGTAATAGTACGTTCGGTTCTCCCATTAATATACGTAATAAGTATAAACGTCTTCTCTCGCCACCAGATAATTTGCCAAGCGGTGTACCATGTGAATGTGGCGGGAATAAGAAACGCTCTAACATTTGAGACGCACCAATTACTTTTCCGTCTGTCGTATGAATGACTTCCGCGATTTCTTTAATATATTCAATCATACGTTGATTTAAATTCATCTCTTCATTTTCTTGCGTATAATAAGCAATTTTTACTGTTTGTCCAACTTCAATTTCACCACTATCAGGAGATATTTTACCTGCAAGCATATTTAATAACGAAGATTTCCCGCTACCATTCGCTCCAATAATTCCGATACGATCGCCTGGTTTCACAATATGATTAAAGTTGTTCAATACAGTTTTATCACCGAATTTTTTCGTTACATCTTTTAACTCGAGTACTTTTTTCCCAAGGCGACTACCACTAAGCGCAATATCAACTGACTGTTTTGCAGCTGGTCCTTCTTGCCCTTTTAACTCTTCAAAACGTTGAATACGTGCCTTTTGCTTAGTCGAACGAGCTTTTGCACCACGGCGAATCCATGCTAGTTCGCGGCGATATAAGTTTTGACGTTTTGATTCCTGCGCAAGTTCTTGTTCCTCACGAAGTGCTTTCGCTTCTAAAAACGTACTGTAATTCCCTTCATAACTATACAGTTTTCCATTGTCTAATTCGAAAATACGATTCGTCACACGATCTAAGAAGTAACGATCATGGGTTACAAGTAATACTGCACCTGTATATCGTGCTAAATATTCCTCTAACCACTCAACTGTCTCATGGTCAAGATGGTTCGTAGGCTCATCTAAAATTAATAGATCTGGTGTTTCAATAAAACATTGTGCCATCGCAATACGTTTTTTCTGTCCACCAGATAAATTTCCAACAATTGCTGTAAAATCAGTAATTCCTAGTTTCGTTAATAACGATTTTGCGTTCGCATTTGCTTCCCACGCACTCATCGCATCCATACGTTGTTGCACTGCAAATAATTGTTCCTGTACTTTTTCATTGCTTGGATCTTTTTCAATATGTAATAGCGCCTTTTCATAGTCACGAAGAAGACGAATTAAAGGTGTATCACCATGGAAGACTTGCTCTAATACTGTTAATTGCTCATCAAACTCCGGTTGCTGTGATAAATAACTAATTGTATACCCACGCGAATGAGTCATATCACCTGTGTCAGCAATTTCAGCCCCTGCAATAATTTTTAATAAAGTTGATTTACCTGTACCGTTTACACCGATAATTCCGGCACGTTGTCCTTCTGCAATACTAAATGATAATCCATCAAATAACGGTTTTTCTCCATATGATTTTGATAAATTTTCCACAGTTAACATTTTCATATTTGTGCATTCCACTCTTTCATAAATTGTTCAATAAACTGTTCCATATAACGATGACGAACTTCCGCCTCTTGTTTTGCTGCGTTCGTATTCATTAAGTCTTTTAGTTTCAAAAGTTTTTCATAGAAATGGTTTAAAGATGGATCGTTATTTTTTCTATATTCATCTTTCGTCATCACTTCACGAGGCGGAATAGTTGGATCATACATTAATCTCCCTTTCGCTCCACCATACGCAAATGTGCGAGCTATTCCAATTGCACCAAGAGCGTCTAAGCGATCCGCATCTTGAACAATCTTCCCTTCAAGTGACTCCACTTTACCGCCATGACCACCTTTATAAGACATATTGGCGATGATATGAAGAACATGTTTACTTTCCTTTTCTTCCACATGTAACTCTTCTAACCAATCAGAAACTTTTTTCATTCCTTCTTCTTCACTTTCATTTAACTTCTCATCAGCAACATCGTGAAGTAATGCTGCCATTTCAATTATAAAACGATTTCCTCCTTCTTGCTCGGATAAAGAAATCGCCAGTTTATGTACGCGCTCAATATGATACCAATCATGCCCACTCGCATCTTTTTCTAAAATATGTTTTACAAAAGTAATTGTTTTTTGAATCTTTTCTTGTTTTGTCATTTTATCTTCACCCAGTTACTTATTGTAACACGCCCGCATTTTTTCATCACATATTTTCTTGTCCGCCCATACACTGGGTGGTAGGCATCATCATGAAGGAGGAATAAACATGTTCTATAATAATCAACCGCCTTACCCACAACAACCATTTTACCCTCAGCAACAGGAAGAACGGTATGAAGAACAATATGAGGAACAAGAACAACAATATGAACAAAATCCATACACAACACCACAAAATCAAGAAGCTAATTATCAACAAAACGCATACGACACACGTCCAAATTATGAATATCCTCAAAATCCATATGCAGCACCACAAAATCAAGAACAACAATTTCAACAAAACCCATATGCAATAACTCAAAATCAAGAAACTGAATATCAACAAAACGCATACGATACACGTCCAAATTATGAATACCCTCAAAATCCATATGTAGCACCGCAAAATCAAGAACAACAATTTCAACAAAATCCATACACAACTCAGCCTCAACAACCACAATATCAGCCGCAAATGTACCAACCAAACTATGACGCGCGTGTTTCACCCCCAGCACCACAAACAATTGATCCGGCACAACCACAAATTTTACCACCAGGCCCAACACTTGATATTACACAACCGCAAATCTTACCGCCTGGACCGATTACAGAACCAACGCAACAACAAATTCAACAAGTTGTCGGTACACAGTTTTTACCTTTAAAGAAACCTGTACTAGATTTTGTAAAACCTTGGGTAGATTACGGTTTAAATGAAGCAAAACATACATCACACAAACACGCTCTAACAGAAGTTGCTGCGATTATGTTTTTAGTTGGGAAAGGATTCAACCCGACGATTGCACATTATATTGTGGAATCTTGGGAGAAGAATGAGCAGTTTTAGGGTTGTTTATTTTTTGTTCAGAAAAACTATAAAAGCGTCGCAAATGCCTGTTATACAAGCATTTGCGACGCTTTTCATTTATTATATTCTACTTCAAAAGGATATTTCATATTTTTTCACATGTTTTTATATTATTTGTGAGCAAATAATAACCTTTTAATTAAACTGTATTAAATCCCCTTGATAAATAGGTATTAGCGTTCCCATTCTTGAACATTTGCTTATTTCAACAAAATTGTAAATAACTTAATGGACAAGTTTTATTTGGAAAGTGAATCTATGGGTGCATAAAAAAATCTCCCATACCTTGAGGAACCAATAAGGGGATTTTTTACAACCGTAATACATGTTTTCATATTGTTAAAACGTCCAAAATTTCTCTTAAGGATGAGAAAACTTCATATCTTATTTATTTAATTTATGCTATGGTACAATATGTTAATTAATTACAATACTTTCTAAATGGAGGATACATAATGAAAGCAACGAAACTCGTATCATTAGCAATACCTATTTTATTATTAAGTAGGTTGTGGGATAGGAGATAAAGGTTCTACCCCTAAGACTGAGGAAACTAGTAAAGTAATGTCGAAAACAGTAATATCTGAAAAACATTATCCGTATTATATTTGTGAGCAACTGGTAGAGTTTCAATACAAGAAGGACTTAATAGTGTTAAAACTAGGAGAAGCTACAAAGAATAATAAGGGGTATAAAGATGTATTCAAAACAGCAGACGATATGGTTCAAGCCTTAGACCGTATGGAGAACATAGAAGTACCTGATAAATACAAAGACATTCATAGACTCATACAAGAAGGAGTAACAGATGCAAGAAAGGGAACAAATTTAATACAAGACGCTAATAAAGAAGATGGACAGGAAATTCAACTAGCTATATTAAAAAGCACTCCATATATGTCAGGAGTAGATGGAGAACAGTGGAAAGAAGCAATTTATAAGTTAAACCAGGAAACTAAGGATGCCTACGCCAAAGCACTTGATAAGCAAATGGAAGTACATACAAAGTAATAGAGTAACTTGTAATAATACATACTTGATATATTATTTGATTTAGGGGCATCTTCATAAAGGTTGTACGCTCTATATTTAAAAATTTTCGTTTAATAGGTCTGATTATAAAACCAATATTAAAGGCATTATCTAAAAGTAAATTTTAAATATCATAGCAATAAAAAGGAGCCAACTCATAAAGCACTGTCCTTGATTCTTATGGACGAAGACGGATATAAGAAAGTAACTAATTAAAGTAAGGAGTAATGTACATGAAAATTAAAGTACTATTAGCAAGCGTAATCGGACTGATGCTCGTATGGTGTCTATCAGCTAAGGATACTATTACTATAGAAGAAGGGTTCACACATCAATTAGACTTTGAAAATAAGTTGAAAGAATACTCAAACGGTATGATTGAGATTGAGGATTCAAAGATAGAGTATCGTGAAAAGGAAAACGACAGAGTTTATTCCGCAAACTGGAATGGATTCACGATTTATTCAAAGATGGGTAAGAGTGATTGGGTATCAAATTCCGTTTCAGTTACAACAAACATGAGAGTATTTGAGGATAAGACAAAATATGAACAGTATCATAAACTAATGGAATGTTTGATTCGTATTGCAGACACAAAACTATCTATAGAAGAGATAGATAAGTTAGTCGCTAAAGGGGGAGACGAAAACGAGTCACCAAACACGTATGATTTTGGATATGATAGGTACGTAGGAAAAGACAAGACAAATCACATTAGTTTTACCATAACGGATAGAAAATGATAAGACCATAGTGATTGGTCTTATTTTTTGTCTCCTTTTAACCAATAGCATTTTGAAAAAAGCTATGCAACAAATAAAAAAAGCCGCCAATTAAGGACGGCCCTTGTTTTTACTTCACATACACATAGGCTTCATTCGCTGTTACATAGTATGTTTTGCCTTTGCTATTGTGTACTTTATATTGTAACGATCCATTGAAAATGACTTTCATATCAATTGTGAACCCTAAGCCTGCATCTACAGAGCCAGCAACATCTTTATCCTGCCAAGATGGAGCATCATGGCAACGTAGATTGTTAACTTTTGAAACAACACGCTTTCCAACAATAGAAGAATCTACTGTGCTTTTCTAAGTTTTCTTTCAAGGCTGTCATTCTCCCAACCTCGCTTTAATAGGATTATTTTGTTTTAATTCCATTTACTCTTTGCTAAAATTTAGTAAAAAACATCATGTTAATAAAGAAGCAATCATGAAGCATACTATAAACTTATGGTCTTTTATTTTTTCATTTATTTGTGTTGGTTTACTTGTCCTATACTTTGAAAATGAATCTATTAATACAGCGATGAATTGGAGTTCTACCGAACCAATATTTTTTTTACTAATATTAACAGCTTGGACATTCATTGGTGGCCTTATAGGAATGAATACGTCAACTACTGCGAAAACAACGGTTAGAAGTATAATTACAATCACACTTACATTGTTCTTACTTTTGTACTTAATATTACTAGTGTGTTTTAAGTATCTTTAATGGCATCGTAATTATTAAATTCATTTTTTTGATTTAAATATGATAAAACTAAATATTACGTCAATAATGTATATGACATTAGGTCTTCTCCTTGTTCCCTCTTAGAGAACCAAGCAGTTAGTGTTTGCTAGCTTCCCTTTTATTTTTATAAGTACAAACACAATTGCAGACAAGACATACACTATTTTATATTCCTTTCTTTTTATAATGAAGTGTAATACTCTCACAAGAGCGCTTTTTTAAAGTGCTCTTTTTGCGTTTTAAATACTTACAAAATGAATGGAGGCATTTATGGATGCAGAATCTAATGATTTATTTTGTAAAGAATTATTTAATGCGCTAGAACAAAATTCAAGTATAAAAAATTTTGGTAGCACTGATTATGAAGAAAACCGCCGACTTTCAATAACATTTTTAAAAGAAATAGTTAAAACTATTACATTTCCAGTTAATCAAGGGAGGCTCTTTTTCTCTAAGGGTGGTAAAATCGAAGCAGTTAAGCTGAACACTCCTGAACTGTTCGATAATTCAGAGAGATCATTAACTATTTGAAGATTTCTAATTAGATATGCAGATTTTGTATTAGTTGAGGATAATTTAGAATTCGGGATAGTTATTGAGCGCACTGAATACCACTACGAATTCAGTATGTGGGGCGTATCAACAGTTTGAAATACGAAAACACCAAAAGACCACCTCTGTTAAAAGTGGTCTTTTTATTACTTTGTTTATCAACCTTTTCAAATTCCTTTTGTTAACACTCTTTATTAAGACCTTTTCTTCCTAGGACCAATAATTAATTTAATCGCCGTTCTTTCTTGGTCATTAATAGTAACCTCTTGAAATGCTGGCACGAAGGCTAAATCGATACCACTTGGAGCAACAAACCCTCTTGCGATTGCAATTGCTTTAATCGCTTGATTTAAAGAACCAGCCCCAATCGCTTGAATTTCTACATTTCCACTCGTTCTTAGTACACCTGCAATTGCACCTGCCACTGAATTTGGTTTTGATTTTGAAGATACCTTTAATATATTTTCCATGTAAGTTGCTCCCTCTATAATTTAATTACTCCTTCGTTACGGTATAAAATATTTCAACGTATCTTTAACTTCTATTCACATCAAAAGTAAACAATGCTACATATGTACATTCATTCGATACTTTTCTTCTTCTTCCTGCCCTATTACATAAATAAAGAACAATGACTATAAACTCTAATATATAAATATTCAAATAATCAAGGATACTGGTTTTACTTTTACAGGTGTAACCTTGAGCCTCTATTAAACCTGCCAAGAGACTCCTTTGATCTTTTCACCAAATCATTAACCTTTTCTTCTTCAAAAATTGTTACAACTACTACTGGATTTCAATATATTCAAATTTTATACTTCTAAATCTATCACCTTATATATAAGACAAGCATAAAATACTATGTGTATACAATTCATTCACAACAGGGGGTAATATATTGGGTTCATACTATCATTCTTCAAACTCTAATAAAAAATGTTCATGTAAATCTTCTTCTAGCTCATATAAAAAATGCTTATGCAATTCCTCTTCTAGTTCCTGTAAAAAAAGCTGTCCGGCATACGGCACTTTTTGGCAAACAGAGTTTATAACTGTTCCTTTTGGAGATCCTTTTCCATTTAATCACGTTGGCCCTATAGCAGGAGGAGTTTCCTTACTAAATCCTACTACTATACAATTTAGTCAAGCTGGTGATTATAGGGTTTCTTTCATTTCAACGATTAACACTACTGTAAATCCTGTGTTTCCACATATTCCAGTCATGACTATATTTCTAAATGACAATCCACTTGCTAATAGTCAAGGTGACTTTGCTTTTCAAATGAATACTTCATCAAATAACGAATGCCTTCAATTAGCAGGTGAAACGATTGTTACAGTACCAGCTAATGCAACTCTTCAACTGAAAAATAACAGTGGTTTTAATCGTCAAAGTATTGCAACTTGTGATAATGGTATCAATGCAGTTGAATTAACAGTTATAAAACTAAGTTAATAATCATCTTCACATTCAGATGCTATTTCAGCATCTTTTTTTATTGAATAATGCTTTTCTAACCTAATAAACATGAAAAAAGTACCGAACTCTTCTACTGCAAAAGTTCGGTACTTTTTATATTAAAAGCTTCTCATTCCTTCTTAATTCTCCACATAAAATGACTTAACAATTGTACGACTATAAGGTTGTCCTTCTTTATTCATCCCTTTTATATCCATCGTAACGTTATATACTCCTGGTTGCTTTATGTCCTTCAAAGCACCCGTAAATGTATTATTATTAACATTTTGTAATTCACTATATTCAGAGACTAGTTTTCCTTCTTTATTCACGACTCTTACTGTTATAGAAAGATCCCCTTTCATTTCAGGTGCCATAGGTGATTTTTTCAGTTTATACTCAGATTTATTCGCTTTAACTTTTGTAGGCATTTGAAGAACAAATGGCGCGCCAGTCTTGTAATCGCTTACAACTAGATATGCATCTTTCGACTGCTTCGCCATCATTTTAACTTTCCATTCTCCTACATCCATTTTATCAAATTTAAATGTTCTAATTGTCGCACCATTAAAGAAAGATTCACCTTCGCCAGTAGTTATAACGCTATCCTTATTTGTATATTTTTTTCCTTTTGGTGATATCATTTGTACTTCTACATCAGACGAAGCAGTTAATATAGAAACGATTCCTTCCGCTTTTTTATCAACCGCAACAGTTTGCTCTATCCACTGATTTTGTGGCAATTCTCCTCCTAAAATGTTTTGGTTTGAAGTTGTATTTAATTGTTCTATGTTTTCATTTGAACTAGTGCTGGATGCTACTAAAGTTGGTACGGCTACATTTGATGTACGTAAATATGGCTCAATTCGCGAGAAAACAGCAGATCCTTTTCGTATGTTATCATGATCAAATCTGGAATCTGTAAATAAATGAGTTCCATACGGCAACTTAGCACTCCATTCATTTACTAGTCCATCATTTGAACCGTATGATGACAAATATAACCCGCCCATAGATAACGCAGAAAATACTGGTCCCCAGCTAGTCCCAGTAGCTGTATAGTAACGGTTTAATTTAGCTGCTGGATTATTATCAATCGTTGAACGAAATTTTGCCATTTCCCCCATTTGTAATGAGTACGTACCATCATCTTTTTGACCTAATATAGAAGCAAGCCATCCCGCCCACCAACTATATGATAAATCAGCTAAGTTTGATCCATGATGTGGTGTCGCAAGCGTGATAACATTTCCGACAAATCGATTTGCACCATATCCTACTAATGCAGCCTGTGTATCGATACCGCCTTTACTATGTGCTACAATATTAACTTTTTTACCGAAATGATTATATATTTCTTCTAATTTTTGTGCTAACAATTTTCCGTTATCCCACTGACTAGCTGATCCTTTTCCAGCAGCATCATATAATTGTATAAAAACTGTTTGATAGCCTGCTTTCAAAGCATAGTCATACATATCATTTATATCGTGATACACTGTCTTACCATACCAACTATCAGCATTCCCATTCCTCCCTTGTACAAAAAGAATTGGAGGTTTATTCTCATCATAATTAGCAGGTTTTTGGCCTAAAAACCAGTCTCCAGGTGTAAAGACTTCTTGATCTGGAAAACCTGTTTTAATCTCTTTTACAACTTCTGCTCGCACATTTGTGCTAATTATTGGGACCATGATAAAAAATACAATTAGTAAGGCAACATATCTTCTCATCAATCGCATGTTACTCCCCCCACTTTTTTTGAAAGAAGGTGCTCTTTGTAATATTTTTTTATCTTCCCTCTTAATACTAGATAATCTTTTTACTTAAACAAAATCTTGTCTTTATTCCCGTGAGATTACTAGTACCCCTTCTTCCTTAACACACGTTATTCTCTTTGTTTCTATCTCTTCCTTTTGAGAGAACACTATAAAAAAGTTTCTCAATAATTGTTAACCGTACTAAATCCAAATATCTTTAAATCATTATTGTCTATATAAAGTATACAAATCTTGAAAAAACTTTAGTAAAAAAACACTTTATTACCACCTAGTTATAAAAAAAGATTAATGAAGATATGTCCTTTTATTTAATTTAATATAAAACAAACGAATAGAAGCTTATGCTGTAAGACTTTCCTACGATTAAATATTAAACTGAAATTTCTAAATAGATAGTAAGGTTTCCAGAAACATATATTATGATAATTTTCACAGACTTGAATTAAACTTTTAGAAGTACTAACCTATCGGTGAGCAGAAGAAAATTCTGTAAAAAGAAAGGAGAATGCTTTATGATGACCAATTTACAAAAGGAATTTTTTAAACGACTAAAAATTCCTGCAAAAAAAATAACATTTAATGATTTAGATGAAATTCTCTTAAAAATGGGCTTGATTCTCCCCTATGAAAATCTCGATATTATGGCTGGTACTATTAAAGACATCTCAAAAAATAACTTAATAGAAAAGTTACTTATTCAAAAACGAGGCGGTCTTTGTTATGAATTAAACTCCTTATTGTATTACTTTTTAATGGATTGTGGGTTTCAAGTATATAAAGTAGCCGGTACCGTTTATGATCTTTACGATAATAAATGGAAACCCGATGATGGTCATGTCATTATCATATTAAATCATAATTATAAAGATTATGTTATAGACGCAGGTTTTGCATCTCATCTACCTTTACATCCAGTCCCTTTTACCGGAGAAGTCGTCTCTTCTCAAACGGGAGAATATCGAATTCGCAAACGAACTACCCGAAAAGGTACACACATATTAGAAATGAGAAAAGGAGCTAACGGGGAATCTACAAATTTCTTGCAATCTGAACCTTCACACGAATGGAAAATAGGCTATGCCTTTACTTTAGATTCAATAGATGAGAAAAAGGTGAATAACATTCAAAAAGTGATTGTAGAACATAAAGAATCTCCTTTTAATAAAGGAGCTATTACTTGTAAATTAACTGATTATGGGCACGTATCATTAACAAATAAAAATTATACAGAAACCTTTAAAGGCATCAAAAATAAACGACCAATAGAATCAAAAGATTATGCTCGCATTCTTCGTGAATCTTTCGGAATAACACAAGAAAAATATGTAGGAAAAACACTAGAAAGAGGATAGTTGACTAGAAGTATTTCATAATAAAGCAGATTCCATATTTAGAATCTGCTTTATTTTATATTTTGTTATAGAGAATTTTTTTGATGGTATCCTTTAATTTTCAATGATATACTCATCATCATATTTATCATATTGGAGGCCTGACCCTATTTTCGATTCCGTAACTTGATCTCTTAAAAACGGTGCAGCTTCCATTTTGCTAGTTGCAATTTCAATTCCATATTTTTTCGTTAAATGGGCTAACTCTATTAAAAACCACTCTCTTCGTAATGTAACTGGAATATCAAATGTTCTTCTTTTCATATATAATAGCACCTCTTTAATTTTCATAACTTAAAAAACATTATAGTATATGCATGTCCATTCTAAATGTGCTATTACTAAAATATTATTTTAGTTTACATAAAATAATTATTTATTAGTAGAAAGAGGCTTGTCCGCCTCTTTCTACTGTAGAGATTTAAATTAAGAACATCTTGGTACACCTAAAGCTAAGAATAAACCTGCTACTCCCGCAGTAATCGGTACTTTTAACGTAATAACATCGTCTACTTTCGTTACTAAAAAGAAAGCATTACCTTCTTGTAATATACAAGTTACCAATAATTGAAATTCCATTTAAACCCCCTCCTTTCAATCGATATATTATACTTTATGAATTCAATTAAAAAATGTAATAGGAAATATATCTATTTTTCCTTATATATAAAATAAATGTTTATAAGTCTATTAAAAATACTAATTTTCTAAATTTATATAAATCGTGTAATATCCAATAAGTTCCTATATAATCAATAGTGAAAATCTTACAAATGGAGGTATAAAAATGGCAATTTTGAGTAATATTGGTGCAGCTTTATTTTTTATTGCTTTTATTCTTTTAATTTTATGTATCATTTCATTCTTTAAGAAAAATGGAAAAGCAAAACAATATGGTCGTCCTACTGTTATTCTTTTTATGATTTCAATTCTCTTAATAGGAATGGGCACTACAAAATCTGAACACCCAGTCATCGATTTTTTTGCTACTTTAAGTTTAATTTTATTTATTTTTTTCCTTGTTCTAGCAATCTTATCCGTAATTAAAAAGACTGGTGTCGCAAAAAAACAATTTATTATCACTGCTATTTTATTTGTCATTTTTGTTGCACTTTCAAGTATTTCAGCTCCTTCTTCTGAAAAGACGGCAGCCACTAGTAAAAAAGTTACTTCTAACAATGCCGAAGAAAAAGAGAGCGAGAAGAAAAAAGAACTGGGGAAGAAAGAAGCGGACGAAAAAATGCAAAAGCAAGAAGATGAGAAGCGTCAGGTCGAAGAGCAAGCTCGGAAGCAAGAAGATGAAAAACGCCAAGCCGATGAACAAGCTCGTAAACAACAAGAAGAGCAAAAACGCCAAGCCGATGAACAAGTTCGTAAACAACAAGAAGAGCAAAAACGCCAAGCTGATGAACAAGCTCGTAAACAACAAGAAGAGCAAAAACGCCAAGCTGATGAACAAGTTCGTAAACAACAAGAAGAACAAAAACGTCTCGCTGATGAACAGGCTCGTAAGCAACAAGAAGAGCAAAAACGCCAAGCTGATGAACAAGCTCGTAAACAACAAGAAGAACAGAAAAACACACAGCAAGCTCAAACACAACTTGCTGCAGGAAATACTAGTAGTGCATATTACAAAAATTGTGCCGCAGTTAGAGCTGCCGGGAAAGCTCCTCTATATAAAGGACAACCAGGTTATGACTCACATCTTGATCGTGATGGCGATGGAGTTGCATGTGAAAAATAGTAGTAAAAAAGAAGCTTCTAGTAAGCTTCTTTTTTATTACACAGTATTGCAACTATTTATCTCCCCTCTCTCTTCCTTTTATAAAACTCATTTTATTATTCTCAAATCAGACACATAATAAGTGATTTCAATCACCACATTGATTTTCATTTATCGGTATTCTTAATTTAGATACTACATTAAAACTTTATGGAGGCATTCATATGGAACATACATTTACTGAAACTTCAATTGTTGGTGAGATTGTTACACAGTTCCCGAAAGCTAGTGATCTTTTTAAATCATATAGAATAGATTTTTGTTGTGGTGGTAATAAGCCACTTATTGATGCAATTCATGAAAGAAATTTATCAGCTTCTGAAGTAATTACAGAGTTAAATACGCTTTATCATAATACGAAACGATTAAATGAATCTGAAATTGATTGGAAAAATGCTTCTTATCGTGAATTGATTGATTATGTAATTAATAAGCATCATCGTTATTTAAATGAAGAGTTACCACAGTTAAGTCCATATGTGACGAAAGTGTTACGCGTTCATGGAGCGAATCAGCCTCATTTAGCTCAAATTCATAAGCTATTTCATGAACTTAAAATGGAATTAGAACAGCATTTAATTAAAGAAGAAACGAAAGACTTTCCATTAATTTTAGAATTTGAACAAAATCCAACTGATGAAAACTATGCAAAGTTACGTAAAGTAGTAGATGAACTAGAAAATGAGCACAATCATGCTGGAAATATTATAAAAGAACTTCGTAAAGTGACAAATGACTTTACTCCTCCAGAAGGCGCTTGTGGCACTTATCGACTTGTTTACCAACGTCTTGAAGCTCTAGAGTCTGATTTATTTGAGCATATTCATTTAGAAAATAATATTTTATTTCCGCGTGCGATTACGAAAGCATAAAGTGAAACTATAATGAGTGGCGGTTTTGTTCATCCCACACTTAACTTCTTTGCTCCAGCCGAGTTTTGAGGTAAAAGTTTTACTCCCCGAATAAATAAGTCGTAGGACATGAGTAGCAATGCTCATGTCCCTCTTTTTCATTGTGTGAAAAATATTTATACTTCTCAACTCTCTCTACCCATATAACCAAGCTTCCTATTCTATTCGCTTCTCTTTTCATATAAAACTACAAATCATTATTTACCATATTGCCCTTAGTTGCGGAAACAATTATACTAGATGTAATCAGATAAATAATCTGAATATTCTTAGAATTAAAGATAAGAGTTTCACTACTCGCAACTAGAAAGATAAACTCTATTTTCCACTAAATAAATTAGAAACCGATAATAACATTAGGAGGATTACGATGCACCAGCTTGATTCATTACATCCCATTATAGAAAAAATAATTAGTAATATTGAAAAGTTAATGGTCGGAAAGCGAAAAGAAACGATCTTAGCTTTGACAGCTCTCTTAGCTGAAGGTCATGTACTATTAGAAGATGTTCCTGGCGTTGGGAAAACAATGTTAGTACGTGCGCTTTCTAAATCTATTGATGCTGATTACAAGCGCATTCAATTTACACCTGATTTACTGCCATCAGATGTAACAGGTGTTTCTATTTATAATCCGAAAGAGCTCCAATTTGAGTTCAAACCTGGACCAATCATGGGGAATTTTATACTGGCCGATGAAATTAATCGTACATCTCCAAAAACACAGTCTGCTTTACTTGAAAGTATGGAAGAAGGCAATATTACAATAGATGGCATGACAAGACCGTTACCAAAACCGTTCTTTGTAATGGCTACACAAAATCCGGTCGAGTATGAAGGAACATATCCTTTACCAGAAGCACAGCTCGACCGTTTCTTATTGAAACTAAAAATGGGATATCCTACACAAGAAGAAGAATTTGAAATTTTAAACCGGATGGAAAAAACGAATCCTCTCTCCCATTTACAAGCTATTACTACAATAGAAGAATTACTTTATTTACAACAGAGCGTACGGGAAGTAAGTATGGACAAGGCAATCAAGCATTACATTGTAAAGCTTGTTAGTCAGACTCGTTCTTATAGTTCTATACAGCTTGGTGCAAGTCCACGTGGCTCGATTGCTTTAATGAAAGCTTCACAAGCTTATGCATTTATCCATGGTAGAAATTATGTTATTCCAGACGATGTTAAATTTTTAGCTTCTTACGTATTGGCTCACAGACTCATTTTAAAAATGGAGGCAAAATTTGAAGGAATTACAGGAGAACAAGTTATCGCAAAAATCGTTGCGCGAACTACCGTACCTACTCAAAGGAAGATGAATCTTTGATGAAACGGATACTACGAGCACTCTATCATTTTACTAAGTTATCACTCATTCCTTTATGCCTAGTCTTAATATTTGTATACGCTATGCTTCAAGGAGGATTTGTAAGTTGGTTTTTGTTTTACAGTATAATTCCTATTGGCCTTTATTCACTATTACTCCCCTTCTATGCTTTACGGAATGCTGAAGTAAAACGAATAACAAATCAAGACGAATATGTAGCAGGAGAACCATTTTTAAGTACGATTACAATAAAAAGAAGTTTTCCTTTTCCCTTACTTTATTTAATTATAGAAGATGTGTTGCCATCACAATTTACAAATTGTAAACAAACGAAGATGAATAAAGTAATACTCTTTCCAGGATTGAAACGAAATATTTCGTTTCAATATGCAATTGAAACAATCCCTAGAGGAGAGCACGCTTTTTCAAGCGTACGTGTCAAAACTGGTGATTTATTCGGTATGATGGAGAAAGAAGTAACTTTTTCAGTTCCAGATACATTTTTAGTCTATCCCCAATATGTAGATATAACATATCGACAAATGGAAAATCATTTCGAACAAGGAGCACTTTCAGCAAATATAAATTTAGTAAAAGACTCTTCCATTTCTGTCGGTGTGAGAGACTATAAACCTGGTGACCGCTTTTCATGGATTGATTGGAAAGCAACTGCCCGAACAAACAACATTATGACGAAAGAGTTTGAACAACAGCGCAGCCATAATATTATGATATTCATGGACAGAACCCCATCCCCTCTATTCGAATCAGTCGTCACATTTACTGCCTCTATTGTCAGGTCTGTCTTGAAGCAAAATTCACCAGCGTCATTCGTATCTGTCGGAAAAGAACGAACTTTTTTCCCTTTAGACAATGGAGATAGTCAGTTGCATCAAATCTTTTGTCATTTAGCAAAAGTACAAGCAGATAGTGTATTCCCGCTCTCCCGGAGTGTAGAAATGGAATTAAGAAAAATTTATGAGCCCGTCACGATTGTACTCGTGACAAGCGATCTTTCTCCAGATATCCAAAAGGCAGCTGACTTTGCTGCTATTAAAAATAGAAAATTAATGGTGTTTGTCGTAAAAGAAAAAGCAAATCAACTCTCACATCGAGAACTCAGTATTCTAGAAACTCTACAAAAACGAAAAATATTTGTAAAAGCGGTTTATGAAAACCACTATACAAACGTATTTTTTGAGGTGAGCAAATGATAACATTACAAACAAAAAAACAATTGGATATGAACAGATTTTTCATGCATGCATGCGCATTTCTACTTTTACTAGAATGGCTAAGGCCCCTCATAGGTATTACAAACGTAGGTAGATTAGATATTTTTGTAATATTTATAGGGATTTGCTTCACTCTCTCTTTTTTTCAAACAAAGTGGCAGATTCCAATAAAGATCATCACGATTTTATTCATCATTCATTTCCTATATTATAAAAATGCTTTTATAAATCCATCTTGGCTAACGAAATTTTTTACTGATATTTCTCGAAATTTCTCCCTGTTATTTCAGGGGAATTTGCTAGATATTTCTCCAGTTTTTCCAACACTTTTATTTTTTATATCATTTTGGTTTTTGAGTGCTTTCATCTCTTTTTGGATGATTCATAAAAAACGTGGGTTGTTATTTCTTTTATTGACTATCATTTATATTACCGTTTTTCATAACTTACATTTATATCATGCAAACTACGCTATTGTTCGTACTGTTGTCATCGGCTTTTTTATGCTTAGTCTTCTTCGCATAGAACGAATAAAAGAGATGGAACACTTACAAAATTATGCTAGAGAAATCTCAAAATTACTTAAACCTCTAACAATATTTATTGTATTATTAGCAACCATCGCATACTTTGCTCCAAAATTTGGCCCTCAATGGTCAAACCCAATGGATTTTTTAAAATTCAATACATCCGAAACAAGTAAAAAACAAGAAGTTTCTAAAATTGGGTATGGTTTAGATGACTCGCGACTAGGCGGTCCTTTTAAGGAGGATCCTACAATTGTTTTCACAGCGCAAACGCAAAACAAACAATATTGGAGAGTTGAAACGAAAGATTTTTATACCGGAAAAGGCTGGGAGGTTTCTGAAAATCAAAATAAGATTTCTTTTAAAAATAAAAACGACGTCGTGAGCTGGTACGAACAAAATACAAAAACGGAGACAACTACGGCAACAATCAACATGCAAAAAAGCTATCCCCACCTTACCTATCCAGCAGGATTAGTATCTGTTGAGGCTCCTTCTAATGTATCATACAGCATTGATCCATTTTCAGAAAAAATCTATACGATGGACGGAGACTCTTCTACTACTTTACATTCATATAAAGTAACGTATGAGGTCCCGGAGTTTTCCATAGAAAACTTAAAAGCTGTAAAAACGAATGAAGCTCAAGAAACAAATCCTTATTTCATAACAAAGTACACGCAACTTCCCGAATCATTACCGCAGCGAGTAAGAGACTTAGCTGCTAATCTAACAAATGATAAAGACAACCGATATGATAAAGTATTAGCTATTGAAAATTACTTCACCGACCATTCTTTCGTATATGAAACAATGAATGTGTTGTTCCCTGCCAAAAACCAAGATTATGTAGATCAATTTCTTTTCGATACAAAAAGCGGCTACTGTAATAATTTCTCAACATCTATGATCGTGTTACTTCGTTCTGCTGGAATTCCCGCTCGATGGGTAAAAGGTTATACAGAAGGAACTCTTGATAACACACTAGTTGGTGCAGAAGGTGAGGATGTATATAAAATCGCGAACGATAACGCACACTCTTGGGTCGAAGTATATTTCCCAGGATACGGATGGATTCCATTCGAACCAACAAAAGGATTTACCAATCCCTATAATTTCACAAATAATACTCCTGCTCCTACTTTACAAAATAGCGAAGAAACTAATTCTCAAAATGCGCAAATGCACCAAAGAAACAATGAAGCAAAGCTCAAAAGTTTAATAGAAGATACAAAAGAAACTCCTACTAAAAAATATACAAATTCTAAAAATAAATTTTCTTGGTGGTACGTATTCCTTTCTATGATACCAATTAGTATTATCGGCTATACTCTCTTTGCTACTAGAATGAAATGGATTACATTTTTTATCATTCTTTTCTATAAATATCAAAAAGATGATGCTGTTTATAGCAAAGCTTACAGCGCACTTTTGAAACAATTTGCGAGAATCGGTATACGACGGGGTGAAAGTCAAACATTCCGAGAATATGCTCTCCACATCGATACACTTTACAACTCGAATGATATGCAACAGTTTACTTTCAGTTATGAAAACGCTATGTATCAAAAGGGACAGGTCGCAGCGGAATGGGGAAAATCCGTACACTTATGGGAAGTCCTTATGAAAAAAGCAGCTTCTCCGCCTAAATCAAATGACTTCCATTCAGCGATTTAATCTTGATAATGTGAGTTGAAAGAAAACGCCTCAAAGAACTACATTGTTCTTTGAGGCGTTTTTTATTAAAGTGAAACTTCTAGTTATTCTCCAAGTACTTTCTCAATCTCAACTTCTAAATCTACCGGCTTTGTCTGCGGTGCAAAACGCCCTACTACTTTCCCATCTTTTCCGATTAAAAACTTAGTAAAGTTCCATTTCACTGCTTTCATACCTAGTAAACCTGGTGCTTGTTCTGTCATGTATGTATACAGAGGATGAGCCTTATCACCTTTCACATCAATCTTTGCAAACATCGGGAAATTCACACCATAGTTTAATTCACAAAAACTAGTAATATCTGCTTCTGTACCTGGTTCTTGTCCTCCGAATTGGTTACAAGGGAAACCGAGTACTTCTAGTCCTTGGTCTTTATATTTATCATATACTTCTTGTAATCCTTTATATTGTGGTGTAAAACCACATTTGCTAGCTACATTTACAATTAGAAGTGCTTTTCCTTCGTAATCTTTTAACGATTTATCTTCTCCTGTTATCGTTTTAGCTGAAAAATCATAAACTGTCATTTTCCTTACCCCTCTCTTCACTATCATTCTATGTTTATACTATACTACATTCATGAATATACAGCTCTTATTACGTACTTACAGGCTAAAATAATAGCGCTTTATTTCCGTTCGAAAATTCGACACAAACTCCTAGACTTTTATGTTGGAAAGTTTTACAATTGAATTGTGAACAAAATGTGACAGTTTATATTCCATTATAAAAGAAAAGGATGGTGTTCATTATGAAAACTGCACAACATGAAACGATTTCAAATCGCGAGTTTTATTTCGTACTATATATGATGTTATTGTATGTGATTGGCTGGGTAATCGATGTAAATGGTTTATTTTTAAGCTCCTACTTTAATTTAGCAGGAGAGATTATGCTTCCATTAGTTGGTGGGATTGTTGGACTATTCGTTATGTCTATTAATAAACAACAAAGGCAATAATAACATGACAAAAAGGCAGAAGACGGAGCTTTCGTTTTCTGCCTTTTTGTATTTTTAGCGTATAATAGTTACATATCGTATATAAGGAGTGGTAAAGATGAAAAAGGTAGAGCAATTATCTTCTCACCTATATCTTATTGATGATTTCGATTTACAACATAATGAACGAACTGGTACGTACGTTTTATTAGGTGACGATATTACTTTAATTGAAACTTGTGCAGCCCCTTCTCTTCCGTATATTTTAGAAGGCTTACAACAATTACATATTGATTTAAACGATGTAAAAAACATTATCGTTACACATGTTCATTTAGATCACGCCGGGGCTGCTGGTTTAATGATGGAAAAGTGCCCAAGTGCTACTTTATATGTACATTCTCGCGGTGCTCGTCATATGATTGATCCAACAAAACTCATTTTAGGCGCAAAAGCTGTGTACAAAGAAGATTTCGATAGACTTTTCGATCCAATTCTTCCAATTGAAGAAGAACGTGTTCGTATTGTACAACATGGTGATACGTTAAAGATTGCAGAAGACCGCACCCTTACATTTTATGATACACCTGGACATGCGAAGCACCATATTAGCATTCATGATTCATTAACAAACGGTATTTTCACTGGCGATACAATTGGAATTTATTATAGAGAACTCGCAGACCTTGGTGTAGAACTATATTTACCATCAACGTCGCCTTCACAATTTCAACCAGATGCAATGATTGCTTCTAAAAATCATATTCTAAGTATGAATGTAGATACTATTTATTTCGGTCATTACGGTGCATCCTCCAATGTTACAGAAGTATATAACCAACTGGAACATTGGCTACCTATTTTCGTTCATACTGGTAAAGAGGTCTTTGAAAAGTATAATGATTTCGATGAAGCGACTAAAGCTTTACAAACTGTATTAATGGATAAGATCTCTTCTCATCTTACAAAATTAAACGTTCCATCAGATCATTCCGTTTATAATATTTTACATCTAGATATAGAAATTAGCGCGATGGGCATTATTGATTATTTCACGAAGCAAGCAAAAGCAAACTCCACTATTAACTAACAGTAAAAGAAGAGATATACAACAGTTGTTATTGTATATCTCTTCTTTTTTTGAATATATTTTGAGTAAAGGGTGGTGGAATATAATGCAAAAAGTGATGCTATACCTCTGCTTCACATTATTTATCGTCTTATTATTATTTGTCGGAGTGAAAATTCAATTTTATTTAGATACAGACGCGCAAGTAAACTTTAACGTTTATCCAAGATTATTCTACTTTACACTCTTCCCTCTTATAGTCGGCATTTTATTACGATTCCTTCAATCTATTAATCGCGAAACGAGTAAACACAACTGGAGCTTTCAACCGGATAAATTTATTGCTATTACGTTGCCTACTCTATTTATTTCCTTTTCTCCAGCTCTACTCTTTTCACCGGTTGGTTCGTACTTACCTTATTTAGCTAATATTATTCTTATAAATACAACTTTTGTTACGATAATTAGTTTAGTAGCTGGTTATTCCCTTTTAGATTGTTTTATAAAAAAAGACATTGCAAATATGAAAAAATATAATTGATAACCAATACTTAAATGTCATTGGTTTTGGCGGTTTATTTATAAATGCAATATTACTTGTAAAAGTCGCTATACATGAGAAAAGGAAATTTATGTTAAACTAAAAGGAGTCATGTATTAAGTCAAATTACATTTCAATCAAGGGAGAATTATTATGTATAGATTTTTTGGATTCTCGTGTCTAATGTTTCTCGCAAGCATATTTTCTTTCTTTATTTTAAGAGGGCCTAATGCAAATTTAACTTTAGTTATTTCCATACTAGGTATTCTTTCATTACTGGGGATTATTTTTGCGATAGCATCAAAAAATTGGTTATTCGGAATAGTTGGTACAGTATTAAATGGACTAATACTAGTAGTTTCATATTTCCTATCGCTAGCAAAAGGCATAGGTGGTTAATATATTTACGTTTCAATAAGAAAAGCTCAGAGCTTAGACTCTGAGCTTTTTTACTTATCGCACCTTTTCATTTACATACTCCATAAACTGCTCTGCTTTCATAAATCTTTCTTTATATGCCTCAGGTACTTCTTCTAGTTTTATTGCACCGGTTGATTTTGTCTTCACTCGTACTATTTCATGTGTCATTAAAGCTTCCATATAGCGATCAAACTCTTCTTGCGTTAATACTTCTCTACTTGACTTATGACCATTTAATTTATCAAAGTATGGTTGAAGGCCCATACTTACCTTTTTCATTTCTTCTCTTTTTGCTGGCGATAATGCATCATAATCAATATTACCGTTCGAATCTCCGTACGCAAGCTTTGCATTTGTTAATTTCTTTAGTTCTTTTGTAAACACTTCATATTCTTTTGTACCCATTTCATCTTTTGCTTCTGATAGCTTTGCACTAAAACGCATGTACGCCTCTAATGTCATCGCTCCAGCATGTTTTTTTAAATTCTCGAAAGATCCGTATATACCATCCGCCATAATAGATTGATACGCAAAACCCGTCGTCGGGATTAAAAGAGCTGCTGCAAGTACTCCTGCGATAAGACGTTTTTTCACCTTACTTCCACCACGATTCATTTTTATTTGAACGATTACTTTTTCTTTTAACTCCGGCGGGGCAACAATCTCCTTCGCTTCCTCTTGTATAGATTCTCTAACTCTACAATCTAAACTCATTTCACATTCCCTACCTCTCCTAAAAAGATTTCTTCTATTTGCTCTTTTTGACGTAGTTTCTTTAAGGCCGAATGAATTCTAGATTTCACAGTACCAATTGGAATATGTAATATTTGTGCTACTTCTTCTTGAGAGTAGTCGTGTAAGTATCTTAAGATAATAACTTGTTTCAATTTATACGGTAATTTATGAATAAGTTCGATTAGTTTTTGGTTTGATATTTTACTTACAACATCGTTAGAAAAATCAATTTGTACTGGTTTTCTTTGCTCTTCTGCTTTTTTTATAATTCGTAGTCGCATCCACCTCTTTCTTCTATAAGAGTGAATTTGTTTAATAGCAAGTCCAATTAGCCAAGGACGAAATGGCTTCTCGCTATCATACTTACGAAGCGATTCATATAGTTGTATGTATATTTCTTGAACAACATCATCTACATCCGCTTTATCATCTATTAAAAAATGTGCTGTCTTATATACTTCGTGAATCGTTACATCATACAATTCGCTATACGCTTCTTTATTGCCTGATAAAGTTAATTTGATTAAATCTATATACACTGTTTCATCCTTCATATACCATCCCTCCTTTGTCTTACACTTTATATTGGCAAGTAATCCATATTTCGTTCGATTTTTTCAAAAGTTTTTTATATAGATTAATATAATGATTCAATATGTTCATAAGCTTCACTTATAACTACACATAACTATTATATAATTTTCCAATTTCTGATAAAGATTTAAAATGATTTATATAGTCAAATTTAGGGGGATATTTAATGAAAGCTATCATTGTAACGTCGTTCGGTGGTCCTGAAGTGATGCAATATACAGATGTGGATATGCCGGTTATTTCAAACAATCAAGTTTTAATTCGCGTGGTTGCTACTAGTGTAAATTTCGCCGATATTAAATCCCGTTATGGTAAAAAAGGAAATAAAGCACTACCTTTTATACCAGGGATAGATGTCGCTGGTGTTGTAGAACGAGTCGGTTCTCATGTAAAAAATATTTATCCTGGACAGCGAGTCATCGCTTTTCCTCAAAATGGATCTTACGCAGAATATGTTGTCGCAAACGAAAATCTTATTTTTGCTTTACCTGATGAAGTCGATTTCCAAACTGCAGCTGCTTGTCCGATCGTAACTTTCACAAGTTATAATTTACTCGCAAATGTTGCAAGGATTCAACAAGGTGAGTCTGTGCTCATTCATGCAGCTGCTGGTGGAATTGGTACTACAGCAATTCAACTTGCAAAACTATTAGGGGCTGGAACAGTTATAGGTACTGTCGGAAGTGAAGCAAAAAAAGAAATTGCTTTAGAGGCTGGAGCTGATTATGTTATTTGTCATCAAGATGAAGATTTTGTAGAGAAGGTCAATGAGCTGACAAATAGCGAAGGGGTCGATGTAATTTTAGATTCTATTTCTGGAACGGTTTCGGAAAGAAGTTTAAAATGTCTTGCTTATTATGGTCGCCTCGTTCATTTCGGTAATGCTAGTGGTGAAATTGGCAATTTCCAAACGAAAGATTTACATGCAAGTTGCCGCTCTATACTCGGTTTTAGCTTTGGAACTACACGAAAAAAACGTCCTGAACTACTCCAAGAAACTGCAAATGAAGTATTCCGTTATTTGCGTGACGGACGTTTGCAAATTAAGGCTACGAAATCTTTTCCACTTCAAGATGCAGGGAAAGCACATGAATGGGTCGAAAGTAGAAAAAGTACAGGGAAAGTAATACTAACTGTTCAGTCCTCTTCCTGAAATGAATACTTGAAACCGAGGTGTCATTCATGGGATCACGAATTATGCATGCTATTATCGCTAACAAGATTGCCGAAAAACTATGTATTCAAGATAAAACTTCTTTCATACTTGGAGGGGTAGCCCCTGATGCGGTTCATTCAGCAGAAGAAAAAGGAACTTCACACTTTTACGCTGGTACAACGAAAAATTATACGAGAAGGATAGATTTCAATTCTTTTTTTCAAAAATATAGAGATCATATGGATTCCCCTTTTCTCTTAGGCTATTACACACATCTCATTGCCGATGACAATTGGCTAAGTGGCTTTTTTCTACCGTGGCTAAAAAATAGAATCGAAAATGACGAAACGATCGCACCTATGTACTATAACGATTTTAAATTATTAAATGCAAAGTTGCTTCATCATTACGATAAAGAACAACAGCTCTTCTCACTTCTCAATCAAGAAGCTCACATTGTGGATATTGAAGAGGTTTCTAAAGAAAATGTTTCAGAATTTCGAAAGTATCTTTTTGAAGATATGTTGTATCCAGAGCAACATTTGCATGAAGACTTACAAGTATTTACGTTTAATCAAATCGTTGGTTATATTGAGACAGCTATTGAAAAAGGCGTATTTTATATTAATCAACTCTCTAATGAAAAATCTACTTCAAACATGTAACCCCCCTCAATATATTTGAGGGGGTTTTTTACAAAGCAATATTATTATTTGTTCTTTTCCATAACCGCAAAATAATTCCCTTCACTATCAGCAAAGTTAAACACTTTACCAGAAGGCATAGTTACCATTTCGCCAACAGTAACATTTTTATTTTTTAAATCTGTATATAATTGTTCAAGATTTTCTGAGAAGAACATTAAAGATGGTGTACCAAGATTTAATTCTGGGCTCATTTTAGAAATCACTTCTTTATTATGTAATATAATGCTCGTTTCTGCACCGCTTTTCGGAGCGATTTCAATCCATCTCATTCCTTGCTTATTATCTTCTTCTGCAACTACATGAAACCCTACCTTTTCTGTCCAAAAATTGACTGCCTCATCTTGATTGTTTACATATAACATAATTTGTCCAACTTTATGAATCATTTCATTTCCCCCTAATGGTTTTTATATTCTATGTAGGTTTCTACAAGTGCTATCGTTATTCCTTTTGAGTTGATATGTACTTCTTTGCAAAATTTATCGACTGACTCATCCCATCCAGTTCGTCAAAATAATCATTTCTTTCAATCATGTTATATCCGTCGAATCCAATTTCATCTAATACCTTAAAAAATATATCGAAATCCACTTCACCATTTCCCGCTGCGACTTCTATATACTTACTTGAATTTTTATTTTTTACTTCTTTACAATCTTTAATATGAGTTTGTACTATATAATCTTTTAATAGTAATAAACCTTCTACCGGATTTTCATTTACATCACTTATTATATTTGCTGGGTCAAAGTTAACAGCTAGTCCTTTTGAGTTTATAGTTTCTAAAAATCGTTTTAACACTATTGCTTTTTCAGATCCTGTCTCAATAGCGAAGACTCCTCCAAATTTGAATGCTAAATTCCCTACCTCATAACAAACCTGTTCCATTTTATCATAGTACGCACTTTTTTCATCATCTGGAATTCCCCCAATATGAGCTGTTATTATCTTTGCTCCCAGCTCCAAACCTCTGTCAGTAATATGTTTAAACTGATCTATTGCACGGTCAACTTCCATTCCTATAATTCCATTTTCTCCAAAGTTAATTGCTAATGACGGAACCTGTATTCCATTAAAAAATAAACTTTTCTTTAAAGTAGTCCATTCTACCATTGGAATATTAGCTAAGTTGAAGTTCTTATTCATAGCATACAATTGAATATATTCTAAATTCCATTCTCTCGCCTTTTTTATTCCTTTGTATACTTCAATATGTTTCGTATTTAAAAACATCCCTAATTTCCTATTCATACATGTACCTTCTTTTTATTATTTCGTATCAGTTTAATATTCGACTCTTTTTATATTACTTCCTTGTACATATGTTGATTTAAAAAATGATGATAGATATATTTTAATAACCATTAATAAACCTCCTTGTATTATTCAATTACAAATAAAAAAGACGTAACTACAAATAGTTACGTCTTTCCCATTATTTATCTAGGCTTCTTCTTCCCAGTAAACGCTGGTTTCTTTTTCTTTGGTGCTTTCGGTTTCGTTTCTACAAACGATCCTTTGAACATTTCTTGCTTCGTAAATACGATACCTAGTTTTTTCGCAAATTGCAGTAATTTACGCTCTTCTTGTGGAGTTACAAGAGATACGACAGTTCCTTCTTTACCCATACGTCCAGTACGTCCTGAGCGGTGGATATATTGGTCTACTGTGTCTGGTAATTCTAAGTGAATTACGTGTGTTAAATCATCAATATCAATACCGCGTGCCGCAATATCAGTAGCAAGTAGAATTTCTAATTTCCCGCCGCGGAATGCACGCATCGTTGCTTCACGCTCTTGCTTACTTGCTTCTGCATGAAGAGCTGCTGCTTTCATTTTGCGGAATTTCAATTTCTGAGTAATTTCATCTAAACGGAATGGGTCATTTAAGAAAGCAACTGCTTTGACATCGCCCATATGCATAATTCTTCTTACGTAATCATTTTTTTCGCGTCGCTCACAGATGATGTACGTATGTTCAACTAAGCTTTTTGACTCAGCGCGAGTTACACGTACTAATTGTGGTTCAACTGCTAAATCACGTGCTGCGTCTTCTGCAGCTTTTGTCATTGTTGCCGAGAAGAATACTAATTGACGATCGCGCATTGTAGATTTAATTACATCTTGTACAGCGCCCATCATCTTTTGTTTTACAATTTGATCAAACTCATCAAATACAATTGTTTTCACTTCATGCATCTTTAGCTTTTTCATACGAATTAATTCTAAAATACGGCCTGGTGAACCGACAATTACTCTCGGATGTTTCTTTAATTTTTCAACTTGGCGCTTAATATCTGCACCACCAATTAAAGATGCACCTGAAATTTCAGTTCCTGCTGTAAACTTTTGAACCTCTTCGTGAATTTGCATGACAAGCTCACGTGTTGGCGCTAAAACAACAACTTGTGGCTGTTTTATTTCAGGATTAATTTTATGTAAAAGGGGTAATAAGTACGCTAATGTTTTTCCTGTTCCAGTTGGAGATTCAGCTATAACGTCTTGTCCTTCTAAAATAGTTGGAATCGCTTGTTTTTGAATTTCAGTTAACTCTTTAAAACCAGCCTTCTCCCAAGCTTGTTGTAAAAATGGTTGCATATCTTTTATCATTTGTTTTTCTCCTTTATCTCTATTTTTGAAGAAAATGTTGTATTGTTCGCACCGTTTCTATCATGTGTGAAATAACAGCTATTAAATCATCAACATGGTCTTCTGTAATCGCTTTTTGAAATAGAACCTCTACCTTATTATGATATGAAATCGCTTGCTTATTATATTCGTATGAAAGTTTTTGCGTAATCATTCTTTCTTTTCCCCATATAGAATGCATGAAAATTTCAATTTCTTCACACATTATTTCTGGTTTTTCTATCGGGAATGAAAATGCTAATTTCATTTCACAACCTGGTGTAAATTGTGGTACTTCTAATATTTCACCAGACAAGTTCTTTGCATCTACAGATAGTGAGAATGTTGCTTCTACTAACGGTTCGAATGGTTCTGTTAATTGAAATGAAATATGATATATACGACTTAATGAAGCAAGGTCCATCATATCTTTTCGATCTGTTACAAGAATATCTCCATGTAAATCAAAATCATAAACAGCGCCTTCTACGATTACTTTTAAATTATCAAAAGCAGTTGGATCAAACATAATTTCCTCCAAAAAACAGGCGCCTTTCGATGGAAAGGCGCCACTTGATGTATATATAGTTTACAGATAAACGAGATGAATTACAACCTTTTAGAATAAACCTACTGCTTTTCCATCTTCATTTACGTCCATTTGTAGTGCTGCTGGCTGTTTTGGAAGGCCTGGCATTGTTAACATTGTTCCTGTTAACGCAACGATAAACCCTGCACCGATAGATGGTTTTAGCTCACGAATTGTAACGATAAAATCAGATGGACGACCTAATTTCGTTGCATCGTCAGAAAGAGAATATTGTGTTTTCGCCATACAAATTGGTAGGTTACTCCATCCCTCTCCTTCATATTGAGCTAATTGCTTACGTGCTTTCGGAGCAAACTCAATATCTTTTGCACCGTACACTTTTTGAGCAATTGTGCGGATTTTTTCTTCTAATGGCAATTCTAATTCATAAAGTGGTGCGTAGTTGTTCTCACCTTTTTCGATTTCTTTTAATACTTTTTCAGCAAGGTCAACTCCGCCTTGGCCACCCTTCTCCCAAACTTCCGTTAAGGATACTGCATAGCCACGCTCATTGCACCACTCTTGTAAGTATGCAACTTCTGCATCTGTATCTGTAATAAATTTATTAATTGCAATTACGAAAGGTACACCGAAGCTTTGAATTGTTTCAACATGCTTCTGTAAGTTTTCCATACCTTTTGCTAATGCGTCTACATTTTCTTCTTTTAATTGATCTTTTGCTACGCCACCATGCATTTTAAGCGCACGAATAGTAGCAACAATAACAACAGCTTCTGGTTTAATGCCAGCTGCACGAGCTTTAATATCTAAAAACTTCTCTGCACCTAAATCAGCACCGAATCCGGCTTCTGTAATAACATAATCACCTAATTTTGCTGCCATTGTTGTAGCGATAACACTGTTACAACCGTGAGCGATATTCGCAAATGGTCCGCCGTGAATGATAGCTGGTGTATTTTCTAACGTTTGTACTAAGTTTGGTTTTAATGCATCTTTTAATAATAATGTTAACGCACCTTCTACACCTAAATCTTTAACCGTTACAGGTTGATTTGCAAAGTTATAAGCAACTACGATGCGAGATAGACGCGCTTTTAAATCTTGAATATCTGTTGCAAGGCAGAATACGGCCATAATTTCAGATGCTACTGTAATATCGAAACCGTCTTCACGTGGTACACCTTGAACTGGTCCACCAAGACCAATTACTACGTTACGTAGAGCACGATCATTTAAGTCAACACAGCGTTTCCAAACGATTTTACGCGTATCAATTCCAAGTGTGTTTCCTTGTTGGATATGATTATCAATAAACGCCGCTAACGCGTTATTGGCAGTTGTGATTGCATGAATATCTCCAGTAAAGTGAAGGTTAATGTCTTCCATAGGTACAACCTGTGAAAAACCACCGCCTGCTGCTCCGCCTTTTAGTCCCATCGTTGGTCCAAGAGATGGTTCGCGAAGTGCAATTACTGTTTTCTTACCAATTTTATTAAAAGCTTGACCTAAACCAACTGTTACTGTTGATTTACCTTCTCCAGCCGGAGTTGGGTTAATCGCAGTTACTAAAACAACTTTACCGTCTTTCTCATTCTGTAAGCGCTTAAAAATATCAAGAGATAACTTACCTTTATAATGCCCGTATGGCTCTAATTCATCTTCTAAAATATTTAATTCAGCTGCAATTTCTTGAATCTTCTTCATACTTGCTTCTTGTGCGATTTCAATGTCGGATTTAACTGTTGTAGTAGTTGTCATATACCCTAGTCCCCCTTTAATTGGTTCTGATGATATTGTATCAGTTTTTTGTATTTTCTGCACTTATTTACCTCCTAAAAATTCTTTCAGTTCTTTATACGTTTTTTAACATAAATACCCATAAGAATGTTAACGATTGTTGTAACTCTGTAGAGAGTTGACCTAACATCTTCTCATTTACTCCGCGCTTATATACACCGATTCCATCTACAACTTCAAAACCTTGTTCTTTTGCTAACTGTTCAAATTCCCAAGGCATCATCGTATTACAAACAACGTCTTTGCCGTATAAACGAGGATAGCTGTTCTCTCGCGGCTTTGCTGTCGGTCCTAAAATTGCAATACATGCATACCCATCGCTTTTTAAAACACGCTTTATCTCATGTAATGCTTGTAATGGCTCCTCGGTCCATTCCAAAGAATTAATTGCCATAATTGATTCAAATTGTTCATTTTCGAACGGTAAGGAAGAAAAATCCCCTTTTATAAAGGATAAATCCGGTCCTTCTCCGCGCTCCTTCCCTTTTTGAATCATCACTTCTGATAAATCTACTCCAACTGCTTTATAGCCTGCGCGACTTAATTTATATGTACCATATCCATCTCCACAACCAACGTCAAGCACCTTGGCTTCTTTCTTCACGTATTGTTCAAAAAATGGAATAATCGTACTCCTACTCCCACTATCCCACATCTCCTGACTATTTTGATTCCAAAACTCTGCACTACTATCCCATTTCTTCTCTGCTGATTCATGCCAATTAAATTTCGTCATGCATTCCCCTACCTTCACGGTTTATCACTCATTTCATTCTACACCATTTTCCAAAATTCCTGTTTATCTTCATTAGGAGATGTACATGCTAACGATGGAATCTTTATTCTCCAATTTTTGCTTTACTTGGGTTTAACTCATACTCATGTTCTTCTCTTTATGAAAGATACTATAGGTACACCCAATTGAAAGAGAGGGATGTACATGCGAAGAAAGAGAAATCATCATTTTAAAAGTGGTGAAAAAAACGAAGAGTATGCAGCTGAAATATCACCAGCTGGCATACCAATTAGACGTAAGCGTAAAGAAATTGCAAATGAAATAGAAGGTACAAATACCGGTGCAATGATAGGTTATGTCGCTTTATTTCTTTCGCTTTTCTCAATTGCATTTTATCCAGTTACACTCGGTTCTCTTGCAATTTTAGTTGGCTTATTAGCTGTCAATTTTGGAGCAAGAACACTTGGATATACAGCAATTGGTTTTGGTAGTTTTTCTGTTTTATTTACTTTACTTTATCCGCTTGCTTTGTCAGCGTTTTAAAAAAACACACCAAGTTATACTTGGTGTGTTCATTCGTGATACAACATAATATGACCGCATCCACAGCAATGTTTTGCTGTAATTTCTTGAAACACTGGATAATTTTCTTCATCCCTAGGCTCAATAAACACCTTTTCAAAACGGTACATGTTTGGCGCATATGCCCAATCTTGTTTCGTACGTGCATATAATGTAGAAGAGAAAAACTCCTCACCGCCGCAAACAATACATGTGTTCTTCATCAATACCCCTCCTATGCTTGTCTTACTTCATCTATATGAACATAAGCATAAAAAAAAGACCTTCTATTACTAGAAAGTCTTCTCTGAAACAAAAAGAAATGTACCAAACATTCCTACTCCGCTATATTCTTTCGTAACACCAGCTTCAGTTTTAAATGTTTGTTTTACAGTCATAAAGAATACACCATTTCGTGCATCTGTACTTTCAAATTTTAGTTTTTCTTTTTTACCATCTACATTTTGTGTGCATTCAAAACTACTCTCGTCACATTTCAAGGCATACTTATCTTCTACATACACTTTAAAATCTGATTCTTTCGGACAAGTTATAAGTAATATTGCCACGAGAATAATACTTACAATACCCACAATTGTATAATATTTCTTCATTTGTACTCCTTTCAAATGACAAGAAAACTTGACTGCATGCGCCAAGTTTTCTTAGTCCACAACCCATTGCCACTCTTGTTCTTTCTTATCAAAAATAAGCCAACCAGTCTCTGTTGCTTCTTCTTTCAATTCATCGATATTATCTAGCACCTCATCCGTACTTTCAAACGAACCCACTACATATACCGGAATTTCAAGACCCCTTCTTGACTCAATTTTCCCTGCGAGATCGATATAAAGACCATCTTCCATTAATGGAATAAGCCCCATGATCAATTCTTTTGAAATTGCTGGGAAAATTTTTGATTTTTGGAACAAAGAAAAACGTTTCTTACCGAAAGCACCGAGTTTATAAGGAATGACTTTACTTAACATCCCTACAAAGTCAGCAATTCTGCGATAATACACTTTGTTGTACCATCCGTCATCATGTGAAAAATAAACAAATCTATTTTTCAATAGCGGAAAGAATGTTCTTGCAAGTGGTTCTTTTTTGTGAGCCAAATATAAAAGCTCTGCAATTTCTTTTGGCTCTAGTTCATCTAAATCGCTTGCATCATCAAAATCTACCCAACAAAATTCATCAAATTCATCAATCTCTGCTTGAATTAACTTATGTATATTTTCTTCCTCAACATATTCAAATAAAGTATGATAATGAAAATCTGTCCATTCAAAATTATGCTTTAAAAGCAACACTTGATGAAGCGGTGAAGGGATGTTACTTGCAAACTCTTTAAACGTAATTCCTGATGTAATAAAACAATGACCTCGACGATTACCATTAATATATATCATATTCTTTACTTGGTCAGATCCTCCAGACAAAGCACCTAGCCACCTTCGTTTTATATGTTTCAATTCTATAGCATATTTTAACATGAAAAATTTTAGAAACATAGAAAAAAATTCAAAAACTATTTACAATTTCATGTGTTTTATTACATAGTGATTACAAGAAAAAACGCCTGCTCGTAAGCAGGCGTTTTTAAAGGATTTCATCTGGATTTTGAGGATGATGATTTCCCTCTTTCTTTTCATCTTTTTGGAACATCGATTGAATTTTATCAATTGTTTGTGGAGCTAATTCAATCATTTTTTCTGCTAAATGTGTCGCATTTTGTAGATGCAGAATATTTACTCCATCTTTATTCACTACAAGAAATGCTACTGGTGTAATAGAAACACCACCCGCGCTACCGCCACCAAATGCAGGGTTACCGTTTGCTCTTTGTCCATCATTCGTTTGGAAATCAGAACCTCCTGCTCCAAAACCGAACGCTACTTTAGAAACCGTTAACACTACACCACCGTCAGCCGTTTGAACAGGCTCTCCAACAATCGTATTTACATCGACCATTTCCTTCAAATTTTCCATTGCCGCTTTCATTAACCCTTGAATTGGATGATCCACCGTTCATAACCTCCTTTGTCATATCTTTCCTAGTTTTTCCGAAAGTTGGTGAACTAAACATAAAATTTTATATTGATTTCAAAAAAATTAAGTTGTAATATTTAGAAAAATAAAAAAGAGGTCGATTCGTTATGATGAGAAAATTAACAAAGAAAGATCATGAACAAGTATTCGCTTACCTAAAAGAAGAAGCAGCCTTTAACTTGTTTATTATTGGGGATTTAGAAGCTTTCGGTTATGAAACAGACTTCCAAGAATTATGGGGCGTATGTAAAGAGAACGGAGCATTAAAATCGATTTTACTCCGCTTTCATGATGCATTCATACCCTATAGTAAAGAAGAATTTGTTACCACTGATTATGAGGCACTTCTTTCCGCATATAAGCCGCTTAAACTCTCTGGAAAATCAACTATTGTAGAAAGATTTGAAGCTTCCCCTACTATACAACTAGGTGCCAAAAATGAAATGTATTTTTGTGAATGTCTAAATGGCAACAGCTTATCTGACACGCCTATTCATGAAACGATTAAGCTTGCATCAATAGATGATGTAGATCGAATTATGCAATTAAGAAGTAGCATCGATGAATTCCCGACTGCTCATGAATCAGAAAAAATTTTAAGACAAGCTATCGAAACCAATACAGGACGTACATATTATATTGAAAAAAACGGCGCAATCATCGCATCCGCCTCAACTTCCGCTGAAAACTCATTATCTGCAATGGTTGTTGGCGTATGTACACACCCGAATTACCGCGGAAATGGATTTGCTTCACTCATATTACAAAAAATGATTCAAGACTTTACGAAAGAAGGCCGAACACTTTGTTTATTTTATAACAATCCAGCTGCTGGACGAATTTATAAACGACTAGGATTTAAAGACATTGGAATGTGGACGATGTATCGATAATAAGAAGTACTCTATAAGAGGAAATAGTCGTAACTTAGCAATAAAAGCCGCTTACACAAAAACTTCACACCGTTATTATGAAGAAACTACTTGAGGAGCGAGGACTCTAACTAAAAAATGTTATGCATTCAAACTAAATTTAGACAGATAAACGCCCCAATTGTTGCATCTACTCCAGCAATTGGGGCTACATATTTATACTCAAATTCTTTCCACTACAAATCGAAACATTTATCACACTTATGTCGCTATTATCTTTACGTGCAAATGCCCTTCTTAATATTACTGCTTCTTATTATACTGTGCTTTAAAATCAATATATTCCTGTCTCGCATCCTGATTATTGCCTTGGTGACTATCAAAAGATGTATGTATTTGTGATATATATTTTACTAACTTACCTTCATCATTTCTCTTCTTATAATCCACTACAATACTTACTTCCAATATCTGCTTTGAACCATTTTTAGAATCAATATGCAATGCGATTGATCCACCACCATATTCATCATATTGTATTTTCAACTTATCATTAATAATACTCTGAAACTCTAATTCAGTTAGTTTGTATCCAACAGTACTAGGCTGATCAAACTTTTTTATATCACCTCCGGGCTTCATCTTTAGTTTCCCTATCCCTTTTAAACGATCTACAATTAAGTTCACGTATGAAACATCTAGATTTGAATCCGGACTTTGCACCTTTTCATTTTTATACATAATATTTGTACTATAATTAACTTTTTCTTTATAATTTTTATCATCTACTTCCGAGGTAATTTCTTGTGTTGTATTCCCATATAAACTTTTATCTTTTATATTATATACGCCTGTCGAAGTTTGGTAGATTGTTTTACTATGCTCTCCATCTTCTTTTTGTTCATATGTACTATATATGCCTCTTTGTTCCACAAAAGCATACCCATCATCACTCGCAGACATAACCTTTTTCATGTCACCTTCATCCAATGCCTTAACAAATGGCTCATACTCTATCTTTTCTTCAAAAAAACTACATGCTTGTAATAGGCTGATTGCTATTATGATACTAATCATTTTAGAAACCCTTTTTTTGTTCATTTCATCATCACACTACCCACTCTACATTTTCAATTAGATAACCTACTAATCACTTTAATCACCTTACATAATTAAAATTTCTTTTAGAAGTTAAAATACTCTCCTGTAAATTATTACTTTTCTATCATCAAAACTTACAATACATACTTTCTTTATGCCTTACGTTTCGATTTACTTTTTTTATTTTTCTTTTGATATCTTGGGGTCTCTCTTTTATGTTGCTCCCACGTTTTATTAAATGACGGAAATTTAAATCTGCAATACGCTAATAGCTGAAATTCAGCTGCACCGATTGCTATCGTATACATTAAAAAGGTCCCTACTACATACATAAAGAAATCATCAAACCCATAATCGTTATGAAAATATATCAAAATAAGAATAGTTACTGCGTATAGTGTAGCCCACTTCATCATCTTCCCTTTTGTTTTACTAAAGAAAGAAGCAGACCTCTCATCCATACTAAACGCACCTTCACTCGCTTGCTTAAGTGTATCAAGCGTTGTAACAATATGAACAACAACTGCTCCTAAAAATAACAATCCTGCATACAGTAATGTAATCTGATCAATTGAATTATTAGCCATTTTAGTACCAATTAAAACTACGAGTAAGATTATTGCCATTTGAAATGCATTTAATAATACAACAAGTGTTTGTAGCTTTTGAAATTTAAATTGAGCTTTTGGAAATAAATATAGAATGAAAAAAATTACTTGCAGAGCATATAACAACACTTCCAGCTTAACAATTCCTATATTAAGGAGGACCATACAGTAATCCCAATCACCTGATACAATAATAGAAAAAACAGCTATTGAACTATAAAGTATTCCTCCAAACATAAATCCTGTAGCACCCTCAGGACTTAAACGATCATTACATGTCATCCTAAACTTATCTAAATCTTCTTCTTTTATATTCCACATCCTGGCCCTTCACCTTCTATACGTTTCAATTATTTTTCGCGCACTAAAATTCTATTAATATATTATTTATCCCGCTTTAATGGGCAGTAAGACCCCCACCTCAAAATGCAGCGAAAGCAAAGAAGTTAGGTGGGGGATCAACTGCCCATAAAAGTCCGATTGGTTCAACTAATAATCAGTGGGGGATGAAGAAAACCCCCACTGATTAAAGTTTCACTTTATTTTTCGTTTTGAATTTCTTATTTCGCTTTCGAATTCTCCCACGCATTCTCTTATTCTCTTCCCACGTCATATGAAATGACTTAAATTTGAATCTACAGTACGCCAATAGTTGGAATTCTGCCGCTCCGATTGCAACCGCATACATTAATACAGTTCCTACTCCATACATAACAAAAAAATCAATTGAATAATCATTTTGAAAATACATCAAAATAAGTAGTATGAATATATATATTATAGCTCCCTTTATCATAGCCCCTTTTGTCTTACTAAAAAACGATGTGGATCTTTCATCACTACTAAATGCACCTTTACTTGCTTGTTTAAATGTATCTAGCGTTGCTACAATATGGATAATAACTGCTCCTACAACTAGTAGCCCGGTATACATCCTACCAATTGAATTGTCAGCCATTTCAGAAACAATCGAAACTACCAATAATATTGTTCCAAGTTGAAACGCATATAGTAATACGATTAGCGTTTGTAACTTTTGAAATTTAAAACATGCTTTCGGAAATAGATATATAATTAAAAATATAATTTGAATACTAAATAACACAATTTCAGTTTTAACAATTGCTCTATCAAAAAAATTGTTGTAGTAATTCAAATCACCTACAAAAATAATAAACATAAATATTGAAATATAAAATATTGTTCCAAGCATAAAACCCGTAGCACCTTCAGGACTTAAGCGATCTTGACATGTTATTCGAAATTCATCTAAATCTTCTTCTTTTATGTTCCACATTTGTTAGCTCCACCTTTCCCCGAACTATAGTATATTACCAAAATAAAGATGCAATTTTCTTAGTCACTGATTTTATACCTTTTTATTTTCATCGCAACTCTTAACCATCTCTTTTGTTGTACTGCGCCTTGTATTTTAAATATTCCTGTCTCGCATCTTGGTTATTATCCTGTTTTCTATTAAAATACGTTATTATTTGGAACATATTTTCTACTAATTTTCCATCCTCATTCTTTTCTTTAAAGTCTATATCTATCCTCATTTGCAAAATTTGTTTTGGATTTTTGGGGGCATCCAGGCGCAATACGATTGTTGCTCCATCAAATTCATCGTATTGTATCTTTAATTTATTATTAATAATATCTTTAAATTCAGATTCAGTTAGTCGATATCCCACTGAATTAGGCTGATCAAACTTTTTATATCATCCTCGGGCTTCATCTTTAGTTTCCCTATCCCTTTTAAACGATCTACAATTAAGTTTACGTATGAAACATCTAGATTTGAATCCGAACTTTTCACCTGTCCATTTTTATACTTAACATGAGTACTATAAATAGTTTCTTTTTTATAATTCTCATTTGTCCTTTTTCCCTTGTCTTTTTCTATATCAGTCGCAACTGTTTGTATCGCCTCTCCATATAAACTTTTATCTTTTGTATTATATACACCTTCCGTAGTTTGACGAATTGTCTTACTGTGCTCTCCATCTTCTTTTTGCTCAAACGTACTATAAATACCTCTTTGTTCCACAAAAGCATACCCATCATCACTCGCAGACATAACCGTCTTCATATCACCTTCATCCAATGCCTTTACTAATCTCTCATACTCTATTTTTGTTTCCCCGAAACTGCACGCACTTAGTAAAAACGTTACTGTCATTACAATAACTATTTTTTTAACTAACCTTTTACTCATGCCATAATTACACCTTTCCCCTTATTTTATACATTACTTATTATTCAAATATTGTTTTTCATACTCCTCATATCGGGTTTTAGAAGCTTTATCATTATCTTCTTTACTATTTAAATAGATTGCTATTTTTTGATCATGCCTTATTAATCGGCCTTCTTTATTCTTTTTTTCATATCCCATTGTGATGCTTATTGTAGTGAATTCCAGTGGATTTTCTTTTGAATCTTTCGCCGAACTAAACTCCATTAATAATATTGCTTCATTAAATTTATCGTAGTCCACCTTTAACTTATTATTAATTATTTCTTGAAATTCCGATTCAGTTAAGTAATATGTTACCTTGGATGACTCACTAAATCTTTTTTTATCTTTTTTGGGTCTTAAACTATCTATTCCCTTTAATCTATTAAATATAAATTGGACATTTGAAACATCCAAATTTTGATCTGGACTTTTTGATTGATTATCTTCATATTTAATATTAGTTCTATATACAATCTCTTCTTTTTTTTGCTCACTATTTAATGAACTAGCAATTTCTTGCAAAGTTGTTCCATAGAACTTTTTTTCTTTAATATTGTATACTCCTCCTGTTGTTTGATATACAACGCTAATGCGATTATCATTTTCCGCCCCAAACGTGCTATCCCTAACCTCTTCTTTCACATAAGCATACCCATCATCACTCGCAGACATAGCCGTCTTCATATCACCTTCATCCAATGCCTTTACTAATCTCTCATACTCTATCTTCGTCTCCCCAAAACCACATCCACTTAATAAATTTGCTATTATTGACAGAACTATCATCATCTTGGCTTTCTTCTTTAACTTCATACTGACACCCCGTTGATTTCTCTAGGCATTTTTAAGTTCATTATGTTCCTTTTTGGAAAGTAATACATCTCACCTTTACTTACTGATATTTACTTACTCGTACAGATTATATTGAAGATGCTTTAATTTTTAATAGCATTGATTTATATACAATCCTTAATTGCTTATATATTCTATTCGAATTTTCAGAAACCAAAACTTATTTTATTTCTTTCACTTTCTTTTCCTCCCTCTCTTTATAACGTTTTAAGAATTCCTGACGTTCCCTTTCATGCTCCTCCCACGAAATATAAAATGATGGAAATTTAAATCTACAATAGGCTAATAATTGGAACTCTGCTGCACCTATGGCTACTGTGTACATTACAAGGGTTCCTGCCATATACCCCACTAAAACCCCTGTTTCATAATTATTATGAAAATAAATTAAAATAAGAAGGGGTAGTACATATATCGTAATACCAATCATTGTATTGTTTTTTATTTTACTAAAAAATGAAGTTGCTCTTTCATCCATACTAAATGCTCCACTCTCTGCTTGTTTAAAGGTATCAATCGTTGTCACCAGATGAACAAAAACTGCTCCTAGGAATAATAAACCCACATACAATAATGTAATTTGATCAATTGAATAATTTGAAATTGCTGGAAGTATAAATAATGTGAATCCTATAGTTCCTAGCTGAAATGCAAATAATAATATCACAAATGCTTGCAACTTTTGATATTTGAAACGAGCTTTTGGAATTAGATATAGAATGAAAAAGATTACTTGCAAACCATATAACACTAATTCAATACTAACAATTATTTTGTCAAAGAGAGTTGGATAGTAACCCCAGCCAATCTTAATTAATGCTACCAAAATAAAAAGCATGAATAATGAACTATAAACTATTCCTCCAAACATAAACACCATAGAATCTTCTGGGCTTAAGCGATTTCTACATGTTATTTTAAATTCATCTAAATCTTTTTCTTTTATATTCCACATATAATTACACCATCTTTTCTAAAATCATGTAATAACTCTATTTTTGTAGACAAACTGAGAGTAAATAAATGTTTTTGGTATTTCATATTAAACTAACCTTTTTTACTTTTTTTAACAAACACAAAATACAGCGATAGCATTAGTATTAAGCCTATTCCACAAACCAATACACCTCCATATTCTTTCTGGTATAAAAAATAAACATAATCCGACAATAATAGGTGCTATTACACTTTCAAATAAACCTTTTTCTTTTTTTACAGCTTTAGAATCTTTATTCAAGATATTACATTCCTCCCTTTACTAGTTAATTTATGAATAATGTATTCATTCTATCTTCAATATAAGTTTACGAGTATCATTTATAACTTTCTTTTCAGTTTTTGTTTCGCTTTTG